>NZ_JAZHFF010000001.1:387874-740611 GCF_036541985.1 Rhodococcus sp. IEGM 1306
CAGACTCCGACGGCGCGGGCACGCTGCGCCGGCGGGAAACCTGCAGTGAGTAGAGACAGCGTCGCCGGCATGACAAATGCGGCGCCGACGCCGGAGATCACGCGGGAGACGATGATCCACGACGGTTCGTCCGCGAAGACCGGAATCGACGAGCCGGCAGCAAAAACGAGTAGTCCGAACATGAGCAGTTCTCGTCGACCGTATCGATCGCCGAGTGCGCCCGCCGGCAACAAGAGACAAGCCAGCGTGAGCGTGTACCCGTCCACGATCCACGTGAGCTGGCTCTGTGTTGCACCGGTATCGCGGGCCAAGTCGGGAAGGGCCGTGTTGAGAGCGGCCATCGCTGCGACGACCAGCGCGACGGCGCAGCACGCGACCGTCAGCATCCAGATCTGTCGGATGGTCCACGTGGACTGTTCGAGCGTCGTATCGCTACTCACGAAACCTCCCGATAGAAACAAGACCATCAGTATCGTTACAAGAACAGCAGTTCCACAACCCCCAAGTGGGTATAACTGAAGTTGTGACGGTGGGAATCGACAAGCAGGGAATCGAACAGCAGGGAAACGACGAGGACCCGCGCAAACAGCGTTCCAGGTCCAGGTTGCTCGACGCAGCGACCACGCTGCTGGCAGAAGGCGGCGTCGACGCCGTGACGATCGATGCCGTCACCAAGTTGGCCAACGTCGCGCGTGCGACGCTGTATCGCCATTTCGACAGCGGCACGGAGTTACTCGCCGCGGCATTTGCACGTCTACTGCCGCCGGTGCCGGAGATGTCCGGTGAAGGCGATCTCCGCGCGCAGTTGCTCGAGTTGTTGACCAGTCAGGCCAAGGCCATCGAAAGCGCACCGATCCAGGTGACGGCGATGTGCTGGCTCGGCTTGGGGCCGGAACTGAAGGGTTATTCGAGCGTCGATGCCCTGTCCACGGACAAGCCCGAATTGCGATCGCTGCGCCAGACGGTTTTCGAGCAGTACCGACACGCGTTCGATCGGATCCTGCGCTCGCCGGGCGCGATCGACGCGTTGGGGGAGTACGACTACGACGTCGCACTTGCTCAGTTGGTCGGACCTTTGGTGCTCACCAAGCTGGCCACGCTGACGCCTCTCGGGGAGGCTGCGTGTGAGCAGATCGTGGACGACTTTCTGGCTGCACGCGGAGTGTCGAGCTGACGCTCACGGCTCCAGGTTGCGTCGAAGGACGTACTGTTCGAGCCTGTCGATTCCGCGTACTCGTCGCGGACGAAGGTGCCGCAGTTTGAAATTGGCGTCCGAGCCGAGTTGGGTGGCCAACTCGGAGTCGATCAGCACGGTGCCGGGACGAGCAGAGCTGGTGAGGCGCGCGGCCTTGTTGACCACCGAACCGTAGAGATCTCCGAAGCGAACCAACGTCGGCCCCATGGCCAGGCCCACCCGAAGCTGCGGATCGTCGTGATCGGCGAGGACCGCCTGCTGGATCTGCAAAGCGATCTCGGCTGCGTGATGAGGACTCTCGGCGGCAAACATGACCTCGTCACCGACGGTCTTGACCACCCAGCCGTAGTTGCGACCGATGATTTCGGTGGACGCGGACTCGAACCGCTCGAGCAGATCGTTGAGTTCGGCGGAGTCGAGGCCGCGGGTCAGCGAGGTGTACCCGACGATGTCGGCGAAACCCACAACCAGAACACGACTCGCTACTTCTTCGCCCGGGTTTCCCACGTTGCGGCCCGTCGACGACGCGACGTGACGCTTCCATACGTACGTCTGCAGAGATTCGACAGCGGGAATGATCTCGGCGCCGAGGCGCAGAACGATCTTCCGGATCGCTTCGGGCTCGTGATCTGCCGAGTCGGCGAGCTGGTCGATGATGTGTGTGCTGATCAGCGAGACCTGCCACTCAGCCAACCTCGACATCGACTGCCCCAGTGAACGGGCGGCAGCCACCTCACTGCTCTGCGAGATGACTCCTCGATTGACCATGTCGATGATCGTCTTGAGGGCGTTGGCGTCTTGCTGGGTGAACATGACGGCGTCAGGATCCTCGTCGACGGCAAAGCCCATCGCGACCCACAAACGATCGGCACGCTCGCGTGTCACACCGGCGAATTCCGCGATCTGCGATTGCGTGAAGCAGCGCGGTCCGCCGAGGAGGGACTCCTCGATGTCGGCTTGAATCCGGCTGAGCAGATGAGCATCGACGTCGACCGGATCAGCAGTGTGAGGTTCGGCAACGTGAGATTCAGCAGGGGCGGGTTCGGTGACCTCGTCGATCCACTCTGACTCCGAACTGCTCACCGTGCTCCTTATTGCCGCAACGAATTTCTGTCCACCATCTTCCACGCGGTGCCCCGAGAACAGTACTGAATTGGCCGAACCGTCTACGGATCCTCGGGCTCAGGCGGGCGGTGAGAGTCAACACGTCGGTGGCTTGTGCAAGAGTTGCCCCGAGAAAAGCACTGTCGATACCGAAATGCACGAGATACTTCTGAAAGGACCTGCGCATGCCACCCCGTAGACGTTCCGGCGCTGCCGCATCAACGCCGGATCACCTCACTGCGGACAATCTGGCAGCGCTCGCCACGGCTGTCGCCGAAGGCAAGCGCGCCACCGTCTATCTGCGCGAGGCGACTCCCAGCCTGGGGATCGAAGCCGGTACCTCGGCGAAAGTCGTGTCGGTGGACGGCAACACCGTGATGATCCGCCCCAAAGGCGTCAACGACGAATTGCCTTTCGAGGCAGAGGAATTGCGCATAAACCGCGTCTCCGCGGCACCGGCCAAACCGGCGCCACGGCCCAAACCAGTTGTGGAGTCCGAGCCCCTGATGGAGCCACTCGTAGAGCCTGTTCGACCGAAGCCGCGTGCGCAGCCTGCACCCGCTCCGGTACCGACTGCCACTGCTGCCCCTGCCGCGACACCTCGTCCGGCCGTCAAGCGTGCGAAGAAACTGCCGGCCGGTATCAGCGTCACCATCCATGCCGGCGCGGACAACGACTGGAGCGTGACGGTCACACAGGGCGCCAAGCGTCCGGGCAAAGCAGTTCCGGTCGCACCCGATGCGGTCGAGCGAGCTGTCCGCGAGTTGGGTGAGCCCACCGCAATCGAGGCTGTCGAGTCCATCATCGTCGCTGCACGGGACATGGCTGCAGCGCGAGTCGACGAGTTGAGTCGTCAGCTCGAGGAGGCACGCAAGATGCTCGAAGCGCTCGGAGCTACCGACTAGAAACGCTGCGTAGGTCCGCACTTTCCGGGGTATGCGTTTTTTGCAGCGGGGAGATTACCGGCGGAGAGATTGTGATGTTGCAGCGAATTGTTTCGGCTCTGGCAGCGTTGGTCTTGGCACTCGGACTCGGGTTCATCGTCAGCAGCAATGCGGTTGCTGCACCCACGCCCATGGGTGGTGGTTCGGGCATCATCATCGACAATCAGCTGGTCTGTACGTTGACCACTATCGGTCACGACAACGGCGGCAGACTCGTAGGTATCACCGCAGGTCACTGCGGTGGTCCTGGATCGTTCGTGATCCCGGAAAGCAACGAGGACGCAGGCGTGGTCGGCACGTTCGTCGAGTCGAACCCGGACCTGGACTACGGGGTCATCCAGTTCGATCCGGGCAAGGTCACACCAGTTCGAACGGTGGGCGCGGCAACCATCACCTCGATCGGCGCTCCAGCCAGCTTCCCGGCCACAGCCTGCAAGGAAGGCCGTACGACGGGCACGACCTGCGGCGTCGTCTGGGGAGACCTGAGTGCCGACGCATCCACCTGGACTCAGATCTGCGTCGACCACGGTGATTCGGGAGCCCCGGTCACGGTCGGGACGACGCTGGTCGCGATGGTCAACGCCTACCTCTGGGTGCCGTGCCTGGGGCCGGAACTCGGCACCAACATGACCTCCATCGTGGACACGATCAATGCCCACGGAGGTGTCGGCGCCGGGTACCGGCCCATCTAGCGGCGAGCTGGGATCAGCCGCACACTGCTCCACCCGAGGCTGATCCCACGAGCTTGGAGTACTTGGCCAACACACCACGTGTGTAGCGAGGCGGCAACGGCTCCCAGCCCTTCTTGCGGGCTTCCAATTCGGAGTCGTCGACCAACAATTCGAGTTGTCCGGTACCCACGTCGAGCCGGATCTGATCGCCGTCGCGAACGAACGCGATGGGACCGCCGTCGACGGCCTCGGGCGCAACGTGTCCGACACACAGGCCGGTGGTGCCGCCCGAGAATCGTCCGTCCGTCAGCAGCAGGACGTCCTTGCCGAGACCCGCGCCCTTGATCGCGCCCGTGATGGCCAGCATCTCGCGCATGCCGGGACCACCCTTCGGGCCTTCGTAGCGGATGACGACAACGTCACCGCCGGTGATGGTGCCGTCCTCGAGAGCATCCATCGCGGCGCGCTCGCGTTCGAAAACCCGTGCAGTGCCGACGAATACATCAGACTCGAATCCTGCCGACTTGACCACCGCGCCGCCGGGCGCGAGTGACCCCTTCAAGATCGTGATGCCTCCGGTCGGGTGAATGGGCTTGTTCATCGCCCGCAGGACCTTGCCGTCCGGATCGGGCGGGGTGATGTGCGCGAGATTCTCCGCCACGGTCTTACCGGTGACGGTCAGGCAATCTCCGTGCATGAGTCCCGCGTCGAGCAATGCCTTCATGATCACGGGGACGCCGCCGATACGGTCGACGTCCGTCATGACGTGCTTTCCGAAAGGCTTGACGTCGGCGAGGTGCGGGACCTTCGCGCCGACGCGAGCGAAGTCGTCGAGCGTCAGCGGGACGTACGCTTCGTGCGCGATCGCGAGGAGATGGAGCACCGCATTGGTGGATCCGCCGAATGCCATGACTACTGCAATGGCGTTCTCGAACGCTTCCTTGGTGAGGATGTCCCTCGCGGTGATACCTCGACGCAGGAGTTCGACAACGGCTTTGCCGCTCTCGCGGGCGAAGCCGTCGCGGCGACGATCCGGTGCGGGCGGTGAAGCGCTGCCGGGCAGCGACATTCCCATGGCCTCGGCGGCGCTGGCCATCGTGTTTGCCGTGTACATGCCGCCGCACGCGCCTTCGCCCGGGCAGATCGCCCGTTCGATGGTGTCGACGTCGGCGCGGCTCATCAGCCCACGCGAGCAGGCGCCAACCGCCTCGAACGCGTCGATGACGGTGACTTCCCGCTCACTGCCGTCGGAAAGTTTGGCGACGCCGGGGAGGGTGGAGCCGGCGTAGAGGAACACGCTGGCGAGGTCGAGGCGGGCCGCCGCCATCATCATGCCGGGCAACGACTTGTCGCAGCCGGCGAGAAGGACCGATCCGTCGAGACGCTCGGCCTGCATGACGGTCTCGACGCTGTCCGCGATCACTTCACGGGAGACGAGGGAGAAGTGCATGCCCTCGTGCCCCATCGAAATGCCGTCGGAGACGGAGATAGTGCCGAATTCGAGAGGGAACCCGCCGGCTTCCCGTACGCCCTCCTTGACGGCCTTGGCCAGGCGATCGAGGGACAGGTTGCATGGCGTGATTTCGTTCCAGGACGAGGCGACGCCGATCTGCGACTTGACCCAGTCGTCGTCGCCCATTCCTACTGCACGCAACATGCCGCGCGCTGCGGTCTTTTCGAGTCCGTCGGTGACGTCACGACTTCTGGGCTTGATGTCGGGTTCGGTCATTTTCCAAGCATAGGCGTCAGCGGGGTGTGTTTCCGGCAGACGAGCGACTCGACTTGCCGACAAACGCCGTCCGTCGTGAATAGACTCGTCGCATCGCAGTTGGGGCTGAGTGTGCAGGTGATTGACGTACAGGGGGATTCACGTGGAGTCGGAACTGACTTCGGCTTTCGGATTTGCAGTTCTGGCCGCCTTCTTGACCGGTAGTGGTGTCTTCCTGGTCGTTCTGACGGTTCTGCACGAGATTGCCCGGTGGAAGGGCCGCTTCGTATCGGTGTGGGTGACTTTCTTTGCCGCTCTGCTGATACTGCCCATCCTGTTCGGCGCGTTGATCGCAGGCTATTCCGCGTTCTCCGAGGTCGACGGGTCCGAGGCTCTGCTTCCGCCGGCGTTCTGGATCCTGATCGCGGCCGGGGGTGCACTCGGCGGTTACATCGGAGTCAAGGTCGGTGTGGTTCGAGGCTCGGCCCTCGATTACCGGTTGTGATCGGGATCGACTCGATCAAACTTCCAGAGAAGCGCAAGCGAAGCCTGGGTGAACATCCCGAAGCTCTCTTGAACGCCCGTTCAGGTGCGGGTTCACTCCTAGCGTGCACACGAATGCCTTCGATCGAATATCCAGACGTGGCCTGCTGCAGGGATCGGCGGCCCTCGCCGGCGCAGTAGGTCTCGGTGTCGCTTCGGCGAGCCACGCCGGTGCCGAGGTTCCGGGTGGCAGCCCGGGCTTCGCGCACGGCGTGGCATCCGGTGACCCGTTGCCGGATGCCGTGATCATCTGGACCCGCATCACCCCGACGGCAGACGCGACGCCCGGTTCCGGCGTCGGGCCGGCGGTGACTCTCAACTGGCAGGTCGCGACCGATGAGGGGTTCGCGAGCGTCGTTGCGTCCGGAAGTGTTGCTGCTTCGGCGGATTCCGATCACACCGCGAAGGTCGACGTCACCGGACTCGATTCGTCGACGACGTACTGGTACCGATTCACTGCGGGTTCGGCTGTTTCTCCGGTGGGCCGCACCCGCACGGCTCCGTCGAACTCGGCAGATCTCGATCGTCTCCGCTTCGGCGTGGTGTCCTGCTCCAACTGGGAGGCGGGGTATTTCGGTGCCTATCGTCACCTCGCGTTCCGCGAAGACCTCGACGCGATCATCCACCTCGGTGACTACATCTACGAGTACGGGCAGGGGGAGTACGGCGCGAGAAACGGATCCGTTCGCCTTCACGAGCCGGCCCACGAGATCATTTCGCTGGCCGACTACCGAATTCGGCACGCGCAGTACAAGACAGACCCGGATCTGGCAGCTCTGCACCTGAAGCTCCCGTTCATCACCACGTGGGACGATCACGAATCGGCCGACAACGCGTACCGGGACGGCGCCGAAAACCACACTCCCGGTGTCGAAGGTGACTGGGTAGATCGAAAGGCCAACTCGGCCAAGGCATATTTCGAGTGGATGCCCGTCCGCCCGTCGGGTAGTGGTTCGAGCGTTCAGCTGTATCGTCGGTTCCGCTTCGGGAATCTGGCCGAGATCTCGATGCTCGATCTGCGTACTTACCGCGACGAGCAACCGACCATGAAGCAGGTCGACGATCCGTCGCGCACCATTACCGGACGCGCACAGATGGATTGGTTGACCAACGGAATCGTCACCTCCCCGACGCAGTGGAAGGTCGTCGGCAATCCGGTCATGATCACGCCCTGCGTGTTCCCGCCGCTGGAACCGGCGACCACCGCGGCGTTGACCGAACTGGTGGGTGTGCCGCAGGCCGGTGTCCCGTACAACACGGATCAGTGGGACGGGTACACCGCCGACCGCACCAGGCTTTTCGACGCGATCACCTCGAACGGTGTGGACAACACCGTCTTCATCACCGGTGACATCCACACGTCATGGGCCTGCGACCTACCGACCAACGCCGCCAACTATCCGGGTGGGCCGACCGTCGGCGCCGAGTTCGTCGTCCCGTCGGTGACGTCGCCCAATATCGACGACATGCTGAAAGTGCCACCGCGCACGGTAACCGTTGCGGCAGAAGAAGCATTCAAGGCCGTGAACCGCCACGTGCGGTACGTCGAACTGGATTCGCACGGCTACGGCGTATTCGAAATTGCCCGCGAAGGTACTCAGATGGACTGGTACTACGTCGACGATCTCACCAATCCGCAGAGCAATGCGCACTACGCCGTGAGCTACCGTCTGCCGGCAGGCGCGGGCAGTAGAGTCTCACCCACCTCGGCCGCCCTCGATCAGGCCTCGTACCGACCAGGAGTCGACCAGTGAGTATCGAAGTTTCGCGTCGTAGCGTTCTGATCGGTGGAAGTGTTGTCGCCGGAACGGCATTGCTCGGAACGCCCGCTCGCGCGAGTGTTCCCACCAGCGCTGGAATCCCAGACCTGGACGTGCATGTCATAGTCGTAGACGGCATGCGGCCGGACGAGCTGCGATCGGAGCTCACCCCGACGCTGACCGGGCTTGCGGCCGGCGGTATCCACTACCCGGACGCCAGTGCCATCACGATCGCAGAGACGCTGCCGAACCACACGGCGATGATGACGGGAGTGCTGCCGGCGCGTTCGGGTGTACCCGCCAACTCCGTCTACGATCCGGCCATCGACAAGAAGCGTGACCTCGATCGGCCTTCCGACCTGCAGGCATCGACGGTTCTGGATCGGGTACGCACCGAACTCGGATTGACCACTGCGAGTGTGCTGTCGAAGCGCTACCTTCACGGGCTGTTCGGTGACCGCGCCTCACTGGTGTGGGATCCGCAGCCGCTCGTTCCCGGTACCGAGCATGCGCCGGACAACTTCACGATCGACGCCTTGATCCGTATCGTCGGCGGGAACTCGCCGCGGCTGTCATTCACCAACCTCGGTGACGTCGATCGGGTCGGGCACCTGGATCTGTCCGGTCCGTCCATCCGGATCGCTCGCACGGCTGCACTTCAGAACACCGACAACCAGGTTCGCCGTTTCGTCGACTTCCTTCATGACACGGGTCGCTGGAATCGGAGCATTCTGATCGTGTTGGCCGACCACTCGATGGACTGGTCGGAGCCCGCGCGGCTCATCGGCTTGGATCGACCGCTGAACGCGGACCCGTTGCTGGCAGGCAAGATTCGAATCGCCCAGAACGGTGGCGCAGACCTGATCTACTTCGTCGGACCCGATGGCGAACGGGCGGAAGCCGTCAGCCGGATTCAGCAGATCGTGGATGGTGTGGACGGCGTCGAATCCAGCCACCTCCCCGCCGAATTCGATCTCGGCACCAATGCCGGTGACGTCGTTGCGTTTTGCGCTCAGGGCTGGCGGTTCAGTGATCCGACTCCACTGTCCAACCCGATTCCCGGCAACCACGGCCACTTCGTGACACTGCCCATTCCGTTCTTCCTCAGCGGCGGACATCCCGCTCTGGACGGTGGACGGAAGATCGACACGCAGGCTCGCACGATCGACGTCGCGCCGACGGTTGCGGCTCTGCTCGGCCTCGGTGCACCTGCCGGCGGCTGGGACGGCGTCGCCCGCACGACGGGTGTGTCGCTGAACGTCTAACGAGGATCGCGACCGGTCAGGGCAATCAGCTTGTCCTGCAACGACGCATCGTCCGGGAGGTCGACGGGATCGGAGAAGAGTCCGCTCTCGGCGAGCATGTCGCGCTGCCCGTCGAGGTCGGACCAGACGGCCTCGACGAGGTCTGGATCGAGCCGCTCGTCTGCTCCGACCGCTCGCGCAAGGTCCCAGGTGTGGATCGTGACGTCCGAGGTCTGCTGGCGCAGATAGGGTTCCACCTTCACCGTGCCGTACGAGAGGTGAACGTGGGCACTGAGGTCCGTCGATTTCCACGCTTTGATTGCGGCATCGGAGTACTTCTGCCATTCGGTCCACAGGTCGTCCCCGACGGGAACGATGTCCGGTGTCGCCTCGCCGACCGTCAGTCCGGCCAGGAGCGGCGGTACCCACTGCTGCTCCTCGATGACGTGGCGGACGAGGTGTTCGACGTGCCAGTCGGAGTCGGGCGTGGGTGCGTTCCAGTCCTCGACCGCAGCGAGTCGTGAACCGAATTCGCGGTGGGCGGTGAGTACGAGTTCGAGCCAATCGAATGCCATCACTCGAGGGTAACCCGATCAGCGTGACGTTAATCGGTGCGTGAGGCTTCGATTCGGTGAAGACTGTCGGGGTTGTCGCTCAGTCGAATCGAGGAGTTTTCATGACCGTCCCCACCGTCACTCTGGCCGAAGGTCTCACTGTCAGCGCCCAGGGATACGGCGCGATGTCCGTCGCCCCGGTCTACGGCCCGGTGGATCCGGCCGAGGCGCTCGCCACGCTGCACCATGCGGTGGACATCGGGATCACGTTCATCGACACCGCCAACGTGTACGGCGAGGGCTCGAGCGAGCGTGCGGTGGGAGAGCTTCTCAAAGACCGCCGGGACGAAGTGCAGTTGGCGACCAAGTTCGGTCTGGTCGGCAACATCGCCAACGGTCAGCGCGGGATCAACGGAGACCCGGCTTACGTGCCGCGGGCACTCGACGAGTCTCTGGGACGACTCGGCGTCGATCATGTCGACCTCTACTACTTGCACCGGGTCGACCCGAACGTGCCGATCGAAGACACCGTCGGCGCGATCGCGGAGCAGGTGAAGGCGGGCAAGGTCCGCAACATCGGCCTGTCCGAGGCGACCGGCGATGAACTGCGTCGTGCGTACGGGGTGCATCCGATCGCGGCGATCCAGTCGGAATGGAGCATCTGGAGTCGGGACGTCGAGAACAAGGTAGTACCCACCGCCGCGGAACTCGGAGTCGGATTCGTGCCCTTCTCACCTGTGGGCCGAGGCTTCCTGGCGGGATCGTTCGATGCGGAGACGCTCGGTGACAACGACCTGCGCCGACGCTTCCCACGCTTCTCGGACTCCGCGCTCCCTGCTAATCAGAAGGTTCTCGACGTGGTCCGCGCCGTCGGTGAGGAGCTCGGCGCGACGCCTGCACAGGTTTCCCTGGCATGGCTCGATGCCAAGGGCCGCCAGTACGGGTTGCCTTCCGTTTCGATTCCCGGCACTCGGTTCGCTGCACGAGTCACCGAAAACGCCGGAGCGTTGGACATCGTTTTGAGCGAAGACCAGATCGCTCGCCTCGACTCCCTCGCCGCGATCACCGAAGGCTTCCGTTCGGCCGATCTGAATTGGGTGTCTCAGGGCCGCGAATAATCATGTCCTGAGCCTTGCGAAAGACAGGAGTAACATACAGACCCGATGAAAAAAGTGTGGTTGGTCTGGGGTGTCGGTGTTTTTGCCTACGTGATCGCCGTGCTTCACCGCACTTCGTTCGGCGTCTCGGGTCTGTCTGCTGCTGATCGGTTCTCGATCTCGCCTAGCGTTCTGTCGAGCTTCGTCGTGCTGCAGATCGTCGTGTACGCCGGCATGCAGATTCCGGCGGGAGTCCTCCTCGACCGCTACGGTTCGCGGATCATGATCGCAGTCGGTGCGTTCATCATGATGTCCGCGCAGTTGGCTCTCGCCTTCACCGAATCGCTGCCCGTCGCGATCGGTGCACGTATTGCCGTCGGTGCCGGGGATGCACTCACCTTCATCTCGGTGTTGCGGTTGGTACCGCAGTGGTTCCCGCCCCGGCAGGTGCCGTTGGTCTCGCAGTTCACGGGCATCCTCGGTCAGCTGGGCCAGGTGATGTCTGCGCTTCCGTTCATGTTGCTGTTGTCCGGACCGGGCTGGACTTTTGCCTACGGCAGCGCTGCCGCTGTCGGACTGTTGGCGTTTGCGCTGGCGTTGAGTGTCATCCGCGACGCGCCTCCCGGTGCCGACGTGGTCGCCGTGCCGGCCGGCGCCAAGGAGATCGGGCGACAGATCAAGACGGTGTGGATGCGGCCCGGCACCCGACTCGGGTTCTTCAGCCACATGGGGACTCAGTTCTCGATCACGACGTTCGCGCTGCTGTGGGGTGTGCCGTACCTGAAATCGGCTCAAGGCCTCGACTCCACGACGGTCGGCTCGCTGCTGACGCTGTCAGTCATCTCGGCAATCGTGGCCGGCCCGATCCTCGGTATTCTCACCGGTCGCTATCCCATGCGTCGATCGTGGTTGGTTCTCACCATCATGGTGGCCAGCGCGCTCATGTGGGCGATCGTGCTTTCACGAAGCGAACCGTCTCCGCTCTGGTTGTTGACGATCCTGGTGGTCGTCATCTCGGTGGGTGGGCCGGGTTCGGTGATCGGCTTCGACTACGCGCGCACATCCAATCCGAGTTCGGCGATGGGCACCGCGCAGGGCATGGTCAACATCGGGGGATTCCTCGCTTCCCTCATCGTGATTCAAGTGATGGGCGTCATCCTCGGACACATGGGCGGGTACACGTTCGACGGATTCCGTGTCGCCTGGATGGTGCAATATCCAGTTTGGATTCTCGGTATCGTCGGTGTGCTCGTCACCCGAGGCAAAGCCCGGCGAGCCCTCGCAGCAGAAGGCGTACACGTACGGCCGATTCGCGAAGTCATTCGTCGCAACAAATAACTCGATCGCATCGGGTAATTCATCCCCTGCGGGTGAGGTTCCCAAGCGTCCGAGCCACCAGGCTTGATGGATGAACGACGCAATGAACATCGGACCGGTCGAGCTCGTGGTGCTGGCATTCCCAGGTTCAACTGTGGATCCTGAAGCTGTCGCCGCGCTGCAGAACGTGGTGGAACGAGGTTTTGTCACTCTGCTCGACCTCGTGTACATCGCCAAGGACGCGGACGGACAGGTGTCGCAGATCGATGTCGACGAAGATCTCACCGACATCGGACTGGCGATTCTGTCCATCGAAGCCAAGGCATTGATCAGTGACGAGGACCTGGACGTGGTCCGTGAGTCACTCGAACCAGGAACGTCCGCCGCAGTCATCGTCTACGAGCAGACGTGGGCGCGTGAGCTCGCGTCGACGGTTCGCGGTGGCGGCGGCGACGTAGTCCTTCACGTTCAGATACCGCGCGAGGTAGTCGTCGCAGCGGTCGAAGCAGCATTTCAGTAGCGACAATTACCCAAGGAGTTCGGCATGGTTTTTCGAGGTGGACGCAGAGGGCGGCCGGGGTTGCTCGGCACGGTGGCGCGCACGGCGGTAGTGGCTGGAACCGCAAAGGCGACGTCCAACGCCATGGATCGACGGAGTCAACGAAAGGCCAGCGAGCAGCAGCAGGAATATCAGCAGGAGTACCAGCAGCAACAGCCGCCGCCGCAGCAGCAGGTCGCCCCCGTGCAGTCCGTTCCCCCTTCAGGCGCGGACGATCTGGTCTCCAAGCTGCAGGAGTTGGGACAGCTTCATCAGTCCGGCGTGTTGACCGATGCCGAGTTCGCGGCGGCAAAGGCGCAGTTGCTGAGCTAGCCCTGCTGTTCTCTTCAATTGCGGCAATGCGCATTGCCGCAATTCGGCGTGAAAGGCTGACTTATGATCGACCCACGTGCGGCATCGGCCGCAATCGAAGCCGCGAACGCCCGAGTCGCCGAGACTCTACCGTTCTCCGACGACGCCGACTTCACCGAGGCGAAGCGGGGTTTCGTCGCCGCACTCGATCCGGGGCTGGTTTCCGATTCGGACGGAAAAGTCCTGTGGAACAACGTTTCCTACGCGTTCCTTGACGAGGACTGCCCGCCAACGGTCAATCCGAGCTTGTGGCGTCAGTCGAAGTTGGTCGCCAAGCAGGGACTCTTTGCGGTGACGGATTCGATCTATCAGATTCGCGGACTTGATCTGTCGAACATGACGTTGATCGAGGGAGATACCGGAATCATCGTCATCGATCCACTGATCTCCCGGGAAACCGCTGCCGCTGGTCTCGCGTTGTATCGGGAGCATCGTGGTGATCGACCGGTTGTCGCGGTGATCTACACGCATTCGCACATCGACCACTTCGGCGGGGTCAAAGGAGTGACCACCGACGACGACGTCGCCGCCGGGCGATGCGTGATCGTCGCACCCACCGGGCTCGTGGAGCACGCGGTCGAGGAAAACGTCTATGCGGGAACGGCAATGGCTCGACGCGCGGCCTACATGTATGGGGCGGCCTTACCCCGAGGTCCCCGAGGTAGCGTCGGAGCCGGGTTGGGGCAGACCACCTCAACCGGCACACCGACGCTCATTTCGCCGACGGTGTCGATCTCGAAGACAGGTCACACGGAGACGATCGACGGCGTTCGGATCGAATTCCAGATGACGCCCGGAACCGAGGCCCCGTCCGAGATGAACTTCTACTTCCCGGATTTGCGCGCACTGTGTATGGCGGAGAACGCAACTCATACTCTCCACAACCTGCTCACGCTTCGCGGTGCCCTGGTACGAGATCCTCATGTCTGGTCTGCGTACCTGACGGAATCGATCAATCGTTACGCCTCACGATCCGACGTTCTGTTTGCGTCCCACCACTGGCCGACGTGGGGGACCGAACGGCTCACCGAGTTCCTGTCATTGCAGCGCGACCTCTACGGGTACCTTCACGATCAGACACTTCGTCGAATCAATCAGGGGTGGACCGGTCTCGAGATCGCCGAATCGATCGAGCTGCCACCTGCATTGGCGCAAGCGTGGCACACGCACGGGTACTACGGTTCCGTCAGTCACAACGTCAAAGCCATCTACCAGCGATACATGGGTTGGTTCGACGGTAACCCTGCGCATCTGTGGGAGCATCCACCCGTCGAATCGGCCAAGCGTCACGTGGAGTTCATGGGCGGATCAGCAGAAGTGTTACGGAAAGCTCGGGAATCGTACGAGCGCGGCGACTTTCGCTGGGTTGCGCAGGTGGTGAACTACGTGGTCTTCGCTGAACCGGACAACGTCGAGGCCAAGAATCTGCAGGCCGATACCTTCGAGCAACTCGGGTACGGCGCCGAGAACGGCACATGGCGGAACTTCTACCTCACCGGTGCATACGAACTGCGCAACGGCTCAGTGGGGACGCCCACGGTTGCCGCGGCGCCCGACATCACCGCAGCGCTGTCGGTAAGTCAAGTCTTCGATGCAGTATCGCTGCGCGTGGACGGAGTGCGCGCAGCGGGCTCGCACATCGTCGTCGATTGGAACATCACTGACGAAAACATCGTTCACCGAACGGAACTCAGCAACGGAGTTCTGATCCATTTCGACGTGGAAGGTGGGTCTGCAGATGCTGGGTCTGTGGATGCGATGTTCAGTTTGAGTCGGCGCGACTTACTCGGTGTGCTGCTCGGTGGTGTGGACTTGGGTGCCGAGATTGCGAATGGAACCATCTCGGTTTCCGGCGACCCGGCGAAGCTCGCAGAACTTGCCGGATACCTCGACGAGCCGGATCCGAACTTTGCGATAGTCACTCCGACCTAGCGCTGTATCAGTCGTGAACGAGCCTGTACTTCAACAGGTCTCGAGTCACGCACCTTTTTGAAGTTGTCCGTTTTGTCTCTGGTTCTCGAAATTATGTTCGATTAAACTTTCGACATGGATAGTCGGGGAGCGTGGCAGCTGGATGGCGAGGGCCTCAAGGGGGAGGTTCTGGATCTGGTGCGTGTCCGGCACGAGTTGCAGTCGCGGTTGGTGTTGCTGATCGTGGAGATGTTTTCCCGTGAGGTTCTCGGCGGGAAGGGTTTTCGGGCGATCGCGCTGTGGTTGCATGGTTCGACGAATCTGGAGATCGGTGAGTGCAGTCTGCTGGTCGGGTTGGCGCGGTTGTTGATGCTCGAACCCGTTGTGGGCGATGCGTTTCACCGTGGTGACGTGGATGCGTTGAAGGCGCGGCAGGTGGCGTCGTTTTGTCAGCATCCGCCGAAGAACATGACGCCGGCGGATGTGGACAAGGCTCGCGGGATCCTGCTTGGCCTGGCGTCGCAGAACATTGCTGATTGTGATGCGGTGCGGGCGGCGATTCGGCGGATCGAGAAGCAGTACGGCAGGCGTGAGGACGGGGTTCCGGTGGGTGAGGATTCGGAGCGTAACGAGTTCTACGCGTCGAAGGGCCTGTACGGGCGGGTGACCGTGAAGGGTGATCTGGATGCTGTGAACGGGGCCCGTCTGATCACGTTGTTGTCGAGCCTGTCTGCGCCGACGCCGGAGAAGGACGGGGTCAAGGACATCCGCACGCCTGCGCTGCGGCGCGCGGACGGGTTCTGCGAACTACTGCGGCGGTACGAGCGGGCGGGGTTGGGTCCGGTCGAGGGCGGGGTGAAACCGCACATCACGGTGACTGCGTCGGCGAAAGACATGACGGACCTCAAAGCCTTGAAGGATATGTTGCCGTCGACTCAGGAGTTGGGTTTCGCGTGGGCGGATTGGGTGGGCCCGATCAGTATCGATACCGCGCGGATGTTGGCGTGCGACTGCACCGTGACGCGGATTTTGTTGGATGAGAGTGGTGTTCCGCTCGACTGCGGTAAGGAAGCGAGAACGGCGACGGTTCCGCAGCGGCGGGCGTTGGCGGTTCGTGATGGTGGGTGTGCGTTTCCGGGGTGCGGGACTCCGTCGGGGTGGTGCGATGCCCATCATATTGTTCACTGGGGTGATGGTGGCCCAACGGATCTCGATAATCTGATCTTGTTGTGCGGTCATCATCACCGGACGCTGCATCACACGGAGTGGCGGGTGGAGATCGGGCCCGATCGGAAATCGGTGTTCTATCCGCCGATGTCGATCGATCCGTATCAGCAGCCGATCGGCGGGAACAGCCCACCGACAGCGGCGTGAACCGCGACAACTGACGAATACGCCGGGGCACAACCATGCCCCGGTGCTTGCTCAATCCAGTATTTACTCAAGACAACGTGATGTCGGCAATCAGGCCGTGGTGATCGGATCCCTCGATCTCGATCCGTTCCAAGGATGTCGCCACGGCGCCTTTCGTGATGATGTGGTCGATACCGACCACCGCCGGATACCGCTTGTCGGTCGGATAGGTCGGGATCAGGCCGGAACCCAATTGGTCGGCGGCGCTGGTGTATCCGTTCGTGAGAAGATTCCGGAACTGTTTGTTCGAGTACGACGCGTTGAAGTCGCCGCTCACTATCACGTTGTCCCGTCCGGCGACTTTGTCCATGTAAGACCCAAGCCTTCGCTGCTCGTCCGCCCACACCGAAGCCGGTGAGATGTACGCCGGTGCCGGATGCACGGCGAACAATGTGACTGGCTGCGCCAAGCCGACATTCAGTTCTGCGGACAGCGTTTCGGGTGAGAATCCGTCGAGGCTACGCGGATTGGAGAGTGGAAAGCGACTGTAGATTCCTGCCCCGCCACCACCGTCGGTGTACGGGACGAGGAATTGGTGGCTCAGAACCTCGTCAAGCCCGGCGGCTTCGAGCGCGTCGGCTTCCTGGTACGTCAACTCCTGGACCGTCACCACGTCGACCTCGCGTTCGCGGACCATCGCCACAAGCGACTCCGGATCCGCTGCACCGACCATCAAGTTGGCCTGCATGATTCGAATCGATGGACCGTTCGCAGACGTCGACTCCCCAGTTCCGCCGATGTACAGCGGGCTCACAGACCATCCGAACAACCCAAGGACGAGGATCGAGGCGGCGCACACGATCCACTGACGCCCAATACCCGAGACGACGGCACCGATCAGCGGAGCAATCATCAACAAGGGCGCCACTGACGCCAGAACGATCACGATGTTGTGATCGACGTCCAACTGAGTTGCGATCAAGGCAACCAAACCAGTCACGATGCCGGCCACACCGGCCACGGCCGAAAGGCGGCGAAGAACCAGTCGACGAGGGGTCACGGCATCGGGTTGCATGACGTCCATGGAAGCAGAAGAGCGTCATAGCTCCGGGAAACTGCAGGTGGAGTCGGTGCGCCCTATTGTTTGCGCCCTATTGTTGCGGATACGGAAGGTGGCTGCTGCTGTTCTCACTGACGGAGATCGAGCGGCCGAGTTGGGGGAAGGCGCGTTGAGAGCACGCTGGCCTGTCACAGACTTTGCACCCCGCGCCGATCGGCACGATGGTCGCGGGGTCGTCCGTCTGAATTCCGTGTGAGTAGACCATGCGATCGGCGTAGCCGATGTCGCAACCGAGTCCGACGGCGAAGTTGCGCTCGGGTGCGAGGTACCCGAGTCCGCCGCTGTGGGTAGTGCGCGCCACCCAGAGGTATGTCCGGCCGTCGGGCATCTTCGCGACCTGAGTGAGGATGCGACCTGGGCTCGCGAATGCCTCGTGGATGACCCACAGCGGGCAGCTGCCTCCGACTCTGGAGAAGTGAAAGGCGGTAGCAGACTGACGCTTCGAGATGTTTCCGGCGCGATCGGTTCGGACGAAGAAGAAAGGGATGCCGCGTTGGCCGTGTCGTTGGAGAGTGGACAACCGGTGGCAGACTGTCTCGAAGCCGACCTCGAACTTGAGGCTGAGCAGGTCGATGTCGTACCGCAAGGCCTCAGCGGATTGCAGGAATTGGGTGTACGGGAGTAGCAGTGCGCCGGCAAAGTAGTGTGCGAGTCCGACGCGAGCCAGCGCTGCGGACTCGGCGCTCAATGATTCATCCTCGGCGACAAGGGAATCGATCACGTCGGCCTGCGTGAAGAAGGCCAACTGCATTGCGATCTGGAACGCGCGTTGTCCTGCCGACAGACGACGGGCGAGTGTGAGGACCGACTTGTTCGGATCGTAGTAACGCTTGGGGCCGAGCTTGTCGGGTTCGTCGGTACGGATCGTCACGGTGACGCCGTGCTGATCGCGAAGTAGTCGTGCCAGTTGCAAATCCACTGCGCCCACGGACAATCCGTTGTCCAGGAACATCTGCTCGGCAGCGTCGTCCAGAACGGCGATGTGATTCTTTCGGTCGTAGAAGAAGTCCCGAACTTCCTCGTAGGGCATCGGTACGAGTGACACATCGGACGCTGGTTCGCCGGACAACTGCGTCGAGAACTGGTCCAACTGCTCTGTCGCGGAGTGAAGGCGGCGGTGCAACATCACGAGGGTGCGTCCGACCGCCGGCATGCGGGCCACCAATTCGTCCACCTCGGCCAGAGATACGTCTCCAGATTCCGAAGTTTCGGCCAAGGCGTGATGAACGTCCGCAACCAGGCGTGCGTCGGAATCGGAGGCGAAGAATTGCACGTCGAGATCGAACTCGGCGTTGAGCTTGAGAAGGACGGGCACCGTCAGCGGTCGTTGATCGTTCTCCAGTTGATTGACATAGCTGGGGGAGAGTTCGAGTGCCTTCGCCAGTGCGGACTGTGACAGGTTTCGTTCCTCCCGCAGCCGTCGCAGCCGCGCTCCCGCGTACATCTTCTTCATCAAATCTCCTCGGTGCCGATCGCGTTCACCCTACCGAGAAGCTATTCGCAACATTCGCAACATCGCAGCATTGTCATTGCACAAATAGGCAATTGCGAGGGCCTATCCCGAGGTGAATGAGCTGCGTAGCGTGCAAATAGATACCGAAGAACGTGAGAAGAGGACCGATGAAGACGCATCTCGTACGCACTCACCGCTCTGCCGAAGAGTTCCCCAAGGAAGACCACCTCGCGTGGAAGATCGCGGAAGTTGCGACGGATTCCGTCGACGTCACCGACGCCACTTCCGACATGATCGTCAACCGGATCATCGACAACGCGGCAGTTGCCGCAGCTTCCCTGGTGCGCCGTCCCGTGGTGAATGCGCGGGCGCAAGCACAGTCGCATCCGTATACGCCGGGCTCCACCGTGTTCGGTATCCCCGGTACGTTCTCGCCTGAATGGGCCGCCTGGGCCAACGGTGTCGCGGTTCGTGAACTCGATTTCCACGACACGTTCCTCGCCGCCGAGTACTCGCACCCCGGAGACAACATCCCGCCGATCCTCGCCGTCGCTCAGCACACCAGCCGTGACGGTCGAGACCTGATTCGTGGTCTGGCGACCGGCTACGAGATCCAGATCGACCTGGTTCGGGCTATCTGCCTGCACGAGCACAAGATCGACCACGTCGCACACCTCGGCCCCTCGGCTGCGGCAGGTATCGGAACTTTGCTGGGCCTGGGCACCGAGACGGTCTACCAGGCAATCGGCCAGGCGCTGCACCTCACGACGGCGACACGTCAGTCCCGCAAGGGCGAGATATCCAGTTGGAAGGCGTACGCGCCTGCGCTGGCAGGCAAGGTTGCCGTAGAGGCGGTCGACCGCGCGATGCGCGGTGAGGGCGCACCGTCACCGATCTGGGAAGGCGAAGACGGCGTCATCGCCTGGCTACTCGGTGGCCCGGACAAGGAGTACCACGTTCCGCTGCCCGGTTCGGGTGAGGCGAAGCGCGCCATCCTCGACTCGTACACCAAAGAACACTCCGCGGAGTACCAGAGCCAGGCGCCGATCGACCTCGCTCGCCGAATGCGTTCTCGTGTCGGTGATCTCGACCAGATCGCCTCGATCGTCCTGCATACCAGCCACCACACCCACGTCGTCATCGGCACCGGTTCCGGCGATCCGCAGAAGTTCGACCCGACCGCCTCGCGTGAAACCCTCGACCACTCGGTGATGTACATCTTTGCCGTTGCGCTACAGGACGGTACGTGGCACCACGAACATTCCTACGCGTCCGAGCGTGCACAGCGCGCGGACACGATCGAGCTGTGGAACAAGATCTCCACGCGCGAAGATCCCGAATGGACACGCCGTTACCACTCGACGGATCCGGACGAGAAGGCTTTCGGTGCTCGCGCCGAGATCACCTTGAAGAGCGGCGAAGTCATCGTCGACGAGCTTGCGGTGGCCGATGCGCACCCGCTCGGCGCACGTCCGTTCGCTCGCGATCAGTACGTCGCGAAATTCCGCACCCTCGCCGAGGGCGTCATCGAGCCGAGCGAACAGGACCGCTTCCTCGATGCGGCTCAGCGCACCGCCGAATTGAAGGCAGGCGAACTCGATCAGCTGACCTTCACCGTTTCCGAAGACGTTCTCGCTCGGGCTCCCAAGGTCGCCAAGGGACTTTTCTGATGTCGGGCCTCATCGCAGCAGCGACGTCTGCAGCCGACAAGCGGATTGCCTTCCGGGCGGGGCTGACGTCCGGAAAGATTCAACGACTCCCGGGTGCAATCAATCCGCTGACAGCCAGACTGATTCAGGAAATCGGGTTCGAGGGTGTCTACGTTTCAGGTGGTGCGTACTCCGCCGGATTGGCGCTTCCCGACATCGGACTGACCACCTTGACCGAGGTCGCCGGCCACAGCAAGCAGATCGCGCGCGTCACGGACCTCCCGACGCTCGTCGACGCCGACACCGGTTTCGGTGAACCTATGAGCGCGGCCCGCACGGTCACGATCTTCGAGGACGACGGAATAGCCGGTCTGCACCTCGAGGATCAGATCAACCCCAAACGCTGCGGGCACCTCGACGGCAAAGCAATTGTGCCCACCGAAGACATGGTTCGCCGTGTTCGTGCTGCAGTGTCGGCGCGTCGTGACCCGAACTTCGTCATCTGCGCGCGCACCGATGCTGCCGGAATCGACGGTATCGACGCGGCGATCGAGCGAGCAAAGGCCTATGTGGATGCCGGTGCCGATCTGATCTTCACCGAAGCTCTTGCCACCGAGGCCGACTTCGAGAAGTTCCGCGCAGCGGTCGACACTCCGCTCCTCGCCAACATGACCGAGTTCGGGAAGTCGAATCTCATTTCGGCGAAGACGTTGGAAGAGATCGGTTTCAACGCCGTCATCTACCCCGTGACCACCCTTCGGCTGGCGATGTTCGCTATCGAAAAGGGTCTGCGCGAGATTTTTGCGGAGGGCACGCAAGAAGGACTGCTCGGCGAAATGCAGCATCGCAGCAGGTTGTACGAGATTCTCGAGTACGAGCGCTACAACGAATTCGACAGTGGCATTTTCAATTTCAGCTTGGAGGGGAGTAGGACATGACCGAACAGATTCCGACGATCTACAAGGGCTTGGCCGGAGTTGTCGTCGATACGACGGCTATCTCCAAGGTAGTGCCCGAGACGAATTCGTTGACGTATCGCGGTTACGCAGTGCAGGACCTTGCCGCGAACTGCAGCTTCGAAGAAGTTGCGCACCTGCTCTGGTACGGCGAACTGCCGACTCCCGAGCAGCTCGAATTGCTCTGTCTGCGTGAGCGTGCGGCCCGTCGTGCCGACCGCTCACTGCTCTCGCTTCTGACCAAGATGCCGGACAACTGCCACCCCATGGATGTTGTCCGCACGGCGATCAGCTACCTCGGCGCCGAGGATCCGGCGGAGGACGACAACTCGGAGAAGGCCAATCTGGCCAAGGCGCTGCGGATGACGGCTGTGCTGCCGACCATCGTCGCAGCCGATTTCCGCCGCCGGCGCGGTCAGGATCCCATCGCGCCGCAGTCGGACCTGGGTTTCGCCGAAAACTTCTTGAACATGTGCTTCGGTGCTGTTCCGGAGCCGGCGATCGTGAAGGCCTTCGAGGTCTCGCTGATCCTGTACGCGGAGCACTCCTTCAACGCCTCGACGTTCGCCGCTCGTGTTGTGACGTCCACACTTTCGGACATCTACAGCGCAGTGACCGCTGCTATCGGCACGCTCAAGGGCCCGTTGCACGGCGGTGCAAACGAAGCTGTCATGCACGACATGCTCGAGATCGACGACCCCGACCGCGCCGAAGCCTGGATGTCGGAGAAGTTGGCTGCCAAGGAGAAGGTCATGGGCTTCGGTCACCGCGTCTACAAGAACGGTGATTCGCGTGTTCCGACCATGAAGCAGGCCCTCCTCGACGTCGCGGCAGCGACCGACGGCGAGAAGTGGGTGCAGATGTACGAGATCCTCGAGAAGACCATGGTCAGTGCCACCGGAATCAAGCCGAATCTCGATTTCCCCACGGGCCCTGCATATTTCCTCATGGGCTTCGACGTCGAGATGTTCACGCCGATCTTCGTGATGAGCCGCATCACCGGATGGACGGCGCACATAATCGAGCAGGGGCAGTCGAATGCACTGATCAGGCCGCTGAGCCAGTATTCGGGCGTGCCACAGCGCACAGTCGTGGCATGACACTTTTTGCTGTCGTGGCATGACGCCCCTTTGATACTGCGTCGGCGAGGTTCGGTTCTGGCATCACCGTCTCCTGGCCTCGTCGACGCTTCTCCGTTCGCACTATCTGCAACTTTGCATCGAGAATTCGCAAAGATATTCAAGTGCAATGTGTTTCGACTTTTCTCTACCGGAAATAACGTGAGTGTCATGACTGAAACGCACGAAGAAATCTTGATCATCCGTCGTGGCGAGACCCTCGACGTCGTGTTCAACCGGCCGGAAAAGCGCAACGCATTGACCCCGCAGATGTACGACGCCATTGCCGGAGCCTGCCGGCGCGCCGACTCCGACCGCGAGATTCGGTTACTCACTCTCCGAGGTGCTGGGGGAGAGGCGTTCTCGGCGGGCTCCGACATTGGCCACCTTCAAACCTTCTCGAGCTTTCAGGACGGGCTCGACTACGAAAGCCGGTTCGTCGGCGTACTGACCGAACTCGAGAAAGTGAGGGTTCCCACCCTCGCGGTCATCGACGGTGTGTGCGCGGGAGCAGGGCTGTTGCTGTCGGCAGCGTGCGATGTGCGGATCGCGACGCAGGGGTCACGCTTCTGCCTACCGATCGCGCGCACACTCGGAAACTCGTTGTCGATCCATTCCGTGGCGTTGCTGGCGGACAGGATCGGCAGTTCGCGTCTGATGTCGTTGATCGCTCGGGCTGGGGTGATGTCGAGTGGCGAGGCTCTGCGGAGCGGCTTCCTCAGCGACTGTGCAACAGAGTCCGAGTTCGCGACCCTGACGGCCCAGGTATCTCGCGATCTACTTGCCGCCGCCCCGATGACCGTCTGGACTATTCGGGAGTCCCTGCGACGCATCAGAACCCGAGTGATTGCCGACAACGATGATCTGATGAGCATGATCTACAGCAGTGACGACTTCAAAGCCGGCGTCGACGGTTTCCTTCGCGGGGAACGACCGCTCTGGGCCGGCGTGTAGTTCGGCGGTAGAACCACAGGCTTGCGTTGGAGCGCGCTCTAACCCCTAGCGTTGCCGACCATGACAACAAAGACCTGGATCATCACCGGAGTTTCTCAGGGTTTCGGCCGTGAACTCGCACTGTCTGCACTTCGATCGGGCGACGCGGTAGTCGCTGCAGTTCGTCGTCCCGAGTCCGTTGCAGATATTGCGTCGGCGAATCCGGATCGGTTCTCGGCGGTGACGTTCGACGTCAGAGACACCGCAGCGGCTCCGGGCGTCGTCGAATATGCGCTCGAGCGCTTCGGTCGCATCGACGTGCTGGTCAACAATGCCGGTCGTGGGATGGTCGGCGCGGCGGAGATGGTGGACGATTCGACCTTGCGGGATCTGATGGAACTGCACCTGATCGGACCCGCCGCGTTGGTGCGCGCCGTCCTCCCGTCGATGCGAGTGCAGGGCAGCGGGACGATCGTGCAGATGAGCAGTCAAGGCGGCCGTATGTCGTTTCCCGGTGTCGGGGCGTACTCGGCGTCGAAGTTCGCTCTCGAGGGTTGGTCGGAGGCTCTCGCCGGTGAGGTCGCGCAGTTCGGCGTTCGGGTGATGATCGTCGAGCCCAGCCGATTCCGTACAGCATTCAACACGCCTGGCGTTCTGAGCTTCGCCGAATCATCATCGGAATACCGTGATTTGCTGGATCCCGTTCTGCGGGACATGGCGGCCGCAGACGGTGTTCAGGAGGGTGATCCGGAGAAAGCAGCAGAGATCATCACCTCGCTTGTGCACAGCGAGAATGTGCCACTTCGTCTGCCACTCGGAAAGGAAGCCGTGGAGCGTGTCTCCGCGTCGTATCGGAAGAATCTCGCCGAGGTATGCGTCTGGGCCGACCTGGCTCGCAGTGCAGACTTCGCGGATGCTGCCGGCCCTGTCCGCCCGTTCTAGGCTGAGAGTCATGGCTACGGAAGACTTGATGCGTAAGGCACTCGAGGCACTTGGGGAAGTGGACGGGCCCATGTCGATCGAGGTGATTCACCGACTCGTCGATGCAGGGGACGTTCAGGAGCCGATGTCGATCGCCGAAGTCTCGGACCTGCTGGATGTCTCGGCACATACGCTGCGCTACTACGAGAAGATCGGTCTGGTCGAGGTCGATCGTGACTCGAGCGGACATCGTGTGTACGGTCCGGAATCTGTTCGCAGGCTGGTGTTTCTGACCCGCATGCGCATCTCGGGTATGGCGATTCGCGACCTGCAGCACTACGTCGAACTGGTCGACGCCGGTGAAGGGACAATTCCGGAGAGGCTCGACATGCTGCTCGAGCACCGAGACACCGTTCGTCGGCAGATCAAGGAGCTCACGTTGTCTTTGGCTGCGACGGAGTACAAGATTGCGACGTACGGCGGGCGGACCGGAGAGCAGGAGTAACCCCGATTACTTGCCCGGCATTCGATTCAGCCCACTTTCCATGGATACTGCCAGTCGCTCGAGTGCGGCAAGGACCTTCCCCCGGTCCCGGCCGAGTTGGGTGAACAATTCACCGTGAGCGGCGAGTTCGCGAGGAAAGACGTCGTCGACGACAGCGTTTCCCTGGACCGTCATCGTGATCAGTGCAGATCGCCTGTCTTCGGGATTGCTTGTGCGGGAGACGAGTCCTCGCTTCTCGAGTCGCGCGAGTGCCTTGCTGACCCCGGCCCGAGACATACCGAGGCGTTCGGCGAGACGAATCGCGGTGACCGGTTCCTCGGCGTATCGCAGTGGCACAAGCAGTTCCACTTCCGACACGGTGAGATCCGCGGTTTGGTATACCGGTTCGACTGCTAGTTCGAGAAGCGCCGTAATCCGTTTGAGTTGCGCGACTACTTCCATGGGCGAGGTGTCGAGGTCGGGATTGTTTTCGGCCCAGAGGTTGCAGGTACGGGAGCGGAGTGTTGGTTCGTTCACGATTCCTCAACTTTGTTAACCGGTAAACAAATTTGCTAGATTGCCAGAATAGCCCACCGTCTCGGGTGGGACGATCTGCGGACTGGGGGAGCACATGAGGTTCGACGTGGTGATTGTCGGTGGCGGTGCGGCGGGGTTGAGTGCCGCGCTTGTTCTGGCTCGTGCTCGGCGGCGAGTGATGATCGTCGATGCAGGTAACCCGCGCAATGGTGTCTCCGAGCACCTGCACGGGTACCTGACGCGGGATGGTGAGAGTCCTACGCAATTACTTGCGGCCGGCCGCAAGGAGGTTCTCGAGTACGGCAGCGAAATGACGACTGGCACCGCAATCCGAATCGAGCACACGGACGACGGTGGGTTTCTTGTGCAAACCGACGCGACTGCGTCGCTGGAGGCACGGACTGTTCTGGTTGCTACTGGGTTATGTGACGAGCTGCCGAACATCGCTGGGCTGCAAGATCGCTGGGGCGTCGACGTTCTGCATTGTCCCTACTGTCACGGGTACGAGGTTCGAGATTCCCCGATCGGTGTGCTCGGTGGTGGCAATAGGCCGTTCACCATTCATCAGGCGTCGTTGGTGCGTCAATGGTCGGAGGATGTCGTCTTCTTTCCCAACCGTATCGAGCTGACGGGAGCCGAACGGGAGCGGCTGATTGCCAGGGGGATTCGCATTGTCGAAGGCGATGTGGCTGGCGTGTCGGTTGGCGATGGTCGATTGGACGGCGTCGAACTGGCCTCCGGTCAGGTAATTCCGCGAAGCGTAGTGTTTGTCGGCCCACGGTTTGTTCCGCGAGGCGATCTGTTGACTGACCTGGGGTGTGAAGCCGACGAAAATGGTTGGGTGGTAACTGATCCTGCAGGCAGCACAAGTGTGCCTGGAGCCTGGGCCGCGGGGAATGTGTCGGATTCTCCGGCGCAGTTGATCACCGCCGCCGCTGCCGGATCAAAGGCTGCGATTGCACTGAATCACTATCTGCTCGAGCAGGATATCGTGCGAGCGGTTGCGATCGCAGCCGAACTTCAGCCGAGTGAAACCGGAAGCAACCCTCGCGGGGTCTCTTGAGCGATCTGGTTCAGCGCAGACTCCAACGTCGGAAATTGATACTTGAAGCCGCTGTCCGCGAGCACCCCTGGTGAAACCCAGCGACTCTTCGTTACCAGTTCAGCCTCGGTGCGGATGATTCGTGCGCCGAACTCGAGCATCCAGCCCGGCGTCGGAAACCCATATTGTCGGCCAAGTTTCGCTCGTACCATCCGCATCATGTCGGTGTTGGTTACCGGATACGGGGATGCGATATTGACCGGGCCTGAGATCTCCGGATTCTCGTAGACGTGGATGATCGCGCGAATGACGTCGGCGATGTAAATCCAGCTGAACATCTGTCGGCCGTCGCCCATTCGTCCGCCGAAGCCCATTCGGGCGAGGTTGACGAACGGATTGATCGCCCCACCGCCGGCTCCGAGGACGATCGACATCCGAAGTGCCACTTTGCGAACAGGCGTTGGGGCTGAGAACAATTCGTGTTCCCACGCTCGCGCGACCGCTACGGAGAATCCCTTTCCCAGCTCTCCGTTCTTCTCGTCCATCGGTCGATCTCGTGCGTCTCGGTAGATCGTGCCGGTACTGGCATTCGCCCAGAGTGAGGGTGGCTGCGGCGTGCGGGTCAGCGCACGACCCAACAGTGCAGTCGTTTCCACTCGGGAGGAGAAGATGTCGTCGGCATTGCGCTTGTTGTAGCGGCAGCTCACGGAGCGGCCGGCGAGGTTGACGAGCAGATCCGTGCCGCTGAGTACATCGGCGACGCCGTGCTCGTCGGACCACGTGGCATCGCTCGTTCCTCCCCGGCCGATCGTCCGAACGTCGACCCCGTTGGATTCGAGCGTTCGAAGAAGGTGTTGGCCTACGTAACCCGACGCACCACAGACAACAACGGCCTTCATGGTTTTGTGTTCCCCTCTGCAGAAACGACTTTTGTCATCAGGGCGGCGACATCGCCGACCAGACCTCGTGCCACTGGCAGCCGGGCGAGTGTGAGCGCTTTCGCGATGATCGGTACCAGGCCGTCGACCAGGGAACGGGTGCGCGCTTGCCCCGGAGACGCGTCGGTAACCCAGTGCAGCGTCACGCCCAGATAGCTGAGCCACAAGAGCGTGGGGAGCTGGGTCTCCAATGACGCCGGAGTCTTCTGCTTCGACGCCGCCAGTGCTTCACGCATCAGATCGACGGCCATCGATCTCGCATCGGTCGACTCGGCCGAGAACGGGCTGGACGGTGATGCGGTGGGCAGTGCAACGTGCAGAAACGCGCTACCGAAGCCGTGATAGGGCCCCATGACATCGAGTCCGGTGTGCAGAACAATCCTGAGATTTTCTGTCAGTGACCCACCTTCGCGAAGGAGTGGAAGCGCCAGAGCGCGGTGATCGCGTTGGATGACGAGATACAGCTCGTGAACCAGTTCGTCTTTGCTGGCGAAGTAGTAGTAGGCGTTCCCGAGCGAGACCTCTGCCTCATTTGCGATCTTGCGCATGGTCGTCGCTGCGAAGCCCTCGTCGCGGAAGAGCCGCAATGCTGTTTCCACCAGCTTTTCCCTGGTCTCGATCCCGCGAGTACTCATCGACACTCCTTCTTTGAACATGTTCAAGTGCAGCGTACGCCCTGGAGTTGAACACGTTCAAGAGTGGATCTGTTGCGTGAAATATAATAAGCGCGCATACTAAATGCATGAATGAATGTGCTTTCGGTTCGCCAGGGGGCCGGCGATGAATGCCTGGTTAGGGGTTGTCTCTGCCGAACATGTGCGTCGCGCAGTGGATCTCGGTATCGCACAGATCGGGCACGGAAAGAGAGCCGGATTGGCACGGATGAAAGCAGGTGACGTGCTGGTCTACTATTCGCCGGTCGAGTCCATTGGTGATCGAGATCCGTTGCGCGAGTTCACAGCTCTCGGTGTGATCGAAGAGGGTGAGATCTGGCAGGCGGACGAGGGGTGCTTCAAGCCGTTTCGGCGTCGAGTGCGATACGAGCAGTTCACGCCCGTTCCACTCGGCGATGTGCGGAGTCGATTGGCGCTGACCTCGGCACCGAATTGGGGGTATCAACTCCGGCGTGGCTTGATTCCGTTGGATGACAACGACGTCGAGGTTCTGCGTTCGACGACGAGCTGACACACTGGCGCTGTGGCGAAGAAACTGGAAACCGACTTCGAGGACGCGGACGAGAGTCCCGGTCTGATGTTGTGGCGTGTCACCAATGCTTGGCAAGCCTCGATTCGCGCGGCGCTGCGACCTTTCGACCTGACCCACGTGCAGTTCGTTCTGCTCGCAGCACTGACCTGGCTGGATGCAGAGACGCCGATAACTCAACGCGGTCTTGCCGAGTACGCGCGCACCGACGCGATGATGACGTCACAGGTGATTCGGACCCTCGAATCCAAGGGGTTTGTCGAACGACGTCCACATCCGACCGATGCTCGTGCTCGCTCGCTTGCCGTCACGCCGGTGGGTGCGGCCTTGGCCGGCAGGGCGAACCGCGCGGTGGAATCTTCGGACCGGGAATTCTTCGCCGCTCTGGGGGATCGTCAGGCGGCCTTCGTCGCGATGCTCGGCGCGCTTGATCGACGGTAACAACCCTCAGTTTCGAGGAGGTTGCTCTGTAGTTCTCTGCAGCAGTGCGTATTTGGCTTCCAGTCCGTCCAGTAGGGATTCCAGCGCGAGTTCGAAACTGGCACCGTCGATTTCCGCAGCACGCTCACGCAACAGATGTGCTCGCGTGAGGTGCGGGTAACGCTCGGCGTAGATCGCAGGATCGTCCACGAATCCGCCGGAGAACGTCGCCGTCGCAGCACCCATGACCACGTACTTGACGGAAGCGCCGATCAGTGTTGCCGTGCGCTGTGGCCATCCGGCGCGCACCAGTCCGCCATGGATGGCGTTCGCGCGATCGAGGGCGATGGGCCTGACGCTCGGACCGTAGGCCAGATAGGGAACGATGTTGGGATGCTTGCCCAGGGCAGCGTGGTAGGACCGCGCCCACGTACGCAGCGCGCCGCGCCAATCGTCGGAGTCGAAGCCGCTCACGTCGACGGACTCCATGATGACGTTCGCGACGTCGTCGAGTAACTCGTCCTTGTTGGCGTAATGGCTGTACAGCGACGGTGCCTGCACGCCGAGGACGGTGGCGAGTTTGCGCATCGAGAAGTCGGTCAAACCGTTCTCGTCGACCAGTTTCAGGGCGGTGTCCCTGATGATCGGCTTGCTCAGTAGTGGAACCCGCGGTCGCGCCATCGCACAGAAACCTTTCGTCTGAGTACTGGACAACCTTACACTGTGAGTTTATTATCCAATTAACCTAACAGTGTTCGGGAACGTGGAGGATCAGATGACACGGGTGTTCGAGAACAAGTCCGATCTCCTGGGGGCGGTCGGTGAAACGCTGGGCTCGAGCGAGTGGGTCGAGGTCACCCGCGAGATGGTCCATCAATTTGCCGACGCGACCGGTGACCATCAGTGGATTCATGTCGACGACGAAAGAGCCAGGCGCGAATCACCTTTCGGTGGACCAATTGCGCACGGGTATCTGACGCTCTCACTCCTGCCGCTTCTGTCGAAGTCCGTGTATCGCATCGACGGCGCGAAGATGGTCGTCAACTACGGGTCCGACAAGGTTCGATTCCCGAGTCCGGTGCCAGTCGGGGCCAAGGTTCGAAATACCGCAGTGCTCTCCGCAATCGAAGAATTGCCGAACGGTTCACTACAGAGTCAGATCACCAACACCGTCGAGATCGAAGGCGTGGGCAAACCTGCCGTCGTTGCGCAGACCGTCGCGCGAATCTTGTTCTGAAATCCTGCAAGAAGAAAGCAGACTCCACATGAATCTCGAACTGACCACTGAGGAAGTTGCGTTCCGCGAGGAGATGCGAAAGTTCTTCACCACCGAATTCTCGCCCGAACTTCGAGCACGTGCAGCCGGATTCGGAAAGCTGACTCGTGAGGACATCGTTGCGGGTCAACAGATTCTGAACGCACACGGGTTGGCGGTTCCACACTGGCCGGTCGAATGGGGTGGCAAGGACTGGACTCCGGTTCAGCGCCACATCTATTCCGAGGAAATGCAGTTGGCGTCGGTACCCAACCCGTTGCCGTTCAACGTGAGCATGGTTGGGCCCGTCATCGCGGCCTTCGGCTCGCAGGAGCAGAAGGAGCAGTTTCTCCCGGCGACGGCTAACGCCGATATCTGGTGGTGCCAAGGTTTTTCGGAACCAGAAGCCGGTTCGGATCTCGCTTCACTCAAGACGGCCGCTGTCCGTGACGGCGCGGATTACATCGTCAACGGTCAGAAGACGTGGACTACTCTCGCTCAGCACGCCGAGTGGATCTTCTGTCTGGTTCGCACAGATGCCAGTGCCCAGAAGCGGCAGGCCGGAATTTCGTTCTTGCTCATCGATCTGGCAACTCCCGGCATCACGGTTCGCCCCATCAAACTGATCGACGGCAGCGTCGAGGTCAACGAGGTGTTCTTCGACAACGTCCGCGTCCCTGCGGAGAATCTTGTCGGCGAAGAGAACAAAGGCTGGGACTACGCCAAGTTCCTGCTCGGCAACGAACGCACGGGCGTCACGCGGGTCGGGTTCTCCAAAACTCTTGTCGCCACGGCAAAAGAGAAGGCGCGGGAAGTTCGCGTCGGAACCGGCACCCTCCTCGATGATCCGTTGTTCGCGGCTCGGTTGGCTGAGCTGGAAAACGATTTGCTTGCGCTGGATCTGACTCAACTGCGAGTTGTGGCGAGTTCGGCAGACGGCAAGCCGAACCCGGCGTCCTCGCTGCTCAAGCTCCGCGGCTCCGAATTGCAGCAGGCAGCAACGGAATTGCTGATGGATGTTGCGGGTCCGGACTCGTTGCCGGTGAATACGGTCGAGATCGACTCGCCGGAGTGGGCGCAGCAAGCGGCGCCGCGCTACCTGAACTACCGGAAGGTTTCCATCTACAGCGGATCAAGTGAGGTGCAGCGCTCCATCATTGCCTCCTCGATTCTCGGATTGTGAGCATCTGACATGAATTTCGAACTCGACGACGAGCAGACGATGCTTCGCGACACGACGCGTGAATTGCTCAACCGCAGCTACGACGCGGAGAAGCGTAACGCCACCTCGGCCACTGACGAGGGATGGAATGCCTCGGTGTGGAAGCAGTTCGCCGAGCTCGGGCTGCTCGGCCTGCCATTCGCGGAGGCCGACGGCGGGATGGGCGCTGGGCCGGTCGAGACCATGGTCGTGATGACCGAACTGGGCCGCGCGCTTGCACCCGAGCCGTATCTGGGTAGTGTTCTGATCCCCGGCGGTTTGATCGCGGCTGTCGGTTCGGCAGATCAGCGGGCGCGGCTCCTGCCGGCGCTCAGCGACGGGACCACTCTGTCGGCCTTCGCGCATACGGAACCCGGCACGCGCTGGCCGGTCGCCACTGTCACGACCACTGCATCGCAGGAGGGATCGGGGTGGACGATCACCGGCGTCAAGAACCCGGTCCTGCAGGGCGACAGCGCGCACGTCGTGATCGTCAGCGCCGCACTTCCAGACGGGGGCACCGGGCTCTTTCTGGTAGATGCGGAAAGCGCGGGTGTCTCATGGAGCAAATACGCAACTCACGACGGCCGTCGCGGTGCGCAGTTCACGTTCACCGATGCCGCGGCCGAACAGCTTGGTGAGGGCGGCGATGTCACGGAGGCGATCGTCGAAGCAGAGGTTCGGGCGCAGGCAGCTCTGTGCGCCGAGGCGATCGGAATCATGACCGAGGCACTGCGACTGACGACGGATTACCTGAAGCAGCGCAAGCAGTTCGGTGTTCCGCTCGCAAAGTTCCAGACGCTGACTCATCGTGCGGCCGACATGTACGTGGCGCTCGAACTGGCGAGCAGCATGAGTCTGTACGCCACCATGGCCATCGCCGACGGAGTGATCGATCCGACGATCGCGTCGCGAGCGAAGCTGGCTGTCGGTCGTGCCGCGCATCAGATCGGTCAGGAAGCAATTCAGATGCACGGTGGTATCGGTATGACAGCCGAGTATCCGGTCGGGCACTACGTCTCGCGGCTGGTGGCCATCGAACACACTTTGGGCGCATCGGACGATCACCTCAGGGTGCTGGCCGCCGGCGTCTCGAACTATTCGATGGTGAACGTCACCGAGTAGATCGGTGGTGAAGATAACGGGAGGTCACGCGCAGGTCGCGTGGCCTCCCTTGTCTGTGCGGGGGCCGACCCGCGGTATTCGCGGTCAAGTAAAATTCCTGTGATCAGTCCGAGAAGAGAAAGGGATCGAAGTGACCGCGCATACCGAGCAGCTCGAGTTCCAAGCAGAAACACGTCAGCTGCTGGATCTGATGGTTCATTCAATCTATACGAACAAGGACAGCTTCCTTCGTGAGTTGATCTCCAACGCTTCGGACGCGCTGGACAAGCTCCGCCTCGAGTCTTACCAGGACAAAGACCTCAACGTCGACGTCTCCGATCTGCACATCGAGATCGACATCGACAAGGCAGCACGCACCCTGACCATCCGCGACAACGGCATCGGCATGTCGCGTGACGAGGTCGTCGACCTGATCGGCACGCTCGCCAAGTCCGGCACCGCCGAGGTCCGTCGCAAGCTCAAGGAAGCCAAGGATGCAGCGGCATCCGAAGAACTGATCGGTCAGTTCGGCATCGGCTTCTACTCCACGTTCATGGTCGCGGACAAGGTCACGCTGCTGACCCGCCGCGCCGGTGAAGATCACGCGACGCGCTGGGAATCGACCGGCGAAGGCACGTACACGCTCGAGCATGTGAACGAGGCACCGCAGGGTAGCTCCGTGACCCTGCACCTGATGCCCGAGGATTCCGAGAACGGCCTGCACGACTACACGTCGGAATGGAAGATCAAGGAACTGGTCAAGAAGTACTCCGACTTCATCGCGTGGCCCATCCGCATGGATGTCGCTCGTACGTCGACGCCGGCCGAGGGCGAGGAGCCCGAGGTCACCATCGAGACCGAGACGATCAACTCGATGAAGGCGCTGTGGACTCGCTCCAAGGACGAGGTGTCCGAGGAGGAGTACAAGGAGTTCTACAAGCACGTCAGCCACGCCTGGGACGAGCCTCTCGAGGTCATCCCGATGAAGGCCGAAGGTACTTTCGAATACCAAGCGCTGCTGTTCATTCCGTCGACGGCACCGTTCGATCTGTTCATGCGTGAGCGCAAGGCCGGCATCCACCTCTACGTCAAGCGCGTCTTCATCATGGACGACTGCGAAGAGTTGGTGCCCGATTACCTGCGCTTCGTCAAGGGCGTGGTCGACGCACAAGACCTCTCGCTCAACGTCTCTCGTGAAATTCTGCAGCAGGACCGGCAGATCGCTGCCATCCGTCGTCGTCTGACCAAGAAGGTCCTCTCGACCATCAAGGACATGAAGGCGAACGAGCCCGAGAAGTACTCGACCTTCTGGACCGAGTTCGGACGCGCGCTCAAGGAAGGCCTGATGGCCGATGCCGACAACCGCAAGACGCTGCTCGACATCTCGTCCTTCGCCTCGACCAACAGCGAAGAGGGCGTGACCACTCTCGCCGAGTACGTGGAGCGCATGAAGGACGGTCAGGAACAGATCTACTTCATGACCGGCGAATCTCGTCACCTCATCGAAAGCTCGCCGCACATGGAGGCTTTCAAGGCCAAGGGCCTCGAGGTTCTGGTACTTACCGATCCCGTGGACGAGATGTGGGTCGACGCAGTCTCGGACTTCGACGGCAAGACCTTCCAGTCGATCGCCAAGGGCGAGGTCGACCTCGACACCGAGGACGAGAAGAAGGCGGCCGAAGCCGAGCGCGAAGAGAAGGAAAAGGAATTCGGCGCGCTGCTGACGTGGCTGACCGAAACCCTGTCCGACGACATCAAGGAAACGCGTCTCTCGACGCGCCTGACCACGTCGGCTGCCTGCATCGTCGGCGACGCGTTCAGCATGTCTCCGACGCTCGAGAAGATGTACAAGGCTTCGGGTCAGCCTGTTCCACACAGCAAGCGCATTCTCGAGCTCAACCCGGAGCATCCGCTTGTCTCGGGTCTGCGGGAGGCGCAGGCCGCCAATGACAATGCAGAGAACCTGACGGAGACGGCTCAGTTGCTCTACGGCATGGCGTTGCTTGCCGAGGGCGGCGAGCTGAGCGATCCGGCGCACTTCACGCGCCTGCTGGCCGATCGTTTGGCCCGCACAGTCTGATCTCGTCTAGCTCGCTCGAACTCCCGGCACTCACCTTCATCGGTGGGTGCCGGGAGTTTTTTCTTGATCGTTTTCTAATGAGGACCGTTTCTGTCCGCAATAACTTCTAACGTAGTTCTCACAGGGCACGAACCCACGAGCGAAGGAAAACATCATGAACGCACCGATCACCACCGTCACCGGCGAGCGCGCGGATCTCCTCCAGAGCCTGCGTCGGCATCGTGAATTCCTTCTCTTCACCGTCAAGGACCTCACCGACGAGCAGGCCGCTTCGAGGCCGACCGTGAGTGAACTGTGCCTCGGCGGATTGATCAAGCATGTGGGTCAGGCGGAAAAGGGATGGGTCGACTTCATTCTGGAAGGGCCGGCCGGACTTGGTGGGGACTTCGACCCGACCCAGTGGTCGGAAGAGATGCAACAGGAACGGGCGAACGAATTCGCGATGGTCGAGGATGAAACCTTGGCAGGCATCGTTTCCGAGTACGAGGGGATCGCGGCCAGGACCGACGAGTTGGTGGCCTCGCTGGACAGCCTCGACATCTCGCATCCACTGCCGTCGGCGCCGTGGTTCGAAGCGGGAGCTCGCTGGTCAGCGCGGCGCGCATTGCTGCACATCATCGCCGAGACGGCCCAGCATGCGGGCCACGCGGACATGCTTCGCGAAGCCATCGACGGTTCCAAGACGATGGGTTGATGGATGGATTGATCCACCGGGATGTTTACACATCACACAAATATGTAACACTAGTGTCTATGAGCACCGAAAAGTCTGCCTTGCAACCGCCGATGCAGTGGGACGCCTGGGGCGATCCGGCCAAGAAGCGTGAACTGTCGGACGCAGTCACATCATTGTTGACCGGATTTCTCGGTGTCTCCGCACCGACTCGATCGCGTCTCGCCATCGAAGACGTCCAGGTGGCTCCGTCCGCTATGGCCCAGTCGCATGTCGAAGCGCTGTCCGGGCTGGTCGGGGCCGAGTACGTCAGTACCAAGGATTCCGATCGAATCCTTCGGGCCGGTGGCAAGAGCACCCCGGATCTGCTTCGCCGTCGTAGCGTCGAGCCGCAGGACGCACCGGACGCAGTCGTCACTCCAGGGACAGACGCAGAGGTCGAGCAGGTTCTCCGATACTGCTCTGCCAACCGGATCGCAGTGGTCCCGTTCGGTGGTGGCACCAGCGTCGTCGGCGGGCTCGATCCCATTCGTGACGGGTTCGACGCAGTTCTTTCTCTCGATCTGCGCAGGTTCGATCAGCTTGTCGGGTTGGACGAGGAATCGGGCATTGCGACGTTCGGCGGCGGAACTACCGGCCCACGGGCCGAGGAGCTTCTGCGTGAGCACGGTTTCTCGGTCGGGCACTTCCCGCAGAGCTTCCTGTTCGCCACTCTGGGCGGGTTTGCCGCAACCCGGTCTTCGGGGCAGGCGTCGGCTGGATACGGGCGCTTCGAGGACATGGTCCAGGGCCTCACTGTTGTCACTCCGAGTGGTGTGATCGAGACCGGGCGTGCGCCGGCATCTGCCGCAGGCCCCGATCTGGGTGAGCTCTTTGTCGGCTCCGAGGGCACCTTCGGCGTCATCACGCACGTGCGTGTGCGGGTTCACCGTCTGCCCGAGACCACCGTGCGCGAAGGGTGGAGCTTCCCCGACTTCGCCACCGGCGCAGCCGCATTGCGTGAGCTGGTCCAGGAAGGATCGGCTCCGACAGTATTGCGGTTGTCCGACGAGGCCGAGAGTGGCGTGAATCTGGCGACCACCGACAAGATCGGCGAGAACGCCTTCACCGGTGGTTGCCTCGGCATCACTACCTACGAGGGCACCGCTTCGCACACCGCTGAACGGATGGCGGAGGCCCGCGCAATTCTCACCGCTCACGGCGGCACGTCGCTCGGTGAGGAGCCCGGAAACAGCTGGGAACACGGGCGATTCGATGCGCCGTATCTGCGTGACGCTCTGCTCGACGTCGGCGCACTGTGCGAAACCCTCGAGACGGCAACCACCTGGGGTAACCTCGCGAACCTGCGCTCCTCGGTCACCGAGGCGCTGACCAAGGCTCTCGTCGAGCAGGGGACTCAGCCGCTCGTGATGTGCCACATTTCGCACACCTACAAGACCGGTGCTTCGCTGTACTTCACCGTTGTCAGCGCGCAGACCGAGGATCCGATCGCTCAGTGGCACAAGGCGAAAACTGCCGCTGGCGATGCGATCATCGCCGCCGGTGGCACGATCACCCATCACCACGCTGTCGGCGCCGATCACCGCCCATGGATGAAGGACGAGATCGGTGAACTGGGCGCGAACATCCTTCGCGCAGTGAAGAATGCAGTGGACCCTGCCGGCATCCTCAATCCTGGAAAGCTGATTCCGTGACCGAAACCCGCAGTCAGATCGAGAAGGTTACCGTCCTGATCAATCCGATGGCGGGACATGGTCACGCGCCTGCGGCAGGACGCAAAGGTGTTGCGCGACTGCGCGCTCGGGGAGTTGCCGTCACCGAGATCATCGGAACCGACGCCGACGACGCCAAGAAATTGGCCCGTCGTGCGATCGAAGACGGTACCGACGCGCTGGTGGTGGTCGGCGGTGACGGTGCCATCAGCATCGGACTGCAGGCTGCCGCGTTGACCGAGACGCCCATCGGGCTCATTCCGGCAGGCACCGGCAACGATCACGCCCGTGAGTTCGGCATTCCCACAGGCGATCCCGAAGCAGCCGCCGATGTGATCGCCGACGGCGTCGTGCAGCAGTCCGACCTGGCGAAGATCACGCTGGCCGACGGTTCCGTCGTCTGGTCGGGAACGATCATCGCGAGCGGATTCGATTCGCTGGTCAGTGAACGGGCCAATCGGATGTCGTGGCCCAAGGGACCGATGCGCTACAACTTGGCGATGCTCGCCGAGTTGGCGAAGATGAAGCCGCTGCCGTACCGGATCGAACTCGACGACGAGGTCATCACGGTGGACGCGACGCTCGTGGCTGTCGGCAACGGCCGCTCGTACGGTGGCGGCATGCTCATCACTCCGGGCGCGTCGAAGTCTGATGGGTTGCTGGATCTGACCGTCGTCGGGCACGGTTCGAGGTTGCGTCTGGTGCGCCTGTTTCCGCGGGTGTACAAGGGAACTCACGTCTCCTTGGATGCGGTGCAGACGTATCGGTCGAAGAAGGTGCGGTTGGTCTCCGAGGGCATCATCGCCTACGCGGACGGCGATCGGGTGGGGCCGTTGCCCATCACGATCGAGGCAGTTCCCACGGCGCTCAACATCTTGACGCACACTCGGATCTGAGTCGGTTCTGCCGGGCACTAGGTAGCGGTGGTGTCAGACTTCTCGGATGAACGAATCGACGAAGTCGGCGCACCGCCGCGCTGCGTGGACGTTGGAGAAATGGCAGCTAGCCATCGACATCCCGTTGACCGCTGCGGCCTGCCTGTTCTTGGTGGCGTACGCGTACCAAGTGCTGGCGCAACCGACGGGCCTTCCACATCGTCTGACCGAATGGACGATGTGGGCTGCGTGGGTCGTTTTTGCCGTCGACTACGCAGTTCGCCTGTGGTTGGCACCTGCCCGCGGTCGCTGGTTCGTCAGGCATCTCTTGGACTTGGCGATGGTGGTGTTGCCCATGCTGCGTCCGCTGCGCCTACTTCGGTTGGTCACACTGCTTGCGATAGTTCACCGCTCGAGCGGGCAAAGCTTGCGTGGACGGGTGGTTATTTACGCCACTGGTGCCACGGCCTTGCTGATCGGTGTCGCGGCGCTGGCCATGCTCGATGCCGAGCGTCACGCGCAGGGCGCTGCCATCACGTCGTACGGAACGGCATTGTGGTGGGCGATGGAGACGGTCACGACCGTCGGTTACGGAGACATGGCGCCCGTTACCACGACCGGGCGCATGATCGCCGGAGCATTGATGATCGGCGGAATTGCGTTGCTGGGCATCGTGACTGCCACACTCGCTTCCTGGTTGGTCGATCGCGTGGCGGAACAGGACGAGGCATCCCAGGCCGCGACGCGTAAGCAGGTGGCGGACCTGTCCGAGGAAGTCCGAGCCTTGGCCACCCGCACGCACCGAGTCGATCTCGCGTCCGTCGATATCGATTCGCTGCGTCGCGAACTGGCGTCGAGGGGAGTCGTGGCGCAGCATGCACCTTCGGACAATTGACCCGCAGTACAGCAAACAATAGAACGATGGTCTGATAATCTTGCGTGATGGTGGCGACCCACGGATTTCAGCGCGCGCGCAGGCCTGAGCAGATCGAAGCGCGTCGGTGCGCGATTCTCGATGCGGCCCGCGCGATGCTCGGGTCCAGGCCCGTCGCCGACATCAGCCTGCGTGAGCTCAGTGAGAGCGTCGGACTGGCGAAGTCGAACGTGCTTCGCTACTTCGACAGTCGCGAAGCCATCTTTCTCGAAGTGCTCGACGAGAACTGGGTTGCGTGGTTGGACGGGTTGTCCGAGTCGTTGACCCCGACCGGTGACGACTCGCCGTTCGCCACTGAAATCCATGTGGCATCGACGGTTGCGGAATCGCTTGTCGCACAGCGTTTACTGTGTGAGTTGATGAGCGTCATGGCAGGTGTCCTCGAAAGAAACATCTCCGTCGACTTCGCCCGTGACTTCAAGAAGCGGGCAACGGTCAACTCGGGAAGGTTTGCGTCGCTGATTCATTCGCAATTGCCTCACCTCTCGGAGGGCGACGCGGCTCAATTCGCCAAGGTAACCCTGGTGATTGTTGCAGGCTTGTGGCCGACTGCCGAGCCTGCCGAATCCATGGTCGTCGTACTGAACGAGATGCAGGCGCCCCCTGCTGCCGACATGTTCGCAACCGGCCTACGTGAAGGTCTGATCAATCAGCTCGTCGGGCTGTCGGCGCGAGCGGCAACCCGAACGAGCTGAGCCCGTTCAGGCGCTGTGCAGCGTCAGGACGGTGATCTCGCTCGGTGCGAACACGCGGAATGGTGGACCCCAGAACCCGGTTCCGCGGCTTGTGTACAACTGCGTGCGGTCGCCGTGACGGGTGAGCCCGTGCACCGACGGTTGATCGAGTTTGACCAGAAGGTTGAACGGCCAGATCTGTCCGCCGTGGGTATGACCGGCGAGCTGCAGATCCACTCCCGCGGAAGCGGACTGAGTTACCTGCTTCGGTTGATGGGCGAGCATCAGGATCGGCAAATCGGGGTCGGTGCCGGCAAGGGCCATATCGAAGTTCGCGCCGTGACCGTCGAGCTTCGATCCCAGAGCGGTGGCGTCGTCGACTCCGGCGATGACCAGGTTGTCGCCGCCCTTGGTGACGACGAGGTGCCGGTTGTGCAGGGCATCCCAGCCGATCGAGGTCATGTAGTCGAGCCACTCCTGAGCCTCGTGGAAGTACTCGTGATTCCCGGTGACGTAGACACGGGCGAGTCTGGCTTCCACCGACGCGAGTGGGGTGGCTTGACCGAGGCGCTGCTCCACTGTTCCGTCGGCAATGTCACCGACGTGGGCCACGATGTCGGCGTCGAGTTCGTTGACTGCCGCGATCACGCGCTCGGACCACTTCTCGCGATTGATCGGCCCGAAGTGAGTGTCGGTGATCGCGACTACCCGAAGTTTGTCCATCCCCGCACCAAGGCGGGGGATGGTGACGTCGACCTGCTTGATCCGTGGCAGTCTCATGGCTTCCCGGTAGCCCCAGATCAGCAGAACGGCCGAGATGATCAGTGCGGCAACGGCGACAATTCTCGATCGAAGCGGGTCATCCACGCCGCCGACGAGCAGTCCGAGCCTCAGAACTTCGCCGAGCAGGGTCCACACGAACACGACCCAGATGATTCCGAGGAGGGCGTCGCCGATCAGGCGAACTGGATCGCGGTCGGTGTGTCCGTGGCTGAGCACCAAACTGGCAGGCAGGGCGATCAAGAGGGTGGCAAACAGAACGGTGCCGAAAACTGCCACCGCCGTCGGCCAGTCCGGCCGGATGAACAAGCTCCACCACGGGTACACGAACAACAGGGCCAAGATCGACGCGACAATCGCGGATATGGCAACGATCCGCAACGGTCTGCGGCGCGGAACTCGAGCGACGTCGGTCGCCTGGGGTGTAGTCACCCCGTCCAGAGTAAAGGTCCACTGGTCTATTAACAAGGGGACGGTGGTCCGCTATCGGGATGTCGGTGTTCTCGGATAGGTTTCCGAACGTTGAAACTCGGCCAGTGATCAGGTGGGTGGCGCATGGAGAAGTACGACGTCAAGAAGGCATACAAGGATCTCTACTCGCCTGGGCGCCGCGATTTTGCCCTCGTGACCGTTCCCCGCTTCGGCTACTTCGCCGTCGACGGTCACGGTGATCCCAACACTGCCACCGAGTACTCCGAGGCGCTCGAAGCGCTGTATTCGGTGTCCTACGCGACCAAATTCGCGAGCAAGAAGGAACTGGATCGCGACTTCGTCGTGGGCCCGCTGGAAGGGTTGTGGCGGGCAGATGACCCCGAGGTGTTCGTGACGCGGGACAAGTCGTCGTGGGATTGGACGATGATGATCTCGCAACCGGAGTGGATCACGGAGACGGAACTGTCTGCGTCGATTGACGCAGTCCGGGCCAAGGCAGTGCGGGCCAAGAAGGAGATTGCCGCTCTCGACAAGGTCAGGTTTCTCGAGTTGGAGGAAGGTCTGTCCGTCCAGATTCTTCACGTCGGCTCGTACGACGACGAAGCTCCCACCCTGGACCGGCTGCACAACACGTTCATCCCGTCGAACGGCCTGAGCTTCAACGGCGATCATCACGAGATCTACCTCAGCGACGCTCGCCGAACGCCGCCCGAGAAACTGAAGACGGTTCTGCGTCAGCCTGTTTCGAGGTAGCAATCAGGGCTCGAGGCCGCGCAGCTTCTCGAGGTCGCGTCGCTCGCGTTTGGTCGGTCTGCCGGCGCCACGATCACGTCGCGGAATGGACGCGATCAGTTCGGGCGGTGGTGGGGGCGGCGAATTGTCCTGCAGGCAATCGGCGGCCAGCACGGCGCTGACTCGCTTCGTGATCGGCTTGACCACGACGACGATGCGCTCGATGCCGGATACACGCACCCGCACCTCGTCGCCGGCTTTCACCTGCTGAGCTGCCTTTGCCGACGTTCCGTTGACCCGAACGTGTCCCGATCGGCAGGCGGTCGCCGCCTGCGAGCGTGTCTTGAACAGCCGAACCGCCCACGTCCAGCTGTCCACACGAACACTGATCGCGTCGGAAGGGAGATGAGCTGGCACGCACTCCAGCCTACCGACGAGTGCTCACAGACCCTGCGCGCGGATGCCCGAGTAGGCGCGCGGCGCGTACCGCAGTTGTAGCGGCAGCAGATGCCAGAATCGATCTGTCAATGTCAGGAAGCGGGCGAACCAGAAGTACATTCGTTCGTCGCGCGGCGTCCATTCCCATCCGAGAGTTTCGCGCGCCTTCTCCGGCATCAGTGCCTTGCCGATCCAGTTCGCCACGGCCATCGTGGGGCGTGAGGTCAGACGCCACAGCCACGTCGGAACCTTCGGAGCCGGTGCGATGTCGTGCTCGGCGATGCGCGTCGACCATTTTGTGGTGTGGGTGTTGATCAGGTGGTTGTCGAGCATGTCTTCCCAGTACGTGCGGAAGCTGGCGTAGTCGTCGAAAGCCGGTCGGTCGGTGAGTCCGTAACAGCGCCACCAGGTTACGGCCTCACGGACAAGCTGGTCCTTCTGCTCCGCCGTGAACTTCTTGTACGCGAATCGCTCGTTGAAATCGAGTATCACCTCGAAGAACGTGACGTGTGTCCACCAGAAAGTGTCAGGAGCGAGGGCGTGGTAACGCCCGCCGGTTTCGTCGATTCCTTTGAGATCGGTGTGGAAGTTGCGAACGAGCGTGCCTGTGCCCTCTTCGGTCCGGTCGTACACGACGCCGTAGATGGGCGGCAGTGAGCGGAACAGGCGGTCGAGCGGGTTGTCGAAAAAATTCGAATGATCCTGCAGCGCTCCACTTACCGCGGGATGCATGTTCTGCAGCGTGCCTGCGCGTCCGAGATACAGCAGACCGCGAACGTCGCCGAAGTGTGTCCACGTCAGGGAACCGGGGCCGATCGGATCGGCTCGTAGTTCCCGGGGCTCTGGTCGCGCCTGGGGCTTAGGTCGACGAGTATCGGTGTCCGGATCGCTGCTCATCTGGTTGACCCTCCGCCTGCGCTCATGTGACAACGGTTGTTGTCAAATGATGACTTTTGCTGCGCCGCGCGAATTTGTCAATGGATTCGGCTAGATCTGCCCGAAAACAACTCCGGCCCCTCACCTGCAACAGGTGAGGGGCCGGAAGAGTGAAGCGGTCGGACTCAGGCGTATTCGTAGAAGCCGCGACCGGTCTTCTTGCCGAGGCGACCGGCGTCGACCATGCGGCGAAGCAGCGCCGGCGGAGCGTAGTGCGGTTCTGCGAATTCCGCGTACAGCGACTCCGCTGCTGCGAGAGCGATGTCGAGACCGACGGTGTCGAGCAGCGTCAGCGGGCCCATCGGGTAGCCGCAGCCGCCCTTCATGGCCTCGTCGATGTCTTCTGCTGTGGCGTAGCCGGATTCGAGCATCCGGACAGCCTGGCACAGGTACGGGATGAGCAGAGCGTTGACGATGAAGCCCGAACGGTCGCCCGCGCGAACCGTCTTCTTGCGCAAGGTGTTCTTGGCGTAGTCGGTGACGGCGAGAACGGTCTCTTCGGACGTCGTCAGGCTGACCACGATCTCCACGAGCGGCATGACCGGCACGGGGTTGAAGAAGTGAACGCCGACAACCTGGCCGGGGCGCGAGGTGGCCTTGGCGATCTTGATGACGGGGATCGACGACGTGTTGGTCGCCAGAATGCCTGCAGGCTTGACGATCTTGTCGAGCTTGCCGAAGATCTCGTACTTGAGAGCTTCGATCTCGGGAGCAGCTTCGATCACCAGATCGCGATCGGCGAACTCTTCCATGTCCAAGGTGACGCGGACGCGTGCGATCGCGGCGTCGGCGTCTTCCTGGGTGATCTTGCCCTTGGCGACGCCGCGGTTGATCGACTTGGCGATCCGTTCGCGAGCAGCGGCGGCAAATTCTTCTTTGGTTTCGAGCACCAGTACCGAGCTACCGGCTTTTGCACAAACTTCGGCAATGCCGGCACCCATGGTGCCGCCGCCGATTACGCCTACGAGTTCCACAATTCTCCTCAAAAATTAGGGGCAAGCCCCTGTGCGCCGTTCCGGTAGTCAGAACTACCAGAAAGGCGCACAGGGGCGCGAAGTGCCTTACTTCAACAGCGCACGCGACATCACGACGCGCTGAATCTGGTTGGTGCCTTCGTAGATCTGCGTGATCTTGGCGTCGCGCATCATGCGCTCGACCGGGAAGTCGGTGGTGTAGCCGGCGCCACCGAACAGCTGCACGGCGTCGGTGGTGACCTCCATGGCAACGTCCGAAGCGAAGCACTTCGCCGCAGCGGAGATGAAGCCGAGGTTCTTCTCGCCACGCTCGGCGCGTGCTGCGGAGGTGTAAACCATCAGACGTGCGGCTTCGACCTTCATCGCCATGTCCGCGAGCATGAACTGAACAGCCTGGAAGTCGCTGATGGACTTGCCGAACTGCTTGCGATCCTTGGTGTACGCCAGCGCCGCGTCGAGTGCGCCCTGGGCCAGGCCGACAGCCTGAGCACCGATGGTGGGACGCGTGTGGTCGAGGGTCTCGAGTGCCGTCTTGAAGCCGGTGCCCGGTTCGCCGATGATGCGGTCGCCGGGGATGCGGCAGTTCTCGAAGTACAGCTCAGCGGTGGGGGAGCCCTTGATGCCGAGCTTCTTTTCCTTCGGTCCGACGACAAAGCCCTCGTCGTCCTTGTGGACCATGAAAGAGGAGATGCCGTTTGCGCCCTTGTCGGGATCGGTGACAGCCATGACGGTGTACCAGGTGGACTTGCCGCCGTTGGTGATCCAGCACTTGGAGCCGTTGAGGATCCAGTCGTCGCCGTCAGCCTTTGCGCGGGTACGCATCGAAGCGGCGTCGGATCCGGCTTCACGCTCGGACAGTGCGTACGACGCCATTCCGCCGTTCACGAGGTCCGGGAGCACCTTGGACTTGAGCTCTTCGGAACCCTTGAGGATCAGGCCCATGGTGCCGAGCTTGTTCACAGCGGGGATCAGCGAGGAGGATCCACAGACGCGGGCGACTTCCTCGATGACGATGCAGGTGGCGACGGAATCGGCGCCCTGGCCGTCGTAAGCCTCGGGAACGTGGATGGCGTTGAAGCCGGACGCGTTGAGAGCGGTGAGCGCTTCCTCGGGGAAACGTGCGTTCTCGTCGACGTCCTTGGCGTACGGCGCGATTTCCTTCTCGGAGAGTCCGCGGATAGCAGCCCGCAGTTCGTCGTGCTCTTCGTTCAGTGCGAAGAGATTGAAATCCGGGTTTCCTGCCATGGGAACGCTCCTTGGTGAAGGTGGCTTGAAGGCGGTCGGTGCGGCTCCGGCGTTACCAGCGAGATTCGCGGACAGACCGGTGCCCATGACCCCAGTCAAACACGGCACTGAGTGCCAGGTCAAGGGATGGGTGTGTGAAGTTTCGGTGCACGAGCAGTGTCAGCCGAGTTGTTCGTGGATTTTTCTGCTGATCTCATCAGCGGACGTGCCCGGGGCAAAGGCTACTACCAGCACGGACTTCGATTCTGGCGTGCTGGTCTTGGACCCGGGTGCCACGCCGTACGTCCGCCGAACGTCGAGCAATGCCTGACTTAGTGCATCAGCTGTGGCGTCCTCGTCGCCTTTGATCATGCTTCGCAAGAGGTAGTTGTGGCACGCGGTGACAGCTGCGGCAAAACCGACAACCTCGAGGACAGGTTCGCGGGGCACAGCGCTGCGCAGGTAGTCGACGAAGAGGCGCTCGTAGCGGAATCCGGTGACGAGTTCGCGGTCGCGAAGAGCCGGAACATGCTGTACGACGCGGTATCGCCGCATCGACAGGTCTCGGTTCCTGCGGAAGAAATCGAACACCAGTCCCGCGGCCTCGCACACGGACGCCCAGGGGTCGGCGGAATCGGACGCGAGGAACTCTGCGACGTGTTCGAGGAGGGACTCGTGATCGGCGAAGATCACGTCTTCCTTGGAGCGGAACTGCCGGAAGAACGTCCGACGCGACACACCGGCGGCAGCGGCGATCTGCTCGACGGTGGTGGCTTCGTACCCGTTCTCCGAGAACAACCGGATCGCTTGAGACGCGACGTGTACCCGAAACTGTGCGGGGTCAGTTCCGGGTACATCGGAGCGCTCGGTCATGGATGCAAGTATCCAGGTTTCGTCGGCGTCAGTTGTCGGCGCGTAGCTGGAACTTGAGAACCTTGCCGGTGGGGGTGCGAGGAAGGTCGAGCGGGAAGACGATGTCGCGGGGAACCTTGTACCCGGCCAGCAAAGTGCGGGTGTGCTCGACGATGTCTTCGGCGGATGCCTGTAATCCCTTGCCCAGCACCACGAATGCCTTCGGGCGCTCGCCCCACTTCTCGTCCGGAACGCCGACGACTGCCACGTCGATCACCGCGGGGTGACTCATGATCGCCTGCTCGACCTCGACGGTGGAGATGTTCTCGCCGCCTGAGATGATGATGTCCTTCGCGCGGTCCTTGAGCTGGATGTATCCGTCGGGATGCATGACGCCGAGGTCGCCGGAATGGAACCAACCACCGGCAAATGCTTCGGCTGTCGCGGCCTCGTCGCGGTAGTACCCGAGCATCACGTTGTTGCCGCGGAGCACGATCTCACCCATGGTCTGGCCGTCGGCGGGGACGTCGTTCATCTCGGCATCGACAACGCGAGCATTTTCGGCCTGCACCATGCCGACTCCCTGACGCGAGAGAAGTGCGGCGCGCTCGGACTGCGGCTTGTCGTCCCAGGCTTCCTGGTATTCGCAGATCGTGTAGGGGCCGTACACCTCGGTGAGGCCGTAGACGTGAACCACGGTGACACCGATGTCTTCGAGTTTTCCGATGATCGTCGGTGACGGGGGAGCGCCGGCGGTGGTGATGCGCAAGGCGTCGACCTTGTGGGCCTGGTCTGCGTCGGCGATGGTGGAGCAGACGGTAGGAGCGCCGCACAGATGTGTCACGCCCAGATTGTCGATGGCGTCCCAGATCGCATCGGCGCGGACCGCGCGCAGGCAGATATGTGTGCCCGCGGCCTGAGTGACGGCCCACGGCGTGCACCACCCGTTGCAGTGGAACATCGGCAGTGTCCACAGATACTTCGTCGCTCCGTCGAAGCCGTTGTGGAATGTCTCGCCGAGCGAGTTCAGGTACGCCCCGCGGTGGGAGTACATGACGCCCTTGGGTTTTCCGGTGGTACCCGAGGTGTAGTTGATGGCGATGCACTGCTGCTCGTCGTCGACGCCCCAGTGCAGTGGCTGATCGGAGAGAGCTTCGCCTTCGGCAATCAGATCGGCGTACTGCCCGGTGACGATTCCGGTGGGAACGTCCGGATAGGGGACGGTGGAGTCCGGGATCTCGACGATCTCACGCAGGCTCCCCACGTTTGCCTTGGACGAGGTGACCGAACCGACGAATTCGGAGTCCACGAACAGGATCGTGGTTCCCGAGTGATCGAGAATGTATTCGAGTTCGGGACCGGCGAGGCGTGAGTTCAGGGCGATCAGGACCCCGCCGGCGAGGGGGACGGCAAAATGCGCGAACAGCATCTCGGGTACGTTCGGCGCCAGGTATGCAACGCGGTCACCGGGCTGAATGCGTTCACGCAGGACGCGGGCCAGAGCCGCGACCTCGTCACCGAACTCTCGGTACGAGTAGGTCCGGTCGCCGTGAACGACGGCGGTGCGCTCGGGGAACACCGCGGCGCTGCGCTCGAGAAAGCGCAGCGGACTGAGCGGGGTGTTGTTGGCTGCAACAGCTGTCGGGACAGACACGGTTCCTCCGAAGGCGACGTGGCACGGTTGGTGTCACGATAAGTGTGATCGGCACTACAAATGGCCTGGATGCACGCTATTGCCCAGCCAAAGGTGCCGCTACCCTCTGAATTGGGTACGTGGAGGTGAGAGTGAGCAGGGTACTGAGACCGAGCGACGACGACGCGTTGCGCGCCGAACTGCGTCGGCTGCACCCCAAAACCGAGTTGCCGGTTCTGTTCGGCGGCTGCGTCAGCGACCGGTCGCTGACCATCACCGGTCACGTCGGCACGCGCAGCAACATCCTGCGAAACCTCCGGATCGACGCCGAATGCGGACTCGGCGGTCGGGCGATCGCAGAACAACGACCGGGCGCGGTCCAGGACTACGCGAACTCGTCGCACATCACTCACGACTACGACTATGAAGTGGGTACCGAAGCGATTGAATCCTTGATGGCAGTCCCCATCGTCGTACGCGGGGTTACTCGCGGAGCGATCTACGGAGGACTGCGTGCCAACCTGCCGATCGGCGACGTGATCGCAGAGACGATGATGCGATCGTCGTACGCGTTGGCCCGAGAATTCGAGATTCGCGACGAAGTGGATCGTCGGGTGGCGATGCTCGATACCGCTGCGGTGGAACATGGTTCGAACCGCGATGCCCAGATATCCGAAGGGTTGACCGAGAGCGTCCTGGCGCTCGGCGAGATCGCGGCGAACCTCGAGGACATGGCTCTCAGCGCGCAGGTCCTCGCGGTCGAGGCAAAGTTGCGGGCGTTGGCGTCGCCGAAACCTTCCGCGAACACTCCAGTCGCGAACACCGTTGTCCTGTCGCCACGCGAGCGGGAGGTGATGGGGTACGTCGCTCTCGGACTGCGCAATGCCGAGATCGCCGAGAGGTTGTCCCTGAGCGTCGAAACGATCAAGACGTACATGAGGAATCTGATGGGAAAACTCGACGTCCGCAGTCGTCACGAAGCGGTCGTGGAAGCGCGGCGGCAAGGTTTGATTCTGTGAGGGCTTGATTCTCTGATCGGTCCCGCCAAGCGGAATTTCGGAACTGCGTCGCCACTCCGGTTGATATGACGGACCTCACTATCGGCAGAGTTCGACACGAGTGATGAGGGCATCGATGCAGGATTTGTTCGACAACAACGACATGACCGGCCTGGCCGAAGCGATCAAGAGCGGCGACGTCTCCGCCAAGGAAGTCCTCGAGTTCAGTCTGGACAGGCTCGACGAGCGCAACCCGGCAGTCAACGCGGTGATCAGTGAGCGCCGAGAGGAAGCGCGCAACGAGGTATCAGGCGGCCTGCCGGATGGTCCACTGCAGGGCGTCCCGTTCGTGATCAAAGACCTCGGCATGGACGTCGCAGGATTGCCGAGCACCAATGGATCTCGATTGTTCGCCGACGCTGTGGCAGAAAAAGATTCGACGCTCGTCGAGCGCTACCGCCAGGCTGGTCTGGTTGTCATCGGCAAGACGAACACCCCGGAGTTCGGCAAGAACGCGAGTACCGAACCTGCGCTGTTCGGACCCACCCGTAACCCTTACGCCCTTGATCGTTCGCCCGGCGGATCTTCGGGTGGCACGGCTGTAGCTGTTGCCGTCGGGATCGTGCCAGGCGGGCATGCCAGCGACGGTGGTGGATCGATCCGTATTCCCGCATCGGCCTGCGGCCTGGTAGGCCTCAAGCCGAGCCGAGGACGTACTCCGACGGCACCGGCGCGCACGCTCTTCTCGTCGCCGATGAGTGTTCATCACGCGCTCACCCGAAGTGTCCGCGACACTGCGCTGCTTCTCGATCTGTCCGCCGGGCCGACAGTGGGCGATCCTTACGTGATCCTGGCGCCGAAGCGGCCGTACATCGAGGAAGTGGGTGCCGATCCCGGACGGTTGCGGATCGGTCTGAGTAACGCTCTTCCTGACGGCACACCGGTGGACCCGGAGTGCTCGGCCGTCGCGACCGGTGTTGCCGGCCTGCTCGAAGAACTCGGTCACGATGTCACCGAGAGTGCCCCGAACTTTCCGCTCGATGCGCTCACTGCCGGGCTTTCGGTGTTGATGGGCATTCCGATGACGATCGAGGTCGACGAACGACTCGACGCCCTGAACCGCGCGATCCGCGACGACGACCTCGAGCCGATGGCGCGGATGATCTACGACCGCGCGAAGTCCGAAAGTGCGACGAACGTTGTCAAGGCATTGCAGGAACTCGAGCGGGCCGCCCAGGTGATCGGTGCGTTCTTCGTCGATCACGACCTGTTGCTGACTCCGACGATGGCTCGGCCGGCAGCTCCGCTCGGTCTGCTCGATACGGCGAATCCTATGTCGATCTGGGAGCATTCGGCCGGGTACAGCGGCTTGACCAGTCCGTTCAACAGTTCAGGTCAGCCGGCGATTTCCTTGCCGATGGGTCATGACTCGGCCGGCGTTCCGATCGGCGTGCAGTTGGTCGGCGCGTTCGGCCGTGAAGATCTGCTGATTCAGGTTGCGTCGCAGCTCGAAACAGCCCGTCCGTGGTCCATTGCGCCGGTGTGGCCGCCGGTCCCGGCGTAGCGCGCGGTCGTCCGAGCCGGGGAGGACGTCAGGCGATGATGCGAATCGGCCACTGGCCGTTCACATCTGCCACGTCCCTCCCTTGGCTGAGAAGGTACTCGGCGAAATCGCGTTGCCGCTCTGCGTGCCAATCGGCTTGATCGACCATGAGATCGAGCCCCAGGATGTCGGGGAACCGCACGGCCAACTCGCGGGCCAACGCTGCCGCAGCTTTGGCATCGGCCTCGGCTTCGTGCGCCGACTCCAATGAAATTCCGTAGTGCTCGCACACGGCCGCAAGCGTTCGCTTGCCCTTGCGGAACGTATCCATCGCCCGATCGATCACGTACGGATCGATCACCAACCCCGGAACGAATGCAGGCTTGCCGATGCGCAGACCCTCGGCATGCATGACCGTCAGATCATAGGAGGCATTGAACGCCACGACGGCGTGATCGCGCGCCCAGGAATTGTGCAGAGCCTCGCGAATCTCTTCGTAGCCCTCGGAATAATCCTGGCCGTGTTGCGCCGCGAACTCGGTGCTGATGCCGTGAACAGCCGAGGCGCCGGCGGGGATGTCGACGCCGGGATCGAGTAGCCACGTGCGTGTTTCGACACTCGAACCGTCGATCACCGCGACGCAGGCACTGACGATACGAGCGGTCGACGGATCCCGCCCCGTGGTCTCGAGGTCGAACGCGCAGATCGGGCGATCGGACCAGCTACTCATCGGGGGCCTTTCGGTGCAGAACGTCATGTCCGAATCACTATGCACCCCCCTACCGACACAAACGACGAACAGCCACCTCCGGGGTGAAGGTGGAGGTGGCTGCTGCGTGACTGTGTGACGGACCTACAGAATCTCGGTTCCGACCGTGAAGCGATCCATGACGTCTTCGCGCGGAGTCACACCGAAGCCCGGTCCCTGCGGCACGGCGATGTGGCCGTCCTCGATGACAAAAGGTTCGGTGATGTCTTCCTTGTAGAAGCGATCGGACGCCGAGATGTCGCCGGGCAGCGTGAATCCGTCCAGCGCCGCGAGGGCTGCGTTGGCGGCGCGGCCGATTCCGGTCTCGAGCATTCCGCCGCACCACACCGCAATACCGTGTGCCGAGGCGAGATCGTGGATGCGCTTGGCTTCCAGATATCCACCGACACGGCTCGGCTTGATGTTGATGACCGAAGCGGCACCGAGCGTGATGGCATCCGCCGCATCCTTGGCCGACTCGACCGACTCGTCGAGGCAGATCGGAGTCGAAAGGGACTGGGCGAGCTTGGCGTGCTGCACCAAATCGTCCTCGGCCAGCGGCTGTTCGATGAGGAGCAGTGCGAATTCGTCCAGGCGACGGAGCAACTGCGCGTCGACGAGGGTGTACGCGGCGTTCGCGTCGACCTGCAGAGGAACGTCGTAGCCGAACTCCTTGCGCACCGCAGCCACGGGAGCGATGTCCCAGCCCGGCTTGATCTTCAGCTTGATTCGCACGTAACCCTGCGACAGATAGTTGCCGACGGTCTCGAGTAGCTGCGGGATGCTGTCCTGGATGCCGATGGACACTCCCGAGGGAACTCGCGTGCGAGTGGCACCGAGGTACCGAGCGAAAGACTGTCCGCGAGCACGCAATTCAGCATCGAGAATTGCCATTTCGATAGCTGACTTGGACATCTGGTGACCCACGATGTGGTGAAGTACGCTGCCGACCGTCTCGGCGGTGAGCGGTTGATCCGACTGCGACTTACGTAGCGTCGGAACAAGATACTCGCGAAGCATCGCCCGCGCACCAGCGGTGTATTCGGAGTTGTAGTACGGATCGCTGAGCGAGCCGCACTCGCCCCAGCCGACGGTCTCCACCGGACCGTTGGGGCCGTCGGTGGTGCCGCTCACTTTCAGGACGAGGGTGTTGCGCTCGAGCTGGGTGCTGAATGACGTGGTGAAGGGGGAGACGAGAGGGATGCGCAGTTCGCGCAATTCGACGGACTCAATGTGCATGGACTTGCTCTTCTCCGGTTGTCTCGCAGATTTTCGTGAACATGTAATAGCCGCTGGGGTCGAAGCCGGTCGATTGCCATTCCTTCGAGGCGATCAGTGGTTCGAGGTACTCGCGAAGCGCGTGTCGCCAGGCAAAGGCAGAGGCGCGGTCGACTGTTCTCAGATGCTCGATGTCTCTGGGTATTCCGACTGCGATATCGACGCAGTCGGGTGGGATCGGGAGCATTCGAGGCGTACCGTCTTCGGTGGGTTGAAGCACCTTGAATGTATCATTCACGGCCACAGTAGAACTCGGAGATCCATCGACGTCGAGGTCCCAACTGACGAGCATACGATCGCTGGCGTCGCCTGCGTTGATTCCGTCTGCCATCGACCCGTAGAAATCCGGGTTGTATTCGGCCGGTTCGGCTCCGAGACGCTGAATGTTGAAATAGGCATTTCGTGCGACCAGTGGATCGAAGGTCCACCGGATCGTCCTGACGCCGCGCTCGATGCACCAGTCTCGCTGATGATGCTTGAGGGCGCGGCCGATTCCCTTGCCTGCGTGTCCCGGTAGTACTCCGGCGATGTGTGAGTGCAGAACCTCGCCGAGAGGCTCGACGAAGAATCCGACGCAACCACCGATCATTTCGCCTTCGGAAAAGGCTCCCACCACGTAGTGACCACCGTGGTGAAGCGCAACCAACATCGCCGTGCCGAAATGAGCCGGTCCGGGACTGGTAGCCCAGATCTCGTCGAAAACGGCGGATAGATCGGCTATTTCGCGGGTATCGACCAGTTCTCGAAACTCAACCGCTTTGCTTTTCGACACGAGGGCCCCCTTCAGACGTGATCGAACGAATAAGGCCCGCAACCAACGCCGTTCTCGGAGCGATTGCGGACACGAGCGCATGCTCGGTCTCGGTGTGTGCACCGCCGCCGACGCCACCGAGGCCGTCGAGGGTGGGGATGCCGATGCCGGCAGTGAAGTTTCCGTCCGAGGCTCCGCCGACGGCGAGGCCGACGGGAGGAGTCAGATCATGCTCGAGCGCAACGCGTTCCGCCAACGCCAGCAACGGTGCGGACATCGTCGCTTCGAGAGGGGGACGGTTGACGCCACCCGAGACCGTGACTACGGCTGCGGGGTGGATTGCCTGCAGGGCTCGGATATTCGCATCGACGCGCTCCTGCTCGGCAGCGCTGGTCGCGCGCACGTCCACGTCGACGAAGGCTTCTGCCGGAACGGTGTTGGTTGTGGTTCCGGCTGAAATGACAGTCGGGGTGACGGTGGTTGCCTGCGCCGGCGAGGACAAGTCGTTGATCGCGATCACGAGACGAGCCAGTTCTACTGCAGCGTTGATGCCTTTTTCCGGCTCCAGCCCGGCGTGGGCGGCGCGACCGGCAACATGGATCCGATACAGCGACACTCCCTTGCGGACAGTCTTCAGTTCGCCACCGTCACCGCCGGCCTCGAGAACCAGTACCGCGCCTGCCGCAAGTTCCTCGATGAGGGACCGCGACGTGGGTGAACCGATTTCTTCGTCACCGGTCACGAGGAGTGTGATTCCGTCGAGTGCATCGTCGCCGTGCAGCTCCCGGACGATAGCGAGGGCGTGGATTGCCTGAACGACACCAAGTTTCATGTCGAGTCCGCCCGGACCTCGGAGCGCTCCGTCGGTGACGGCTGCGGGCAGGCGTGTCAGGGTGCCGATCGGCCACACGGTGTCATGATGACCGAGCAGCATCAGCCGCGTCGGTGAGCTGCCGAAACGGGTCACCAGATGGGTACGGCCTTCCGTCACTATCGACTCCGGTGTCACGCCGAGTCGTTCGTGGACAAGGTCTGACGTCCACTTCGCGCTGCGGGCAACAGCTTCGAGATCGTGTGACGGCGACTCGACTTCGATGAGCGCGATGGCGTCCTCGAGGATCTGAGGAAGTTGGCGCTCGGCCAGATCGCGGAGAATGGTCATCGGTTGTTCACTCGCGGATACGCGCGGCTTCCGACGTGTAGCAATTGTGTACTCCCGTTGTCGGAGAAAGTGATCCGGATCCAACCTGCTGATTGAGGGAGTCGGGTCCCGAACACTCCAGGGTGAACTTCGATCAGGCTGAGAGAGACGGACTCTGCGCTTTCGGCGGTGACCGAAGGGTCGATGTGATCGGTGCGGCGGGCGGTCAGGGAACCGCCGGTCCTTTCCAAGACGAAATCGGCTGCGGCATCGCGGTACAGGCCACACAGCGCATCGAGTTCTTCAGGTGAGGACGTGACGCGGGTGTGGGGGTCACCAGGCGAGAATGCCGGTGTCACACTGACGCCGCCTATGGAACCGATTACTTCAGCCAGAAGATCGCCGGAGAGAGCGTCCATTGCTCCACCGTTGGCCATCAGGACCACGGCTAGACCGCACGACGGCACCACTCGCAAGAACGACTGCTGGCCGATAGTTCCGCCATTGTGGCCATGAGCCAGTACACCGCCCCAATTGTGCAGCAACCACGTGGTTCCCATGATGTCCGCTGACGACACGTCACCGATCTGGCGGCGCTCCTCGAGCATCGCCAGATGAGTGGAACGCCGAAGGAGAACCGGGTCCTCGCGCATCGAGTCCTGAGCGAACAGGAGTAGATCTTCGGCCGTGCTGTTGATGAGGCCGGCGGGGCCCATCGAGCGGGGGATGAGGAACTGTGGTGTCTGCTCGAGGTCGTCGGCACCGCCGACGTGCCCGACTGCAGCGCGGTGCAGTGCCGTCTCCTCAGGCAGGGTCGTGGTTTTGGTCAGGCCGAGCGGTTCGATGATCCGCTCGCGCAGAACCGCGTCCCAACTCTTACCTCGGAGAACCTCGATGATTCGTCCGGCGATCACGAAGCCGGTGTTGCAGTACGACCAATCGGTGCCGGGGGCGAAGAGCTGCACCGTTGATTTCAGTGATGCGACGTATCGCTCGACGCAGTCGTCGCCGCGCCCGCCGTCGATGAAAACGTCACCGTCGATGCCACTGGTGTGAGTCAACAGGTGGCGAGTCGTGACCGTTTCGGTGGCTACCGCGTCGGCAACTGCGAAGTCCGGCAGGATGTTCCGGACAGGTGAGTCGAGATCCAGCAATCCTTCTTCGACGAGCTGCATGATCAGGGTGGCCGTCCAGACCTTGCTGATCGAACCCATCTGGAACAGCGTGTCGGGCGTAGCCGCGACGCCGGTGCGGGTACTGACGACACCGGACGTGACCACGGTGCGGGAGAATCCGCTGCGGGTTGTGGTCAGAATTCCCAGTGAGGCGCCGGGCACCCCGTACTTCGCACTCAGGGTGTCGAGTCGGTACTGCCAGTAGTCGGGATCGACCGTGGTCAGTGCGGGCTTGGGGGAGAGGTGCCGTTCGATCCAGTCGACGAGACGAGTGCTGTACTCCAGTCGGTGGGACGGCCGACCCGTCAACACGAAGGCATGTGACGCGTCCGGGAAAACCACCAACTCGGTCGGGGTGCCGGCCAAACGCAGTCCACCGAACCACTGTTCGGCCTGGTTGACCGGGCAACGGACGTCGCTGCCGCCGTGAAGGATCAGCGTCGGTGTCGTCACCTGGGAGACTCGCCCCAGCGGCGAAAGTTCCCGTACCCGAGATGACTGCGGGTCGAATTCGACCGTCTGCAGCAAGATGCCCTCGTCCGAGGGGCCGGCTGTGTTCGCGATGTCGCAAACGAGACCACCGGCGACTGCGACGGCAAACCGATCGGTGACGGACGTCAGGGCGCACGTCATGAATCCGCCGTAGCTGTAGCCCGTGAGTACCAGTTGCTTCGGATCGGCCATCCCCTCGGCGACAAGGGTTTCGACCGGTTCGAGCAGGTCGGCACGATCCGCCTCACCCCAGCCGTCCCGCACACCGTCGAAGAAGTCGTTTCCGTAGCCGTCACTTCCGCGCGGATTGATCATCAAGACCGTGAATCCCAGCGCGACCAGTTCCGCGTGGTATGCGTGCATCACGGTCGGCGTTCCGGTCCAGGCATTGTGTGGTCCGCCGTGGACGTCCAGAACCAGCGGACCGGCGCCCGTGACGTTCGGGTCGCGCAGGATCCAACCCTGAACACGGGTGCCGTCGCTGATGTCGAACCAACGCTCGGAGGCGACTGGAAACGCGACGGAAGTTGTCAGTTCCGTGTTCAATTCGGTGACGGTTTCGACTGCACGAGTCTCGAGGTCGATGACGGCGACCTCGCCGAAGGATGTCGCCGTTGCCAGCGCGACGACGGCTCGCCCGGACGTCAGGGCAAGGCCTGAGACCACTGTCTGCTCGCCGGTGAGAAGTGGTGAGACGGAGCCTGATCCGAAATCGACCTTGTGCAGTTCGGTGGAGCCGTGGTTGCGGATGCAGAAGACGATGTCGCCGTCGGCGGTGAAACTCGGTGCGCCACCGGGATAACCGGTCCCGCCCGGCATGACGTTTCGGTCGAGTCCGGACGTCAGGCTGCGGTCTTCCGCTCGCTGGTCGCGGTGCAGGACAAGAAGTTCGTTGTTGTGAATGATCGGTGTGTGCCAACCGACGGCTACGACCGCGTCGCCGGCAGGTGTCCATGCAAGTGGTCCTGCGATGCCGCGTGCGTGCCCCAACATCCGCGGAGCGGAGGCGAGATCAGTCAGCGATACGGTCCAGGCGGAACTCGCCCGCGTCAGATCGGCGTCGCCGTCCATCGCCGCGGTGAAAGCCAGTTCGGTGCCGTCGGGACTGTACGCGGGATGCGAAGCGTCCCAATCGCCGTCCGTCAGCTGCCGTAGTGAGCCGGCGGCCAGATCGAACTCGAACAAGTGCGCCCGAACGCTGCCCCGGACACCGGATCCGTCGACCTTGTAGTTGAGGCGCTTCGCCACCAAGAGGCATGACGATCCGGCGGCAGTGCGGTCGACGGGGGCGCTGAAGGCGATCCGAGCGCCGTCGGGAGAGAACACCGGTGCCCCCGCGCCGAGCGGGAGCTGCGCCGTGGTGGTCAGCTGTGTTGCCGGGCCCCCGGTGGCGTCGACCTTCCACAGTTGTGGTGTGCCCGAGGAATCCGGCCGAACGAAGACCAACAGCGTCGAAACGGGATGCCAAGCCGGCGAGGTGTCGGCAGGTCCCGCGGTGAGCTGTAGTTGCGGGGAAGCCAACCAGATCGAGTGCTCGTTGGTATCCGCAGCCGGATTCGCTTCGGTACGTACGTATGCAATGCGTCCCGACGCCGATACGGCGATGTCGGTCGGTGTAACCACCGACGCGTAATCCTGGATTCTCGCCGAACGACGTTCTTCGGCACGGGCTACGGCAGCGGGGGAGTCGAGAGTGGTCGGCGTTGTCATTGGAACATCGGCTCCCCGAATGTCGGGATCGCGGACAACAGCTTTGCCGTGTACGGCTCCTTGGGCGAATCGATCACGTCGAGAACCGGCCCGTGCTCGACGATCTCGCCGCCGAGCATGACTGCGACGTGGTCACAGACGTAGCGGATCACCGCCAGGTTGTGACTGACGAACAGAACCGTCAGACCAAGCTGCTTCTGCAGATCCACCAACAGATTCAGAACCGCGCCCTGCACGGACACGTCCAGAGCGGAGGTGATTTCGTCGGCAAGCAGAACTGCCGGTGCGGCTGCCAAAGCCCGCGCGAGGGCAACGCGTTGGCGCTGACCACCCGACAACGACGATGGGTATTCGTGCGCCTTCTCCACCGGCAGTTGGACGGTGGTGAGGAGTCGAGCGACCTCGGCAGCGCGGTCGCCGCGGCTGCGCCGAGCTTTGTCACGACGCTCGGTGGACCGCAGCGCCTCGGCGAGTGACTGGCCGATGGTCATTCGCGGGTCGAGGCACGAGTACGGATCTTGGAAGACCATCTGGATCCGGTGGCGCAGACGAGCCGTCGCGCCGCGGGCGTGAGCGACGTCCACACCGTCGAGAAGGATCTGGCCGGAACTGGGCTCGGCCAGGCCGACAGTTGCTCGCGCCAGTGTCGACTTTCCGGAACCCGATTCACCGACGAGACCGACCACCGATCCGGAGGGGATGTCGAGATTGATGTTCTTGACGGCGTGGAATTTTTTCGAACCGCTACCGAGGTGGACGTTGACGTCACGGAATTCGAGTCTGCTCATCGGATCTCCTCTGCAACAGCCAACAGTTCTTCCAACTCGATGTCGGCGGTGCTCTCCTCGGCGTCGAGGCTCTCCACCTGCCAGGCTTCGTCGACGGTGGCAAGCGGCTTGTCGCGATCGGTGCTCATGGTGGGGACCGCGGCGATCAGCGCGCGGGTGTACGGATGCTTTGCACGGCCGGCAATCAGATCGTCGACTGCGATGTCTTCGACGATTTCGCCGGCAAACATGACCAGGACACGGGTGCACATGCCGGTGATGACGGCCATGTCGTGCGAGATGAGAAGGATTGCGGCGCCGGTTTCTTCGCGAACCTCGTGGAGCAGCCCGAGGACCTCACGCTGAACGGTCACGTCGAGCGCAGTGGTGGGTTCGTCCGCGATGATCAGAGCGGGCTTACCCATCAGACCCATGGCGATCATCGCGCGCTGACGCATACCGCCGGAGAACTCGTGGGGGTACTGCTTCGCACGCCTGGGCGCGTCGGGGATCTTGACGGCGTTCAGTCGCTCGACTGCCGCCTTCTTCGCGTCGGCCTTGCTCATACCTTCGTGGAGCCAACCGATCTCGGCGACCTGGTATCCGACCTTGAGAGACGGATTCATGGACGACATCGGATCCTGGAACACCATCGCCATACGTGTGCCGAGTTGGCGGGCAACCTTGCGCGAAGCCGCGTCGTCCGGCCGCTTGCCGTCCTTCATCAGCACGGTGCCGTCGAACTCGATGAGCCCGGCGTCGACCACGGTGGGGTGGTCGGTCAGCTGCGCGATTGCCATGCAACTCAGTGACTTTCCGGACCCGGATTCACCGACGATGCCCACGGTTTCGCCGCGGTGAACTGTAAAACTGATGTTGTCGACGGGGCGACGCCAGTCGTCACCCGCGGGGACTGCGACGGACATGTTGCGGACGGTCAGTACCGCGTCTTCGTCGGTGGGCGCCGAATCGGCCTGGGCAGTTTTCCGGTTGATCGGCTTCCACTTCGGCAGGCGACTGCTGATCGGGCTGCGAACTCCCGCGCCGCGAGCAATGGCCTCGCCGAGCAGCGTGAAGGTCAAGCCGGCGAGCACGACGGCGATGCCGGGGGCGAGTGCGGTGGCCGGGTTGACGAAGATCTTCGACAGACCTTCGTTGAGCATCCGGCCCCAGTCGAATGCAGGCGGCTGAATGCCCAAGCCGAGGAACGAGAGTCCGGCGAAGACCACGAGGCCGCTGCCGACAGCGATGCTGGCATTGACGATGAGTGGTTCACGGATATTGGGGAGAATGTGGCGGAACAGCAGCCCCGGCTTGGTAACCCCGAGGATGCGTGCTGCGTCGATGAAGTCGCGTCCGTTGACCGACGAAGCCAGTGCGTACGTCAACCTCGCGAACGGCGAGGCCAGGGCGAGACCGATGGCGATCACCGCGCTGCCAGCACCCTGTCCGAGAACGACCAACAGGAAGATCGCGAGGAGCAGTCCGGGGAATGCGATGGCGAAGTTGAGGAATGCCACGACCATTCGTCCGACCCAGCGGGGAGCGAGCGTCGGGAGCGTACCGAGTATCAGGCCAATTGTGACACCGAGTGCGACGGCTCCGAGAGCCATGAGCACCGACAGTCTCGCGGCGGTCATCGTGCGGGCGAAGACGTCACGCCCGCCGGCGTCGGTGCCGAAGATGTGCTCGGAACTCGGTCCCTGAGAGAGTGCCTTCGGGTTGGCTGCGACAGCGGCGTCACCCCAGATCATCGGTCCGAAGATGACGAGGGCGATCAGAGCGGTCAGGAAGGTGAGGGCCAGGATTCCCAATGGGGTGCGGAACGTTCCGACGATCCAGTGTCGTCGCGGGGGCGTCTTGGGGGCCGCAGTGGGGGCCGTAGGTGAGGTGCTCAACTCAGTTCTCCCGAATTGTGGATCGTGGGTCGATGAGAGCGAGCACCACGTCGACGATGAAATTGATGAGAAGGACGATGGCGCCGTAGATCACGACCAGTGTCTGGGCGAGCGGGTAGTCCTTCTCGGTGATGGACTTGACCAGCGCCATGCCCATGCCGGGCCAGGCGAAGATGCTCTCGATGAGCACGGTGCCGGCAATCAGACCACCCAGGAGGAGTCCGGCGAGCGTCAGCGTCGACGTCATGAGGTTGGGCATTGCATGACGGAAGTAGATTCGTGCCACGGGCATTCGCTTGGCGCGCGCCGTACGGATGTAGTCCATGTCCAACACGCCGAGCGCCTCTGCACGGACGATGCGCGACATCGAGGCGATGGCACCGATCGACATGGCCGCGACCGGGAGGATGTAGCTTTCCGGTCCACCTCGGCCGGCGACGGGCAGAACAGGGAACGTGACGGCAAAGAGGTAGACCAGCGCCGTACCGAACATGAACTCGGGGATCACGGCGATGGTGCCCGACGTTGCGGTGTAACCGATCTCGACTCCGCGTCGTCGACCGTTGCGGGTCAGTGCAGCGAAGATGAGGCCGATCGGAATGCCCACTAGCAGCACCGTGACGACTGTGAGTACAGCCAGTTCGAGTGTTGCCGGTAGGCGGGACGCGATCACCTCGAAGACCGGAGTCCTCAAGGTGATCGAGTCACCGGGATTCCCGCTCAGCAACCCGCCGACGAATCGGAAGTACTGCTGCCACAAGGGAAGGTCGTAACCGAGCTGAGACCTCGTTGTCTCGACCAGTTCGACCGGTGCGTTCATTCCCAGTGCCAACCGAACCGGGTCTCCCGGAATCAGTTGGAGCATCAGGAACGCCGCAGTCACCAGCGCCCAGAGTGAAATCACGAAGGTGCCGAAACGACGCAGAAGATATGTGGGCCAGCTGTCGGACTCGAGCCACTTTGCTCGAGCCTGAGGCGCCGCTTCTGGTTTCGCGGCTTCAATAGTTTGACTCATGGGCTGTCTTTCCGGAGGGCGGGATGCTGGGGCGGGAAGATATTTCAGAGTGGGCGGACGGCCTACTGGTAGAGACGCAGCGCAGAACCGTTGAGCGACTTGCCGAATGAGAGTCCGGCCTTGTTGAAGTACACGTTCATGACGGAGTCTGCGAAGGGCACGGCCGCGATCGTCTTGGTGAGCTCCGACTCGGCGTCGGCCCAGGCGTCACAAGCGTCGCTACCGGTCAGACCGGAAGCCTTGGTGGCTGCTGCTTCGTAGGCGGGGTTGCTGACCGATCCGAAGTTCTTGCCTGCTGCGGGAACCGGCCCGGCAAAGTACGCAGTGAAGGTGCTGGGCAGCGAGGAGTTGACCTGGACCCAGGCGATGTCCCAGGCAGAGTTGTCCTTGCCGCTCAGAATGACGTCGACGATCTTGTTCGAGTCGCCCCCGGTCACCTCGACGTTTGCGCCGAGTTCGGACCACGCCGACTGAGCAAGTTCGGCCGCCGCGTTGCGCGGATCGTCGGTGCCGTCGTACACGAGACGGAGATTGAGCGGCTTGCCATCCTTGCTTCGCTTGCCGTCAGCGCCGGCGGTCCAACCAGCGCCGTCCAGTGTTGCCTTGGCGGCAGTGAGGTCGAAGTCCGGAATGTTGCCTGCGACAGAGTCGTAAACGCAGGCGCGCGGTTCGACGGCGACGAGGCTGGTTGCCCGGACCCCGTGTCCGGCGGTGATGACCTGAGTGAGGTCGTCGAGATCGACCGCTTGGATCAGGGCCTTGCGCACTGCGGGATCGCTGGTGGGATTACTCGCGATCTGGTTGAAGTACATCTGGCCTGCCGGCAGTGGCCGACCGACGGAGTCCAGATTGGCTGCCGCGACGCGGTCCTTGTCCGGACCGGCGATCGGAGCTGCGTTGAGTTCACCCGAGAGCAGCTGATTTGCGGCGGTGCTCACGTTCGGCGACATGGCGGCGACGACCGTCTTGGGGACGCCCGGGGTGTCGGAGGTCGTGCCGTCGGGGCCCCAGTTGTAGCCCTCGCGACGCTGGAACGTGTAGTGGTCGTTGGCGGCAACTTCGGTGACTTCGAACATGCCGGTGCCGAGCGACTTCTTGTTCGACGCTGTCGGATCTTTCAATCCGGCCTCGCACAGGATCGGCAGGCGACCGACGTTGAGAAGAAGGAACGGGCTCGGCGCCGGAGTGGTCACCGTGACAGTGCGCGTTGCAGGATCGGCAGTCGCAGTGGCGCCGGTCGGCACGGAGGACCCGCGCAACTGTGAACCGTTGTCCGGGTTGGCCACGAAGTTGATGTTGTCCGCGACGGTCTGCGGTGTCAGCGTCGATCCGTCGGTACAGGTCACCCCGTCACGGATGGTGAAGGACGCCGAGGTCGGGGTCTCCTCCCACTTCTCCGCCAACCACGGTCCGACTTCACTGGTATCGGGATCCTGGTAGATCAGGTAGTCGTACGCCAAACGCGACAACTCGGCGGTCGCCGAGGCGGCCGACATGATCGGGTTGAGAGCACCCGGATCGGCCTGCAGGGCGAAACGGAAGGTCCCGTCGGTGGCCGGTTCACCGCCACTGGCGCCCGAGGACGTGCCTCCCGAGCCACAAGCAGACAACACAAGCGTGAGCCCTGCGGCTGCCGCAAGTGTTGGATAGAAGCGGTGTTTCATGGTGCCTCCGTGATGGAGCAGGGGCCCGAGCGAAAAACGTGAGGGCGCGGTTGAGTGTTGACTGCTAAATCTTGGCGCATGACGTGACGCGCATCTCTGTCGATCCTCACGAAAATCGGGTCGATTTTCGTCCGCTCCCACGAAAACCGTCAGGATCAGTGAATACCTGTCCGTATACCGACAGCGACCGGCGAAACACGACGATTTCCCCGGTCGCTACCGGCGGTCTACTGGTACAGGCGCAGGGCCGAACCGATGAAATTGCGGCCGAATGCAAGACCCGCATTGTTGAAGTAGAGAGTCGTGATCTTGTCGGCAAAAGGTACCGCCGAGTTTGCTTTGATGATCTCGGACTCAGCGTCTGCCCAAGCGGCACAAGCGTCCTCGCCCGTCAGCCCGGAAGCCTTGGTGACGGCTGCGTCGTAGGCCGGGTTGGAGATCGACGCAAAGTTCATTCCCGCAGCGGGCACCGGACCGGAGAGGAAGGGGACCAGCATGCTGGGCAGCGCGACGTTGATCGGCTCCCACGCGACATCCCACGCCGTGTTGTCCTTGCCGCTGAGTGCGACATCGAGAATCTTGTTCGAGTCTCCACTGGTGAGTTCAACGGTGGCGCCCAGGTCGTTCCACGCGTTGACTGCGACGTCGGCGGCAGCATCGGTCGCGTCGCCGAACGTCTCGTAGACCATCCGAATTCGGAGCGGTGTGCCGTCCTTGCTGCGTTTACCGTCCGCGCCGACCTTCCAGCCCGCAGACTCGAGAGTTGCTGCGGCCGCACTGGTATCGAAGTCCGGTAGGTTTCCGGCGACAGAGTCGTAGATGCAGGCCCGCGGTTCGATGGACACCATCGTGGTCGATCGGGTTCCGCGGCCGGCGGTGAAGATCTCGGCGAGGTCGTCGAGATTGAGAGCCTGGACCAGCGCCTTGCGTACGGCAGGATCGCTCGTCGGATTGCCGGGACTGTGGTTGAAGAACATCTCGCCCGCTGGAGCAGGCTGCTTGACGGTATCCAAGTTCGCGGCGTTCATGCGGTCCTGATCGGGGCCGGAGACGGCAGCGGCATTCAGATCACCGGACAACACCTGGTTGGCCGCTGTGCTGTTGTTCGTGATGATGGATGCGACGACATTCTTGGGTACACCGGCAGTGTCGGAGGTAGTGCCGTCCGGTCCCCAGTTGTATCCGTCGCGCCGAACGTAGGAGTAATGATCGTTGGCGACTGCCTCGGTCATCTGGAACATGCCCGACCCGAAGGTCGTCTTGTTTGCCGCCGTCGGATCCTTCAACCCGGCCTCGCACATGATCGGTATTCGCGCCAGGTTGAGAAGCAGGAACGGAGAGGGTTCCGGAGTTGTGACCGTTACGGTCCGGGTCGCCGGGTCGGCGGTGGCAGTTGCAGTTGCCGGTGCGTACACCCCGCGGAGAGCGGATTTGTTTGCTGCGTTGGTGATGAAATTGACGTTGTCGGCGACGGTCTGGGCAGTCAGAGCGGATCCGTCGTTACAGGTGACGCCGTCGCGAATGGTGAAGGACGCGGAAGTGGTTGTCTCTTCCCATTTCTCGGCGAGCCACGGCTTGGTTACGCCGGTATCGGGATCCGGATGGAGCAGATAGTCGTAGCTCAGACGCGCCAGTTGGTGCGCCGGCGAAGCGGCGGTCATCAGCGGATTCAGAGCGCCGGGGTCGGCCACGAGAGCCAATTTGAAGGTGCCGTCCGTGACGGGTTCACCCCCACCCGAACCCGATGAGCCACCCGTTGAGCACGCGGTCAGGGCAAGAACGGTGCCAGTTGCCGCAGCCAGTAGTGCGTAGGACCGTTGTTTCATGGTGCCTCCGGAAGGTGTGGTCCCGCCCGAGTGACGCGAGGTCTGTCGGGTCAGGAGCAAAAGACGATTGCTTGAATCTTCACCCAACAAAAGAACGAGAACATCGTCCGGATTTACGAATGTTTCGTGAGACTTGGTAGATCGCTACAACATTGTCGGATGGAAGAGACGAAGCTGGAGCATCAGGCTGAATCGAGTTTCCGGATCATCGAGATCGATGCCGGCAATCCCGGCAAGCTTCTTGAGGCGGTACCGGAACGTGTTGACGTGGATGTGAACCAAGGACGCAGCAGCCGGAATGTCGCCGAACGTGTCGAGCCAGGCGCGGAGCGTGTCGACAAGGTTGATGTCGTGACTGCGGTCGTACTCACGCAGTACCGCGAGCGGACCCGATGCGGTCTCGTTCTCGTCCGCCAGGGCGTCGGAGAGGCGCAGAAGTAGGGAATTGATCTGCACGTCGTCGGCGCGCGCGACGGTCCGGCCCGAAGAATTCCACGTCGACCTCAGAACGCGAAGCGCTCGGTCGGCTTCGTCGCGTGACTTCTCCAGCGTCATCACGTCGGCCACTGTCGCACCGATTCCGATGACCACCGACTTTTCCGAACGGGAACGGTCTGCAAACTCCGACGCGATCCGACGCACGTAGTCGTCGTCGGTCTGGTGCCGGGTGTGTGGGATTACGGCGTAGACGGTGCCGCCGATCGCTGCCGCCACCGACAGCGGAAATACTTGGTCGAGATAGGTATTGAGTGTCAGGGCCAGTTGATCGACGTCGGCTTCGGCCTCCAACGATGCACCGGCGCCGCTACGGAAGCCGGCCGCAAGCACGTTTGCTTTCGAACGGCCGTAGCCCAGTCGCTCGGCCGCTTCCTTCGCTGAAGTGCCGCCACTCAGTAACGTGATCACCTCGCCCAACCTCAGTCGTCGTGCCGAATCCGCGGCCAGTTTGGCGCGAAGCAAACTCATGGCGGCCACGCCCGCAGCCTCGACGAGCGTTTTGACCTGTAATTCGTTCGGCTCCTCGTCCAAGATCACCCAGATCGAACCGAGGATCTGCGATGCCGCATGTATTCGCATGCCGACGCGGGGCCTGATGCCCGGCCCGATACCCGGTAGAAATACCGGCAGGGTAGAGCCGTAGATCTTGTTGAAATACCCCATTGACCTGAGCCGATCGGAATAGTGCTGCGGCACTTGATGTCCGAGGACACTCTGCTTACGTGCCTCGTCGCCGAAGGCTTGATCCGCCGAGAACGCGAGGATCCGGCTCGACTGATTCTCGATGGTGACCGGGCCGTTCAATACCTGAGCGATCGAGTTGGCAAGATCGAACAGGTCGGCGTCGGCGGCCGACGTGCGGTCCCCGTTGTTGCCGGATTCGAGGATCTCGTTGATCAACGACGCGCTTTGCAGCCAGCTTGCATCCTTGACCATTCCGAGGAGTGCGACGTCGGTGTCGGCCACCGCTTTCTCGACGAGGCCGTCGAAGTCCAGGGGCTCTTTGACGATCAGCGCTACCGCACCTGCCGAGCCGTATTCTCTTACCGCCGTTGCGATATCGGCCGAACCTGCGAGACCTGCGCCGAGTACGACGGCGCCCGCACTGTCCTGGGTAGCTTCGGACCCTTCGTGCAGGGTCACGCGGCTGACAGTGCGGGCGCCGTCGACGGTGTCGCCACCGCTGAGGAACGTCATTCCCAGTCTGTCGACGATGTCGACGATCGATACTCCCGTAGGTGTGGTCACCACCACACCTTAGGGGGAGCGGGGTCGATCAGTTGTCTGGTTGCCCTGCTCAGTTGCTGGGCTGCTCCGCCACGGCCTTCTCGACGAACCGGCGGGTCTGATCGAACGCCGCGGGCACCTGGACGGAATCGGTCATGTCACTGATCTCGGACCACCGTTCGGCGACGACCTCGGGCGAGAGTGCGCCTTCGGGGATGTAGACGCCCTGCGACTCTTCCATGCGAGCGATCGCGAAGACGCCGGCGCCGGCGCTGAGGATGGTCTTCGTCGGTGCGTCATCGGAGACCATGAACAGTGCGCCGGGTGAAATCGATTCGGGTGCAAGCAGAGCGAGAGTCTTCTCGTCGAGGAGGTCTTCGGTCATGCGGGTCGCGGCGGTCGGGGCCAGCGAGTTGACGCGGATGCCCTTGCGTTCGCCCTCGATGGCGAGAACGTTCATCAGGCCGACGACGCCGGACTTCGCGGCGCCGTAGTTCGCCTGGCCGAAGTTGCCGTAAATTCCCGATGCTGACGTAGTCATGAGGATGCGTCCGTAGTTCTGTTCGACCATGTGCGGCCAGACTGCCTTGGAACAGATGACGGAACCCATCAGATGCACGTCGATGACTTTGCGGAAGTCGTCGAGCTCGGCCTTGATGAACGACTTGTCGCGCAGGATTCCGGCGTTGTTGATCAGGATGTCCACGCGGCCCCACTTGTCCACGGCCGTCGCGACCATGGCGGCAACGGCGTCGACGTCGGTGATGTCGCAGTGGTCCGCGATGGCCTCGCCGCCCAGCTCGACGATTTCCGCCACTACCTTGGCTGCTGCGGTATCAGCGCCGCCACTGCCGTTGACCGAGCCACCCATGTCGTTGACGACGACGCGTGCGCCGCGTGCGGCGAGGGCCAATGCGTGTGAACGGCCGAGTCCGCCGCCTGCGCCCGTGATGATCGCTACCTTGCCGGAAAAATCCAACGACATTGGAAAACCTCTCTGATCTGGGATACTACTCAGTATTACTATGCGATGGCGTGGAAACAGTCAAGGGCCGGCAGGCAGTGTGAATGGGAGTGGAAGTCGAATGAGTAGTGATCTTCCGGACGTGCGATCCGCGATCATCACCAGCGCCGCCGACGCCTTTGCCGAAGACGGTTACGCAGCCACGACTGTAGATTTACTGGCCGATCGAATCGGCGCCACCAAAGGTCTTGTCTACTACCACTTTCGTTCCAAGTTCGACATCTACCTGGCAATCTACGAGCGCGGGATGAGCCTGCTCCGCGCTGAGGTCGAGTCTCGGATGGGCGGGGCAGAAAGCGGCCTCGCGCGTCTCGAAGCGATGTCGCACGCCCACCTGGTCAATCTCATGACGCATCTCGGGTACCACCACACGATCCACCAAGGTGTCCGGGGCCAGATGAACTCCGCGCTCAAGCCGAGGCAACAGCAAGTCCTCGTGGAGCTGAATTCGCTGCGACTCGACTACGAGAATCTGTTCGTCGACGTGATGACGGAAGGCGTCGCGGATGGTTCCATTCGCGTGGGCTCACCACGGATGGCGGCAAAAGTACTCCTCAGCAGTCTCAACGGCATCGACCTCTGGTACCGAAGACGTGAAGGGCAGACGTTGGCGGAGACGGAGTCGTTGGCGGACCAGATCGTCGAACTGTTGATCGGCGGATTGCGCGCTGCGAACTGACTGAAAGCTGCATTCGTCGAGCGGGTTTCCTCCGACCGGTTCGTGCTGTCCTGCGGCTTGTCGTTCGGTTTGTCGTGCTCTGACAGTCGGGGTAGCATGTTGGCGTCGTGCGCGGACTTGCGTAGGAATTCAGGGAAGAGGAGGTGTGGCTGTAATGCGTGGCCAACCTCCGAGTACCAACTGAAGCTGTAGCCGCCCGGGTTGATCCGGTATTTTGCTGCAGCTTCATCGTGTGTTCATCGGCTTCGGCTTTGCTGTGAAGCAAGCGTCGTCGTTCACTCTTCCCTCGAAAGCTGTTCAGCATGCGCGAATTTCGTCGTTCACGTTCGGTACTGCCACGTCGTTCCGCGGGGCTCGGTGACTCACATCCCGGACACTCGCGTGCCGCACGCACCGTCGTCAAGGCTGCCCCGCCCGAGGCGGTGGCGCCCGTCGAATCGACCGTCGTCAACAGCGGCGTGTACCGCGACGGCGAGCGGATAGCGTCGCCGTCCACGCTGGCGGAAGCGCTGTCATGCCTTCCGGATTCGCAGTCGATGGCGTGGATCGGCATGTACCGGCCCGACGACGCCCAGTTGTATGCCGCTGCACAACATTTCGACCTCCACGAACTGGCGGTCGAGGATGCGATCGTCGCGCACCAGCGCCCCAAGCTCGAGCGCTACGGCAAGACACTGTTCGTGGTGCTGCGTGCTGCGCGGTACCGCGACGAGACCGAGCGGGTCGAATTCGGCGAGTTGCACATCTTCTGTGGTCCCAACTTCATTCTGACCGTCCGTCACAGTGAATCGCCGGATCTGTCGGCGGTGCGGACTCGCATGGAGAACGATCCTGACCTGTTGCGGTTGGGTACCGAGGCCGTTCTCTATGCCATTCTCGACGCAGTCGTCGACGGGTACGCCCCGGTGGTGGCCGGACTGCAGAACGACATCGACGAGATCGAAACCGAAGTATTCAGTGGCGATCCCGGAGTTTCGCGTCGCATCTACGAACTGACCCGTGAGGTGATCGAATTCCAGCGGGCGACGCGTCCGCTGCTGGGAATGCTGCGTGGGTTGTCGGCAGGGTTCGACAAGTACCACACGGACGAGGAACTCCAGCGATACCTGCGCGACGTCACCGACCATGCGACGACTGTGGTGGAGCGGGCCGACGGCTTTCGTCAGTTGCTCGGAAACATCCTCACGGTGAACGCAACTCTGGTGTCGCAGAACCAGAACGAGGAGATGCGCAATCTGACGCAGGCAAGCTACGCGCAGAACGAGGAGATCAAGAAGGTCTCGGCGTGGGCGGCAATTCTCTTCGCGCCGACGCTCATCGGAACCGTGTACGGGATGAACTTCGACGACATGCCGGAACTGCACTGGCACTTGGGCTATCCGTTTGCGCTCTCGATGATGTTCCTGACCTGTGGAAGTCTCTACACGATCTTCAAGCGTCGGGGCTGGCTGTAGAAAGCGCCGGCTGTAGAAAGCGCTGTGCGCCTTGCCAACCGAGATCGGTTGGCAAGGCGCACAGGTGTTTTTCGGGAGGGCGCTCGAATCAGAGCGTTGCGACGCAGACCGTGAACTTACGTTCCGGGTGCTCGAATCCCGAGTCTGCCCCCGAACCGCATTCGTCGATCGACGTGGAGTTCTGCAGGATTTCGACGACCTCGACGACGTTGGTGCCGCTGGTATCCGAGCATTCGATGCGGGCGGGCTCGTCCATTCCGCTGCCGAGGTCCATGCATCCGCCGACTACCCAGTCGACGTCGAGACAGACAGCGCCCTGCTCGTCACCCGCGAGGGTCTCGTAGTAGTACGAGTCGACGTCGGAGGCACACAGATCAGAGGTGGGAACCTTGGCGACCACCTTGTAGTTCGAATCCTTGCTACCGCAGTCCGCGTTGTCGATTTCTGCGGCCGTCGTGGTGCCTCCGAGCTTGACGCAATCACCGATCGACACGTCGATGTCGACGTCGCCGCCGTCGTCCGAGCCCTCCTGGCCGGTGATCTTCGAGGTGGTCGGGGCCGCGGAGGTAGTGGTCGAATCGGCAACCGAGGAAGATGATTCCGCAATGGCTTTCGGCTCGATGTCGGAACCGCAACCGACGGTGAAGGCGGCGATTGCAGAAGTTGCGATCACCGCAGTGCAAAGTCGCCGGACGATTCCGGACATAAGGACCCCTTTGTTGATTCTTGGATAATTCTGTTGGTTCGTGGATTGTTCGGGACCTATTCCAATACATCGGTAGTCGAATTGCCAACCGGACTGTCAGTATGGGTAGGTGGAGCTACCCCTGATGCCGCCGCTTGCCCCGATGCTCGCGAAGGCTGCGGCCACTGTGCCGCCTCAGCCCGAGTCCGGTGACCCGACGTGGTCGTACGAGCCGAAATGGGACGGATTTCGAGCAATCATCTTTCGTGACGGTGACGAAGTGGTGCTCGGATCGCGAGGAGGAAAGGACTTGGCGCGGTACTTTCCCGAGGCGGTGGAAGCCGTCAAGTCTGAATTGCCCGAAAAATGTGTGGTGGACGGAGAACTGGTGGTTCCCCGTGAGATCGACGGTGTGACGCGCCTGAGTTGGGAAGCGCTCTCCGAGCGGATTCACCCCGCCGCGAGCCGCGTCGCATTGTTGTCGGAACAGACGCCCGCGCAATTTGTCGGGTTCGATTTACTGGCGCTCGGGGATCGCGACGTCTCGATCGAGGACTTCGGGGTTCGACGTGCGTTGCTCCTCGATTGCGTCGGTGGCGGGCCGAGTTGCCACGTCACGGCAGCGACGGCCGACAGCGCCGAAGCAATGGCCTGGTTCGAAACCTTCGAAGGCGCGGGTCTCGACGGGGTTGTCGCCAAGAAGCTGGCGGGACCGTACCTGCCGAACAAGCGCGAGATGATCAAGGTGAAACACGCCAGGACCGCGGATGTCGTACTGCTGGGCTACCGTCCCCACAAGAGTCAGCCAGGTATCGGGTCGATGCTTCTTGGTCTGTACGACGGTTCCGAATTGAAGATGGTCGGTGGCGCTTCTGCTTTCACCGCGGCGCGGCGGATCGAGTTGTTGGCCGAACTCGAACCTTTGCGCCTCGGGGACGACGTTGTAGCCGAGGGAGAGGCCAGCCGGTGGAGATCGGCCGCAGACCGCTCCTGGATTCCGCTTCGTCCTGAGAGGGTGCTCGAAGTGGCGTACGACCAGATGGAAGGGGAACGCTTTCGGCACGCTGCACGATTCCTGCGCTGGCGTCCGGACAGGGTGCCCGACGAATGCACATTCGATCAGTTGGAGGTTCCGGTGCGATACGACTTCGCGGATGTTCTTGCAGGCGGTAAGTGATGGCGAGCCCGGCAGAGGAACTGGACGTCGACGGGATCGCGGTCCGATTGTCGAGCCCGGACAAGATCTACTATCCGCAGTTGGGTGAGGACGGCGGAACCAAACGGCATCTTGTCGAGTACTACCGAACGGTGGCGCTGCAGGGTGCAGCGTTGCGGGCGCTCCAAGATCGGCCCACGCATCTTCAGCGATTCCCCGACGGCATCGAGGGCGAAGAGGTTTACCAGAAGCGGCTGCCGGCAAAGCGGCCCGAGCACGTCGAATCCTGCGAGGTCACGTTCCCGTCGGGTCGCAAGGCCGACGTCCTTCGAGTGCGAAGTGCTGCGAACATCGTGTGGGCCGCCAATCTCGGGACTGTCACGTTTCATCCCTGGGCCGTGCGGTGCCCGGACACCGACCACCCGGACGAACTGCGCATCGATCTCGATCCGCAACCGGGGACCGGGTTCGACGAGGCCGTTGCCATCGCGGACGAGGTCCTTCGCCCTCTGCTCGCCGAGTTGGGATTGGAAGGATTTCCCAAGACGTCCGGTGGCCGAGGCCTTCACGTCTACATCCCGCTCGAGGCGCGCTGGGATTTTGTCGAGGTCCGCCACGCGGGTATCGCCCTCGCCCGTGAAGTCGAGCGTCGTAGTGCCGATCGCGCCACAACCGCGTGGTGGAAGGAAGAGCGGGGTGAACGGATCTTCATCGACTTCAATCAGAATGCCCGTGACCGGACGATCGCGGCGGCGTATTCCGCTCGTAAGACGCCGATCGCAACTGTGTCGACGCCGGTGACCTGGGACGAACTGCGCGACGTGCATCCAGACGACTGCACCATCGCCACGGTTCCCGGCTTGCTCGCCGATCGTGGTGATCCGATGGAAGCCATGCACGACAAGGCCTTTGCCCTCGATGTTCTGTTGGAGATGTGGGAGAAGGATCTGGCGGCGGGACTGGGCGATCTGCCGTACCCGCCGAACTATCCCAAAATGCCCGGTGAACCCAAACGTGTTCAACCGAGCAAGGACCGCGATCGGAAGAACAAAGACGGGTAGCGTCAGAGGCGGACATATCGGGTAATTCGATCAGACGTCGAATGTACGGTCACGTCGAATGCACTGTGGGGGTTGGATATGGATCGCCGGAAAATGCGAGCAGCAAGCTTAGCGGCGGGCGGTGTGATTCTTGCCGCCTTCGGATTGTCACTCGGTAGCGGAACAGCGTCAGCCGCGACGTTGGATTGTTCGGCGCGCGGGCAAGATCAGACGATCGTCGACGGGTCATCCGCATGCCGAGCGGTGGCAGATCCCTCCAGTTACGCGATTTCACACGTCGAGGGCGACGGTGTCGGCGTCGCGGATTCTCGAGACGGTGGCAGGTCGGCGGGCGTCGGACTCTTCGGCGGCGTTGCTGCGGCGGAGTCGCGCGGTGGGTTACTTGCCGCCGTCGCGTACGGCCCGGGTTCGCTCGCACTCGGTCGCACCGACTCCTCACCATTTGCCGTCGTGCTCAGCGGACCTGGCGGCAGAGCGGCAGTGGGTGACGCGGACGTCGGGGCGATCTGCTCAGGTGGTCCCACCCTTGTTTTCAATATCGCCACAGGTCAGGGATGTTTCAGCGACGGCACTTCGACGTGGGTCACCCCGTGAGGGCACCCCGGCCCTGAGCCTCTTGCGTGACAGTGGTCACAATGGTGTCAAGCTCCTGCCACCGATCGGGTGACCGGGCAACTTGATCAGCGGGGATCGGAGGACGCGATGACTCCCAGTGCACGACGGGGTTCACTCGCCCGGGTGGAGGTGCCTTCGCGCACCGAGCTGTACGTGGACCGGCGATTCCTTCCCTTGGCCGACCGCTTCTTCGCGATGTATCGCCAACCGCAACAAGGTGGCGGCGCTCTCGTCGTGTACCTGGGCGGTGAGAAAGTGCTCGACATCTGGGCCGGCAATGCCGATCGTGATCGGCGCTGGGACCACGACACGGTGTCGCTGTCGTTCTCGACCGGCAAAGGCGTCGCCAGCACCGTCGTTCACCGACTCGCCGAACGTGGGTTGATCGACTACGACGCCCCGGTTGCTCGGTACTGGCCTGAATTCGCGGCGGCCGGCAAGGACAAGATCACCGTCCGTGAACTGATGTCACATCGCGCGGGCCTTCACCGAGTTCGCGGCTTGATGCCGCATCCTCTCGACCTGATGGACTACGACGCGGTCGTTGCCGCCCTGGCTGCCGAGAAACCGGATCCGCGTCGGCTTCGAGGCCCCGGCTATCACGCTGTGACCTACGGCTGGTTGGTAGCCGAACTTGTGGCCAGGGTGTCCGGTCAGCCGTTCATCGACGTCGTACAAGCGGAGATAGCGAAGCCCCTCGGAGTCGACGAATTCTGGTACCGCGTACCCGAAACCGAGCGTCCACGGATCGCGAAGCTGTTCCCACATATCAACCCTGCCGGCTTGAACTGGGCCTTCGCGTCGACCGTGCTCTCACACGTCGGTCCGACTCGCGGACTCGCGGAGGCCGCGATGCCGGACGGTTTCGACGTCATGGTGCGCAACCCGGCTGTCCACGACGCCGTCATGCCGGGCTGGAACGGAGTGTTCAGCGCGCGTGCTCTCGCGAAGATGTACGGCGCCATCGCGAACGGCGGCGTGATCGACGGGAAGCGGTTCCTGAAGGAATCGACCATCGACCAGATGTCGACCATCCAGACTCGCAATCGGGATTACGTGCTGGCGGTGCGGCCCAACTGGACTCTCGGTTACCATCCGCCGATCATTGCCACGCGGCGGCAGCCGCGGAATGCGATAGGCCACTACGGAGTCGGCGGTTCAGGCGCGTATGCGGACCTGTCCAGCGGACTCTCGCTCGGTTTCACCACCAACAGGTTGGGTAGTGCTGTGACAGCTCTCGGTGATCTTCGCCTTGCGAGGCTCGGCGCCGAGGCGCAGGAGTTGGTTCGTCGAATCTGACACGAAGGGAATGCCATGAGCAGCAACGTGTACCGGGTGACCGAGATCGTCGGCTCGTCCACCGAGAGCAGTGACGCGGCAATTCGCACCGCCATCGCCCGGGCGAACGAGACGGTGCGCAACCTCGAATGGTTCGAGGTGGTGGAAACTCGCGGTCACATCGAGAACGGCGCCGTGGCGCATTTCCAGGTCACGTTGAAGGTCGGCTTCCGGCTCGACGGCGACGAATCTTGAGTCGTCGTTCATGAGTGTTGATCTCAGGGCGGCCGTCGGGTTCATGGCGGGACATGCCAGAACTCTCGATCGGCATCGACTGAATTTGATTCTCGGACAGGGTGACCGGACCGCGGCATTGGCGGCTGTGGACAGTTATCGCAACCCGGACGGTGGGTACGGCTGGGGACTCGAACCGGATCTTCGCTCGGCATCGAGCCAACCTGGCGGCGCGCTGCACGCCTTCGAAGCCTTTGCCGACATCGGAACGCCGACGCCCAGAGCCGTCGAACTGTGCGACTGGTTGCAGACCAATTCGCTGGCAGACGGCGGTTTGCCGTTCGCCTTCCCGATCGCCGACCCGGCCGGTTGTGCGCCCTTCTGGGTGGATGCGGATCCGTTGGCGCCGTCGTTGCAGATCACCAGCATCGTGTGTGCTGCAGCGGCTCGCGTTGCCGAATTCGACGAGGCCGTCGCCGAACATCCGTGGTTCGCCTCTGCCGTTCGATATTGCCTCGACGCGATCGACGGGGCGGATTCTCTGCATGCCCTCGAGCTGGCCTTTGCCTTGCAGTTTCTAGACGCGGTTCACCGGAACAGTCCCGAAGCGTCGTCGTTGGTGAGCACTCTTGGTTCGCGTGTCCCGGCTGACGGCTTGGTTCACGTGGACGGGGGAGCCGAGGGCGAATTCATGCGGCCCCTCGATTTCTCACCGCTTCCCGGCGGCCCGACCCGCGCGTTGTTCGACGCATCAGTGATCGAGTCCGAACTGTCTGCGCTCGCTGCGCGACAACATGGCGACGGCGGTTGGGCGGTGGATTTCGACAGCTATTCACCCGCCGCGGCGTTGGAATGGCGAGGTCACGCCACCGTGCAGGCGGTGTGGCTGCTGAAGCGCAATGGGGTGATCTGAAAACGATTCTCGCGCCAAATTGGAACACGTTATAGTCTGGGAACCAGTTCGAGCTTCGTGTTTCAGGGATAGGGGAATGTCATGGCGTATGTGATCACGCAGCCGTGCTGCAACGACGCCTCGTGTGTTGACGTGTGTCCGGTCAATTGCATTCACCCGACACCGGACGAAGCTCCGTTCGCGACCACCGAAATGCTCTACATCGATCCCGACACCTGCATCGATTGTGGTGCGTGTGTGGACGAATGCCCGGTCGAGGCGATCTTCCCGGACAACGAACTCGACGAGGACGACGCGCCGTACCTGCAGATGAACGCGTCGTACTTCGAGAAGCATCCGATGGGCCCGGATTGGCCCGAGCCGATCACGATGGCCAAGATCGATCCCGAACTGGGAACGCTGAAAGTGGCGATCGTCGGCTCCGGCCCGGCCGCCTGCTACGCGGCGATGGAACTGACCGGCAAGCCTCGCGTCGAGGTCGACATGTTCGATCGACTTCCCACTCCATACGGTTTGGTGCGCGCCGGCGTGGCGCCAGACCATCCCGGAACCAAGGGGGTCACCGATCAGTTCCGCGCCGTCGTCGCGAAGAAGACTGTGCGCTGCCACTTCAACGTCGAGGTGGGCACCCACATCTCGCATTCGGAACTCTTGGACCATCACCACGCAGTGATCTACGCGGTGGGCGCTGCCGGGGACCGCAAGCTCGAGATCCCGGGCGAGGATCTGCCGGGAAGTCACGCCGCCACCGAGTTCGTCGCCTGGTACAACGGCCACCCGGGATATGCCGATCGGACTTTCGATCTGTCCGGCGAGCGAGCGGTGATCGTCGGAAACGGCAACGTCGCACTCGACGTCGCACGCATCCTGGTGACCGACCCTGACCAGCTTGCGAAGACGGACCTCGCCGAGCACGCATTGGAAGCGCTGCGGAACAGCAAGATTCGTGAGGTGGTCATTCTCGGGCGTCGTGGGCCGGCGCAGGCCGCGTACACCAATCCCGAACTGTTGGCGCTCGGACAGATGGCGAACGTGGACGTAGTCGTCGACCCGATCGAAGCCGAACTCGACGAGGCCAGTCAGGCGTTCGTGGACAGCGATGCCGCCGAGCCGTCCGTCCTGCTCAAGGTCAAGCAGGCGCAGGAATTTGCTTCGCGTACCGCAGATCCTTCTCGCAAGCGGATCGTTCTCCGGTTCCTCACCTCTCCCGTCGAGATCCTCGGCGACGGTGCAGTCTCACAGGTGCGGATCGTGAAAAACGAATTGGTGGCAACGCCGACCGGTCAGCTCTCCGCCCGGCCTACCGAAACCGAGGAGACGATCGACACTTCACTGGTGCTTCGGTCGGTCGGATACCGCGGCACACCGATGGCCGACTTGCCCTTCGACGACGCTCGCGGCGTGATCCCCAACGAGAACGGCAGAGTAATCGACACCGAGACCGGCACGCCGATCCCGGGTGTCTACGTCGCGGGTTGGATCAAGCGCGGACCGACTGGCGTGATCGGCACCAACAAGTACTGCTCCGCCGAGACCGTGTCGATGATCTTCGACGACTTCGCTGGTGGGCGCCTCGCCACCCCGACCGAGGATGCCGACAAGTTGCAGGTTTTGTTGGCAGACCGGTCGCCGGATCAGGTGGACTATCAAGGTTGGCAGCGGATCGACAAGGCAGAACGCGCATCCGGTGCCGCAACCGGACGGCCGCGAACCAAACTCATCTCCATCGAATCCATGTTGGCGGCTGCCCGCAGCGAGGGATAGCAACGTTTGGGCGAACATCCGAATTGCTCGATTGCCGCATTTGTGTGTTAATGACTATGGAAATGTGCGGTTTGCTCTCTTCGGCGTGCTCGGGTGTGTAGGTGTGCTCCGAGCGGGTGCGTCCGAATGGTGCATCGGCATCGGTACCAGGCGGGTATCGATGCCGGCCGCGCAAACTCCACGTGAGTACGTGGTCATTCGAGCGAAGGTAGTGACATGGGCAGCAAACAGGGTCGTCGGACGTCACGGGTTGCCGTGGCAATCGTCGGAGCGGTGGCTGCCGGCCTGGCTCTCGCCGGACCTTCCGCGGCCGTTCCTCTCTTCCCCGGTGGACCGGACATTCCGTTGCCCGTCATTCCCGGCGTTCCGTACCTCGATCCGGCGATTCCGGTTCCGGGCATCCCGGGTACGCCGATCCAGGCGCCCATCGGCGCTCCCAACTTCTCCGCGCCGTCGCTCAATCCGTCCGCGGGCGAGACCGTCGGTATCGCGCAACCGATCATCATTCGATTCAACGAGGCCGTCGGCGACCGTGCTACGGCCGAACGCGCGATTCGCGTGACCACCGATCCGCCGGTCGAGGGCAGCTTCTACTGGATCAACGACAGCCAGGTCCGTTGGAAGCCGACACAGTTCTGGCCGGCGAACATCTCCGTGACCGTCGACGCCGGTGATTCGCACTCCACGTTCAACATCGGTGACGCACTCGTCACCGTCGCGGACGACAACACCAAGCAGGTCACCGTCACCCGCAACGGTGAGGTCGTGCGCACCATGCCGACGTCGTTCGGCAAGCCGGGTCACGAAACACCGAACGGCACGTACATCGTCGGCGAGCAGTTGCGCGACATGTACATGGATTCGTCCACGTACGGCGTCCCGATCGATTCTCCCGAGGGTTACCGCACCTACGTCGAGTACGCGACACGAATTTCCTACAGTGGCATCTTCGTCCATGCCGCTCCGTGGTCGGTTGCGCAACAAGGTTTCACCAATGTCAGCCACGGCTGCCTCAATGTCAGCACCGAGGACGCCAAGTGGTTCTTCGAGAACGCAGGCAAGGGTGACCCGGTGATCGTGCAGAACACCGCAGGTGGAGTCCTCAGCGGCGCCGACGGATTGGGCGACTGGAACCGCTAGACATCGACGAGGAAGGCCCTGCGCGAGAAGTATTCGCGCAGGGCCTTTTTCGTGTCGCGTTCAGCTCGAGTGTCTTGTACGTTCACCATTCATTCGTTGCGGGCGGTCAGACTGCCTCAGTGAGATCGAGTCCGGAAAGAACGCTGCCCACTTCAGGCAAGCCAGGTCTGTGGGGCAGACCATGGCGTGATTACGCGCTCTTCGCGCTCTTGGTCGGCCCCAATCTCGCGTTGCTGATCTTGTTCACCTATCGCCCGCTGGTGGACAACATCCGACTTTCGTTCTTCGACTGGAACATTGCGGACCCGAAGGCGACGTTCATCGGGCTGAGCAACTACCGCGAGTGGTTCGGACGAAGCGACACCTGGCAGATCGTCACCAACACAGTGATATTCACGTTGGTTACAGTGGTGGGTTCGATGGTCATCGGTTTGGCGTTGGCCATGCTGCTCGATCGCAAGCTCGTCGGGCGAAACCTGGTTCGGTCGGCCATCTTCGCGCCGTTCGTGATCTCCGGTGCAGCGATCGGTGTCGCGTTTCAGTTCGTCTTCGACCCCAACTTCGGCCTGATCCAGGATCTCCTGCACCGTGTCGGACTCCAATCGCCCGACTTCTATCAGGATCCCCACTGGGCGCTGTTCATGGTGACGGTGACATACATGTGGAAGAACCTCGGGTACACGTTTGTCATCTATCTCGCTGCACTGCAAGGAGTTCGGCAGGAGCTGAACGAAGCTGCCGAAATCGACGGCGCCAAGCCGTGGACCAAGTTCCGCCGGGTTCTCCTACCTCAGTTGCGCCCGACGACGTTCTTCCTCTCCATCACCGTCATGCTCAACTCGCTCCAGGTCTTCGACATCATCAACGTCATGACCCGTGGTGGCCCGCTGGGTACGGGGACGACGACGATGGTCTACCAGGTGTACAACGAGACGTTCCGAAACTTCCGGGCGGGCTACGGTGCGACGGTTGCCACCATCATGTTCCTGATCCTGCTGATCATCACCGTCTACCAGGTTCGTGCCATGGATCGGGGAGAAGAGAAATGACAGCGGTAGAGGAAAAGAAAAGCGCTGCTCCGACTTCCGTCGTTAGGCCGGGGCCGGACCGCAAGAACGTGGACCGGCGTGAGGTCGGTGTGAAGATCCTCGGCTATGCGGCAATGGTGATCGCGTTGGTCATCATCGTCCTGCCGCTCTACTGGATCGTGATGACCTCGTTCAAGGAGCGCCCGGAGATCTACACGCAGCCGGCAACGTGGTGGCCGTCGTCGCTGCATCCCGAAAACTATTCGGAAGCAACCACATCGGTCCCGTTCTGGATGTTCTTGCGGAACTCGATAGTGATCACGACGATTCTGTCGGCGGCGAAGTTCGTTCTGGGGACTCTCAGCGCCTATGGGCTTGTTTTCCTGCGCTTCCCGGGGAAGAACTTCGTCTTTCTCGGAATCATCGCCGCATTGATGGTTCCGAACCAGATCACCGTGATCTCGAATTACGCGCTCGTGGCAGAGTGGGGCTGGCGTAACACGTTCCAGGGCATCATAGTTCCGCTCGCGGGTGTAGCCTTCGGTACGTTCCTCATGCGCAACCACTTCCTCTCGATCCCTTCGGAGATCGTCGAGGCGGCGCGGATGGACGGAGCCGGCCACTGGCGGTTGCTCTGGCGCGTGGTGCTCCCCGTTTCCGGACCCACGATGGTGGCGTTCGGCATCATCACGGTGGTCAACGAATGGAACGAGTACCTGTGGCCGTTCCTCATGTCCGACGATTCCTCGGTAGCACCGCTGCCGATCGGATTGACCCAACTGCAGAACAACGACGGACTTACCAACTGGGGTCCGGTCATGGCAGGAACGGTGCTGACGATGCTGCCGATCCTGGTGATTTTCCTTCTGCTGCAAAGACACATGATCAAGGGCCTCACCTCCGGTGCGGTCAAGGGCTGACAGCTTTCCCGTCACATTTCTTTCTCGAGGAGCAGTAATGGCAAACATGAACAGGCGCGGATTCTTGAGCCTCGGCGGTGCAATCGCCGCCGGCGCCGCACTGACCGCGTGCGCGGGATCCGGCGGGTCGAGCGCTGATGCTGCGGGAACATCCGGTGCGTCGGGTGATTCCAACACCATCACCTTCTGGTCGAACCATCCGGGTAAGTCCACCGACGTGGAGAAGGAACTGATCAACCGCTTCCAGACCAAGTACCCGGACCTGAAGGTCAACTTGGTGGACGGCGGCAAGAACTACGAAGAGGTGGCACAGAAGTTCAACGCTGCCCTCTCCGGTGGAGATGTGCCCGATGTGGTTGTGCTGTCGGATGTCTGGTGGTTCAACTATGCACTGGCCGGGGCAATCGAGCCGCTCGACGGACTCTTCTCCGAGGTGGGGGTCGACTCGGCCGACTACGTCGATTCACTGCTCGCCGACTACCTGTTCCAGGGCAAGCACTATGCGCTTCCCTACGCGCGGTCGACGCCGTTGTTCTACTACAACAAGGCGGTCTGGTCGCAGGCAGGTCTTCCCGACCGTGGGCCGGCGACATGGCAGGAGTTCGACGAGTGGGGACCCGAGCTGCAGAAGGTCGTGGGCAACGGCAAGTTGGCACACGGGTGGGGCAACGCGAAGGATTACCTCGGCTGGACCTACGAAGGCCCAATCTGGACGTTCGGCGGCTCGTACTCCGACCAGTGGAATCTGCAGCTCGACAACGAGAAGACCATTGCCGCAGGGCAGTTCCTCTCCAGCATGATTCACGACAAGAAGTACGCCGCGGTCTCCACTGACATCGCGAACGAATTCGGTACCGGCATTCTGGCGTCGACCATCGCGTCGACGGGCGATCTGTCCGGCATCAAGAAGACTGCCAACTTCGACTTCGGCACCGCTTTCCTCCCGGCAGTGGACGGAACTCCCGGTTGCCCCACCGGCGGTGCCGGGCTTGCCATCCCGTCCAAGATCTCCGATCAGCGTAAGAAGAACGCGCTCAAGTTCATCGACTTCATCACCAATGGTGAGAACACGGCGTACTTCTCGCAGAACGTCGGCTACATGCCGGTCCGCAAGTCGGCAACCTCGGAGCCGAGCATGAAGGCGTTCCTCGACGCGAACCCCAACTCCCGTACCGCTGTGGATCAGCTCTCGCGTACGCGCTCGCAGGACTACGCACGCGTGTTCGTCCCGGGTGGGGATCAGATCATCGGCACCGGACTCGAGCAGATCGCTCTCCAGAAGGCCGACGTCGCATCGACATTCGCCGGCGTTGCCACGCAGTTGCAGCAGATCATCGACCGGCAGATCACCCCCAAGCTGCCGAAGTAGTAGGAGAGAACACTCATGGCCAACGTGCAATTCGCGGGAGTCACGCACCGCTACGAAGGAACTGATCGACCGGCAGTCGACCGTCTCGACCTCGACATCGCCGACGGTGAGTTCCTGGTACTCGTAGGACCTTCCGGTTGCGGTAAGTCCACCAGCCTGCGAATGCTCGCCGGTCTCGAGTCCGCGTCGGACGGTCGGATCGAGATCGGCGGCACGGACGTCACGCACCTCGCTCCGCGAGCACGTGACGTCGCCATGGTGTTTCAGAGTTACGCGCTGTACCCGAACATGACCGTCGAGCAGAACATGGGTTTTGCGCTCCAGAACGCGGGAGTAGGAAAGGCCGAGCGACGGGAACGGGTACTCGAGGCAGCACGGATGCTCGAGCTCGAACCGCTGCTCGGACGTAAACCGGCCAAGCTGTCCGGTGGGCAACGCCAGCGAGTCGCCATGGGTAGAGCCATCGTTCGCCATCCCAAGGTGTTCTGCATGGATGAGCCGCTCAGTAATCTGGATGCCAAACTGCGCGTCAGCACACGGTCGCAGATCGCCGCCCTACAGCGTCGACTCGGCACCACGACGGTCTACGTCACCCACGATCAGGTCGAGGCGATGACGATGGGGGACCGAGTGGCGGTGATGCTGGACGGTCGCTTGCAGCAGGTGGCGAAGCCGCGCGAACTCTACGACAACCCCGTCAACACCTTTGTGGCCGCCTTCATCGGATCGCCCGGCATGAACCTGATCGAAGCGCCGGTCGAGGGTACCGTCGCAGTGCTCGGTGATCTGCGGATTCCGCTGCCCACCGGGGCGTCCGAGCGGGAGCGGGTCGTCGTGGGAGTGCGCCCGGAATCGTGGGATCTGGTGGGAGCGTGGCGAAAGGGCTCGCTGGCCGTGGATGCCGATCTGCTCGAAGAGTTGGGAGCCGAATCGTTCGTCTATGCAAAGGGTGCCCCGGATTCGCAGTGGCAGAGCCGATCCGGTCGAATCGTCATTCGCGTCGACCGGAAGATGTCGGTGGCACCGGGGGAGTCGCTTCATCTGCTGCCCAAGGCCGGCGAGGTGTACTTCTTTTCCGCGGAGACCGGAGTACGTCTGTAGCGATACTGTGTGCGGCATGACCGTCGCACGTTCGCTGTTGCTGTTCGTACTCGCCGCGCTGCTCGAAATCGGGGGCGCGTGGTTGGTGTGGCAGGGAATTCGCGAGCACAAGGGATGGATCTGGGTGGGGCTCGGCGTCATCTCGCTCGGCCTCTACGGTCTGGTCGCCACCATGCAACCCGATGCGAACTTCGGGCGCATCCTCGCCGCGTACGGCGGGATCTTCGTCGCAGGTTCACTGCTGTGGGCGGTGGTGATGGACGGATTCCGCCCGGATCGTTTCGACATCGCCGGTGCGCTGATCTGTCTGGTCGGCGTCGGGGTGATCATGTACGCCCGGTAGGCCTTCGGCCCCGTGCGCGCTCAGGGAGTCCAGGGGGTCCCTAAGCGCGCACAGGGGCTTGCCCCTGCTACCAGATCTTCACACGCTTCTCCGGCTCCAAATACAGTGCGTCACCGGGCTTGACGTCGAACTCCTCGTGGAACGTGTCGAGGTTGCGGACGACGCCGTTGCACCGGAACTCCGGCGGCGAGTGCGGGTCGACGGCCAGACGGCGAAGCGCTTCGGCCTCACGGGCCTTCGTGCGCCATACCTGCGCCCACCCGAAGAACACGCGCTGCAAGCCGGTGAGTCCGTCGATGACCGGAGGTTCGGTACCTTCGGTCGCGATCTTGTACGCCGCGATCGCGATCGACAGCCCGCCGAGGTCGCCGATGTTCTCGCCGATCGTGAACTCGCCGTTGACGTGGTGGCCCGGCAGTTCCTTGGGCTCGAACTCGTTGTACTGCTCGATGAGAGCCTTTGTGCGCTTGCCGAATTCGCTGCGGTCCTCGTCGGTCCACCAGTCGACCATGTTGCCGTCGCCGTCGTACTTGGCGCCCTGATCGTCGAATCCGTGACCGATCTCGTGGCCGATGACGGCGCCGATGCCGCCGTAGTTGGCAGCGTCGTCGGCTGCCGCGTCGAAGAACGGCGGCTGGAGAATGGCTGCGGGGAAGACGATTTCGTTCATGCCCGGGTTGTAGTAGGCGTTGACGGTCTGCGGTGTCATGAACCACTCGTCACGGTCGACGGGGCCGCCCAGCTTGGCCAGGTCACGGTCGTACTCGGCGGCGTATCCGCGACGGTAGTTGCCCACCAGGTCGGTTGCCGAGATCTCGAGTCCGGCGTAGTCGCGCCACTTGTCGGGGTAACCGATCTTCGGGGTGAACTTCTCGAGCTTGGCCAATGCAGCCTCACGAGTCTGCGGGCTCATCCACTCGAGGTCGGAGATGTTGCGGCGGTACGCCTCCTGCAGGTTTGCGACCAGTTCCAGCATGCGGGTCTTCGCCTCTGCGGGGAAGTGTCGATCGACGTAGAGCTTGCCGACGGCCTCGCCGAGCAGATCCTGGACCAGGCTTACCCCGCGCTTCCAGCGCTCACGGTTCTCTTCGGTCCCGGACAGTGTGGTGCCGTAGAAAGCGAAAGTCTCGTCGACCAGGGCCGAATGCAGGTAAGGGGAGCGGGCATGAAGCACCTTCCACGCCGCCCATGCCTTCCAGTCGTCCAGTGACTCCGACGCCCAGAGTGCGGTGAAGGTGTGCAGGAATTCGGGCTGGCGGACCACGATCTCGGCGAACTTCTCCGAATCGGCGCCGAGACCGGACAGCCATGCCGCCCAGTCCAAACCGGGGTTCTGCTCGGTCAGTTCCTCGAAGCCCACCAGGTTGTAACTCAAATCTGCGTCACGACGCTTGACGACGTCCCAATGCCCGGCCGCGATCTTCTTCTCGAGCTCGAACACACGCTGGGCGTCGTAGCCGACGCCGGCGAGGGTGAACATCTTGTCGATGTGCGCGACGTACTTCTCGCGGATCTCCGCGTAGTTGTCCTCGCGGTAGTACGACTCGTCGGGGAGGCTGATTCCCGACTGGCTGAAGTGGATCAGGTACCGCTCGGAGTTCTTGGCATCGGTGTCGACGTAATGCGAGATGGCACCGCCGACGCCGACGCGCTGGTGGCGTCCGATCACGGTGGCCAGCGACGACCGGTCCGGCGCATCGGCGACGGCGTCGAGCTCGTCGTCGATGGGGCCGAGGCCTGCGGCCTCCACGGCGTCGGCGTCCATGAAACTCGAGTACAGGTCGCCGATGCGCTGTGCATCGGTACCGGCGGCCGAGTTGGACTCCGCGGCTTCGGTGATGATGGTCTGTACGTCTTCTTCGGCCTTGTCGTAGAGCGTCCGGAAGGCCCCGTCGACTGCGCGGTCTGCCGGAATCTCGTATTCGGCGAGCCATTTTCCGTTGACGTGGACGAACAGATCGTCCTGCGCCCGTGTGTCGCCGTCGAGGTGGGTGAGGTCGATGCCTGAGCGATGAGCCGTGGTCATTTCTCCATCCTTACACGATCATGACGAACTGCTCGGTGTGTGCGCGATCGCTCCACGCCGAGTTCATCTCTTGTGCTGGGCAACGTCGGTATGGCATGGCACGATCGAATACGTGACCAGCAGACCTGCCGCAGATCCGCACCTGCAGGACCTCGCGCGACTACGACGTGTGCGAGACCGTATCGACCGGGAGTACGCGCGGCCTCTGGACGTGGAGGCGCTCGCGCGGGGAGTGAACATGTCTGCGGGGCATCTCAGTCGCCAATTCCGTCAGGCATACGGAGAACCGCCGTACGCCTACCTGATGACCAGGCGAATCGAGCGAGCGATGGCGTTACTGCGGCGCGGAGACCTCAGTGTCACGGACGTCTGCTTCGAGGTCGGTTGCAGCTCTCTCGGCACTTTCAGCAGCAAGTTCACCGAATTGGTGGGGGTTCCGCCCAGTGTCTATCGGCGCGAGGCCGAGCAGTCGACGGCAGGAATGCCGTCCTGCGTGTCCAAACAAGTCACCAGACCGATCAGGAATCGAGAAGCGCAGACCGCGCAGCCGCAATTAACGTGATCGCCATGGACATCACCATTCACTCGAGTTTCCTTCCGCAGGACGACCCTGAAGCCGCCCTGAACTTCTATCGCGACACGCTCGGCTTCGAGGTTCGCAACGACGTCGGCTACGACGGGATGCGTTGGATCACGGTGGGGCCGCCCGGCCAGCCCGGCACCTCCATCGTGCTGCATCCGCCGGCCGTCGATCCCGGAATCACCGACGAGGAGCGCCGCACCATCATCGAGATGATGGCCAAGGGCACCTACGGCGGACTTCTCCTGGCCACCAAAGATCTGGACGACACGTTCGAGCGGCTTCAGGCCGGCGACATCGACGTCGTCCAGGAACCGACCGAGCAGCCGTACGGCGTTCGCGATTGCGCCGTCCGGGACCCAGCGGGAAACCTGATCCGTATTCAAGAACTGCGCTGAGCCCGTCAACTGCGCTGAGACCGTCGGCGATCGACTGACAGATGGAGACACGATGACTGCCTTGCACACCGCAGACAGCCACGATTTGATCCGCGTGCAAGGCGCGAGGGTGAACAACCTCGAAGACATCAGTGTCGAGATCCCGAAGCGGAGGCTGACGGTATTCACCGGCGTCTCCGGTTCGGGGAAGAGTTCGCTGGTGTTCAGTACGATCGCCGCGGAATCGCAGCGGATGATCAACGAGACCTACAGCGCTTTCGTTCAAGGATTCATGCCGACGCTCGCGCGGCCGGACGTCGATGTTCTCGACGGCCTGACCACCGCGATCATCGTCGATCAGCAGCGGATGGGAGTCGACCCGCGCTCGACCGTCGGAACCGCCACCGACGCCAACGCGATGCTCCGCATCCTGTTCAGCCGTCTCGGAAAGCCTCACATCGGTTCGCCTCAGGCGTTTTCGTTCAACGTGGCCTCGATCTCCGGAGCAGGCGCGGTCACGATGGAACGCGGCGGACGTCAGACGAAAGAGCGTCGCAGCTTCAAGATCACCGGCGGCATGTGTCCGCGGTGTGAGGGACGAGGGGCGGTCAACGATTTCGATCTGACCGCGTTGTACGACGACACCAAGTCGCTCAACGAGAGTGCGATCACGGTCCCCGGCTACAGCATGGAGGGTTGGTACGGCCGGATCTACCGCGGCTGCGGTTTCTTCGATCCCGACAAGCCGATCAAGAAGTACACCAAGAAGGAACTGAACGATCTGCTCTACAAAGAGCCGACCAAGATCAAGGTCGAAGGCATCAACCTGACGTACACGGGTCTGATTCCGCAGATTCAGAAGTCGTTCCTGGCCAAGGACGTCGACGCGATGCAGCCCCACATCCGGGCGTTCGTCGAGCGGGCGATCACGTTCACCACCTGCCCCGAATGCGACGGGACGCGACTGAGCGAGGGGGCGCGGTCGTCGAAGATCAAGGGCGTCAACATCGCCGACGCCTGCTCGATGCAGATCAGCGATCTCGCGGAATGGGTCAGCGGACTGAAGGAGCCTTCGGTCGCGCCGTTGCTCACGACGCTCGGTGAAACGCTCGACTCGTTCGTGGAGATCGGACTCGGCTACCTCAGTCTCGATCGGCCGTCGGGAACCCTCTCCGGCGGTGAAGCTCAGCGCACCAAGATGATTCGTCACCTGGGTTCCTCGCTCACCGACATCACGTATGTTTTCGACGAGCCCACCACCGGCCTGCATCCGCACGACATCGCGAGGATGAACGACCTACTGCTGCGCCTGCGGGACAAGGGCAACACCGTGCTCGTGGTCGAGCACAAGCCGGAGACGATCGTGATCGCCGACCACATCGTCGACCTCGGTCCGGGTGCGGGTAGCGCCGGCGGAAACGTCTGCTTCGAGGGCACCGTCGACGGTTTGCGTGCCAGCGACACCGTAACCGGCCGTCACTTCGACGACCGGGCCGCAATCAAAGAGACCGTGCGGGAGTCCACCGGAGCAATCGAGATTCGTGGAGCGAACTCACACAACCTGCAGGACGTCGACGTCGACGTACCGCTCGGCGTCCTGGTCGTGGTCACCGGTGTCGCCGGGTCGGGCAAGAGTTCGCTGATCCACGGCTCGCTCGCGAAACGCGAAGACGTGGTGTCGGTCGATCAGAGCGCGATCCGCGGCTCGCGTCGGAGCAACCCGGCGACGTACACGGGGCTGCTCGACCCGATTCGCAAGGCATTCGCCAAGGCCAACGGCGTGAAGCCGGCGCTCTTCAGTGCCAACTCCGAGGGCGCCTGCCCGACGTGCAACGGCAACGGCGTCATCTACAGCGACCTGGCGATGATGGCCGGCGTTGCCACTCTCTGCGAGGAGTGCGAGGGCAAGCGCTTCCAAGCCGAGGTACTCGAATACAAATTCGGTGGCAAGGACATCAACGAGGTTCTCACGATGTCGGTGGCCGAGGCCGAGGAGTTCTTCGGCGACGGTGAGGCCAAGACCCTCGCTGCGCACAAGATCCTCGTCCGACTGGTCGACGTGGGGCTCGGATACCTCACGATCGGCCAGCCGTTGACGACGCTGTCGGGCGGTGAGCGTCAGCGCATCAAGCTGGCAACCCACCTGGGTGAGAAGGGCGGCGTGTACGTCCTCGACGAGCCGACCACCGGACTGCACCTGGCCGACGTCGAGCAGTTGCTCGGCCTGCTCGATCGACTCGTCGATTCCGGTAAGTCCGTTATCGTCATCGAGCACCACCAGGCCGTGATGGCGCACGCCGACTGGATCATCGACCTCGGCCCTGGAGCCGGTCACGACGGCGGTCGGATCGTCTTCGAAGGCACTCCCGAGGAGCTCGTCGCCGACGGCTCCACACTCACCGGAAAGCACCTCGCGGCATACGTCGGCAGCTGACCACCGGGCTCCTACCTCAGGCGTCGATACCCAGGTTGATGACGGCGAGGTAGGACCCGTCCGACTGCTTTTCGACGGTCATGAGGCCGGTGTCGTCGTAGATGCCGTCACTGGCGTTGTTCGTGTTGTTCTCACGACCGGTGTGCTCGCTGTACGGGGACTGCGAGTACACCTCGTCGAGAAGGGTCTCGTCGAAGAAGGTCTGCGACGTGAGGACCGTCTTCTTGTCGATGTGAACCTTGACGTGGATGTGGGTGGTGCGGCCCATGTACCAGCCGGGAAAGATCGTGGTGAACTGCGCGATGCCGTTTGCATCGGTGGTCTGGGCGCCGCGCAGGTAGGTGCCGTCGTCGGTGGTGGTGGCTTCGGTGTCGCCGACGCTGTACGAACCGTCGGAGGTCTCACCGGACCCTCCCATGCCGCCGCCCATTCCGCCGGGGGCGCCTGACGGTGGTTCGCCCATTCCGCCGGCCGGGGGAGTTCCGCCACCGCCGCCGCCGTTGGCGCTCAGCGAACCGGATTCGAAGCCGGAGTACACGCCGCCGGCGTCGCAGTGCCAGATCTCGACGACGGCGTTACTGACCGCGCCGATGCTGCCGTCGACGTTGCACTGGCTGTTGTCCTGCACGCGCATCGCAACCTGCAGCGTGGTGCCCGGACGGTCCTCGCGGATGTCGCCGCGAATGGAGTCGACGTCGAACCAGTAGGGACCCTGCGTCTCTTCCTTGCTCATGACACACTGCGGTGCTTTGGCCAGAAGTGCGGTGACAGCGTCGCCGGACGTGGCCGCGGCGGAAGTGCCGGAAGTGGTTGTCGTCGACGCAGCCGCAGCCGAAGTCGTCGTGGCGGTGCCACTGTTGCCGGAGCACGCTGCGATGAGCCCGCCGAGACTGATGGTTCCGCCGAGGGCGAGAGCCCGCCGACGGCTCACGCGCAGCCTGCTCGCTTCGATGTCTTTGTTCACGCCGCTGTACCTCCATTGTGTGGGCTGTTGTCTCAATGGTGGACGGGCGACCTGGTGCGGAACTGGTTATCCGCTGTGAACTTGCTGGGAGAGCATCTGAATGCTCGAAGTGGCCCGCACATAGACCTGTCCGCCGGCGTCGACGATGCGAGTTTCGATCAGCGCGAGCCTGCGCCCGGCACGAATCACGGAGGCCTCGGCGCGCAAGACCGGCCCGCCGATGTCGGGTGAGCGCAGGAAGTCGATCTTGTGGTCGAGGACGCGATAGTCCTGGTCGACGCGGGTCAGGGTCTGGGCAGACAGGCCAGTGATGGCGTCGACTGCCGAGATGAGGACACCGCCCTGAACGGCGCCCAACGGGTTGGCCATCCAGGCCACGGGTGCGAACTCACCGACGACGGAACCCGGGGTCACGTCGACGACAGCAAGATCGAGGAGACCGGCGAGTGGACCGCGTTCGAGTTTGCCGTCGCGGATTCCTTCGACGACGTCGGACCCGGACAACCCGCTCAGGTTGCTTGTCTTCTCCGGCGTCGGGACGGGCAGCGGCTCGCCCTCCACGTAGTCGTCGATTCCCACGACGGGGGGACGCGAGACCACCATGGCGCGACCGGCCATCACTGCCAGAAGGGTGCCGTTCTCGTCGCGAAGTTGCCCGGATGCGAGTCCGACGCCGTCGTCGAGATGCACGAGTGTTCCGGTGGCACCGACGTCCGCGATGTCGGGGATGTCGGCGCCCGCACTGACCGTGACCTGCGCGAGCACGGACTGATGGCCCGAGGTCAGTCCCGAGTACACCGCGCCACCCATGGCACCGTCGATCATGACTCCGATGGAACCGAGCACGGTCTTGCCACGGTGATCGTGGAATCGCTCGCCGACGGCCTGCGCGAAGGCCAGGTCCCCGGGCTCGACCGAAACGGCGCGCACACCCATCAATGTGTTGAGTGGGTCAAGCTTCTTGACGGGCGCGGCGGAGTTGTCGATGCTCATCTGTCGAGTATCTCCAGCGCGCCGAGTCCTGCCGAGACCGGGTCTCAACCACCGATACGTGAATGCATCTCCCAGACGAGGACTTCGGCCCCGGCGTCGGAGGTCAGCTGCTGGCCACCCGAATCGCTCAACCGGACAGCATCGCCTTCGTACAGTGTGCCGACGCCCTCCATCTCGGCAGTGCCCTGCGCGACGAAGACGTGCAGGAACCGTGCGCCCGGAAGATTCACGGAGGTGCCCGGCAGAATGCGTGCGACATGCATGGCGGCGTTCTTGTTGTTGATGCGAATCGCCGAATGATCCTTGTAGCGCTCCATCCCGGAGGCAACCGGGATCAGACCGCCGCGCAGCAGTTCGTCGTCGATCTCGAGCTGTTCGTAACCGGGGGTCAGTCCACCTTCGTCCGGTACCACCCACATCTGGATGAAATGCACGGGGTCGGAATGCTGTTCGCCGCCGATACGCCACGAATCGTTCTTCTCACTGTGCATGATTCCGGTACCGGCGCTCATGCGCTGGGCGAGTCCCGGATAGATGACGCCGGTGTGGCCGATGGAATCCTGGTGCACGAGCGAACCGCGAAGCACCCAGGTCACGATTTCCATGTCCTTGTGCGGATGGGTGTCGAAACCGGTTCCCGCCAGTACGGTGTCGTCGTTGTTGACGAGCAGCAATCCGTGATGCGTGTTGTCCGGATCGTAGTGCTGTCCGAACGAGAACGAATGTTTCGAATCCAGCCAGGAGACGCGGGATTTCAAGCGATCGCCGGAGCGGTGCACATCGATGTGCGGTGTCGTCCGTGGGGCCTGTGCTCGACCAGATGCCATGGCTCCTCCTTCTGTACCACCGGGATCCACCACAATCGGGATCCGCCACTACCGGCATCCACCCTACGACGAACCTGCTGTGTAGTCCGAACATTGGGCGTACTCGGTGGTGTCGTCAGTTCGTCGACGCGTGCATCTCCCACACGAGTACCTCCGCATCGCCGATTCCCTCGACTCGTTGACCGCCAGTATCCTTGAGTCGCAACGAATCTCCCGGACCGAGCAATCCGACTCCCTCGACGTCGACAGTGCCACCGGCGATGAAGCCGTGCACGTACGGCGCATCCGGGAGAGATACCGACCCACCGGTCTCGAGGCGAGCAACATGCAGTGCCGCATGTTTGTTGTGCAAGCTGATCGCGCTGTGGTCGCGATGCGCGGGCATCCCCGACGCCAGGGTGATCAGGCCACCGCCGTCGAGTTCGGAGTTGATGTCGAGTTCCTGATAGCTCGGAGTCACTCCGGATTCGTCCGGGGGTATCCACATCTGGACGAGGTGAACGGGCTCGGTGACACGCGAGCCGTCGGCCCGGAAGCGATCGTTGCGCTCGGAGTGCAGGATTCCGGTACCGGCGCTCATTCTCTGCGCGAGTCCGCGATGGATGACCCCGGAGTGCCCAGCGGAATCCTGGTGAACCAGAGATCCGCTGAGCACCCACGTCACGATCTCGGTGTCGCGGTGCTGATGAGTGTCGAAACCGTAGTCGGCTTCGATGATGTCGTCGTTGTTCACCAACAGAAGTCCGTGCGCGTACGCGGCGTGATCGAAGTTTCCGGCGAAGGGGAAACTGTGACGCGCCGTGAGCCAGCCGTAGTTGAGATGCGCACGTTCGTCAGCTCGCTGGACGACTACCGACGACATGTCAGCTCAGCGTCTCGTGTGCCGCCGGGATGGATCCCAGGCGTCCGGCCTGGAAGTCCTCGAAGGCCTGCATGACCTCGGACTTGGTGTTCATGACGAACGGCCCGGCCATCGCGATGGGCTCACGAATCGGTTTGCCGCCGAGGATGAATACCTCGAGAGATTCGGTCCGTGAATCCTGGCGATCGGAAGCGGCGACGGTGATGGAGTCACCGCGTCCGAAGACAGCTGTCTGTCCAACACGAATGGGCCGACGCTCGGCCCCGACCGTGCCTTCGCCGGCGAGCACGTAGACGATCGCGTTGAACTCGGGGTTCCACGGAAGCGTCAGGCTCGCACCCGGGGCCACAGTCGTGTGGGAGAGCGCGATCGGTGTGTACGTCGAACCAGGTCCGGCGTGGCCGGCGATGTCTCCGGCGATGACGCGTACCAAGGCTCCGCCGTCCGGCGAGGAAAGCAGGGCCACCTTGTTACCGGTGATGTCCTGGTACCGCGGAGATGCCATCTTGTTGTCGCGAGGCAGGTTGACCCACAGTTGGACGCCGTGGAAAAGGCCGCCGCTGAGGACGAGGTGCTCCGGCGGAGTTTCGATGTGGAGGATGCCGCCACCCGCGGTCATCCACTGGGTGTCGCCGCCGCCGATAATGCCACCGCCACCGTTGGAGTCCTGGTGCTCCATGATGCCGTCGATCATGTAGGTCACGGTTTCGAAGCCGCGGTGCGGGTGCCACGGTGTGCCCTTGGGTTCTCCGGGTGCGTAGTTGACCTCGCCCATCTGGTCCATGTGGATGAAGGGATCGAGGGCGGAGAGGTCGATGCCGGCGAAGGCGCGGTGAACGGGAAAGCCTTCACCTTCGTATCCGACCGGTGCGGTGGTGATGCTCTTGACGGGGCGGTCGACTGCTGACTCTGCCGGCTCGTCGAGACGGGGCAGGGCCAAGATGTTCTCGACTGTCACAGCAGGCATGTCGTACTCCTTGTATCCGTGAAGCTGATGTCAGGTAGTTGATTGTTCAACTATCTCATTCGGAGTCAACAAAGTCGAGCCCCGGGTATTCCCGGGGCTCGACTGGTGTTCGGATCAGTGCAACATGCTGCCGAGGGCTTTTGCCGCTGCCATGACCTCGGCGCCCAGCGCTGCTTGGTCCTCGGAGTCGAAGACGGAAATTCCGAGGCTGGAGATGGCGTCGCGGCGTCGGCCGGGGATCACCGCTGAGATTCCCAGGACGGACGGGATGACCTCGCCGACGGTCACTGCGTAGCCGCGTGCGCGTGCCGCCGTCACTTCCTCTCGTTCCCCGCTCGTCGGCGGGAGTGAGGCAAGGATGGAAAGCCCGGCGGAGCCGCGGTCGATCGGATCGACCTGCCCTGGATGAAACGCGACGTGAACCTTGGCGCTGCGCGGTTCGACCACCATCAGCGCGCGCACTTCGGTATCACTCTCGCGGACCACCAGGTGCGCTGTCGCCTCGGTGGCCTCGGCAAGTTCTTGAAGTATCGGGCGAGCGAGAGTGCGCAAATCCTGTTCCACCGGTTCGGCGAGGGTGACCAGGCCGGCGCCGAGAGTGACGCGCTTGAAGGAGTCCTTGCGGCACAGGTGATGAGCCTCGAGCGTGCGGATCAACCGATGTGCGACAGTCCGGTGGACTCCCACTCCGTCGGCAATGTCCGTGACTGACAAACCGTGCGGATAGGACGTCAGGAGTTCCAAGATCTCGAGTCCGTGGTGCAGCGTTTTCGACATGCTCGAGTCCACTTGAACTGCGCTTTTGCGCGGTCGGTGTTCCTCGCTCAGCTCTGACATCAAATCCCCTTCTTGACGTTTGTGAGGTATGCCACCTACGCTTTGAACATATCGCACAGTGTGTGCGATTATCGCACACTTTACGGAGCTGCACAACCTTCGGGTGGATGCAGCACAGCGTGTTCGGAGAGAACCTTCATGAGCAACTACAGCGTCGTGGCAACGGAGGATGTTGCCGCAATCCACCAGCTGTACGGCCACCAGAGTCATTGCATAGACTCTGGGCGCCAGCAGGATTGGGCGCAGACATTCACCGATGGCGGTGAGTTTCATTCCCCCAGTTATCCGGAACCCGTGGTCGGTTTCGACGACCTTGCGGCTTTTGCTGCTCGCTTCTTCGCTGCGGCGGAAGCCGCCGACGAAGTGCATCGCCACGTTCTGACCAACCTCGTCGTCGAGGCGGTGGACGAGAGTGCTCTCACAGTGCACGGGTACCTGCAGATCGTTGCCACCGCTCGCGGCGGAGACTCGCGACTGGTGCGGATGACAACTGTCACAGATCACGTGGTTCGGGTCGGTGAGGAGTGGAAGATCGCCCGCCGCACCGTTTCTCGCGACGACGCGCCCCGAGCGTCCGAACAAGCTTGAAGTACCGAAATGATTCTTGCACAACAATATTCAGTAGGAGAAGTACATCATGACCGAAAGCTCTGACCAGACGAACCCGGGCCGTACCGTTGTGACGCAGATGTCGGCGGTGTACCCGGAGTTGGCAGGCAAGGTCGCAGTGGTGACCGGCGCGGCTCAGGGTATGGGTGCGACGTTCGCCGAAGGACTGGCAACGCGCGGCGTACATGTCGTCGGCGCCGACATCAACGAAGAGCAGATGCTCGCCACGGCCGCACGAATCAACACGGACCTCGAATCGAATGCACTGGCGGACAACCCGGGTCGCGTCGTCGGAGCTCGGGTCGACGTCACCAAGCCCGACGAGCATGAATTGCTTGCGCAGTTGGCGTTGAAGGAGTTCGGCCGGGTTGATTTCTGGATCAACAATGCGGGTATCTTCCCGTTTGCGCTGGCCGAGGAGATCACCCCGGAGCAGATCGGCGCAACGCTGAGTGTCAATGTCGAGGGAGTGCTCTACGGTGCTCAGGCGGCGGCACGTCACCTCGGTCCCGGCGGCGCCATCGTCAACATGTCTTCGGTGTCTGCGCTGCGTGTGCGGAAGGGGAGAGGCGCATACTGCACGTCGAAAGCTGCCGTTGCGCACCTCACGGAGTCTCTCGCAGTGGAGTTCGGCGACAAGGGTATTCGGGTCAACTCCATTGCACCCGGCTACATCGACACGGCGATGACGAAGTGGGTCCAGGAAGATCCGATCGCGCTCGCGAACGCACTCGACGCGGTACCACTGCATCGTCTGGGCTCGCCCGAAGAGGTCTTCGGCCCGCTGCTGTTCCTGCTCTCGGACAGCGCGCGTTACGTCACCGGGCACAGCATTGCGGTGGACGGTGGTTCGCGGCATGTCTGAGTCCACGACATATCCCGGCGTCGTTCTCGTTACCGGCGGTGCTGCCGGGATGGGGGCGCATCACGCGCGCACTCTCGCCGCGCGCGGTTCGCATGTCTGCATTGCCGATATTTCGGATTCATCCGGCGTGGTCGACGACATCGTCGCCGCAGGCGGATCGGCATCCGCTCATATTCTCGACGTCACCGATGCCGAGGCCTGGGACCGGGTTGTCGACGAAATTCGCACCACCCGTGGGGAACTCGGCGGACTGGTCAACAATGCCGGTATCTCGCGTCGGCTCGAATTCATGGACACCCCGAACGACATCTGGGAGCTGACCATGAAGATCAACCTCTTCGGCCCGTTCTACGGTATGAAGGCGGTGGCGCCGCTGATGCGCGAGAGTGGTGGCGGATCGATCGTCAACATCTCGTCCATCGCCGGTCAGATCGGATACTTCTCTCCGGCTTACTCGTCGAGCAAGTGGGGTCTGACCGGTCTGTCGAAGTCGGCCGCAGGCAACTTCGCGCAGTGGGGGATTCGCGTCAACTCGGTGCACCCGGGACTGGTCGGTACGGCGCTGCTCGGCGGCGCGAACGACTTCGTCGCCGCGTCACTGAAGTCGGTTCCCTTCGGACGCATGGGAACTCTCGACGAGATCACCGAAGCAGTGCTGTTCCTGCTCTCGAACAGTTCCACCTACACCACCGGTACGGAACTCACTGTCGACGGCGGGTTGGTGTCGAACGGTCTTTACCACCGCATCATCGCGGAGACTGGAGAACTTTCATGACCGAACACTGGGACGTCGTTGTCATCGGTGGCGGCGGAGCAGGTCTCGCCGCTGCGGTGTCGGCAGCTGAAGAAGGCGCATCCGTTCTGCTGTTCGAATCCGAAACCGAACTCGGTGGATCCACCGCGCTGTCGGCCGGTATCTTCACGGCCGCCGGAACGAGCGTGCAGGCCGGCCTCGGAGTCGACGACTCGGCAGAGAAGTTCTTCCAGCACTACATGGACCTCAACCAGTGGATGCTCTCACCCGGATTGATTCGTGCATTCTGCGAAAACGCCGGTCCGACACTGGAATGGCTCATCGGACTCGGCGTCGAGATTCCCGCGGCGATCTCAGGTAACGCTCACCAGCCGGGACTCGCCCAAGCCGGCGTCGAGGACGTCTGGCGCGGCCACGTGCCCAAGGATCAGGGATACGGACTGATTCAGGTGCTGGACAAGGCTCGTCGTAAGCACGGGATCGAGGTCATCTTCGGAACACGGGTGCAGAAGCTGATCGAGGAAGACGGTCGGGTTGTCGGCGTTGTCGCCGACGACATCGAGGTGCCTGCGGGCGCCGTCGTTGTTGCCTCCGGTGGATTCGCGCAAGATCCGGGTTTGGTGGAACGCCACTTCCCGGACGCGAACAAGGCCGGAGAGGCCTTGTTCGTCGTCGCAGCCGAGGGGAGCCGCGGAGACCATCTTCGTTTTGCCGAAGACCTCGGTGCTTCCCTGGCGGGCGACGGCTGGGGTCTGATGCTGCCCACCGTCTACTTCCAGCGATTCCACCACTGGCAGGCCGGCTTTCCGCCGAAGTCGCGGATCTACGTCAACCAGGACGGCCGTCGTTTCATGGACGAGGACAGCTCGTACGCGGTCTCGACCGGCATCATCGACCATCAGGGTGGATACGGTTGGATGATCTTCGACGAGAACGCTCGCGTGAATCTGGCTCCAGGATATGCGGATTGGAATCCCGAACGCATCGAGGAAGAAGTTGCCGCCGGTGGCACGATTCGTGCGGACACGATCGAAGACCTCGCAGTGGCTACGGGTGTTCCGGTTGCGACGTTGGCGCAAACCCTGCGTCGATGGAACGACCAACTGCCCAGCGGTCACGACGACGACTTCCTCCGCCATCGCACGTTGCGGAACAAGGGTGCCGTCGGCAATCCGGATCCTATTGCGACAGCTCCGTTCTATGCCGCGAAAATCCTTCCGGCAGAGCTCGTCTGTACGCATGCGGGAATGGAGATCAACACCGATGCGGCCGTGCTCGGCAGCACCGGAGTACCTATCGAGGGTCTGTACGCCGCAGGTGAGGCCGGCGCCGGAATCCTCGGACTGAGATACGTGGGCGGCGGCAATGCGGTTGCCAACGCTTTGACCATGGGCCGCGTAGCGGGACGTAATGCGGCGAATTACACCAGGACCAGCGCTGAGAGCGCACCGGTCCATTCCATCGCGCACTCCTGACGTCCGACGTCTGCGCGGCACCGAATCCAGTCAGTATCCAATCCAGGCAGGGAACAACATGTCAGAGAATGAGACCATGGCGAGAGCCGAATCCACCGAGGGCAGCAGCGTGGCAACCGAACGACAGTCGACGACGAAGGTAATTCGCGCGGCCATCGTCGGTACCGTCGTCGAGTACTACGACTTCGGTATCTACGGATACATGGCCACGACGATCGCCGCGCTGTTCTTCGTTTCCCATGACCCGAACGCAGCACTGCTCGGTACCTTTGCAGCATTCGCCGTGGCCTTCTTCCTACGCGTGCCCGGCGGCATCTTCTTCGGCCACATCGGCGACAAGTACGGCCGCAAGAACGCGCTGTCCTGGACCATCCTCCTGATGGTTCTCGCGACAGCCGGAATGGGCCTGCTGCCGACTTACGCCACGTTGGGTGTGTGGGCGACGTCCATCCTGGTTCTGGCTCGTTGCCTGCAGGGCTTCGCGGCCGGCGGTGAACTCGGCGGCGCCAACGCGTTCGTCTCCGAGTCCGCTCCCAAACGGTGGCGTGCGACGCAGACCTCGATGGTCAATACCGGCACCTACCTGGGTTCGCTGGCAGCTTCGCTCATGGCCCTCGGCCTGACGTCGGTGTTCTCGCAAGAGCAGATCCTCGAATGGGCTTGGCGTATCCCGTTCCTGCTCAGCCTGCTGATCGGTGGCATCGGTATCTGGATCCGCAGCCAGATGGAAGACACTCCTCAGTTCGAAGAACTGCAGGACAAGGGTGAGACCAAGAAGCTTCCCATCCGTGAGTTGCTCAGCACCTCCGGTGGCAGCGTCGTCAAGATCATCCTGCTGGGCGCACTCATCACCGGCGGTTACTACATCGCCTCGGTGTATGCCGCGACGTACCTGCAGACCACCGGCGGTCATTCGTCGCGCGTTGCTTTCCTTTCCACTTCTCTTGCACTGGTTCTCGGCGTCATCACGTTGCCGATCTCGGGATACATGGCAGACAAGTACGGGCGTCGGCCGGTGCTGTTCGCCGGTAGTGCCGCCGCAGTGGTTCTCGGAATCCCGATGTTCATGATGATGGCCGGTTCTGGCATCTGGCAGGCGGTTGTCGGTCAGTCAGTGCTCTTCATCTGCGTTTCCGTTGTCAACGGTGCTTCGTACGTGACCTATGTCGAAATGCTGAAAGCATCTGTGCGGTACAGCGGTCTGGCATTGGGTAACAACGTCACCAACATGTTCCTCGGTGGCACCGCGCCTTTCATCGCCACCTATCTCATCAGCTTGACCGGTAACTCTCTCGCTCCGGCTGGATACTTCGTCTTCTGTGCGGTGATCACCCTCGTCACGGTCTTCTTCATCAAGGAGACCAAGGGTGTTGAACTGCAGGTTGATTGATCATCGGGTAGAACAGGAGCCTGACCGTGTCCCTCGCTGACAAGCAAGAAATCACCGAAGTTCTGTATCGCTACGCTCGGGCCGTCGATCGGAAGGATTTCGACAGCGTGGCCCTCTGCTACTTCGACGACGCGATAGACAACCACGGTGGTTACATCGGAACCGTCGACGGGCTGATCGAAGACATGAAGCTCAGACACAAGACGATCGACTCGTCGATTCACTGCATTTCCAACATACTGATCGACGTCAACGGCGATGTCGCTCAGTGCGAGTCGTACTGTTTGTGCTTTCTGCGGCAAGAGCGTTCCGGTACGGATACGGTGCAGACGCTTGCGACGATCAAATGCCGTTACGTCGACAGGTTCGAAAGGCGCCACGGTGAATGGCGAATCGCCGATCGGATTGTCGTGTTCGACGAATCCCGTGAAGACGTGATCGAGAACATCCTGTCCACGGACTGGGTGACGCAACGTCGATCCTTCGACGATCCGGTGTACACCAGGACGCCTTGACCAGTAGTGCAGACGAAGGCCTTCACACACATCGTGTGTGAAGGCCTTTCGCCTGTTCACTTCTCGTGTCAGCTCACTGCGCCCGGTGCGGCGACCTCGGTCAAACGGCCGTCCGAGAGCCTGAGCCAGCGTTCGACTTTGACCTCGGCCAGGAATCTCTCGTCGTGGCTGACCACCACGAACGCCCCCTGATATGCATTCAGGGCACTTTCGAGTTGAGCAACGCTCACCAAGTCGAGGTTGTTGGTCGGCTCGTCGAGAAGAAGCAGCTGCGGGGCCGGATCGGCGAAGAGAACGCACGCCAATGTAGCCCGCAGTCGTTCACCGCCCGAGAGTGCAGCGACGGGAAGATGAGCACCCGCACCCCGAAAGAGGAAGCGCGCCAGGATGTTCATGCGTTCCGGTGCCGGTAGGCCTGGAGCAGACAAGGCAAAGTTCTCTGCGACGGTGCGTGCGGGGTCGAGTAGGTCGAGCCTCTGCGACAGGTATGCCACTCGACCGTCGGCTCGCGTGATCTCACCGGAAGTCGGCGCCACACCCCCGTTGACGATGCGTAGCAACGTCGACTTTCCGACGCCGTTCGGCCCGGTCAACGCGATACGCTCCGGTCCTCGAATGGCCAGGTCGATTCCGGAGTCGGCGAAGATCGCATGATCACCGAACGCGAATTGCATTCGCTCACCGAGGAACACCGTCCGGCCGGCGGGTACATGTGTGCCAGGCAATTCGAGTGAAATCGTCTGGTCGTCTCGAAGAGCGCGGCCCGCTTTGTCGAGTCGGTCCTTCGCCGCGTCGACCCGGGCGAGGTGTGTCTCGTTGGCCTTGCCTGCCGACTCCTGAGCATTGCGCTTCATGGTCCCCGCAAAGATCTTGGGCAAGCCCGCGTTCCCGAGATTGCGGGCAGCGTTACTTGCGCGTCGCGAAGCACGTTCTCGGGCCTGCTGCAGTTCGCGCTTCTCGCGCTTGACCTCTTGCTCGGCGTTGCGGATGTTCTTCTCCACCACTTCGCGAGCCGAGCGTGCCGCGGCTTCGTAGTCGGTGAAATTGCCACCGTAGAAGCTGATCTCGCCGCTGTGAAGTTCGGCGATGCGGTCCATGCGGTCGAGTAGTCCTCGATCGTGACTGACCACCAACAGACAACCACTCCAGTCGTCGAGAACGTCGTAAAGCCTGCGGCGCGCGTCCAGGTCGAGGTTGTTGGTGGGTTCGTCGAGGAGAAGGACATCGGGGCGTCGCAGGAGTTGCGCCGCCAGTCCGAGCGAGACGACCTGCCCGCCGCTCAGAGTGTCGAGGCGACGATCGAACGTCATGTCGGCCAAACCGAGTCGACCGAGTTGGGCTCGCGTTCGTTCCTCGATATCCCAGTCGGACCCGATTGTCGTGAAGTGTTCTTCTCGTGTGTCCCCGGATTCGACTGCGTCCAACGCAGCGAGCGTCGGGGCGATCCCCAAGACCTCGGCAATGGTCAGATCGCCCGTCAGTGGCAGGTCCTGCGGAAGGTATCCGAGAACGCCGTCGACGGACACACTGCCGGCGCGCGGCCGCAACTGGCCGGCGATCAATCTGAGCAGAGTGCTTTTCCCGACGCCGTTCTGGGCCACCAGCCCGGTTCGGCCGCCGGGCACGGTGAATGACAATTCGTCGAAGACCGGAGTGTCGTCCGGCCAGGCAAAAGACAGATTCGAGCAAACGATGTAGGTATCGGACATGAATAGACCTCAGGTGTTGTGCGGGCGCGGCAACGCTGCTCCGCGAAGAGTCGGGTAAGTGAACGACAACATGGCCACGACGGCAGCGCTCCGAGGCGTCTGCCGGTGGCCGTCATGCCCGGTTTTATCCGGAGATGTCGAGTTCACCAACCATGTCTGATCCTTCTTGGTCTGTGTTGTTTCATCCGACGATAACAGGAGCCGGTATCTACATACGAGCAATACCGGCGCAGAGAAGTTCGACCAGTCGTCGATACACCCGATCCGGGTCGGTGCCGGCCGGTTGTCCCTCTACCGATTCGAGGATGCAGAAGCCGTGCAGCGCACTGCGAAGAGACCACGCCGCCTGCTCCGAATCATCCGGGCTCAGACCGTATCCCGCGATCACCTTGTTGATGACGTCGACCACCTCGCCGACGGCGGAGACCAGATCGGGATGCGGAGCAGTGGGGTAGCGGTCGGTGATGGCGTAGAGCCCGGGGTGTACTCGGACGAACGCACGCCATGCGTCCGCGAGCGCCATGACGGCGTCGTCGCGCGAGAGACCGACCGCGGCGGCACGCAGTTGTTCGGCGAGAAGGCTGCGTGCGAGGAGGCTGAGTTGATGGTGGACGTCGTCGACCCCGTCGACGTGTTTGTACAGCGCTGACTGCCGGACGTCGAGGGTCTCGGCGAGTTGACTCAGTACCAGAGCGTCGGCGCCTTTGCTGTCGACCAGATCGGCTGCGGCAGCGATCACGCGTTCACGGGTAACCGGAGTTCTCATGCACGCATCTTCCCTGTATGACAGGCTTCGCGTCGGTGATACATTATCACCATGAGTGATGAAGTATCGCCACGCGAGCTGTCCGGCGATCAACTACGCCGTCGTGACCTGCGCGTAGTCGTCACCGGTGCATGCATCCTCGGGTTGACCTCGGTGCTCTACGAACTCTCAGGAGTGTCTCCGTCGACGGGTGCATTCTTTCGGTGTCTCTATGCGCTCATCCCTCTCGGCATGCTCGTGCTCGTTCAGCGTCGTCGGTCACCCCGGCCTTCGGTCTCGGCGCCCTGGATCGTGAAGTCTCTACTTGCCGGCGCGTTCCTCGGAATCGATCTGGTGCTCTGGCACGAGTCGATTCATTCGATCGGGGCAGGTCTTTCGACTGTGATCCTGAATTTGCAGGTGCTGTTCGTCGCAATCCTCGGCTACGTTGTCCTGCGCCAACGGATCGGCCGGGAACTGGTCGCCAGCCTTCCGTTGCTCTTCGTCGGAGTTGCTCTGGTAGCCGGGACGAGCACAACGCTCACCGGGTCGAATCCTGCTGTCGGAGTGTCGTTTGCCGTGATCGCCGCAGGCGCGTACGCGGTCTACATCTTCCTCATGGGTCTGGCTACTCGGGCGGCGGGCAGAACGGCGTTGCCGATGTTCGTCTCGACGGGAGCCACTGCCCTCACGGCAGGTGCATACGGCCTCGTGAGTGGAACTTTGGATCTGACACCGTCACTCGTAGCTCAAGGTTGGCTTGTGCTGCTCGCGTTGGTATCTCAGGTGATCGGGTGGCTGCTGGTAGCCAGCGCCAGTCAGCGTCTGCCTGCCAGTGCAGTCGCCGCCAGCCTCGTGTTGCAATCGGCGTCAGCACTGTTGTTCGGCGCGGTGATGCTTGCGCAGACCCCAACTCTCGTCCAACTTGCAGGTGCCGGAATGATTTTGGCCGGAGTGGTTGTGGCGACGCGGATACCCGCGAAGAAATCCTCGACGACTGTTGTCGGAAAACGAATGGAGACAAGCGTATGACCACTGCGGCTGACCACATCTACATCAACGGCGACATCAGGGCCATGGACGGTGCGGTCGGCGACAACGCGACCGCTGTGGCAGTCAAGGACGGCAGATTTGTCGCCCTCGGAACTGACGCCGAGATCTCGGCGCTGACCGATTCCGAAACCTCCGTTGTCGATCTCGCCGGAGCGGTGGTTGTTCCGGGGTTCATCGAGACGCACCTTCATCCGATGATGTGGGGTTTGATGCTCAGTGGGGTCGACGCAACGACGAATACGTGCCCGACCATCGAGAAGTTGATCACGGCGTTGGCCGCGCGGGCCGCGATCACACCAGTTGGCGAGCCCATCGAAGCGTGGGGCTTCGACGACAGCCTCGTGGCGGAAGATCGAGGCCTGACCGCGGTTGATCTGGACAAGGCTTCCACCGATCATCCGATTCTGGTGCGGCACTTGTCTGCTCACGGGATCTATGTCAACTCGGTCGCACTGGAGAAGGCCGGAATCGATGCCACCACGGTCGATCCGGAAGGTGGTGTCATCGTTCGGGACAGCGACGGTGTACCCACCGGTGAACTGTGCGAGGTTCCGGCAATGTCTCTGGTGCACGGACTTGTTCCGGATATGAACCCGAACGCGTCCAAGATCGCGATGCTGCGCGCGCAGGAAGTCATGGCGTCGGTGGGCGTGACGAGTTTCCACGACATGTACGTCACGGCCGAGATGTACGAGGCGTACCGGCAACTCGACGCCGATGGTGACTTGAGGCTGCGTGCGCGCCTCTATCTCGGCCACGGGGTGCACGATCAGTTGGGTGAACTCGCCGATTCGACAGACCGAGTTCGTGTGGGCGGCGTCAAACTCATTTCGGACGGGTCGATTCAGTTGCACACCGCTGCGCTGACCGCGCCGTACCACGATCTGGGCGGATGCCACTGCGGCGGAATGGCAATCCCGGCAGGTGCGCTCGGGGCACTCGTCGAGGAACATCACGCTGTCGGCCGACAGGTTGCGATTCATACCAACGGTGATCGGGCCATCGATTTTGCATTGGACGCAATTGCAGCGGCACGGACGGCGCACCCGGACATCGAAGTTTCGCATCGACTCGAGCACGTTCAGACGTTGCGGGAAGATCAGATCGCGCGGATGGTCGAACTCGGGGTGGTGGCGTCGATCTTCGTGAACCACGTCTACTACTGGGGTGACCGGCACCGCGATCGTTTTCTCGGACCGGGTCGCGGCGAGCGGATCAGCCCCGTGGCGTCGGTCGTGGCGGCGGGGCTTGCCTACGCGCTGCATTGCGACTGCCCTGTCACTCCAGTGAACCCGCTCTTCACGATGAACACCGCCGTACATCGTGTGACGCGAGAAGGTCACGTTCTGGGTGCGGAGCAACGGGTTTCCGCGTCCGAGGCGCTAGCCGGCTACACAAGCGCGGCCGCTCGTCTCACCGGTGAGTCATCGGACAAAGGTCGGATAGCGGTGGGACTTTTGGCGGATTTTGTTGTGCTCGACGGAGATCCGTTGTGCATCGATTCGACAGACTTGAATGAACTGTCGGTCCTGCGCACGGTTGTCGGCGGTGAGACCGTCTTCGAGGTGTAGGGCCTCCGCCTTAGTTTGTTGCTCGATTGTCGCTGCTTTCAAAGCGGAGGCAATCGAACGATCCCCAAAACAAACCAAAAGTTTGTAGAACTTGTTTCAGGTGAATTTCCGACTGTTTGGACCATCCGGGCGAAGGTTACTTCAGCAAACGGGTTGCAACAAAGTGCTGCGTCTTTTAAATGATCCAGGTGAGAGGCGATTCTGTAGTCAAGTTCAGGTTTCAACAAGCTTCTGGACATTCGACCAGCTTTTCGCCAAAAATTCCTGATACGTGTGGTAAAAATCTAAACGACGCAAGCGGACGTCGACAGCACGAGAGAGGAATGACCCGTTCGCGAGAACGGCTCGCAATCTTTCCGCAACACGCTCTCGCTCTGCACTTACCGCTACGACCCCTCACTGACCACGGATGAACGAAACCCTCTGCCCGTACCAGGGCGCACATGACTGGATCCGACCAGCTTTCTCACCCTGCAAGCTCCCCGCCACGGGGACCAGACGAAAAGAGTGTTCTCCATGAACAAGGCAACCAAGGGCGCAGTCGCGGCCGGTGCAGCAGCACTTCTCCTCGCCGGTGGCGCGGGAACCATGGCGGCGTGGAACGCAAACGCACCGATGACCGGCGGAACGATCACCGCAGGTCATCTGACTCTCAGCGCCGATCCCTCTGCTCTGCCGAGTTGGACCGTCACCAATGGGGCAACAACGGAAACCAATGTCGACATCGCGAGCTATCGCGTTTCTCCCGGTGACAAGATCACCTACACAAGCAAGGTAAAGGTCGGTATCGACGGTAAGAATCTCAAGGCTCAAGTGGTTGCCGACACGACCACGATTACCGGCTCGTTGGCTACTGCCCTGACAACCACGACCTCAACCACCCTCGCGGGGCAGCCGCTCACTCAGCTGACTGAAGCCAACGACGGCACGACAGTTGACGTTGTGGTGACCTTCGACTTCCCTAAGGGCACAGTGTTGCCTGACAACACAGCCAACAACGCCAGCCAGGACCAGACGGCAAGCTTGGCGAACTTCAACGTCAAGCTTGAACAGGTCTAAGGCTTGCGTAAGCACTACCGTTGGTGGGCAACTGCCGCCGCGCTGGTCATCGGACTGATCTTCGTATCGGTGCAACAGACCAGCGCGCGGTGGACGGCCGCTGAAACACTGTCCGGTGGCACGATCCAGTCCGGGATCCTCGACCTGACGGTGGGCAGTGCCGGGAGCGGCCAGAGCAGTTACGACTTCACTGCTCTGGGCGCCACCGGTATGTTCCCCAACGCATATGCACAGGCTCCGTTGACAGTTCACAACTCCGGTAGCGTTCCACTCAATTACCGGATCCAGAACGTCACGCAGTCTTCCGCTGATGTTCCGCTCGCGTTGGTAGTGACGCCAGTGACTACCGAAGCCGGTTGCCCTGCCCAGGGCGCAGCTGCCGGCACCGCGATCTACGACGGTCCCATGGTCGGCGCTCAGGTACCGACAGCTTCGGGATGGCGCACGGTTGCTGCCGGCAGTACCGAAATCTTGTGCCTGCGTGGCACTGTCGGTCCTGACGTCGCATCGGGTGTTTCCACGAGCGTGCATTTCTCGTTCGAAGCGGAGTCGGTATGACGCACGCAGTGAAGGGTTCTGATCAGAGAACCGGCGCCTGGTGGTGGATCCGCAATATTGTCTCGTGGGCTCTGCTGCTGGGTGTTCTGGCGATTCTGTTGTCGACGGTCGTTGTTCCACGTTTGACGGGGTCGACGCCCTTCACTGTGTTGACCGGTTCGATGCAACCCACCTATCCACCCGGCACCCTCATCGTGGTGAAACCGCAGGACGCTGACCGATTGCAGGCAGGCGATGCGATCACCTATCAGATCGAGTCCGGGAAGCCCGACGTGGTTACGCACCGCATCATCATGGTGCGACTCAACTCCGCCGGTGATCTCACCTTCGTCACGCAAGGCGATGCAAATCCGATAGCGGATCAGAATCCCGTTGTACCGGAGCAGATTCGCGGCAAGGTGTGGTACAGCGTGCCGTATATCGGATACGTGTACAACGCCATCACGGGACAGATGCGCTCGGTGATGCTGACGGTTGTCGTCGGCGCATTGTCGATCTATGCCGTGTTCATGTTCGTCGGATCGGTCCGTGACCGTACCCGGCGACGTTCTGCGTCTGCAGACTCCCAACCTTCCGAACCGAGTGCGTCGGCGCCTCGAGTTGAGCAGCAAGAAAGGCACAGCCATGTCTAAGCACGAGGAGCAGCAGGCGCCCGCCTCGCTCGGTACACGTCTGGTTCGGGGCGCAACCAGTGGCCGCGCACGCGCGACTATGTCCGTGGGAATTGTCCTGGGCCTCGGCGCCGTAGGCACTCTTGCTGCGTGGACTGACAACGCTACTGCGACTTCCGGCGTATTCAGCACCGGTTCGATCGAAATGAAGCTCAACGGTGATCCAGGAGATCCAACCGCCTACGGCTTCACGACTCTGACGAAGACGGGCATGATGCCAGGGGATAGCGTCACGGCGACCCTCCCTGTGCAGAATACCGGTGCTGCGCAGTTCAAATACACCCTGGCAGCAACCGCAACAGGCGAGGCCGCGCTTGCTCCGTTCATGAAGGTGACTGTTCTCGATCAGAGTTGCACGACCGCCATTGCCGGGCCCTTGGGATTGTCGACCACGGCCTCGACCCCGATTATCACAGCGGGACGCCAACTGGCCGCAACGACCGGTTCAGAGACCCTGTGCTTCAAGATGACACTCGATCCAGGAGTGACAACTGCACTGCAGAGCAAGTCGCTCAATGTCTCCTTCCAGTTCGCGGCGACGACGGCCTGAGGTGACCATGTCTGATCACACAACCCCCCGCGGTTCGAGGTCGGCTCGTGCCGGTCGCGAATTGGCACTGACCGTAGGTGCTGTGGCAGGACTGATCTGTGTTGTGGCAGCTACGGCCTCAATGCTGTTCGGCATCAAGCCGCTCGTGTTTCGGTCAGGTTCGATGTCTCCCGAAATCACCACTGGCTCCCTGGCATTGGCCCGTACAGTGCCCGCAACCGATCTCGCAGTGGGCGACGTCGTAAGCGTTGTCAACGGCCAGGGCACGCGCATCACGCACCGCGTGTACGAACTTGACCAGCAGGCCGGCAACTCTGTCACGGTGACTCTCAAGGGTGACGCAAATGCCAATCCTGACGTGGAGCCCTACTTCATCACCGAAGCCGACCGCATCTTCTTCAGTGTCGGGGGACTGGGCTACGCAGTTGCCTGGCTCTCCAGTCCACTCGCGATCTTCCTCGGTGGTGCGCTTGTCGGCGGACTGGTGATCATTGCCTTTCGGCCCAACTCTCGCCGCAGGGATTCGGATGACGGTCCGAGCGGAGGAATTGGCAGCGTGGAGAGGGAAGCCGCTGAAACAATGGAATTTCCGATGGTTTCTTCGGGTAGCGGGACAGACGGACGTCGCTCGGCGTTCTCATTCCGAAAGTTTGCGGTTCTCGGTGTTTCGGTGTTGGCGCTGATCGGTGCCACTCAGGTGAACGGCACTTCGGCAGCTTTCACCGATACGTCTGTAGCGAAGAGTGGTTCGCTGGCAGTGAGTTCCAACGTCTTGCCAGCGATCGGATCGATCCATTGCACGACCAATGGTGGCACCGCAATCGGAAACTCAGACGTTACGTGGCCGCATATCGGATACCCATTCAGGTATATGCCTCGTTACTACAATGGGAATACGTCACTGAACAAAGTTTGGCCACGCGATCCAGGAGAGAATGCAACGCCTGGAACTAATGTGGCCATTAATATGGTCTGGAACGACGGTGGATCAGCAACGGGCTACACCTACACGCTCCGTGTCTACACCGTCAATCGACTCACCGGACAAGAGTCAACCGATTGGCGTGGATACAGGCTGAAGCGAACGCTGGCGAATCTCTCGCTCGTTTGTGTGGGCGAGGACAGCAGTATCAGTCCGTCTTCGTTTGCCGTGGATGACCCGGAGTCGGCGCCACTCGCACGTGGAGTGGTACCAACAACCACTCCTGTTGATTCGACGGTCTCCACGGCTCCGACGACCACCATGACTCCGTCGGTGTCGCCCTCGACCGTTGACCCGACAGTCACCACAAGTGCGACGAAAACGGCGGAGCCTTCTACTAGTACGAAGGTTGAGTCGCCGACTTCGACGACGACAACCGACACAACGACAATGACTACCACGGAGACCAGCGATGCTTCAGTACCGATCGCGGCCCCGGAGGCGTCGGCCTCGGGCGTATTTACTGCGGCCCTGATGCAGACGCGTACGGGTGCCGCAGTAGTGATTACCGACCGCGTGGGGACACAAGTCTCAAGCTCGCCGGTGAGTGCTACCGCAACGGCGATGTGGCAGTCCGACGCGGACGAGCTGTGGATCATGGACGGCGCCAACGTCTATCGCGTCAACGCCGAAACAGGGGTCTCGGAAAAGAACCCCTCCGGCGAAGCTCCCGCAGAGATCGCTGCCTGGATCGACGGGCAGAAGTGATGAATACAGAAGAGACGGAATTCGGGAACGGGAGAGTTCGAATGAATAATCGCATCGTTCCCGCAAGTCGATGGAATACGCGACTTACCAAAATTATCGGCGCATCGCTGGTCATGCTCGGAGGGGCGGCATTCCTGACTGGCTGTGCTGATACCGGCTCGTTGGGTTCGTCCGGCGGCGGTAAGCCCACCACGACCACGTCCGTTCCGGCCACAACTACGCCTGTGGTGACTACTCCGGTCGAATCCGGTTCGTTGGCGCTGAAAACCGTCACCGCACCTACCTGGACGGATCAGAACGGTCCGATCGATCTGTCGACGATGGTTGTCGTGCCGGGCGACGTTCTGACCTACCACGCCAGTTTCGCGTTGGAGATCAAGGGAACTGGAATGAAGGCAAAGCTGTCGACCAGTGATCTGGGTGTCTCCGGCGGAGCTGCGCTGGTTGCCCAGCTGAAGCCGGTCACCGAAGTCAAGCTCGACGGGGTGCCAGTGCCTGTCGGTGCCGACGGAACTGTGGTCAGTACGGCGAAGGACGGCAAGATAGTCGACGTGGCAATACGTTTCACCTTCGACAAGGATTCCGCGACAGCGTTGTCGATGGATCAGTCGTTGAACTTGGCGCGATTCGACGTGAATCTGGTGCAGATTCCCGCATGATGTCGGTGCGGACAACACGAGCGCTGTAGCTGTTCAGAAGTGAGGCCGGGTAGCAAATCTGCTATCCGGCCTCACTTTGTGAATTGTTGTAGGGGAGGTTATCCGATGAATGTGACCGGCTTGCCGAGCGATCCGACATCAAGCGATCCGGAGTTGGTAGATCCGGTCTTCACTGATCCGGTGTCGAGTGAACCGAAGCTCGCCGACCCCAAATTCAGGGAACCGAAATCGAGTGATCCGGTTCCGCCGGGCGTGACGGGTGTATCGGTGGAATCGAGTGTGAGGTCCACACTCCAGTTCGGCGTAATACTGCCGTTCTGCGAAGAATTCCCTGCCTCGACGGGCATTCCGATCACGAAGGCAACCTTGGCACTTTGGCCCGGTGCGAGGCGGACCGAGTTCAACTGGGTCCCTGGTGTGGCGGCATTGCCGGTGGCGGTGAGCGGATTGCCGGTGACGCCGTTTACGTCGACACGAAGGAAGGCTTCCATGCCGTCGCTGATTTCGTAGTCTCCGACGTAGAAGTGTGCCTCACCTGCGCGGTCCGATGCGTTTCGGACGTAGAATGTGGTTGTGTTGGTCCCACCCGGGATGAGTATGTCTGTGCTCCAGACGATTTTGGAAGTATCTCCCCAGGTCGAGTTGTCTGCGGAGTACTCGATGATTCCACTCTCACCGTCCGCTGCGTGAGCGAGCGACGGCATCAGTGCTCCGCCCACCAGTGCAAGTACGAGGGCCGTGAGTATCCCTATGACTGTGCTCCATAGCGCGCCAGGCTTTCGAGATGAGTAACTGGTAGTTTTCATAACCCGAATTCTAGTCGGACAAACGTCCAAGGGTGAGGAGTTGTGAGAGTTAACTGTCTGTTGTGCAACCATTTTCGGAAGTTTGATCAATAATCTGCGAGGGAGCTGAAAATGAACTGTAATCGGAGTGGATGCGACACGTAGATTGGGGCGCGGATAGCTGGACGATCGCTTGTCGAGTGGGTTTCGATGCCGACTATTCGGGGTAAAAGATTCTCATCTGCAATGGCTTCAGTCGCTGCAGAGATGTTGATTCGGAATTTGGATTTTCTCCCAGATTCAGTTATCTTACTGCAAAGTAGGTAGGATTCGGCAATCGATCGGGGCGGTGCCGACCTGAGTACAGGGATCGATATGCGGATGAACCTGGGGGCAGGTGTTCGGCGACGTCGTTGGGCGCGCGACGTATTCGCAGCCGCGACGGCATGTGCGCTGGCGATGTCCGCGTTGCTCTCGGTACAGATTTCAGCGTCGGCGTCCGAGCTGGACGAGTACGTGAATTTGCCTTTGGTGAATCGGAATGCCGAACACGGTCCGGGCGGTGTCCATCCCGCGTTGCCGACTGATCTCGGCACCTTGCAAGCCCTTGTGGAAGAAGCCCGCGCCAGTGGTCGCAGTCCGGAATCCTATGCGGCCTTGCTGTTTCAGTATCGATTGGTCGCTGCCACGGAAGCCGCCGGAATCGATCTCTCATCGTGGAATCCGCGCGCCGGAGTGTCGGCTAATCGCACGAACCTGGTGAAGTCGTACCGCTACTACGAGGATCTGCAACTCGGTCACCCGGAATTGCAGTGGGCGGGCATGGGTGGACAGGTTGGTGCGGACTTCGGCGGGGGACTGATCGACTTCGAACTGATGGCGGACATGTACTCGTTTCCGAATCTGCAATATGTTGCCAATTCGATAGTTTCTCAGGTCACGGATCAGGTTGGCGTGCAAGCGCTGAACCAATTGCCGGCAGGGCTGCGCGCACTCGCCGCGGTGGGCAGGAACGTCACAGCGGACGACTTGGATTATGTGCTGGGGATGATCCTGGTGATGCAGAAGAACATCTTCTCGGATCTGATGCCGATGCATCAGGCATACGTGGATGAAGGACTTCCCGCGCTGGAAGAAATGCAGAGTGCCGGAATGTTCGGTCAGGATGTCATGGACGCCTGGCGTGATGTAGCTTCCGGCGATTCGAATCGGATTGCACGTGGGAACGTAGCACTGCTCCAACGTGAGCAAGGGATGATCATCCGTGACCAGTGGGATACCGTGCGCGCCTACAAAGGTGATGTGGGAGAGGCGATCACTTACGCATCGACTGTCGCCGGTTCACCTTCGGTCGCCGGCGTCGTACCGCCTCGCTCGTTTCGGTCTCTCGAGTTCGCGACGACACTGGCGGACGGACGCACCGCGACAGTGACACTGCCCCTCCCGGATTGGAACTGGTCGGTGTACGAGGAACGGTGGGACTACATCACCTCACAGCTCTTGCCGAAGTACCGAGCGATGGTCGAAGAAGATTGGCCACGGCTCGTAGCCACATTGAGTGTTCCCTACGAAATTCAATTGGAGAGTCACCGCCCGATGGTGACCCTCCCACAAACTCTCGAATCGGCCCTCTCCAGTTTGAAAGTGACGGTTCAGTGATGTCGTCGGCGACATTCCGAAGGTTGGCGCCGCCGGTAGCGCTGACCGTTGCGCTGGTTCTGCCTGCGACTGCTGGGGCCGAGGCCCCAGGCAGTGGTGTTCCAGACGATGCGCAAGCTCCGGTATCCCAGGAGTTTCGGACCGATACTCCCACTCTGGGAGAGATTTTCAACGGGTTCACGGTCGGTGCGCTCAGGTCGGGGGAGTTCGCATCGGAAGACGAGATCTTCACTGCGCTCACCGCCGATGATCCGTTTTACGACGAGCCGGTGTTGACCGGCGCCGAGCGTCCCGGTGACCTCCTGAAGTCGAAGAAGGTGGATGTACTGTTCACCGGATACAAACCGGGACAGCTCGACGCCTACAAGATCATGTATGTCACAACCGGAATCGACGGTTCGACGCCGGTAGTGAGCACTGGAATCATGATGATCCCGATCGACGGAACGCCGGCGTCGGAGAAGAAGATCATCAGCTATCAGGAGGCCAACGACAGCGTCGGCGGCTACTGTCATCCGAGTTCACACTGGACCGGCGGCGATCCGCTGGACGGCGCCTCCTGGTCGGCCTTGGGTCCGCTGGCGCTGATGTTCGGAAAAGGTTATGCCGTAGTAATTTCCGACGTCGGGAACAACGGAGACCGTGATCCCCACGGGGTCTTCGCGGGTAAGTTCGCGGGGCACGCGCAGTTGGATGCCGTGCGCGCAGCATTTCAGGTGGAGGATTCCGAGCTGAATCTGGATGCGGAGATTGTGTTGTTCGGAATCGCTGGTGGTGGAGTCGGTTCGGCATTCGCCGCCGAATCTGCGCAGTCCTACGCGCCGGAACTCGATATCGTCTCGACAGTCCTCGAGGGCATGGTGATCAAGCCCCGAACATTCATGGAGACAACAGATTCCTCGGTCGGCGCAGGCTTCGGATTTGCGACGCTCCTCGGTCTCGAACCGTGGTATCCCGAGATGAAGTTGAACGACAAGCTCAATCCCGTGGGCCGAGCGATTGCCGACGTGTACCGGGATGAGTGCCAGATGCCGGCGTACTTCACGCTTCCGTTCGTACCGCTGGCGAGCCTTTTCGAGCCGGGGATCGATCCGATCACAGAACCCAGTTTCCAGCGCGCGTACGACGACAACGTACTGGGCCACGGTGCTCCGGCGTCGAAGGTATTGATAACGTCGTGCGCAAAGGCCGACTCCCCGATGTCACTTGTACCGGCAGCTGATGCGCGAGAACTGGCGGATACGTACAGGAGTGGAGGGACCGACGTGAGCTACCAGCCCACCGACTGCAGTATGGACCGCGCATTCACGAATCCATACGGTTGGGGAACTGATCTGTTCGGAATGCAGACGATCGACTGGATAGCCCACAATTTCGACAACTGAGTGAAACTATCCGGTGACAGCGAGACACAAACTCTGATGGCGGCGCACGAACATGCTGGGGACCCAACGGGGTGGGGATTCGGAATCGATTGTGAAGTGTGAACTGTTTTCGAGAATGACTGCGATCGCGGTCTTTGCTTCCAGACGAGCCAGCGCGGCCCCGACACAGAAATGTGCTCCTTTGCCGAAGGCGAAATGTGCTCGGGGATTGACTCTGTCGAGGTTCATCACCTGTGGTTCGACGAACGACTCGGGGTCGCGGTTCGCCGAACCCCACAGCAGTATGAGATGACTGCCGGCGGGTAGTGCCAATCCACCGAGTGTCGTGTCCGCGTTGACATGTCGGTGATGTCCGCGAAAGGGTGACTCGAGCCTGAGCGTTTCTTCCAGGAACGCGCCCACGAGTAGAGGGTCCTCGCGCAGCTGCGTCTGAATCTCAGGGCGCTCGGCGAGCAACCGTGCAGAGTTGGCGATCAGTCCGGCGGTCGATTCGCCACCCGCACCGACGAGTTGCACCAACATCAGCACGGCCACGTCTTCGCTGAGTTCGCCTGCGTCACAGCAACGGACGAGGTCTCCGAGTAGATCATCCACCGGGTGAGCCCGTGCCTCACGAAACTTGCTGTAGAGGTACCCGGTGAGTTCGGCCGCCGAGGTGACGACGCCTGTCAACCGTTCTGCGGTCACGATGCCGCTGAGAAGTTCGGTGCTGTCGTACGACCACGCCAGCAATTGGGGGACGTCGTGTGCCGGCAGGCCGATCAGCGTGGCAACCATCTGCAGCGGCAGCGTGTCCGCTACCGACGTGACCCATTCGATCCGTCGACCGTCGAAGCCGTTGTCCCACAACTGCTGCGTGTACTCGGTCATCACCGGCTCGAGTGCTCGTATACGTTTGGCGACCAGTGTCGGCAAGACAAGTTTGCGCTGGTGTTGATGGTCTGGCTCGTCGGCAGTCGCGAGAACGTGAACAGCTTGGCCGCCGCCGTTCATGTCGAAGGTCACGGCCGAACCGTCCGGTGTACGAACCAGCACGCCGGTGAGGTTGTTAGAGAAGTCGTCGGTACGGGAAACGGCTTCGGTGACCAATTCCCACGTGGACACCAGATAGAAGTCGGTATCAGGAATGCGGTACACGGGGTGCTCGCGCCGGAGTACGTCGTATAGCGGGTACGGGTCGTCGATGTTCGACGGCAGGAAAGGGTTGATGTCGAGCGTCGATGGTGTCACGAAGGGAAGATTTCACGGCCGTCGAGGAGAAGTCAACAGGTGGAAAATGCCTCTGAACTGGCATTTTGAGAAAATCTCACGCACTTCAACCCCCTCGTACTTCTCCCAGGTCAGAGGCTCGCGGCCTTCCGTAGCCTTGAGATTTCTGACTGAATCTGTCTCAGAGTGAGACGAGGTGACGGAGAGTGACCGGTGCAAACGAGCGCCGCGCCGCCGACTGGTTGGCCGGCGGTAACCGCCGTGAACTCGCAACCGAGCGCATCTTCGCGGCTGCGGCAGAGCTGATTCGAGAACAGGGATTCGATCGGTTCAACGCCGACGACGTCGCTGCCCGCGCAGGCTGTTCGAGGGCAACGCTCTACCGCTACGTAGGTGGCAAGTCCGCGATCCGCGAGGGGTTGTTGTCACGAGGCGCGGCATCCGTGGCGAGCCAGGTCGCGACTGCCGTCGAATCACTGCACGGCGACGAGCGCATCGTGGAGTCGATCCTCGTCGCCGTCGACGCGATCAGATCCGACGCTGCCATGAGCCACGGCCTTGCGGCAGCGCGGGCCAACGGAATCGACGAGTATCTCGTGTCCTCGCCGTTGCTCCCGCGTACTGCACTGGAACTTGCAGGATTGGATCCTGAAGGTCAAGAGTCGCAGTGGGTGGTTCGGATCGTGTTGATGCTGTTGGCGTGGCCTCTTGCAGACAGGGCCGCCGAACGAGGGATGGTCGAGTCGTTCATCTACTCCTGAGCGGGATTCCGTGTTCGTTAACGGTGCATCGGATCGTCGCTGCTGTAGACGGTTCGGTTCATTGCTTCATTCCTCGGCTCGGTACTCTGAGCTTGTCCGCTGCCGCGAAGGAGAGAGTCACGATGGTCGTACGCAGGCCCCGCGACCGTAAGCAGCAGATTCTTGCGGCTGCAGGTGAGCTTTTCCGTGAGCACGGTTATCACAACGTGTCTGTCGCTCAGGTGGCTGCTGCAGTGGGAATCACGGCACCTGCGCTCTATCGGCACTTCAAGAACAAGCCGGATCTCCTCTACGCCGCGGTCAACGCAGGCATCGAATCGCTCTACGATCGGGTCGCAGGTGCCGAGGATCTGAAAACACTGATCACCGAACTTGCGGCATCGGTGTCCAAACGTCGGGGTCTGTCGCTCCTGTGGCAGCGAGAGGCACGCTATCTGCCTGACGAGCAACGTGAGGAAATGCGTTCGACCCTCAAGAGTGCAGCTTCGCGCGATGCAGTGCTGATCCGAATTGAGCGTCCCGACCTCGACGAAGAAGACAGCTATCTGCTCGCCTGGGCTGTCATCGCAGTCTTCAACAGTGTGTCTTCGCATCGAGTGTCCTTGCCGAGGCGTCAGATGGAACTGCTGCTTGTCGAGTTGGCAGACCGCGCTGCCTACACGGAACTGGGTCGTTCAGAAGTGAAAGTCGTGGCGGCAACAGGTCACCTGCCCGTTGTGATACCCAGACGTGAACTCTTGTTGACCGAAGCAATTCGGCTGTTCGACGAGCGTGGATATCAGGCAGTCAATACCGAGGACATCGGTGAGGCTGCAGGAACGACAGGCCCGAATGTGTACAACCACTTCGATGCCAAGATCGACCTGCTGATCTCCGCGGTCTCGAGGGGCGGCGAGCGTCGCCGGCTCGGCGTTGCGCAGGCTCTCGGCACCGCAACCGGCCCGGAGGACGCGCTGTCCGGATTGCTTGCCGCACATATCGATTTCGCGATCAACGAGCGTCATTTGATCGGGTTGTTGATCAGCGAACTCGACCAATTACCGGACAAGTTCCGCCGCACGTGTGAACAGAATCAACGTGAGTACGTCGCGCTATGGGTCAAGATGCTCGAAGAAGTCCGTCCGGGCCTCGAGTCCGCCACCGCCAGGATCACCGTCAATGCCACTTTGACAGTTGTGGAGAACGCCGTCCGAATCGGCCGGCTTCGCCGTCGCGACGACCTGTCGGACAGACTCTTCGAGATCGGCTGCGCCCTGCTGCTGGGCGCATGAAAAATTCGGGTAAGCGCCACGGGCGGCGGATCGACTCACGAAACTGATCGGAGGCGTCATGCGTTTCGACGCAACAGAACTGACGATCGAGGAGCTTGCTCTTCAGGCTGAAGTGCGGGAGTACCTCGACAAGCGACTCACCCCCGGTACCTACTCGCTCGGACTCGGGATGGCCGGGGCGGTGGATCCGGTGTTCTCGCGAGATCTGGGTCGACGTGGGTGGCTCGGCATGTCGCTGCCGAAGGAATACGGCGGGGGCGGACGGTCAGCAGTGGATCGATTGGTCGTCGTCGAAGAACTTCTCGCGCGGGGAGCGCCGGTCGGCTATCACTGGATCGGAGACAGACAATCGGGTCCGAGCATCGCCGCCAACGGCACGGAAGAACAGAAGCGGTACTTCCTTCCCGGTATCGCGAGCGGTGAGTTCTCGTTCTCGATCGGGATGAGTGAGCCCGACTCGGGTTCGGACCTGGCATCGGTGCGCACTCGCGCCGAACGTGTCGATGGTGGCTGGAAAGTCAACGGCACCAAGATCTGGACCACCGGCGCCTTCCATTCCACACACATACTCGCCCTGCTTCGAACCTCGGCAGACAAGCACAACGGACTCACTCAGCTGATCGTCGATCGCGACAGCGAGGGCCTGACCGTCTCACCCATTCCGTTCATCGACGGTAGTGAGGACTTCTGCGAGGTGTCGTTCCAGGATGTTTTCGTGCCGGATTCGCGTCGCCTCGGAGACGTCGGAGCGGGCTGGGGACAAAACACCGGTGAACTCGCACTCGAGCGAGGTGGCGTCGACCGTTGGATGTCGCTGATGCCGGTCCTCGAGAACTTCGCGGCCAACCAAGCAGCGCAAGGCGGTCCAGCTGCCCTCGCCGATCTGGGCTCGATTACCGCACGCTGCTGGGCTTTTCGCGGGATGTCGCTGTCCATCGCACGGATGGTCGACGCCGGTCGCTCGCCGGTCACGGAGGCCGCGCTGATCAAGGAGATGGCAACACGCTTCGAACAGGACTGTGTTGCGACCGTCGCGCGGCACCTCGGCCGGGCTCCGGACCTTGCATCCGACGATCCGTACGAGTCGCTGCTCGCCCGGGCCGTGCTGGTGGCGCCGTCGTGGTCGATTCGCGGCGGTACCAACGAAATTCTCCGCACCGTGATCATGAAAGGGTTGGACCGATGAATTCGGGGTCGAACACATTCGACGCTGACCTCGAATCGATGGTCGAGCAATTTTTCGCCGAGAAGTCCGGCACCGAGGTGGTAGCGCGGGCGGAGATCGGCGGTCTGCCCGCCGGATTATGGAGCGCGGCAGTCGAACTAGGGTTACCTCTGGTCGGTCTTCCCGAATCGGTTGGTGGTTCCGGTGGCTCGCTCCTCGACGCCGTGACTGTCCAGCGCGCGGCGGCGAGGCACGCTGCGCCGCTGCCGCTCGCCGAGACGTACCTCGCGGGCAGGCTGGCAACGGCGGGCGGGTTACCCGTGCCCTCCGGAATCGCAACGGTCGCCCCGGGTTCGCCGCGCGACGATGTGCGCCGGACCGACGACGGTTTCCTGTCGGGAACCTTTCACGACGTGCCGTGGGGTAGTGCCGCATCAGTGCTGGCAGCAGTTCTCGGTGATCGCGTCGTACTCCTTGACATCTCCGACGCCGAGATCGGTGGCGGGACGGATCTTGCGGGGCAACCGCGTGAGAGCCTGACGTTCTCCGAAGCGCGGACCATTGACGGCGACAACCCGGTCGATGCCCGGATTCTCAGCAAGCTCGGCGCGTTCTTGCGCTCGGTGCAGATGTCGGGAGCGATGGAGTCGGCGTCGACGTTGACCCGGCGCTATGTGTCCGACCGGGTGCAATTCGGTAGGCCCGTCGCGCAGTTTCAAGCAGTCCAGCAGCATATCGTGACGCTTGCTCAGATGGCTTCGATGTCCACGCTGGCCGTCGATCGCACTGCACATGCACTCATCAGAGGCGACGCCGACTTCGAAGTGAGCGCAACCAAATTGGTGGTTTCGCAGAATGCGCTCGTGAGCGTCCGCGCCGCCCACCAGGCACACGGTGCAATCGGAATGACCCGCGAATACCGATTGCAACAACTGACGCGTCGACTGCACGCCTGGCGATCGGAGTTCGGCGACGAAGTCGCGAGTGCGACGCAACTAGGAGAGGCCGTAGCGGCGTCGCCGTCACTGCACCGCTTGATCACCGACCCAGAACCGACATTGAAGCTGTAATCCTGACCGTCGTAAAGGATTACGTTGCGTTGCAACGAAGATCGCGCTTCAGCACCTTGCCTGCTGCCGACAGCGGCAATGCATCGACGAATTGGAAGGTGCGCGGAGATTTGTATCCGGCTATCAGCGTTTTCACGTGAGCGCGCAGTTCGTCGGCGTCGGCGTCGAAACCATGCCGAAGGACGACCACGGCATGGACACGCTCGCCCCACTGGGCATCGGGCAGACCGATCACGGAACAGGCCGCGACGGATTCGTGTTGTGCCAGAGCGTTTTCGACCTCGGTGGAGTAGACGTTCTCGCCACCGGTGACGATCATGTCCTTGATGCGATCGACGATGAACAGGTAACCGCGGGCGTCGAGGTATCCGGCGTCGCCGGTATGCATCCACCCGCTGCGGAGCACTTCTGCGGTCTCCTTCGGTTTGTTCCAGTATCCGAGCATGACGTGGCTGCCGAACGTGACGATTTCGCCCACCTTGCCGGGTGGGAGTTCCGAGCCGGCCGGGTCGACGATTTTCAGTTCGCAATGAGGGAGCGCGCGACCAGCGCTGCGGAGGAGATCACCACCTTCGAGGTGATCGGCTGGACTCAGCATGCTGATGTGCGCGGTTTCAGTCATCCCGTAGCCCTGAGCGAAGGAACTGTTGGGGAACATTTGCATGACCTGCGCGAGAAGCGTCGGAGATATGGGCGAGGCGCCGTATCTCAGGATCCTGACGCTGGACAGATCGTAGGTGGTTGCGTCTTCGCCCGTTTCGTTTTTGTGGGCGACCAACATCTGGAGCATTGTCGGCACCAGACCCACGGTTGTCGGGCGATAGCGGTCCACGGCCTCGAGGAACGTCCGTGGGCTGAAGTTCGGTACGAAGACCTGAGTTCCACCCATCAGCGACTGAGCCAACCATCCGACTATCCCGGCAATGTGAAACAGAGGGTTCACCGCGAGGTTCGTTCCGTTGCTGATTGCCACGCCGCCTGCCGCGAGAGTGCCCAGCGCCGAGGTCATCAGCGCTTGATGGCTGATCATCACGCCCTTCGGCACTCCGGTGGTCCCGCCGGTGTAGAGGAGTAGTGCAAGCGTGTCGCCGCCGACGCGCAGATCGTCGACCGGAATCGCCTCCGCGATCACCTGTTCGTAGTCGAGCATTCCGTCCGGAACTCGGTCGTTGCCGCAGTAGACGACAGTGGTCAGGCCTGGACACGCCTCGCGAAGGGTAGATCCGACGGAAGCAAAATTCTCGTCCACGAGTAATACCGTCGACCCTGAATCTTCCAGGGCGTACCTGATTTCCGCCGTGCTCCAGCGAGAATTGACCGGACTGGCCACTGCTCCGAACCACCAGCAGGCCAGGAGCGCCTCGTGGTAGTAGTCGGAGTTCGATGCCAAGATCGCGACTCTGTCACCGGTGTGCAGGCCTAACGTCTGCAGCCCGCCCGCGAGCCTCTTGATCCGGTCGACCGATTCGCGAGACGTGCGCACTCGGCCATCGGAGATCGTCATCACCGCTTCGGGCGACGCTCGTAGGGATCGGTGAACGAATTGAGTCAGCTGCATGCGATTCCTCCTGCGAGTGTGCGGCGAGTGCTCTGACTCGGATCAGTTCCGGCACTGATGCTATTGGCCTGACAATTGCCCTCACCCACCGCCTGAAATCATGCCCCACTCCGGTGCAATCTAGACGATTGTCCAGTTAACTCTGACGATTCCATCCTGCCGTGGGGTGATTTCTGCGAGAGTGTCGAACATGCGAGCAATCCTGGTAGCCGGTATGAGTGCGTTCGTGGCGGTCGTCTCGGCGCCCTCTGCCGGCGCCGAAACGACTACGAACCAAGTGCGCTCGTTTTCCGAGACCACGTCAGTCGGGGTCCACAATTCCTACGAGAAGGCGACGTTTCCGTACTTCGCCGACGCTTTGGATTCCGGGGCGTCGTTGCTCGAGCTGGACCTGTGGACCAACGGGGGCGGTCCGGACTGGCGTGTGTCGCACATGAATCCGGTGGCGAGCGAGAGCAACTGCGTCGGCGCTCAGGACGCATCCGGGTTGCGAAGCGGTCTACGAGATCAGGGATTCCGTGGATGCCTGGCAGATATGCGGGCGTGGCACGAGGCCAATCCCGAGCACCCGCCGGTGATGATCAAGTTGGAAATCAAGGACGGGTTCACTGCCGGGTACGGACGTGGGCCCGCGGATCTCGACGCCCTGATTCTCGGGACACTCGGAGACGCGGTTTTCACGCCGGCCGATTTGATGGGGGAGTCCTACTCCACCCCGGATGCCGCCGTCACCGAGCGTGGATGGCCGAGCAATTCCGAAATGACCGGGAAATTTCTGTTCGAGTTGATACCGGGAACGATCGAGGAGGGAAACCCTCTCGATACGGAGTGGACGGACCGGCAGTATGCGACGCACCTGCGAGATCTGTCCTCCGCCGGGCTCGTCGAACTCGGCGCCGCCTTTCCCGCTGTTCACCGTGCATCACCGGGAGACCCACGTCTCGACCGCTATACCGACCCGGGGATCCGTCCGTGGTTCGTGATTTTCGACGGCGACGCTCTCGACTACACCGCCGGAGTCGTGGATCCGAGTTGGTACCACGATCGCGGCTACCTGCTCGTCATGACCGACGCGCACAAGGTCGCTCCGCAGATCGACGGAACCCATGCCACCGAAACCGAGGCGAGCGAGCGTCTCGACCTGTTGGCCGGGCAGCACGCAAGTTACATCACCGCGGACTGGTCGAGGTTGCCGAACGTACTGTCCACCGTGGTGCCGCGTCGGTGATTTTCGAATGGCCGGATCGTGAAGAGCGAGATCTGACGGGCGGCAATTCTCAGGAACAGGGTGCAGGATGGGTTCATGCGCACTGTCACGTGGAATCCCGAAGTCTACGGCCGCTATTCGGGTGAGCGGTCACGCCCGTTCGTGGACCTGGTGTCTCGGGTGGCCACCGAAGACCCGACGCGGGTAGCCGACCTCGGCTGCGGATCAGGCACCCTGACCGCGATGCTCGGGGAAAGATGGCCGGACGCCTCGGTATCCGGATTCGACTCGTCTCCCGAAATGGTCGCGCAGGCCCCTACAGACCTACCGGGAAACGTCACCGTCGAGTTGGGGGACATCATGTCCTTCGACGCCACCGGTTACGACGTGGTCGTCAGTAACGCTGCATTGCAGTGGGTTCCGAGCCATCGCGAGCTGATCGACCAGTGGGCGGACACCCTGGAATCCGGATCGTGGCTCGCGTGGCAGGTGCCGGGTAACTTCGATGCTCCGTCCCATGCGCTCATGCGAGATCTCGCGGAATCAGCGGAATGGAGTGAGCGACTGGGTGGCGTCCTACGCGGCCCGGAAGGCGTCGACAGTCCAGTTCAGTACGCGCAGCGTCTCCAGGAACACGGATTCGACGTCGACGCCTGGGAGACGACGTACGTACACGTGCTGGCAGGTGCCGACCCGGTGCTCGGATGGGTACGGGGGACGGGGTTACGGCCCGTGCTCGACGTTCTCGGCGAAGCTGACGCTCCGGAGTTCGAGCGTCAGTATTCCGATCTGCTGAGGGAGGCCTACCCCGCAACAGCCGCCGGAACGCTCTTTCCGTTCCGGCGGGTGTTCTGCGTCGGACGCAAACGGTAACTACTCGGCTGGGTTGCGGTCAGCCGATCACTGCGCCGAGACAAAGCCTTCCGAGACCAGCCAGTCGCGGGCCACGTCCGCCGGCTCCTTGCCGTCGACGTCGACCTGCCGGTTGAGCTCGGTCATCACCTCGTTGGTCAGTCGCTCCGAGATCGGTGCCATGACTTCTGCTACCTGCGGATGTGCTTCCGCGAAGTCCTTTTTCATCACCAGTGCCGGATTGTAGTTCGGGAAGAACTGGAGATCGTCGTCGAGCAGAACGAGATCGAGTGCGATGATGCGACCGTCGGTGGTGAACACCTCGCCGAACTTGCACTGATCGCCATCGGCTGTCGCCTGGTAGATGATGCCGGTCTGCAGGATCTGGCGTTGGGCACGAGAGGCGTCGAAACCGTATTTCGCTGCCAGGCCGGGATATCCGTCCTGGCGGACGTTGAACTCGGTCTCGACGCACGTCACCGCAGCTCCGGGATCGGATTCGACCAACTTCGCGTAGTCGGAAACGGTCTTGACACCGGTCTTCTCAGCGGTCTCCTTGCTCATCGCCAATGCATACGTATTGTTCATCGGCGCCGGATCGGTCCACACCATGTCGTTCGCAGCAAGGTCCGCATCGCGGACGGCCTCGAACTGCGCCTGCGAATCGGGAAGCGGTGTCTCGTTGCCGAGGTAGTTGATCCAGCCGGTTCCGGTGTATTCGTACGCAAGATCGATCTGGCCGTTCAACTGTGCGTCACGGGTGCTGTTCGAGCCCTGGATGTTCGTGAGGTCTCGAACATCCGCGCCCGCAGCGGCCATCGCGAATTCGATGACGTACCCGAGCACGATCTGCTCGGTGAAGTCCTTGGAGCCGACGGTCATCTTCACACCCTCGAGCTCCGGAACCGGCTCGATGCTGCCGGGGCCGACGGCCAGGGGCAGTGCGCCACCGGACTCGAGACCACACGAAGCGACAAGTGTGAGGCCGATCGTGGCAACCGCGAGTTTCCAGCCCCACGTTCTGGTGATCGAAGTCTTGGTCATCGCAATCCCTTGGGCCCGAGATAGGTTTCGGCGAGCGCGCCGAGCCAGTCGATCAGCAAGGCCAACGACACCGCCAGTACGGCACCGACAACGAGGGTGACGTTGTCGCGGAGCTTGTATCCGGTGTCGATCAGAATGCCGAGTCCGCCGGCACTGACCAGGAAGCACAGCGTCGCGGTACCGACGGCCAGAACGAGCGAAGTACGCAGTCCTGCAAGGATGTACGGGACGGCCATCGGGAACTCGAGTTGACGTAGGACCGTGAGCGAAGACATTCCCTGCCCGCGCCCCGCATCGATCAAGGTCTTGTCCACTTGCTGGTAGCCGAGGATGGTGTTGCGCAGCACCGGAAGCAACGAATAGAACGCAATGGGAAACACGCCGATCCAGAAGCCGGTCGTTCTTGTCGCGAGATAGAACAGCACGAGCAGGCCGATGGCAGGCGCTGCGGCTCCGATGTTGGCTATTCCCACGAAGAACGGTGCCAGGCGGGTGAATTTCGGCCTGGTCAGCAGGGTTCCGAGTGGAACCGCGATGGCGACGACGATGATGACCACGGCGGCGGTGATCAGTACGTGCTGCCAGGTCAGAGTGACGATGTTGTCGAGGTTGATGCTCGCCTTCTGCGTCGCGTTGAGATCTCGGCTGAATGCCCAGATCAACACGCCCGCAACCAGGATCAGGACGATGACCGGCTGGACATACAGTCGCATCCGTTCCGCACGGCGCGTGGCGGCGTTCTCGGCCGCACCCAGATCGGGGGCGTCCGGTTCCATCTCAGGCGCGGAGACGCGCTCCTCTGTCGTGGCAGTCATGTTCAACCCTCGACGTTCTCGGTGTCTGGCTCTTCGTCGTGGTCGTGCGCATGCTCCTCGCGCATTTCGGAGAGATGGCTGACCAGTGTGTCGATGGTGATGAGACCGACGTACTCGCCACGCCGTCCGGTGACCACGGTGGACGCATTGCTCTCTGCGAGAAGAGCTTCCAACGCATCCTGCAGGGTGGACTGGATGGACACGGCTTCGCCGATCTCGTTACCGACACCTCGAAGAGTCGACGCATGGGCGAGGTGGCCGGGCGAGACCCAGCGAAGCGGCCGTCCGCGCTGATCGAGAATCAGGGCCCACTTCCACTTACGCGCTGCGAGTGCGGTTCTCAAATCATCGACCGAATCGGTTTCGCGGGCGGTGAGGCACTGCTTGAGTTTGATCTGGCGCACGCGTGTCAGGGTCAGCTGCTTGAGCGAGGCGTCCGCCCCGACAAATCCGGCGACCATGTCGTTTGCGGGATTGGCGAGAATCGCTTCCGGAGTGTCGTACTGCATGATGCTGGACTGATTGCCCAGCACGGCAATACGGTCACCGAGTTTGACTGCCTCGTTGAAATCGTGCGTGACGAAGACAATGGTCTTACCCAACTCCGACTGCAGACGCATCAGTTCGTCCTGGAGCAGGCCGCGGGTGATCGGATCGACGGCACCGAAAGGTTCGTCCATCAACAGCACCGGAGGATCGGCAGCCAGCGCCCGCGCCACGCCCACACGCTGTTGCTGCCCGCCGGACAATTGGCGAGGGTAGCGGTCGCGATAGGTATCGGGATCGAGGCCTACGAGGTCGAGCATCTCGTCGGTGCGCGCTGCGATACGTTTCTTGTCCCAACCGATCAGACCCGGGACAGTCGCGACGTTCTTCGCAATCGTGAAGTGCGGGAACAAGCCTGCCTGCTGGATCGAGTACCCGATGCCACGGCGGAGCTTGTCCGGGTCGATCGACAGCGCGTCCTTGCCGTCGATGGTGATCTTGCCGGAGGTAGGTTCGATCAGGCGGTTGATCATGCGCATCGTCGTCGTCTTGCCGCAACCCGAAGGTCCGACGAAGACCACGATTTCACCGGCCGGAACAGTCAGCGAAACATTGTCCACCGCTGCAGCTTTCTGGCCCGGGTACCGCTTGGTGACGGACTCCAGGACGATCTCGACCCCGGATACCTTCTGATCTGTGGATACGTCAGACGGAATGGTTTCAGTCATTGCAGCCCCTTCGAAGTAGTGAGACGACCGATGACGACGTAGATTCCGTCGAGAATCAGAGCGAGAATGACGATCAGTACGGTGCCGACCAGCGCTTGCGGAACAGCATTCGGGCTACCGACACGCGAGAGTCCGGAGAAGATCAGGTTTCCCAGACCAGGACCTTTGGCGTACGCCGCGATGGCGAGGATGCCCATGAGCATCTGTGTACTGACCCGCATGCCGGTGAGGATCGACGGCCACGCGATCGGTAGCTCGATTCGACTCAGTACGTGCATGCGATTCATTCCGACACCGTGGGCTGCGTCCGTGATCGCCGGGTTGACTGCATCCAGACCGATGATCGTGTTCCGAATGATCGGGAGCAGGGCATACAAGATCAACGCGGTGATCGTGGGAGCGACGCCGAGACCGAGAATCGGAATGAGCAGTCCGAGGAGGGCGAATGAAGGAACCGTCAGGATCGTGCTGGCCAACGCCGTAGCGATGGAGGATCCCGCCGGGCTCCGGTAGACGAGAATACCGATGATCACGGCGGCAATCGTCGCGATGATCACGGACTGGATAACTGCTGAAACATGTAGGTACGAGTCGGTCATCAATTGTTGTCGTCGTGCAACGACAAAATCCCATAGGGCGCCCATATTTCCGAACCCACTTTCTTCGGACTTCTGCTCGCTCGAACGTCTTCCCTCGACACCGACCGGCGCACAAGGGCTTTCCCCGCAGCCTCCGTAGGCCGAGGGGTTTCCCTCGACTGTCGTCCAAAAACTGAGATACTGCAACTAATTCCGATTGCAGCGTGTCGGATGTTGTTCTGGACGTGAGATTTTGCGAGACGCGGGTATGTACCCACTGCGAGCAGAGTTGAAACGCGCTGGAGATGGCAAAGCGGGAGAGTTCCGCAGAACTCTCCCGCATTGCTTGATTTGTCCGAATTGGCCTCAGGCCCAGCTGAGCGCATCCTCATCGGAGAGGCGCGGCAGACGATCGAACCAGGGGTTCTCACCGGGATGGCCGATGTTCACCACGAGGATCGTCTTGAAACGTCCGTCTGTGAAGAATTCGCCGTCGATGCCGTCGGCGTCGAACCCGGCCATCGGGCCGGCGACCAGACCCTGTGCGCGAATCGCGAGGATCACGTAGCCGGCCTGAAGTGCGGCATTGAACCGACTCGTCGAACTGGCGGCGGCCTCGTCGGATTCGAAGTAGTCCTTCATCTCCGGGCGAATGGGGAACAGGTTGGGGATGTGCTTGTAGAACTCGGTGTCCACCGCCAGAACGGCAACTGCAGGAGCAGCCTCGGTCTTGGCTTTGTTGCCGTCTGCCATGTGCTCGACGAGGCGTGCTTTGCCCTCCTCGGTACGGACGAACAGCACACGTAGCGGATTGGTGTTGGCCGCGGTCGGTGCCCACTTCGCGAGCTTCCAGATTGCAGTCAGTTCGTCGTCGGTCACAGGTTCGTTCGAGAAGGAGTTGGCGGTGCGAGCCGCAGTGAAGAGGAGTTCACGGCCGGCTTCGTCGAGTTGCTGGGCGGTGAATGGGGTGGCTGCGTCGAGAGACATCGGGGGTTTCCGTTCCGTGGTAGCTCGACCGAGCATCACCCGGTAAAGCTAGTTGCTAGTAAAAAAATAGTGCCTACGGATACGTTAGCACTGTGGCTAGGATGGTGGGGTGGCAAGCAAGAGCGAAGCGGGACACGAGCCCCGCGCATGTGACGGGGCTCTGGCCCGCGCGTTCGGCTTCCTGGGCAAACGGTGGAACGGCGTCATTCTCGGCACGCTGCTGAACGGGCCGGCGGGATTCTCCGAACTCAAGCGCGCGGTGGGCGGGATCAGTGATTCGGTGCTCTCGGAACGCCTGACGGAGTTGACAGGGGCAGGCCTGGTGACGAGGAGCGTCGATGCAGGTCCGCCCATCGCCGTGGAGTACGAACTCACAGCGTCGGGGCAGGCGCTGCTCCCCGCTCTCAGTGAACTGACAACGTGGGCCGCCGAAAATCTGCCACCCGAGAGTTGCTCGAACTGAGCGCTAGCTCGAACGGCAGTTCAGCGACTGCGCGGGTCCTGTTTCTGCCAGTTGTTATTTCCTTACCGTTTTTCCCGGGCGATACTGGCCGAACATTTGTCGGTTCGGGGCTGCCTGGGGACGCCGGGTATGGCTCTTTTTGTGCTGCTGTTCGCATGGCTGAAGGAGAACGGCCGCCCGGTGTTCTCGACGACTCGACCTATCAATCGCCTGACGGACTTCGAAAATTCGGCCGGACGAAGTCGGAAGTGTGGTTCCGGAACAAGAAGGCATACAACGCCTCTCGGATTGACGACGCCGCGGTCGAGGCCGCAAACGTATAGTTGGTGCGGGTGGCTGGGCAGATGTCGCCGCCACGGGTGGTGACGTGTCTGCGTTCGGAAGCGCAGACAGATTGGCCGGCATCTCAGGGTCTAGCGCCTGTGCCGCGAGATTCGGGCCGAGTCAGTGGAAATCTGCGCCGGCCGCGCAGGTACGACCGCAGGCTGTTGCGGGCCTTCTATCTGTCCGCGCAGCACAGTATCCGGCACAACGCTCAGTCGTAGGCTTTTTGTACCCGCAAACGGGCCGAGGGGCAGTGTCATACGCAGGCGGTTCTTGCGTTGGGAGGCGGAGACTGAACGTGTGGTGGGCGCTCCTCCGCGATAACGCGATCTATCAACTTGGACCGACTACCGTCGCGGCTGCGTGAGCGCCCTAGCGACTAACGCAGTGCGGTAGATGTATGTGCGCCGGGGGAGTGTGGCTCGTAGCGCTGAGAATCCACGGTGTTGAGACATGTCCGAGCCCGCTATGGTTTCCGGTGATAGACCGGCCGTCGATGCTGCCTGCACCCGAGGCCACCGCCGGCTGAAGGAGACAGAACTGTGCTGCATTTGCGTGTCATCTCGCCGAGTGAGCGGACCGGAGATGTGCTGAACATGTTGGCCGCCGAACCTGGGGCTACTCATGTGACACTCGCACTCAGAGCCGCTGTCGATCCGCCGGGAGATGTGATCGAGGCCGATGTAGCCCGCGCATGCGCGAACGACGTGCTTGCCGCGTTGACTGCTCTGGACCTGGTGAGGGCTGGCGGTATTTCGTTCGAGCCGGCGGGAACCATGCTGTCCTTCTCCGCAGAACGGGCGGACACTGCGGCCCCGAGAAGACCCGACGAGACAGTGGTGTGGGAGCAGTTGCTCGGTCAGGTGCGCGAAGGTGCCCGACTGACTCCGGCGTTCCTGGCCTTCCTGGTGATCGCGTTTTTGCTCTCGGCAGTCGGTGTTGCCACGGCGTCGCCGCTGACCCTGGTCGGTGCAATGGTGGTGGGGCCGGAGTTCCGGCCGCTGGCAGCGCTTTCAGTGGGTCTGGTACGTCGAGACAAAGATCTCGTGCGAAATTCGATTCGTACCCTCGCGATCTCGTTTCCGGCCGCGATGGCCCTCACCGGCCTGGCTACCATGCTGTGGATTCGTCTGGGCTGGGTCGGAATCGGCGATGTCGAGAACGCCCGCGCATTCGACTTCATCTACGAGGTGGGGCCGTTCTCACTGGTGGTAGCACTGCTGGCGGGAGCGGCTGGCATGCTGGCAACGGTCACCTCTACCTCTACGGTCCTGGTGGGGGTGTTCATCTCGGTGACGACGGTGCCAGCTGCGGGATTGGCGGTCGTTGCGGTCTTCGCAGGTAAGTGGAATGTCGTGCTGAGTTCGCTGGCTCAGCTCGGTGTCAATCTGATCGGTATCGTGCTCGCTGGAGTAGTTGTGCTGCTGCTGTTCTCGTTGCCCCGATCCGGTCGCCAATGGAAATCAGTCACGCGCCGGGACGCCAGGCCTGGCACATCGCCGTAGGCGCCTGACCCACTGCCGGAACTGGACTTTCGAGGCTTCAGGCTGACAGCTGTCTTGCGGATCGGTGGGAATGTCTGCGCCGACAAACGCCGCGACAAACAGATCCGGCATGCGAACTGTCGGATCTGGGTACCGCTGTCTGTACCGATCATGGCTTCCAGGCTGGTTGCAGCGACTGGAAAAGGGGATCAATCGAGCCGAAACCGATTGGCCGCGTGACTTCACTCAGACCCTTCGGACCTGCAGCGCCGACGGCTCTGCCGGAGGAAACGGCCTGCCGCAGTGCTTGACAAGACTTGTCGAGCTTCTCCTTGGTAGCGACGAAACATCTACGCAACGTAGATGCAACGTAACCAAAACTAGTGTTCTGGATCACACAGTGTTCGTGTGGTCGAGAGGCCTTTGGTCACGAATCTGTGGGCAGAACGGGTCCTGGTTCGCTACCGGTGGTGGATGAGGACAAGGTTCCGCGGGTTGAGCACACAGCTCGCGGAACCGCCCCACCACACGCCCCGACGAGGGCACCGGCCGACAGGAGTTCAGGTGTCCGTAGTTGCGGAAGTCCCGGCGATCGATTTCGCGGAGACCGAATTCGATTGGGCGCAGCGATCGACGCTGATTCGTGAAGTCGACCCACTCGTTCCGGGGCCACCATCCTTGGCGATGTGTCTGAGCGAGCCGACGCGCGGACTGGTCGACATCGCTTCACTGCTTCTCGCGGCTCCGTGGTTGCTTCGATCGCCGCGTGGGGACGGGCATCCGGTCCTCGTTCTCCCCGGATTGCTGACTTCGGACGTTTCGACTCTCGCCTTGAGGACATACTTGAGCTTTCTCGGCTACCGGGTTCACGGTTGGAATCTGGGTCTGAACACCGGTCCGACGGCGACGGTGGTCGACGGACTGCCTGCCGCATTGGCCGAGGTAGCAGATCGATACGAGCAGAAGGTGTCGGTGATCGGCTGGAGTCTGGGCGGTATCTACGCTCGAAAGCTGGCGAGGGACCTGCCGGATTCGGTGCGTCAAGTAGTGACACTCGGAAGTCCTTTCGGTCTCACCAGTCTGGAGCAGACGAGAGTCGGATCTCTCTACGCTCGTTTGTCCGGCAATCACGCGATACTGCCTCCGGTAGACGGCATCGAATCCGAACAGGGATCGCCTATTTCTGTTCCCGCCACGTCGGTCTACTCCAGGCACGACGGTATCGTTCCATGGCAAGCGTGCTGTGAAACCTCGGCAGGCCTGTCGGAAAGCATTGCGGTGCAAGGCAGTCACATGGGGTTGACCCACAACCCGTCGGCGTTGTGGACCGTTGCCGATCGTCTGGCGCAGGACGTCGACAACTGGCAACCTTTTGCGGCTCCGAAACGGCTTCGACGCATGTTTCCCTGCTGAGGTGCGAGGCTGAGGTCCGAGGCCGGGGTGTGGGGGAGAACCCTGAGTCCGACGCGGGGACGGACTCGTACCTGAGGACACACCGCGTCGGAAAAGATGGGTCCATGGCCTGATGCGCACAGGTGGATCGGCAGCGGATAGTGGAGGTCGACGCGGATGAACCGCGAGTTCCGTTGAAAGGAAACAACACATGACCTCCCCGATGAATACCCGCAAGCTCACCCGCGCCCGCTCGGGAGCAATGTTCGGTGGGGTGTGCGCCGGAATCGCTCGGTACTTCGGTTGGAAGTCGTCGACTGTCCGCTTGCTGTTCGTACTCTCGTGCCTGCTGCCCGGCCCGCAATTTCTGATCTACATCGTGATGTGGATTTTCATTCCTCGTGAGCGGATCTGACCGAACCGCTCAACGGCGGCGGTCTTTCAGGCATTGCTTGGCCTCGTGCAATTCCTCCGAACTCAGTGGAGGAAGGGGCAGTGCGTCACGGTGCAAGCCCTCCGTGCGTAGGCCGTCGAGCATTACCGAGAGGTATCGACGCCACACGGTCGGGTTGACGGGCTGAGCAAATTCGGTGACTGCGCCCACCATGAAGATGAGGCCGAACAGGTCCGTCGGTACGGCGTCGGTGCGCAGCATCCCGGCCTCCTGGGCCCGGTAGAAGATCCTCTCGACCGACGGTTCGATGATGGATCGTTGGCATGCGACTTGCTCGCATCCCTCGTCGGTTCCGTTCAGGACGTCTTTGAGTCCGCGGTTGACCGACATACGGCTGCAGGCGAATTCGGCAAAGGTGACAAGTCCGTCCCACGGATCCGGATTGGCAAGTGACGCGTCCGCGGCCGCTGCCATGTCGGCGAAGTTCTGCTGGAAGACTCCGTCGATCAATTCTTCTTTGCTGGCGAACCGCCGATAGACCGTTCCGACGCCGACCCCCGCGCGCCGGGCGACGTCGTCGAGTGTGACGTCGATCCCTTCTTCGGCGAACAATTCACGTGCGGCGTCGATGATCAACTGCCGATTACGTGCAGCATCGGCGCGAAGGGGGCGCTCCATTGCGGTACTCATGTCCCCACTCTACCCGCCAAGTGGAGACAGCCTCTCCGTTTTGGTGTAGCGTTTTTGCTAACCGGAGAAGCCATCTCCGCATAGGTTGGGCGAGGGACTATGTCAGACATTGCTGAACGGACTGAATTCGAGCAGTCCTCAGCGCCTTCAGGGGACAACCACGCAAAGCGGTGGCTGGTTCTCGCGGTTCTGGGAATTGCGCAGCTGATGGTGGTCTTGGATGCCACCATCGTCAACATCGCGCTGCCTGCTGCGCAACGCTCACTGGAGTTCGGTGATTCGGACCGCCAGTGGATCATCACGGCATACGCATTGGCGTTCGGCAGTTTGCTGCTACTCGGCGGTCGATTGAGCGACTTGTTCGGGCGCAGGCGAACTTTCATCGTCGGCCTGATCGGCTTCGCAGTCGCTTCCGCCATCGGTGGCGCAGCCGTCAACTTCGAAATGCTTGTTGCCGCTCGTGCCGGCCAAGGCGTATTCGGTGCGCTCCTTGCCCCGGCAGCCCTGTCGCTGCTGTCAGTGACATTCACGGATCCAGGTGAGCGTGCCAAGGCGTTCGGTATCTTCGGTGCCGTTGCCGGCGGTGGTGGCGCCATCGGACTGCTGCTCGGCGGCGCACTCACCGAGTGGGTCGACTGGCGCTGGTGCCTCTTCGTGAATCTCTTCTTCGCGGCGATCGCTCTGGTCGGAGCAGTCCTGTTGCTCGCGCCGCACACCAGTGACTCGCGACCCAAACTCGACATCCCCGGAACGATCCTGGTGTCGATCAGCTTGTTCAGCATCGTCTTCGGATTCTCGAAGGCCGAGTCGGACGGGTGGAGTGCAACTCCCACTATCTCGTGGCTCGTTGCCGGCGTCGTGTTCATGGCGGCGTTCATCTACTGGCAGACCAAGTCCGAGCACCCACTTCTTCCGCTGCGGGTGGTCCTCGACCGAATCCGGGCTGGCTCGTACCTGGCGATCTTCCTTTCCGGCGCAGGCATGTTCGCAGTCTTCCTGTTCCTGACGTACTACATGCAGCTGATCCTCGGGTACAGCCCGATCATGACCGGCCTCGCATTCATGCCGATGGTGTTCGGAATCGTGACAGCGGCAACGCTTTCGACAGCGGTTTTGCTGCCGCGCGTCGGTCCGCGAGTGCTGATCGTGAGCGGAATGGTCATCGCGGCGATCGGAATGACGCTGCTGGCCCAGATTTCCGTGGACAGCACCTATGCAGTACACATTCTGCCGGGGCTCGTCGTCACCGGACTCGGCATGGGCAGCATTTTCGCCCCGTCGATGCAGGGAGCAACTTCAGGCGTGCATCACGAAGATGCCGGCGTCGCATCTGCCACGGTCAACACGATGCAGCAGGTGGGCGGCTCGATCGGAACTGCACTGCTCAGCACGATTGCCGCCTCGGCTTCTACCAACTACCTGGTGGGCCGCGAGATGAATCCGCTGACTCAGGCGCAGGCCGCCGTCGAGAGTTACACCACGACGTTCTATTGGGCCGCAGGCATATTCGCGGTCGGTGCGGTCTTGACCGGACTGGTTCTTCGGAGTGGACTGCTTCCGGATTCGCCGGAAGGTGAACCGGTAATCGCCCACTGACAGCAAATTTCGGGGTCGACGCCGCAATGGCGTCGACCCCGAAATCGACTCAGCAGTTCTTCCCGGGCGTTGCCTGAAACCGATGAAGGACGTGATCGAGTTGCTCGGAGGACAGCGCCGGCACGGGCAGTTCCCGATGGTCGGTGCGGGACGCGCAGAGTCCGTCGATCATGAACCCGAGTGCGCGGCGGTAAGCCTGAGGGGCCTCGTCGCCACCGAACTTCTGGGCCATCTTGACGACCTGCATGAGAAGCGGAATGTCGTTGACTTCGAAGTCGCTGCGCAGGGTGCCCTGTTCCTTGGCTCGATTGACAAGTACCGCAGTGTGTCGAGCGATCCCGGCGCGCGCGCGAGCGAAGGTGTCGGACGTGAAGCGTCCGTCCATCAGGAGATCGCCGAATCCGCGGTTGTCTGCCATGCGCAGAGAGATCACGTCGAGAAAGTAGACAAGACCTTCCCAGGCGTCGGGCATCTCTCGGGCGGTGGCGGCGATCGTTTCGATCTCGGAACACCGCGTGTCGAACAGTGCCTGGATCAGTTCGTCCTTGCTGGCGAACCGGCGATAGACGGTGCCGACGCCGACGCCGGCGTGCTTCGCGACGTCCGCCAGCGTGGCGTCGAGTCCTTGGGCAGCGAACACCTCGCGAGCGGAGTTGAGGATGCGCTCGAGGTTGGCCTTGGCGTCGGACCGAAGGCGCGGCTGTGAGCAGTCGGCCGAGGTCCCCGCATGAGAAGCGTCGGGGTGTGTTGTCGGCATCCTCACAGTCTACGGCACTAAGCGGAATGATCGATTCCGTTAGTGCTATATTACTAAGCGGAACGTGTGGTTCCGATTGTCCGTATGAGAGAAGCCGATATGAGCACGTCTGACATCTGGGTCGGGAGCAATCCGATCTCGATGGTGGGTACGCGGAGTGCAGGTTTCGCGGCAACGAGGCTTCGCGCCCTTGCCGGCGACGGCGCCTTTGCTCAGCTCGTTCGTTTTGCCCTCGTCGGCGGAGCCAGCAACATCTTGTACTTTGCCGCTTTTCTGGCGCTGCGCGGTGACGGAGCGCTGGTCGCCAACGCAGTTGGTGCGGTCTTGAGCACCATTCTGGCCAATGAGCTGCATCGCCGGCTCACCTTCCACGCCGCGGATCGCGTCAACTGGTTCACCGCGCAGTGGGAAGGCGGTGGACTCGCACTGGTCGGGTTGATCGCCAGTTCTGCCGCCATCAGTGCGCTCGGCTTCCTTCTCCCAGGCGCCGACGGGCTTCTTCAAGCCGGGCTTGTGATCGCCGTGAGCGGAATTGTCGGTGGCCTGCGATTCGTCGCCCTTCGCGGTTGGGTGTTCTGAGCGGTTCTCGAATTCGGATCGGACTCGGCTCGTAGGGAACACTGAGACCCATGAGCCTTTCGATAGCCGACTCCGGCATCCGTCTGGCTGTGCTCTGCATCGTCATGGCACTTGTCGCCACGCTCGTCTACCGATTCACCTATCTCGGTAGCGTTCGGGTGGTCCCCGGTGCCCTCGCTCGTGGCGCTCTTCAGCTGGCTGCGATTTCGTTGATCCTTGCCGCCGCCTTGGCCCACATCTGGTCGGCGCTCCTCGTGCTCGTCGGCATGTTCGTTGCAGCGTCTTTCACCGCGGCACGACGCTCGAACGCGGGGACGTCCGGAGTTTGGCTGACCATCGCGTTGGCGTCGGGAATCGGTGTGGTTCTGCCACTGATGCTGCTGTCCGGAGTGGTTCCGCTGCAAGGCGTCGCTCTGGTGCCGATCGGCGGCATTGTTCTGGGTGGCGCGATGACTGCAACATCGATGGCAGCCAAACGCGGACTCGACGCCGTCGACGACCGGTACGGGGAAGTGGAAGCAGCACTGAGCCTTGGATTTTCCCAACGAGATGCGCGGTGGGAGGTAGCCCGCACCGCTGCCTCCGATGCTCTGCTGCCTGGAGTCGACCAGACGCGCACCGTCGGCCTCGTGACATTGCCCGGAGCCTTTGTCGGTGTGTTGCTCGCGACGGGATCGGCCGTTCAGGCCGGTGCTGTGCAAATTCTTGTATTGGCAGGGTTGTTGTTGGCACAAACTTGCTCGGTGACCGTGGCGTTGGAACTCGTCGCCCGCGGTTTCGTCTTTCGAGGTCAAGCTGTCAGGCCTGCGCGAGTTCGTTGATCTTGTCGCTGCGAAGGACGCGGCCGGGAAGATCGGGGGTGTTTGCCGCGAGGGTGATCATTGCCCTGCCGATGTTTTCACTGGTGGTCACGCTGCTGGGCCACACCCTGCGTAAGAGTGGGTGGAGAGGCACGGAGATTTGATACGACCGTTTCGATTCGTGAATCGTCCATGTATTCGACCAGCACTCTGTTGCCGACCATCACAACGGAACGGACTGGAGATCATCCGGCCGGAATGGCCAACTGAACGCTTGACCTGCAATGATGAGTCCATTTTGATCCGACTCGCGACTAAAGTCCCTACAAACCGGCTGGACGGTTGGCTGAAAATAGTTTTATGGACGAAGGAGTTGATGAAATACACGTTCTCGGATCGGAGTCCGCCGGTCGAATGGTAGAGGCGTCGGCGATCATCGTTCTCGGTGCGCTCTGTGCAGTAGTCGCAGGTTCGGGTGTGTTCTTTGTCGTCGGATCGATTGGTGGCTTCGCCCGATTGCTCTACCTGGTTGTTCGTGGTCCGCTCAACTCTTGCTCGGTACCGGTGTCGAATGTCGAGCTGGCGCCTTCGAGAACGTCATGTGGTCGTTGATGCTCCCGAACGTCGAGTGAAGACGATCAAGGATGTAGTTCTGACGCATGTTCCACGGTGACTTCGATCCCTGCTTCGGGAACTGTTCCACAGCACGCATGACGTACCCCGACGCCAGGTCCAGGATCGGCCGCTGGTCCATCTCTTCGCTCGCGTGCGGCACGCACTTCGAATAGCCGCGCTTGTCCATCTCCGTCAGCAGTCGGCAGACGTACATCGACGTGAGATCTGCTCGCAGAGTCCACGAGGCGTTGGTGTAGCCGACGCACATCGCGAAGTTCGGTACGTCGCTGATCATCATGCCCTTGTAGACGTAACGATCACCGAGGGTGACGGGTTCGCCGTCCACTTCGATCGACATCCCGCCGCACGCTTCCATCTTCAATCCTGTTGCAGTGACGATGATGTCAGCTTCGAGTTCGCGACCTGGCGCGAGACGAATTCCGGTCTCGGTGAAAGTGTCGATGCGATCGGTCTCGATCGAGGCCTTGCCGGATCGGAGGGCTTTGAACAAATCGCCGTCCGGTACGACGCACAAGCGTTGATCCCAGGGATCGTAGGTGGGTGTGAAGTGAGGATCGAGTGGGATCTCTTCCGGGAGTTGGCGACTGATCGCGAGGTTCAGCAACCGCTTTGCGCGCGCAGGACTGCGCCGGCACAGTTGGTAGAAACTCAGGTTCACTACGATGCTCTTCCATCGAGCGATGCTGTGCGCGAGTTGATTCGGCAATACTGCGCGGATGGTGTCCGATACCTTGTCGCTGGACGGCAGAGCCAGAATGTATGTCGGTGATCGCTGGAGCATGGTGACATGGCTCGCGTCGCGCGACATCGTGGGGACCAAAGTGACTGCGGTGGCGCCGCTTCCGATCACAACGATCTTCTTGTCGGAGTAATCGAGATCCTCGGGCCAGAACTGCGGGTGCACTACGTCGCCGCTGAATGATTCACGTCCAGGGAAGTCGGGGGTGTATCCGCCTTCGTAGCTGTAGTAACCACTGCACAGATAGAGGAAGTTGCAGGTCAGGGTTTCATCTTCGTCACCGGTCGTGACAGTGACCGTCCACGTCGAGTCAGCTGACGACCATGATGCGGCCGTCACCTTCCGGTTGTACCGAATCTTCTTGTCGATCCCGTTCTCTCGCGCGGTGTCGCGCACGTACCGGAGGATCGAATCACCGTCGGCGATTGCTTTGGTATCTGTCCACGGCCGAAACGGGTAGCCGAGCGTGAACATGTCGGAATCCGACCGGATGCCAGGGTATTTGAAGAGGTCCCAGGTTCCGCCACTGTTCGCGCGGGCCTCGAGGATTGCGTACGACTTGCCGGGAAGCTCGGTCTGGAGTCGATACGCAGCACCGATGCCGGACAAGCCGGCGCCGACGATCAGGACATCGAGGTGTTCGGTGCTCATCAGTTCGGACTCCGTATCGATCGTGTGGGGCCACCGGGCAGGCTAAGTGTTCGATCTCCACACTACTGAACGATGCTCAGTAAGGCGAGGATGACCATGTGATCGTCGGCGGTCGGATAGCCGCACACAGTGGTTTACCTGCGGCGTCGGTGAGGCCGAGGTCTCCGTGGAGCATGCCGGAAGCGTCGGCCTCCTCGGCGATGTGCTCGGGGATCGCGTCGAGCATCAGCTTTGCGCGCCGAAACATCTCGAACGTCTGGTCATCGGATACCGTCACCCAGGACAGGTAGATGAAGCGTCCGCGAGGTGGACCCTGGATGTATGGACCGAGTAAGTCCCAGGCACCGGACTTTCGCTCCAGACTCGCTGTCAGTTCCCATCGCACTGTCTCGGTATCTCCCGGTACGAGGTCGAGGATTTCGTGTGGCTTGCCTCGGCGCTGAACGCCGACGTGGATGTTGCTGCGCTCTTCGAAGGTTGCGGTTTCGGAACACTCACGTCCGGGCAGGCTGTGACCGGTGATGATGATCTGCATATCGACATCATGCTCTGCATAGGTCGGGAGGGGTTGGCGTGGTGAGTCGTTCGGGTAGAACCTCTGTTGCGGCCGTGGTGGCGAGCATTCTGTTGTCGGGTCTCGGGTGGGGGTCAGGTGTTGCAGTGGCGACGGCGGACGAACCGGAAGTCGCGGGCGCGCTGGAGTCCTATGGCGAACTCTCGGCCGCAGTGTTTCCGGTCGGCGCCGGTGAGACGCAGCGGGTCGTCTATCGAACTCTGCGTACCGCTGACAGATGGGGAGAGTCGTCAGGGTCCGTGTTTCTGCCGGAAGGCGCCCCACCGGCGGGCGGTTGGCCCGTCATCTCCTATGCCCACGGAACTTTGGGCAGTGCGGATCAGTGTGCACCCTCGTCGACCGGATTCGGTCCGGGCGAGATCGAACCGATCGAACGCTGGTTGGAAGAGGGATACGCGGTGGTCGCTACCGACTACTCGGGACTTGGTACCGACGGGGTGCTGGCCTATCTCGACGGACATGCCGCTGGCGCGAATGCGGTCGACATCGTGCGGGCTGCGCACGAGTTGTACGGCAATGTGCTGAGTCCGCGGTGGATGGTTGCGGGTTTGTCCGAAGGTGGTCATGCGGCGTACTTCGCGGGACACGAGGCCACCACTCGTGCACCGGAATTGGATTTCCGCGGCTCGGTCGTTGTTGCCGGCCCCACACACATGGAAGGGCTGTTTCCGTTGGGCGGACCGCTGTTTCCCGACATCGGCATCACCGGGCTGGTGGGATACGCGCTGTACGTTCTGGCCGGGATCGACGATCAACGACCCGAAGAGAACATTCGCGAGGTTCTCTCGCCGCAGGGGATCGAGTGGATGGAAAAGGCTCGGACACTGTGCGCCGGAGATCTCGGCCGACACATTCGAGCCGAACGAATCCAGTTGAGCTCGTTGTTTTCTCGGTCGGTATGGACGCCGCGCATGTACGACCTGTTCCGCGAGATGATGCAGGTGCCGGTCGACGGCTACGACCGTCCACTGCGCGTGGTGCAGAGCGTGTCGGACACAACGGTTCCTGTCGCCCTTACCTGGGCGCAACTGCTCGACATGCGTTCGCGAGGAACGCAGTTCGAGTATCAAGAACTCGCCGGAATCAGCCACGGTCAACGACGGTCGCTTCGATGGACCAGACCATGGAGTTCATCGATCGATTGATGAGGTGATGTCCTGGTGGTGTGGTTGTCCAGGGTGGTTGTTCAGCGCATACGCCGCGGACCGTAATCGTGGCCACCGTTGGCGAACCACACGATTGCCGCAATCGCGTACAGGATGCAGACCAGGAGTAGTAGCCCGCCTGCGATCCACAGCGAGATCTGACCGAGCCGTTTCACTCGATCGGACGCATACCGCGACCCGGCCACATCGCCGTCAGCCCACAGCGGATACACGTTGAAGGCGTGCGTGAAAGCGGAGAAGGAAAGCGGCCAGAAGAACAGCAGCGAGACCACTGCCCAGCCCGCATTGACGGGTGGTCGAATCGGGTGCTGAGGAACGGATTGCTGGACAGTGGGTTGATCCGGGGTGGTCATGGGGCTCCTGACATGAGGTGGCCCTTTCGACGCTACTGCGATGGAGCTGAAGAATCACTGAAAAACGGTGTTCGGTGATGCGATGTGGATCAGCGGCGTAAGTGTGCTGGATCAGCCGCATTGCCAGTCGTGACCGCTGGTGGTGGTTCCGGGTCATTGTTGTGCAGACGAGGGGCGTTCACGTCAGCGCAACTCGATGCCGCTCCGCGAGCATCCTCGCTACCGGCAGGACGTCCTTTGCTGCCATCTCGATACGTTCGAATACCTCGGGATTGAGGATGGTCGTTCCGTCGAAATCACCTGAGCTGAGATAGATTCCGACCGGAGCGGTCAGCGCTTGGAAGAAAGCGAACAGTGGCCGCAGGGCATGATCCAACACGAGAGCATGGCGGTCGCTACCACCTGTAGCGGCAAGAATCACCGGAGTGTTGGCAAGCGCGTACTGGTCGACGAGATCGAAAAAATGCTTGAACATTCCCGTGTACGAGCCGCGGAACACCGGTGACGCCGCGATGACGATATCGGCGGACTCGACTGCTGCCAGCGCTTCGACGGTCACTGAGTCGACGTGATCGCGATCCAGAGCAGATGCAAGACCTGGAAGCAGATCCACGATCTCGAAAACTCGTGTGTCGATCTGCTCGAAGTCTCCCAAGGTTTCGACGATCAGGTCGACGAGGGCACGAGTCTTGGAGGGTTTTTGGAGGTTGCCGACAACGGCAACAATTTTGAGCGGTGTGCTCATCGAAACTCCTATTCTTGGGACGACTTCAGCGATTCGATTTCCTTACGCACAACGGGGGCTACTTCGGTGCCGAGGATCTCGATCGCACGCAGCATGTCCTTCTGTGGCACGTTGCCGAACCCCATCTGGATCATGATGCGGTCATGATGGAACAGTTCGTACTGCGCCATCGTCTTGTCGATGATTTCCTGCGGGCCGCCGAGGAAGAACGCACCCGCGGTGGTTGCCTGCGCTTCATATGCCCTGCGCGGCATGGGAACTCCGTTTCCGCGCTGATGATGATTCTGCATCCACCCGGCCTGGAAGTACGGGTACGACGTGTCGAGTGCTGTTTGCTTCGAGGTATCGACAAATCCTGGCGAAGCAATCGAGACAGCCAGTTTCTTCGGATCGTGTCCGAACTCCGCTGCAGCCCTGCGGTACAGATCGACGAACGGTTCGAACTGTTGGTAACTTCCACCGATGATGGCCAGTGAGAGGGGCAGGCCCAGTTTCGCGGCACGGACGACAGAGGCCGGAGTACCTCCGACTGCGATCCACACCGGAATCTGACGGTCCGGGCGGGGCGTCACGTCACCGTCGATCAGTGGTGGGCGAAGTTGTCCTTCCCAGTTGATCGGGTTCTCGTCGCGCAGTTTCAGTAGTAGATCAAGCTTTTCGGCGAAGAGTTCGTTGTACTGGGACAAGTCGTACCCGAAGAGCGGAAATGACTCCGTGTACGAACCTCGGCCGGCAATGATCTCGGCACGGCCTTCGGAAAGCAGGTCGACTGTCGCGAACTGTTGGAACACACGTACGGGATCATCGGAACTGAGTACGGTTACGGCGCTGGACAGCTTGATGTTGTCGGTAGCCTGAGTCATTGCCGCGAGCACAACTGCAGGGGCTGAGACTGCGAAGTCGGTGCGATGGTGCTCGCCGACGCCGAAGACATCGAGTCCAACCTGATCGGCAACGGTTGCCTGCTCCACCAAATGACGAAGGTGGACACCGGGATTCATCATCGCGCCGGTAGTGGGATCTGGGGTGAGTTCACCGAAATGGTAGACGCCCAATTCGAAAGCCATGTTGTTTCTCGCTATCTGTTCGTGGGGGTGATGGAGAGTTGTTCTACGTGCGCATCGCATGCGCCGCCTTGATTCGTGTGATGTGTGGCAAGTCGGGAGAAGAAGCGTTCGAGTACCGGAAGCTCCTCGGTTTCAATGAGATCGGAGAAGTATTCGGCGATCCCTCGCGTGTGTATGGCGGACGCTTTTCGAAGCGTCTTCTTGCCCGCAGGCGTCATCGATACCGTCACGACGCGTCGATCGTTGTCCGGTCTAACACGCTCCACTAATCCGGCCTCGACCAATCGATCGACGACGCGCGTCACGCCACTGGTGGTGACCAGGACCAGTTCGGCCAGATCGCCCATTCGGATCGTGTTTCCCGGAGCTTCGTGCAGTCGGAGCAGAACGTCGTACTGGCCAAGGGTGAGTCCGGTGGTGGTTCGAAGGTCCGCCTCCATCTTGCCGAGGATGACGCTGTGGGAGACGACGAGGTCGCGCCACACACGACCACGTACGTGTTCATCAGTTGTCATCGGTGACGCCCTCCATTTATTTGCGACCGCAAGTATTGCTTACTCAAATAATACGCGTGCGACCGTCGAACTATTCCCTGCTCTCATTTGTGCTGGTAGCAAGGTATTGACTCGAACACGTGTTCGAGTATTGTTGGGGGTGGGGATCGGGGGATTCAATGAGTGTTCTGTTGTCGGATGTGGTGTCTGGTTCTGCGGTGGGGTTGCGCGGACGCCTGTGGCAGTTGACGGCTTCTGAGTTGCGTGCTGCTGCTGTCGAGGCGAGTGCGGAGATTCTTCGTCTCGAGGCTGTGCGGGTGGCGGTGGTGGACGAGTTGTCGTTGCGCCCGGATGATCAGGTGATTGCCAGTCGCGGTGTGGGTGCGTGGTTGGCGGCGAACACGATGCTGCAGGTTCGGGACGGGAAGAAGATCGCCGCGTTGGGTGCGGCGTTGCGGCCGTTTCCTGCGGTGGCTGCTCGGTTCGATGGCGGGGATTGCTCGTTCGATCATGCCGTGTTGATCGTGGCGTTCTGTGAATCACCACCGAAGGGGATGCCAGACGCCGCGCTCCCTCGCTGTATCGACCTACTGTTGGCGGCTGCTTCCGGAGTTGAGGCGACGACGACGAAAGTACGGAACGTGATCGCGACGTTGGAGAGGTTGTTCGAATCGGATGAGATCCCGCCCGCCGAGGATGTCGATCTCAACGAGTTGCGGATCGCGTCGACCTTGAACGGTCGAGTGGTGGTGCGCGGTGATTTCGATGCCCTGACCGGTGAAATGTTGTTGTCGGCGTTGTCGAATCTGACGATGCCGACCCCGGCACCGGATGGGACGCCGGATGCTCGGTCGGCGGCGAAGCGGACGGCGGACGGGTTCACCGAACTGATCCGCCGGTACCTCGATTGCGCCAAGACCGGAACCGACGGTGGTCAGCGTCCACACGTGAACGTGCACATCAATGCTCGTGATCTCGCTGAGCATCGGGATTGCGCCGCGTCGCCTTCTGATGTGGACGACGAAGGCTCACCCGATCTGGACTTGTCGGATCTTGATGTCGGGCACATGCCCTGGCTCGGGCCACTGTCCGTGTCACAGACCCGACTTCTCGGCTGCGACTGCTTCCTCTCCACCGTTCTGCTCGACGATCACGGCGCACCGCTCGATGCGAAACCAGGAAAGAGGTTGGTCAACGCCGAACAACGCGTCGCGTTGATCGCCCGAGACAAGGGCTGCGCCTTCCCGGGCTGCACGTGCGTGCCGGCGTGGACTGATGCGCACCATATCCGGCACTGGGCCAACGGCGGCCCGACGGTGATGAACAACCTGGTCCTGCTGTGCCGTTCACACCACCGGCTGATGCACCGAAAATCAGGGTTCGTCGGGAAATGGGAAATCCGAATCGGAGTCGACAACAAACCCTGGTTCATCCCGCCGCCCTCGATCGACCCCGGACAGCAACCCAGGCCGGCGAACACCACCTTCAAAACCTGAGAGGTCAAACCTCTTTGGCGACAACAGAACACGGACCGAGCACCGCATCGAAGGGATCCTCCGATGCGGTGCCAACCGGCCGTGGAGGAGTCGAATCAGTGCTTCGAGCGCTTGTGGCGGTACATCTCCGCATCGGCCGTATCCCAAGTCTCGGAAAGGCTTTGGGTCATGGAAAAGTCGGCTCGACCGATCGAACAACAGACGTCGGCATTCCGGAACGCCTTCTCCAAACACTCGAGCAGGTAGTCGACGGCGCGCGGCTGTGTATCGGGCAGAGCGATTCCGAACTCGTCTCCGCCCAACCGTGAAACCACCGCACCAGGGTGCGCGCACGCTGCCAAGATCTTGCCGGCCCTTTGAACGTATTCGTCGCCCGCGGCGTGGCCGAGTTCGTCGTTGATGGTCTTCATGCCGTCCAGATCGACGATGATGATAGCTCCCGGATCGGCGAATTGGCGGTACCGAGTTTGCTCGGCCTCGAGGATGCGATTCCACCCGCGCCGATTGAGAAGACCTGTCAACGGGTCGGTCTCGGCATCGAGTTGCGCAGTTTCGGCCAGTCGGACTGACTGCGCGCGCTGATAGTCGACATCGAGAATGGTTCCGAGAAGTCGGCACAGGAGATTGAGGAGGGCTAGGTTGTCCTCGAGTGCGGAGTCGCCCGCACTCGGGTCGGCGCCACACAGAGTGCCGAAGAGACTGCCGTCGTTGTGGAGGATTGGGATGCTGACGTATGCGCCAATGCCTTCCCACCTGCCATCGCGGGACAGTGCGCGCACGAGCGCGCGATTCGATGAGACTGGCGGCGCATTTCCGAGTACCACCTCGCTGCACATGGTGTTTGGCCAAGCCCGGGTCTCGCCGACTTCGATGTGAAGTGGGTTGGGTGAGACGGTGAGAAAGATTTGATTGGACCCGTCGAACCGCGTGATCGACCACAGTGCCAGCGGAAGATATTCGTCGAGGTAGGACACGACCGAGCGACTTGCGTCGTCGAAATTCGTCAGAGGTGGCAAGAGTGGCAACATCGGGATGGTGCGCGCCTGGCCGTGCGGCATTTTTGACCTCCTGATCGACCCTAGGATTCTGTCGATGTTCAGGCTCTTGGTCCCGCGTGCGACAAATCGTCCACGAACAGTCTGCCTCGAGAATCCTCGCGATTGCTGAAAGTGTGCTGTGATTCTTCCGACCGCGGGGCCGTGGATTCTTTGGTGGCCAGCTAATCTTCCGGTATGGAGCTGGCGCGTGGAGCGAACACAGTCGTTGAGGGAACTTCGCTGAAGGTGGCGGTGAACGGTAGCGCCCCGGGCACGGTAGACCTGATGGTGTTCCAGCTCGACGAACGGAACAAAGTACGGGACGACGCAGATTTTGTCTTCTTCAATCAGCCGGTCTCACCCGAAGGCGCGGTGCGCTTGGAGTCCGGCGGCGTCATCGAAATCGACATTGCGAGGTTGCCCGCTGACATCCATCAGCTGAGTGTTGCCGTGGCACTTGATGCGGCGGCAAACGGAACCCTGTCTGCTGTCGGGGGCCTTGGGGTCGTGGTGGAGCAGGTTGGTTCCACCGCCATCGTGGCTCAGGCTTTGGGGTTGACGAGTGAGAGAGCAGCGGTTCTCGTCGAGATCTATCGCCGCGGCACGGGCTGGAAGCTGCGAAACGTGTCAGCTGGCTGGGACAGCGGATTGGCGGACCTGGTAACAGCATTCGGCGTTTCGGTCGACGAGGAACCGCCGGCTCGACCCGCCGGCTCTGCTGAATCGACAGGCGGTATCCGGACCGTGCCCGACGAAGCCAAACTCTCCATGGTGAAGCGGGAGAAGCTGGACCTCCGAAAGCGCGAAGTGGCCAAGGTCCTGCTGACCAAGGGTGGCAACGGAATTCGGGCACGGGTGGTCCTGGTGATCGACAAAACCGGAAGTATGGCCAAGCAGTACCGCACCAGAGTGGTGCATCGTGTTGTCGAACGCATGATTCCCGTTGCGATCCAACTCGATGACGACGGCAAGCTGGAGCCGTACTTGTATGCAGTCAGCTTCGTCAAACTTCCCGAGATCTCTGTCCATGACGCGGAAGAGTGGTCGGATACCTACCTGCACTTGCGCGGCTCGCACGGCGGATTCAACTACGACAAGATCGGCGCCGCAAATCGTGAAGTGCCGATCATGACTGAGATTCTCTCCGGCCTGACACGTGGTTCGGCGCCGACGCTCGTCCTGTTCTTCACCGACGGAGGCTTCAGCGAGCGCAAGGAAATCACGAAATTGATGCGCGAAGCGTCTGGGCTCCCGGCCTTTTGGCAGTTCGTCGGAATCGGCAAGGCCAACTACGGAGTGCTGGAGAAGCTCGACGATCTCGACGGCAGGGTGGTCGACAATGCCGGATTCTTCGCGCTGGACGACATCGACACCGTCGACGACGCCCAGTTGTACACCCGTTTGCTGAGTGAATTCCCGGATTGGCACAAGGCAGCTGTAGCCGCGGGCATCACGACGCCGTGATTTAGCTGGTCGAAACCAACTGCGGTGCATTCTCTTTCAAGAATTCGTCGATGTGCGCCCAGGTGGAGTCTCTCGCGGTGGGGCCGGCAACGAGCCCGAGGTGACTTCCCGGCGCCTTCTCGAACCGGACCGACGGCGCGCCGGTGAGGACCGACGTGATCGCTTCCACCGAAGCGATGGGTGCAATCACGTCAGTGGTGCCGCCGACCGCGAGAACGGGAACGCTCAGAGCTGACAGTTTGATCTCGCGTCCGGCAAGCGTGACGGTGTCGTTGAAGAGATTGTTGCCCAGCATGAGTTGTTCGCAGATCTGCTGAAAAGCCTTGCCAGGGTATCCAGGCATGGCTGCCATGAACTTGTCTATCGATTCCATGCGAGCCAGTGTCTCGGTGTTGTGGAGGTTGCGCATGATGAACCATGGCTTGAGAACTTCGCGCTGCAACGCCGTCACCTTGTAACTCGCCTGAACGAGTGGAGCAGGTAGTCCGCCGACAAGATTGGTCGCGGACGTGAGTGGGGTGTCGCCCGTGTATTTGCCGATCAGCCTCAAGGGGCTGATAGCGGGAATCTTCGTGTAATCGATTGGCGTTCCGATTGCCGTGATCGATGCGATCGGCAGGTCGGAGTGAGCGGAGCCCGTGAGCAGAGACATGGTCCCGCCGAGGCTCCACCCGATCAGCGAAACCGGTGCGCCGTCATGTAGGTCCGAGATCGTACGGATCGCTTCCGGGATGATGTCGTCGACCCAGGCCTCGAAACCCATCCCGCGGTCGGAGTACCGCATGGTCCCGTAGTCGAGGAGGTAGGGCGTGTTCGCCCCATCCAGTAGGTGCGCGGCGAGGCTTTGGCCCGCACGAAGGTCGTAACAGTCGGCTGAAACCGCGAGGGGCGGTACGAGGAGAACCGGATTACCTCTTGGCCTCCACAATGCGCCGAAGCGATACAGATCGCGGTGTGGACCTTCGCTTATCAGCACGGACGGGGTGCGTTCGGTCTTCTCGACACCGTCGCCGAACGAGAGTCCCCATGCATTGCGTGCTGCGGTGTCCAGCGTCGGACGCCACGTCGCGATCAAACCACTGATATCGAGCACTGGTTCCCCTCGGAGTCGAATCGGCGGACGGCCGAGTCAGCCGCGCTCGGTGTATGTTACCTGCCTTCACATACATCGATCTCGGGGGTGTAAAAACCCAGCTCGGCAACGGAGCCACCGTGCCGAGCTGGGCTGATCGGGGTGATATGGCAGTGATCGGGTGGGGACGATCAGGCGGGGACGATCAAGCCCGTCGCCGCTGTGGCCGTCGCGTATCGCTGTGCAACGTCTTCCCAGTTGATGACGTTCCAGTAGGCCTTCACGTAGTCGGCCTTGACGTTCTTGTACTGCAGGTAGAAAGCGTGCTCCCACATGTCGAGCATGAGCAACGGAACGATACCGATGCTGATGTTGCCTTGCTGGTCGGTGAGCTGCTCGATGACCAGGCGCTGCCCGACCGTGTCGTAGGCCAGTACCGCCCAGCCGGACCCCTGCAAAGTGGTTGCTACAGCGGAGAAGTGGTTGACGAATGCGTCGAAGGTGCCGAAGTGCTCGTCGATTGCGGCTGCCAACTCGCCCTCTGGCCGCTCACCGCCGTTGGGGGAGAGGTTCTTCCAGAAGATGGAGTGATTGGTGTGGCCGCCGAGGTGGAAGGCGAGGTTCTTGCTGAGCAGCGGCGCCTTCGCGGTGATCGTGCCGTCTTCGCGCGCAGCAGCCAACTGCTCGATTGCGCTGTTGGCGCCCGCCACGTACGTGGCGTGGTGCTTGCTGTGGTGCAGTTCCATGATCTCGCCGGAGATGTGCGGTTCGAGAGCGGCGTAGTCGTAATCCAGTTCGGGGAGAACGTATTCAGTCATGTGACATGCCTTCCTTTGAGGAAATGTTGTGAGTCGAGAGATTCCGATAGGTTCGATTGTGATAGACGAGCGGCGCTGACATGTGCTGCGGATCGATGACGTCGACGACGCGTGCAGTGACGATCACTGCGGCGCCACATGTAGTGGCATTCAAGGGAACCGCACGCAGGGCGTGGCCTGTCCCATGTAGGAACGGTTCACCCGTCGAGAGAAACGACCAGGGCATATCGTCTCCGAAGCGCACAGCGCCGCGGGTTGCGAACGTGGAAGCCAGTCGTTCGTTCGCCGAATTTGCCAGGTGAACAACAAAACTGCGGGCGGAAGCGATGACGCTCGCAGAGCCTCGCAACGACTGCAGTGAAAACGCCAGAACTGCAGGATCGGCGCTGATCGAGATCACCGACGACGACGTGATGCCGGCCGGGCCGTCATCGCCCGTTGCGGTGATGATCGAGACGCCGGCGGGATGGTTCCGGAACGCCTCGACGAAGGAGTTTCGGATGGACGGCTCCGCATCAACAGAGTCGTCCGAAACAGATTGGGTGCCAACCAGTTTTGTGGTCACTCCTCGCCCCTCTTCTGTCTCGGGTTTTGCTGCCGTTGCACTGTCTTGTGCAATACCGACGTTAAAACCTCGAGTGCAGTTGAGGTCAAGATGCTGTGGCGGACCTCACCGTCCGAGCTTGGCTGCCAGACGTTCCATGTATCCGACAACCTCGTCGGGGCTCTTGTCCGGAGTGCCGAACATTGCTTCGGTGACACCGATGTCTTCCCAGTGGGCGAGCTTCTCCGGATCGGGTTTGCCTGCCAGGACGGTTATTTCAGGCTCGCCGACTCTACCTGCTTCGGCCCAGATCTTTCGGAGCAGTTCCACGTTTCCGTCGATCTCCTGCTCGATGGGTGTGGTGATCCACCCGTCGGCAGACTTTGCGATCCACTTGAAAGTCTTCTCGTTGCCGCCGCCGCCCAAGAGGATGGGAGGACGGGGCTTCTGAACGGGCTTGGGCCAGGCCCAACTAGGCCCGTACTTCACGAATTGGCCGTCGTACGAAGCTTCTTCCTTCGACCACAGTTCACCCATGGCTTCGAGATACTCCCGGAGTGCGGTCCGGCGTTTGTTGGGCGGTACGCCGTGGTCGGCGAGTTCCTCTGCATTCCAGCCGAATCCGACTCCGAAAACCACGCGTCCGTCGGAAAGATGGTCCAGCGATGCGATGGTTTTCGCGAGAGTGATCGGATCGTGCTCGAGGGGGAGTGCCACCGAGGTGCCCAATCGGATGGTGCTCGTGACCGACGCGGCGGTGCCGAGGGCAACCCAGGGGTCGAGTGTGCGCATGTAACGGTCGTCGGGCAATTCTGCCGACTGGGTTCCGGGGTGATCGGAATCCCTAGATACGGGGATGTGAGTGTGCTCCGGAACGTAAAAGGCGTCGAATCCATTCGCCTCCGCCGCCTTTGCTGCATCGGCAGGGCGGATGCCGCGATCACTGGTGAACAGGCTGAGTCCGTAGCGCACTGGTTCTCCTTCGATGGTCCGTCGAAAAACTGTAACCTGTTGCATCTTCGTTCGGATAGGTTTCCAGCCCAGTAAATCGATTGCCGACGTGACCGGGGACGTGGTGAACTCGGGCGGACTTGTTGTGGGTCGAGAAGTGGATGCAGTAGAGGTGGATGCAGTAGTGATGGATGCAGCGGAGATGAATCGGTTGTCGTGGAATGCGGCGACCGTCGCTCACAACAGTCACAAAGGAGACCAGGCACAGTTCTTTCGCAACGGCGGGTCGACCTTGTATCCGGAAGAACTGGCGCTGCTCGGCGAGATCGACGGCTCCTCGATTCTTCATCTGCAGTGCAATTCCGGTCAGGATTCGTTGAGTTTGGCCGCTCTCGGTGCCGCGGTGACCGGCGTCGACATCGCGGATTCCGCGATCGACTTCGCCCGAACCTTGTCCGCGGAATCCGATATTGCCGCCGATTTCGAGCGTGCCGATGTATCTGCGTGGCTCCGCGCTGCTGCCGCTGGCCAGAGAAAGTTCGACCGAGTCTTTTCTTCGTACGGAACGGTGATCTGGTTACCCGATCTCGACGAGTGCGCCGAGGGGATTGCCGGTGTTCTGGCGCCGAACGGTCGATTCGTTCTGGTGGAGTTTCATCCGTTTGCCATGTGTTTCGACGAGAAGTGGTCGCTGACATACCCGTACGGAGGCGGGACTCCCGTGACCGAACCCCGTGGCGTGGGCGACTACGTGGCAGATTCGGCCGATCTCGTCTTGCCAGGCGCTGAGGGAAACGGAGTCGAGAACTTCGAAAATCCTTTCCCCTCATGTGAATTCAACTGGTCCATTTCCGAGGTTCTAGGAGCTTTGCGGCGCGCCGGATTGACGCTCGAGTCCTTCGACGAGTACCCGTACGCCAACGGTTGGCAAGGATTCGAGGAGATGGCTGAACTCGGCGGCAAGCGTTGGGGAGTCCCGGCCGGACGACCCGAGATCCCGCTCATGTATTCGCTGTCGGTTCGCTTGGCCGATTGACGCCTATTTCCCCCGCATTTGCGGGTAATTGCAGACACAGGTAGTAATTACCCCCATGCCCTCGACGCCACTGACACGACGCATCGCCGTCGACCTGTGCCGTCTTGGTGCCAACTGCTGTTGCTGTTGATTCCTTCCGACTCTCCTGAGTGAGAATGGCGCCGCTCTGTGCGCCTTCGCCCCTGCATATGCGCCCGTTGCTGCATGTGTGCCGGAATTTTCCGTACGTCGAGGAAGAACAGCGATGTCGACTCCTGTCGAAGCAATAGAACCAACATCAGTCACGGAACCGAACCGTGAGCCGCGTCGGCCGTGGACTTCGAGTGCGACCACTGTCGGACTGCCGGTGCTTTCCGTGATCGCATTCTTGGCCCTGTGGCAGGTCGCTGCCGCGAGCGGCACCTGGAGTGAGACCTTCGTGCCGTTCCCGAGCACGGTCTGGCATGCCTTCGTCAACACGATGACCACGCACGACGGAGTGCGCGGCTACCAGGGCTACCTGCTCTGGGAGCACCTCTACATGACGCTGCGACGGGTGCTGGTCGGTGTGATCATCGGCGTCGGATTGGGCGTGATCCTCGGTTTGGCCATGGGATCGGTGACATGGCTGCGGAGCCTGCTCGAACCGTGGTTGACGTTCCTGCGCGCACTGCCGCCCCTGGCGTATTTCTTCCTGCTGGTGATCTGGCTGGGAATCGACGAGGCGCCGAAGATTACATTGCTGGCGCTCGCTGCTCTTCCGCCGGCGGCGGTGGCCACCACAGCTGCTGTGGTCGCGGCGCCGGTCGGACTGGTCGAAGCGGCGAGGGCACTGGGAGCCTCACGGGCGCAAGTGATCCGGGACGTCGTCGTCCCGTCGGCCTTACCGGAAACTTTCACGGGCATTCGGCTGTCGGTAGGTATGGCGTACTCGTCGGTGGTCGCGGCCGAACTGTTCAACGGCATACCCGGAATCGGCGGAATGGTCAAGGATGCAAGCAATTACAACAACACGCCGGTCGTGCTGGTGGGGATCTTTGCCATCGGATTCTCCGGCCTGATCATCGACGGACTGCTGCGGGCTGCAGAGCGCCGCGCCGTTCCCTGGAGGGGAAAAGTATGACTGACAATCAGAAACACGCCAGCAGCAATCTGAAGCGCAGCAGTAATTCGACGCGCAATGAAGGAAGGGCTTCCCGGACGGCGTTCACGGTGCTGATCGGCGTCCTTGCCCTTGTTCTCGGTGCGTGCTCGGTGGATCATTCGGGCCAGGATTCGTCCAAGGAAACGATCCGTATCGCTTACCAGTCGTTCCCGAGCGGCGACTTGATAGTCAAGAACAATCGCTGGCTCGAAGACGCACTGCCCGAGTACAACGTGAAGTGGACGAAGTTCGATTCGGGAGCCGACATCAACACCGCCTTCATCGCCGGTGAAATCGATTTCGGCGCAATCGGTTCGAGTCCGGTTGCTCGTGGCCTCTCGGCACCGCTCAACATTCCGTATCAGGTCGCGTTTGTTCTGGACGTGGCCGGCGACAACGAAGCCCTGGTGGCGCGCAACGCAACCGGAATCAAGACCGTCGCAGATCTGCGTGGCAAGAAAGTGGCCACGGCATTCGCCTCGACCGCGCACTACAGTCTGCTGGCAGCACTGAACCAGGCCGGACTCAGTGCCGACGACGTCCAATTGGTGGATCTCCAGCCGCAAGCATCCCTCGCAGCCTGGCAGCGCGGTGACATCGATGCCGTCTACACCTGGCTGCCCACGCTCGACGAACTCCGTAAGGACGGAACACAGTTGATCGCCAGCCGTGAGCTCGCGACAGCAGGAAAGCCGACACTCGATCTTGGTGTGGTGTCGACTGCGTTTGCCAAGGATCACCCCGAGATCGTCGACACCTGGCGCCAGGTTCAGGCCCGCGCGCTCACGACGATCGCCACTGATCCGAACGCGGCAGCGGAAGCTGTTGCCGCACAATTAGGCGCCTCGAAGGACGACGCGGCAGCGCAGTTGAAACAGGGTGTGTTCCTCACTCCGGAGCAGATCTCCTCGCCGGAATGGTTGGGCACCGAGGGCGCTCCCGGGAATCTGGCAGTGAACCTGCAGAGTGCAGCGCAATTCCTGGCCGAGCAGAAGCAGATCGACAGTGTGCCTGATCTGGCGGTCTTTCAGAATGCTCTCTATGTGAAGGGGCTTCCCGATGTCCTTGACCAGTAGCGTGACCGCACAGCAGGCCTCGGGAGGATTCGCTGCCGACCGCCCGGGCGCGATCCGAATCGACACCGTCTCGCACAGGTACGGCCACGGTCGAGAGTCCGTCACGGCACTCGGGCCCGTATCGATCGACGTCACACCTGGTGAGTTTCTGGTTCTCGTCGGAGCGTCGGGTTGCGGCAAGAGCACATTGCTGCGGCTGATCGCGGGTTTCGAAAATCCTTCCAGTGGAACGGTTCAGGTCTCCGGATCCGACCCGATTCCCGGGTCGAGTGCGGGAGTGGTGTTTCAGCAGCCACGGCTCTTTCCGTGGAAATCGGTGGGCGGCAACATCGATCTGGCACTCAAATACGCCGGCGTTGCGAAGAGCGAACGCGGGCAAAGGCGTGACGAGCTTCTCGACCGCGTCGGTCTGGTCGGCACTGCGGACCGGCGTATCTGGGAAATCTCCGGCGGGCAGCAGCAGCGGGTGGCAATTGCTCGTGCCTTGGCGGCCGAAACGTCGTTGCTCCTGTTGGACGAACCCTTTGCCGCGCTGGACGCCCTCACTCGCGAGCGTCTGCAGGAGGACCTGCGCAGTGTCAGTGCCGAATCGGGGCGAACAAGTGTCTTCGTCACTCACAGTGCCGACGAGGCGGCCTTTCTCGGCTCCCGCGTCGTAGTTCTGACAAGCCGACCGGGCAAGGTCGCGCTCGACCTGAAAATCGATCTGCCACGAACCGGCGTCGATCCCGACGATCTCCGAGGCTCACCCGAATACGCGGCATTCCGAGCCGAAGTCGGCCATGCGGTCAAGGTTGCAGCTGCAGCGTAGGTACCCTGCGCGTCGACTACCAGGTGGCTGCGTCGATAATGGGAAGGAGAACGTGCAGGACACGACGAACAAGGAGTGGTCATGGCAACTGAGGTGGAGTCCGGTGACCTCGTGCAGGCAGCCGGCCATGCGGGTCCGTGGACGGTAGTCGAAGTTCGCCAGGGGATGGCGCTGCTCGAACACAGTGACGGGCACAGGTTGTCGCGTCGAACGACGACGTTGACCGTCGTCCGCAAGGGCTCGGGCAAGAAGGCAACGGCCGTCGAAGACGGGAACGACGAAAACGGATCGCCAACTCTGTTCGACTGAAACCGCAGCTCGACTGAAACCGCAGCTCGACTGATCTTCCGTCAGTTCGAGACGGCGTCAGCTGGAGAAAATGTCGTCTACGCGTTTGTCGAAGTATTCGGCGATTCGGAACGCCAGTGACAGGCGTGGGTCGAAGTGGCCTTTCTCGATAGAGATCACGGTCTGGCGTGTGATGCCGAGCGCGTCGGCGCACGCTTGCTGTGACAATCCGGCTGCCGTACGAAGTTCTTGAAGGTTGTTGCGCATCAGATCTCGTCAGATCTCGAATGTGGGGTGCGGCCCCTCGACACTGCCCAGTACCGGATTCCGAAGTCGGCCAGCCCGAGGGCTGTAAACATTACGAGCGGCAGTTCGGGAGCGCCGAAGACATTGTGCGCGATCAGCGCGATCCCCATGGCAGTGATCAAGTCGGTGAACGCGCCGAAGCCGGCCTTGCGACTCCATTCTGTTTCGACGGTGTCCTCGGGGTAGGCGGGGGCCTTGTCGTTCTCCGATGGAAAAAGGGCCCACGCCGACCCGATACAAGCCGGTGCCATGACGATTGCGAAGACGATGAAGGCCAACGTCTTCCGATCATCGGCGGTCAATGCTGCAAAAAAGCTGAAGGCTAGCGTTGCAGCGACGCCGATACCGATGATCAGGCTCCACCGTGCCGTGGTGCTCATGAAGCCTCCCAGGCGTAAGAGTTCTTTGACATGCCTGAGCGTAGGTCTACGTGCGCTGGATGTCAAAGAACTCTTACATCGCGCTGAGGGTCAAGCGACCCCGAAAGGCGCTGCGTATGAAAACTTCCCCGTCTGATCGGGGCGGTGCGTGGTGAGGGTCCTGATCTGAAAGTGCTCGCCCCACTCGGCTTCCGGAGACTCGATCCCGGCGTCCGTGCTGGTGACGAACCCGAACTGCGGGTAGTACTCGGTGCTGCCCAGGAGTGCGAGCAGTGGCACGTCCAGAGCGTCGGACGCACCGATCACCGCGTGCATCAACGCCGAACCGACGCCGCTGCGTTGGTTGTCCGGTGTGACTGCCAACGGGCCGAGGCCAACCGCCTCAACGGGACCGACCCATCCGCGTGTTCCGATCACGAAACCAACGATCTCATCACCGGCGACGGCGACAAGGGACAACTTCGGTAAGTAGTCGTTCGAGGCGAAGAGTTGACGTGTCAGTTCGATCTCGTAGGGAGACTCGCCGGGCGGCGCTTGGTCGGCAAACGCCGCCCCGAGCAGTGAATAGATTGCGTCACGGTCGGAAGAAGTTTCGCGGCGGATGTACATGGCCACGAAACTACCCGCTTCATCTCCGATCGTGCTCCTCGTTTTCGGCCTGACGTGCCACTCGCTTTTCGTAAGCCGCACGCCCGTTCGGATCTACCGATGTCAGCGCGCGGCGATCGTCGATCACCCGGCGTCCGATGTTGATCATCCATTCGGGTATTACAGCGTCGATGAGGTCCCAGCCCGCAAGGTAACGCGGAACAGTAGTTTCGGCTCGCCGGTGCGCGACCGTGTCGACGACAGCTTTGGCCACGACCTCGGGTTCAACCGTCGGCATGCCCTTTCCGAGTGGCACACCGGAGGAGAGCCCGGTGCGCACCGCGCTGGGCAGGATGGCGCTGACGCTGACGCCGGAATCTGCGAATTCGACACGAGCAGAGGCGGAAAGGCCCACCGCACCGAACTTGCTTGCGTTGTACACGGCCATTCCTGGCACCGGTAGCTTGCCTGCCATGGATGCGATGTTGACGACGTGGCCGCGTCGCCGATCCACCATGCCGGGCAGCACGGTGCGCATCCCGTGAATCGGGCCCCAGACATTGACGTCGAGGGTTACTCGACTGGTGGCGTCGGACTCGTCGAGGAAGCTGCCGAGCGGCATCACGCCCGCATTGTTGACCAGAATGTCGATGTGACCGAATTCGCCGATCACTGTGGAGACGAACACATCCCAGGATTCGCGTGAGGTGACGTCCAGAGCGTACCCGCGGGCCCGTGCGCCGATGGATGCGGCGGTGTCGACGGCCGTCTCCTCGTCGAGGTCGCCGACGCAGACGAGTGCGCCGCGAGCTGCGAACAACTCCGCTGTGGCCCGGCCGATTCCGCGGCCACCTCCGGAGATGACGACGACTGCTCCGTCGAGATCGATCGGCGGGTAGGTGGTGCCGAAAAGGCTCATGTGGTGTACTCCGGTTCGGGGGTGGTGGTGGGCTCAGCGGCGGTGTCGTCTGACGCAGGGTTGTCGGACAGCGTGTGGTTGTAGGCGTATGGATCGAAGGCCCGTAGCCGTCGACGCATGGCTCCTGACGACCACGGCCAGTTGAAGCTGTTGCGGCCGTTGACGTCGAAGAAATAGCTTTCGCAACCACCGGCGTTGTAGACCGTGGTACCCAATGCCTCCTGAACTTGAGAGTTGAAGGCTGCCTGTACTTCCGGGCGCACGTCGATGGTTTTCCAGCCGTGCCGACGAGCGTGGCCGATCGCCTGTGCCACATAGTTCAGTTGGGCTTCCAGAATCATGAAGGCCGACGTGTGTCCGGTGCCGAGGCTCGGGCCCAGCAGAATGAACGCGTTGGGGAATCCGCTGACGGCGGAACCGAAGTACGCCCGCGGGCTTCCCTGCCAATGATCGTCGAGTGATCGACCTTCTCCGTCGAATACCTTTGATGCAATGGGCATGTCGAGGATGTGGAAGCCCGTTCCGAAGATGATCGCGTCCACTTCCGATTCCACTCCGTCGGCTCCGATCACGGTGTTGCCGTGGATCTCTTCGACTGCGTTGGCATGGACGGTCACGTTGGGTCTGCCGAGGGCCGGGTAGTACGAGTTCGACATGAGTAGTCGCTTGCAACCGAGGGTGTAGTCGGGAGTCAGCGCCTTGCGTAGCTTCGGATCGCGCACCTGCAAGCGCAATTGGGCCGACCCGAGTTTCTGCACGATACGCAGGATCCACGGATTGCGGAACCCCAATCCAAGCGCTTCCATGATTCCGTATTCGATGCTGCGTAGAGCCTTGTGCGCTCCCGGTACGAATCGCATGACGGACCTTTCGATCCGCGGTACGTAGTGATCGGGTTTGGGAAGGACCCATTGAGCGGTGCGTTGGTAAAGGTGAAGGGCGGACACGTCGGAGACGATGCGCGGCACGAATTGGACTGCGGAAGCGCCGGTACCTACGACGGCGACGCGCTTTCCGATCAAGTCGTAGTCGTGATTCCACTGCGAGGAATGAAACACCTCGCCCTCGAACGTTTCCAGCCCGGGGATCGCCGGCGTCAAGGGTTCGTTCCACGGGCCGGCGGCGGCTATCACGAAACGAGCAGTGAGTTCACCGCTGGAAGTTGTGATCTTCCAGAGTGATTGCGATGCGTCCCACTGTGCGGAGAGCATTTCGACCCCGAAGCGAACGTGCTTGTCGACCCCGTGGCGGACGGCCGTGTCCTCGATGTACTCGCGGATCTCCGGCTGCTCCGCGAACAGTCGGGTCCAATCCGGATTGGCGGCAAAGGAATACGAGTACAGGCCGGACGGGACGTCGCAGGCGCAACCGGGATAGGTGTTGGCGCGCCAGGTGCCGCCGAGGGAGTCCGCTTTCTCGAGCAGGACAAAATTGTCGATCCCGAGGCGCTGCAGGTGAATTGCTGCACCGATCCCGGAGATCCCGCCACCGATGATCACGACCTCGAAGTGGTCAGTTCTGTTGTTCACTGAGTCTGCGCTTTCACTGGTGGGACGGGGTGGAGTGGAACGGGCGCGCATCGAGTTCGCGTTTCACGCTCGCACGTGTTGTACGTAGGGATGATTCGAAGGTGGCGAGCCGCCGTCGGCCGTCCATGAAGTTGGCGCCCATGACGGCGAGATCGTCGTCGGTGGCGTCTATGCGCAAGACCCTGGTTCCCGCAGCGCGCACCAGTTCGATTTCCCGGTCGAGGCCCTTGGACATGGAGTTCCGCAGGGCGCCGCGTTCGATACGGGCGGCGCCGCGCGCCGGCTTCAGTGTTCGAGATGCCATGGGCGCCAGTACAACCAGCTCGTCGAGTTCGAGGGGGAGCAGGAGGTCTACCGATGCCGTGGACGCCGCGCCGCCGTCGATGTACCTGACGCCGTCGATGGTGACAGGTGGGAACCAGCCGGGAATCGCCCAAGACGCTCGAAGCGCTTCACCGACTGTCGCTTTCGGAGCCCCCTGTGCCCCGAACGCGACCCGTCGCCCGGTTCTGTAGTCCATGGATACCATGTACGCGCACGGATGTGGGAGCCACGAATCGCCAGGGGCAAGAGATTCGGCGAGCGTGGTGAGCCAGGACGGGTCGCCGCCACCACGCGGTGCGATACCGCTCATCCGGCTCAGAACGGGAAGATCTCGACGCGTCACCAGTCGTGGATTGCCGATCCCCAAACTCGGAAGTGGCGGGATTCTTCCGGGCGCCGATGCTGTGTGGGCGAGGAGTTCGGGACGTGCGGCGGGCTCTCCGAGTTGCATGGCTACCAACTCGTCGACGCCGACTCCGCTGCCGAGCATTGTCACGAACTCGGCTCCGGCGGACGTGCCGATGATGGCGGTGGCTTCGCGGGGATCCCAGTCGAGGGCGTCCCGAACCGAGGCGAGGGCAGCAACGGTCCAGGCGAAGCCGAGGGTGCCGCCGCATCCGATTGCCAATCCCCGTCTAGGCGCGCTGTGTCGTCCGGACCCGGGCGCGGTGGTGCCGGTCACTTCTGAAGTCATATTTCGGAGACTATCAGTATCTGAATAACGTGGGTACCCCAAATTTGGGTTTCGGGAGTGCGCCTGCGGTGCGCTTCCGGTATTCGGCTACCGTTGGAATCTCGATACTCAGAACCGCGAGGAGGTTCCGATGGCGCGATTGACCAGGCAGGAAGCGCAGGCGATGACCCGCGAGACCTTGTTGGCGACGGCCGTCGAACATTTCCTCGATCGCGGGTACGCCGCCGCGTCGCTCGATCAGATCGCTGAGGATGCCGGTTATTCCAAAGGTGCGGTGTACTCGAACTTCAAGAACAAGGACGAGTTGTGCGCCGAGGTGCTCGGCCGAATCAGGTTGACCAAGGTCGGCGAGATCACCTCACAGCTCGGAGCCAATTCGACGCTCGACGACGCGGTGGCCGAGTTCGCGCGATGGGCCGAGCGAACCATCGGGGACAAGAGATGGACGTTGCTCGAAGTCGAGTTCTCGGTGCGATCGCGGCACAGCGAAGAGATCCGCGAAAAGATCGCGACGGGTGCCGATCAGGTGCGCGGATTGATTGCCGGAGTGGTGCAACATCTTGCCGAGTCCAACGGCGTGACGCCGGCACTGGACCCGAACGCCGCGGCACTGCGCATACTCAGCGTCGGAATCGGTTTGGGGCTACAGCGTGCGATCAGCCCTGAGCTGCCGGTTGATCCGCTGGTGGATACGTTGCGGGAGATTTTGCTGGGTGGGTGAGTAGAACGCGGAGCATTCCGCCGATCTCGGCGACGGCGGTGCGCGAACCCACGCTCGGTCCCAGAACGTTGACGAAGCCGTGGATGAACCCGCGATAGCGTCGATCGGTCACGTGAACACCGTTGTCGCGCAATCGAGCTGCGTAGGCTTCGCCTTCGTCCCGGAGTGGATCGAATCCCGCCGTGATCACGATGGCCGGCGGCAGTCCGGTCGCGTCGGGGGCGCGTAGCGGCGACACCATCGGATCGAGTCGATCGGCATTGCTGCCGAGGAAGCTGGACTCGTAGAAGTTCATGTTGGCCTCGGTCAGGAAGAAACCTTCACCGAACGTCGTTCGCGAGGGGGCCTTCTCGTGAAAGTCGGTCGCGGGGTAGATCAACAGCTGCGCCGCCGGTGGGGTCTTGCCGTCGTCGCGGGCACGCAGCGCGACCGTTGCGGAAAGATGCCCGCCCGCGCTGTCGCCCCCGACAGCGATGCGCGTCGGGTCTGCGCAGAACTCGTCGGCGCGGTCGACGATATCGAGGTAGGCGGCGTAGGCATCGTGTACCGGTGTGGGGAAAGCGAATTCGGGTGAGAGCCGGTAGTCGACCGAGATGACCCGTGCGCCGGAGGTTTCGGCCAACAGGCGGCACGGGGCATCGTGGGATTCGATGCTGCCCTGTACCCACCCGCCGCCGTGGAAGTAGACGAGCAGAGCGCCGGTGTCGGCTGTCGGGACGTAGAGCCGGGCGCGAAGCGGGCCGTCGGCACCCGAAACGGAGATCTCCTCGGTGTGGACGGGCGTGGGCCTGCCGCCCATCATGATCGCGGTTCGGGTGAGATTGGCGCGAGCAGCGGCGAGTGACTGGGGATCGGTTGAATGCGAGGGGAGTGGCCGCGTCTTCGCGAGCGTGAGCAGAAGGTGTGCGTCGGCGTCGAGCGTGTTGCCCTCGATGACGACGGGTGGTCCGGTGATTCGACGTTTCACCGCGCTGGGCAGTGCGAATGCGGCTGCCACCAAGGATGCTTCGGCGCGATCTCGAATGCTGCGGCTGCTGGCCTGCTTCACGGATTCCGACACGTGGCGCAGACTACCAAGCATGACTACTGCGGCACTGTCGATCACGCAGATCGAGAACACACATCTGGTTCGGTGCGGTCACGCCAATTGGGTCCTGGTCGAAGAGGGGTCCGATCTGACCTTGATCGACGGCGGATATCCGGCCAACGGCACCGACGTCGAACGCTCGATCGAACAGATCGGTCGCCAGCTCGGGGATGTTCGGGCAATTCTCGTCACTCACGCGCACATCGATCACATCGGTGGGATCGCGGACATCGTGACTCGGCTCGAGGTTCCGGTCCTGATGGATCCGTTGGAAGTGCCGCATGCGAAGAGGGAGTATCTGCAACAGTTGTCGCCGGCCGGAGTTCCGTTGCTGTTGTGGCGGCGAGGTGCTCCGAAATGGCTTCGCGACGTGATCGGAGTCGGCGCGTTGAAAGGTGCGGAACTGCCTCGGGCACAGTCCTTTGCGTCCGGTGGTGCGCTGGACGTTCCCGGTCGGATCGTGCCGATTCCCACTCATGGGCATACCGACGGCCACAGCGCTTACCTTGTTCCCGACGCAGGAGTGATCGCGTCGGGTGACGCTCTGGTGACCGGACATGGGACGTCGACCGTCGCCGGACCACAATTTCTGGTGTGCCCCTTCAATCATGACCGTGAAGCGACGGACCAGGCGTTGGACAATATCGCCGCTGTACCTGCCGGCGTGCTGTTTCCCGGACACGGTCCGGTTTACGAGGGCAGCATGACTGCCGCGGTCGAACAGGCCCGAGCGGGCCGGACAAGGATGCGTCCATGACTACTGTCGAAACGGTCGACGAAGGTGCGGTGCACGGTTTCCTTCATCGACCTGCATCTGTGTCCTTCGCGTCGCCCGTCGCCACGCTTGCACTGACTCACGGCGCGGGAAGTAACTGCGACACCGTGCTGTTGCGTGCTGTTGCCGACGGCTTTGCTGCGGCAGGAGTGCAAGTTCTGCGCTTCGATCTCGCGTTTCGGGTGCGTCGAGCTTCGGGCCCTCCGCATCCGTCGCGTGCTGCAGAGGATCGCGCGGGCATTGCCGAGGTGATTGCTGCTCTTCGCAAGGACTACTCGGTGCCCGGACCCGTTCTGCTCGGCGGACATTCGTACGGCGGTCGGCAGGCGTCGATGCTTGCGGTGGAGAACCCGGGACTTGCCGACGGCCTGGTCCTTCTCTCCTATCCACTGCATCCACCGAAGAAGCCCGAGAAGCTCAGAACCGAACACCTGCCCGAACTGAACACACCGACCGTTGTCGTCCACGGTTCGAAGGACGAGTTCGCGACAACGGAGGAGATGCGGGCAGCACTCGCCTTGATTCCCGCCGCGACTCGTCTGGTGGAGTTCGAAGGAGCTCGACACGACTTGTCCGTGGTGAAATTTCCGGTGGTGGAGGAGACAATCGCGGCCGCATCGGCGGTGTTTGCGTTCTGAACGCCGAGCGGGCGGTTGCCCGTGTCGGTGGTTCCTGGTGAGATCGAACCATGAGTGCCCAGCCGTATCAGCCCAGTGCCCTGTCCGACGTCACGGTGAGCGTCGACGGTGACGACACAGTCGTCAGCTTTCCTCGGGTGCTGCCGTATTCCGTCGAGAAGGTGTGGGAGGCGATCACCGACCCGGAGATGTTGGCGCAATGGACGCCGTACACCGCCGATCGGAATCTGAGCCGTACCGGTGATGCGGTGATCACCATGCTCACCGAGGACGGCGCCCCCGAAATGTCGCTGCCGGTCACCGTTCACGTCGTGGAGACCACTCGGCGGCTCGAACACGAGTGGGGCCCGGACGAATTGGTGTGGGACCTGACCCCGATCGAAGGCGGTACCCGCGTCGTGCTGACGCAGAGGTCGCGCGCCGAGGGGATGGCGTCGGCGCTCGCTGCGGGGTGGCATCTGTGCTTCGACGTACTCGATGCCCTTCTGGCAGGCGAGCCCTTCGGACCGATCGTGGGTGAACGGGCGCGCGAGTACGGCTGGGACGCACTCAACTCCGGTTACGCGCGACAGTTGGGCATCGACGAATCTCAGGTCTGGTAGCTGCTCAGAGTTTGTGACTGGCAGGCTTTCTGGTGGAGGCTCGCGCGATCAGTTCGACGGGAAGCTTCACGGATTCGACGTTCTTGCCGGAGATCAGTGCGAGTAGGTGCTCGAGCCCGGTCGCACCGATCTTTCGGGCGGGGGACCTGACCGTCGTCAGGGGCACCGGGAGTTGGGAGACAACCGGAATGTCGTTGTAGCCGACCAACGCAAGATCGTCGGGAATGCTCAACCCGAGATCACGGGCCACACCGAGTACGCCGATCGCGATGGTGTCGCTCACCGTGAAAACGGCGTCAGGGCGCGTGTTCCCGCTGAGCAGTGTGGCCGCCGCATCGACACCCCCTTGAACTTCGAACTCGGACGCCACTATTCGGTTCGGCGGCAGTTCCAGACCGGCTTCGGTCAGGGCATCGCGGAAACCCGCGACGCGTTCCCTCGACGTGCTGGCGTGATCCGGCCCCGCGATCACTCCGAGATCGCGATAGCCGCAGTCCAGTAGATGCTTCCCCGCGAGGTAGCCGCCGAGGCGGTCGTCGCCGCTGACAAAGGGAAGGCTTCGGTTGACGGATGACGTCGCCGAGTCGATGTGCCGGTTCAGCAGCAGGATCGGCAGTGAGCGCAGGGGGAGCGAGTCGACGAAATCGGTACCCGGCAGGTGGATGCTGCTCAGCATGAGACCGTCGACCTGTCGGCTCACCAGGAACTCGACCGCTTTGCGTTGCGCTTCCAGGTCGTCGGGCGGGCTGGAGAGCAAGACGGAGTACCCGGCTGCGGTGGCGGCTTCCTCGATGCCTTGGAACATGGTGGCCACTACAACGTCTGTCAGTCTCGGCATCACGACGCCGATAGTGGTGGTCTTGCGGGTGCGCAGGCTGGCCGCCCACAGGTTCGGTTGGTAACCGAGTTCCTCGGCAACCTGACGAACTCGGAGTGCGGAGTCGGACCAACCGTCGGCGGGCTCGGGCTGACGGAGGACCCGCGACGCCGTCGAGATGTGGACCCCGGCCTGGTCGGCGATTTCGCGCAACGTCGGCGGACGGCCGTTGCTGCGGTTCGACGGATCGGGCGTCATCTGCGTCGTGGCTCCTGGTCTGCGTCGGTTCTGAGTTGGTTCGGTGTCGGTCGGCAGTTCGGGGATTGACGGGTGCGCAACCGGGCTCTACTCTAGGCGATGCAAACGATTGCGCAATCGTTCTCGCAAAGGATTGCGCCCGAGAACACTGGAGGCCCCGTGACCACGCCGCAGTCCCTGTCCGAGCTTTTTGCCATCGACACCCTGCTGGACGCCGAGGAGATCGCGATCCGCGACACGGTCCGCAAGATGGTCGACGATCGCATTCGCCCGCACGTAGGTGAATGGTTCGAAGCGGCAGCACTGCCGGCTCGTGAGCTGGCCAAGGAACTGGGCGCGCTCGGCGTACTGGGCATGCACCTCGAGGGCTACGGCTGTGCCGGGATGAGCGCCACGGCGTACGGGTTGGCCTGCCAGGAACTCGAAGCTGTCGATTCGGGCATTCGCAGCCTCGTCTCGGTCCAGGGCTCGCTCGCCATGTTCGCGATCCACCACAACGGAAGTGAAGAGCAGAAGGAAGAATGGCTCCCGCGAATGGCGGCGGGTGAAGCCATCGGCTGCTTCGGTCTCACGGAACCCGATTTCGGATCCAACCCCGGCGGTATGCGAACCAACGCCAAGCGCGACGGCGACGACTGGATCCTCAACGGCACCAAGATGTGGATCACCAACGGCTCCATCGCGGACGTCGCCGTGGTCTGGGCTCGAACCGACGACGGCGTGCGCGGATTTGTCGTTCCCACCGACACTCCGGGATTCTCCGCCCCCGAGATCAAGAACAAGATGTCGCTCCGGGCGTCGGTCACCTCGGAACTGGTGCTCGAGGACGTGCGTCTGCCTGCCTCGGCGATGCTGCCCAAGGCTCGCGGACTGTCCGGCCCGCTCGGCTGCCTCAACGAGGCACGCTTCGGCATCATCTTCGGGGCAATGGGTGCAGCACGTGACTGCCTCGAGACTGCGATCTCATATGCACGTGATCGCAAGGTCTTCGACAAGTCGCTCGCCGCGTATCAGATCACCCAGGCCAAGATCGCCGACATGGCAGTCGAATTGGGCAAGGGGCAGTTGCTCGCCATCCACCTCGGGCGCCTCAAGGACGCCGGGACGGTTCGCCCCGAGCAGGTCAGCACCGGCAAGCTCAACAATGTCCGCGAGGCCATCAAGATCGCCCGTGAATGCCGAACCATTCTGGGCGCCAACGGCATCACGCTCGAGTACCCCGTGATCCGGCACGCCAACAACCTCGAATCCGTTCTCACCTACGAGGGCACGTCCGAGGTTCACCAGCTCGTGATCGGCCGCGCTCTCACCGGTGAAGAAGCTTTCCGGTGACGGCAGACGCTGTCGGAGCGCTCGACGGGTTGGTGATCGCTGATTTCGGCCGCGTCCTCGCCGGTCCGTACGCCACGATGATTCTCGCCGACCTGGGTGCCGAGGTCGTCAAGATCGAGCGGCCGGGTGTCGGGGACGACACTCGCAGCTGGGGCCCACCGTGGGTGGGGGACGAGTCGAGCTACTTTCTGTCGGTGAACCGCAACAAGAAGTCGGTCACTCTGGACCTGCGCGAGCGCGAGGATCTGGAGAGTGCACGCGAGCTGGTTCGCAATGCGGACGTCGTGGTGCAGAACTTCCTGCCGGGAACGATGGACCGTCTGGGGCTGGGCTACGACGCTGTCCGAGAAATGAATCCGCGTGCGGTCTACTGCTCGATCAGCGGCTTCGGTGGCAACAACTCTCTGCCGGGATACGACCTGTTGATTCAGGCGGTCGGCGGATTGATGAGTATCACCGGACCCGATCCCAAGACTCCCACCAAGGTCGGTGTCGCGGTGGTCGACGTCATCACCGGCCTGCATGCCAGCGTGGGAATCCTTGCAGCGCTGCGCCATCGCGATCGCACAGGCGAAGGGCAGCACGTCGAGGTCAATCTGTTGTCCTCGTTGCTGTCCGCACTGGCCAACCAGTCGTCCGGCTACGTGGCCGCGGGCGTGGTGCCGCAGGCAATGGGCAACCGGCATCCGAGCATCGCACCATACGAGGTATTCGACACCGCGGACCGTCCGCTGGTCCTCGCGGTCGGCAATGATCGGCAATTCAGTTCGTTGACAGAGGTTCTCGGAGTTTCCGAACTTGCCGCTGATGCGCGTTTCGCGTCCAACAGCGCCAGGGTTGCGCATCGAGAAGAACTGTTCGACGCCGTCACTGCTGCATTGGCCAAGGGCTCTGCGGACTCGTGGTTCGAGGCACTGACCGAGCGAGGTGTTCCGTGTGGGCCTCTCAACGACATCGCCGACGCGATAGCGCTGGCGGAACGGCTGAATCTCGATCCGGTGGTGTCCATCGACGATCCGCGTCGCGATGCACCGACTCGGCAGGTAGCCAATCCGATTCGGATGAGCGGCACGCCGGCAACCTATCGGTCGGCCCCGCCGCGGTTGGGGGAGGACAGCGTTCCCACTCCGTCCGGAGTCAGTTGACCCAAGCGAATCGGCCACCGGAATACCGGTGGCCGATCTGCGTGTGTGGCCGACTCAGCTGACCTTCAAGACCAGCTTTCCGGTGTTCGCTCCGGCGAAGAGAAGATTGAGGCTGTCGCCGAACGCGTCGATACCGCCGTCGACGACGTGCTCGCGAGCAGTCAATTCGCCACTCTTGATCCACTTTCCGATCTGCTCTTGTGCTTCTGCGTAGCGATCGAGGTAGTCGAAGACCACGAAGCCGGCCATCGTGGCGCGGTTGACGAGAAGTGACAGGTAGTGAGCAGGGCCTGGCTGAGGTTCGGTGGCGTTGTAGCCCGCGATGGCGCCGCAGATGACCACCCGAGCGCCGAGGCGCAGACGGGAGAGAGCGGCGTCGAGAATTTCTCCGCCGACGTTGTCGAAGTACACGTCGATTCCGTCGGGAGCGTTGGACTTGAGCGCCTTGTATACGGATTCGTTCTTGTAGTCGATGGCGACATCGAAGCCGAGGTCCTCGGTGAGCCACGCGCACTTCTCCGGACCGCCGGCGATGCCGATGACCTTGCATCCGTGAAGCTTTGCGATCTGGCCGACCAGACTGCCGACCGCACCCGCGGCACCGGACACGACGACGGTGTCACCGTCTTTCAGCTTTCCGACGTCGAGTAATCCGAAATACGCAGTGACGCCGGGAAAACCGAGAGCGCCGAGCCAGGTCGGTAGGGGAGCGATCGATTCGTCGACCCGAGTGACGTCTGTACCGTCGGAAACGCCGTACTCGGAAGCGCCGAAGGATCCGGCCACGATGTCCCCGACCTGGTAATCGGGGTGCTGTGATTCGGTGATGCGTCCGACGCCGTGGGCGCGCATGACGGAACCGAGCTTGACCGGCGGAACGTACGACTTGACGTCGTTGAGCCAACCGCGCATCGCGGGGTCGAGGGAGAGGTATTCGACCTTGACGACAAACTCGCCCGGTCCGGCGGACGGGATCTCGGCATCGACGTATTCCCAGGTGGAAGCGTCGGGAAGTCCTGTCGGGCGGGCGGCGAGGCGTACTTGGCGGTTGGTCATCTCTCCCCTTCGGCGAAACGAATTGAACTTGAGGCCGGATTCAATATAGGTGATGGATCACGAACTGGGAAGAGTTGGATGAACCGATTGGCGACTATGTATGTTCGATCGATGAGCAATGTGGTCGAAGACGCGCCTGGTTGGTTCACTCGGGCGTTGGCAGCGCCGGTCGAGACGGGGTCGGTGGAGGTCGAGGGTGCCTCGGTGCACTTTCGGGCTTGGGGGCCGACGGGGCCGGGAATCGTGCTGATTCACGGCGGCGCCGCCCACAGTCGCTGGTGGGATCACATTGCGCCGCAGTTCGCCGAGGGGCGCCGCGTCGTCGCTCTCGACTTGACGGGCCACGGCGACAGTGACACTCGCGACGCCTACGCGATGTCCCAGTGGGCTCGCGAGGTGCTGGCGGCGGCCGAGGCCGGGGGAATCGACGGCAAGCCGATTCTGGTGGGGCACAGTATGGGTGGGATTGTTTCTTTCGTGGCCTCGCATCTGCATGGCGAACTGTTGGACGGGGTTGTCATCATCGATTCTCCGCTCAAGGCGCGTACGCCCGAAGAGGAGGCGGCTCGACGCCAGAATGCGTTCGGCCCCAAGAAGGTTTATCCCACCAGGGAAGACGCGATGGGCCGTTTCCGCTTCGTTCCGCCGCAGGATTCGGGTCTGCCTGCGGTGCGTGACCATGTGGCGGCCACGTCGATGGAGGAAGTCGAGGGCGGTTGGTCGTGGAAGTTCGATCCGAATTTCTTTCTCCGAGTAGGCGCCGAAGATGTCCTCGACAGCGAACCACGTTGCCGCGTAGCCTATTTCCGAGCCGAGAACGGCATCGTGTCCGATCGACTCATGGAGCACATGCGCGGATTGTTCGGAACGGAGGCCATCGTGGCGGAGATTCCCGAAGCCGGACATCACGTCATGATCGATCAGCCGTTGCAACTCGTGACCGGGGTGCGAACTGTGTTGAGTGCGTGGTCCGTCGCAAGTCAAGTGCCGGTAGATCAAGCGGCAGGTAACGTCGAGGGAAGGGTAGAAGCATGAGCACGGAATTGACGCTCGAACCGAAAGTCGAAGCTGCACTGAAGTTGTGGCACACCATGATCGAAACCGGCGATCTGTCGGCGCTACCGACGATCGTCGCGCCCGACGCGCAGTTCCGATCGCCCACGGGATTCAAGCCGTACCAGTCCGCGGATGCCGTTGTGCTCATTCTCAATACGGTGATCCAGGTGTTCGAGAACTTCGAGTACCACCGTCAGTTCGCCGGAGCCAACGGTCGACAGGTCGTGCTCGAATTCAGTGCGAACATCGGCGACAAGAGTCTCAAGGGAATCGACATGGTCGAATTCGACGAGGACGGCAAGATCGTCGATTTCGAGGTCATGGTGCGTCCGGCCAGCGGGCTCGCGGCTTTGGCTGCCGAAATGGGTAAGAGGCTCGGGCAGACGCTACCGACCTACAAAGCCTGAACTGAGTCCGGCCAAGGCTCAGTTCGTACTGAATCCGCCGTTGGAGTGAAGGAGTTGTCCCGTAATCCAGCCTCCGGCGTCGGACATCAGAAACCGAACGAGGTTTGCAGTGTCGCCGGGAGTACCCAGCCGGCCGGCAGGAGTCTGGAGGGTTGTGGCCTGTCTGATCGCGGGTGTCATCCATCCTGTGTCGATAGGTCCTGGGTTGACGACGTTGGCTCGTATGCCGCGTGATCCAAGTTCGACTGCGGCGGCGATGACGATGCGGTCGAGAGCGCCCTTGCTGGCCCCGTACGGAAGATTGTGGGCCGCATGGTCGCTGGTGAGTGCGATGATCCGCCCGGCCACCTGACTGACGTCGCGCTGTTCCGGAAGCCGTTCAGCGAACGCTTTGATCAGCAGCCAGGAGGCGCGAGCGTTGACGGCGAAATGTCGTTCCCAGCTCTCGACGGTGGTATCGAGGATCGAGCTGTCGACGCTTTCGCAATGTGAGAGCACCAGCCCACGGAGGTCGTTCCGCGCTGCGGCAGCGTCAACGAGCTGATCGGCCACGTCGGGCGAGGCCAGATCTCCAGGAACGAGGTCGACACGGCTTCCGAGTGCGCGACACTTCTCGGCAATGTCTTGCGGATCGTGCGCTCCGCGCCCGAACCCGACGCGTTCGTCGTAAGGCTCCCAGTAGCCGATAGCCAGATCCCAACCATCCTCGGCAAGGCCCAATGCGAGGCTCGCTCCGATCGACTTGCTCCGACCGACACCGGTGATCAATACGGTCCCGCGCTTGTCAGACACTGCTCGCCTCCAGAGATGTCCTGCAATTCAAATGGGGTGAGGTCACTTCAGATGGAAGCATCACTGTAGCGGGCGAGCTGTCGCCTGTATCGAGCGAGCTGTCGCTGTGCCTCGACCTGACCAGTGTCTTGACACGGCGCTGGTCACAGCGTTTGACTGAGATGCAAGCTCGAGTTGATTCGCCGGACTGTGTCCCGGGAGGTTGACCTATGCGCGGCAATGGAATTGCAGGCAAGGCTTTCTCAGGCGAGGGCTGTAGACGTGGACAAGAATCTCACCGAGCACGGTCTCATCGCGGGACCGTCTCGGTTCTGGCTTTGGTTGGGGTGTGCGTACTTTCGTTTGCCACCACTCAGATGGCCGGCGCGCAACCGGTTGCAGAGAATGTCGATACCGGGTTCGTGATCCCTTTTGCCGGGGCACCGGTCTACGAGAGCGTCGCGCCCACGCAGATGACTACTCCGGATCAACTCAACCAGCCACTCGGTCAGCAGACTGCGGAAGAGATTGCCGCGCAGATCGGACTCGAGCCAGCCGACACTTTGACCGAGGAGCAGTATCGCGACCTCATGGCCGGTGGTGGGGTCGGTGGCAATCTCGAGGATGCCGAGGTGATCGACGAATGCGCCCGGATTCTCACCAATACGAACGGGCGGCCCCTCTATTCCGGCACTACGCCGTCGGTTCTGGCCAGTTACGGGTTGTACGTGAATCCCGACGGATTGCTGGAGAGTCCGGCCAACGCGGATGCGCCGACGCGACAGGTGAATACGCTGATCGCCCCTGGCGGTTTCGTGGGCACCTGGTTGCGCAACAACGGTGCAACGCACACTCTGATTGCGCTCTATCAGTCGGCATACACGGTGCAGGCAGTCTACGGATTTGCAGCGCAACAGATTTCGGGAGCAGCGCAGCTGGTGGCCAACACCAAAGGCGATGTGAATTCGGAAGTCGGCATGTCGATGGCACCGCCGCTCTGGATAGTGAACTTCGCACTGCTCTACATCTTGAAGCCGTCACTGGCGGCGGCCATGCCTGCGCACTGGGCTCCCATTCCGCCTGCCGTTGCCGACGCCGTGAAAGCGAGTCCCACCGGTCAAGTCGCTTTCAGTGACTACGCGTCCTATTTCGAGTGATCGGTCTGGCGGACAGCGCTCACGAACTTCTCGATCAACGCGTGGTCCTTGACGCCGCGGGAGGATTCGACGCCGCTGGAGACGTCGACGCCCCAGGCTCCGGTGGCATCGAGTGCGTCGCGAACGTTGTCCGGGGACAGTCCGCCCGCCAGGATCCACTTGCCTTGCGGGCGGGATTGCTGTTGGGCCCAGTTCCACGGCACCCCTGATCCGGCGTCTGCGCCGTCGATCAGGAGTTCGTCCTCGCCGAGGTCGAGATTGTAACCGTCGCGGACGTTGCTGGAGACGACCGCGCGGATGACGGTGAGGCCGGCATCGTGCAGTCGCTGCACTTGCTCGGCGTCGACAAGATCGTGAACCTGTACGGTGCGAAGCCCGGTGATCTTCGCGATCTCGAGGATCTGTCCGATCGGGTTGCCGAGAAAGACTCCGATTGCACGGATGTGATCGGGAACTCGCGCGAGCAGAGCGACTGCGAGTGTGGGGTCGACTTTGCGGACGCTCTCGGCGAAGACGAAACCGATGGCGTCGACGCCCAGGCCCACCGTGAGGTCGACCGTGTCAACGTCGCGTAGGCCACAGACCTTGATGAATGTCACCTGATACAGAGTACTAGCGTCGTCGTCTAGCCTCGTGCGTGCGACATTTCTACGCGCGAGAGGCTTGACGTGGACTGGCTCTACCGAATCAGTTTGATCTCGGGACCGCTGCCGGTGATCCTGACTGTCCTTGGGGTCCTGGGTGGTGTGTGGCTGCTCGGTTCGAACGTGCGCTGGTACTACCGCAGAGCGGTGCCGATCGCGGGGCTGATTGCGCTGGTGATCATGATCGCCGTGTGGATCACCGCCGAAAAGGTGATCGTGCCGTTCCCCGATCCCATCGAGATGTCGATCTACGTGTGGATCGGTCTCGGTATCTACGCGCTGCTACTTCTCGGGCCGCGAATCAAGGCGGGCGGAACCGTCGCGAAAGCGCTCCTGTCCGTGATCGCGACGGTTCTGGTCGTCATCACTGCCGCGACGCAGATCAATCTGGTTTTCGCCGCGTATCCGACTGTGGGAATTGCGTTCGGACACGACGATTTCGACCGCATCTCACTCAGTGAAGTTCCCGGTCCGACCGATCCTGTTGTCACCGGCGATCCCACCGACACTGTGTGGAAAGCGCCGGAGGGCATGCCGATTCGCGGACGGGTCACGACTTTGCCTGTCCCCGGGACGATTTCAGGATTCTCCGCGCGCGACGCGCAGGTGTATCTGCCGCCGTCGTACTTCACCAATCCGCGTCCGCTTCTTCCCGTGCTCGTGCTCATGGCAGGTCAGCCTGGCAAGCCCGAGGACTGGCTCCAGGGCGGAAAGCTGACCGCGACAATGGATGCCTTTGCACGAGATCACGAGGGGTTGGCTCCAGTCGTCGTGATAGCCGATGGAACAGGGTCGCAGATGGCCAATCCGCTGTGCACCGACTCGTCACAGGGCAAGGTCGGCACGTATCTGGCAAAGGACTTGCCCGCTGCGGTGGCGAATGCGTTCCAGATCGACACGAATCCGCGAGCGTGGGCAATCGGCGGGCTCTCCTACGGTGGCACCTGCTCACTGCAGATGGCGACCAATTACCCCGAGGTGTACCCGACATTCCTCGATCTGTCCGGTCAATTGGAGCCTTCGCTCGGTGACCGACAGCGAACCGTCGACGAGATATTCGGCGGCGACGAAGCGGCGTTCGTGAAGGTGAATCCGATGGACCTGCTGGCGACTCGGAAGTTCCCGAACTCGGGCGGAGTGTTCGTCGTCGGAACAGATGACAATGAGTTCAAGCCCGGTCAGCAAAAGGTGTACGAAGCGGCCAAAGCGGCCGGAATGGACGCCAGGTATCTCGAGCTTCCCGGTGGTCACAGCTTTTCGGTGTGGTCGGCCGGCGTCGAGCAGGAGCTGACGTGGATCTCGCAGCGAATGGGACTGATCAGCTGAATCCTGTTCCGGTTTTGGAACGTGTTCTATATTCGGTGTGTGGCTGCCGTTCGGCAGTCTCTCGATCGTTCACCGACTGGAGTTCAGGCACATGTACGAGTGGTCCGACACCGACCTGATGTTCCGCGACGCCTTGCGGGGCTTTATCGACAAAGAGGTGCGACCTCACGTCGACGAGCTCGAAAGCGGTGCGCTGCCGCCGTTCGACATCATTCGCAAGCTGTACTCGACCTTCGGTCTGGCCGACATGGCACGCGAAGGCCTCGAGAAGTCGCTGGCACGCGAGCGCGGCGAAGCGCCCTCCGGTGACGGTGAGAAGTCGAGCGCCTTCAGCGGCGCCGGCAGCATGGGCGTCGTGCTCAACAGCGAATTGGCCGGAGTCAGCCTCGGCCTGGTCGCATCGTTGGGTGTCAGCCTCGGATTGGCCGCCGGAACTATCCGCAGCCGCGGCACACTCGCGCAGAAGGAACGCTGGCTCCCCGGCCTGGTGACATTCGAGACCGTCGGCGCCTGGGCGATCACCGAACCGGACTCCGGCTCGGATGCCTTCGGCGGCATGAAGTCCTACGTACGCCGCGACGGCGACGACTACATTCTCAACGGCAACAAGACCTTCATCACCAACGGTCCGTACGCCGACGTGATGATCGTGTACGCAAAGCTCGACGAGGGCGATGCGTCGGTTGATCGTCGCGATCGCAAGGTGCTCGCCTTCATCCTCGACAAGGGCATGGAGGGTCTCACCCAGAGCCCGCCGTTCAAGAAGATGGGCATGAACTCCTCACCCACAGGTGAGCTGTTCTTCGACAACGTCCGCATCACCAAGGACCGTCTGCTCGGCGAGACCGAGGACAGCGGAAAGTCGGACGGCAAATCCAGCGCCAAGGAGAGCTTCGCCGCCGAACGCATCGGCATCGCGTCGCTCTCACTGGGCATCATCAACGAATGCCACCGTCTGAGCATCGAATACGCGAAGTCCCGCAAACTGTGGGGACGTGAGATCGGGCAGTTCCAGCTCATCCAGCTCAAGCTCGCCGAGATGGAGGTCGCTCGAATCAACGTGCAGAACATGGTCTTCAATGCGATCGAGCGCACCGCAGCCGGAGACAAAGTGAGCCTGGCGGAGGCGTCGGCGATGAAGCTGTACTCCTCGCGCGCAGCGACCGAGGTCGCGATGGAAGCCGTGCAGCTGTTCGGTGGAAACGGCTACATGGCCGAGTACCGAGTCGAGCAGTTGGCGCGTGATGCCAAGTCGCTCATGATCTATGCGGGCAGCAACGAAATTCAGGTCACCCATATCGCCAAGGGCCTCCTGGGCTGACACCGGTACGTTTTCGCTTGTCGGTCGATCGCAGCAGGAACCAGATAGTCTTGCTGCGGTCGGCGACACCGCGCCGACGGATCGGAGTAAGCAGTGAACGCGTCAGATCCCATTGCGTCAGATTTCACTGCGCCGGATCCCACCAATGTTCATCCGATGGCCGGGCAACCGCGAGTGGTGTTGCTGAGGCCGTTGATCGACAACCCGTTGATCGAGGTAGGGGAGTACACCTACTACGACGATCCGGAGTTCGCCGAAGAGTTCGAGACTCGAAACGTGTTGCATCACTACGGTCCCGACAAACTGGTGATCGGAAAGTTCTGCGCCCTGGCCACCGGTGTCACCTTCATCATGAACGGCGCGAACCATCGTATGAACGGTGTCTCCACCTACCCGTTTCCGATCATGGGCGGTGATTGGGCCAGGCACATGGATTTGGTGCAGGATTTGCCGTCGCGCGGTGACACCGTCGTGGGGAACGACGTGTGGTTCGGCGGGAAGGTGACAGTCATGCCCGGTGTCCGGATCGGTCACGGGTCGATCGTGTCCACTGGCGCCGTCGTAACGCGCGACGTCCCGGACTACGCAATTGTCGGCGGCAACCCGGCAACGGAGATCAAGCGCCGCTTCAGTGCCGAAGACATCGAGAAGTTGGTGCGAATTGCGTGGTGGGACTGGCCGATCGAGAAGATCACCCGCCACGTCCGGGTGATCTCGGACGGGAGTGTCGCGGAACTCGAAGCGGTCGAGTGATCTACCGATCTGCTAGTTCGATCGAGTGAGCGAGTAGTTCCGGACGTGAAGCAGAGCGGCGGCGAAAAGACCGACAGCAAGACCTGTGGCCGTGAAGGTGATCAGGTTCGGTTCGAGGTCGAAGTGGATGATGGCCGATTCGGGGTAGGGCTTCTGCGGGTCACGAGGTTCGGGAAGGACCACCGAATAGAAGGTGGGCGGCCAGATTCGTCCGACAACGGCGACCGCGACTCCGTAGGCTGTGCCGAAAGCTGAAAGTGCAAGCGGAAGAGCAAATTTTCTACCGCGTGTGTCACGGGCCAGCCGCCATCCCGTCGCGTTCAGTATCGCCGAGACGGCAACGGCGACAGCGGTTCCGACTGTCAGAAACCACGCAGTTGCGGGGAACCAATGTGGTGCGTCAGAGTAGCTGTAGCCGTCGATCACCCACATGTATCCGGTCTTGCCGTCCTCCAACGGCGGCGGTGGTGGGGGTTGGATTCCGACATGTTCTGTTCGCGTGGATGGCGTGGCAAATCGCCAGGCGAGCACTCCGAGGATGCTCAGGAGCAAGCCGGTCGCGATGAAAACTGCGAAGAGTGGTTCTGCAACACGGTCGCGCAGCGTTGTGAGTCGCATTCGACGATCGTCTCATCTCAGCCCGAGATCGAGAGTCTTTGTCGGTGGCTTCCATTAGCGTGTGCGCATGACTCTCACACTCGGCATGATCACCTTCGACAGTCTCGATCCCGGTCCGCTCGCAACGTGGTGGGCGGCGCAGTTGGGCGGAAACATCGTCGAGGAGAACGACGGTTGGTTCTACATCGTCGCGGTCCCTGACAGCGCCACCAACTTCGCATTCCAGAAGGTCCCGGACCCCACCGCCGGCAAGAATCGCATCCATCTCGATTTGGGGAGTCCGGATCTCGACGCCGAGGTGGCGCGGCTCGTCGAGGCCGGAGCAACCGAGCACCACCGCGAGAACATGGACGGTTTCCGCTGGGTGACGCTCCTCGATCCTGATGGGAATCAGTTCTGCGTATCCGGTCCTCACGCCTGAGCTAACCGATTCTGTGCTCACCTGATTCGTGGCCACCGATGTCCCGGACACCTGTTCGGGCATGATGAGAGGCATGACTTCTCAGACTTCTCGGACGGCTCGGGCCGGGGCGGCTTCTCCGACCGGGGCCGACGCAGACGGCTTGTGCAGCTTCGTCGATTCGTCACCGTCGCCGTTCCATGTGTGCGCGACGGTGGCGACCGAGCTGACGGCCGGCGGGTTCGTCGAAGTCCACGAAACGCAGTCGTGGCCAGCCGAGCCCGGACGGTACTTCCTCGTGCGAGGCGGTTCGCTGATCGCCTGGAGCACCGAGGGCGTGGGAAACGCCGCTCCGTTCCGGATTGTCGGAGGTCATACCGACAGCCCCAACCTGCGGGTCAAACAGCATCCCGACCTCACTTCGGCCGGGTGGCAGATGGTGGGCCTCGAACCGTATGGCGGTGCGTGGCTGAACTCCTGGCTCGACCGCGATCTCGGTATCTCCGGACGATTGAGTGTCCGGGTGGGAAACACTGTGGAGCAGAAGCTGGTTCGCATCGACGACCCGATTCTTCGTGTTCCGCAGCTGGCTATCCACCTGTCCGAAGATCGCAAGGGTGTGACGCTGGATCCGCAGAGGCACGTCAACGGAATCTGGGGCGTGGGTTCGAAGCCCAAGTCTTTCATCGGCTTTGTCGCCGAGCGTGCGGGTGTAGCCGCGTCGTCGGTTCTCGGCTGGGAATTGATGACACACGACCTTGCGCCCAGCGCAGTCGTGGGGGTGGACAAGGAATTGGTCAGCGCCCCCAGGCTCGACAATCAGGGCACGTGTTATGCAGGGACACAAGCACTTCTGGCCGCAGTCGAGTCGCCCGGTCAGCAGGTCCCAGTGCTTGCACTCTTCGATCATGAAGAGGTCGGCAGCATGTCCGATCGCGGAGCTTTCTCGGACCTGCTGAACACCGTGCTCGAGCGGATCGTGTTGGGACGCGGTGGTGGCCGCGAAGAATTCCTGCAGGCGATGGCCGGCTCGGTATGCGCGTCGGGCGACATGGCACACGCGACGCACCCCAATTACCCGGACCGCCACGAGCCCGCTCATCGGATCGAGATCAACGGTGGGCCGGTACTCAAGGTGAACCAGAATCTGCGCTACGCCACCGATGCGGCCGGTGCCGGCGAATTCGCGCTCGCGTGCGATCAGGCGGGAGTGCCGATGCAGCGCTACGTCCACCGCGCCGATTTGCCGTGCGGCTCCACCATCGGACCGATCACGGCATCACGCACCGGACTGTCCACCGTCGACGTCGGCGCGCCTCAGCTCGCGATGCACTCTGCCCGCGAGCTGATGGGCGCGGCAGATGTCCGCATGTATGCCGACGCGCTCGGTGCGTTCCTCACGCCGCGTAGTTAGAGGGCGGGTAGCTGGGGGAGCGGGCAGTTAACGGGCAGAGAGCCCAGCGGGTGTAGCCGGTAGATCCTCGAAGAAGTCGGCGCTCGGAGTGAAGAACATCGAGCCCGTCACGGCCGTCGAGAAATCGAGCAGACGGTCGTAATTGCCGCGAGGGTTGCCGAGAAACATGTTCTCGAGCATCCGTTCGGTGATCGCCGGCGTGCGGCAGTAGCCGATGAAAAAGGTGCCGATCTCGTCGTCGCCGAGGCGCCCGTACGGCATGTTGGCACGCAGGATCTCGAGAGCCTTGCCGTTCTCGTCCTTGATTGCGTTGAGGGCTACGTGCGAGTTGGCCGGCTTCACTTCGGACGTCATCTCGATGTCCTCGAGCTTGCTGCGTCCGATCACACGTTCCTGCTCGTCGACGGTGATTGCTTCCCAGTCCCGCATCTTGTGGACGTAGCGCTGGATATGGACGTAGCTTCCTCCGGTGAACGCAGGATCTTCGTCTCCGACAGTCACGGCGGCGACGGCGTCGCGGCCCACCGGATTTTCGGTGCCGTCGACGAAGCCGATGAGGTCTCGGTTCTCGAAGTACTGGAAGCCGTGAACCTCGTCGACCACCGTGGCTGCGCCGTGCAGTCGCTTCGTGATCTGCCGAGCCACCTCGAAACACGCATCCATGCTCATCGCGCGGATGTGGAAGAGCAGATCGCCGGGAGTCGACGGCGCCGAGTGAACGTCACCCTGTAGAGCGGCGAACGGGTGCAGTAGCGCGGGGCGCGGACCGGCGAACAGTCGATCCCAAACCGACGAACCGATGCTTGTCACCACATCCAAACCTGATCCGGGGACGCGCAGCCCCACGGCGCGCTGCAGGCCGGCGACGTCGGCGAGTAGTTCTCGTGTGGTGTTCTCACCACCCTGATTTACGGTCGCGACCAGGAAAATTGCAGCCGGAGTGAGGGGAGTGGTCACCGACTGGGACTGTGCCGTGAGGTCGGACTGACGAACATCCTGGGGCATGCGAGGCCTTTCGAGGGAGAGAGTGGGCCGGCCCTGACTTTAAGAAAACCGACCGGATCACCCAAACCGGGGCGGGTGTGACGGGCGATACTTCGCAGGCCCGGAGGTGTTGCGGGTGCTGCCGTCTGCGGAAGTCGTCGGCCCACACCGATAGACTGTCCCCCGGCACGTTCTTTCGTTGGGCACATTCGTGGTGTCCCGCTCCGCGCCGGCTTGCCTCTTGACTCCCGTAGGGAAGGGACCACTCTCCAGTGTCTGCTCACCAGGTCGATACCGTCACGCACGCATCGGCTGATCCCGATGCCGCTCAGCCGTTCAAGGAGCTCGGTCTCAAGGACGACGAATACGCACGCATCAAGGAGATCCTGGGCCGCCGTCCCACGGACGCCGAACTGGCGATGTACTCGGTGATGTGGAGCGAGCACTGCTCGTACAAGTCCTCCAAGGTCCACCTCGGATACTTCGGCAAGACCACCACCGACGAGATGCGCGCCAACATGCTGGCCGGTATCGGTGAGAACGCCGGCGTCGTCGACATCGGTGACGGCTGGGCAGTCACGTTCAAGGTCGAGAGCCACAACCACCCGTCGTACGTCGAGCCTTACCAGGGTGCGGCGACCGGTGTCGGCGGCATCGTCCGCGACATCATGGCCATGGGTGCTCGTCCGATCGCCGTCATGGATCAGCTTCGGTTCGGTGCTGCTGACGCCCCCGATACCCGTCGCGTCGTCGACGGTGTCGTGCGCGGTGTCGGTGGATACGGAAACTCCCTCGGCCTGCCGAACATCGGCGGCGAGACGGTCTTCGACGAGTCCTATGCAGGTAACCCGCTGGTCAACGCCCTCGCTGCCGGCGTCATGCGCGTCGAGGATCTGCATCTGGCCTTCGCTTCGGGCGCGGGCAACAAGATCATCCTGTTCGGCGCACGCACCGGTCTCGACGGAATCGGCGGCGTCTCGGTCCTCGCGTCGGCGACGTTCGACGACGAGGGTGGAGACACCGGCGGACGTAAGAAGCTGCCCGCGGTTCAGGTCGGCGACCCGTTCACCGAGAAGGTGCTCATCGAGTGCTGTCTCGACCTCTACAAGGCCGGCCTCGTCGTCGGCATCCAGGACCTCGGCGGCGCCGGGCTGTCCTGCGCCACCTCCGAGCTGGCTGCGGCCGGCGACGGCGGCATGCACATCAACCTCGAGAAGGTTCCGATGCGCGCCACCGGAATGACCCCGGCCGAGGTGCTCTCGAGCGAATCGCAGGAGCGCATGTGCGCCGTGGTCACGCCCGAGAACGTCGATGCGTTCATGGAGGTCTGCAAGAAGTGGGACGTCCTGGCCACCGACATCGGCGAGGTCACCGACGGTGAGCACCTCACCATCTCCTGGCACGGCGAGACCGTCGTCGACGTTCCCCCGCGCACCGTCGCGCACGAGGGTCCGGTTTACCACCGCCCCGTCGAGCGTCCGGCAACGCAGGATGCCTTGATCGCGAATACGACCGCCGGACTGAAGCGTCCCGAAACCGACGCCGAGCTCGAAGCGACCCTGCTGAAGATGATCGCCTCGCCTGCCCTGTGCAGCCGCAAGTGGATCACCGAGCAGTACGACCGCTACGTCCGCGGAAACACCGTCCTGGCCGAGAACGCCGACGGCGGTGTCATCCGCATCGACGAGAAGACCGGACGCGGGATCGCACTGTCCACCGACGCTTCGGGCCGCTACACCGCGCTCGACCCGTACACCGGTGCGCAGCTCGCGTTGGCCGAGGCTTTCCGCAACGTGGCAGTCACGGGCGCAACGCCCAAGGCCGTCTCCAACTGCCTGAACTTCGGTTCTCCCGAGGACCCGGGTGTCATGTGGCAGTTCCAGCAGGCCGTTCGCGGCCTTGCCGACGGCTGCGCCACCCTCGGCATCCCCGTCACCGGCGGCAACGTCAGCTTCTACAACCAGACCGGATCCACGGCAATCCTGCCGACGCCGGTGGTTGCCGTCCTCGGTGTGATCGACGACGTTCACCGCCGCATCCCGACGGGCCTCGGACTCGAGCCGGGCGAGACGCTGATCCTGCTCGGCGACACCCACGACGAGTTCGACGGCTCCATCTGGTCGCAGGTCGAGCACGGTCACCTCGGTGGCGTGCCGCCGAAGGTCGACCTCGCCCGTGAGCAACTGCTCGCCGACATTTTGCTCGCCTCTTCGCGTGACGGTCTCGTCACCGCAGCCCACGACCTCTCCGAGGGTGGACTGGCCCAGGCTGTCGTCGAAGCCGCGCTGGCCGGCGAAACCGGTTGCCGCATCCTGATTCCCGAGGGCGCCGATCCGTTCGTGACCCTGTTCTCGGAATCGTCGGGACGTGTCCTCGTTGCAGTTCCGCGTACCGAGGAGACTCGCTTCACCGGTATGTGCACCGCCCGCGGCTTGCCGTGGACGCGTATCGGGGTCGTCGACGAGGGCAGCGACTCAGTCGAGGTCCAGGGACACTTCTCCGTCACGATGGCCAAGCTCCGTGAGGCCTTCGAGGGAACGCTGCCCGCACTGTTCGGGTGATAGATGGTCGATTCCGGAGAACTGACTTCTTCTGACAGCCAGCCGCAGGAACACCACCTGCGGCTGGCTGTTCCCGCACCCCTCGAGAAGCTCGACAACCGCTTCACCGAGTGGGCGTGGGGGCTCCTCAAACTCGACTTCACCGGCATCGCGTTTGCCGCGTTCTTCTTCTGCTGGTCGTTGACCCCTTCGCTGTTGCCGCGCGATTGGCTTTTCCAAGGTCTGATCGGCGGTATCAACTCGGCCATCGGCTACGGCGTCGGTACTGCGATCGGTTGGGCTGTCGAGCGATACCTGCTCAGCGGGCGACGGTGGTGGCCACTGCCCGAGCCGGTGCCTTCCGCGATCAAGGTCTTCGTTCCGGTCGCGTCCATCGTCGCGGCGATCATCATGCTGGTCTACGCGGCCGGGTGGCAACGTGAAATCGCGGCACTGACCGATGCCGAAGGCACGACCACTTCCGGCTACATCCGAACCCTCGGACTGAGCCTGCTCGTCGGTGGCCTGCTCATCTCGATCTGGCGGGTCCTCCACGATCTGGTGAAACTGATTGCCCGACAGCTGATGCGGCGGTTCCACTGGTCACGGTCGGTGGCCAATGGCGTCGGTGTCCTGGTTGTCACCGTCCTGTTCTTCATGCTGGTCGACGGCGTCCTGGTCCGCGGAATCTATGCAGCGACCAACTCGATCTTCAGTCTGCAGAACTCGACCACTCGCGACGGCGTCGTCGAACCGCAGGATCCGATGAAATCGGGTAGCCCCGAATCAGCCGCTCCCTGGGACACATTGGGGTTCGAGGGACGAAACTTCGTCTCGCGCGGACTCGACGCGCAGGAACTCGAAGCGGCAACCGGTAAGCCTGCGATGGATCCGATTCGCGTATATGCCGGACTTGAAAGCGCCGAAGATCCCGAAGAGCGTATGGATCTGGTCATCAAGGAGCTGGAGCGAACCGGCGCCTTCCAACGCAAGGTCCTCGTGGTCATTCCGACGACGGGTACGGGGTGGGTCAATCCCACTGCGGCACAGGCAATCGAACTTGTGCACGACGGCGACACTGCTCTTGTCGCCAGCCAGTACTCGTACCTGCCGAGTTGGATCTCGTTCCTCGCCGACCAGGAGAAGGCGCAAGCTGCCGGACGCCTGTTGATCGAGCGGGTACACGAAAGATGGCTCCAGGAACCGGAAGCCACCAGGCCGAAGTTCATGGTCTACGGCGAGAGCCTCGGCGTCATGGCCGGCGCCGGAGCCTTCGACACACTGCAGGCGGCGCGCGATACCGCCGACGGAATTCTGTGGGTTGGCCCACCGAACGCGACGCAGTTGTGGCGTTCGATCGAGAAGAGGCGCGATCCAGGCACCCCCGAAGTAGCGCCCGTATACGCGGACGGCCTGGCCGGCGTGCGGTTCGCGGATCGCTCCGAAGACATTCCGACCGACGGGATGACGTGGCCGGAGCCGCGAGTTCTGTTTGTCCAGCACCCTTCCGATCCGGTGGTGTGGTGGTCGCCCGACCTCATGTTCAATCGTCCCGAGTGGCTCAAGGAAGTACCGGGATTCGACCGCTCACCGTCGATGAAGTGGTTCCCGGTCGTGACGTTCTGGCAGGTGTCGGCCGACCTCGGCAACGCCGCGGGAGTTCCGGACGGCCATGGTCACAATTACGGAACCTCCGTTCTGGACGCCTGGATCAGCGTTGCCCAGCCCGAGGGATGGACGGCCGCAGAAACCGAGCGGGTGCGATCGGCTTTGGTTGTCGCCGTGAAATCAGAGGGCCCCGAGAAGTGAGGGGAGTCGCCTCGATCGCGCTCTCCGCTACCGCGATCACCTGGAGCAACGTCGTGCTTCCGGCATTCGGTCTTTCGCCTCGTGCCCGCGCCGTGGTCAACACCGCGGCCGGTCTGTCGGCGATCGGAGTCCTACTCGCACGTGGTTACACCCGCGAGGAACTCGGCTTGGCGCACACCGGCATTCGTGGTGGTGCTCAGTTCGGCGGAGCCGCGGCGGGGGCGGTCCTCACCGGCTACAGCGTCGCTTTGGCCGTTCCGTCCTTGCGCGCGACTCTCGCTGCCGACGAGCGAGCAGACGGCCGCGAAGACTTCCTCGAATGGATCATCCTGCACATCCCGTTCGGGACGGTGCTCTCCGAGGAACTGTTGTTCCGTAGCGCGATGTCGGCCGTCTGGAGCCGCGAACTGAACAGGCCGACCGCGCAGGCTGTTCACGCACTGACCTTCGGGCTGTGGCACGTCGCCCCCGCCCGCGGTGCCGGCGACAACGTTCCCGCAGCCGTGGCGTTCACCGGCGCTTCGGCATTGCTGTTCGAGTGGCTGCACCGCCGTGGCGGCAGCGTACTTGCCCCCGCCCTGCTGCACCTGGCCACGAATGCCGGTGGCGCACTTGCCGTTCGTATCGCTACTCGCAGACATGGAGTGAACTGATGCCGCCCCGCCGCGCCGTCGACCCCGCCGAATTTCGTGCCGCCGTCCTGGCCGTCGGCCCGTGGCTTCGAGATCCGGAACTGCCGAAGCCTTCGCGCAGTGAACTCGGTGCGGCAGTGAAGATGAGTGCGCGCACTCTCGAACAGATCGCCCCCGGATCGAGCGTCGAGGTGCGGGTCCCACCGTTTGTTGCGGTGCAATGCATCGAAGGTCCGCGTCACACGCGCGGAACCCCGCCCAACGTCGTCGAGACGGACGCTCGGACGTGGTTGCAGATGGTCACCGGACTGCTCGAGTTCTCCGAGGCCTCAGGTGACGGAAGAGTCGACGCCTCAGGTAGCCGCGCTCCCGAAATTGCGCACTGGCTCCCACTGCTGCGGTTGACCTAGCAACAGAGGGGTTGGCGTAGTGACAGAGTGGTTGACGCAGTAACAGAGAGAGACCATCCGGTTCGCTTCGGCGTGATCTGAGACCCAAGGCAGCCCTCAGGGGAAGTGAGTCCCAAAATGGCCGTAGACTGTGGATGCCCCCCAACCCCTGCCCACAAAGGGAGCGCCCGGTGACTCGTGCCGATCTGTCGGTCAACAGTCCAAATCTCCTCGCTTCGAACCCGTCCGACGAGGACGAGAACGAGCCCCGCGAAGAATGCGGTGTATTCGGCGTCTGGGCGCCGGGAGAGGATGTGGCGAAGCTCACTTATTACGGCCTGTACGCACTTCAGCACCGTGGTCAAGAAGCTGCCGGCATTGCGGTAGCCGACGGCTCCCAGGTGCTGGTGTTCAAGGATCTCGGCCTGGTCAGCCAGGTATTCGACGAGCAGACCCTCGCAGCGATGCCAGGTCACGTCGCCGTCGGACATTGCCGTTACTCCACCACCGGTTCCACGACGTGGGAGAACGCGCAGCCCATCTTCCGTACGACCACTGCCGGCACCGGCATCGCGCTCGGCCACAACGGCAACCTGGTCAACACCGCTGAACTCGCGAGCCGCACCCGTGCAGCCGGCCTGGTCAACGACAAGCGCCCCAATGCCGCGACTTCCGACTCCGACCTCATCGGTGGTCTCCTGGCACACGCTGCCGGCGACAGCACCATCGAACAGGCCGCGATGGAATTGCTTCCCACGTTGGAGGGCGCGTTCTGCCTCACCTTCATGGACGAGCACACGCTGTACGCAGCGCGCGATCCGCACGGCATCCGCCCGCTCTGCCTCGGTCGACTCGACCGCGGTTGGGTAGTCGCCAGCGAGACCGCAGCCCTCGACATCGTCGGTGCGTCGTTCGTTCGCGACATCGAACCCGGTGAGCTGCTTGCGATCGACGCCGACGGCGTTCGCTCCTCACGTTTCGCGAATCCGACGCCCAAGGGCTGTGTTTTCGAGTACGTCTACCTTGCCCGTCCCGACAGCGTCATCGGTGGCCGTTCGGTCCACTCGACCCGCGTCGAGATCGGCCGTCTGCTCGCCAGCGAGCATCCCGCCGAAGGTGATCTGGTCATCCCCGTTCCCGAGTCCGGCACCCCCGCAGCAGTCGGGTACGCACAGGGCTCAGGCATTCCTTACGGCCAGGGTTTGATGAAGAACGCCTATGTCGGCCGCACCTTCATCCAGCCGTCGCAGACGATCCGTCAGCTCGGTATCAGGCTCAAGCTCAACCCGCTCAAGGAAGTCATCCGCGGCAAGCGCCTTGTGGTGGTGGACGATTCGATCGTCCGCGGCAACACCCAGCGTGCGCTCATCCGGATGCTCCGCGAAGCCGGCGCCCTTGAAATTCACGTCCGTATCGCCTCGCCACCGGTCAAGTGGCCCTGCTTCTACGGCATCGACTTCGCCTCACCAGCCGAGTTGATCGCCAACGGCGCGGGCGGACAAGACGCGACGTTCGAGGAGATGCTCGACGGCGTGCGTCGTTCCATCGGAGCGGACACGCTCGGATACATCTCCACCGAAGGCATGATCGCCGCCACCGAGCAGCCGGCCAGCCGTCTGTGCGCCGCGTGCTTCGACGGGACCTACCCGATCGCGCTTCCCAAGGAAACCTCGATCGGCAAGAACGTCCTCGAGGGGATGCTCGAGAGCACCGCAGGTTCGACGGCCACTCGCGACAACGACAACGCGAGCGCGCTCAGCCGCCCCTGAACATCAGAATCGTTGAAATTCGACAGCCGAGAATCTGCCGTCCACAGCATGTGGGCGGCAGATTTTCTGTTCACGACTTTCTGTTCCACGACACGGCATACGTCGTGAGCATCTGGCATAGTGCCCTCCGTGGCGCAACTGAGAATGGATGGGCACCGGGTCCTGGTCGCAGACCTGGTGGGGGACACCATCAAAGCGATCAACGGCTCGATGGTGGCGTACGAGGGTGCGATCACCTTCAAGAACGCCGGAATGGGCGGTGGCGGCGGGCTGCGTGCCGCGCTGAAACAGAAGGCGGCAGGTGAATCACTGTCCCTGATGGAAGTCAGCGGTCAAGGCACCGTCTACTTCGCGGTCGACGCCCAGGACATCACGATTATCGAGCTCAACAATGACGCTTTGCACGTCGAAGCCTCGCAATTGCTCGCATTGGTCGGCCAACTGCGAACCGACGTGAAATTTGCCGGTCTCCGCGGCGCAGGTTCCGGACAGGGCTTGTTCACGACGGTCGTCAGCGGCACCGGTCTGGTGGCGGTGCTGTCGAAGGGCGGACCGATCATCGCGCTCGAAGTCAGCCCGCAGTATCCGCTGGTTGCCGATCCCGACGCATTCGTCGCTCACCGTGGCCAGCTGAACCAGAGCTTCGTCACCGACGTCACCTGGCGCTCTGCGATCGGCGGTGGCAGCGGTGAAGCGTTCTCGCTGCGATTCGACGGATCCGGAGTCGTCTACATCCAGCCCGAGGAGCGCTGAACCATGCCGTTGGAATTGGTGAACAGCAAGGTCGTCAAGTCGACCCTCGCGCCGGGCCAGAACGTGCTCGCCCGCACCGGGTCGATGCTCTACTACACCGGTGACGTCCGCTTCATCCCGCACAGCATGGGCGGTGGGCCCGGCGCCATGCCGAACATGGGCGGTATCGCCGGGATGGCCGGCCGCATGATGTCCGGCGAGCATGCACGCATGATGGCGGCCGAGGGAAACGGTGAGGTCTTCTACGGGCATGCCGGCTTGTACGTCGAGGTCATCCACCTCGACGGTTCGTCGATGCTCACGGTCGAAGCCGACCGGCTCCTCGCACACGACGGTTACCTGCAGAGTTCGATAGTCGCTCTCACGTCGCAGGGCGGTGTGCGCGGAGCGGTACGTGGCGCCATGACCGGTCAAGGCCTGTTCACGACGCAGTTGCACGGACAGGGAAGCGTCGCGGTTCTCTCGCACGGGGGCGCGATTCCGTTGCAGGTCGGTCCGAACAATCCTCAGGTCGTCGTCGACCCGCAGGCATACGTGTGCCACATCGGTCAGATCAACGTCGACATCTCCGCGAACGTCGGCTGGCGCGAGGCCGTCGGCAAGGGCTCGGGGGAGTCCATCCAGCTGAAGATGACCGGCGCCGGCACCGTCTGGGTCCAGGCGTCCGAGCAGAAGTTCTGAGAGGGCACAGAGCATGGGTATCGAAATTCACAATCCGGCAACTCTGCCCGCCAACGACAACGTCCCGGGCAACGATTACGCCTTCTGCGTCGAGATGGCCGGGCAGCCGTGGTTCACGTCCAAGGGCGCGATGATCGCGTACTACGGAAACATCAACTTCGAGCCGCTCGGGCGCACGAGCATGACGGCGATCGTCGCGGCCAGGTTCTCTTCACCGCTCTACGCGGACGACTGGGTGCTCGCTCAGGGACAGGGCAAGTTGATCCTCGGGGACCGCGGATTCAACATCAATTCCTACGACCTCGACGACGGCAACCTCACGATTCGCGCGGCCAATCTCCTCGCCTTCGAGACGAGCCTGGACCTCAAACAGTCCATCGTCCCAGGCTTTTTGACGCTACTGGGGACAGGCAAGTTCCTGGCGTCGTCCAATGGCCCGGTCATGTTCGCGGAGCCGCCGCTGCGCATCGACCCGCAGGCGTTGGTGGGTTGGGCCGACTGCCCGTCGCCGTCCCACCACTTCGACGCCGACTGGATGCAGAGCTTCCTGGGCGCGGTTCGCGGAAGCATGTTCGGCGCGAACACCGGTGAAGAACGCCAGTTCGATTTCACCGGAGCCGGGACGGTACTGATCCAGTCGAGCGAGAAGGTCGTCCACGACGGACACCTCCTCAAACACATCGAATCCGAGACGGTCGCACTCGGGCAGAACAGTCTGCGCGCACTGCATGCCTCGATCGGTGCCCGGCTGCAGAACTGACGTCTCGGGGTACGCGAGGTCTCACCGAGGGGGCCGGTCCGGTAGCGTATGGGCGTAATCGTCGGTATTTGTGTGCGCGCTCTGGGTCTCGAGTCGAACGATCCATCTCGCGTCACGAGGATTGCAAACACTTCACATTGCAAGACCACTTACCTGTGCACGAGCAATACGTGCTCGCGAGAAATACAAGGCTGGAGTAGTAACCCGATGACCGAGGACAGTCACCGCACCGCAGGCGCCTCCTACGCGGCAGCAGGAGTCGATATCGCCGCAGGCGACCGGGCGGTGGAACTCTTCGCCCCTCTGGCCAAGAAGGCCAGCCGCCCCGAGGTCATGGGTGGCCTCGGTGGTTTCGCCGGCTTGTTCTCCCTCAAGGGTGACTACAAGGAGCCGTTGCTCGCCGCATCGACCGACGGCGTCGGAACCAAGCTCGCTGTCGCGCAGGCGATGGACAAGCACGACACGGTCGGACTCGACCTCGTCGCCATGGTTGTCGACGACCTCGTCGTCTGTGGCGCCGAGCCGCTGTTCCTCCAGGACTACATCGCCGTCGGCCGGGTCATCCCCGAGCGCGTCGCGGAATTGGTCAGCGGAATCGCCGAGGGCTGCATCCAGGCCGGCTGCGCTCTCCTCGGCGGCGAGACCGCCGAGCACCCCGGCATCATGGCCGACGGTGACTACGACCTTTCCGCCACCGGTGTCGGCGTCGTGGAGGCAGAGAAGCTGCTCGGACCGGATCGCGTTCGCCCCGGCGACGTCGTCATCGCGATGGGTTCTTCGGGACTGCACTCCAACGGTTACTCACTGGCCCGCAAGGTCCTGCTCGAGATCGACCGCATGAACCTGAGCGCACACGTCGACGAGTTCGGCCGCACGCTCGGTGAGGAACTGCTCGAGCCCACCAAGATCTACGCCAAGGACTGCCTGGCACTCGCTGCCGAGACCGACGTGCGCACGTTCTGCCACGTCACCGGTGGCGGCCTCGCCAACAACCTCGCGCGCGTCATGCCCAAGGGCTTGGTCGCCGAACTCGATCGCGGAACCTGGAGCCCCGCTCCGGTCTTCGCCATGATCGCGCAACGCGGACGCGTCGAGCGCGCCGAGATGGAGCAGACGTTCAACATGGGCGTCGGCATGGTCGCCGTCGTCGCACCCGAGGACGTCGACCGCGCACTTGCCGTCCTCACCGCACGCCACATCGACTGCTGGACGCTCGGTAGCGTCAAGAAGGCGTCGGACGCCGCTGCAGAGCGTGCGTTCCTGGCCGGAGACCACCCGCGCTTCTAGACCGCAACGTCAGCTGCCCCATCGGAGAGATCCGGTGGGGCAGTTTTGTGTGTCCGTACAAGTAGGCGCGAGGCGGAAAATCGAACGCAAAAATGAGGAAGAGCGATCAGCTCTTCCTCATTTCACAGTCTGCGCGGTGGCAGTGCGCGGTCAACGCCGCCAGTCGTCGTAGTCGTCCTCTCGCGCATGCCCTTCCCTATCGGAAGTCTGGTCCGATCGGACACTGCTCCGATGCGAGTTGGTCGATCCACCTGCGAGCTCTCTTTGCAGGCTGTCGAAATCCGTGGTCGGTACGCTGTATTTCAATTCGCGTGCAACCTTGGTCTGCTTTGCCTTAGCCCGGCCGCGGCCCATGGCTGACCCCCTCGCGCTTTCGCGGGGCGGCCTGGGGAATTTGGCGGCCCCGTTTGAGTGTGTAAGTTTCCTGACACACACTCTAGCGTGGAAAAGTCGCTTCCGCTTCCACGAAGGCCTCACCGCCGTGTCTGATTGCTCTCACTATGGCCGCGAGCTGCCAGGATGCTGAAAGAACTCGTCAGAACTTTGTGAGAACTGCTCAGAAGTTTCCGGGAATTGCGCGAATCGTCCCCACTCGGGCGTCGCCGCCGAAGACCGGAGCGGATGCGAGAGCCGCCAACTCCTCGGTCCACTCGGTGTTCATCCGCTTGAGCAGAGCTGCCGCCAAGGGCAGGAGCGCCCGCTCGTGACCGTCGTCGATCTTGAGGGCGAAAGCGGAACCGTCGGGAAGCGCTCCGGCGTAGATGCCGTCGTATCCGGTCTTGGAGAACAGACCCGGCACGGCGGACATCAGGCGCTGATCGTTGCGGCCGGTGCCCGAGACGAGGAAGGGGTTCTCGCGGACCGCGTCGGCCACAGCTCGTTCGGGTGAGTCGGGCTCAGCCGAGGGCAGGCGTCCGAATGCCCGAGCCAGGTTCGTGAGCGAGAGCGGCACGATCGGGAGACCACAACCGTCGATGCCGAGTTCCTGCTCTTCCTCGCCGCTGAGATCGAAGATCGTCTCCTGGATCGCGAGTTGGAGGGGATGAGTCGGCTCCATGTACGTCTCGAGCGGCCAGTCGTTCACGACGCACGTGGCGAGCATCGCGGAGTGCTTGCCCGAGCAGGTCATGTAGATCGGGCTGGGAAGCTCGCCCGCTGCGATCAGTTCGGCTCGGGCCAGTTCGTTGCCCGGCAGATCGGAGGGGCACTGCAACTGGTCGACACCGAGTTGGTAGCGAGCGAGAAGCGCTGCGACCAGTTCGATGTGATCGGCCTCGCCCGCATGTGAGGACGACGCGACGGCCAGCTCTTCCGGACTGGTGGGTGCAAAGCCGTTACGAAGCGCAGCGACGGCTTGCAGCGGCTTGTTCGCCGAGCGCGGGTAGATAGGTGTGTGAATTTCCCCGAGTCCGACAACGACCTCGCCGTCGGCGCCGAGAATGACGGCCGATCCGCGATGCACGCATTCGCGGAATCCGGAGCGGACCACTTCCACCAATTCGATACTCACGAGTGCACCTGCGCTTCTGCTTGTTCGATGAACCTCTGGACGCGCGCGGTGACGTTCGGTGCAAGGTCGGTGTGTTCTGCGAGCAGCCGTCGAAGCCGCTCAGGGTCCGTTCCGGCGAAGACCTCTCGAACAGTCACTCCGTGATCCGGTACGTGGACTCGGGTGACCGAATCGCCCGCGGCGATCGTGCCGGTCCGGTTGACGCGAAGGTAGGCGCCGACGTCGGTCCGCTCGGTGAATCTTTTGACCCAGCCCTTTTCCGCGGCCCAGATGCCGAAGGTGCCGCACGGGACGCGGGGAGCAGTCACCTCGAGTTCGAGAACGTCCGACGCCTCGGCTCCGGTGATGTGCCAACGCTCGCCGATCACGGCGTCCGTGACGAGCATCCCGCTGATGTGAAGATTCTCGCCGAACCATCCGGGGCCGAGAGGTCGGCCCAATTCGTCCGACCAGCGCTGCGCTTCGTCGCGCTGATACGCGTAGACAGCTTGGAAGGCGCCGCCGTGGAACTCGGTGTCGCAGACGTAGTCGCCACCCAGACCGAGTCGGCCGACCGCGACGCGGCCGTCGACGGGACGCTTGTCGATCGCGGTACGGGGGACTCGCCTGACGCCACTGTCACGTTCGGTGTGGACGACGCAGACCGCGTCGACCGTGCCCGTCACTTTCCGCGCAATCGGTTGACAGCCTCACGTCCGGCCTGGGGTGCGTCGTCCGCGACGATCGAATCCGGATCGATGGACGCAGCGCTGGGGCCGGCCATCAGTTCGGTGTCGACCGGGATGTTGCGCTTGATCAGAGCGAGTGCGATGGGGCCGAGTTCGTGATGATTGACGACGGTCCCGACGCGTCCGACGGCCCGTCCGCCCGCCGTGATCGGGTCACCCGGTTCCGGGACGGCTTCGGCGCTGCCGTCGAGGTGCAACATGACGAGATGGCGCGGGGGCTTGCCGAGATTGTGAACTCGGGCGACGGTTTCCTGACCGCGGTAGCACCCCTTGTCGAGGTGGACGGCGCCGTGCTCGGCCGGCCCACCGATCCAGTGGACCTCGTGCGGGATGGTCCGTTCGTCGGTGTCCAGTCCGAGGCGAGGCCTCGTCGCTTCGACGCGCAGTGCCTCGAAGGCCCAACTGCCGGCGGGCTTGGCGCCGGCATCGGTCAGCCTGGTCCACCACGCTGCCAGTTGCTCACGTGGGACGAGAAGATCGAAAGAGTTCTCGGTAGGCCACGGCATGCGGCGGACAAATCCGCCGTCGGCCAAGGCGTGAGCGTCGTAGGCCTCGGTGGGTGTCTGAACCTCGAGTGCGGCGAGGACAGTTGACGCTTCGGGTCCGATCAGGCTCAGGACCGCGAGTTCGTTGCCGTCTCGGGGTTCGGCCTTGGACCAGAACACCATCTTCTTCAAGAAGGAGAGAAGGTCGGGTCCGCGGTTCGCCTCGGTGTCGATCCAGGTGACACCTGCCAGGTCCGTCTGCACGAAGTGGTGCTCGACGCGTCCGTTGACGTCCAGGCTCAAGTTCTCGGCACTCTTGCCGTCGGGGAGCGCGGTGATGTGCTGGCTCGAAATCGTGTGCAGCCACGTGAGGCGTTCGTCGCCGGGAATGGCGATCACGAATCTGTGACTGCGGTCGACCACCACTGCTGCGCGCTGCGCGGTTCGCTGTTCGCCGAGGGGATCGCCGTAGTGCCACGCGACACCGATGTCGGCCGAACCGTCCGGTGCGGTGACCGCGCCGGGGGAAGTCAGAAGTGGGCTGTTGGGCACAAGAGCGTTGTCGACCACGAGACCAGTCTAGGAGTGTGGGCGGGATCGCGGTTACAGGGCGGCCCCGGCGGCTTGGCGGATCGTTAGGGTTGATGGCATGCCTGATCGCGTATTGGTGACTCTCGACCATGAGGTGCTCGATGCTGACGCACCGTTTCTGCACGCCGACGACCTGGCGGTGGTGCGCGGCGACGGAGTCTTCGAGACGCTGTTGGTACGCGACGGCCGCGCCCGGGTGGTCGAGGGACACCTGAGTCGACTGGTTCTGAGCGCACGGGCACTCGGCCTGCCCGCTCCGGTTCTCGATGATTGGCGTCTGGCGATCGAGATGGCTGCCGAGGAATGGGGGACCGAGAAGGAAGGCGCCCTTCGTCTCGTTCTGACCCGCGGCCGTGAGAGCGGCGACAAGCCGACAGCCTTCGTGATGGTCGGTCCGGTGGCCGATCGGGTCAGACAGGTCCGCGAATCGGGGTTGTCGGTGATGACTCTCGAGCGAGGTTTCTCTGTCGATCTCTCTGCCCGGGCACCCTGGCAGCTACTGGGCGCGAAGACGTTGTCGTACGCAACCAACATGGCAGCGCTTCGATATGCGGCGAATTTGGGTGCTGACGATGTGATCTTCGTCAGTTCCGAGGGCAATGTGTTGGAGGGACCACGCTCGACGGTGGTGGTCGTTCGGGACAGGACTTTGATCACACCGCCTCCCGCACAGGGCATTTTGATGGGTACGACGCAGCGTGCCCTGTTCGACGTTGCCGGCAGCGCTCGCTTCGATTGCCGGTACGAAACCCTCCGACCTGCGGATTTGATTGCGGCCGACGGAGTGTGGATGGTTTCGAGCGTCACGCTGGCCGCACGCGTCCATACACTCGACGGGCTCACATTGCCAGAGCCGAAGGTCTCCGGGGAATTCGCGGAATTGGTTGAACGTGCAATTGATTCGGATTCAGCAGGGCGATAGGCGAATAGGAATCGCGACAGGTCTCTACTACATTTGGTAGTAGCAAAGTCCTGCGGTCCAAACCGGACAGCAGTACCGTGTCCGCAGGGGCCGAGCGACTGCCCGCGTCTCGAACCCCGAAGCCTGTCCCAGGGCCCTACTCTCGGAGTAGCCAATGGATACTTTGGACGTCTCCAGGTGGCAGTTCGGTATCACTACCGTCTACCACTTCATCCTTGTTCCGCTGACCATCGGACTTGCACCGATGATCGCGATCATGCAGACGATGTGGGTGGTCACCAAAAAGGACCACTGGTATCGGCTCACCAAGTTCTTCGGCAAGCTTTTCCTCATCAACTTCGCACTCGGTGTAGCCACCGGCATCGTGCAGGAGTTCCAGTTCGGCATGAACTGGAGCGAGTACTCGCGATTCGTCGGTGACGTCTTCGGAGCTCCGCTCGCATTGGAAGGCCTTGTCGCCTTCTTCATGGAGTCCGTCTTCATCGGACTCTGGATCTTCGGTTGGGGCAGGCTGCCCAAACTTGTACACCTGGCGTGCATTTGGCTCGTGGCGATCGGCGTCAACGCGTCGGCGTTCTTCATCATCGCGGCCAACTCGTTCATGCAGCATCCGGTCGGTGCGACGTACAACCCTGAAACGGGTCGTGCCGAGCTCACCAGTATCTGGGAGCTGCTGACCAACAACACCGCTCTCGCTGCCTTCCCGCACGCGGTTGCCGGCGCCTTCCTGACGGCGGCGACGTTTGTTGCCGGCATCAGTGGTTGGTGGATGGTGCGGAACATGCGCCGCGCCAAGCAGGCTGAGGCCGCCGAAGCCGAACGCCTCGAGTCCGACGCGCGCACGATGTACCGTCCGGCAACACGATTCGCGTTGCTCGTCATGATCGTGGCCGGAATCGGAATCATCTACACCGGTGACGTCCAAGGCAAGCTCATGTTCCAGCAGCAACCCATGAAGATGGCGTCGGCAGAGTCGTTGTGCGAGACCGAGATGGATCCGGACTTCTCGATCCTCACTATCGGCACTCACAACAACTGTGACAGCGTGACGCACGTTCTGAAGGTGCCGTTCGTTCTGCCATGGTTGGCCGAGGGCAAGTTCACCGGCGTCGAACTGCAAGGCGTGAACCAACTGCAGGAGCAGGCGGAGCAGGACTTCGGACCGGGTAACTACCGACCGAATCTCTTTGTCACGTACTGGTCTTTCCGCGCCATGATCGGCCTCGCCGCCGGTTCGGCAGCACTGGCTCTCGCGGGGCTGTGGGTCACACGTAAGGGGCGAGTCCCGGACCAGAAGTGGTTCGGAGTCCTCAGCCTCGTCGCGATTCCCACTCCGTTCATGGCGAACAGTGCCGGTTGGATTTTCACCGAGATGGGCCGTCAGCCCTGGGTGGTGCATCCCAATCCGACCGGCGTCGACATGATCAGACTCACTGTCGACCAAGGTGTTTCGGACCACGCGTCGGCTACCGTCTGGGCTTCGCTGATCACCTTCACCCTCCTGTACGGAGCGCTGGGTGTGGTCTGGTTCAAGCTGATCGTGCGGTACGCGAAGGAAGGCCCGTTGGAGCACGACATGCATCCACCAGGCGATGCAGATCATGACGAGCCGGAAGATCCGGACAAGCCCAAACAACTGTCGTTCGCGTACTAGGAGGCGATCATGGGACTTCAAGAAGTATGGTTCGTGCTCGTCGCAGTACTGTTCATCGGTTACTTCGTCCTCGAAGGGTTCGACTTCGGTGTCGGGATGCTCATGCCGATCGTCGGCAGAGGCAGTGACCTCCCGGCCGATACGCGTCGACGGGTGGCGCTCAACACGATCGGCCCGGTGTGGGACGGCAACGAAGTGTGGCTGATCACCGCCGGTGGCGCGATGTTCGCGGCATTCCCGGAGTGGTACGCGACGTTGTTCTCCGGGTTCTATCTACCGCTGCTGATCATCCTGGTGGCCTTGATCGTTCGTATCTGTGCCATCGAATGGCGAAGCAAGATCGACGACGACAAATGGCGTCAGCGTTGCGACTGGGGCATCATCTTCGGCTCCTGGGTCCCGGCGGTTCTCTGGGGCGTGGCTTTCGCGAACATCGTTCGGGGCGTGGCGATCAACGCCGACAAGCAGGTCGAGTCGGGATTCTTCGATCTGCTCAATCCGTACGCGCTGCTCGGCGGTCTGACCACCGCGCTGGTGTTCGCTCTCCACGGCGCTGTGTTCCTGGCGCTCAAGAGTGCCGACGAGGTTCGTGAAGATGCCGTGAAAATTGCTGCACGACTGGCAATTCCGGCTATTCCGGTCGCCGGCGGATTCGTTCTGTGGACGCAACTCGCCTACGGCAAGGGATGGACGTGGATTCTGGTAGCTGCCGCTGCTGCGGCACTGATCGGCGTCGTCTTCCTGACGCGGGCCGAGCGCGAAGGCTGGGCTTTCGTTCTCACCTGTGTGGCCGTCATCGCCACTGTCGTGCTGCTGTTCGCCTCGCTGTTCCCGAACGTCATGCCGTCGACGCTTGATCCGGCGTACAGCCTGACCATCGAGAACGCGTCGTCGAGTCCGTACACGCTCAAGGTGATGACGTGGGCCGCGGCATTCATGACACCGGTGGTGATCATCTACCAGGGCTGGACGTACTGGGTGTTCCGACAGCGCATCTCCTCCAAGCAGATTCCGGCGTCGATCGGTCTCCGATTCAAGGAGAAGACTTGGTAGTCACGAACCCTGAATCACGACACATTCGAAACACGAAAGAACTGACGGTCGAATTCACGTGACAATCGAAGTAGGCGACGCTCCCACCACTCGGGAGCGTCGCCGGGGGCCGATCGACCCGCGGCTGTGGCGACATTCCGCTTCTGCGCGCGGCTACCTGATCCTGACTGTTGCTCTGTCGATGGTGAACGTCGTGATGGTCATCGTCGCGGCGCTCATGATCGGCCGGGTGCTGGCCGGAGTGATCACCACTCGAACTGTGGATGTTTCCTCGTGGACAACCGAATTGGTTGTTCTCGCCGCAGCTGTGGCGGTCCGAGTTCTGGGGACTTGGCTGCAGACCAGGTATGCGCACCGGGCGTCGACTCGCGTCGTTGCCGAGATCAAGAACGGCGTGCTGACGTCGGCGACGGCGATGAGTCCTCGCGATCTGGATCCGCGGCGTGACGAGATCGCGACCGTGGTCACCCGAGGTGTCGACGGCCTTGGTCCGTACCTGACGGGATACCTTCCGGCCCTGGTCTTGTCGGTGACGCTGACACCCATCACCCTGATAGTCATTGCGGTGCAGGACATGACGTCTGCGGTCATCATCTTCGTGACGCTGCCGCTGATCCCCATCTTCATGATTCTGATCGGCCTGCTGACAAAGGGTAAGTCGGAGAAGACGCTGGCAGCGATGACCACGTTGTCTTCGCAACTGCTCGATCTCCTTGCCGGTTTGCCGACGCTGCGGGCGCTCGGTCGTCAGCAAGGTCCTGCCGAGCGCGTCCGTGAACTCGGTGACGCTCATCGGCGAACGACGATGTCCGCCCTCCGCGTTGCGTTCCTGTCCTCGATGGTGCTGGAACTGCTCGCAACGCTCTGCGTCGCATTGGTGGCTGTGAGTATCGGCTTGCGACTGGTGTACGGCGACATGTCACTCGAGCCGGGGATAGTCGCGTTGATCCTCGCCCCCGAGGTGTACCTGCCACTTCGGATGGTGGGAACCCAGTTCCACGCCGCCGAGGACGGAATGGCGGCAGCCGACAAGGCATTCGAGGTTATCGAGGCGGATTCTGCCGCACCGGAGGGTGGTAGCACGACGGTGGTCGCTCGCGGTGCCGACATCGCCTTCGACGGACTCGGCGTGACCTCTCGTGGGGGAGTCGCACCGTCTCGACTTTCCGCCGTGGCGTTGCCAGGGGCGATCACCGTGCTCACCGGTCCCAACGGCTGCGGCAAGTCGACGGCAGTGCACGCGCTACTCGGACTGATCGAACCGAGCAGTGGCCGCGTGACGGTCGCCGGCGTCGATGTCCGAGACCTGGACGAGCACGCGTGGTGGAGTCAGTTGGCCTGGCTTCCCCAGCATCCGGTCCTCCTACCTGGCACCGTTCGTGAAAATCTCGATCTCACCGGGGTCGTCGATGCGCAAGCACTGACCCGCGCCGCTGCTGCGACGGGATTCGACGCGGTACTGGCCGAGCTGCCTGCGGGCGTCGAGACCGTGATCGGCGTCGGCGGTACAGGTCTGTCTTTGGGGCAGCGGCAACGGCTGGCACTGACACGCGTGCTTGCCTCGGAGCGCGCAGTTCTTGTCCTGGACGAACCCACCGCTCACCTCGACTCCGATTCGGAAGGCACAGTGTTGGCTTCTCTGAGAGCACGGGCGGAGCGCGGCGACACCGTGGTCGTGATCGGCCACCGTCCGAGTGTGCTTGCCGCAGCTGACCGGATCGTCGAGGTACACGCTCATGAGAAGTGACACTCACGATCCGCTCCTGCGTGCTCTGCGGCTACTGGAACTTCGGCCACGACGCGTACTGACGGCGGTAGCGGCGGGTGTGGCAACACTCGGTAGCGCACTCGCCTTGGCCGCGCTGTCCGCATGGTTGATCACGCGTGCTTGGGAGATGCCTCCCGTTCTCGATCTCAGTGTTGCGGTAGTTGCCGTACGCGCATTGGGAATCTCACGTGGTGTCTTCCGCTATCTCGAACGATTGACGACGCACGACGTCGCGTTGCGCGGAACCACCGCGGCGCGATCGAGGATCTACCAGCAGTTGGCCGCAGGAGATCCCGCGGCAGCAGCCGGACTACGACGCGGTGACCTGCTCTCACGTACGGGCGCCGACGTGGATGCACTGGGCGACGTCGTCGTCAAAGCACTGATCCCGATTGCGGTCTCGATTGTCCTCGCGTTTGCTGCGGTGGGAATCCTGTTGTTCATCTCGGTTCCGGCCGCGCTCATCCTGGCTGTTGCGCTGGCGGTGTCTGGGATCGCGGCACCCTGGCTGTCGGCTCGTGCTGCTCGTCTCGCCGAGGCCGACAGTTCTGCTGCCGCAGCGCGATTCAGTGAGTCCGCGGTGACCGCTCTTGACCATTCCGCCGAGCTCCGGGTATCGGGTCGCTTGGATCAGGCGGTGAGCGAGGCGGTCTCTGCCGAGAACGATGTGGTAGAGGCAACCGATCGCGCGGCGATCCCGAGTGCCTTTGCCGCAGCTGCCACGCCCCTGGCAATCGGAGTGAGCGTCCTCGGTGCCCTGCTGATCGGAATTACGCTGTACGGAACCACCGACATGTCACCGATGTCCATGGGAATCCTTGTACTGCTTCCGCTGTCGGCTTTCGAGGGAACCGCGATACTGCCCAGCGCGGCGGTGGCATTGACCAAGGCGCGGCTGGCGTCGGCACGCATCATGGCGGTACTCGATCGAGCCGACGCCGAACACGTTGAAGGAAATCGTGCGTGGCCGGAGGACGGGATTCTCAGCGTGCATGCATTGCAGGCGGGTTGGCCCGGGGGAAAGGTGACCGAACCGCTCTCCGTGGATCTTCCTCGCGGTGCCCGCGTTGCCGTCGTCGGCGAGAGTGGATCGGGAAAGACCACTGCGCTGATGACGATGGCGGGACTGCTGCCGCCCGTCGCGGGAACAGTTCGTGTTGACTCGGTGGACGTTTCGGATATCGATCCGGCCGAGCTGCGTCGGCACGTCGGGTACTTCGCCGAAGACGCACACCTCTTCGAGACGTCGGTACTCGAGAACCTGCGCGTCGCGCGGGGTGACCTCACCGCCGAGGACGCGGAGAAGGCACTTGCCGCAGTTGGTCTCGGCGACTGGCTGTCGGAACTGCCTGAAGGGCTCGACACCTACCTGGTCGGCGGCATGCGAGCGGTTTCGGGCGGTGAGCGTCGTCGGTTGCTGTTGGCACGCGCGATCGTCTCGCCCGCGGAGGTACTGCTGCTCGACGAGCCGACCGAGCACATGGACGCGGAGGCCGGCGCTCAGTTGCTGCGCGAGTTGCTCGATCGCGACGGAATGCTGGTCGATTCTTCACGAACGGTTGTTGTCGTTACCCATCAACTTCCGGCCGGTACTGGAGCTGACCAGGTGATATGCGTCGGAAAAGTTTCTGTGGAAAATACGTTGCCGTCATCGTGAAGTGGGCGTACTTTCTCCTGTACACAAGGAAGGAGGTGGTCTGAAATTGAAGTACAGACGGACGCGTGAGGTGGCTGCCAGCTAGCCGCAATCGCTGATGGAATTCACTTACCGCGTGAGCGGCCGGCGAATCCCAGGCAGCCACCCGACCCCCGAGCCCCCGATCAGTCCGACCGGGATCCGCGCGAAAGCGTGGGTGTGGCTCGGGGGTCGCTTCGTGCCGTGCGCCTTTATCAACCCCCGGCGGTTAATAAAGGCGCACAGCGTGGACAAGGATTAGGCCCCCACCATCCACCGCGCTCGAGGATCGCTCTGACCTCGGCTGCAGTTCGGCACGAGGCCCCCTCCACCTCCTCCCAACCGAAGACCAGTGTGGCGTTGCCTGACAGTTCGGATGCGTTTCCTCGCCGACGATCCCGCAGCGCAGTCGCCCGAGAAGCGTGGAAGGCAAATCCGTCGAGTCGAACGATCAGTGCGACACCGCAATTGCGGTAGTCGACGTCCTCGTAGAGAGTTCTCCCATCGACGAGGACCGGTGATTGCCGTCGTGCTTCCGGCAAACCGTGTGCGCGCTCGACCTCGATTGCGTAGCGATGTTCGAGTACCGACTGGACACCGCGATCCAACAGGTCCAATGTCGAGGACAGCGCTTTGACATATCGCCTCGGCCGGCGGCATTCCATTCGGGTGCGCAATTCCATCCGTGACACTTTGCACGCCGTGGCGGAGCGAACCAGAGAACGAGCGGCGTCGCGAGCCGACGGCTCTGCAACCGCCAGGTCAATTGCGGTGTCGGCCAGCGAAGTACGAGCAGGCTGAGTGGCAACGCCGATGTATGCCTGAGCGCGTGAACGATGAACGATCACTCCGGGATGGGCAGTGGACCACCCCAACGGAACGGGGCGCGCCGGGGAGCGTTCGGGTCTGACCGTCGGACTCTGACAGCGCGAGGATCTGCCGTATCGGACCGTGATGTGGACCGGCAGTTCGGACTCGATGTGCGTGAGTCCCCACTCTTCAGCTGCCGTCCGGTGACTCAGGTAGGTCTCTCCGCCGCCGAACAGAAGGGCGGCCTCGAGAATCATTGCTCGGTTGAGTGGGCCGTTGGTGCTGGATTGAACGCCGTGGAGGACGGTTGTCCATTGACCCGATTCGACCAGGTGTTGGATTCGCCGCGGTGAATAGCCGAAAGGGCGTAGTTGTTTGTTGGTCGCGAGTCCGTGCTGGAAGTCGAAGAGTCTTCGGAGATCAGGATCGATGTAGTCGCAGCTCATGCGAATACCGTGAGATCGCGGACCGACAAGAATCGGTCGAAGATGCCGCTCCGAAGTCCGCCTGTGGAATTTGTCGGTGCCTGTGGATAAATCTGCTGTGCGCCTTTATTAACCGCCGGGGGTTAATAAAGGCGCACAGCAGAGCTAGCCGATGTAGCGCGTCAGGCGGGCCGAGAGACGCGGTTCCAGGCCACCGTCAGACATGATCCGCTCTTCGACGTACGCAAGGTCGCCGCCTTCGACGATGCCGTAAAGACGCTTCGCGCCGCCGTACAGTGCACCGGACTGGCTGCGGATCACCACGTCGGTGGCAAGTTCCCACGACGCTTGGGTGAGTGCGCGCCCGTAGTACATTTCGACGACACCGGAGCTGTGGCTGAGCAGGAGTTCGACCACTTCCTGGTTGACGCTGCCCGGGATGCCGTCGCCGCCCATGCGCCAGTAACCGCTCTCGCGCAGATCGGGGCTCACGTACTTGCCCTCGGCGTCGAGGCGCCAAGACCGGGACTCCCAATTGAGGTAGGGGCCGCCGTCGTGCGAGATGACGATCTGCTGACCGAAGGCGTAGTCGCCGTTCTCGTCGTGTCCTTCACCTTCGCCGCGCCAGACACCGACGAGGGGGAGAAGCGCGAGGAGTTCGGGATTGATGTCCGGGCCGAGGCGCAGGTTTGCGGTGTCCTCCGGCAACGGAAGGTCCGGCAGGGTCGGAATGTTGAGCGACGCCGTCGACTTGGAGCGCTCGACGGCGATGGCGACAGCTTCGTCCCCGCTGCCGCGCCTCACGGCACCTGCAGCGGCGGAATCGTCAGCGGTCGCGTCGGACCCTGAATCCGGAGCCTGACTCACGACTCGTCGGTGACCAAGCGGTACACGACGTACACGGAGAACCAAGCGATCATGACGGATGCGAGTGCGAGGAGTACCTCGAAGAAAATGACCACGGGTACATCTTAGACCGCGGCGACCGACCGGAAAAATCGGGAGCCGGAATGCAGAAGGCCCCGCACCGGAGGGGTGCGGGGCCGCCTGACAAAGCAGGAATTACTTGCTGACGGTCACGTCCACGTTGTGCACGCCCGAGCCCTCGGGAGCGACGGTGGAGGTGCCGTTGCCCGAGCTGGACAGTGCACGCACGGTCCACTCGCCCGGAGCGGCGAAGAAGCGGAAATCGCCGGTTCCCGATGCCACGACCTCGGCCGTGAACTCTCCGGAGCCGTCGAGCAGACGCACGAATGCGCCGCCGATGGGCTGGCCGTCAGCTGCGAGAACGCGGCCGGTGATGACCGTTTCCTTCTCGACGTCGACGCCGGCAGGCAGGGTCTGGCCCTGGGTAGGTGCTCCACACATGATCAGGCTCCCAATTCGATCGGTGCGCCGACGAGTGAGCCGTATTCGACCCAGCTGCCGTCGTAGTTCTTGACGTTGTTCTTGCCGAGGATCTCTTGCAGGACGAACCAGGTGTGGCTCGAACGCTCGCCGATGCGGCAGTAGGCGATCGTTTCCTTGGTGTCGTCGAAGCCCTTTTCCGCGTACAGCTTGGCGAGGTCGTCGTCCGACTTGAAGGTGCCGTCCTCGTTGGCGGTGGTGCTCCACGGGATGTTGATGGCTCCGGGGACGTGGCCACGCTGCTGCGCCTGCTCCTGCGGAAGGTGGGCGGGAGCGAGGATCTTGCCGGAGAACTCGTCAGGACTACGAACGTCGACGAGGTTCTTGCTGCCGATGGCGTCGATGACCTCGTCGCGGAATGCGCGGATCGAGAAGTCGGGGGTCTCGGCCTTGTACTGCGTGGCTTCGCGGTTGACTGCGTCCTTGGAGAGCGGGCGTCCGTCGAGTTCCCACTTCTTGCGGCCGCCGTCGATCAGCTTGATGTCCTGGTGGCCGTACAGCTTGAAGTACCAGTACGCGTAAGCGGCGAACCAGTTGTTGTTGCCACCGTAGAGAACGACGGTGTCGTCGTTCGCAATGCCTTTGGCGGAGAGCAGATCCGAGAACTGCTCCTGGTTCAGGAAGTCGCGTCGGACGCCGTCCTGGAGGTCCTTGCGCCAGTCGAGCTTGACTGCACCCTCGATGTGGCCGCCGTCGTATGCGCTGGTGTCCTCGTCCACCTCGACAAAAACGGTCTTGGGGGTGTTGAGGTTCTGCTCAGCCCAGTCAGCGGAGACTAGGACGTCGGAGCGAGCCATGGTGTTCCTTTCGATGTGGTCTTGCATCGGTCGTTATCTAGCAGGGGTTCAGCAGGGTTGTGGGGCAAGCGTTTTCACGCGGTGGTAGCGCGGCCGGTATTTCGCAGCCTTGCGACGAGTGGATAGATCTGGCAGCCGAGGCAGATGCCGAACGCGGCGTTGAGCAGGGCCGCGAACAAGGCGAAGCCGGTGGCAACGGTGCCGACGATCGTCGACCCGGCCAGGAAACCGACCGTGCCGGCGAGTGCGAAGACGAAGCCGACGAACTGCGCGAAGCGCAGCGGCGCCACGGGTTCGCGTTCGCTGACCGGCGAGAGTCGCGGGGCGACGAGCTTGCCGAAGATCTGGCCGTACGGGCTGCGCTTGGGGCCGAGTACCGCTCCGACCGCGAAGACTATGGCCTGCAGTGCGAGAACGACGGTGGCGGCGGGCAGTGAGAAGGTCGAGAGGATGAGCGTGAGTACGAGAACGCCGGTGGTGACCCACGCGGCGAATCGAGGTCCGCGGACGTCGACCTGCTCGAGCTGGGGTGTGGTTGTGGACATCGGGAGTGCTCCTGCGCTGGATTGCATGATGCTGTGCCTGGACCGAGAAAACGGGACGTCAAAGTCCCACTCGGTGGATTGATCACGTGAGCGAAAGCTCGAAGGTCAGAGAGATCTGACGGATGAGGTGATCAGCAACAGGTACAGCAACAGCCCCCGAGGCGGCACAGGTCTACTGCGCGGCGTCGGGTGAGCATCAGCTCGTGGCGGGTTTGCACGTCGGCGAGTTTACCCCGAATTCTCGGATTTTGGCTCGTGGGGTCCGGATAGTGGTACGAGTGCAGCTTTCAGATCGGCTGCGGATGGCACTCCGGACACCCGGAACTGTTCCTCCAGGCCACCGTCGAGGATGAAGGTGGTGGGCAGCGAGAGGACACTCATCTCGCGTGCCAGAGCCGGTTCCTTGTCGATGTCGAGCTCGATCTCCACCGGCGGACGGGGAGCGTCGGCCATCGAGATCACGACCTGACCGACGACGCGGCGTACTGCGGCGCACGGTCCGCACCAGTCGGCAGAGAAATGCAGTACGACGGGTCCGCCGTTCGGCGAAGAGACTCCAGCGGCGCGGAGCAGTTCGAGGCGACTGTCCGCCGCGCCGGTCGCGGCCGGCGTGGTGACTCGGACCTTTCCGTTGCGCGACTTGAGAAAGAGCCCGACCGCGACGACGGCGACCAGCGCGACCAGCAGAATTGTGATCCCGGTCATCGGTTCTGCAGCTCTGCGAGATCGATCGTCGTGTTTTCGGCGCTGCCTTCGATCACGATTCTTCCGCCTTCCGCGTAGACCAGGCTCGGCTGAATTCCGTAGGGGAGTGCCTGCGGATCGATCGTGTAGCTGAACAGTCCGAGGACGACGGGTTCGAGTGCTGCGGGGATCGAGAAATCGGCTTTGCCCTCCGGACCGAAGTACAGATTGCTGGCGACGATCTTGACCTGCCCACCTTCCAGAACCAGGTTGGCCTGCACACTCACTGCAGTCTCGACCGGGCCGACGGCAACCGTTCCCGTCAGCACGACGGCGCCCGCGGTGCTCGCTCCGGTTCCGCCGCTGCCCCCGGTGCCATCCGACTTGTTGGCCGGCGGCGAAGATACCTGCAGGTCAGGGATATTGAGCAGCTTTCCGAGGTCGGTGGCGTTGATTCCCATCCGGCCGTCGAGTTTGTCGACGGGGAGTTGGGTGACATTGCCGTTCACGATGTCGGAGAAGGGAACGGTGACCCCGCGCAGATCGGCCTCGACGGTCACTTCGCCCACCACGTCGCTCTGGACGCCGGTAGCTCTGACGTAGACGTCCTTGTATTTCCCGCCGAGTGCCTGGGTGAGGAAGGGGAACCCGTTGAAGGTGACCTCCGGATCCGACTCGAGTGATGCGCCGGTTCGGAGCTCGCGGGAAACCCGGTACTCGGCGTACGCGGCCGCGCCGAAATCGGCCACCAGTCCGAGGCCGAGGAGAAAGACGATGCCGATGATCAGTTTGCGCACCGCACCATTGTGACGGACTCCGGTCGGGGTTCGATGCGACGGCCCCGGTACCAGGCACGCTAATGTAGGGACCGACCAAAAGCGTCGAACTACTCGAGCGTTGCCCTCACGGGTTGCGCGGGCTACTAGATAGGAGGCCGTGTGGAACTGCTCCTCCTCACCTCCGACCCCAACCCGGAAGCTGTACTACCGGCGTTGGCGTTGCTGGCGCACTCGGTTCGGCCTGCCCCCACAGAGGTTTCCTCGCTACTCGAGGCAAGTTCCGCGGACGTGGCATTGGTGGATGCGCGCACCGATCTGGCTGCCGCACGCGGGTTGTGTCGATTGCTCGGAAGCACAGGATCCGCAGTACCTGTGGTCGCCGTCCTCACCGAAGGCGGACTCGTTGCCGTCAACGCCGACTGGGGGTTGGACGACATCCTGCTTCCCGGTACCGGTCCGGCTGAGGTGGACGCCCGATTGCGGTTGTTGGTCGCCCGCAGCGGCGGTGTGGCCAGTCCGGAAGCGTCGGGAAAGATCACGCTGGGCGAACTGGTTATCGACGAGGGGACGTACACGGCACGACTGCGTGGACGGCCCCTTGATTTGACTTACAAGGAATTCGAGCTGCTCAAGTACCTCGCGCAGCACGCCGGACGGGTATTCACCCGGGCGCAGCTGCTGCAGGAAGTGTGGGGCTACGACTTCTTCGGCGGCACCAGGACGGTCGACGTCCACGTGCGTCGTCTGCGGGCGAAACTCGGCACCGAATACGAGTCCTTGATCGGTACAGTCCGAAATGTCGGATATAAGGCGGTGCGTCCGACCAGGGCCAAGGGTGGCGCCGCTGCTCCCGTTCAGTTCGAGGACGACGAGGACGTCGACTACGACGCGGCCGACGGATCGGTGGTCTGACGTGGGTTGGACAGATTCACTGCCGGCTGGATTCGCCGAGCAGGTTTCCGCGCTTCTCGATCGCGCAACCGAGTTCGACGGCAAGGCGCCCGTGTCGGAACAGGGGCGCCATGCCGTTGCCGGGCGCGGTGCCGCGCGACACTTCCTCGAACTCGACGGCGATGCAATCATCGGTTATGCGCAGCTGCAAGCCGGTTCGGACGAGCATCCCGACATGGCCGAGTTGGTGGTCGACCCGCAGGCGCGGCGTCGCGGCATCGGAACCAGGCTTGCTGCAGCGGTATTCGACGAGGGCCGGCCGGGCACGCGTGTCTGGGCGCACGGAAACGTCGACGCCGCAGTCGAATTCGCCAAGACCCTCGATCTGGTCAGCGTTCGTGAACTCCTGCAGCTGCGTCGACCACTCGATGCTCCGCAGCTTCCGGAAATCGTTGTGCCCGAAGGTGTGACGATTCGGACGTATCGTGGACCCGAAGACGATTCCGAGATCCTTCGCGTCAACAATGCGGCCTTCTCCTGGCATCCCGAGCAGGGCGGCTGGACCCAGGCGGAGATCGACGAGAGAACGGCCGAAGGTTGGTTCGACCCTGCTGGTCTGTTCATGGCGTTCGCGGACACCGATCCCGATACTCTTCTCGGCTTTCACTGGACCAAGGTGCACGCACCCGAAGGTGACGATCCGGAGCTGGGGGAGGTGTACGTCGTGGGGATCGATCCCGCGGCGCAGGGACGAGGTCTCGGCCGAGTGCTGACTCTCGCGGGCATGCATTACCTGCGTGATCGCGGCCTCGGAACCGTCCTTCTGTACGTCGAAGGCGACAACACGGCCGCCCTCCACACGTACGAACGACTCGGCTTCGATCGCTTCCACGTGGACATGGCTTACGCCCGCGCGCTCTGACGTCACAGTCGGACACGCAGAAATGTCCAGTCTGTTCATTCTCCGTTAACCATGTGTGGTCCAGCCGGACACCGCGCCCGCCTACTTTTCTCTGTGGGCAGCGCCGTGTTGCCTGATGCAGATTTCAATCATTCTGCGTCTCATGTCGCCGCCCGATCGTGGGCGTGGCGGTAGCGATTTCCGGAGGATCTTGGTGAATCTCAAGCGCAGTGGTGCCCTGCTCGGTGTAGTGGCCGTGGGCGCCATGACCTTGGCCGCATGTGGCAGCGACAACAACTCGTCGTCGACGGGTGTGGACGCGTCCGCATCGAACGCAACGTGCGAAGGCAAGAGCAACCTCTCTGCCGCTGGTTCCTCGGCACAGAAGAACGCCATGGACCAGTTCGTCGCCACTTACATCTCCGTGTGCCAGGAAAAGGGCAAGACGGTCAACGTCGCGTACAACCCCAGCGGTTCGGGCGACGGTCGTACACAGTTCATCGCCGGCCAGATCGACTTCGCCGGCTCCGACTCGGCCATCAAGGACGAGCAGGCCGACAAGGCCAAGGAGCGTTGCGTCGGCGGCGAAGCCTGGAACCTTCCCCTCGTCTTCGGCCCGATCGCAGTTGCATACAACCTCGACGGCGTCGACAAGCTCGTTCTCAACGCAGAGGTTCTCGCGAAGATCTTCAACGGCGGCATCACCAAGTGGAACGATCCGGCAATCGCCGCGCTCAACTCCGGTGCATCGCTTCCCGACGAGAAGATCACCACCGTGATCCGCTCCGATTCCTCGGGTACCACCGACAACTTCCAGAAGTACCTCGACGCGGCATCGAACGGTGCTTGGACGTCGGGCGCAGGGTCCGACTTCACCGGTGGCGTCGGTGAGGGCGCCAAGGGTTCGGCGGGCGTTGCACAGGCAGTTGCCACGGCACCGGGTTCGATCACCTACGTCGAGAAGTCGTTCGCCGATCAGAACAAGCTCTCGGTTGCCGAAATCAACACCGGCTCCGAGGCAGTGGCACTGACCAACGACACGGCCGCGAAGTCGATCGCAGGCGCGAAGTTCAAGTCCGACGCAACCGGCGACCTGACGCTCGACCTCGCGTCGATCTTCAAGACCAACGAAGCCGGCGCCTACCCGCTGGTTCTCGCCACGTACTCGATCGTCTGCTCCAAGGGCTACGACGCGGACACCTCCGCAGCAGTGAAGTCGTTCCTGACGAGCGCGGCCAACGAGGGTCAGGCCAACCTGGCCGAGCAGGGTTACGTCCCGCTGCCGTCCAACGTCCAGGATCGCCTCAACGCGTCCATCACGGCAATCAGCTGACCTAGAGACTCGTGCGGACAAGCTCATGGATCTACATTCAGACGTGAAGGAAGTGAGCGCGCATGAGTGACGCGCCCATCACCTCGACATCTCGTTCTCCCGGCCCCGCAACCAGCGGGGCCGGGGTGGGCGGTCCGAACGGCACCACGGAGGACACGATTACTTCCACCAAGGCTCCAGAAACCGAGCATCCTCCGAAGGGTGACGGTCCGGGTAGCGGCAACAGCAAGACGGTGACCCGTCCGGGTGACCGCATCTTCAGCTCGCTCGCATCCGGTTCGGCAATCTTCATCACGGTTGTCATCGCGGCGATCGGCGCGTTCCTGATCTGGCGTGCTGTTCCTGCTTTGAGCCGGAACCAGGTCAACTTCCTGACCAGCCGTGAATGGGTCACGCAGAACATCAACGCGATGGCGTTCGGTGTCCTCGACCTTTTCCAGGTCACGGTGTTGGTCTCGCTGTTCGCACTGGTGCTCGCGATGCCGATCGCACTGGGCATCGCGATCTTCCTGACTTCGTACTCACCCAAGTGGCTCACGCGGCCACTGTCGTACACGATCGACCTTCTGGCAGCTGTGCCGTCCATCGTCTACGGCCTGTGGGGACTTCTCGTCTTCGCTCCGGCGATCACCCCGGTCGCGGTGTGGCTCAACGACACTCTCGGCTGGTTCCCGCTCTTCGCCGACGGCAGCGGATCGATCACCGGTGGCGGCACCATCTTCACCGCAGGCATCGTCCTCGCCGTGATGATCCTTCCGGTCATCACTGCAGTGACCCGCGAGGTGTTCATCCAGACCCCGCGATCACAGATCGAAGCCGCACTCGCCCTCGGCGCCACGCGCTGGGAAGTTGTGCGCACCACGGTCATCCCGTTCGGTAAGTCCGGCTACATCAGCGGCTCGATGCTCGGTCTCGGACGCGCACTCGGTGAGACGATGGCGCTCTACCTGATCCTGCGCACCACCTCTCAGGCCTTCGGCTGGTCGCTGTTCGACGGCGGCTCGACCATCGCCTCCAAGATCGCCCTCGGCTACGCGGAGTTCAACAACGACATCCAGGCAGGCGCGTACATCGCGGCCGGACTGGTGCTGTTCGTACTGACCTTCGTCGTCAACGCGGCTGCCCGCGCAGTGATCGCCGGAAAGAAGGACTGACCCATGACCTCCACTCTGGACCGGCCGGTCAAGGCCCCCACTTTCCAAGGCGTCGGCGCTCGTCGTCGTGCCAAGGACGTCATCGCGACCATCCTGGTGAGCCTGGCAGTCGTCATCGCGCTCATCCCGTTGGTCTGGGTGCTCTTCACGGTCATCGCCAAGGGCCTGCCCGCTCTGACGTCGCCTACCTGGTTCACCAACTCGCTGAGCGGATTGACGGCGTCGGCCGACGGCGGCGGTATCTATCACGCATTGATCGGCACCCTGCTGCAAGGCATCGTGTGCGCGGTCTTCTCCATCCCGCTCGGTATCTTCGTCGCGATCTACCTGGTGGAGTACGCCGACCGGAAGTCGAAGCTGGGCAAGCTGACCACGTTCATGGTCGACATCCTCAGCGGTGTTCCGTCGATCGTGGCCGCGCTGTTCATCTACGCCCTGTGGATCGCGACCTTCGGCTTCCCCAAGTCCGCGTTTGCGGTGTCACTGGCTCTGGTCCTTCTGATGGTCCCGGTCGTCATCCGCTCCACCGAGGAAATGCTGCGCATCGTCCCGATGGATCTGCGAGAGGCGTCGTACGCGCTCGGTGTGCCGAAGTGGAAGACCATCTCGAAAATCGTTCTGCCGACGGCACTTCCCGGCATCATCACCGGCGTCATGCTGGCCCTGGCCCGCGTGCTCGGTGAGACCGCACCGCTGCTGATCCTCGTCGGCTACGCACCGTTCATCAACTTCGACCTGTTCAACGGCGAAATGGGCACACTGCCTTCCGTCATGGTCGCCGAGATGAACAACCCCACCGACGCCGGCACCAACCGCATCTGGGGCGCAGCACTGACCCTGATCCTGCTGATCGCGATCCTCAACATCGTCGCGAAGCTGATCGGTCACTTCTCACAGGTCAGAAGTAAGTGATGCGGCCTCGGAACATGTTCGTACTCAACAGCGTCAACAACTCAGTAGGGAGCCGGTAATGGCCAAGCGTCTGGATCTCAAGGACGTCAACATCTACTACGGCAAGTTCCACGCCGTCGCCGATGTGGGCCTGTCCGTCCCGCCCCGGAGCGTCACCGCCTTCATCGGCCCGTCCGGTTGCGGCAAGTCCACCGTTCTCCGTTCACTCAATCGCATGCACGAAGTGATTCCCGGTGCGCGCGTCGAGGGTTCGGTGCTGCTCGACGGCGAGGACATCTACGGCTCGAACGTCGATCCGGTCGGTGTTCGCAAGACCATCGGCATGGTGTTCCAGCGACCCAACCCCTTCCCGACCATGTCCATCAAGGACAACGTCGTCGCGGGCTTGAAGTTGCAGGGCGAGCGCAGCAAGAAGAAGCTCGACGAGGTGGCCGAGCGTTCGCTGCGCGGTGCCAACCTGTGGAACGAGGTCAAGGATCGCCTCGACAAGCCCGGTGGCGGCCTCTCAGGCGGTCAGCAGCAGCGTCTGTGCATCGCGCGTGCCATCGCGGTCTCGCCCGACGTCCTGCTCATGGACGAGCCGTGCTCCGCGCTCGACCCGATCTCGACTCTCGCGATCGAAGACCTGATCACCGAGCTGAAGAAGGACTTCACGATCGTCATCGTCACGCACAACATGCAGCAGGCTGCGCGTGTGAGTGACCAGACGGCATTCTTCAACCTCGAGGCAACCGGCAAGCCCGGTCAGCTCGTCGAGATCGACGACACCGAGAAGATCTTCTCGAACCCGACGCAGAAGGCCACCGAGGACTACATCTCCGGCCGCTTCGGATAGGTCCCGGGATCAACCCTGCACGATCATGTTTCACCCCCGTTTCCAACAGGAGACGGGGGTGAAACTTTTTGGTTGTGGTGATAGTTCCCACTCCGGTGCGCAGAGCTGAGCGTCGTTGGGCGCCCGAATAATTCGATGAGCAGCGCAAGTGCGCCGAGTTGGCGCTGAAGTAGCCGACGACGTGAATCTCGTGGATACTGACGACGCTTCGGACAATGCTAATCTCGGCCCGACAGCACGCTGTCGATCGATGTCGTTTCACAACCGGAAGGGCTTGTCAGTGCACCTCACCCCTTCAGATACCGAAAAGCTGCTCCTGAGCGTCGCGGGCATGGTCGCCCGTGACCGCCGCGAGCGCGGGGTACTGCTGAACTACCCCGAAGCGATGGCACTGATCTCGTGCTGGATTCTCGAGCGCGCGCGTGACGGAATGACGGTTGCGGAACTGATGAACGCCGGTCGGCAAGTGCTCACCCGCGACGACGTGATGGAAGGGGTACCCGAGATGATTGCAAACGTCCAGGTGGAGGCCACTTTCCCGGACGGTCGCAAGCTGGTCACCGTGACGGAGCCCATTCGATGATTCCCGGCGAAGTACGTGTGTCCACCGAACCGCTCGAGTTCGGCATCGACGCGGAAAAAATCACGATGGTCGTCGTCAACGACGGCGATCGCCCCATTCAGATCGGTTCACATCTCCACCTTCCCGCGGCCAACCCGGCGTTGACCTTCGATCGCGAAGCGGCAGACGGCTTCCGGCTCGACATCCCCTCGGGAACGTCGGTTCGGTTCGAACCCGGGGTCAGCAGAACGGTGACACTGATCGCGCTCGGCGGACTCAAAAGGGTTCCGGGCCTGCAGATCGTGCCGGACGAAGACCTACCGACACATGCGCGCGAGCCCAAGACCGTCATGCCGTTCGGCACGCCCGGCGTCGAGGTCGAAGAACCTTTGCGAGCGTCCTCGGTGAACGTGCGTGTGAGTGATGTTCCAGTCGAGGCGGATTCACCGGATGACGCCGCGACGATAGTTGAGAGGACAGCCGAATGAGCAGGATCGATCGACGCGGCTACGCCTCCCTGTACGGCCCGACCGCAGGCGACCAGATCCGTTTGGCCGACACAGATCTGTGGATCGAGATCGAGCACGACTACACCGCGACCGGCGACGAGATGGTCTTCGGCGGCGGTAAGAGCATCCGCGAGTCGATGGGCCAGGGCCTGACCACTCGCGACCAGGGTGCTCTCGACGTCGTCATCACCAACACGGTGATTCTCGATCACTGGGGAATCGTCCGGGCAGACGTGGGAATTCGCGACGGACGCATCGTTGCGATCGGCAAGTCCGGTAACCCCGACATCATGGATGGCGTGCATCCCAAGTTGCTCATCGGGCCGAGCACCGACGTGATCGCCGGCGAGGGGAAGATCCTCACCGCGGGTGCGATCGACACTCACGTGCACTTCCTCAGTGAAATCGAGATGATGGAGGCGCTCGCGACCGGTACGACGACGGTGGCGGGCGGCGGAACGGGCCCCACCGAGGGAAGCAAGGCAACCACCGTCACACCCGGCGCCTGGTCCTTGACGATGATGCACCGCGCCCTCGACCACATCCCGCTCAACGTTCTTCTCCTCGGCAAGGGCAGCACCGTCAGTCATGAGGCCATGCGTCAGGAAGCTCTCGCCGGCGCAGGCGGATTCAAGGTCCACGAGGACTGGGGTTCCACTCCGGCTGCGATCGACGCAGCTCTGCGCGCAGCCGACGAGTTCGGCCTCCAGGTAGCGCTGCACGCCGATAGCCTCAACGAAACCGGTTACGTACAGCACACTTTGGATGCGATCGCCGGACGTGGGATCCACGTGTTCCATGCGGAAGGCGCCGGCGGCGGGCACGCACCGGACATCATCGTGACGGCAGGTGAGCCGAACGTTCTTCCGGCATCGACCAATCCGACGTTGCCGCATACCGTCAACACGGTTGCCGAGCACCTCGACATGCTCATCGTGTGTCATGCGCTCAATCCCCGGGTTCCGGAGGATCTTGCCTTTGCCGAGTCCCGGATCCGGCCGACAACGATTGCAGCAGAAGACTTTCTGCACGACATCGGAGCCATCTCGATCACCTCGTCCGACGCCCAAGCGATGGGCCGTATCGGTGAGGTGACCCTGCGGACATGGCAGGTGGCTCACGTCATGAAGGCCCAGTACGGCAAGCTGGGCACCAGCATGCCGGCCGACAACGAGCGTGCGCGGCGTTACGTCGCCAAGTACACGATCTGCCCCGCGGTGGCGCACGGTATCGATCACGAGATCGGCTCGGTCGAGGCAGGGAAGATGGCGGACCTGGTGCTGTGGGATCCCGCGTTCTTCGGAGTCCGTCCTTCTGCCGTGATCAAGGGCGGGGCGATAGTTGCTGCGCCGCTTGGTGATCCGAATGCTGCTATCCCGACCCCGCAGCCGGTGTTCGTTCGCCCGGCCATCGCGGCGACTCCGGGATCGGCCCCGCACCTGTCCACGACGTTCGTCTCTCCGATGGCCATCGAGGACGGTCTGGCCGACCGTCTCGGTCTCACGCGCACCCTTACCGGTGTTCGTCCGACGAGGCACCTCACCAAGGCAGACATGCCGAACAACACGGCGCTGCCGTCCATCGACGTCGATCCGGAGACGTTTGCCATCAAGGTCAACGGCGACCTGATCGCGCCCAACCCCGTTGACGTAGTGCCGATGGCTCAGCGCTACATGCTGTTCTGAAACCATGTCGATCGAGACGGCGTCTGCCGAGATAGCATCGATGCTCTTGGCAGACGGGCGTCTGCCTACCGGCGGTCACGCGCACTCGTCGGGGTTGGAACCGGCACTGGCGGGCGGACTCCTGCAGAGTCAGGTCCCTGACTTCATTCGCGGTCGACTCGAAACAGTCGGACTTGTCGAGGCCGCTTCAACGGTGGTCACGCGCCGCTGGGCCGTAAGTGAGGGTAGTGCAGGCGAACTCGAGGACATCTCGAGGGAACTGCTCGCTCGGACTCCCAGCGCACCGCTGCGTGAGGCGTCGATTCAGCTCGGCCGTGGGCTGGCGAGACTGGCGTCGCGATTGTGGCCGCAGCACCCCGCGGTGCAGATGCTCATGGCGCTGCCTGGGCATCCGATGCGTCCGCTCGCGTTGGGCGTCTTCACGGCGGTCTCCGGGATGGACGACCTACAGGCAGCCAGATCTTGTTTGTACGACGACGCCCAAACGGTGGCGTCGGCGGCATTGAAGCTACTGCCGGTGGATCCGGCAGAACCGGTCGAATGGTTGCTCCGAGCAGCCCCGACCATCGAAACCGTCGCCGCGGCTGCCGTAGCCGTCGAGGGCGTCGCAGATATACCCGCAACAACAGGGCCGTTGGTCGAACAATGGTCACTCGAACACCACGCTCGATCCAGGAGGATTTTCCGTGCTTGACAACCTGAACAACACCACCACTGCTGCAAGAGGTTTGAGGCTCGGCGTTGCCGGCCCCGTCGGCACCGGCAAAAGCACCCTCATCGCCACCATCTGCCGCGAACTCGCGTCGGAGTACGAGATCGCGGTGGTCACCAACGACATCTACACCGACGAGGACGCGCGACTGTTGCGCGCGGCCAACGTACTTCCGATCGAGCGCATCGTCGCAGTCGAGACCGGTGCGTGCCCGCACACGGCTATTCGTGACGACGTCACGCCGAACCTCATTGCGGTCGAAGACCTCGAGCGTCAGTTCCATCCCCTCGACATGGTGATCGTGGAAAGCGGCGGTGACAATCTGACCGCCACGTTCAGCCCGGCACTGGTCGACGCCCAGATCTTCTGCATCGACGTCGCGGGCGGCGGAGACGTCGCACGTAAGGGTGGTCCCGGCATCGAGCGGGCAGATCTGTTGGTGGTCAACAAGATCGACCTGGCCCCGTACGTCGACGTCGACGCGGTCCAGATGGTGGCCGATGCCACGGCCGCGCGAGACGGACTTCCCGTTCTCGCGCTCAGCCAGAAGGATCACGCGACGATCGACCAACTCAGTGCGTGGCTTCGCCAGGTCATCGCAGCTCACCGTGCGGGTAGTCACACCCCGCAGGATCCGGGGCCGATGGCGCCGCACTTCCATGCCGATGAAGAAGACCACGGACACGGTCACGGGCACAGCCACTCTCACGCTCACTGATGCGCACCGGAGCTACGCGGGTCGTCGTCGAGAGAGTGGGTGACACCGCTGTTGCGCGAGAGCTGATCTCGGGCGACTTCCTGGCCCCGCGGTTCGTCGACGCTCGCGGGCTCACCGTGCGAATTGCCTTGGTAGGCCACAGTGCAACGCTGCTGGCCGGCGACGACCTGCGTATCGAATTCGTAGTCGCTCCGGGTACGTGCCTCGAGGTGATCGAGCCGTCGGGGACCGTCGCGTACAACGCGCGTGGCGGCCGGGCGTCGTGGTCGGCTTCGGCGAGCGTCGGCGCCGGTGCGGCGCTGATCTGGCGCGCGGCACCGTTTGTCGTCGCGGGCGGCGCGGATGTGACCAGGCGCGTGGATATTTCACTGGAATCCGATGCGGTTGCGCTGCTCGACGAGATGATCGTGTTCGGCCGGACCGGCGAAACCGGCGGTGCCCTTCGCTCGGATCAGCGCATTACCGTCGACGGTGACGCGCTGCTCGTGGAAACTCTCGACCTGCGTAGCGTGCCGGGCCGTTCGCTGCCGGGAATTCTCGGTGGCCATCGCGTGCTCGGTACGACCATGCTGTTGGGGATCAAGACTTCCGACGACGTCGAAGGGCACGTGACGCCGCTGGCGGGAGCAGGGATGCTGGCACGGGCCGTGGCCGATCACGCACACGAGGCGAGCGCAGCGTTGGATCCGATCTGGTCGCGGTGGCGTGGGCGGGTTTCGCAGAAGTACAGCGACTGATTCGCCCGACCGTCACACTTCGGGAGGCTGCGTCGTCCAGTATGTGACCAGGCCGAAGAGAGCCGGGCGCACGGGTTTGACGGAGGCATCATGCGAATTGTTGTTCTGGGCGGAACCGGCCAGATGGGAAAGCTGGTCGTCGAGCAGGCGAAAATCGGGGGCCATGACGTCGTCGCCGCCGCTCGATCGACGGGAGTAGACATCTCCACGGGTGCGGGGTTGGACGAAGCATTTGTCGGTGCCGACGTGGTCGTCGACGTGAGTGATCACGTCACCAACAGTGCCAAGAAGGCAATCGAGTTCTTCGAGACGGCAGCGAAGAACATCGCCGCGGCCGAAGCCAGAGCAGGCGTTAAGCATCACGTGCTGCTCTCGATCGTGAACTGCGACGATCCGCGATTGAAGTCCTTCGGTTACTACCAGGGGAAGGCTGCGCAGGAACGCGCGGTGGAAGCGTCGAGTATTCCTTTCACGATCCTGCGATCCACTCAGTGGTTCGAGTTCGGCGAGAAGACGATCGCGCTGTTCGGACTGGGGCCGATCGCGATGGTTCCTCGGATGCGGTCACAACCGGTGGCAGCGAAGACCGTTGCCGAGGCGCTCGTGACCTGCGCTCAGAACGGTCCGACCGGGAGGGCTCCGGACCTGGCCGGGCCCGAGGTCCTCGAGATCCCGGCCATGACGCGCGAGATCTTGAAATACCGTGGCCGACGTAAGTGGCTGATCCCGATCTCGATGCCGGGAGCGGGTAAGGCGATGAAGGGTGGGGCGTTGCTGCCCGCGCCGGGATCCACAACTGCAGGACCCACGTTGGAAACCTGGTTGCACGAGAACTGAATAGGAAAGGCGGCCGCGCAAGTGCGCGGCCGCCTTTTACTCACGTGGACGGTTGGGTTCAGAGATCCGGGTACGAGGTGAGGTTGTCGACCTTCTCGGTGGTTTCGGGCTCTTCGGGCAGCTTGCCGGTCACCAGGAAGATGACACGTCGGCCGACCTCGACGGCGTGGTCGGCGAATCGCTCGTAGAAGCGGCCGAGCAGCGTGACGTCGACTGCGGCGGCAACGCCGTGCTTCCACTCACGGTCCATGAGGACGGTGAAGAGGTGGCGGTGGAGGTCGTCCATCGCTTCGTCTTCTTCGCGCAGACGGGCAGCGCGCTCGGGGTCGCGGGTCTCGAGGACGACCTTGGCGGCCGCACCGATGGAGACAGCGATGCGTCCCATCTCGGCGAAGTAGCCGTTGACCTCTTCAGGAAGCACGTGGTTGGGATGTCGGCGGCGCGCGATCTTGGCGACGTGCAGGGCGAGTGCGCCCATGCGGTCGATGTCGGCGACGATCTGGATTCCGCTGACCACCGAGCGCAGATCTCCGGCAACGGGAGCCTGCAAGGCGAGCAACGCAAACGCGCGCTCCTCGCAGATGGTGCTGAGTTCGGTGATCTTGTCGTGTTCGCCGATTACTTGTTCTGCCAGGGACAGGTCTGCCTGGAGCAGGGACTGGGTGGCGCGCTCCATAGCGGCACCTGCCAGTCCTGCCATCTCGCCGAGCGTGTCTGCAAGCTCGGTCATCTGTTCGTTGTAAGCCACGCGCATGAGGTCAGAGCCTACGTGCCGTGAAAGACCAAGTCACAAGCACCAGGTGAACGCAAGGTGAATGAACGCGTGTCAGTCGCAGGTGGTGTCGCCGGCGTTGACGCTGGCGATGTCGGCGGGCAGAGCCGTCGAGGTGCTGGTGTCGACCGACGTCGGATTTGCCGCCAGGATGGTTCCCGGGTCCGCGGGGGCGACGACGGTGCCGGCGAAATTGCTTCCGACGACGACCTCGATCATGTCTCCCATGCTCGGAGCGAGAACCAGAACCGCGCCGGGAATCGACGACGCGACGGTCACCGCTTCAGCCTCGTAACCTGCGGCGTAGCGCACGACGGTGGTCGACGCTTGGGCATTCGCCAGGCCGGTGGCTGCGCTGAAGTTACCGACTGTGGAGATCTGGAAACCGTAGGCCGCGAGGCTGTCGGCGATTGTCGCGGCCTGCCCGGCGATTCCCGAGGCGTTGGAGACGTCGACCGAGATGTTGTAGGCGCTCATTGCCTCGACGGAAGTGGCGGCCGGCGGCGTGCTGGACGTAGGAGCGGTTGTCGTGGAACTGGTCGACGACGGTGTGGTGTCCTCGCGCTCTTCACCCGGAAGCGGATCGTCGTCGATGATCGCCTGGAAGAGGGACTTGATCTCGTCCGTGCGAGGAATCTCGTTGCCCCAGTCGTTGGTGCCGTCCGTGGGGACCGTCAAGAACGTGACCGCGCCTGCGTCGACGTTCTGGAGCGAGCGACCGAGGGTGACCAGTGACTTGGTGTCGATGTTTTCGACGAACGTGTCGCTGGTGAAGGCGTTGATGAATCCGTTGAGCTTGCTCGGATTCAGGAGGACCTGGTTGGACAGGGCCGAGCGGAGCAGCGCCGACAGGAACTTCTGCTGGCGGGTGATGCGCCCGTAGTCGCCGTTGCCCTCGGCTTCGACGTGGCGAGCACGCACGTAGTTGAGGGCGGTACGGCCGTCGAGCATCTGCGTGCCGCCGGAGGCGAGGACGGTTCCGAGGATGCCGTCTTCGATCGGTCCGGGGGAGCAGACGTTCACACCGCCGACGGTGTCGACCATGCGCTCGAAACCTGCGAAGTCCATTCCGACGAAGTGCCCGATTTTCAGGCCGGACATCTTCTGGATGACCTTGACCAGGCATTTGGGGCCACCGAGTGCGTACGTCGCATTGAGTTTGTCCCCGCTCGCTGCCGGGAAGGTTTCGCTGGTGTACTTGCCGGCGTCGTTGTCCCATCCCTGACAGATCGGACGTTCGACGTCGAGGTCACGCGGGAAGGAGACGGCGACGACGCGGCTTCGGTCGGCGGGAATGTTCACCAGCATGACCGTGTCGGCTCGGGCGCCTTCGGCGTCTTCGACGGTTCCGGCGCCGATCTCACCGCTCGCACCGGCGCGGGTATCGGTGCCGATGATCAGGTACGTCTCGTCGCCGAGTTGACCACCGGCGTCGATGATGTCGTCGGACTCGGTGTCGAGTGCCGCAATCTGATCGAATCCGCCTTCGACCGAGCGCAGATAGCCCCACACGACGCCGGTCAATGCGAGAGACATGACGGCCAGGAACGCTACTGCCGATCGGCCGATCACTTTTGCGCGATGGCGGCGGCGAATCTTGCTTTGCGCCAGACGAGTGGCGCCGGTGTCACCGACTACCCGCGGCACTGCGGAGGTGACGGGATGTTCTTCGGTGATCCAGTCCGCAGCGGCGGGCGGAACGGTCGGACGGGCGGGAATCGGCCGGGCGGGGGGCGGCGACGACGCTGCTGAAGATTGAGTCTTGGGTGGTACGGATTTGTTCGGCGCCGGCTTGGGCGGCGTAGCCGGGGCTGGTGGCGGCTTCTTGTCGCCTACCCGACGGACCAACTCGGCGACCGAAACAGAGTCGTCGGTCGGAGGCGAGTCCCGTCGCCCGGTACGTCCACTGCTGCGACGCTCCGGGGGACTGGGTGGTTGCGGTGTTGGTCGCTGGGGTGTGGCAGGGCGCTGGGGCGTTGCCGGTTGGTCCGGTCGGGCGTTGCGGAAGCGCTTGTCTGCGAGCGGACGTTCCCAGGGGGCGCGGCTCTCGGGCGGAGGTGGGCCCGAATCGTGATCATCACCCACCGATGCAACCTGTCCCGTCGTCGACTGTCAGTAACTCGTCATTCAGATGCCGGCGTCAACCGGTTGTCGACGAAGCTGGAGCCATATTACTGGTGAATCCTGAGTGCTTCACTCAGAAAGTGATGTGAGTAATCCGACGGCGTGTTTTCGCTAGCCACCAGAGTGCATCATGTCAGCTCCCACCGGCACAAGGTCGTCTTCGGGATCGTCGAGCCAACCTTCCGGGAGTGTTACCTGACCGGGTGAGCCTTGGCGTCCGCGCGGGCCTTCGGCGTCCTTGGGGAACGGGACGTCGTGGTCGAGCTGTCCGAGCAGATCGTCCAGTTCGGACAACGTGCTGACCAGAGCCATCGAGACCCGCAGATCCGATCCGACCGGGAACCCACGCATGTACCAGGAGACGTGCTTGCGAAGTTCGCGCAGACCCTTCATTTCACCGTGATGTGCGGCGAGCAGTTGGGCGTGACGGGCGATGATCTTGGTGACTTCGCCGAGCGTCGGCGGCGTGGCGATCTGTTGTCCGTTGAGAGCTGCGCTGAGTTCCGCGAACAGCCATGGCCGTCCGAGGCAGCCGCGTCCGACGACGACGCCGTCGCAGCCGGTCTCGTTCATCATGCGGGCAGCATCCGAGGCGTCGAAGATGTCGCCGTTGCCGAGGATCGGCACGTCGGTGACGTGTTCCTTGAGGCGCGTGATCTCGTTCCAGTCAGCAGTGCCGGAGTAGCGCTGCGACGCGGTACGTGCGTGAAGTGCGACGGCAGCGGCGCCTTCAGCTGCCGCGATCCGGCCGGCGTCGAGGTGCGTGTGATGTTCGGGGTCGATGCCGACGCGCATCTTGACGGTGACCGGAATGTCGGTGCCTTCGGTGGCGCGCACGGCTGCCGCGACGATCTGACCGAACAGTCGACGCTTGTACGGTAGAGCCGATCCGCCGCCCTTGCGGGTCACCTTGGGTACCGGGCAGCCGAAGTTCATGTCGATGTGATCGGCCATGTTCTCGTCGACGATCATCTTGGCCGCGGCGTAAGTCGTATCCGGGTCGACGGTGTACAGCTGCAGCGACCTGGGCGTTTCGGTCGGACCGAACGTGGTCATGTGCATCGTGGCGGGTTGGCGTTCGACGAGCGCGCGGGCGGTGACCATCTCGCAGACGTAGAGCCCGGACGTGCTGCCTGCACGTTCGAGTTCGAGTTCACGGCACAGCGTGCGGAAGGCGACGTTGGTGACGCCCGCCATGGGTGCGAGAACCACGGGGCTGTGCAGCTCGAGTGAACCGATACGAAGGGATGACATGTCTACCTCTGAACAAATACTTGTGACAATTGGAAGTGCCCGGTACCGAATCCGGTACCGGGCACAGAATAGCTGGTGAAACTAAGAAGCCTGCTGTTCGCGCTTGGCGGCTTCGCGTGCGAGCATGCGATCGCGCTGTTCCTCGAACTTCGTCGCGTTGGCGGCGAGTGTCTCGAGGAAGGCCGCCAACTCTTCGCGCGTGTTCTCGCCTTCGGCGCTGAAATCGTTGCGCTCGAAGATGTTCCACTTGCGCAGGACAGGCCAGACGACCTCGTCGAGGTGTTGGCGAAGGTCGTAGATGCCGTGCTTGGCCATGAGGGCGCCGTTACGGCGGAAGTTCGGCATGCCGGCACCGGGCATCTGGAAGTTCTGGACGATGTTCGCCACAGCCTTGAGCGCCTGATCGGGAGCAAGATCGAGCGCGGCGGCGCAGATGTTGCGGTAGAAGATCATGTGCAGGTTCTCGTCGGCCGCGATGCGCTGAAGCATCTTGTCGGCAATCGGCTCGTCGCAGGCCTTGCCGGTGTTGCGGTGGCTGACGCGCGTCGCGAGTTCCTGGAAGGTCACGTAGGCGACCGAGTGCAGCAGGCCGGCGTCGCCCTCGTCGATGGGTGCGCTGTAACCGTTTGTCATGTGTTCCATGCGGAAGCGCTCGAGCTCGACGGGGTCGACTGCGCGCGTGACGACGAGGTAGTCACGCATCACGATGCCGTGGCGGTTCTCCTCGGCGGTCCACCGGCCGACCCACGTTCCCCAGGCACCGTCCTGCGAAAAGTTCTCGGCGATCTCACGGTGGTACGACGGCAGGTTGTCCTCGGTGAGCAGGTTGGTGATCATCGCGGCGCGAGCTACCTCGCCGAGTTGTGACTGTTCGAGACTCCAGTCTTCGCCACCCATGGCTGCGAAGTTACGGCCCTCGTCCCACGGAACGTAGTCGTGTGGATGCCATTCCTTGGCCATGGAGATGTGGCGGTTGACGTTCTCCTCGGCAACCGGCTGCAGCTCTTGTAGCAGCTCCAGCTGCGTCAGAATCCTCGTCATTTCTTGCCTCCATGTTGAGTGAATGCGCGACTTCGCCCCAGCCTACGGCACCGTAGGTTTGAAAAGAATGGCATGAAAATTGCTCCCCTCGAGGGATGTTACCGATCCGTAGTTATCCGGGGGCACTTTCACTACCAAGTCGTTCTTTCGACGTAGTCGCGGAACGTCCGGGCGGGATCGGACAGCTCGCGGCTCTTCGACCAGATCAGCCCTATTTTTCGCTGTGCTCCTTCGATCGGTACGTAGACGACTCCTTCGGCCCAGATCGGTGGATCCTGAACCGGCATGACCGAGACACCGAAGGACGCGGAGACCAGTCCGCCGACCGTTGCCAGCTCGCTGCTCTCGAAGACGAAATTCGGAGTGAATCCTGCGGCCGCGCACAGTTCATCGAGAATTCTTCGCATCCCGAAGTTCGGATGCATACCGATGAACGGTTCGTCGGCCGCGTCCGCAAGCTCGACCGAATGCAACTTCGCAAAGCGATGATCAGCCGGAACAGCCAATGCCAGTGACTGCTGGGCGATCTGCATCCACGCCACCTGCGGATCGCGCGGCTGAGGCGAGACGACGGCCAGGTCGGACGTGCCGGCGGCGATTCTGTCGACCAGGAACTGCGCGCTGTCCTGATGCAGTTCGAATCGCACTCCGGGATACTCGACGCGGTATCCGCGCAGCATGTGCGGCACCAACCAGGTGCCGAACGAGTGGAGGAAGTCGAGTCGGACCGTGCCGCTCTCGGGGCTCGCCAGCGACTGGATTTCGGTCTGCGCGGCGTCGAGGGCACGCAGTGCGATGCGAGCATGTCGATAGAGGATCTCGCCGTACCGGTTCAGTTCGAGTCGGCGTGCCTGACGGTCGAAGAGTGTCACGCCGATCTGTCGTTCGAGGCGAGCGAGTTTGCGCGAAAGGGTCGGCTGCGACAGGTGAGTCAGATCCGCGGTAGCGGTCACCTGTTGGGTTTCGGCGAGCACGACAAACCATTCGAGGTCTTCGGTCAGCATCACGAACCCAATCTATATACCCCCAGAGCATATAGAACACCAAGTTTATGCATTTTCTTTTGCCGAGTCTGGGCGGGAGGATTCTTGCCGGAGGTAAGTGATGCCTGGAGGTACGTGGTGACTGTCGAGAATGTGATCGAATCCGAAGTGATGCCGCTTCGCCGCGGAACATCGGGATATCGAACCGTGACCGTTGCGTTGTTCGCGGCCGGGCTGTCGACGTTCATCTCGATGTACGCGGCACAGGCGTTGCTGCCTGCGTTCGCCGAAGACTTCCACGTCTCGCCTGCGGTGTCTGCGCTGTCCGTCTCGGCGACGACGGGCATGTTGGCGTTGGCAATCATTCCGGCCAGTGCGCTCTCCGAGCGCTTCGGTCGCACGCGGGTGATGATCGCGTCGGCGTCGGCGTCCTGTGTGATCGGTTTACTTCTGCCGCTGAGTCCGACGATCGAGGTTCTGCTGGTCGGACGCGCAGCACAAGGATTGGCTCTGGCCGGTGTCCCGGCGGTGGCGATGGCCTATCTGGCCGAGGAGGTCGATCGGAAGGACCTCGGTGCAGCGATGGGAAGGTACGTCGCCGGCACGACGATCGGTGGGCTGATCGGACGGCTCGTGCCGTCGGCCGTCGTCGATTTCAGTACGTGGCGTTGGGCGCTGTTGACTGCGTCCGCGCTGTCGGCATTGTTCGCGCTCAACATTATCCGGCGGCTTCCCGCGTCGAAGTTCTTTCGCCCGCAACCGATATCGGCGCGCACGATCGCGTCGAATCTACGACGCCACCTTGCGAACCCGTCGCTGCGAACACTCTTCGCTTTGGGATTCATCCTGATGGGCGGCTTCGTGTCGATTTACAACTTCCTCGGGTTTCGGCTCACGGCAGCACCTTTCGGCCTTCCTGAAGCGCTTGTGGGCCTGGTGTTCCTTTTCTACCTTGCCGGAACTTTCACCTCGGCGGTAGCCGGCGGGGCCTCTGACCGACTGGGTAGGCGCAGCGTGCTGCTCGGGTCGGTTGTCGTCATCGGTATCGGCCTGGCACTGACCGTTCCGGACAATCTGGCGTTGACGCTCGTGGGGATGCTGCTCTTCACCGGAGGATTCTTCGCCGCACATTCGGTGGCCAGCGGTTGGGTGGGGCTGATCGCTACCGATCACCGGGCCGAGGCGTCGGCGTTGTATCTGTTTGCCTACTACGCGGGTTCGTCCGTGGCGGGCGCCCTCGCGGGTCTTGCATACGCGGGTGGCGGTTGGGTCGGGGTCAGTACTTTTGTGGGCGCGCTGCTGTTGGTTGCGTTTGCCTTGTCACTGAGGATGTTTCGATCTTCGACGATTGACTGAACAGAGCACTGCGGCGACCCCGAACGGGATCGCCGCAGTGCGTTCTGTCGAGCGTCTTACTTCTTGCCGCCGCCGAGGAGGCCGCCGAGCAGGTCTCCGAGGCCGCCGCCACCGGATCCACCCAGGATGCCGCCGAGTGCGCCGCCGATGCCGCCGCCGGAATTGCCGCCGCCGCCGAGAATTCCGCCGAGGAGATCCCCGAGCCCGCCGCCACCGGAGGCCTGAGTCTGCGCGCCGGCACCGCCACCGGTGAACTGCTTGGCGAGGTAGGCCAGGACGATGGGAGCGAGGATCGGCAGCAACTGCTTCACCAGATCGTTTCCACCGCCGCCACCGACACCGCCCAGTGCGCTGGCGACCTGATCGGTGTTGCCGCCGAAGATGTTCGAGACGATCTTCTGACCGTCAGCGGTGTCGACTTTGCTGATGTCGACGCCGTCGTCGAGAAGGCTGGTGTCGGCGTGAGACTGCAACGCGCTTTCCAGCGAGGCTGCACCGGCGGGATCCTGCGCGTTGGCGCCGAGGCCACCGACGAGGGTCGGAAGTGCAGTCTTGACCGCCGATTCGGCAGTTGCCTGGTCGACGCCGAGTTGCTGCGCGATCTGGTCGATGGGGATCTGGGATAGAAGGTCGTCAAGCGATGCCATTGATGCCCTACCTCTTCTGGGGTACTACTCGTCAGTACCCGGCTGTTGCAGACACTAGTGAATGTCGGCGTCGACGGTAACCCTCCGGTTGCCGAGCGGTCAGGCTCGGGTCTTCTCGCGGGGGACCAGGCACGCTAGGAGAGCGAGAATCAGTCCGCCGGCCGTCAGAATGAATCCTGTCTGATTTGTCAGGATCGTGGAGTAGTTTTCCCTGATGACATTGTCGAACTGATCGTTCACGCGGTAGTAGAACGTGCCAAGAGTCCCCAATCCCACGATAATTCCGATCCATGCTGCGATGCGAGAACCGAACAATGCGGCGATCAGAATCAATACGGCGGCGGCGAGCAGAAGTATCGCCATCGACCGGTAGAAGGTCACGGACTGATCGCCGAGTTGCTCGATTGCCCACCCGGCCGGAAAGCCGTCCCGCAGGTCCTCGAGGCGAACGTTGTCGGGTTTGACCCCGGCCAGTACGTACATGAACGAGCCGACGGCAACGGCGATTCCACAAATGAGCAGAACGAGATGAACTAACGTGCGCATGCCAGTCTCCCTGTGTTCGGAGTTCGGTGACGCGGTCGTCGCCGAGCCTAGCTGTGTCGCGGGTGTCAAGCTCGGTATCGGGCGTGCAGAATCGTCTCCATGCCCGACAACATGCGTCGACTCGAAGAGATCTCGCTGTCGCTGCCGGAAGCGGAGCGCGTCGACATCGAAGCGTGGGACGGCCACCCGACGTTCCGGGTCCGCGGCAAGAACTTCGTGTTCTGCAACCTCGAAGCCACCTCCTTGACCGTCAAGCTGAGCAAGGAGGAAGCCGAAGCGGTGGTGGCCACCGAACCAGGCGCAAGTGCTGCGGGCTACGGACTCGGTCGACACGGGTGGGTTGCACTCGACATCGGCACCGACGTTTCCGAGGAGAAATGGTCGCAACTGGAGGAGTGGATCTACACCTCGTTCACCCTCGTTGCGCCGAAGCGGCTTGCCCGGATCGTTCTCGATGCGGATGAGGAACGCCCGTAACGGATAGATTCGTCAGTACAGACGCCGACTAGACGAGGAATTGTCATGACGACACCGGAAACTTCACCGGCCACCGCAAAACCGGGCATGCCGCCGTGGGCGAAGAAGGCCATCGGGATCGCAGTGATGGCGGTGGTCCTGGTCATCGCTTACTTCATCCTTGCCGCCTTCCTTCCGCGTTGGTGGGCGCAGCGCATTGCGTCGTTGGCGAACGGCAGTTTCAGCGCCGGAATCGCGTGGGGGCTGCTGTTCGGTCTCGTGTGCACCCTGGTCCCGCTCATCTTCTTCCGGGCGGTCTGGCAGGTGCGCAAGCGCAAGCATGCTCGAATCATGCAGATCACGGCTCTCGCGTTGGGTGTGATCTTCGCGCTGCCGAATCTGCTCTCTCTGACAGTTGTTCTCGGCAACAACAACGCTGCGCATGCGGGCGAGCGGATCCTCGACGTCGACGGCCCCGGATTCCGCGGAGCATCCGTTGTCGGTGCCGTCCTGGGCGTTGCGTTGTTCCTGGGTCTTGTCGCGCTCGGCTACATGTACAAAAAGCGTGGCAAGGATCTCGACAAGATGCGCGGTGAGCTCAAGCAACACGAGCCGCAGAGTAAGGGCGAGGCTCCAGCCCCGGAAATCTGAGTCAGCTCTTCGACCGAGTACTCAGGCCGACACCGACTCCGACGGTTCCCGCCGCCACCAGTCCGGCGAGCGGGACCGCCCAGTGTCCGGCAAATGTGCAGGCGAGAACCAGGATTGCGCTCACCGGTAGAACAGCCTGCTCGATCCTGTCACGCTTGAAGTGTCGTGAGTGCATGAGCCACACGAAGATCAGGAACATCGCGGCGGGGATCGTGACCGCGGCAGATGCTGCGAACGTCGAAATGTGCGCTTCGCCAACTGCTTCCTCGACGGCTACTTCGATGCCGGCGCCGATGGCCGCAGCGGATCCGAATACGAAGTAGTGCCCGTATCCCCACAACAGGACGGCGCGATTGCCTTGGTCTGCGAGGTACTCGTGGATCGGGACGGCGAAGTAGATCCACAACGCGGAGAACACGATCAGAACTCCGCCGACGGCAATCGGAATCAGTAGATCGGCGGCGTCGAAATCCCGGATGCCGGATTGGACCGCGATGGTGGCGGCAGCGATGGTTTCGCCGAGCATGATGATGGTGAAGAGGCCGTAGCGTTCGGCGATGTGATGCGGGTGCCACGGCGTCTGGTGGTTGCGTTCGGCGATCGCAGGCACCGCGAGTTCGGCGATCATGAGAACGAAGAAGCCCGGAATCCACGCCGACGCCGGCATCAGGAGCAGCACGATCCAGCCGGCCTGGACGATCACGAGCCCGGCGGCATATTGCAGAGCAGTGGTTCGCGCTGCACCGGATTCACCGCTGGCGGCTCGAAGCCATTGGCAGGTGAGCGCAATTCGCATGATGAGGTAGCCGACGATGGCCGTCGTACGGTCGGTTCCGTCGAATGCGTCGGGGATTCCGGCGGCGAAGACGAGCACGCCACAAATCTGTACGAAGGTCGCGACCCGGTAGGGGACGTCGTCCGTGTCGTAGGCAGACGCGAACCAGGTGAAGTTCACCCACGCCCACCACAGCGCGAAGAAGACGAACATATAGCCGGCGATGCCGTCGGCGTAGTGGCCCTCGGCGACAGCATGCACCAGTTGAACTCCGGCCTGTGCGGCTGCAACCACGAAACACAGGTCGAAGAACAGTTCGAGTGGCGTCGATGCTCGATGGTCCTCGTCGCGGCTGCGTGCGCGCATCCGGATGATCGGCATTACGGCCCGGCCGTGGCCCGCGCCTGTACTGGTGTGTTCTGTCATCGTCCCCACCTTGCTCCGACGTCTAGTGCAGGAGCGCAGTCTAGGGCGAATTCCGTCGGGTCGACGAATGAGACATTTCGCCCCTCACCACACGAGAACGGGTTTGATGACGCGCCCCGACGCTTGATCTTCGACGGCTTTGTTGATGTCGGAGAAGGCGTAGCGCGTCACCAAGCGGTCAATCGGAAACCGGCCACCAGTGAAGAGTTCGACGAGTTCGGGGATGAACGTCGAGACTTCCGACTCTCCTTCGATGCATCCTCGAATTGTCTTTCCGCTCAGCATGATGTCGGCCATGTTCATCTCGACCGTGGACGCTCCGAGTCCGACTACCGCCAGTGTTCCCCGTGCTCGAAGTGATGTGACGGCTTGATTGATCACGGAGCCGATTCCGGTGGTGTCGAGGGAATGTGTCGAACCTCCGTCGGTGGCGGCGCGTACTGCTTCGACCGCGTCCTCGGTGGTCGGATCGACAGTGACGGCGCCGAATTCCTCGGCGAGTGCGCGCCGCTGCGCAACGGGGTCCACGGCGACCAGGGTGGAAACGCCGGCAGCCCTCGCTGCCAGTAGCGCTGCGAGTCCGACGCTGCCGGCTCCGAAGACGACAAACGTCGAGTCGGGCTCGGGGCGAAGTAGATTCAGCACGGCACCCGCGCCGGTTTGAAATCCGCAGCCGAGGGGAGCCGCGACGGTCAGGTCCACCGCAGGATCGACGACGACGGTGTTGTCGGCAGTGGCGATGACGTATTCCGCGAAGCTGGACTGGCCGAAGAATGCGGACCGTATCGGAGTTCCGCTTCGCCGGACCGGCGTCGAGCCGTCGGTGCGTGCGCCAGAGCTGTTGAGCCCGTGTGAGCTTTCGCAGTACGCCCGATGGCCGCTGAGACACTGCCTGCACACACCGCAACTGCGGTAGCTCAGCAACACGTGATCACCGGGCGCAATGCTGTCGATCGACGAGCCGACGGCCTCGACCACCCCCGCCCCTTCGTGCCCGAACACGCAGGGGCCGAGCCTTTCCGGTAGCACCGACTTCGTGAACAGATCTGTGTGGCACAGGCCGGTAGCGACGATGCGAACCAGGATCTCGTCTGCGCGGGGTTCGTCGATTTCAACGGTGTCGAGTGTGAAGGGGGAGTGCGGGCCGTGTGAGAGCGCCGCTGTCATCTGCATGGAGGATCTCGAATTCTGTTCGGCGCGAATCACGCTCGCTCGAGCAGGAAGTAGTAGTGCTGCCCACCGTCGAGAACCAGCGCCGACTTTCCGTTCATGATGCCCATCAGTGTCGAGTCGTCGACCTTCTTGAAGTGGTCGAAGATCGGCGCACCGTCGTAGACCATCGTTGCCGTGACTTCGCCACGAAACTCGATGTTCCACAGGCTTGCTTCGCCATTGCCGCCCTTGACGTCGGAATAGAGGTTGCCGTCTTCGTCTCGGCAGATCAACGGCTTGGCGTCCTCGACCGAGTTGAAGGTCTTGCCGTACCAACGGCTCGCGAACAGCTTTTCGTGAAGCCGGTGACCGGTGGCGAAGTCGTCACCCTTCCACTCGCCGAGGATTTCTTCGGCGGCGACGGTTTCCAGCGCGGCCCACACTTCGTCGAGTTCTGCTGGTGATACACCACTTTCCGCAGCACGGAGCCGGGCGAAAGCAGTTCGGGCTTCGTCGAGATTCATGTCTCTCCTCGAGTCGACGGTAAGTGGCACGACTTGTTCGCGAACCAAATTGTTCGTCAACTCTGCACGCTACGCCGAACCGGATGGTTCGGCAACGGTCGATTCGTTCTAGGCTGTCAACATGCGCTCAGCAGGGGAAGCTACGAGGGACCGCATTCTGGCGGCCGCAAAGGACGAATTTGCCACGTACGGGCTGGCCGGCGCGCGGATCAATCGGATCGCCGCGCAAGCGCGTGCCAGCAAAGACCGTCTCTATGCGTACTTCGCAAGCAAGGAAGAGTTGTTCGCTGCCGTGACCGAACAGTGGACGTCCGAAACAACAGCGGAGACAGCACTTCGAGGTGACGACTTGCCGGGCTATGCAGGTCGCCTCTTCGACAACTACGTTGCCCATCCCGAGAACGCCCGATTGCAGCAATGGGCGGATCTCGAAGCGCCGGACGTCATGAGCGAGGACGACATACGAAGCAAGACCTTCCGGCCTAAAGTTGCGGAAATCCGCAAGGGGCAGCTCGAGGGACACATCGACCCCGCGTGGAATCCCACGGAGTTGATCCTGCTGATCACGGATATCGCCCGGATGCTCGCGCTCAAGTCGTCTCGTTCCATCCCTCGACGTCGGGAGGCGGCAGTCGAGGCGGTTCGGCGTTTGATTGTGGCGTAGCGAGTCCAAACGCGAACGTCCACACCCGTCGCTGTGTGGTTGCCCGGATTTACGGATTTCTCAGTAACGGTGCGTACGTTGGGCGTCGGCTCGTTGACGCCCTCGGGATGTTGACGTGCCGCCAAAACTTTTGTCGTCGACTGTTCAGATGCTGGTGAGCAAAAGGATCGCGGCCGGCCACCCTGACTGAATATCGTCGACGCCGAGCGTGTTCCTTCGGTGCGCGCACCTGTTCAGCATCTGGAGTGGACCCGTGTCGAAGTGGCCGTGCATATGAAGATCTCGAAGAAGGTAGCGCTGGTCGTTGTGGCTGCTTGCGCCGTGACGTTGGGATCGGCGCAAGTCGGAACCGCCCGCGCGGATGCGCCGGTCAAGGTCAGCGTGGCCGGTCATGTGGTGAGCGCCGGGCACTTCGAGCAGGTGCGGCGCCCCAACCGGTGTGTGAAGGCCGGGACGGGGAAGTCGAAACCGAGCGAGCAGAAGTCCACGAATCGCAGTGGGCGTCGAGGCAGCGGGGGATGCTTCTGACGGTGGTTGCGAAGTTCCGCAATCAGCCGTCCTGGATCTGTAACACGTTCTAATCTTGCGTGATGGACGTGACCTATGAGGGGACCAAACGCGAAGTCGCTACTGACAAGGGGACTTTGCGCTATCACGAGGCGGGCGATGGTCCGCCGTTGATCCTGTTGCACGGCTCAGGGATCGGTGTGAGTGGTTGGCGGAACTATCGGGGGAACCTCGAGGTGTTCGCAAAGCACTTCCACTGCTACCTCCTGGAGTTCCCGGGGTTCGGCGTGAGCGATGCCGTCGACGGTCATCCAGCTCTCACGGCAACCTCGGCGGTGGTTCGATTCATGGATGCGCTGGGAATCGAATCCGCTGCGATGATCGGCAATTCGATGGGCGGAGTTGTCGGGGTCAACGTCGCGATGAGGTTCCCTGACCGCGTCCGCAGATTGGTCACCATCGGAGGCGTGGGCCCGAACATCTTCAGTCAGAACCCGAGCGAAGGTACGCGTCTCCTCCAGGAATTCGCCGACGCTCCCAGCCGTGAGAAGTTGGTTCGCTGGCTCGAGTGCATGGTTTACGACAGATCCGTGATCACCGAGGAGCGGATCGAGGAACGATGGCAAACGGCCAACGATCCGGCCTCGCACCAGGCATTGACCGCGATGTACGGATCCAAAGCCTTTGCCGCTCAGCAGCAGATGATGTCCAACTCGGATGTGCCGCCGTACTGGTCGATGATGCACAAGGTGCAATGCCCGACCTTGCTGACATGGGGGCTCGATGATCGGCAGTGTCCACCGGACATGCCGATGATTCCGATGCGACTGATTCCGAACGCCGAACTGCATGTATTTCCGAACTGCGGGCACTGGGTGATGATCGAAGCCAAGGAGGCATTCGAGCGCGTGACCCTCGAGTTCCTGCTTCGATGACCTGCTGTTGCATTCATGTGGCACGAATCGATGTGGCACGAATGCACAAGACCCGGCGCCTCTGAATGAGGCGCCGGGTCTGTGTTTGTGCCCCCAGTAGGACTCGAACCTACGACCTGCGGATTAAAAGTAGGTGAGGGGTGTGATTTCTGGGTTCCGGCGACCGGCGGAGATTCCCGCGAGTGAAGAGCATTGCCGCAGCTAGGCGTACGTTCTAGGGCGTTCGGGTACGCGTTGAGTACGTCGCTAGAACGATCGAACTACGCCGCACGTCACGCTAATCTCACGCTCGTTTACTCGGGCGCTCGTCTCGAGTAGGCTCGATTCGTACGTCGGATTCCCGCTAGTTAGCGACCCGACAAACACGATGCTTCATTGGCCTGTGGCCTACAGATTCCCGCGCTGAGCGCGACCCTCAATCCACATATCCGATGGAGCATTCGCATGTCTACAAATCCGCTGTCGTCCGCCCGCACACATGAGTCGTTCTATTCGTTCTGGGGTGCTGAAAGCGGCACCAACACCCTCGGTGATGTCCTTGTCAATCAGACTTCGGATGGAGTCGATCTCAATCAGGTCTGGGCTGAGTTCGCGACCACTCTGGAGTTGTACAACCAACAGCGAACCGCGCTCGCCGCATTGATCAGCTACCAGACCACACGACAGATCGACGCAGTCCCGCAGGCAGTAGCAGGTGCTCAGTTCGAGATTGCGTCGGAGTTTGGCGTGCCGCAGGGGCATCGCGTTCCCAAGGACATTCTCAAGCTCGCATATGGCTATGAGGATTACGACCTTGCCAGCCGGTTCACGTGGAAGTATCTGCGCGACGCAGATTCGCGGCAGGTCGGTGCTGTCCACAATTCGATTCTTGAGGGTGCGAATCGGGCGACGACGACGGCGGTGCTGGAGCGGTTGTTTGATCCGACTCAGAGCCAGTCGCCCGAAGGCAACACCATTTACGGGCTTTACAACGGCGACGGCATGTTCATTCCGCCCTACCTCGGCACCGAGTTCGATCCTGACACCGATACTCACTATCTCGCTAGCGGGTCGGCTGTTCTGGATCCCTCTGATGTCGAGACACTCCTCACCAAGGTCAGCGGCAAGGGCTTCAGCGCGGAGAGCGGTCGGAAGCTGCTCATCCTCGCCAACCCGATCGAAGCGAAGATGATCGCGACATTCCGCGCTGGTGAGCCGGGTACAGACGGCGTGGAAGCTCACTTCGACTTCATTCCATCCAGCGCGGCACCTCCACGACTGGTTACCGAGCAGATTATTGGTGACCAGGCTCCAGGCGAGTGGAACGGCCTCGCGATTCTCGGCAGCTATGGCGATGCGTACGTGATCCAAAGCGCGTTCATCCCCAAGGGATACGTCGCTGTAGTCGCGTCTGCTGGCCCTGGTGCAGAGGGCAACCCCGTCGGCTTCCGAGTCCACGCAGTACCGGAATACCAAGGGCTTCGCTTGATTCCTGGAGCAGACCAGCGTTACCCCCTCATCTCCAGTTACTACGCAGTGGGGTACGGCACAGGCGTTCGACATCGCGGAGGTGCAGCCGTTCTTCAGGTCACGACCAACGCGGCGTACGCCAAGCCGACCTTCCCGAAGTAGGCAACCGTGGCTATGAAGCGTGACCAAGAGCCTGGGCCCAGCGAGTTCAGTCACGGTCGCGGATTGGACCCGCTGGGCGTTCAACGGTATCGAGGTCGCGCAGCCAGTGAAACGGTGAGTGATGGCTTGTCTGCGGACGCCGTGCGCAGTATTGCGAGTGTCAGCCGGAGAGGTGAGCGATGAGTAAGCGGCAGTTCCGATCCAAGACTGCCTATCTCGGCCAACCCCGCGACAAGGGTGGGCGTTGGGCCGGGAAGGGTAGCCCGCGAGGAAAGTCGAACGTCGCAAAGATCGCGGGAACCGCAGCAAGGTCCGCGCTTGTGGGTCTTGGTGGGGTGAGTGGCGCGCAGGTTGGCGTCATTGCAGGCCTTGCAGTCACGCGCTCCGCCACAGGCGCTGCGGTCGGCGGTGCCCTCGGCCATACGCTCGGCTCCAGAGCAGGGGTCGCAGCCGGGAACTCACTCTTCAAGCCGAAGGCCACGCCACCCACTCTGACCAATTCTGCGGGGTCGAAAGCCGGAAAGGGTACGTCGGCCCGATCCTCATCTCGCAAGCCCGCTCCGGCACGCCGAGCTGCGGGCAATCGCGTTCGCTAAATCGGGGCTGAATCGACAACTCGATAGAGACCTTCGAGACGGGCACCCCCTAGCCCAAACCTCGAATTGCAGACCACGGACCTTTAGACGTGTCGAGGCGTGGACTGATCCTTCGGCTGTATCGCTTGACATGTCGGCACGGCACGGAAGGAACCAGATCGCCCCGACCTTCGGCAATGAACCTCCGGTGGTCGGGGCGATTCACATTCTGTACAATCTGAAGAGCTTCCGAGATTATCCTGGACCTGTTGACGGTAGGGTAAATCGACACTCGCGCAACACCTTTGGCGAGGGAGCTACTAGCGCGATCGAATCCGATCGAGTAGGCTCGACGTATCGGGTTCGAGCGATCGAATCCCGTGCTAGAACCGAAGTTACCACTGCTCCATCTGGACTCGGCTGGCGGAGACATGGATGATTCCATCACCGCACGGCCCCAGGGGTGTGAGGGACAGAGGGCGTCTCGATGGAGGCGTCCCAGCGTGCATCAGTGCACCTGGCCGGCGGTGGACACGACGTGGCTGAGCCACACAGTTCGGGCCTGTGGCCCAACCATCCCTTTCCCGGGGCGTGTCCCAATGCCGTTTTCCGCTGTATTTGGACTCACCCTGGGCTGCCGCAACCATGGAGAGAAACAATGGGCAAGATCATCGAGCGAGATCCTTCTATTCCAAACATGTCGGTTGACGATGCTGTCGCATTTTGTCACCGGATGGGGTTGAACTTCATCACGAGTCGTGCAATAAAGACAGCTATCTACTCAAAGTCTTTGCGTCGCCACTTGGTTGTCAACCGAGTTCGGTTGAGCGAGAACGATATCAGGACTTGGATCGCATCGACGGCTGACGCGGATTTCATTGTTCGCCATTCCGGGCGTGCATCATGAGCGCCCAGATGAGTCGTGAAGAGTTGCTTTCGCGGTTTCCTGCGTTGCGGGGTGATATCCATGCCTCCGATCCGCTGGTTGATCAGATCGAGGCTGCTGCTGCGCCTGACCGAGCGGTTTACAAGGCAGTCCGCAAGCGGGGGACGCACGAACTAATAGGTCATCGCGGATACTCGCAGTCGGCGCGCTTCCACCCCGAGATTAGCGCGGCAATTGACAGGTCGAAAGAAGTCAAAACAACTGTCCCTGAGATGGATTGGTTTGACGACAACGGCTTCGACTACGTACATAGCAACCTGCCAGATCGTCGTACTCTGCCGGAATGCAATGAGGGGCATGTACTAGATGCAGTGGGGTCTGAGCATTCCGAGCGCGTGGATGAATTCCGAGACGGTATGGCGACAGCCACCACCGGCCCGGTTGGAGTGCGTGGTGTCCTCCTGATCGACCCGCAAGCGCCTGTCCGTGCTCCGAGTCTGCCCTGGACCTTCACACAAGGCGAGGATGTGTCTCCGAGTGTAGTGGTATTCCCTGTAGCACATGGCTATTCGACTGAACGGGTTGCCCGCGCGGCAATGTGGAGGTACGCCTCGACTTGTCACTGGTGCTCTTCTGGGTCACCGGACTGGGGGCTTCTGTACTCAGCAGGAGCTACAACGTACGTCCTGCCTACATGCGGTGGGTGTAGGTGGAACCTAGATGAAGACTTGCGTCTGGACTTCATTTGCAATGACGGCTGGGACTTCCGCACAGGTTTTCCATCCGACCAACACCGCTGAAACGAATGATGCCCCGGTCCGTAGCCGGGGCATCATTCCTGCTTCATGAATCCCAATCACTTTGCCTCAGTGAGGAATCCTGTGTCCTATTCTAGTCGATCGCGGTCCGGTCCGCGAGTATCAAGCTTCAACCCTCCTCCCGTGCGACCCGATATCCACGACGTATTGACTGTTCTCGGTCACCGAGCCAATGAGCGTGTCAGCGTGAACCACAAAGCTCCAGACGGCCGGTTCGTCTCCAGACTGGTCTCGGTCGGAGAGTTGGAGTTTTGGGAAGCGCCCCACGACTGCGACGTGTGGTTTGGTATCAACCCGATCAACCGCAATGTCACTCGCGGACGTGGTACCGATGCTGACGTAACGCAAGTTCGAGCCTTGTTCGCCGACCTCGATGTGAAGCGTGGCGGTCTGGAATCTCTCGATGAATGCCGCGAGGTTGTCGACCGGCTCGCCCAGGTCGTCGGAGTGAAGCCGAGCGCCGTGGTGGAGTCCGGCCATGGCATCCAGCCCTACTGGCGGCTGTCCTCTCTTCGCGCCGCCTCCGCGCGGATCGGCGAAGAGCAGTCGGATGGCAGGCGGTGGTCTCGCCAGGAGTGGCGCGAGGTCTACGCGCGCTGGGGTGGCCTGGTGCAGCAGGTTGCGCGCGAGGTTCGTCCTGGAGCGAGGATCGACAATGTCTATGACCTGAGTCGGATTCTTCGGTGCCCTGGCTCGGTGAACTGGAAGAGCGATCCTGTGCCGGTGGTAACCCATGTCTATCCCCGCTCGGGAGCGGTTCGCCGTGATCGCCTGGTCCGAGTGTTGGATTGGCGTGATGCTCAGGCCCTCGGTGGCCCTGTCAGCTCTTTCTCCGCGCGGATACCGACGAACACAGCCGAAGCCGACGCGTGGATCGCGAGTCAGCCCGGCGCAGACGCAACCTTCGAGGAAATGGTCAAGCTCGAGCGCTATCGCTCGATGCTGGGCCACCTCGACTACGAGAGCACCGTGCGACTGTTTATGGACGGGTCGGATGACGAGTCTTCGGCCCACTCGCTGATGACGCGGAAGGTCCAACACGTCATCTTGCTTTCCACCGAAGGGCGAGCCGGATTGAAGTTGGCGCTCCTGGTGATCCGCGAGGCATACCTCGAAGTGATGAAGATGCGGAGAACCGGGGAAATCCCCGGCGAAGCGCGTTCGGAGAGTGCGGCATTGCACGACTTTCACCGCGCCGTACGCGGGTCTGTGAGTAAGGCGCGGCCTCGGGGAAACGCCCCGGAACCTCAGCGCGACACACAGGGCCGCATCGACTTTCGGCATATCAGCGAGAATGGACAATCCGCATGAGCATCACCCTCACCCCAGCGCGCCCCTACCGTGCAACTTCGCGACGATGTGGAGACCTGACGCGGTGGACCTTCACCTTGCAGGCATCGAATAGAGATTCGGTGGCAGAACAGATTCAATCGGTGCGCGATGGATACCGCGAGATAGTCGATCCGAACAACTACAGCCCCAACGATCTGGGCAATGCGAATATGTTCACCGACTACCACGGCGACAACCTTCGCGGGCTACGGGGAACCAGCTCGTGGGTGGCGTGGGACTCTAGTGAAGGTCGATACTCACAGCGCATCGCAGACCAATCTCTGTACAACGATTTCTGCGCTCCGGCGGTCGAGCGACGGTTGCGGAAAGCCGCTGAAGCAGAACGAAATCTAGCGCGAAGCACTGGCAAGGAGGACGACGCGAAGGCTGCAAACGCCCGCGCGAAGAATCTGGAGGTTCGGGCGAATGCGACCGGACAGCTGGCCGCGATGGAGAAGTACCTCAAGATCGCACACACCAACGCTGCAGTCACCCGCACGGACTTCGACGGCAACCCGAATCTGCTTGGGGTTGGCAAGGGGAAGGTGCTCGACTTCGCTGGTCTCATGGCGGGTGATGGGTGGGGTTCCGCGCTCCGGCCGGCCACTCGCGAGGATATGGTGCTCTACCACACACCCGCCGAGTTCGACCCGAACGCTCAAAGCGATTGGGTGGAAGACTATTTGGAGAAGTTCTTGCCGGATGAGGGGTATCGACGTGAGGTGTTCCGGTTTCTCGGCTACACGCTCCAACGCGGCAACCCGGCGCGGTTAGCCCTCTTCAGCAAGGGCGACACCGGCAGCGGCAAGTCGACGTTGTTGCGGTTGTTCCGCGAGGCAATTGGAGACCTCGGCGGCACAGTCAACCTGTCGGTGTTCCGCAGTAAGGCCGACGGACCTGCCCCCGAAATCCTCAGCGCGATTTACTTGTTCGTGACGTTCTCCTCCGAGTTGTCGACGCGCGCGAAGATGCACGCCGATCACGTCAAAATGATCACCGGCGCGGGAGACGAGGTTGCAGCGCGGGATATGTACCAAAGCGTCGTCCACAAGGTGCAGCCGTGGTTCACGCCGATCATCGCGACGAATGAGATGCCGACAATTGTCGATGCGGACGAGGCTCTGAAACGTCGTCTCGTGGTCTTGCCGTTCGACAAGCAGCTCCGCGACTCGGAGCAGTCCGACCACACGATCACGACCGCCGACCGCCAACACTTCCTGCGGTTGTTAGTCGAGGGTCGGTTGGACTACCTACAGAGCGGGATTGATCTCAGTAATCTCCATCCCGACATACGCACAGCCACCGAAGAAGGTCACTCGGACCTGTCGTTCTTCCAGTCGTGGCAATCTTCGGCGCTGAGGAAGGTCACGGAGACTCCGAGGCAGGGGTGGGCAGTGACTCCGGGTGACGCGTGGACCCACTTCGACAGGGAGCAAAGGGAATCGGGACTCACCCACGACAACAGGCTAGACCGAACCCAATTCACCAAACGGATGCGGGATGCGTTCGGAAAACCCCAATCGCGCAAGCGCAAAAGGGATTTGAAGAAGACGCATACTGCCGCGAACACGCAGGGAAAGAGCATCTATCTCACGCTCGAATGGGCAGATCGACTCTCCGCAAAAAACTTTGGTTGTTAACCGCGCAGGGCGAAACCGATCGACCTGCGCAATGGTTTCGCCCTGTGGTCGGAACGTCGAGCGGATTACCCTCGCGAATACCGAGGCGAAATAGGTCCGAAAACTCACCCTGACCAGCGGTTACCCCGGTACCGAGGTTACCGACCCTCCGGAAAACTCTTATAGGAGATTTTATAGGAGCCCCTATATAGATCCTTTATTACTACTTCTTCTTACTACTTTAAAGAAGAAAAGAGAGGGTAATCGGGTAAGAGGTGGTCAGGGTGGGTTTTTGGGAAAAGCTTGCTCGGGTACGTACGGGTATTCGCAGGTCCGAGAGTCGGGGAAGTCGGGTCGGTCGTCGGTAACGGAAATGCTCGGGAAATCGGGCGAAACTGAGCATTGGAGCGAGTGAACGTGTATTACGAAACCCCGACGCGTGCTGCGGAGAAGGAACGCAAAAGGCTGGCTGGAGATCGGGTGAAGTGGGAGAAGGCTGAGGCGGCGAAGTGGGCGGAAGTCGATGCGCTTGCAGAGGTGGTGGTTGTGAAGAACAAGCTGACCGATGAGAACTTCGGAGCGTTAGTGCCGTGGGATGGGGTGGACCCTGGACCTCAGGCATTCTAGAGGGTTCCCTACCTTGAAGGTAGGGATTGTATACTCATCGGCCTAGGCGGTTTTCTGCCTCGTCTCTCCGCTCAGCTCTCTCCTCGCGGAACTTCCCGATCGGGCTTGTCTTCCAACCCAAGAGATTCTGACCACCCGGCACATCGCTTTCGTCGTCGCGGAGCGCCTATCGTCCGACCCTCGCCCCGCTCGATAGCCGACGACACAAATTGCACCCACCTGATCCACAGCCTCGCCAGCTCGAACGCCCTCGGCTAGGGATCGGAGGGTACGGGACCTTCAGCTCCTTAGAAACAAAATGTGCTGTGTGGCAATGCAATTCGCAAAACCCCTTGTCGCCATTCGGTGGCGGCTGGCGTAGCTTTCGGGGAGTCGAAAGCGTCGTTACCGACCCCTTTAGACGCTTTCGACTCCCGTTCGTCGTCCCCATCGAACGGTTCAAACGAACTGAAAGGTAGTTGCAATGACTTCAAATATCCAGTCTCTCAGTGGTTTGCGGGTTGTTGGATACGCCCGAGTCTCGACACAAGCGCAGGGAGAGAAGGGTTATGGCCTCGCTGCTCAGCAGGACGTGATGGGGCAGTACTGCGCTGCGAACGGTTTGCAGCTCCTCACGATCACTTACGACGTGGTGAGTGGCGGAAGCGTGGAGAAGATGCACGGACGAGCGACAGCAATCGCAGCTATTGAGTCTGGCCTTGCTGACGCTCTCTTGGTGCGCGCTCTCGATCGCGCTACGCGGGACCAGCTCGACGCGGCATCAATATTTAAGCGCGCCAACAAGAACGGGTGGAGGCTCTTGGATTGCGACAGGGCCGATTCCGGCGACCCGAGCCAGCGTCTCCTCGCGGATATCAGGATCGCAATGGCCGCAGAGGAAAAGCGCAAGATCAGCGAACGCACCCGAGAGGGTATGCGGCGGGCCAAAGCTCAAGGCAAGCACATCGGTCGCCCATCGCGGATCGACCCTGTTGTCGTGGAGGGAATCGTGGAGATGCGGAAGCAGGAAGGGCTGAGTGCCAAGGCAATCGCGGAAGCGCTCGATGACACGAACATTCAACCGCCTGGTGGTGGTCGTGGGTGGTCGGACTCGACCATTCGGCGCGTACTCGCACGAGAGGGAGTGGCGTGATGAGCGACTTCTGGATCTGGGTGCTCGTCATCCTCAGTTTCATCGGTACCGGCGTACTCGGCTTGATCTTCGGCAACAACGGAAAGAAGTAGGCGCAATGGCATTCGTGGAGAAAGCAGCAACCAAGCGCACGAAGGACGGAAAGCCGCAGCCCAGCTATCGCGTGCGGTGGATGGAGAATGTGCGCGACGAGATGGGCCTACCGATCCCGCTCGACCCATCTCGACCAGACGGCCAAAAGAAGCAAGTCCATCGCCGAGAGACGTTCCCGTCCAAGGAACTAGCGCAGGAGCGTTGCGACGAGCTCAATGCGGCCCGACACAGAGCAGCGCCGCACACGCCCTCGGAGTTGCGGAAGCTAGGGGATCAGCCGCTCGGATACTTCGCTTCGGCATTCTTCGATGGGATGCTCGGGACGGTTAAGCCGCGCACGCTCAAAGAAACCAAGGCCGTGTACCACCGATACCTCGCGGAACCATTCGGCCCGAAAGCCGTCGCCTCGATCACTGCGGCGGACGTTCGTCGGTTCCGCGCGAGCTTGCTCAGTCCGCGACTGAAGCGGAGGTATCGCCCCGACGAGCAGCCCGAGATGGTGACGTTGGCGCGCTCGACGGTGAAGCACGCGTACGACGTCCTACGGCGGATTCTTGACGTTGCCGTTGTGGATGGGGCGATCCCCGCTAACCCATGCCACTCGGTTCGCCTCCCACGGAAGACCAGCGCTGAATCGGACAAGCCAGAGTTCGCGCCTCAACCGCTCACGTCCGAGCAGATCTCTTCCGTCACGGACCATATTGCCCGAGTCCAGGGCTACCCGATCTACGCGTTGGCCGTCACATTCAGCACTTTTACCGGCGTCCGCGCCGGTGAATTGGCCGGCCTCAACGTCGGAGACATTTTGCTCCCGGAGGTGGAGGGGAGGGGAGGCGCGGTGAGGGTGGTGCGGACTCGTCGCCCCATTCGCGGAGGTTGGGAGACGGGCACGCCCAAATCGAAACGGTCGCGCCGAACCGTGCCGATGGATGGGTGGTTGACCGACGACATTCGGCGATATCTGCTCGACGTTCACCCGCACGGCGACCCCGAATCATCGAACTTTGATCCGGAAGCCCCATTGTTCCCTGGTCGGTACGCGAAAGGGGAGGCGTTGCCGGACGGGTTGACGCGAGAAGCGATCGGCTCGGAGCGGGCGACGACGTTCAGCGCGGAGGTTCGGAGGAAAGACGGCCAGCTCGACCGCCGCAATTCCGTCGCGGACCCGACCGCGACATGTCTGCGGGTCGCTCCACCCGACGGGTACAAGTGGACCGCACCGATCAATCCGGCCAACGTCGCGGACCACTATTTCGACCCGGCGTTGAAGGCGCTTGGGCTACCCCATAGCCGCTGGCACGACCTCCGACACACCTTCGCCGTTCTGAGCTTGAGCGCCGGGGAGCACTACATGGCCGTATCGAAGTGGCTAGGACACGCGTCGTTCGTGACCACCCTCAACGTCTACGCGGACTACATCGCGGAAGACGAGGGTGGGAAGAAGGCCCCGTTGCTGCGCCCCGGTGGGGTTGCGGCCGAACCCGAAGCTACCCAGGCTCAGCCGCAACCGTCTAACGTAGTTCCGCTATTTGGTCGGAGGTCGGTCGGCTAGCGAACCAACTTCCAAGGGCCGCATTTTCTGCTTGTGAAGGCACCATCGGATTCCTCGATAGTGACGGTGATCGATTGCGAAATGCTAACCATGTTGTTGTCGATGATGTTTCCTTGTGCATCAGCGCGTTCCCAGTAGCAATCAGATACAGGCCCGGTGCTGTAGGTGCCGGGTGCTACGAGGTGAGGTCCTGACGGATTGTATCCAGTACCTACTATGTATTTACCGTCAATGAACCGCTTCATGACGGCATTACCGGAGAGCGCTTCGTCAATCAGTGGCTGCTGGTCTGGGCAAAGGATTGGGACCATCGTGACGATCCGACGTCCATTATCCGTCTGTGCAGCAACCTGCTCCCGTCCGGCAAGGCCGTATGCATCGAGAGTTCCGTCTCTCATGGATTTGCAAATGCTTTGGTCGCTGCTGAAAGCTCCAGAGCCAAGGCCCGAACCTGGCCTAAACGTGATCCCCGCAGCGGTCAGTGCGGCTGCGTACTTGTTGTACAGCGCTTGTTCGGTGCTGGCTGTGGTGGTGGGTGCGAGGGTAGTTTTGGGCGCCGCCGCGGTTGAGGAAACGTCAGCTTTGGTCTCTTCGTAGAAACGATCCCACACTGGGCCTGCACACTCCGCATCCGTGGACTCGTTCACGGGCATTGCTAGTAGTTCTTTGTACCTTGCAGCCGCTTCGGTGCGTTGTGCCTGCGATAGGGACGTGTCTCGGGCGTCATCGGCCGCCTGTCCTGATTCGACCGAGTGCGTCGAGTTTTCCATCCTCTTGAAAGATTCGCACCATTCCGCAGCCTTGGGGTCGTCAGGGAGGGAATTTGTTGATTCCTCGCCCCCGCAGGAAGCCAGTGGAAAGATAAGGGCGACGCAAACCGCCAGCAAAGTTCGTCTCATGAGAGAACTTTAGGCCAATTGTCGCGAAAGGACTGCCCCCCCTGATTCTTTGAGAGGTGGCCGATTCGGAGTTAGTTGGCGAGTGCATTGAAGTCGACTACAACTCCAGCATTGTTAAGTTCCTTGGCGAGAGGTAGCTTCCAGCCATCATTCTGGTCGAGGAGGATGTAGACGATGCCCTGGGCATCTGAAGGAGTTTCGACGCCTTCTTCGAATAGCAGTGCTACGCGCGAACGCCCTAGCTTGCCGATGAAGTAGCCGAGCTCGAAAACTACGTTCTGACGCGCGCGCGGCTGGAGTTCATCGGTGCCGCGAAGTCTTCCCTCATCATCTGCACTTGCAATGACGATCGCATAGGCAGCCTCCGCCGCGGCATGCTCGAACTTCTCAATCAGAGTGCGCCCGCCATTGGGGTACTCGCTCAAAATTGCGGCCTTGGTGCCTGTCAGGTCACGTACCAAGGTGGCGATTTCCAGTTTGCGAACCTCATCGCGACCGTGAACGATGAAAACTCGGGTTCCGCCAGGTGCTGTCATTTCGCCTCCGAGTGGCTCAAGTAGTTCGATCTCGCCAATTGCAGCCTTCATCAGCGCCACCGAGCTTGCAATGCCGGTTCGGCGCGCTCGATGGTAGACCGACTGCTCCATCCCGGCCCATGCGACTTGGGGCGTGAAATGCACCTTTATGAGCTTTAAGTAGGTCGGGTTGGTATCCCCGAGGCTATTTCTCAGCACGACCTCATTTGTATGCTTCCAGGTGTTGACATCCTTGACCTCGCCATCCTCGACTGCATCGAGCTGCCGTTGGATGGCTGCGATCTTTTGGTCCCTGTTCACCGCTACATCATGCCGTATGAAACCGACAAGTCGGATCAGCGGTCCGCGCGTCACGCTAATTTCACGCTCTTCCGCGACCTGCGAAACGAAGAAAAGCCCCAGGTGAGCGGTGGTGACCTTCTCGACCTGGGACTTTATCGGTGCCCCCAGTAGGACTCGAACCTACGACCTGCGGATTAAAAGTCCGTAGCTCTACCAACTGAGCTATAGGGGCGCGGCGCAGAGTCTAACGGGACCGCAGAGTCCGTGAAAACACCACCCCCACCAGAAGGGCGATTCCGATGACGGCGATGGTCCCGCCCGTGCGATGCAGACCCGCGTCGTCGATGGTTCCGCGCATGGTCAGCTCGATGACGACGGCCGCAAGGTTGGCGCCGATGTACTGGATTGTTCGGTACAGACCGATCGCAGTTCCGACGTCGGCGGAGGTGGTCACCGAGTTGATCAGGTTCTGGTTTCCCATGTTGTTGAAGCCGTTGGGAATGCCCAGGATCGCCGCAATCAGCAGGAGTGCCACTAGGGGAGTCGAGCTCGATTCGACAAAGGCGATCAGAACGCCGCCGACGGCCAAGGCCGCGGTGCCGATCAGCAGGGTGATCCGTGCGCCGAATTTCCCGTACACCCTGGACGCGGACATGGTCGCGAAGATCTCGACCGCAGCGACAGGCAGCATGAAGAGTCCGGCGCTGATCGGTGACATTCCGCGGGCTACCTGTAGCCACTGGGGGAGCCCGAAGAAGATGCAGTAGAACGCCGTGTACGTCAGAAGCGTCCGGCCGAGAGTCATGCTCAGTGCGCGGTTTCGAGCGACGGCACGGACGTCGATGAACGCCGAGGCCGTTCGACGTTCCCACCAGACGAACAGGAACGCGAAGAGGGCCGTCGATGGCACGAGGTACCACTTCGCGTGCTCGGCGAGAGAGAGGAGAAAAAGCATCGTCGATGTCGTCAGAGCCAGAAACAGGGTGATACCGAGTGGGTCGAGAGACTTGAACAACGCAGCGGCGCCGGCCCGGTCGGGCAGGGCGGAGTCGCTCGGGGCGGCGAAGAAGACCCATACGGCAGTGACGACGACAAGTGGGAGGTTCACCCACATGATCGATTGCCAACCGAGTGTGCCGACCAACAACCCGCCGAGAGTGGGCCCCAGCGCGACGACCGATTGAGCGCAAATGGTGAGTGTTGCTATAGCTGAACGGGTTTGAGTCCGGTGGCGGTCAGCGTATTCGCGGATGACGGTCATCGCGTTCGGATACTGTGTCGCCGTGCCGATTCCGAGCAGGATTCGTGCGGCGATCAGCCAGCCCAGCGACGGGGCGAGCGAGCCGAGGATCGATCCGGCAGCGATCAGGCCCAATCCGGCGAGGTAGACGCGTTTGGCGCCGAGGATCGATCCGAGTCGACCAGCCGCCGGCGCCGTGACCGCAGTCGCGATGTAGAGGGCCGAGATGACCCACGCTGTGCCTGAACTGGAACCGAAGTATGTGGCGATCGGGACGATTGCCACGGCAATCATCGACGAGTTCAGCGCTTGAAGAACGGTTCCGGAGCCGAGAGCAAGACTCAGTTTCAGTGGAACGGGAGTTTGGGGGGTCGGCGTTTCGACGACGGTGGTCACGAGTTCATCAGTGACTCCTCTGATATCGATGTCGATGCTGGGGACTCGCCCTGGCCTAGTCTGCGCAGGATTCGGCCGGCGATCAGAAGCAAGTCACGCTCGGCTTCGGTGCACTCGGCGTCGATGACCTCGGCCAGCCACTCTGTTCGTTTCGTTCGGTCTTCGTGAAGGGTCGATGTGCCGAGTTCGGTCATCGTGACCAAGACCGCGCGGCCGTCCGATGGATCCGCCCTTCGCGTCACCATGCCCTGTTCTTCGAGCGCGGCCACGGTCTTTGCGATTGATTGCGGTGTGACGCGCTCGAATTTTGCCAACTCTTTGGCGGTCGACGGACCTTGTCGGTCGAGGTGGCCGAGGGCCTGGATCTGGCTCGGTGTGAGCTTGTGGTCGTTGCGTTTGGTGCGTAGACGTCGGACGAAGGCACCCAGATCGTCCCAAAGTACGTCGATCTCGTCTCGAACCTTGCTGTGACCCTCTCCATCGTTCATTTAGACAGTCTAACTGTGTTGTTTCGCTGCTGCCAGTACGGTTTCGACGGAAAAGGGGGAATAAACAATTGCACTAGTTGTTTAAAACCTTGGGACTGCCGTCCATCGGTCGGCGAAGCAGTTCCGTCTGCGAGGTCGAATTGTCAGAATCTGGGGCACGAAAAAGCTCGGATGCGCACCCCCTGCGGCGCACCCGAGCGGCCAAAACCATACCACTTGGTGTCTTTTGGGCATAAAGTCGGTTCTTGTCCCCTGAACAGCCGATTGCGTCTAGTACTTTTGGCGGGTATGGCTCTAGTCCTTACGTAGGGTGTGTTGGAGGGGATATTGTGAAGTTTCGGGGGATGACAGGCGCCGATCACGGCGGCTCTGCGTACCAACTCTGCGAGAGGCACAACACCGTAAATGGCACGTCAACAAGAGCGTGCGCGGCGCACCCGCGCCGCCCTGGTCGAAGCGGCTGCAGTCGAATTCGCCAAGCGCGGCTATGCAGCTGCGTCGGTGAACACGATCCTCGAGGGCTCCCGCGCCACCAAAGGCGCCATGTATTTCCATTTCCAGTCCAAGGAAGAGTTGGCGCGAGCGGTTCTGACCTCGGCTATCGAAACCTTCACTGGAATTACTGATCGTTGGGCCAAGAGAACAGACCTCGATCCATTCGTCGCTTTGCACGGTCTCGTGCTCGACATTGCCGAGGTCTTCCGTGCCGAGGTAATCGTGCAGGCGGAATTCCGGCTGATCATCGAGCCCGAGTTCTACAAGGATGTGCAGTCCGGTGGTGGGCAGGTCTGGGGAAAGACCGCCTATGAGTTGGCATTGCGTGCCAAGGACGACGGTTTGCTCCGAGAAGACGCCGACCCGGACAAATTCACGCGTGTACTGGCAGCGAGCCTTGCCGGTCAGCGGTACATGGCAGACCTGATTGCCTCCAGTGGAGATCTGGGCGAGTGGTTCGAGGAGTCTCTCGAAGTAGTCCTCGAAGCCATGGCTACACCGCAGTGGTTGGAGACGTTCCATCGTGACGGGTGGCCCCAAGTCGAGTTCCCTGACACTGAATAGTGCACTTTTCTGCCCGTGAACAGGCGATTTGTGATTTCCGAATGCCGTGCCATAAGCTATCCAAGCTCCCAACGGAACGCCGTTGGGGTACTAGTTCGGAGAGATCCGGCGGGCCCCCTTCGTCTAGCGGCCTAGGACGCCGCCCTTTCAAGGCGGTAGCGCGGGTTCGAATCCCGTAGGGGGTACGTTTTGCGAAAGCGAAACGATGCAGTATGGTTTGACCCGCACGACACGCTTTGAGATGCACAAATGCCAGGCCAGGACAGTGGTTTGGGAGCGGCTCGAAGATGTAGTACGGTTTCACAGCAAGGAAAAAGCAAGGCCCTGTGGCGCAGTTGGTTAGCGCGCCGCCCTGTCACGGCGGAGGTCGCGGGTTCGAGTCCCGTCAGGGTCGCAAAGCTTTGTTCTCAATCAATCGGTTGAGAACAAAGCAATGCGATAGGCATTCGGTTCGGGTGCCGTCCGGCCAGGTAGCTCAGTTGGTACGAGCGTCCGCCTGAAAAGCGGAAGGTCGCCGGTTCGATCCCGGCCCTGGCCACCATAATTCTTATCGACAAGCTCCAATCTCATGTTCTTCGAACATAAGGTTGGAGCTTTTTCGTATTCGGATGTCAGTCGCCGTCAACCACTCGGCCCGATCATCTCAGTTATGCGCATCCTTTGTCTCCGTGAATGATTCCGGTCACCGGGAACGTACTGCGCGTCACTCCGTCAAGAACCTCACTATTAGCCGGTTGCGGCCGATCCCTGGCCGCGTCTACTGGAAGTGAGGTGGAATCTCCGTGTCGCACTCGAGATCTTGGCCTATCGGGAAAGTCAGCCGGGTCGCCGTCGCATTGTTCGGCACCGGGGTTCTGTTGGTGGGCTGCGCGAGCAACGGTGACGACAGCGGGACCGATACGACGACCGCGTCGGCGGACGTCGTGACCGGCATGGTCAACGAGCAGCCCGATCCGGGAACTGCGGTGGCCGGCGGGACCATGACGTACGGCGTACAGGTGCTCGTTCCCTCACTCGACCCGACGAAGACGGCCGCTCGCGGCGGTTCCGGCGGTGAGGCCTTCGCTGCTGTGTACGACGTCCTGATGAGTTACGACACTGCGAGCGGCGAGTTCGAGCCCAAGTTGGCTGAATCGCTCGAGACAGCCGACGACGGAGCCACCTGGACGCTGAAACTTCGCGACGGTGTGAAGTTCAGTGACGGCACCACCCTCGACGCCAACGCCGTGATCGCGAGCATCGATCGGTACAACGCGGGCAAGGGCAATGGCGCCGAACTGTGGCTGGCTTCGGTGGAATCGGCGCAGGCAAGCGGTCCGACGACGGTGGAATTCAAGCTGAAGACGCCGTGGATGCGCTTTCCGTCGATGCTCGCACTCGGGCACGGGATGATCGTCGCCCCGAGTTCGCAGCAAGGCGACAAGTTCACCGCCGTCGGAGCCGGACCTTTCACCGAAGATGTCTTCACACCGAGCGTCGAGCGAATCTTCAAGGCCAACCCGTCCTACTACGGCGGCGCTCCCAAGCTGGACAAGTTGCGGATGGTTGCGCTCAATGGCCCGCAGGCCAATCTCGAATCATTGAACAGCGGTCAGCTCGATGTCGCCTACATTCGCGGCCTCACGTCGGCGATCAATTCCGCCAAGTCCGCTGGTTACCCCGGCTACATCGACGTGCTCAATGCCGGCAGTGCCGAGATCGTCAACAACCGTGAAGGCCGACCGGGCTCGGATGTTCGCGTTCGCCAGGCCATCGGCTACGCGCTGGACACCACGTTGATCGATCAGCGAGTGGAAAACGGTGAGGGACTGCCGGGCTCGGAGTTGTTCGGTCCGACGTCGCAATGGCATGTAGAAACACCGGGTATTGCCTACGACCCCGAAAAGTCGAAGGAACTTCTGAATCAGGCAAAGGCAGACGGGTACGACGGCAGCCTCGACTACGTCGTTCTCAGTGAGCCGAAGGACCACGCGATCGGCCTCGCCGTGCAGTCACTGTTGCAGGCCGTCGGGTTCGAGGTGAACTTGATCTTGGCCAACAACGCCGGCGACATCGTGCAGAACGTCTACGTCAAGCACGATTTCGACCTCGCGCACGCGGGCATCGGAATGTACGAGTCGATTCTCGATCTCGGATTGTTCTCCACGACCAACAGCACCTCGATGGCGAATACTGCTGGATATGCGAACCCGGCGATGGATCAACTGATCGCAGATCTACAACAGGCCAAGGACAATTCGTCGACCCTGGCGATCATCGGCAAGATTCAGACGCTGTGGAACGAGACGGTTCCGTCGGCGCCGATCGGCGGGCTCACGTCGTTCTGGGCTTGGCAGAAGAACGTGCACGGTGTGGTTCCGACTGCAACCGGCATCATGCTGTTCGATCAGGCATGGATGGGCGCGAAGTAGCGTTCCAGCGCACACCGAGAGCCCCGTCCGACGCGAGTCGGGCGGGGCTCTTTCGTGTCTACGTCGGCTAGCGTTGCGCAACCCTTTCGATCAGGATGATTGTATTGAAATATGTTGTAGGTCAATGTGATTCGACAAGCGTGATTTGACTTGCCCAGCGTGGCCCGCATAGATTGCATCCACCATCCAGAGTGGCTGAGAGACCTGGCTCGATGATGCCGCAGCAACCCGCTACCTAACCGCAGTGTGGGTGCTACCGCCAGGACCGATGGAGGACACATGACTGTATTTGCCGTGGGTATCGAACTGGACGGCGAGGGCACTCACCCCGCTGCCTGGCGCCGAAGCTCACACCGCCCGGACCAGCTGCTCACGGGCAAAGCCGTGCGCGATCGCGTCGCGGCTGCCGAGAATGCCGGCTTCACGTTCGCGACGTTCGACGATTCCATCCTCCCCCCGAGTGGTGACGTCGTCGGCCGCATCGATGCCGTCTCGAGGGCGTCGTACGTGGCGGCGACAACCAGCACGATCGGGCTGGTCCCCGTCGTCGGGACCACGTACGCCGAACCGTTTCATACGTCCTCGCAATTGGCGACGTTGGACTACTCCTCGCGTGGGCGTGGCGGCTGGCTTGCTGTTCCGGTCGAAGACGATGCCGCGGCGAGGGCGTGGGGGAGGGCTCCGGTAACAACGGAGTCGGCGCGTCAGCAAGAGCAGCGGGATTCGGTCACCGTTGTGACCGATCTCTGGGACTCGTGGGAGGACGACGCCGTCGTTCGTGACTATCTCAGTGGGCGTTTCCTCGAACGTGATCGTCTGCATTACGTCAATTTCGAGGGCGACACGTTCTCGGTGAAGGGGCCGGCAATCGTTCCGCGGCCGCCTCAAGGCCAGTTGGTGGTGTTCGGCCGCTACGGCGAAATCGATCCACGCCAGCCGGATGTTGTTCTCGTTTCCGGTGATTCGGTGGAGACCATTGCACAGTCGGCTGCCAAGGCGCGCGATGAGGGCGCGTCATTGGTGTTCGCCGAGGTCGATGTGGCATTCGATACGCCGAATCTGTCTGCGGCGCAGCGGAGGACCGAGCTGAACTCGTACGGGAATGCCGTCGTCACCGGCCGACTGCTCCTGGCTGCAGATCCGGGGGAAGCGGCCGTGGTTCTGAAGGAATTGGCCGGACACCTCGACGGTGTTCATTTCCATGCTCTCGTGATCGACGAGGACCTTCCGGTGCTGGCCAAATTCGTGCTTCCGACGCTGTCCAAGGCCGGGTTGACGCGACGCCCGGTTCCGGGATCGACCCTGAGGGGCAACCTCGGTCTGCAGCGGCCCGCAAATCGATTCGCCCACTCCTCCTGACTTGACTTCGCGCTAAGGATATTTCGGCCATGACTGCATCACGCTCCGCCGTACCTCGACCCGACGCTCACGTTCACTTCGGTGTCTTCTTCCAGGGGGTCAACCACACCACCATCTGGTCCGATTCCGCGAGCGGATCCCAGATCGACTTCGAGACGTTTCGGCGGTTGGTACTCACCGCCGAGCGAGGTCTGTTCGACGCCTTCTTCCTCGGTGAAGGCCTGCGGCTTCGTGAACAGAACGGCAAGATTCTCGATCTGGATATCGCCGGCCGCCCCGACGCCATTGCGCAGTTGGCCGCCCTCGCCGGTATCACCGACAAGATCGGGTTGGTCGCGACACAGAACACCACGTACAACGAACCGGCCGACCTTGCGCGTCGACTCTCCGGCCTCGACCTACTTTCCGACGGACGGGCCGGCTGGAATGCGGTGACCACCGACAACGCGTGGACGGGAGAGAACTTCCGTCGCGGTGGTTTCCTCGACCACTCCCTGCGCTACGAGCGTGCCGGGCAGTTCATCGAAACCGCGCGGGCACTGTGGGATTCGTGGGCCGACGACGCGATCTCGGATTCTCGCACGTCCGAGAACTGGTCTACTCCGGGTGCCGTCGGCGACGTGCGCAGGCAGACTTCACAGTTCGACATCTCCGTGACGCCGACGCTTCCCCGAAGCCGCCAGGGGCATCCGGTCATCTTCCAAGCGGGTGATTCCCCGAGTGGACGCGATTTCGCGGCGACCCATGCCGACGTCATCTTCTCGCGACACGGGACTCATTTCGACGGCGCGCTCGACTTCGCCGACGACATTCGGGCTCGGTTGCGTAAAGCCGGGCGACCGGAGGACGACGTCAAGATCTTGCCCAGCACGCAGATCGTGTTGGCGGAGAACGAGTCCGAAGTCGAGGAGAAGGCACGGTGGGTCCTCGAAGGCCAGTTCACCGGTCAGACTGCCCTCTCTCTCGTCGGACTGGTGTGGGGTAAGGACCTTTCCGATCGAGACCCCGACGGTCCACTCCCCGAGGAAGATCCGGTTGCCCGCCCGGTTTCGGAGACGCGCGGTTCCGCGCGGGACGGCAACGACCCCATTGCGATCGCACGTGAATGGCGTGCTCTTGCCGAGGCAAAGAATCTGTCCCTACGTCAGGTCGCTATCGAGACCTCGCAGCGTTCGGGTTTTGCGGGCACTCCGGGGCAGGTCGCAGATCAGTTGGTCCATTGGGTGCGCAACGGAGCTTCGGACGGCTTCAACATCTCGCCGTACCTGGTGCCGACCGGGCTCGACGAGATCGTCGACTGGTTGATCCCGGAACTGCAGGAGCGTGGGGCGTACCGCACCGAGTACTCCACGTCGACGCTGCGAGAGCACTTGGGGTTGCGACCGCCGCTCACGCGTCGGGCCACGTCTGAAGCTGCGGGGTAACGGGTCCTGTCCCACAAAGTCACAGCGACGGCCGAATCCACCAAGCTCGGTTCGGCCGTCCGCTGGGAAATCGTCGTCTGCGTAGCTGCGGGTTTCACCACCCTTCTCGATTCGGCGGTGCTCGGAATCGGGGTTCCGTCGATCCGGGCGTCGCTGGACGCGTCGACCTCGGAGGTGCAGTGGATCCTTGCGAGCTATTCGCTGACTTTCGGCTTGGCCCTGGTGCCGGCGGGCCGACTCGGTGACGTCGTCGGGCGTCGACGCTTGTTCTTGGCGGGCCTGAGCATCTTCGCGGTGATGGGAATCCTCGGAGCGTGTGCGTCGGATCCGTCGATGATCGTGTTGGCCCGGCTGGGGCAAGGGATCGGCGCAGGCACCATCAGTTCGCAGGTGCTCGGAATCATCACCGACCGGGTGTCCGGAAAGGCTCGGGCGAAGGCGTTGGGCGCGTACAGCACCGCGGGTGGTCTGGCCGGCGTTTCCGGACCGATCCTCGGTGGCGTACTGCTGAAGTATTCCGACGCCGACTTCGGATGGCGGTTGCTTCTCGTTCTCAACGTGCCGTTTGCCGTGATCACTCTGATTTTGGCGTTTCGCTTTCTGCGCCGTGATCGAACTACCCGATCGGGCGCATCGATCGATCCGGTTGGGCTGTGTCTGCTGGCGACTACGACCGGGCTCCTGTTGTGGCCCATCGTGACCCGAACCAGTGTCACTGTGGCTGCGGCTTTCCTGATCGGTGCGTTCGGCGCTGCCGTTGCCTTCTGGTTCTGGGAACGTCGGTACGCCGAGCGCGGCGGGACGCCGGTGCTGCTTCCGTCGTTGATCGCCTCGCGGGGCTTCCGGTTGGGTACGACGGTTGCACTCTTCTGGTTCGGATCCATCCTCGCCGTCAACGCGGTGCTCAGCCTCTATCTGATCGAGGGTTTGGGCTTCGCCCCGCTGAGTGCGGCGTTGATCATGACCGGTAGCTCACTCGCGATGGCATTGACGTCGGCTTTCGGATGGCGGCTGGTTGCCAGGTTCGGCCGAAGTGCGGTGGTTTTTGCCATCGTCGGCGAGATCCTTGTCATCCTCGGCTACATCGCAGCGGTCAATCTGATTCCGCGGGAACATCTGATCCCGGTGCTGGTGGTCCTGGCGGTGTTGTCGGGAGTTGCCAGCGGTTTGGTCGACGCGCCCAATCGGGTGCTGACTCTCGAATATGCACCGCCGGGCGCGAACGGTGTTGCGGCGGGTTTCCTTCAACTGTCTCAGCGCCTGTCAGCGACCATCTCGCTGGCCGCGGTATCGGGGTTGTATCTCGGTGTGCTCGGATCGTCGCCCGACGGATACGGACGTGCGTTCGGGATCGCGCTTGCCGTCTGCGTGGTCATGTTGACGCTCTCGTTGGCGGGAGCGGTGGCAGACCGACGCCGGCGAAGGACGTGACCTGGTATTTCGTGGGTCTACATGGACCTCGGGAGGCCGAGCCCGTGTGACTCATGGGACTTGTGTTACCCATGGGTTAGGAGTCGTGGGACGATACTTGTGTGGTGACCGGTCGCAGTGAAGACAAGCCCAACGGTCGCGGGAGTGGAGAGCCAGTTAACTCACCCCGTGGAGCGTCGGACAAACGTGACCGCACATCGACACCCTTCCGCGCTCGAACGGCGATGTGGACGAATCGGCCACTGTTCGATTTCCATATGATCGTCGGTCTGGTCGTGCTGATCGTCGCGTTCGGACTGCTGATGGTGCTGTCGTCTTCGGGCGTCGAATCCTATGTTCTGTCCGGGACGTCCTACGCCCGCTTCTGGCCGCAGTGCATGTTCGCAGCGATCGGTTTGGTGATGTTCGTGGCGGTCGTGCGGTTGCCGACCGAAACGATGCGTAGAGCCTCACCATGGCTGCTGATCCTGTGTCTTGTTCTGCTTGTCCTGGTGCTGATTCCAGGTATCGGCTCGGAACAGATGGGTGCTCGCAGCTGGTTCGTGATCGCGGGCATTTCCTTCCAGCCGTCGGAGCTGGCCAAACTTGCTCTGGCGATCTGGTCCGCAGCGACGGTTGCGTCGTTCATGAAGGCGCGGATGGACGTCAACCGCGCGCTGCCGGTGATCGGCGGTACGACGTTGCTGGTTCTGGTTCTGGTGGTGTTGGAGAAGGACCTCGGAACCACCATCACCATCGGCATCATCTTCATGTCGGTGCTGTGGTTCGGGCTGTTCCGGATGAAGACATTCATCAGCCTCACACTCGGTTCCGCAGTCGCATTTCTCGTGCTCGGGCTTACTGCTGGTTACCGCTCGGATCGCATCAAGGCTTTCCTCAATCCTGATCTCGACCCGCAGGGTTTGAACTTCCAGAGCACTCAGGCCAAGTACGCACTGGCGAACGGAGGCATCTTCGGGCGCGGTCTAGGACAGTCCGACGCCAAATGGAGCTATCTCCCGCAGGCGCACAACGACTTCATTTTTGCCGTGATCGGTGAAGAGTTGGGTCTGGTCGGCGCGCTGATCGTCGTCGCTCTCTTTGCCGCGGTTCTGATCGTCGGGCTGCGGATCGCGAAACGGTCCACTGATCCGTTCCTCAAAGTCATGACAGCGACGGCAACGACGTTGATCGTCGTGCAGGCGTTCATCAACATCGCCTACGTCGTCGGCCTGATTCCGGTGACCGGTCTGCAACTACCGCTCATCTCGGCGGGCGGAACGTCGATGATCACCACCCTGCTGATGTTCGGGCTCATCGCGCACGCAGCCTTCCGTGAGCCCGAGGCTGTCGCCTCGGCCGAGAGCAGCGGTCGCGGTTGGATACCGCTGGTCTTCGGCAAGCCTCGGTTCGGCATTGCCAAGAAGCCACAGACCGATCGACGGAGGCCGCCAGCTCGCCGCGCCCAGCCTGCTCCAACTGGGCAACGCCGACCGGAACGACGGGCACCACAACCCGACAGACGCCGGACTCCAGCTCCGGGCCGACGCGCACCCTCTCGCGACTGGTCGGAAGATCCACGTAGACGCGGCCGATCCGATCGGCCGCGGCGCGCTTCCTGATCTGGGCCAGTTCCACTGGCGGGCAGTTCGGAAGCGGGCAGTCATGCACCCGACAATTGCGTTGGGCGGCTACATTGGGAGTCGGCAAAACGACGTCTAATAAGGGTTGTGGACATGGCAGGTGGCGACAAGGCAGACCAGTCGGTGGTCGAACGTAGCTCGGTGACCGGACGTCGTACGACGCCGTCGCAGCGAGCGCGTTTTCGCCGGATTGTCGACGCCGCAATGGAATCCGCCTCCGAAGGCGGCTACGACGCGGTGCAGATGCGATCGGTGGCCGATCGCGCCGGCGTCGCGATCGGCACTGTTTACCGGTATTTCCCGTCCAAGAACCACATGCTTGTCGTCGCATTGTTGTGGATGTTCGAGGGTTTGCGTGACAGATTCCAAGACTTTGTAATCCCGGGCGAGACTCCGTCGGACCGGATTCTGTTTGTGCTGCGCAAGAATACGGAGGTCCTCGAGACCGATCACCTCCGTTACGAAGCGTTGGTTCGGGCGTACATGTTCGCGGACGCGTCGGCGACCCCGGAACTCAACGCGCTCGGTGGGGTCGTGACCGAGATGTTCGCGAAGGCGATCGGTGTCGAGGAAGTCTCGCAGCAGCAGTTGGACGCGGTGAAGGTGATCGACGACGTCTGGATGTCGAGTCTCGTCTCGTGGGTTGCGGGCCGGATGACGACGGACGAGGTGATGGCGCACCTGGAACTTGCCGTGCGACTGGTCTTTCGCAAGTTGGGCGGATAGCGCTCAGACGGTGTAGCCACCGTCGACGTTGAGCTTCTGACCGCTGATGAATCCGGCCGCGTCGCTTGCGAGGAAACATACTGCTTCGGCGATGTCGGCAGCTGATCCGAAGCGCTTCAACGGGATTCGGCTCATCGTCACGTCGAGCGCGCCTTGGTCGAGTTCGGCGGAGCTGATCAGGCGCTCCGCCATTCCGTCCGTCAACATGCCTGGTCCTACAGCGTTGAACCGGACGCCGTAGCGTCCTTCCTCTGCGGCGAATCCGCGAACAAGTTGTTCGACAGCCCCTTTGGTGCCAGCGGAGAGTCCGTCGCGCACGGGAAAGCGATCCGTTGCCGCGGTTGTCACCGCCACCACCGAACCCGAGGATGCACGCAGCGCAGGCAGGGCGGTGTGGACGAGGGTGAAGAACGCCGCGGCCTCCTGGTTGAGTTGTTCGGTGAAGAACGCCGGCGTCACACGTGAGAGGTGCGTCATCGGGACGTGCGGTCCCGCAGCGTGGACCAGCGTCGTCAATGTGCCCAGATCATCGACCGCATCGTTGACGGCGGCGCTGATCGACAACTCGTCGGTCAAGTCGAGAGCGTACGAGTGGGCGCGCACGCCATGCGCTCGAATCTGCTCGCTCAGTTGCTCGGCAGCGCCCTTGTTGTTTCGGTAGGTGAAGGCGACGTCGTGTCCGCGTTCGGCAAGGGTCAGGGCGATCGCCGACCCGATTCCACCGGTTCCGCCGCTGACAAAAGCGGTGCGTACTGCGCTCACAATGCCTCCAGATGTCTGCCGATTTCAAACCTAACAAATGCTTGGTTGGGGTGCCAATCGGAATATATCAGTGCGCGAAGGACAGGCTCAGATTGCTATCGCAACCGGACTGATCGTCCTAATCTGTTGCCATGTCCGGAGACAGTGTGCAGTTGACCGACGGGGCGCCCGGTGGGGAATCGGAACCTCACGCACCGAGTTTGAACAATCGCCTCAACTGGCTGCGTGCAGGTGTTCTGGGTGCAAACGACGGAATCGTCTCGACCGCAGGTCTCGTGGTCGGTGTTGCGGCAGCCACGACCGAGCGCTCCGCGATCTTCACAGCAGGTTTTGCTGGACTGGTTGCCGGCGCTGTGTCCATGGCGTTGGGCGAGTACGTCTCGGTCAGCGCTCAGCGGGATACCGAACGCGCACTCCTGCAGAAGGAGAAGAAGGAACTCCTCGAGACCCCGGAGGCTGAACTTCAGGAACTGACCGAGATCTACGAGAACAAGGGATTGAGTCCGGAGACGGCCCGCCGCGTCGCCGAAGAATTAACCGAGCACGACGCCTTCGCGGCGCACGTAGAAGTCGAATTGGGTATCGATCCAGACGATCTCACCAATCCGTGGCACGCGGCGATTTCGTCGGCAATCTCGTTCACGATCGGCGCGGCGATCCCGTTGGTCGCAATTCTGGTGCCGCCGACAGGCATCCGCGTCCCTATCGCATTTTTCGCGGTGCTGATCGCACTTGCGCTGACCGGGACGATCAGCGCGACGCTCGGCGGAGCTCGCAAGACCAGAGCGGTGCTACGCGTGGTGATCGGCGGCGCGCTGGCGATGGCCGTGACGTACGGAGTAGGTCAGTTGGTGGGCACGGGTCTCGCCTGACCCCTGCTGTGCGCCTTTCTTAACCGCGGGGGGTTAATAAAGGCGCACAGCAATTCAGGCGCGACAGATCATGACCGGCCCTGGCGCATGGTGCAGCAGATTCTGGCTGGTGGAGCCCATCACGGCGCCCGCCATCGCACTGCGGCCGTGACTTCCGACAACTATCAACTGTGCGTCGTCGGCGTATTTGAGCATGACGGGAGCAGCGGCACCGGGTTCACTGATGCGGGTGACCGGCACGTCCGGGTACTGGTCGGCCATACCGGCTAGATTTTCCGCCAGTAGCGCCGATTCCTCCTGCTCGACAGCCTCCCAGTCGATCAGGATTCCCGCTCCGCCTTCGCGGAAGGTGGACGAACCCTGCCAGGTGTGGACCGCGATGAGCGGCGCGTCGAACTGATCGGCATAACGAAACGCGTACTCGACGGCCTTCTTGCTCAACGCGCTTCCGTCGACTCCGACGATGACGGGACGCTGATCCGGACCGGGATTCTCCGCCGAACCACGCCACACGGTGACCGGACAGGTTGCATGATTGGCCACCTTCAGTGCGGTCGATCCGAGCAGCCGTGAGCGCAGTGCACCCGATCCGGTCGACCCCATCACGATCAGGCGTGCGGTACCCGAGGATTCGAGGATATGCGTCGACGCCGGCCCTGGCGCGATCTCGGATTCGATGGTCAGTCCGGGGAATTCGGCCGAAATCACCGTGGCGGCGGCCTCGACGATCGCTTCGCCGTCTTCGCGGATCTGGCTGAGGAACTGTGACTGCAACATCACCGCAGCGGGACTGTAGATCGGGCCCTCTTGCGGCAGGGCGTGCGCCAGAATCAGCCGTGAGTTCACCGCGTTCGCGACGGAGGCCGCCCACCGGGCCGCCGCCGTCGAGGCCTCGGATCCGTCGATACCGGCGACGATATCCTGGTGTCCTGCAAGTGTGTTCATGTCTACTCCCTCTGAAATGATCGAGATCGGTCGACTGGTTACAGCGACGTCACCAGAGTGACGATGCTGACTTCACGGCTTCCTTCCACGTCTTGCGTAGCAGGGTCGATTGCCCGTCGGCTATTTCCAGTTCTCGTCGGTAGGCCATGCCCAATCCGAAACTGGTGAGCGAGGTATGCTCCTGCTCGGCTGCCATTGCAAGTAGATGATGTTGGGCGACAACGGAATCCTGGTGCTCGCCGAGAACATCCTGGAAGTGGCTGAAATGCTTCAGTGCACGCTTCGCTCGGCTCTTCGACACGGGTTCCATGACCTCGATCGCGTACTTCATCCGCTTGGCTCCCTTGCGGGCGCGGTGCATTCGCTCGTCACGCTCGGTGCGGCTATCGGCATCGAAGACGTGATCGACCCGCTTACCGACCTTGTGTGCCAGGTGCCGCAGGGTATGGGCCAACTCTCGTGCCGATGCCTTCTTTCCGACGCGGTGGGTGGCGGTGTCGAATTCGAGGTCGCCGACGTACTCGTCGAGGCGATCGAGCAGCGTGGTGTATCGCTCGGAATCGAGCGCCTCGAGGGCTGTTTCCTGGGCGGTTTCACCACGTGCAGAGAAGAACTCGTCGATTCGAGCTCGCACAGCTTCTCGCTCGGGCATCTCGTCGATTTCGCCGAGGCGTTCCACAAGACGCTCCCACTGGACCTCGACGTCGCGGGCGTCACCGAACTTTCCACCGATCCACCGCAGATCCGTGATGAGATCGTCGGTCTTGGGGGAGTGGCCGGCGTACGACTGCAGAGCGCTGCGGATGCGACGTGCCGCAACCCGGAAGTCGTGAACGGCTTCGTCGTCGGCCCGACGCGTGCCGAGATCCGCGGCGACCAGTGCGCGCAATTGTTCGATGAGGTAATTACGCAACAGAATCCGCGGATTCGACGCCTTGCCCGAGGTGACCTCGTGACCGGCGTACGGTGTGACCGACGTGCCCAGTGCTCGTTTGAGTTTGGACGGACTCGCAGAGCGCTCCAGCCCGGCGTCCAGTAGAACCGACTCGATTGCATCGGCCAGCTCTTGCCCGCCTGCGCCTTGTTCGACCTCGACTTCCTGCCACGTCGACTCTCCGGAACCGTCTGCCTTGCAGGCGATGACGGTGTCGGAGACCACTTCGGCAAGCAGCACACCGTTTTCGCCGTTGAGCCTGGTGCGCTCCCGATCGGTGATGATCAGGGCGACCGGCACCAGATCGTGACCGCGAATGATCGCCCGGATCAGACTCGACAGCGGCGAGGGCACATCGGTGCTCTCGTCCGGGGGAAGTTGGATTTCGGTTCGAGCGTCCTGGCCTGCGGGAAGTTTCATGTGCCACCCCGCGTCGTCGCCACCCTCACGCTTGCGCAGCGTGATCTTCTCGGCCAGCAACCGGTAGTCCGCGGTGTCGAAGTAGGTGGCAGAGAGCTGTATCGAGTCGTGGACCGGTTCGCCGACAACACCGGGAAGTCCGCCCAAGGCGGGAACTTCCTGCTCGGCCGGCGCCTCGTACTTGCGCTCGATCTCCCGTACGGCTTCGGGTACGACGGCGGTCTTGCTCATCTGGTCTCCTCTTGCGGTGCGGTCTGCGCTTCCATCCTCCCGGTATCGGAGGCGCAGTGGAAGGGTCCGGGGTCCCTACGGCGAGTCGCCACTGCCTGATTCGTCCGGCCAGGACAGGGTCCGCCGACTTTCGAACCGTTGCAGCCGGCCGGTCGTGGGATCCTCGAACTCGAGAACCTTCGACAGCAGGCGCAGCGGGTTCGAATAATCCTCTGCGGCAACGTCGTAGAAGTCGGGATAGAAGTTGTCGCCGTGGATCGGTAGCCCGAGCGAGGTCATGTGCAGGCGAAGTTGATGGGTCTTGCCGGTATGGGGAATCAACCGGTACCGCGCGAAGCCGTCTCGCGTTTCGATCAGTTCGATCCGCGACTCGCTGTTGGGTTCGCCCTCGATCTCCGCGGCCTTGAGCACGCCGCGTTCTTTCACGATGCGACTGCGCACGACCACGGGAGTGCTCACCTGCGCGTCGTAACGCGCGATGGCCTCGTATTCCTTGGCGACGCGGCGCTCGGCGAACATGGTCTGATAGCCGCGCCGGGCCGACTGATGCACGGTGAACAGCAGCAGTCCCGCCGTGACGCGGTCGAGGCGATGCGCTGGACTCAACTCCGGCAAATCGAGATCTCGACGCAACCGCACCAAGGCCGATTCGGCGATGTATCGCCCGCGGGGCGTGCTCGCGAGAAAGTGCGGCTTGTCCACGACCAGGATGTTTTCGTCCCGATAAAGGATGTCGATCTCGAACGGCACCCGCGTTTCGACGGGAGGGTCGCGGTACAGGTAGACGAACCGCCGGGGAGCAAAAGCGCTCGTCTCGGTGATTCCGACACCCTTCTCGTCGACGACCTCCCCGGCTGCGACCTTCTCCCGCAATCGGACGGCGTCCTGGGGGAACCGTTCGAGCAGGTAGTCGAGCGTCGTCGTCCACATGCCGTCGTCTGGCTGACGGATGCGACTGGGGTTCAGGCCGTCGCGGACGGGAAGCGGTGATCGTGACACATCTTCAAAGCTAGCCGTCCGGTCGGCATTCAGACCTATTGACGACATATGGGACGGAAGTTACTATCCGGTAAGTTCGTGACACCGGTCACTGTCGTGGGGGCAGGGCTGGGTCATCACAACAGAAAATTGGGGTTTTCGTGAGGACACGACTTCTACGTCGAAGGTCGACAACGATTGCGGTGGGGCTGTGCGTCGTGGGATTGACGGTGCCGAGCGCCGTCGCTTCTGCGGATCCGACGGGAGGGTCGGACGGGCAGGCCTGGCTCGCGGCAACGGAGGCGACGCCGCAGTATCCGGGGGTCTCCATCGAGTGGGACGTGCCCATCACGATGAGTGACGGCACAGTTCTGCAAGCGAATGTGTACCGACCGGCGGATGCATCCGGGCGGGCCGTGGAATCGAAGACGCCTTCGGTCCTCAACATCACGCCGTACACGAAACTGCTGGACACACTGGTGGATTCAGCTCTGTCGATCCCGCAGGTCGGTGAGACGCTGATGGACGTTGCGAACTCGCTCGACCTCGCGGCGCCGTTCGACGGCGTGTCGGAGTTGACGGGCGTCATCGCCGGCGGAGGCGCCAGGGTTCTCGGCGTCAACCGTGATCTGGTCCAGAACGGATACACGCAGGTAGTGGTCGACGCACGTGGAACCGGCTTCTCCCAAGGTAATTGGGACGTGCTCGGTAAGCGCGAGCAACAGGATTCGGTCGAGGTCATCGACTGGATGAGCAAGCAGGGGTGGTCCGACGGGAAAGTAGGGATGGCGGGCATCTCGTACTCCGCGATCAACTCGGTGCAGGCGGCGAGCAACAATCCATCTGCACTGAAGGCGATCTTCCCGGTCGAACCTGGCAACGATCTGCTGCGCGACATCGTCGGAACCGGTGGCGGCCTCGGAGTCGGGTTCATGCCGTTGTGGTTGACCGCGGTCAACGGGCTCAAACTCATCCCGAACGTTCAGGACATCCTGCAAGGAAACTTCGATCCCCTGTGGTTGGCGAGCCGCCTCGAGGATCCCGGTACGCTGATTCCCGAACTGGTGCAAGCGATGACGGCTCAGAGAATCGAGGACGTGTCACCGTCGACTCTGCAAGTCGCGCAAGACGGGCAGTTCTATCAGGACCGAGCCGCTGACGTCGGCAACATCGCCGTTCCGACGATGGTCTACGGCGGTTGGCACGACATCTTCGCCAACAGTGAGCCGCGGATCTACAACGGAATCGATCTGCCGCCCGGGCAGAAGCAGTTGATCATGGGGAACGGCTATCACGTCACTCCCGGTGGAGGATTCGGCAAGGACGGTGCGCCGCCGCGCCTCGACGTGCTCGAACGTGCGTGGTTCGACAAGTGGCTCAAGGGCATCGACAACGGAATCGATCGTTACGGTCCGGTGACGATGTTCCAGCAAGGCGGCGGATGGATCACGGACGATCAGTTCCCGCGAGCCGGTGCGAGCTACGAACGTATGTATCTGAACTCTGCGCCCAGCGGTACTGCCGCCCACGCAGCGCACGACGGTTCGCTGACGAATGACCCGCCCAGTGCCGCAGCGCGATTGACAGTCGCACCAGGACTGCGAGGCTTCTGCTCCGGTGACGGAACTCAGGGAACTGCCGGGATCTCCGTGGTGCTCGGTGCGACGTGTTCCAAGGATTCCCGATTCCAGGAAGCGGAGGGCCTGACGTTCACCGGTGAGGCAGTGACGGAGCCGACCTCACTCTCGGGCCCGATCAACGTCCACCTCGAGACCGTCCTGGACGCGACGGACGGATTCTGGGCAGCGACGGTCAACGACGTAGCACCGGACGGAACATCGACACCGATCACGAACGGCGCTCTGACTGCGTCGCTGCGGGCAGTCGACGATTCGAAGAGCACTCGCTCGGCCAACGGTGACTACAGTGAACCGCACCACTATCTGACGATCGACACGCGTCAGCCGGTGGTTCCCGGTGAGGTCACCACCGTCGACATCAACATGCTCCCGACGGACGCAGTGCTGCAACCGGGGCACCGGCTCCGCGTCGACGTCTACGCTGCCAGCGTGCCGCGATACCTGGCGCTCGGCCCGATGCTCGCCGACAGCCAACTCAAACCGCAGCACATCGAGTTGGCTGCAGACCGGCCGAGCTTCGTCAACGTTCCGTTCGTCGGGGGCCGCTGACTCGGATTGGATCGGCGGCGTGAGAACCTGCGGGCTCGCGGACGTTCTGAGAAGATCGTCCGATGACAGAATCCCGACTCTCCGCCGCCGTCCACGATCGTCTGGACGGACTTCTGGATCCGGTGGACGAGCGGCTCGCGGCGCAGTACCCGGGAAACCGTGACGAGATCCAACCCGTGCACACGATTTACGTCAGTGCCGCGGATGCAACCGTCGACACCCCTCGACTCTGGGGTGAGCAGGCGATCGCGCTTCTCGATTCCCATGCTCATGTGTTCGCCGATCTCGACACGGAGAATGCGCTCGCTGATGTGCGAGTTCAACTCGGCCGCAAGCCGGTCCAAGACTTTCGGATCGATTTCGAGGACGGGTACGGACGCCGCAGCGACGAAGAAGAAGACGATGCAGCGACGTCGGCCGGACAGACGCTTGCCGCGCTCAGCGCTGATCCTGCCGGGCCGAACTGGAGTGGAATCAGGTTCAAGGGGTTGCCGGCCGGTGAGCGTCGGCGCTCGATCAGGACGCTCGAGCTTGTGCTCGACGCGGCCGGCAGAGTGCCGGACGGATTTGTCTTCACCGTTCCCAAACTGCGCGCGGTGGAGCAGGTCACGGCGACGGTGTTGCTCTGCGAAGAGCTGGAGAAGGCGCACGGACTCGAGCTCGGTTCGCTTCGGTTCGAGTTGCAGATCGAGAGCCCGCAGGCGGTCATCGCGGCCGACGGAACGGTGGCAGTTGCTCAGGCCATCCATCGCGGTGCCGGTCGTCTGACCGGTTTGCATTACGGCACTTACGATTACAGTGCAGCTTGCGGAATTGCATCGCGTCATCAGTCGCTCGAACATCCGGTGGCAGACCACGCAAAGGCTGTCATGTTGGCTGCTGCCGCGCAGACCGGCGTCTGGGTGTGCGACGGGTCGACTCAGGTCGCGCCTATCGGGAGCGCCACGGCGATCCGCGACGCGATCACTCGGCACCATCGCCTCGTCACGCGGTCCCTGGAACGCGGTTACTACCAGGGGTGGGACATGCACCCTGGGCATCTGGTCACCCGCTGGCTCGCCACGTTCGGCTTCTATCGCAACGCGCTCGGCGCCGCTGCCCCGCGCATCCAGTCGTACTTGGGGCGCCAAGGTGGCGACGTGATGGACGAACCTGCAACCGCCCAGGCGCTCGCAGCGGTGGTACTGCGCGGGCTCGACGCGGGGGCTTATCCGGAATCCGAAGTTCTCCGGCTCGCCCCGAGCGCCGACACCAACGCACTCCGTCACCTCGTAGGACGCACCACACCGATCACAGGAGAACACTGACCGATGAGCACCACCGAATTCACCTTGCTGCCCGATCTCGCACTGCGCACCCTCGGCGGAGCCGTCATCTGGGCGAACGACGAGGCGTTTGCCGAGCGTGAGGCCCTGATCCGCCCAGGCAAGGCCGGGTACCAGCCGGCGACGTTCGGTCACAAGGGGCAGGTGTACGACGGTTGGGAGACGCGTCGCCGCCGGGTGGCAGGCCATGACGAGGCGATCGTTCGACTCGGTGTTCCCGGAGTGGTGCGAGGCGTCGTGGTCGACACCGCGTGGTTCAAGGGCAATTACCCGCCCGAGATCTCGGTGGAAGCAATCTCGGTCGACGGGTATCCGGATCCCGCCGACCTGGCCGGATCCGGCGAGTGGACAACCATCGTCGAGCGCTCGACCGTGCACGGTGACTCGGAGAATCCGTTCTCGGTGGCGTCGGAGGAGCGGTGGACGCACGTCAAGCTGACCATTTACCCGGACGGCGGCGTGGCGAGATTCCGTGTTCACGGCGAAGCGCGGCCGGACCCGCGTTTCCTCGATGCCGGGCCGTTGGACCTCGCAGCACTCGAAAACGGTGGCCGCGTGACCGATTGCTCCAACATGTTTTACAGCTCACCGCAGAACATCCTGTTTCCCGGACGCGCTGCTTCGATGGGTGACGGGTGGGAGACCGCCAGGCGCCGCGACAACGGAAACGACTGGGTGCAAGTACAACTCGCGGGTGAAGGCGTGCTGAGTTTCGTCGAGATCGACACCTCGTACTTCCTCGGAAACAGTCCAGGTGAGGGCGCTCTGACCGGGCGGACGTCGGAGGGGGAGTGGATCGAACTGTTGCCGCGCACGACGCTGCGTCCGGATACGCGCCATCGCTTTCCGATCGATTCCGAAGTCCAGGTCACCGATGTTCGTCTGGACATCTTCCCGGACGGTGGCCTGGCGCGGCTGAGAGTCTTCGGCGTACTCACCGACGCTGCTCGCGCTGTGATCTCCGGGCGCTGACGGTAAAGTTGTTGGCATGAGCGACTATCCGCGCGACGACTATCCCCGGGACATGGTGGGGTACGGCCCTCATCCGCCGCATCCGCACTGGCCCGGCGACGCGCGGATAGCGGTTCAGTTCGTGCTCAACTACGAAGAGGGAGCCGAGAACAACGTCCTGGACGGGGACGCGGCTTCGGAAACATTTCTGTCGGAAATGACTCCGGCAGAGGCATTTCCGAATCGACACATGAGCATGGAATCGCTGTACGAGTACGGCTCACGGGCCGGGTTGTGGCGTGTACTGCGAACCTTCGAGCGGCGAAACCTGCCTCTCACGGTCTTTGCGGTGGCGCGGGCGATGCAGCGTAACCCCGAAGCAGTCAGTGCTTTTCAGGAGTTGGGCCACGAGATCGCGTGCCACGGATTACGTTGGAAGTCTTACCAATCCGTGGACATCGAGCGCGAACGCGCTGACATGGCCGAGGCGGTGCAGATTCTGCGAGATCTGACGGGTTCGGCGCCTCTCGGTTGGTACACCGGGCGCGATTCACCGAACACCCGCGAATTGGTCGTCGAGCACGGCGGCTTCGTCTACGACTCCGATTCATACGCCGACGATCTGCCGTACTGGGTCGACGTTCCGCGTGGCGCAGAATCGGTGAAGCACCTGGTCGTTCCGTACACCCTTGACACCAACGACATGCGTTTCGCCTCTCCCGCAGGATTTCCCAGCGGTGATCAGTTCTTTGCGCACCTACGCGATGCCTTCGACGTGCTGTATGCGGAGGGGACGGCCGGATCGCCCAAGATGCTCTCGATCGGGTTGCACTGCCGCATAGTCGGCCGCCCTGCCCGTGCGGCCGCTCTCGAGCGATTTCTGGACCACGTGCAGTCACACGAGAAGGTCTGGATCGCGCGGCGCATCGACATCGCCGAGCACTGGAAGACCGCGCACCCCGTTTAGATCACGGTCGGTCGACAAAAGACTTCATTCGAGCAGTCCGGGTACTGGTTCGACTGCCGCGTATTCCGCCATCGAATTCTAGGCCATTGACAACTGGCACGGTTGTGGATGACTCTTTGTAGATGGAGAAACACACAGCAGTCGAAGCGTCTTCGAGGTGAGCCGACCGGTGCCGACCAAGAAACCGACCAAGAACCGCGGATCGAAGTTGTCCCACAATGCCCGCGCAGTGGTGACCGGCGCCGGCAGCGGAATCGGCCGTGCCTTTTCGTTGGAGTTGGCGCGCAGAGGCGGTGAGGTGATCTGCGCGGATATCTCGCTGGAACGGGCCAAGGACACAGTGGCACTCATCGATGAGATCGGTGGTACCGCGCACGCCGTCAAATGCGATGTGTCAATTCGTGAGCAGGTTCAGGACCTGGCGTTGTTCGCGGAACTCGAACTTGCGGGTCCGCTTTCGTTGGTGATCAACAATGCCGGGGTGGGTATCGGTGGAAAACCGGTGGGCGAGATCGGTTTCGACGATTGGGAGTGGGCACTCGGGATCAATCTGTGGGGTGTCGTGCACGGCTGTGAGATATTTGCTCCACAACTGCGTGCGAGCGGCGCCGGGGGATTCATCAACGTGGCCTCGGCTGCTGGGTTTGCGGCTGCGCCGCTGATGGCGCCCTACAACGTCGGTAAAGCCGCCGTGATGTCGCTCTCGGAGACCTTGTCCGCTGAACTTGCCGGTACGGGAGTGCGGGTGACGGTGCTGTGTCCGACCTTCGTCAAGACAAATGTTGCTCTCGACGGCCGAATCACCGCGGAAGCAACACAATTGGCGCAAGCGTTGATGCGGCGAACCGGCTTTTCGCCGGAGCGCATCGCCGTCACCACTCTCGACGCCTACGACAAGGGTCGACTCTACGTGGTGCCGCAGTTCGATGCGAAGGTGATCTGGCGACTCAAACGGTATCTACCCGTTGCATACACGTGGGGCTGTGGAGTTCTCAATCGCTTTGCACCGAAACAGAAGTCGGGATCATCTGGAACTTCGGCGGCGCCGGAGACGAACTCGCCGAGCACGAAAGGAGCGTGACATGTCCTTCGATTTCGACGGCATGCTGCACAAGATCAAGGACCGCCAATGGGCTCTGGTGGACATCGACTGGGATGCTCCGGGCGCCGAGACGATCAGTCCAGAGCTTCATGCGAAGCTGAAACCGTTCATGTCGGACCTGATGTGGATCGAGAACGTCGGTGCCCGTGGCTTCTCTGCGATGGCTCTCAAGGCGCCGACTGAAACTCTCCGAGACATCTATCGGCATTTCCACGCCGAGGAACAGAAGCACGCCAACGCCGAACTCGCGCTGATGCGTCGGTGGGGAATGCTGGACGGCGACGAGATGCCCGAGCCCAACATCAACGTCAAGCTCGTCATCGACTGGCTGGACAAGCATTCCGACGGTTTGTCGCTCTCGATTCTCGGGACCGTCATACCGATGCTCGAGGTGGCGCTCGACGGAGCCCTGGTCAAGTTCATCATGGACGAGATCGAGGATCCGGTCTGTCAGGCTGTGTTCAAGAAGATCAATGCAGACGAGTCCAGGCATCTGGCGGTCGATTTTGCGGTGATCGAGATGCTCGGGCACTCGACGACGCGCAAGCTCGTTGTCGAAACCGTCGGCGCCTGGTTGAATCCGGCGTTGATCATCGGGACACTTCGCTACATCCCGCTGCTGAACAAGATGCGCGACAACATCGTCGACATGGGAGTGAACGAGGAACGGCTCTACACCGCGATGAAGCGATTCAGGAACGTAGGCGAACGGAGTCCGGCCGCGCTCCGCGTCCCGATGTATCGGGTGGTGAAGTGGCACGGCAACATGGTCATCAATCGCAACCATCCCTACCATCTGCTTGCCGATCGGATGGTCAAGGTCACTGGCCGACTTTCCGGCAGCAGGCTCAATTCCGAGCCGACCTGGGCCAAGGAACTTACGTACGAGCCACTCGCATGAGTACTGCCGAGCCACTGTCAGTGGCGATCATCGGTGGAGGTTTCGCAGGAATCGGAGCGGCGATTCGGTTGAAGCAGAACGGTATCGAGGACTTCGTCGTTCTCGAACGCGGCACGGAGGTCGGCGGGACGTGGCGCGACAACACGTATCCGGGAGCTGCGTGCGACATTCCGTCCCGTCTGTACTCGTACAGTTTCGCCCCGAACCCGGACTGGTCGCACACCTACTCGGCCAGCGCGGAGATCCTCGGCTACATCCGAACGATGGTGAAAGAGTTCGGCCTCGAGCCGAAGATTCGGTTTCGGTGCAACGTCACGGGCGTCGAGTGGGACGAGCAGACAGGTGTCTGGGCGATCGCGCTCGAGGGCCGTGAAGCGGTCATTGCCCGGACCGTCGTCATGGCGTCCGGTCCGCTGGCGAACGTCAGCTTTCCTGCTGTTCCGGGTTTGGAGAGCTACGAAGGACACAAGATTCACAGTGCTCGCTGGGACCATGACTACGACTTCACCGACAAGCGGGTCGCAGTGATCGGAACCGGGGCCAGTGGCGTCCAGATCGTCCCTGAACTCGTGAAAACTGCACGATCAGTGAAGGTTTTCCAACGAACACCGGGATGGGCATTGCCGCGAGCAAACCTACGCACCCGATCTCGCACGAAGGATCTGTACCGTCGTCATCCGGTCGTCCAGACTCTGGCGCGTCGGGCTTGGTACTGGGGACACGAATCGGTAGCTCTCGGGGTGGTGTGGGAATCCCCGTTGACGAGGGTGGTGGAAACAGTCGGGCGTCTTCATCTGCGCATGCAGGTGAAGGACCCGTGGTTGCGGCGACAACTCACTCCCGACTTTCGGGCAGGGTGCAAGCGGTTGCTGATGACCAGCGAGTATTACCCGGCTCTCCAGCAAGACAATTGCACACTCGTGACCTGGCCGATCGCGAGATTGGCGCCACATGGCATTCGCACGGTCGAAGGGATCGAGCATCAATTCGACTGCATCGTCTTCGCCACCGGCTTCGACGTTTGCAAGACCGGAACACCGGTCCCGATCATCGGCCGGGACGGACGTGTGCTCGCTCAGGAGTGGAAATCCGGGGCGCGTGCGTACAAGAGCATTGCGGTATCCGGTTATCCCAACCTGTATTTCACCTTCGGACCCAACTCGGGTCCGGGGCACAGCTCCGCCCTTGTGTACATGGAAGCGCAACTCGACTATCTCGCCCAAGCGATCAAGATCGTTCTCGAGCGCGACCTCAAGGCACTCGATGTTCGTCAAGATGTCGAAGATGCGTACAACGTCGAGTTGCAGCGTCGGCTGTCGAAGACCACGTGGAACTCGGGATGTTCGAGTTGGTATCTCACCGACGAAGGATTCAATGCCACTATGTTTCCCGGTTTCGCGACCCAGTACGTGAACCAATTGAAATCGGTGGATCTTCGGGACTACACGAGCACGGTGCGCGAGAAAGACACCGCGCAGACCTGATCCCGGGTTCTGATCGGCCTGGTGTTGCCACTAAGTTGGAATCGTGACGACCGACGCGGCAGAGGAGACGAGGCGGTGACCGAGTACCGCATCGACGATCTAGCGCGCGCTGCGGGCACCACCTCGCGGAATGTACGGGCATATCAGGAACGTGGATTGCTTCCTCCGCCGGAGAAGCGTGGGCGGGTAGGCATCTACGGCGACGCGCACCTCGAACGCCTCAAGCTGATCGACACGCTTCTTCAACGAGGTTTCACCACTGCGCATATCGACGACTTCATCACCGGGTGGGAAAGCGGGAAAGACCTGACAGAGGTGCTGGGTCTGCAGCACGCGGTCACCGAACCATGGTCCCGCAGCGACACCGTGAGTATCGAGATGGCCGTCGTACGCGAGTTTCTCGGGGGAGATGCAGATGGTCAACTGGATCGTCTCGTAGATCTCGGACTGGTACAGATCGAAGGAGAGAACTGCGTTTTCACCGATCCTGCTTTGCTCAGCGGATTTTCGAGTCTCCTCGACTACGGTTTCACTCTCGATCAACTGGTCGATGTGCACGAAAAGCTTCACAACGCTGTGGACGGGATCGCCAAAGACCTGATTCAGGCGGCGAAGGATCGCATCGTCGATCAGCACGGGGTCGGTTGGCTCCCGGAGGGCGACGAGGTTGCCGGAACAGCCGAGATGCTCCAGACGATGCGTGAACTCGGTGTGGCGTCGGTACATTCGGCACTGGCCCGGGCACTCGACGCGAACCTTCAGCGTGAACTCGGCGACTATCTTGCCGCTGCGATCGGCTCGCGGAGCGACGCCGACGAGTCCGACTAGCAGCATCGATCACGTTCGGGATGTGCGGCCCGTCGCGGTGCGCTCAGCTCTTGCGTGCCTCGATCAGGAATCGACTCGAGTGCGCGACAAAAGATCCGTCGCGACGGATCTGCTGATCGAGTTCGCGGAGCCGGTCCCGATACTGCGCGACGGTGAATCCCGGAACCATCCAGATCACCTTGCGTAAGAAGTAGACAACGGCGCCGATGTCGAAGAATTCCATGCGCAGACGCTCGAAACGAAGGTCGACGACGGTGAGCCCGGCCTCAATCGCGTCGGCAGTTTCGTCCTCGTGGTGCCGTCCGCGACGAGCCTGCGGCTGAGGACCGAGAAAGTACTCGACCAGTTCGAACACGCTGGCGTGACCCACATGTTGAGCGAAGTACGTTCCTCCCGGTTCGAGTACCCGCGCGATTTCGGTCCACCACACCGTCGCTGGGTGTCGGCTGGTCACCAGGTCGAAAGCCGAATCGGCGAACGGTAGCGGCGGCTCGTCCGGATCGGCGACCACCACCACACCTCGGGGACGCAGAAGGGCGGTGGCCTTGGCGATGTTCGGTGGCCAGGATTCGGTTGCTGCCATCACCGGCGGGAGTGACGGTGCAGCGGCGAGGACTTCGCCGCCGGTCTGGATGTCCAATGCGGCGCCGGCGCGGCCGAGACGTTCACCCATCAGCCTCTGGTACCCCCACGACGGACGCTGCTCCGTGGCGCGTCCGTCGAGCCACGAGAAATCCCACCCGTCGACGGAGGCGGATTCCGCTTCGGCGACAAGTTCGTCGAAACCTCGTGACATGCTCTGTGACTCGCCTTCAGGCGTTCCTTCCGACATCACATCATCATCGTCGCGGAGGGTCGACGGTGCCAGTTGTTTACGGCTACTTCGGGGTGGCGCCGAGCATCGGTGCGAGTTGAGTGGCAATCGGGTTCAGGTTGAGCTTGTCCGGGTCCACCTTGGGCTTGCTGTCCCACGGTTGCGAGGTGTTCGGGTCGGCGAACGCGATGCGGTTGGCGCTACGAACTCCCGTTTCGCTGCCCTGAGGTGCCTGGCAGTTGGCGGCAGTGTTCAACGGGAAGTTCTGCGTCGTGTCGTCGAAGTTCGGGTCCTTGCGCTTCATCTCGTCGAGGATCGCCATGGTCCCTTCGTAACCGACGGTGCACGAGAGCGGGTTGTTGGTCTCGAGTACCAAGCCCAGATGTACTGTGCCGTCTCCCGGTGCAACGGTGGGCGCCGCCCCGGCGAGCGCAGGCAGGAAGAGCAGGAAGGGCTGCAGCGAGGGCAGTGTCGGTGCGGCTGCCGCTGCAACGGCGGAGAGGTTGGAGAGGTTGGTCGTGAGCGCGGGGCCGGCTTCGGTGACGAGAGAGCCGACTTGTTCGCTGGCCGGTATGCCGTTGTCGATCACGCGTCGGATGTCGGGGTCGCTGGTGCGCAATTGCGCCGTCAGTGCGTCGAGGTCGGTGCTGAACTGCTTGATCGCCGACGATTGATCGGACTGGGTCGTGAGCACCGTCTGGCTGTCGCGGATCAGTCCGAGGGTCTGGGGAAGGGTGTCGAGGCCCGACTGGGAGATCCCCGACAGCGAGTCGGCAAGTACCTGCAGATCTTCGCCCTTGCCGTTGAATGCCGCGCCGAGTTCTTTCGCGACGGTGTGGAGTGCGTCGACCGGAACGGAGTGCACCAGACCGTTGGCGCTGGTCAAGACATTCTCGATCGGGATCGGCGTGGTTGTGTCGCCCACGGCGATCACCGAGCCGTCTTCGAGGAACGGGCCCTGGTCGGTATCGGGCTGAAGGTCGACGTACTGCTCGCCGATGGCTGAGCGATTGGCCACCACGGCCCGCGCGGATGCGGGAATCTGCGGAGCACTGCTGTCGATCAACAGGTCGACTTCGATTCCGTCGGACGTGAGCGACATGTCACCGACGCGTCCGACGGGTACACCGCGATAGGTCACTTCGGCGTTGGTGAAGATGCCACCGGACGTCGCCAGTTCGGTTTTGACCGTGTATTGGCCGAATCCCAGAAGATTGTCCAGCCGTACGTATTTCGCTCCGACATAGATCAAGCCCAGGAGTGCAACCACGACGAGGGCGACCAGCTGCCATTTGGCGAGCTTCGACATCACCATGAGGTGACGACCCTGAACTGATGCGGTGTGTTCATGGTTCGACTCCCGAATGACAAGCCGGGTACGGCTGGTGTTGAGCGAATTGTGTTCACCCACGGACGTTCTGAGGTGAACCGGAAACTTCCGGCAATTCGTTGTTGGCGATAACTATAAACAAGTCGTCACAGATAGAAAGTCGACGCTGAGATTTCCGCAGGTCGTCGAAACGTAAGTGTCGCAGCTCACTTCGAATGCTTCGATGTGATGCAGACGGCTTTCGGTCCGGATCGGGCTTGACTTCGCCAAACATATCCATAAAAGTAGATGCGTTCCGGTTGTCGTGCAGAGGGGTGTGGTCCATGGATGCTTTGGCGATCTTCAAGGCGCTGTCCAACCCGACTCGCCTGCAGATCATGGAGTGGCTCGCGCACCCGGCGAAGTATTTCGACGAGGACTCGTATACGCAGCAGGATCTCGGGTTTCACATCGGAGTCTGTGTCGGTGACATTCAGGGGCGATCGGGACTTGCCCAGTCGGTGATCTCGGGGTATCTGCAGGGCATGAAAGACGTGGGTCTGCTCGAGTCCGAGCGCATCGGGAAGTGGACGTATTACCGACGAAACGAATCCGTGATCGGCGAGTTCAGGGAATTCGTTCGCGAAAAGCTGTAGCGGCCGAATTGCCCTCGTCGGTCGGGTTGTTCAACCAAATATATCTACATATATAGATATGTAACTGTCTTGTGTGGCGAAGTAGTGAGGAGTGTGTCGTGAAGTCGAAATTGTTGATACCGGTTCTGGCGTTGGGTGTATTCGGAATCATCACTACGGAGATGGGCATTATCGGGGTTCTGCCTCAGATCAGCGAAAAGTTCGGTATCACCGCGTCGACTGCCGGGTGGTTGGTCGGTGTGTTTGCACTCGTCGTGGCGGTGACCGGTCCGTTCACAACGCTGATCACCTCGGGAATCAACAGGAGAACCGTTCTGTTGGTAGCGATTGCAGTCTTTGCGGTCTCCAATGTGGTGTATGCGACCACATCGAGTTTCGAGGTGATGTTTGCATTTCGGATCATCCCCGCCGTGGTTCATCCGGTCTTCTTCGCTGTCGCGCTTGCAAGTGCGGTTCGTCTGGTATCGCCGGAACAGGCGACCGCCGCGGTGACCAAGGTATTTGCAGGCGTCACAGTCGGATTCGCGTTCGGCGTGCCCTTGACGTCCTATTTGGCCGAGAACTTTTCGGTGTCGACAGCATTCGTGTTCGGCGCCGTGGTCAACGTTCTCGCGTTTCTCGGGATTGTCGTACTTCTGCCCTCGGCTCCTGTGACACAACGCCTGTCGTACGGTGCACAGGTCGGGATACTTCGCCGGCCGCGCGTGTGGTTGACCATTCTTTCCGTCACCTTCGTCTTCGCAGCCATGTTCTCGGTGTACGGATACTTTGCCGAATACCTCGGCGAAGTGACCGGCATGAGCGGATCGTGGATCAGCGCGATGCTCTTGGCTTTCGGTGTCGTGATGATCTTCGGCAACTTCGTCTTCGGGGCTCTGCTCGCCAAGGGGGTGGTGCGCACGGTTGTGGCTTTTCCCTTGCTGTATATCGTCGTCTACGTGATGCTCTATCTGGCGGGCCCGTACTTCGGCGCGATGGTTGTAGCCGTGTTGGTTTGGGGTGTACTGCATTCCGGTGGACTGGTGGTTTCGCAGAGCTGGATGGGGCGAGACGCAGTCGACGCGCCTGAATTCGGCAACAGCCTTTTCATCTCGTTCTCCAACCTGGGGATCACGCTCGGCACTGCGGTCGGTGGACTGTTTCTCGCGCATTTCGAAACCCGCCAATTAGTCTGGGCTGGAGTATTGTTCGCGGTCCTGGCGCTGCTGGTGACAGGTGTTCGACTCTCGCTCAGGCACGCTCACAGCGAGAACGGTGTCAGTGTACCGGTGTAGTTCTTGGGAAGTGGGCGTGCGAACTCGCCGCGCGAACTGGTCGACAGCCCGAGGGTGACCAACGACTGAACCACCGTGACCCCAGCGGCAACGCCGTCGACTACCGGGACACCCAGTTCGTCGGACAAGTCCTGGCACAGGTCCGCCATGCCGGCGCAACCCAGCACGAGGACGTCCGAGTCGTCTTGCTCCAATGCGTCGAAACAGGCTTCCAAGATCACCTTTCGCGCGTCGGGATCACGATCGAGTTCCAGAACCGGAATCTCGCAGGAGTGGATACCCCGGCACCGAGCCTGCATGCCGTACCGGTCCACCAGATCGGCTGCGCGGCCGCGGGTTCGACCGAGAGTGGTCACGATGCTGAATCCGCGACCCAGGAAACTTGCGTAGTTCATTGCCGCTTCGGCAACAGCTACGACGGGGCCCTTGGCCAACTCTCGGGCTGCATCAAGACCTGGGTCACCGAAGCAAGCGATGACGTAGCCGTCGACTTCGTTCTTTTCTCCGGCGGCGATCTCGGTCAGGATTCCGGGGACGCTGAGAGCTTCGTCGTAGTGGCTTTCGATCGACGCGGGACCCATGGCAGGGCTGACAGCCTCGACGAATGTGCCCGAGCCTGCGACGGTCCGGGCACATTCCTCGATCTTGGCGGTCATCGCCCACGTGGTGTTGGGGTTGATCACCTTGATTCTCATGACGATCAGTCGACCGTCACAGTGTCGGGAGAGGAAGCATTCCGGACAGCTGAGGAAGAGCGCGCGGCGAGTAGGTAATAGACGGTGAATCCGAGCCCACAACCGATGAACCAGCTGTACTGCGCTGCGGTGTACATCCCGGTGAGGTCCTTGCCCAGGACCGGGACCATCGCGACGACGGCTCCCACCACGGTGGCGATCACTGCAGCAGGGTTGTATCCCTTGCTGTACCAGTAGGTTCCGGTCGGCGACATGCTGAACAGTTCGTCGACGATGACCTTCTGCTTGCGCACGAGGTAGTAGTCGGCAATCAGAATTCCGAACAGCGGACCGATGAAGGCTCCGAGGGTTTCGAGTGTGTAGTGAATAACGTCCGGATTGTTGTACAAGTTCCACGGCGTGATGAGGATCGAGCCGATCGCTGCGATCATTCCGCCGGCGCGCCAGCTGATCTTCTGCGGACTCACGTTGGAGAAGTCGAAGGCCGGGGAAATGAAGTTGGCCACGATGTTGATGCCGATCGTGGCGATGGTGAAGGTGAGTGCTCCGAGAACGATGGCGAAGGTGCTGTCGATTCGTGCAACGGTCGCAACGGGATCGGTGATCAGTTCGCCGTACACCGGCAGCGTCAACGATGCAGTGACGACGACCAACACCGAGAATACGAGGAAGTTCAACGGCAAACCGAGGAAGTTGCCCTTCTTGACGGCAGCGAACGACTTTCCGTAGCGGGAGAAGTCGCCGAAGTTGAGCATCGGTCCGGAGAAGTACGAGACAACCAGAGCGATCGCACCGAGCATGACCGGCACGGCGTCGAAACCCGAGTACTTGACGTCGCCGAGCGTGAGATCGATGGCGCTCCAGCCTGCCTTGTAGATCAGGTAGCCGCACAGCATGAACATCACGACATACACAGCCGGCCCGCAGAAGTCGATGAAGCGGCGGATCGATTCCATGCCTCGCCAGAAGACACAGGCCTGAAGTACCCACAGGAGCATGAAACTTCCCCAGCCCAGTGCGGAGAGTCCGGCGAATCCGTAGTCTTCGACGACGGCATAGGGCGCGAGTGACGGAAAGAGTTTGATCAGTACGACATCGAGGGCTGCTGAAGCGAGGAAGGTTTGAATTCCATACCAAGCCACGGCAATCAGGCCACGAATGATTGCCGGGATGTTCGCGCCGAGGACGCCGAACACGCTGCGGCAGATCACCGGATACGGCACGCCGGTAACTTGGCTGGGCTTGGCGACGAGATTGCAGAAGAAGTAGACGATCGTGATACCGACCAGCAGGGCGACGAGTACTTGCCAGCTGGCCAATCCCAGTGCGAAAAGACTACCGGCAGTGACATATCCGCCGACGCTGTGTACGTCGGACATCCAGAAGGCGAAGATGTTGTACGACGACCAGGTCTGCCTGCGAAGCGGCGCCAAGTCCTCGTTGGTCAAACGAGGGTCGTAGCCCGGCTTGATCAGGCCGCTTCCGACAGGGTGACCCGCGGCTTCGACAAGGTCACCCGATCCGCTTTCCTTTGGGGGAGTGGGGGTAGTGGTCGTTCGGGACGGAAGAATGTCGGTCATGACAGCTCCTGTGCATCAGTGCAGGAAATCAGCGGACGGTGCCACGAGCTCTCAGCGTCAGTGATGAAAACTGTGTTGAGAGAAAGGTATCGATGCTGTGTTGCACGACTATTGCGCGATCGGTATATCTTTTTCGGCCAATAGACCGGTGTCTGTCGGTAGAGTCGCGATCACGGTATCGAGTCGGCGATGATGGATTTCGGAAGCGCTCAGAAGTGCGGATGCGTCCCGACGCAGGAATGCGTCCAGCATCGCGGTGTGATCCGAGTGCAGAACCCGGCGATCGACGCCGGCAACATGGACCATCGGCTGTACTGGTTCGGTGATGTTCCAGGCAGCTTCGAACATGTGCAGAAGTCGAAGCATCTGAGACGGTCGGGTCAGTGCGAGATGAAAGTTTCGGCTCTCGCAGTGATAGGACTGAGAGTCGTCGTAGCGCAATGCGATCTCCAAACGGGAGTTCACCTCGACGGCGTGTTCGTGATCCTCTTCGGTTGCCTGCTCGACAGCGACGGCCAATGCAGCTGATTCGAGAGTTTCGCGGACGATGTACATCTCTCGCAGTTCTGCCGGCGTCAGCTGAGCAACGGTGTAGCCGAATTGATGTCGATGGTCGACCAAGGACTCTCCGACCAGTGTTTTCAGTGATTCCCGCACAGGTATTCGACTGACACCGAACACATCAGCCACGTCGCCGAGAGGAATCGGGGTACCCGGAGGCGCCGAACCCGACAGAATCACTCGCCGCAGTTCGTCGAGGATCGTTTGTTGCGGACTTCCGGGAGCATCGATTACCAGTTGCGTCAGCAGTACCGATCTACGGCGCGGCGGCATGTCGGTCTCCCTTCGTCTGTCTGCCAGAGTAGGAATACGTTGTTTCGTCTGCGTGACACCGGTGTGGCCGTCGTGCATCTCGCACTCGGGGGAGAACAAGTGGGCTCCGATCACATGCTCGCGTGAGTGCTGCTCGGGAGGCCGATCGTGGGGGTAGCGTTGTTGTGTAGTGGTATGGCAGAAAGCGAGTCGGTCGATGGCATCCGCTGTGCGCTCAGAAGCCGACCAGCGAGTTGTCGGCAACCTGCCCTTGGAGCTGACGAGTTTCGTCGGTCGTCGGCGTGAGTTGGCCGACGCCAGGAGATTGTTCGAGACGTCCCGTTTGTTGACACTCACCGGGATCGGTGGCGTGGGCAAGACACGGCTCGCGATCCGACTTGCGGGCGCGTTGCAACGGGTGTTTCGAGATGGTGCCTGGTTGGTGGAACTGGGGGAGCAGACAGATTCGGATCTCCTCGAAGATCATGTCGCCGTGACCCTTGGTGTCCGGTCGGTCTCGTCGGCGGACCCGCTGCAGGCATTGATCGACTACTGCGCCGATCGGAGTCTGCTGTTGGTGCTCGACAACTGTGAACATCTGGTCGATGCCGTCGCTGTGTTCGTAGGCGCGATCCTACGGCGATGTGCCGGCGTCAAGATCCTGGCGACGAGCCGCGAATCGCTGGGCCTGGGCGGTGAGGTGACGATGCGCGTTCCCTCACTCACCACACCGCAGCAACAGCCGCCCGAATTCGAGGGAATTGCCCAGTACGAATCGGTGTCGTTGTTCACCGAGCGTGCGGCTTCCGTCGTACCTGGTTTCACCCTCACCGAGGAGAACAAGCGCGCCGTTGCGCATATCTGTCACGACTTGGATGGACTCCCACTTCCGATCGAACTGGCGGCAGCTCGCCTGCGTGGTATGTCTGCTGAGCAGATCATGAACAGGCTCTCGGATCGATACCGACTTCTTACAACGGGTGGACGCGACGTTCCGAGTCGTCAACAGACGCTGCGATTGTCGATCGATTGGAGTTACGACCTCTGCTCGCCAACCGAACAGCAGTTGTGGGGGAGGTTGTCGGTGTTCTCGGGTGGGTTCGATCTCGATGCCGCTGAGGGCGTGTGTGGGCAGGACATGAATTCGACCGAAGTGCTCGATCTCGTCACCGCGTTGGTCGAGAAGTCCATCCTGATTCGTGAGGAAACCGACGGGGATGTTCGGTACCACCTCCTCGACCTACTCCGGGAGTACGGACATGAAAAGTTGGAGTCCGCCGGTGAGTATTCCGCTCTGCGTCGAAGCCATCGTGATTGGTTCGAGGCACTGGTCGTTCATGCGGAAGCCGAGTGGATCAGTGGCCGGCAAGCTGCCTGGATCGCAAGGCTCGGTCGTGAACAGCGCAACGTCAACGATGCGTTGGAGTACTCGATTTCCACTGCCGGAGAGGCGCGATCTGCAACGCGAATGGTCGGTGCGTTGTACAGATTCTGGCTTGCAGGTGGATTACTTGTGCAGGCGCGTTATTGGACGGATCGAGCCTTGAATGCACAGGATCGAGAGCTGGATCCGTTCCGAGTGGATGTCTTGGCCATCGACGCCGTGAATCACGCGATGCAGGGGGAACTCGAACGGGCAGAAGAGTTTGTCGACGAGAGTTGGCGCCTGGCAAACGACTTGGCGGATGTGCGCTCGCGCGGCTTGGCGACGTGGGGAGACGGATACGTCGATACCTTCAGAGGTAACTTCGATACCGCTACAGCCAAGCTGGAATCCGCGTTGACGCTGTTTCGACTCGACAAGAATCTGCTGCATGTTGTGATCGGGCTGGACACCTTGGGAGTCGCGTACTTCCTGTCCGGCGCTCTTGATCGCTCTGTGGAGTGCAACGAAGAGATTCTCGCGATCACCGTGCCCGCCGACGAGATGATGTTCCAGGCATTTGCGCTGGGAACTCTCGGGCTCGTGAGCTGGCTCCGAGGTGAATTGGATGCCGCAAGTGACTATTTGACTCGAAGTCTGAGAATTCTCGATGCCCCGATGAACTCGGCGTGGTGTATCGAGCCGTTGGCGTGGATTGCTGCAGCGCAACGTGATTGGAAGCATGCAGCGGTTCTGCTCGGCGCGGCAGCCATGTATTGGCAGAAGGTCGGGGGACGGCTGGCGGGCCTGCCGGGTTTGTCAGCTCATCACGACACTGCTGCAGAGACTGCTCGCAAAGCCATGGGTGACGATGCTTTCGACAAGTCGTTTCGCAGCGGGTTTGCGATGTCCGAAGGTGAAGCTGTCGCATATGCGCTCGACAAGCGCTCCAGTGTCACGACTGCGTCGTCGGCTGAAGGGCCTCACCTCACTCCGCGTGAGCAACAAGTTGCGGAACTGGTTGCCCAAGGGTTGACCAATCGCGCGATTGCGGAGCACTTGGTAATCTCGCTGCGCACCGCTCAGGGACACGTGGAACACGTACTGACAAAACTGGGATTCAGTTCCAGAGCGCAGATCGCAGCGTGGTACGTCTCGACCGCGCAGGAGCGTGACTCGCGTGAGGTCAATGGTTCAGCAGGCCGGAGTTGACGTCCGATAGCAGTTCACCACGGTCGTCGCCGCACAAGCAGAACACCGGGTAGCGCTTACCTTCTTCACGCCCCTGAAAGAACACTCGTAGCGGTGCAGGCGCATCCACGCGAGGAGATTCGGTGAGGAAAGTGTACAGCCACGGCCCCTCGTCCAATTCCACGATGGCGAGAACGGTCGAGGGGTCGCCGTGAACCGTTCGCCAGGACACGACAGTGCCGTCTCCGCAACACCTCGTCACGTCCAACCGCTCCCCACGACACCTGGCGCAGACCGCGCTCGCGGGTGAGAGGATGACATCACATTCCGCGCAATGGGGGAGTGTCAATCGTTCGGCTCGCGACGAGCGATTCGAATATCGCCGCGATACACGCTGTTTCATCGAGCTTGCGGGATTCATGTCAGTAACGTCGGGCGAGGTAGTACGGCATCGAGTCCACGGGTGCGCGTTCGACCGACTCCCCGGACGTCGGGGCGTGAACGACCTCACCGCCTCCGGCGTAGATCCCCACATGCTCCCCGCCGTAGTACAGGACCACGTCACCCGGCTGTAGATCGTCCCGGGAAACTGGAGCGCCGCCAACCGCCTGGTCGGAGCTGGCTCGCGGAATCGAAACGCCCGCTTGTGCATAGGCCCATTGAACGAGACCGGAGCAGTCGAACGAGTCCGGCCCGGTCGCGCCCCAGACGTACGGAGCGCCGATCTTGGACTCTGCGGCTGCCAATACGCGGCCTGTATCCGAGGAAGCGAAAGCTGACACCTTCGCCTGATTCGTGTCGACGGAAACTGCGGCGATGTTCCAGTCCCGAAGCACGGGGGCCTGAGCGTTCGCGGTGTCGATACTCACGGCAAGGGTTGTCAGGGAAAGAACGCCGACGACAAGCGCCCTTCCGAGTGCATGCTTCCTCGTGCGGGGGTCGGTGAATCGGTGGTGCGACATTTCTCGTGTTGCCTTTGCGTCGATGCGTCCCGAAGCAGTTGTCCAGCTGGGTGTGATCGGGCTTCGGCTTGCGACACTCAGCCTGGTTGCGCCTCGACGTGTTCGCACCGGTCAGTTGGACGGGGTGCATACCTGTTTCGAGTGGCGTTGTGGGTGCAAGGCCTGTTGATCGATCGCGAGAACTTCGACGGACTTTCGTGATCCGAATCAAGGAGGGCACGGCGGCCGGCGTCCCCCGGCTCCGGTCAGGCGATTCGCAGCGGGAGCGCCGAACGCTCAACAGTGGCACGGTCGGATGGACCACGATCCTGCGCACAAATGGCTGCGCGAACAAGTACGTGAGGCAACGTCTGGCTGGATTCGGCAGACGTTCTGTACTCTCGCAGTCATGCAACAGCGGAGCACAGGAACGGTGACACGGTCACTGTTGCTGCTTCTGCTGCCGTTCATCGCTCTTCTCGCAGTGCCTCCGCTTGGTTCCTCGGGTAGCGCCGCGGTGCTGGGAACTGCGATTGCCGTCTTCGTGGTCGCTGCGCTCGCAACCTCCTCGAAGTACGAACTTCTGCAACTGTGCGCGGTTTCGGCCACTGGCCCGTCTGATGACGAACGCTGCCTGCGTGGTGCTTTCCGCAGGCAGAGCAGCCCGGACGCGCCCGGTCGTCCGCAACCTCGAGCTCCGGGAATCGGTCTGTAGATCGGCAGTCGACGGGTGTGAACTCGTCGTAGGTCGGTCAGACGTCTTGCGTCCACAACCATTCCCGCGCTCTCATCTCTCTGAGCGTGCCTCTCGGTGAGGTTCATTCGTCATGCTCGATTTTGTCTACTACCCCGTGTCCGGAATCCTCTGGTTCTGGCACAAGGTCTTCTCACTGGTCTCCGGATCACCCGACAACGGCGTCGTGTGGGCGTTGTCGGTCGTATTTCTCGTCTTTACGCTCAAAGCCCTGCTGTTCAAACCCTTCGTCAAGCAGGTCCGCACTCAACTGGTGATGCAGAAGCTGCAACCTCAGATCAAGGCGTTGCAGAAGAAGTATTCGGGTGACCGGCAGAAACTCACTGTAGAGATGGCCAAGCTGCAGAAAGAACATAATTACAGTCCGTTGCTCGGCTGTCTGCCGATGCTGGTTCAGGCACCGGTGTTCATTGGTCTTTATCACGTCCTGCGATCGTTCAATCGGACTGGAGCGGCATCGCACGTCCCGTTTCTGAGCCCGACCGAACCGATGTCGGTGGCGGACAACGCGAACACGGCCAACTACTTCTTCAGTGCCTCGGACGTGCAGTCTTTTCTCGACGCCAAACTGTTCGGCGCACCGTTGTCCGCCATGATTTCGAGCCCGGCAGCACAACTGGAAGCATTCGGCGACGTCAGCCGTATCTCCATCATTCTGGTAGCGGTACCGCTGATGATATTTGCCGCCGTCGCTACACATTTCACATCGCGGGCATCCATCGCGCGCCAAGTGGACACCGGAACCGTCAACCCTCAAACAGCGATCATGAACAAGCTCGCATTGTGGGTGTTTCCGGTGGGGGTGATCGCTTTCGGTGCGTTCGCGCCCGTGGCGATCCTGCTGTATTTCGTGAGTAACAACTGCTGGACGCTGGGACAACAGCATTTTGTGTACGGACGCATCGCTGCGGAGCAGAAGGAAGCCGAATCGTCGCCGACTCCCGGAATGACCGCGCCCCCGTCGCCCAGAGTGGCTGCACCGCCGCTGCCGGGCGCCAAGCCCATCCGCGCCAAGCGCAGGCGATGACGGAAAGCGACCCCTCCCTACCGGCGAGTAAGGCACGTACGCTGGAAAGCATGACCAAATGGACCGCAGAAGACGTAGTCGATCAGACCGGCCGCACATTTGTCGTCACGGGGGCGAACAGCGGACTGGGTGAGGTAGTCGCACGAGCGCTGGGCAAAGCCGGGGCCGACGTCGTCCTCGCCTGTCGTGACACCACGAAGGCCGACGCCGTAGCCGCCGAGATCGGGCCCAACGCGGTTGTCCGCAAATTGGACCTCTCGGATCTGTCGTCGGTACGAGCCTTCGCCGACGCAACGGAGAAGGTCGACGTCCTGGTGAACAACGCCGGCGTGATGGCGGTTCCGTTCCGCCGGACGGTCGACGGATTCGAAATGCAGATCGGCACAAACCATCTCGGACACTTCGCATTGACCGGATTGCTGAAGGACAAGCTCACCGATCGTGTCGTGACGATGTCCAGTGCCCTGCATCAGCTCGGAACTGTCGATCTGGACGATCTCAATTTCGAGCGTCGGAAGTACAACCGATGGTTGGCCTACGGGCAGTCCAAGCTTGCCAATCTGTTGTTCACGTACGAACTTCAACGCAGGTTCGCGGCGTCGGGATCTTCGCTCAAAGCGCTCGCTTCGCATCCGGGATACGCGTCGACGAACCTGCAGGGGCACACCGAGTCGATCCAGGACAAGCTGATGGGAATCGGCAATTCGATCTTCGCGCAGTCCGCGGAGATGGGCGCCCTTCCCGAACTGTGGGCGGCAACCGCGCCGGATGCCTTCGGCGGCAGTTACATCGGACCGGACGGTCCGTTCGAGCAGCGAGGGTATCCGAAGGTCGTGGGGTCGAACAAGAAGTCACACGATACGAAGACAGCCTCGGGTTTGTGGACACTGTCGGAGAAGTTGACCGGAGTCTCGTTCGGGATTTGATTCAGATATGAAGGTGGCCGCGAACTTCGAGAAGTTCGCGGCCACTTTCATATCCGTTCGAGCTAGATGTTGTTCGGGTTACAGCGTGACAACCATCTTGCCGGTGTTCGCGCCGCGCATCAGGTCGATGAACGCTTGCGGTGCATTCTCCAGGCCTTCGACGATGGTCTCGTCCCACTGAATCTTGTTGTCGGCGAGCCACCCTGCCATGTGGGTGCGGAATTCGCCACCGAGGTGACGGTAGCCGCCCACGAGGAATCCGCGCAGTGTGAGCTGCTTGCCGATCACCAGTGCCAGGTTGTGGGGAGCGGTGGGCTTCTCGGTGGTGTTGTACTGAGCGATGGCTCCGCACAGGGCAATCCGGCCACCCTGGTTCATGGCATCGATTGCGGCTTCGAGATGCTCGCCACCGACGTTGTCGAAGTACACGTCGATGCCGTCAGGGGCGGCAGCGGCGAGTAGTTCGGTGATCGGGCCGTCGTGGTAGTCGAATGCCGCATCGAATCCGAGTTCGAGAAGTCGGGCAACCTTCGCCGGTGAACCGGCGCTACCGATTACTCGCTTCGCTCCGAGCAACTTGGCGATCTGACCGACGAGCGATCCGACGGCACCTGCTGCGCCGGAGACGAATACGGTATCGCCTTCCTTGAACTCCGCAACCGCGGTGAGGCCGGCATACGCGGTGAGGCCAGTCATGCCGAGGGCACCCAGGTAGGCCGTCGCCGGCGCGATGGACGTGTCGGCCGGAGTCACTGCGGATCCGTCGAGGATGGCGTATTCACGCCATCCGAGGCCGTGGACGACGACGTCGCCCACGGCGCGATCAGCCGACTTGGATTCGACGACCTCGCCGACGGCACCACCGTCGAGCGGCGCACCGACCTGGAACGGCGGAAGGTAGGACTTCACGTCGTTCATTCGGCCGCGCATGTACGGGTCGACGGAGATGGCGATGTTGCGGACCAGGATCTGGCCGTCTTCGAGTTCGGGGAGTTCTACTTCGGCGGTGGCGAAGTTCTCCGACGTGGGCCAACCGTTCGGGCGTGAAGCGAGACGGATTTCCCGGCTGACAGTGGTAGTGCTCATTCGTCGTCCTTACTTACTTCGAGGGTGACCTCGATGTTGCCGCGAGTTGCATTGGAGTACGGGCACACCTGGTGTGCCTTCTCCGTCAGCTCGACGGCCTGATCATGGGGTAGATGGGGGAGTGAAACCTCCAGCGTCACAGCGAGTCCGAAGCCTCCTGCACCGTTGGGGCCGATGCCGACCCGCGCGCCGACTGCGGAATCAGCCACGTTGGCCTTCTCGGCACGGGCGACCATCTGCAGAGCGGAGTGGAAGCATGCTGCGTATCCGGCGGCAAAGAGCTGCTCGGGGTTGGTGCCTTCGCCGCTGCCACCCATTTCCTTGGGAATGGCGAGGCCGAGATCGAGGCGTCCGTCCGAGGTGCGAGCGTGACCGTTGCGGCCTTCGCCGGTGGCAAGTGCTTCTGCGGTGTAGACGATGTTCATGACTTCTTCTTTCCGTCGGAGTGGGCGTTGGATGCTTGAAGTGACTCACCGAGACGAGTGAGAACGTCTCGGAGTTCGGTGAGTTCGTCGTTACTCAGACCAGTGGCGCCTGCGAGCTTGGCCGGGATGTCCTCGGCCTTGCTACGCAAGGTGGAACCCGCCTCGGTCAGGTGAATCTCGACGCGACGCTCGTCGGTGGTGAGGCGTCGGCGCTCGATGAATCCCAGACCCTCGAGCCTCTTGAGCAGCGGCGACAGAGTTCCGGTATCGAGATCGAGTGCCTCACAGATCTCACGCACCCCGCGGCCGTCTCGTTCCCAGAGTGTCAACAGGACGAGGTACTGGGGATACGTGATTCCCAGGTCGTCGAGCATCGCCCGGTACGCGGCCGTCGTGGCCCGCGACGCCGAATAGAGGGCGAAGCAGACCTGGCGTTCGAGGGCGAGTGGGTTGGTCACGAGAACAACTGTAGCGCACAGTTAAGTTGTGCACAACAAAGAAGTGTCAAATAGATCTACGGATAGGCGGCCGTTCGTCTACGGCGTCGACAGGATCTCGGAGACATGCGAGAGGAAGGTGTGCACTGTCCGGGTAGCGGGCGCAGGAAACCTGGTCCGCACTGCCAATCCGTCGTGAGTTCGTGAGAACCAGAACTGAACGTCGTCGGCGTTCGAGACGCGACTGAGTTGCTGCGGATTGATCGGCGCAGGCTGTGATTCGCTGGACTTTGATTTACGGGGGCGAGATCCACCGGGCATGGTTCGGTAGTCGGCGTAGGACACCGAGAAGATGTCTCTGCGAGTGGGCGAAACCTCGGGCCCCAAGCTCCGCAAAACCTGCCTCGACGACACGGACGACAGTGAAAGTGACTCGTGGAAAGCGAGATTGACTGCCCGGGCAGTGCTGTGAAGATTGTCCATGCTCGTCACGGTGATGGGCGCATTGGCTACCAGCCATCCGAAGGTGTGGTTGTGTCGCGGTTCCCGACGCGTGTGAACAGGGAACAGTAGGTGCGTGTCCCTCTTGCCGGTCAATTGTGTTGTGGCCAAACCGATCGACGCAAGAATTGCACCGAACGAGGAGTGTCGATGATCGGCGCAGTTCTGGTCGAACAGCTCTGCTTCGTCGGCGTCGAGGAGCATTCGGGTGTCTGTGCCCTGGGGCGACATCGCCCCGGCGGGCAGTCCCAGATCTACGGGAAAATGGGGAGTGTCACCCCCGCATGCTCGGAGGAAGGACCGCCAACCCGCAATCCGGTGGTCGCCGGGCTCTGGATCCGCGGTTGCCGATTCCCGGAAGCAGTAGTTGAGGAAACTCCCGGGCTCCGGAAGGAGATCAGACGCGATCGGATCACGGTCCGCCCGCGTGTATTCGCGATACAGAGTGCTGATCTCGGTAATTGCGATGCTCATGGACCAGCCGTCGCAGATGGCATGGTCGAACCCGCAGACCACTGTCGACTGGTCCTCGCGGGTGATGGCACCGAGAAAGTACGCGGGAAACGCGAAAGGATTGCACCATCGATCCAAGCGCTCGCCCAAGAGTTCTCGCACCTGCTCCGGTGTTCTCGCGTCAGCCACTGTTTCCTCACGCAGGCGCAGATCGCCGACGTCGGCGACGTCGACGAACAGTGCCGAGGATTCACCCGATTCTTCGGCCTGGGAGAACGAGCACGACAGGGCGTCGTGACGGGACGTCCATTCCTCGAAGCTGGCCTTGAGTGCGTCCGTGTCGATGGGGCCGGGAACGTCGAAAGTGGCAGCGAGCCAAGTCGTATCGCCGCGGCTGCCGGCAAGATGCAGCTGCTGATTGGAGGTCGGGGGAACCGGATACGTCGTTCCGGTGGAGATTTCGCTCGGCGTCCACTGCAGAATGCGGCCCGGCCGTGCCTCGAACCTGTCGAGAAACGTGATGTGCATCAGGCGGTCTCCACTTCCTGACGTGCATCCGCCTGACGCACGACACGGTAGTCGCCGGTATCAGTGACCGTTCTCAGGACGTTGCGAAGGTGTCGTAGGTACCGATTCACCGATGTGTGCGCCTGCTCGGTGTCCGGAAAACTGACCATCACGTACGTACGGTCTTCCTTCCGGTTGATCCACATCGACAGATCACCCGTCGTTCCTGGCCCACCCAGTGCCCGCGCCTCGAGTTCGTCATGGTGCTCGGCACCTGGAATCAGGCGCATGTCGATGTACGACACCATCGGCGGGACCGAGGTTCCACCGATGTCGGATCCGGTCAACTTCGACACCTGGGCGATCACCGAGTGAATGGACACGTCCGCGAGTCCCTTCACCGCAGCGCGAGCAGCGTGGGCAAGGGGGAGTGCATCGGTAAAGTTCGTGACACCGCTCAGCGTGAACGAGACCGGGACGAGATTGATGAACCAGCCTTGGGAATAGAGGTATCTCGGATCGGAGCGAGTGCCGACTGCGTTGAGCGCGAAGTAGTTCGCTCGATCCGCAACTTCGATCTCGGTGAGGGCGAGGGCTGCGAAGATCCCCGTGGAGAAGCCGACGCCATTGGACTTGCACAGCGCTGCGAACGCGGCTGACTCGTCGCTGTCGAGAACGTCGATGTGTGTGCGGGTCGACCGGGCCTGTTCGCCCCGCGCGACACCGAGGTCGAGGGGGAACGTCGGGAGTTGGCCGGCGTTGGCGGCGAGAATCGAAATCCACTGCTGCACAGGCGCTGCGGCCAGGTCGAGGTTCCCCGCGGATGTCCGTTCCTCGCCGCTGTACTCGACGTAGCTGCCGGGAGAGGGAAGTTGAGCCTCGATGCCGGCGCTTTCGGCGATGTACAGCGCACGAAGTTCTTCGACGCCCAGCATCAACGACAGGCCGTCGGTGTGCGAGTGATCGACGCCGTAGTAGACGGTGAAGCCGGCGCCGTGCTCGACGACGCCACTGATGAACGAGGGCCATTGCAATGGGCTGGTATCGCCGGCGAAACTTCGGCTCACATGCTCGCGAACCGCATCTGTCGTGTTCAGAGAACCGACGCTGTGCGGCGTGAGTTCGATCGTCGACGCATCCACCACGTGACGGTCGATGACCCCGCTACCGTCGGGATCTTCGGATGATCTCACCTCGAACCAACTGTGCAGTGTGTTGTGCCGCAGGACAAACGCCCGGACCGCCCGACGCAGTGCCTCCCGATCGAGATCACCGGGCAGAGTGAACGTGAATCCGATCCACGGTGACCAGTCGACGCCTTGTGCGCGCTTGTGATCGGCGGTACGAATGTGTCCTTCCTGTAGGAACGAGAGCGGTTGGTCGCTCCGTGGTGCCCCGGATGCCGCCGCCAGGGATTGTTCAGTAGGCCTGAACTCGGTGAGCGTCCCGGCTTTCGGTGCCCAGAGATCGATGGGTGTCATTTCCATGAGAGTTCTCCTCGATCGGTACAGCGGTATTGATCGGTACGGCGGTGTTGGTCGGAGGTGCGAAAGTGTCGGTCGAGAAGGCAAAGTCCTCCATTTCGCGGCGTAGGAGTCCCGCGAACTGATGGATGTGGCGGCTCGTGCGCGCGTTGCCCGGGTGGCGTATGGCCAGATTGAGCCCTTCGGGAGTCCGCGTGAGCCAGATGTAGACGTCGGTTCCCGAATGATCTCGACTACGAAGGCCCCTGGTCTGCCAGCTCGTCCATTGCTCGGCACCAGGAACGTGACGAACGTCCATGTACGAGAGCACGAACGGCAGGTGCTGCGGGGAGTCGATCAGCTCGCACACTTTCGAATACGGCAGTGCCGCGGCGGGGCGGACGCGCCGTATCTCCGTGCCGGCAACCTTGGCCAGATCGCTCACGGTTGCGGCGGGGGCAATCGGAATCCTCACCGGCACAACACCGATGAACCATCCCAGCGACGCGGCCCATCGAAGCTCCGAACGGGTGTGTTGCGGCACGACGACGCGGAATTCGTCTGCACCGGTGAGATCGCCGGTCACCTTGGCCGCGCACGCGAGTATCGCGGCCAGGAATCCTTGGTTGCTGCGCTTGCTCGCTTCTGCCAGGCGTTCGGCTCCCCGGGCGCTCAGAAGCCAGGCAGACAGGCTCTGCTGAGGGACTCGGCGTCCGGTGACCGGTTCGGGTAGCGCTGGAAAGTACGGAGCCTCGCCCTGCGCGTAGAACTCGCGCCACGTCTGCACTGCCGGGTGAGAGCGGTCCGCGTGTCCCACGAGATCTCGTTCCTTGGTGCCGAAGTCGATGTAGCTTCCGGTCTCCGGCGGCGAGGGAGGGCTTCCCTCGCTCAACGATCGGTAGATCGTCTGCAGTTCGTGCGCGGTCAACGCCACCGAATATCCGTCCAGCAGAGCATGATCAGCGGCAAAAACCACGGTGAAGTGGTTGGGGCCTTCGATCGTCGCGAACTGATACGCAGGCCAGACAAGTGGATCGGTCGATCGGTCGAGCAGTTGCTGCAGATGCGTGAAGACAGACATCGAGGACGCAAGGTGTCCGACCTCGGTGCCCAGAATCCGGACGTCTCCAGACGCCGCGGTGCGTCGGACTATCGTTTCGCCCTCCACGGCGACGTGTGTTCGGAGCACTTCGTGGCGATCGATCCAGTGATCGAGAGCGGCCGCCCAGATCCTTCGGTCGAGTCGGTCGTGGATGCGAAACGAGGTACCCAGCCACGACGGAGTGCACACGTCGGTCTGATGGTGCACCTGCCGTTTCGCCTGCTGGGCATGTTTCAAGTGTGCCTCGTGTATGTAGCTGGCGGGACGCTGGTCGACAGGCCACAGTTCGGGCGGATTCACCGCGGCGGGAGTCCACTCGGTGACGGTCCCTGGAGGTAGGGGATAGTCGGCAAGTTCCGTGAATTCCATTGGGAAACCTGATCTCTCGAGATGGCGAAAGGTGGGGATCGTGAACGGGGCGGATGTTTGTAACCGAGAGTGACAGATGATTAGTCAAGGCAAGTAGAACGCGGCCCGAGGCTCCGCGCAACTGCTTCGGTGCGGGATGTGACGAGGAACATTCCGCTCGTTATTTCGGACAATTCGAATACTGGACATCCGGTTTACGGCCCTGGTCACCTGTCAGTTGATCGATCAATCACTCTGTGGTGAAACAAATTTCAACAGACCGTTGTGAATTCCGTCGGCGACGAAGCATGTGCGCATGCGAACGTCGGAATATGTTTATGTGTAGCAAGTTTCGTATGGATTCGGCTGTATCTCTTTTAATTGCAACAGGGTTCGTGTACTGCCGTCGTGTCGTTTCGGCGCGCGGATTGTTCACCGAGTATTGACATGCTCGGCATCTGCCGGTCGTATGCAGACGGTATTTCTAAGCGATGACTGATCCGATGGAATACGACCTGGTTGTGATCGGCTCCGGCCCGGGTGGGCAGAAGGCTGCCATCGCGGCGGCCAAGCTGGGTAAACGGGTAGCGATGGTCGAGAAAGGCAACATGCTCGGGGGAGTGTGCGTCAACACCGGCACCATTCCGTCGAAGACGTTGCGTGAGGCGGTTCTCTACCTCACCGGGATGAACCAACGCGAACTGTACGGCGCGAGTTACCGCGTCAAGGAGAACATCACTCCGGCCGACCTGCTGGCGCGAACCCAGCATGTCATCACCAAAGAAATCGAAGTCGTTCGATCTCAGCTCCTGCGCAACCGCGTCGAATTGTTGATAGGGGTCGGCTCGTTCGTCGACGAGCACACCATCCTCGTCGAGGACGCCTCGCGCGGAGACAAGATGACGATCACGGCGAAGTTCGTCGTGATCGCGACCGGAACGTTGCCTGCTCGCCCGGCGGGGGTGTCCTTCGACAGTCACCGGGTGCTCGACTCCGACGGGATCCTCGATCTGACCTCCATCCCGACCACCATGGTCGTCGTGGGCGCGGGAGTGATCGGTATCGAGTACGCATCGATGTTCGCGGCACTCGGCACCAAGGTCACCGTCGTCGAGAAGAGGACGTCGATGCTGGACTTCTGCGACCCCGAGGTCATCGAATCGCTTCGATTCCATCTACGCGATCTGGCGGTCACTTTCCGATTCGGTGAAGAAGTGACGGCCGTCGACGTCGGAGCGAACGGAACGCTCACGACGCTGCGCAGCGGCAAGCAGATTCCAGCCGAGACCGTGATGTACTCGGCTGGACGGCAAGGCCTCACGGCGCCACTCGCGCTGGAGAACGCCGGGCTCGAAGCCGACGAACGTGGCCGTATCTACGTCGACGACAATTTCCGCACCAAGGTCGAACACATCTACGCCGTCGGTGACGTCATCGGATTCCCGGCGTTGGCGGCGACGTCGATGGATCAAGGTCGACTCGCGGCCTATCATGCCTTCGACGAACCAGGCGCGAAGCTGATGGATCTGCAGCCGATCGGCATCTACTCGATTCCCGAGGTGTCGTACGTGGGCGCCACCGAGGTCGATTTGACCAAGGAATCGGTGCCGTACGAGGTTGGCGTTTCCCGATACCGCGAACTCGCACGCGGGCAGATCGCAGGCGACACCTACGGGATGCTCAAGATCTTGGTGTCGACGGATGACCTGAAACTGCTCGGTGTTCATATCTTCGGCTCGGGTGCAACGGATCTCGTGCATATCGGCCAAGCGGTGATGGGGTGCGGCGGGACCGTCGAATACCTTGTCGACGCCGTCTTCAACTATCCGACACTGTCCGAGGCGTACAAGGTGGCGGCGCTCGACGTCATGAACAAGATCAGGGCTCTCAAGCAATTCCACTAGGGGTCGGGGTGTCCCCAGGTACCGGTCAGGGGCGGTCGGTGTACTTCTCGGGTAGCACTTGTTCGAATACCTGAGGGTGATGTCAGGCCTGGGGAAATAGGGCAGGGTCTATCTCCATGACCATTGCCCAGGAACTTCGTGTGGAATTTCGATGCTGATCGGACTGATTGCCGCGATCGTGGCTTGCGTCGGGTACGGCGTTGCATCCGTGCTGCAAGCCTACGGCGCGCGCAAGTCGGCAGCTGCCGCCGAGCAGCGTGGCGAGGCCGGACACGTGACGGCGTCGGGTGGCCCGACCTTGCGTTCGACGTTCGCGGCCGCGCTGACGGCGTCGTTCATCCTGGGCACCGTGCTCGATGCGGTCGGATTCGCCGGAAGTGCCATCTCCGCGCGGCTCATTCCACTGTTCTTGTCGCAGACAGTGGTCAGTGCCAATCTCGTCATCACGGCAGTGCTGGGGACCGTGGTCCTCGGCATCCAGTTGCATCGTCGCGACTGGTTCGCGATCGCTGCGGTGATCGGATCGCTCCTGCTGCTCGGATTGTCGTCAGGTCACGCGGGCGGTGGGAGTTCCAACGACGTCGTCCATTGGGGTGTCCTCGTGGGCTCGGCGTTGATCTTGCTGATCGGCATCGGTTTGATCCGATGGTTGGGCTCACGCGCAGCAGTTGTCGCCGGGTTGATCTCGGGTGTGCTGTTCGGCTGTCTGGCCATTGCCGTACGCGTGGTCTACGGAATCGATCCGTTCGAAATCGGTACGATGCTCCGCGATCCGGCCGGCTGGGCGATCCTCGTTTCGGGCCTGGGCGGTTTCTATCTGCACACGGTGGCGCTGCAACTGGGATCCGTCAACGGAGCGACAGCGGCTCTGGTTGTCGGCGAGACGGTGGTTCCGGGAATCGTTGGCGTCGTGGTGCTCGGCGACGCGTCGAGACCGGGCCTGGAATGGCTTGCCGTGGTCGGCTTCGTCGGGGCAATCGCGGGCGCCGTCGCCGTGGCCGTCTTCGGCGCGGCGAGCCACGAGGAGAAACCGGTCGAAGAAGTGACCGTCTGATGCGGTAGCGAAAAGCTGTGCTGTTCGATCGGTCAATTGGTAACGGAAACCGCGTTCTCGCAGATAGTTCCAGCGCGCCCCAACGTCCCGCATACGTTGTGCGGTCACGGGCAGCGGGACGAAGAACGGAGGAAAGTGATGAGCAGCTTGGATATTCAACGCTGGTCGAACGACTTCACCGCGCTGACCAAGGTCATATCGGAAGGCATCGAGCAGTTTGTTCTCCGGTTCATTTCCAGCTGAAGTGATCTGAGCTCGCTGCCTGTCATGGAATTATTGATCTCCACCGCGGTTCGGAGGACGAATCGTGATGAAGCAGAGGTTCTTACGGGGTTTCGGAGGCCTGGGCGGGGGCGAGCAGGTAGGAGAACACGTACGTAACTGCGGCGATGACCGCCAGTACGATCAAGGAGGTCGGGAATCCTCCGGCATCTCGCACCGGGTCACCAGTAGCGACGACAGCCGCCATGAACAGTCCTACCCAGGACCAGGCTCCATCGCCGACTATCGGGATCATCACGGCGACACCTGTGACCGCACCTGTGAGCGCAGCCAGACTCAGTTCCTTGTCGACCCAGCTCATGGATCAACTAGAACACAGGCACGCTCGCGAGGCTGTGGAGTATCTCGGATTCAGGGGCTGAAGAACTCGAGTCGGCGGTGCAGGCGTGCGATCGACGGGTCCCCGATCGTGCGTCTGCCGTCGGTTCGGGCTTGGCTCGGGGTCATCCCGTAGAAGTCCTTGAACGCTCGCGCCAACTGGGATTTCGAGGTGAAGCCGCATCGCAGGGCCAACGCTTCGATCGTTTCGTTCGGCATCTCGGTTCTGGTCAATTCGCGGTAGACGAGTTCGAGACGCTTCCGCCGAATGACAAGAGCTATTCCGCCGTCGGATGCGAATGCGCGATAGAGCTGTGCCCGGGAGACGGACAATGCTGCGCACATGCTCGTCGGGCCGAGCCAGGTCTCCGAGAGATGCTCGGCGATGTAGGCGTACGCACGATCGCGGAGAGAGTGATCGGGCCGCGGCGACAGATCAGGTTCGGCGATACCCAAACTGACACGAAGGAGGGAAGCGACGACGTCCTCGTAGCCGGCCGCAGCATCGGGATCGAGATGCGGTAGCGCGAGTACGACCGATTGCATGCACTGAGCGAGCACGACGGCAGGAACTCCGCGCAGTACCGTCCGTGTAGAGAACGACCCTTCGACTCGGCCTCGACGAGGGAACGCGGTGCGAGGAGCGTGATGGTGCGCCCTGTCGATTCCGCCTCCGCGTCGGCGGTCCAGGTACGCCCGAGGTCGAAGAATGTGACATCGCCTGGACGTGCGACGAAATCGACTCCGTCGGCGTTGCCGCTCAACTGCCCGTCGAGGACGACCTGGACCATGTATTCATCGTCGAGTCCGCTCTCGGCGATCAGCCGATTGTTTCGGGTGTACTTCTGTGTGTTGAAGGTAGTTTGACCGATCAACGAGGTTCCGATGGAAAGCGCTGTGATCGAGCCTTCGAGAGATGTGTCAGGGTCAATTCGGTCGGTGACGAAGAACGGACGTGTGGCACTGCGCCAGAAGTCGTCGGCGTCCGCAGGATCGACCGATCGGGTCGACACGCGGATGCGGGCGGAATTCATCGACACGCGGGCATGATATGTCAGATCCCGCAGGTCGCAGTCACTCTCCCGCAAATAGACGTCAATAGTGACCGAGCCCACATAATGAGACAAATCGGGCGTATTTGTGAGACGGCCAGTGCTCGCGTGTCGCGGCGAAGCTGTCTATGTTGTTCGTTATGGGTGGACAGGTTGGGAGTTCGATGCTCGAACGAAATCTCGAGTTCGGCGGGGATCGACTGCTCGTTTGTCGGCCATCATGACGTCCACTTCGAATCGATCGCAGCTATCTCGAGCAAAGCGAAATCCTCGAGGAAGGGGCACGCTGCAAAGGCGGCTTGCCGGGCGTGGAGCCACGGCGATTCGTCCCCGCCTCCTCGGATTGATGGAACGCTCGGCGGGATTGACTGTCATCGATTCGCCGCTTGGGTTCGGCAAGACGGAACTCGCCGCGTTGTGGCTCACGACTCTCGGGCAGGTGCCGAGCAGACCGGTAGTCTGGGTGCCGGCGCCATCGCATCGGATGACCCCCCTCGAGTACTGGAACACCGCGCTCGCAGTAATTCAGGATTCCCTGGAATCACTCGAGGCCCCGCCACGAATGCGCGAGGATCCAGTGGGCGCGATCGAATCACTCCTTGACTCGTCGCCCGCACCATTCGTGTTGGTGTTCAACCGCATCGACCTGGTTGAGGGTGACGAGGTGGGACGCCGAATCGTGGATCTGATCGTGCGGCTTCCCGGATTGAAAGTAATCGTCACGCTGCAGGATCGGTCTGCGACGGACTTGCTCGAAGACGTCCGCGTGGACGAGTACCTGTGCGCGAACGACCTCAGATACACGCCCGACGAGTCCACCGTTCTGTTCGCGGAGGCAGGGATTCACCTTCCCTCGGGCATCGTCCATTCGATCTGTGAACGCGTCGCCGGCGTTCCCGTGCTGATGAAGGTTGCTCTGAGTGCGGTTGCGGGGCTGAGTGAACCGAGCCGTGGACGCGAACGCGTTCAGCAGCGAGTGGACCAGGCGATCCACGCGTACGTCAGTCGGACCGCTCCTCGGTCGGGCAAGTCGCTCGAGTTGTTCGACTTCGCGACTACGATCGCCGCTGCCCGCACGGTGACACCAGAGATCGCTCGTGTCTTGTCCGACGATCTTGACGTGGAGGGCAAACTGGACTTGCTCGAGTCTTTCGGTCTGATCTTCCGGAATGGTTTCGAGGGAGAACCGTCCTGGTACTTCGCGCCGTCAGTTCGGCTGGCATTCATACAGATACGGGCCGAACAAGGGGATGGATTCGAAGATCCCTTCCAGGTACTCGTCGATCACGCTCTCGGGACTTCGGATATAGCCGGTGCCGTTCACTACGCCTTGGACGGACGCAAGTGGACCAGGGTGCTCGACATACTCGAGCGCCACTGGGCTGATCTTCTGGTCGATCACACCGGATTGGTCCGGACTGCGTTGCAATCCATACCCGGTGACGTACTCAGTTCGAACCCTTCGATTCTGGTGGGTCGTGACCTGCTCGAATCACGTCTGCGGCCGCAGTTGATCAACGGCGATTCATTACCGACGGAACCGGCGGAATTGCGTGCGATAGGTGGTAGTCCGCATGCGCACAGCTTGTTGAACGTCGGAACTGTCCAATCGGTGGTGCTGAGAACGTCCGGTAAGTACCAACGCTCTACCGAGATCACGCGCAAATTGGCGCACGTCGTATACGGACTCGGCGACGAGTCGTTGGGTGCGTTGGGGTCTCAACTGCCCGCCCTGCGGTTGATCTGGGGGGTCTCGCATCAATTGACCGGTGACCTCGGTGATGCCGCGGTGGAATTGCGACTCGCCTATCAAGGTGCGGTGCAACATGGTCCGGAGTTCGTCCTGCGTCACGCCGCAGGCAATGCCGCGCTCAACTCCGCGCTGATCGGGGACGTCGCGCACGCGACGGACTGGCTGCACCTGGAATGCACACACCCGGACGTTTCGGGATGGTTGGGACCGCCCTCGCACATGGGGGGAGCGATCGCGCGGGCACTGGTGGCGTGCGACAGCGTGGACCTGCACGCCGGCGCTGCCGCGATGGACGCACTCGCCGAGGTCACACCGCCGGGCGACCTGTGGGCGTTCGCGGCCTACACTTACACCAGATTTGGACTGCTGCAATCGGACCCGTTCTCGGGGCTGATTTCCCTCCAGCGCGCAGTGGCAACGCACGGGCACGTGAATCCGTGTGAACGATCGCTCGGTGACGCGCTTCTCACCGCGGCACGTATCGATCTTCTGTTGGCGTCCGGGGAGGGTACCAAGGCGCTGGAAGAATCAGTCGCTGCGCCACATACGTTTGCAGTTGTCACGGTCTCCGTGGCGCGGACGCATCTCCTGACCGGGTCGCCGTCCCAGGCATTGGAATTGTGCCGCGAAATCGATTGGAGCGGGCAGTATCTCACGAGGTTTCGGCTCGAATCCCTGCTGATCGAATGCGCTGCTCTGTGTGAACTGGGCAGGATCCCCGCTGCCGCGAGTACATGGGAGGAAGCTCGCGGACTGCTCGAAACCTCCGGTGTCCTGTCGGCCCTGGCGACGATACCGCGTGATCTGATCAGGCAACTCGAAGATGGGGCCGAGGGCTCGAGCAGTGCCGTCGCGACCTTTCTCGAATCCGAAGCGGCGCAGATATATCCGGCGGCCATCGTTCGGGTCCAATTGACGAAACGGGAGATGGACGTTCTCGTGGAACTGGGTCTCGGCATTCCGATCGGTGAGATCGCGCGGCGGTTGTTCGTATCCAACAACACGCTGAAGAGTCACCTCCGAGCCTTGTATCGCAAACTCGGTGCGCATTCCCGGGAAGAGGCTGTCGCGGCAGCGCACCGACACAACCTCCTCGGCAGTGGGCAGGACTGATCGGCGTCAGTGCAGATTGCGCTCGGCGTAGACCTTCATCGCGTCACGGACCAGTGAAGCGGTGCCTTCTCCGTACTTGTCGTAGTTTGCAGTGAAGCGGGGATCGTCGACGTACATCTGGCCGAGTCCGGTGAAGGCGTCGGCGCTGGGAGTCCTTCCCTGCCAACCGATCTTTATCCACTCGAACTGTCTTCGGGTAATCGTCTGGACGTCGTCGCTTTCCGCGGACAGCCCCGCTGTCAGTGCTTTTCCGAATGCCGCTGCGATGTCGGCTTGAGCTTGCAGATGAGCTTTACGGTCCTGCTCCGACATCGACCGCCACCAGTTGTCGCCGCTGGTGTAGGCGTCCTTGCCCCAACGCTCGATGACCTCGTCCTTGTATCGGGTGTGGTCGAACCCGTCGAAAACATCTTCCGGCATGAGTGATTCACCATTCTTCGTCTTGTTCAAGGTCCTGTTGACCGATTCGATCTGTCTCGAGATCCGCGTGCGCTCTTGCTCGAGGAGTTCGAGGTGCGTACGCAGTGCGGCGGCCGTATCGCGTTCGCCGGTGAGGACTTCGGCGATGGCCGGCAATCCGAGTCCGAGTTCCCGAAGTAGAAGGATGCGTTGCAGTCGCACCAGGGCGTCTTCGTCGTAGAAGCGGTAGCCGTTGGCGCCGATGCGACTCGGTTCCAGGAGTCCCAAATCGCCGTAGTGACGCAGCGTTCTGCTGGTGGTACCTGCGGATTTGGCGAGTTCTTGGATGGACCATTCGCTCACGTGGAGTTCCTACTCTCGGATCGGTTGTGCTCATTCAGCATGCAAGTTGACGTTGCGTCAATGTCAAGAAAGTTCTCGGTGTGCATTGTCGGGAACGTTTTATGTCCGTTTCGCCGTATCGCCACGAACGGGTCTCCAACTGATTGATTCGATGACCTAGGTCACGTGATTTGGCTCACAAATTGTCAATTTGAATAGTTGAACAAGCCTCTGTTGACGCTTTCACGTACCTCGACCACGATCATCTGAACAGATCGAGTTACGCGGTTGTTGAAAATGCACGGTAGTTGAAATGCACTGCAGACGGAACGGTGGTCCACGATGACTGAACTGGTGTCGGGCGTAGCCCAGGCCAAGCCCTATGACCTCGATGATCGGTACCGGTCGGGATCGGGACCGGTGTTGCTGACCGGTGTTCAGGCAATTGCACGCGGCTTCGTCGAGCAGCACGTTCGCGACATTCGGGCAGGTAAGCGTATTGCCACCTTCGTCTCCGGTTACCAGGGCAGCCCCCTCGGTGGCGTCGACAAGATGCTTCACGGCATGCCCAAGGTTCTCGCCGAGCACGACATCACCTTCATCCCTGGCTTCAACGAGGAGCTCGCCGCCACGGCGGTATGGGGAAGCCAGACGGATCTCCCTGCCGGAACCGCGACCCACGACGGCGTGACCGGCGTCTGGTACGGCAAGGGCCCCGGCGTCGACCGCGCTACCGACACCATTCGCCACGCCAACATGTACGGCGTGAACCCCAAGGGCGGCGTCGTCCTCCTGGTGGGCGACGACCCCGCGTCGAAGTCCTCCACGGTTCCGGCCGTCAGCGAGCGCTCGCTTGCCGCGATGGGCGTGCCGGTTCTCTTCCCACGCAATGCCGAAGAGATCATCACGATGGGTATGCACGCCGTTGCTCTCTCGCGTGTCTCCGGTTGCGTCGTAGCGCTGAAGATCGTCGCCGACGTCGCAGACGGTGCCTGGACGATCGACGGCAGCATCGCGGACTTCGACATCGTGGTTCCGGAAGTGCAGTTCGAGGGCAAGCCCTTCGTCTACAAGCAGCGTCAGATGGCCGCGCCGCCGGACAGTGTCATCGCCGAGGCCGATCTGTACGGCCCGCGATGGGATCTTGTGCACGCGTACGGAACTGCCAACAACCTCGATGTGATCGAGGTCAACCCCTCCGGTGCGAAGATCGGTATCGCCGCCACCGGTACAACTTTCGACTCCGTCCGACAAGCTCTGGCAGACCTCGGCGTCGATGATGCCGCGCTGCACCGCGCCGGGATCCGTCTCCTTCGCATCGGAATGTGCTACCCCGTCGTGGGCGAGAAGATCAAGGAGTTCGCCGAAGGTCTCGAGCAGATCGTCGTGGTCGAGGACAAGACCGCGTTCATCGAAGCTCAGATCCGGGAAGTCCTGTACGGCACCGACGATGCCCCTCGCATCATCGGCAAGCGTGACGGCCAGGGCCGTCTGCTCATGCCTGCCAGTGGTGAACTGACCGCAGGCCGGCTGCTCGCCCCGTTGCGCCGCGTACTGAAGCCGCACGTCGAACTCAAGCGCACCCTCCCGGCCCCGCTGTCGCTGAACGTGCTCTCCGCCAAGCGAACCGCGTACTTCTGCAGCGGGTGCCCCCACAACCGTTCCACCGCTATCCCCGAGGGTTCCATCGGCGGCGGCGGAATCGGTTGCCACACACTCGTCACCATGTCCGGCCGTGAGGACAGCGCTGTCACCGGCCTGACGCAGATGGGCGGCGAGGGCAGCCAGTGGATCGGGCAGGCACCGTTCACCGACGTGCCTCACCTGTTCCAGAACATCGGCGACGGCACCTTCTTCCACTCCGGTCAGTTGGCTGTCCAGGCATGCATCGCCGCAGGCGTGAACATCACCTACAAGTTGCTCTACAACGAAGTAGTAGCGATGACCGGTGCACAGGACGCGGAAGGTGCCCTCTCCGTTGCTCAGCTCAGCCACAAGCTGACCACCGAGGGCGTCAAGCAGATCATCATCTGCGCCGACGAGCCTTCGCGTCACAACAAGCGCGCTCTGGCCAAGGGCACCAAGCTCTGGCACCGCGATCGCCTCGACGAGGCCCAGAAGGAGCTTCGCGAGATCAAGGGCGTCACAGTGTTGATCTACGACCAGCACTGTGCGGCCGACGCTCGTCGCCAGCGCAAGCGTGGCACGCTGCCCACTCGCAACACTCGCGTCGTCATCAACGAGGCAGTGTGCGAAGGCTGCGGTGACTGCGGTGTGAAGTCGAACTGCCTCTCGGTCCAGCCCGTGGACACCGAGTACGGCCGCAAGACGAAGATCGACCAGACGTCCTGCAACACCGATTACACCTGCATGGACGGCGATTGCCCGTCGTTCGTGACCGTCGAATTGGTACCGGGCAAGAAGGCTCCCAAGGCCGCACGTCCCGTCCCGCCCGTCGTCGCAGACCCCGATTTCGGACCGCTCACCAGCACGCAGAACGTTTTCCTCGCGGGCATCGGCGGCACCGGCATCGTGACCGTCAACCAGGTGCTCGCAACGGCTGCACTGCGCGCCGGCCTCGAGGTGGAGAGCCTTGACCAGATCGGACTGAGCCAGAAGGCCGGACCGGTTGTCTCGCACCTGCGTTTCAGCTCCAGCGCGCTCGAGCCGTCCAACCGCCTCACTCCGGGCAGCGCGGATTGCATCGTCGCCTTCGACCTGCTGACCGCGACGGACAACAAGAACCTCGACTACGGCAACGCCGAGAAGACGGTCTCCATCGCCTCGACGTCGCAGACGCCGACCGGAGACATGGTCTACGACAAGGCTGTTCGCTACCCCGAGGAGACGTCACTCCTCGCCCGTCTCGACAAGGTGTCGCGCACCCTGCGTTCGTTCGACGCACTCGCCGCGGCGCAGGAGTTGTTCGGTAACACCGCAGCAGCCAACTTCCTGCTGATCGGTGCGGCCTACCAGAGCGGCGGACTTCGTCTGCCGGCAGAGGCCATCGAAGAAGCGATCGGCATCAACGGCGTTGCCGTGGACGCGAACATCGCGGCATTCCGTTGGGGTCGTGCAGCAATTGCCGACACCGCAGCGTTCTCGGCCGTCACCACGCCGGCCAAGTCCGTCCGCGAACCCGTTGTCGCACCGGCTCACATGTTCGCCGGAACCACCTTCACCGGTGAAACCCTGCGACTGGTGGAACTGCGTGCGGCGCAGCTCATCGAGTTCCAGTCCGTCAAGATCGCCCAGCGCTACATCGATCAGGTTCAGGCAGTCTGGACCGCTGAACGTGCCGCAACCGAGCGGACCGATTTCAGCGAGGCTGTTGCCCGCGGCCTCTTCAAGTTCACCGCGTACAAGGACGAGTACGAAGTTGCTCGTATGCTGGTCGACCCCGCATTCATCGAGGACGTCAAGTCTCAGGTGCCGGCCGGGGAGAACCTGACCTACAAGCTCCACCCGCCGATCCTTCGAGTGATGGGCCGCAAGAAGAAGATCGGTCTCGGACCTAAGTCGCATGTTGCACTGAAGGTTCTGGCCAAGGGTAAGAAGCTTCGCGGTACCAAGCTCGACCCCTTCGGCTACATGCACGTCCGCAAGGTCGAGCGTGAACTGCTCGCCGAGTACGAGGCCATGATCGCTGACCTCTCTCGTACGCTCGCAACCGACGGATACGATCGCGCCGTCGAGATCGCGGCACTGCCGGACGTGGTTCGCGGTTACGAAGACATCAAGCTCGGCAACATCGAGCTGTACAAGACTCGCCTGCGCGAACTCGGTGTCGGTGAGTAGGAGCGCCGGCGAGTAGATCGAACAAGACTGTGCCCCAGTGACCGTCGTCGCTGGGGCACAGTTGCATTCAGGGCCTTCTCGGACCCAGGCAGGTTCAGGAGGGCGGGAACTGGCCGTCGGCAACCACGGCGCTGCCGTTCCACGTGAAGTTCACTATGTTCGGTCCGCCTTGGGGACAGCAGAATGCATCGTCGTCCAGCAGCCAACGGTATTGGACGGATACCGAATCCTTGTTGCTGTCGATGACGTGTGTGTACGAGTACGGCTCACTGGTAGCCGTGCCCAGGTATGTTCCGTCGTGGAAGAACAGGACGTGTGACTGGTAAGTCGCATCGCCGACGCCGTCGCCGTCCACCGAAACCCAGAGCAGGTCAGGACAATTCCCGATCTGTTCTTCGCTCGCGGATCTCGGTATCCAATTGCCCCCGTTGATGTCGGTGCCCAGCGTGCCGATGGCGTCGGTGACGAGCGAGGAGCCGACGTCGAGACAGGGACCCGAAGCGGGGATTGCTGTCGTAGTCGCCGTCGTGGATGCATTTGTGCGGGTGTTCGATTGTGGCGGGGGAGAGCTCGCTACCGTCGTCTCGGTTTCGTTTGCCGTCGATGTCGCCGACGCCGTTGAACTGGCTGCCGTGGAACTCGCCGCCGCTTCAGGTGTTCCTTCGGTCGACCCACAACCGGCGACCGTCAGGGCAGTGGCCGTCACCAGTGCAGCGGCTGCGACGGCGGCCGAAATCGGAGCTTTCCTGCGCATGCGTCCTCCAGAGTGTATGGGTTCACGTGTTCAAGTCCCTCCTTCGTTCTGTCGCCGGGCCGCATGCGTGCGTTATCGAACAACCGGTAACGATCAGCTATCGGACTCGGTGTTCCGTGCTTCGGTGCTCTTGGCCCCGGCCGCGTCGTATCGCACGGATCCAGCAACGACGGTCATCGCAATCTCTGTGGTCAGGAGAGAATCGACCCCTTCGGTGAACGGATCTTGTTTCAGTACGACGAAATCGGCTGCTTTACCCCGAACCAGCTGGCCGGTCACATCTTCCCACCGGCACGAGTAGGCAGCGTCGCGAGTTGCGTGAGCCAGCGCGTCCGCGAGGGGGAGTGCGTACTTCGGCAGGTTGGGTGCCAGTGACGGATCGATTGCGGATCGACGGGTGGTGGCGATGAACATGTTCGGCAGCGGCGGGTGGCGAGCGGTCGGAGCGTCCGAACCCAACGCCAGAACCGCTCCGGCCTCGGTGAATTCGGGCCAGGGGTACGCGCGATTGACCCGGTAGTCGCCGAGCATCGCCTGCCAGTTCTCCTGGATTGCAGGGTCAGCGTGAACCGGTTGCATCGAGGCGATGATTCCCAGGCGGGCAAGCCTTTCGACGTTGTCCCGGGTGATGGACTCCAAGTGTTCCATTCGGTGCCTGCGGGGAATGTCTCCGTTGGCGGCGATCGCGTACTCGAGTGCCGTCAATCCGATCTCCGACGCCTCGTCGCCGATCGCGTGCATCGCGATCTGCAGGCCTGCGGCGTCGGCGGCTGTCACGACGGGGATCAAGGACTCGAGATCCCAGATGGGCTCGGCGTTGGTGCCGTCCGAGTACGGCTCTTTCATTGCGGCAGTGCAGCTGTCGATCACACCGTCGATGATGATCTTGATTCCGGCGATACGGAGCCACGGACCTTGGACGCGCTCGTGGAGTTCGATCACGTCGTGAACTTGTCCGACGTTGTCGGCCTCGTTGTCCTCGCGGGTCATCAGCCAGTGAGCCGCGACACGCAGCGGCAGTGTTCCGTCTCCTGCGTCCAATGCTCTTTCCAGCGAGGCTAATTCGTCCGCGCCGAGTGCCATGTCGACCGCACCGGTCACGCCGTCCTCGAGATAGTGGCGGAAGGCGAGAGCGAGGGCGGCGTCCCGGTCTTCGTCGGATGCGAGCTCCGCCAGTTTCGGCCAGACGTAGAGCATCATGGCGGTCTCGTACAGCATTCCGGTGGCTTCTCCGGTGTCCGGATCCCGGCCGATACGACCGCCGATCGGATCGGGAGTGTCCGCGTCGATGCCGAGTTCTCGCAGTGCTGCAGTGTTCACCCAGACCGAATGTACGTCGTTGGCGTCGAGGTACACCGGGCGATCGGGTACGACGGCGTCGATCATCTCTCGCGTCGGGTGCCCTCCATCCAGCGCGGAGAACAACCAACTGCGACCCAGCAGTCGTGGTGCGTCCGGGTTCGATTCCGCGAATTGCTTGATGCTGGACTGAATGTCGGCGAGATCGGTGGCATCACGCAGATCCAACTTCTGCAGCGCGAATCCCATCATCACCAAATGTGTATGGGCGTCGACGAAACCGGGTAGCACGACGGCACCTTCGAGGTCGATCACCTCGGCGTCTGGAGCCAGGATATCGGCATAGACGGTTTCGCCCACGAATCTGAGCTTGTGGTCCTCGACGACTATCGACTCGGCCCATCCGTCGTCGGCAGCCGTGAAGATCTTTCCGTTGCGGTAGTGAGTGATGCTGTCATTCATGACTTCTACGTGATCCTTACGCGATGACGGTAGTAGTGATGGCGGCGCTGTGGTGACGATACGCACCTTCGGTACGTGCGGAGAGTCGGGAAACCAAGGCGAACGGGACCAGTAGAACGAAGCTGATCCCCGAGATGATGACTCCGAAGGTCGGATACCCGAGGCCGGCCGTCACCGAAGTTCCGAACAGCGGCGCGAACGCGGAGCCGATGAGGTAGGTGCCCAGTAGTGGCGCCGACCATCGGCCGGCCGCGTCGAGCGCGGCCGAGATGGCAACCAGGACGATGAACGTGGCCGCGTAGACCGTGTTCCAAGCGATGACCAGCACCAGGTAGATCGTGGGATCGGTGGTGAGGCCGGCAGACAGCTTCAGAATTGCCCCGAGTATCAGTAGCACGGAGATCGATACTGTCCGACTGACCCGAGAACCCAACGCGGTCAAGGTAACAGCCGCGAGCACACCACCCGCCGTTGATGCGCTCAGTGCGAGACTCATTTGTTGATCCGAGAGCCCGGCGTGCTCGGAACCCATGATGCCGAGTACTGCCCACAACGAGTCCTCGCTGATCGCCCAGACTGCAAGCATCGCGAGAAATGCGGTTCCGGCAAAAGTGAGTCGTTTCGCGCTTACTCCGGCGGGGAGAGCTGTGGTCGTATTGGCGGACTTCGCCGTCTCCGGCGACTCTTTCACCGGGGACGACGGCAACCAGGTGACCGTTGCTGCGGTAGCCAGTGCCAGGACTGCGACGATGCCGAATGCGTTGGTCATGTGTGTGCCGAGGATGGGTATGAGAGCGAGGACGGCTGTGACGACGACACGGTTCACGAGGCCGCTGATGCTTGACGCCCGGTCCGGGTTCGTGAGCGCGGCCAGTGCCGCTCCACCAACGGATGCGGATCCACCAGCGCCGATACCGCCGACGATGATCGCGGCGCATGCGATCGTCGTGGACGGTGCGATGGCCGCAACGCCGAATGCGGCTGCCATCGCGATCAGGCTGACGCGGCCGAGGAGATGGCGATGCCGGCCCGAGGCGATTCGGGTGGTGGCGAGGCAGGTGACGGCGCAGACCAGCAGCGATGCGGTCAGAACGGCACCGGCAGCGGATTCGGTGACACCGAGGTCCTCGACCATTGCCACGATCATCAGGGGGATGAGGTTCGCGGTAATGAACCCCATGACGCCGATACTGAAGACGGCAATACCGCGGTTGGCGGTGAGTGGAACCCGGTCGGACTGCGTATTCGTCGAAGCGTTGATCGGCACTAGGGCAACCCCATGTCCTGAAGGGGGTGGCTGAACCGACCCCTGGTGTCGTGATGTGAGTCACTTAATGAATGTGATTCGTTAAGTATGGGGATGAGCTCCGCCACGGTCAAGAGATCTAACGAATTTGATTCGTTAATTGTATGTTTCCGGATACCTGCTTCCGGAAAGTGGCGTCGCCGGTCTGTTTCCTGTTGTGAGGCTTATGCTTCCGCAATGGCTGAGATTGCGGAACGCACCCGCTACTTCGAGCGCTACGTCACTTTCATCGACGCGATTGTCGCCATTGCGATCACGCTGCTCGTCCTGCCGCTGGTCGAACTCACCAGTGACCACCACGGCACCACGTCGGAACTCCTGCGCGATCACGCTGCGCAGTTCTATTCGTTCGCCCTGAGCTTTCTGGTGATCTTCCGTCTCTGGTGGTCGCAGCATCGGCTGCTTCGTTTTGTGGTCGACGGAGACAAGGTGGTCGTTCGCGGGCTGGGGTTGTGGGTGATGACCATCGTGTTCCTGCCCTTCCCGACTGCGCTCGTTGCAGCGCCGTCGCAGGATCTCGGAACCAGGGCTCTCTACATCGGGACAATGGCAGCCAGTGCTGCGTGCCTGGCGGTGGTCGCGTGGGGTCTGGTTCGCAACCCTTCGTTGAGCGAAGAGAATGCGAAGCCGCATTTCACCGCTGAAATCGTCACTTTCCTGATCATGGTGGTGGCGCTGCTCGTCAGTGTGCTCGTTCCGGTGACGTCGTACTTCCCGCTGTTTCTTCTCCTGCTGTCGACGCCGATCGAGAAGCTGTGGAACCGAGTGGCGGCGAAATGGAGTCGTGGTGAAGGTGAGATGAGCTAGTCGGCGCGAGCGGTCATCGCGGATTTCTTGGCTTTGTTTCCGCAGATGTTCATCGAGCACCAGCGTCGGTTGTTGCCGCGACTGGTGTCGACGTAGAGGCCGGTGCACCCGTCGCCCTGGCAGGCTTTGACGCGGTCGTGGTCGGGTCCACCGAGCACCGCGATCGCGTCGGCAGCCACTATCGACAAAGCGTCGCGGATCGGATTGTCTCCGGCTGATTTCCAGAGGGCCCGGCCACTCTCGAGGACGAGGTGGGCATCACCGAGTTCGGATGCGGTGTTGACGATCCCGACATCGGCGCGTGAGACGCGGCGGTCCTCGCATACGGCGGTTCCGATGCGATGAATGGCCTCACGTAAATTCTGCGCGCCGAGGAGGTCGTCTTCTGTCGCGGTTGCGGGGGCGTCCATCAGATCGTTGGCGCGTAACCATAATTCGAGTCGCTGCGGGCTCGTGAGTCGTTCGAACCTCGAGCCGTTCCGATTGGTGAGGGTGGCGGTGAAGCGGAAGGCGAGCGTGTCGTTGTCGAGTCGAAACACGTCCCGAGCGGATTGATCAGCTCCTGCTTCGTTCACTTTCATCCTCCTTCGTGGCGAACCATCTCAACCGGTTCGACAGCAACTGTACCCGTGTGAGAGTCTTGAACCGTCTTAGATGGTTCAGCACTTTCGAGAGGGAAATCCATGACTTCTGTTTCCGTGGTCGGCTTGGGCGCGATGGGTCGTCCCATCGCTCGAAATCTACTGGGCGCAGGCTTCGACGTGACGGTGTGGAATCGCAGCCCTGAAGCGGTAGCCGAACTGGTCGAGGAAGGGGCGATCGGCGCGAAAACCGTTGCCGAGGCATTCCAGTCCGGTGTTGTGCTGTCGATGTTGGCAGATGATTCGGCCGTGTCTTCGGCCATTCTGGATCCCGCCGTCCTCGCATCCGTTCCGAGTGGAACCGTGCACGTCAACATGGCCACCGTCAGCGTCGACCTTGCCAAGCGCGCCGCCGCACTGCACGCCGAGTACGGTATCGGGTACATCGCGGCGCCGGTGTTCGGACGCGTTTCTGTTGCTCAGGCTGGTCAGTTGAACATCATCGCCGCCGGCGACAGTTCCCTCCTCGAGCGAGTGCAGCCCTTTCTCGACGTCATCGGTGCTCGCACGTGGCCACAAGGTGAGCGTCCGGAGCAGGCCAACATCGTCAAGATCATCGGCAATTACCTCATCCTCGCCGCGATTCAATCCTTGGGCGAGGCAATCACATTGGGGGAGAGGTCCGGTGTGGACGGAAGCCAACTCGTAGAACTGCTGACCTCGACGATCTTCCCGGGGCCGGTCTACTCCAGCTACGGAAACCTCGTCGCGACGCGTCAGTACGAGCCTGCAGGATTCACCACAGCTCTGGGCCTCAAGGATTTGAGGCTTGCGCTCGACGCCGCCGGCAGCGTCGATCTGGATTTGCCGTTCGGTGGCGTACTTCGAGGCGTGCTCGCTCAGGCTCTGGCGAACGGTCAGGGCGAGATGGACTGGGCGTCTATTGCAGAACTGGTCCGTTCCGGCCAGTCGGGTGAAGGCAGTCCCGAAACACCGACAAGGTGAGCTCGAACTCGGACGGGACGGCGACTTCGGCACTGGCGGAGACCGATTCCGTCCGGACACTACCGCTGGCCGGGTTGTCGGCACTCGCAATGGCAGGCTTCATAGCGATCACAACCGAAACCATGCCGGCCGGACTACTGGTGCAGATCGGGTCAGGGTTGTCCGTATCAGTCTCCGGCGCAGGGCAATTGGTCACCGCATACGCATTGGGTTCCGTCGTCGGGGCGGTACCACTGATCGCATTGACCCGAGGATTGCGACGGCGTGCTGTCCTGGTGTCGGCGATTCTGGGGTTCGGTGTCTTCAATCTGGTGACAGCGCTTTCGTCGAATCTTGTTCTCACCTTGGGTGTTCGGTTTCTGGCCGGTATGGCGGCAGGTGTGGTGTGGGGGTTGCTTGCCGGGTACGCACGCAGGATGTCGCCCCCTCACCTGCAGGGGCGGGCCGTTGCGGTTGCCTCCGTCGGACAGCCGATCGCGTTGGCAATCGGCGTTCCGATGGGGGCGTGGCTCGGGACCCTGGCCGATTGGCGCGTCGTCTTCGCCGTGATGTCGGTTGTTGCGCTACTTCTGGTCGCGTGGATACTCACGGTGATGCCGGACTTTCCCGGGCAACAAGCGGATCGGCAGCTGCCGGTGCGGAAAGTCCTGGTCCTGCCTGGCGTACGACCGATTCTGTTTGTCGCGTTCTTGTGGATCCTCGCGCACAACATCGTGTACACGTATCTGGCGGCGTTTCTGGATCGCATCGGTTTCGGCGATCGGTTGGGAATCGTCTTGTTCGTGTTCGGACTTTTCGCCTTCGTGGGCATCGGTGTGGTCGGGGTGTTCGTCGATCGGGCCCTTCGAAGTCTCACCGTGCTGAGCTTGGTGGTCTTTGCCGCAGCTTTGACGGCGTTGGGCGTCGGCGGTGACAGCTTCGCTGTGATTGCACTCAGCGTTGTGGCGTGGGGTGTGGCATTCGGGGGCGCTCCCACTCTCCTTCAGACGGCGCTCGCGGATACGACGGGCGACGCTGTGGACACTGCGCAATCGGTTTTCGTGACGATCTTCAATTCGGCGATCGCAGCGGGCGGCGTCGTAGGCGGGCTGATCTTGGCGGACAGGGGTGCGGGAGCGTTGCCGTTGGTTTCGCTGGTGCTGATCGTCGTCGGTGTTCTTGTGGTCAGTATCCGACAATTCGGACATAGCTTGTGATTCACTTCACGCATGCGGAAGTCATTGTTGGTGGTTGCTCTCGTTGCTACGTGGTTTGTCGCCGGAGCGATGCCCGCGGGGGCTGCGGATGCGAATTGGTCCGGTGATTACTCGCTCAAGCGTTTTGCCGCGACCAAGACGGGCACAAGTCTGGCCGCCAGCCAGTGGGAGCCGGATTTCTCCGATACATACACGTTCGAGACGGATTGCTCGAGCGGAGTCTGTATCGCCACAGTGGTCGGCGGTCCGGCTCCCGCCAATCCGACGTTGCCGCAGCCTGCGCGATACACCTGGGACGGAACCAGTTGGGTGCACCCCTATGACTGGGAGTGGGATTGCTACCAGGGGGAAGGCGTGCCCAAGGTGTGGGCACCGGCGCACTCCGAGGCGTATTACACACCTCAGCCCGATGGCAGTCTGAAAGGTTCGTGGCGTACCGACATCGCGAGTGGTCCCTGCGAGGGATCGGTGATCATGCACGTCGAGGCGTACCCGGTCGGTCGATCTACCGGATCCTTCGGTAGTTGAGAACGATCTGTGGCCCGAAGGTGTTGAAACAAATCTGAGGCCGCGGGAATTGATCGAGCCCCATGCACGTTAATTGAGTCAGTAACGCTCAACTTTCTGCAAGGAGGCTTCGGAATGCCAGCATTCTTCGGGCCCGAGGGTCCCGGTCGCATCGATATTTCCCGGCTCATGAGCAGGGCCACCCAGCAACTCATGGCTGACGCTGCACGTGTAGCGGCTGCTCGCGGTGATTCGGATCTCGATGCACTGCACGTTCTCCGCGTCATGGCGGAGCAGGATCCGGTCCGCACGCTCATGCAGCGCGCCGGAGCCGACCCGAAATCCGTGGTCGACGCCGTCGACCTGCGGCTGCCACAAGGCCGTGAGCAGGGGGCCTACTCTGCTCCTGCGCTCAGCAGTGCCGTGAAAACCGCTCTACTCGAGGCTCATCAACTAGCCCGAGCCCTGGGATCGACGTACATCGACCCCGAACATCTCTTCATCGCCCTGGCCGGTGACCCCGATCATGTTCCGGGTCGTCTGCTCGCTTCGGCCGGCATCACGCCGGAGAAGCTGCAGGCAGCGGTTCAGAATCCCGCAGCCGGTCCAGTCGAAGACGAGTCCACCACACCGACGCTCGACAAGTACGGCATCGATCTCACCGATCGCGCCCGCAACGGCGGCGTCGATCCGGTGATCGGCCGCGCCGACGAGATCGAACAGACCATCGAGATCCTCTCCCGCCGCACCAAGAACAACCCGGTCCTGGTGGGTGAGGCCGGCGTCGGCAAGACTGCCATCGTCGAAGGTCTCGCCCAGCGCATCGTCGACGGGGATGTCCCGGAATCGTTGGTGGGCAAGAAGATCGTCCAGCTCGAACTCTCGAGCATGGTCTCGGGTACCCGTTACCGCGGAGACTTCGAGGAACGGCTGACCAAGGTGATCGACGAGATCACCGCACACAAGGACGAGCTGATCGTCTTCATCGACGAGATGCACACCATCGCCGGTGCCGGAGGCGGCGCAGACGGTGCGATGGATGCCGGAAACATCCTCAAGCCCAAGCTCGCTCGCGGTGAACTGCACATCGTCGGCGCCACCACGCTCGACGAATACCGCAAGAACATCGAGAAGGATCCCGCGCTCGAGCGGCGCTTCCAGCCCGTACAGGTCGGAGAGCCGTCGATCGAGGACGCAATCGCGATCTTGAGCGGACTGCGCAGTCGGTACGAGGATCACCACAAGGTGCACTACACCGACGAGGCGATCACCGCTGCGGTGGAGCTGTCGGCACGTTACATCGGCGACAGGTTCTTGCCGGACAAGGCAATCGACCTGATCGACCAGGCCGGCGCCAGGCTTCGCTTGAAGACGGCCACGGTAGACACCGCCGCGCTGCAGCAGCGTCTCGAGCAGCTCGAGAGCGACAAGGAAAAAGCCGTCGCCGACGAGTTGTACGAGAAGGCGTCGACCCTGCGTGACGAGATCAACGGCGTCGCAAAGCGTCTCGAGAAGGCAGGATCCTCGGTTCCTTCCGAGGAAACGCCGGACGTGACCGCTGAACAAATCGCCGAAGTTGTCGCTCGCGCAACGGGTATTCCGGCAAGCCAGATGACTCAGGCAGAGAAAGATCGCCTGCGCCGTCTGGAAGAGGAACTGCACGGTCGTGTCATCGGGCAAGATGACGCCGTTCGCGCCATCGCGCGTGCCGTGCGTCGTAGCCGGACCGGTATGAGCGATCCGGATCGTCCCGTCGGTAGCTTCCTGTTCCTCGGACCCACTGGCGTCGGCAAGACGGAGCTCGCAAAAGCTCTGGCTGCCACACTCTTCGGAGACGAGAACAAGATGCTGCGCTTCGACATGAGTGAGTTCGGTGAGAGGCACACGGTCAGCCGATTGGTCGGTGCTCCTCCCGGATACGTCGGCTACGGCGAGGCCGGACAGCTCACGGAACAGGTGCGTCGTAACCCGTACTCGGTGATCCTGCTCGACGAGATCGAGAAGGCACACCCGGACGTGTTCAACACCTTGCTCCAGGTGCTCGACGACGGCCGTCTGACCGACGGTCAGGGTCGGACGGTGGACTTCAAGAACACCGTCGTGATCATGACCAGCAACCTCGGCTCGGACATCATCTCGAGCAAGTCCGGTGGACTCGGCTTCACCACGGGTGACGCAGAGTCGGCGGAGAAGCCACTGCGCGACCGCGTGATGGCCAGGTTGCGCGAATCGATGCGGCCGGAGTTCCTCAACCGTATCGACGAGATCGTGATCTTCCGCAAGCTCGACACCGAGCAACTGCACCGGATTACTGATCTGCTGCTCGACGACAGCCGGAAGCGGCTGCAGTCCAAGGGCATCGAGATCGAGTTCACTGCCGACGCGGTGGACTGGATCGCCGAGCACGGGCATCAACCCGAGTTCGGGGCTCGCCCGTTGCGTCGTTCGATTCAGCGTGTGGTCGACGACAAGATCGCCGACATGCTGCTCGACGATCTCCTCGAAGAGGGCGGCAGTATCACCGTCGCGGTTGACGAGGGTGAGTTGGTGTTCAGCTAGGGGCACAGCCCCCTGTGAGCGGTTAGGGAGTCCCAGGACTCCCTAACCGCTCACAGGCGCGTAGCGCCCAAAATCTCCACCGCCAGGGCATCGTTGTGCCGGAAGAACCCTGCATTGGTACGGGGACGAGGGAAAGCCGCCGACCAGTTGTGGCCTGCAACCCACGGCCCTGCGGCGAAGGGGCGGGGATGAGCACTGTTGTCCTGAAGAAGAATTCGTGACGTGCCGTCGACGGCGAGCTTCGCCGAACTGTCGGCGGTGGCACGTAGTTCGACTGCCTCGCCCCGACGGTGAAGCGTCCGCAGGAGCAAGTCACCGCTCGCGCTGATGGACGCAACCGGCAAGCGTGCTTCGACGAGGGTGTTCGCGGCCACGATGTCGGTGTGCGACGCACTGCGAGCGACAAAGATCCCAGCCCCCGTTGCCGGGTCGATCTCGGTGGAGAACGCTGAATCCGGCCCGAGGAACTGGACGATGCCCGCCTCGTTGAGGGCGATCAACTGTTCCAGTCGCTCGGGCGGCGGACCACTGGCGATGAAGCTGAAGAACGAATGAAGCCAACCCTCGACGTCCTTGGCGACGGATTCGGCCGGGATTCTGCCGCGCCGCAACAATTCTCCGACGGTCATGTACGTCGACAGCAGCGCTGAGAAGACAGCCGCGTCGGCGCTGAAATACGGGTCCGACCTCCGCGCGACATCCGCCGAGATGTATTCGGTGATCCGGGACTGGACCTCGGCAAGCCCGTCGTAGCGCTCACCGCCGAGTGGGCGGTTCAGCCGCTCGAGATCGATACGGTCTTCCGGCTTCGGGACTGCGTTCTCGACCAGTTCCTGCAATCGAGGCGATCCCCAAGCCAGCGAGGCGAATTCGGCGTCGAACTCCTCCCAGGTGCCCACTGTCCGATCCGGGTGAGATGCAAACAGCTCGTGATAGTGGGCGCCTGCCAGTTCTTTCGACGCCAAGGGCCAGATGTCGTTTCGGAAATCCAACGGTCCGTCGCCGGGAACGAGATCAGCGGTGAAGAACCGCGGTAGCGGTGGCCGCGCGTCAGCGATCGAGTACGAAATCTTGGAATGATACGGCACTCCGCGACGAGATCCGGCATACAACAGGGGTTCCCGACCCGAGGGAGCGTAAGTGAGGACGCCGTCTTCACCGCGTTCGAAGATGCCGCCACGGCTCTCGGCGAGGAGAACCATCCAGTCGATGAAAGCCAGCCCGAGTCCGGCGATCAGAACCGGTTCGCCTTCGGGAATGACATCGGCGTCGAGATCGGCAGTGTAGCCCGGACCCACATACGTCAACCCGTGATCGGACGCGAAGCTGGTCAGCGCGGTTTCACGTGGGGCAGGCAACGCATCGGGGTGCCCTTGTGCGAGAAGGACGGTCGTCGCGTCGATGACAGCTCCGTCGTCCAGATGAACCGTCTGTGTCTCGCTGACGTTCACGATGTCGACCACGGATCGTCGATGAACTCGAACGTCGACGTGCGCTGGCGCGGAGTCGACTGCAGTCTCGAACACCCAGTTCAGGTATCGGCTCTGCAGTGACCTCGATGCAAACGACGACGGGGTGATCGTCGGAACTTCTGCTGCGATTTCTGGGAATTCGGCAAGCTCAGCCGAGCGCTCGGCGACCCATTCCGCGAGGGTCGGACCCGGCAGCACCGGGCCGGTCACGGCGGTGGTCTCGTCGGTGAACATCGTGACGTCCGCGGTTGTCGAATTCATCCACAGAAGCGGCGCCTGGCTGCCTCGCCAAATACGGCCGGCGCCTGCCGGATACGGGTCGACAACGTGAATGTCGATCGGTGTGGGATCGGCGTTCACCGATTCGTGAGCGAGGATCCGCTCGAGTACGCCGGTCCCGCGGGGTCCACCGCCCACGATCACGATGACAGCTGCTGTCCCCACTGAGGTACGGGGTCGATCGCCTGGCACGAGTCCTCCATCGGACCTGGCAGAAAGCACCCGCACCTCAGCAGAGGGGGTTGCTGCGACGTCACGGAGCCAGGACTCTCGATCGCTCTGGATGGTTAGTCCAGCTTATCTTCGGAGAATCGTGAGGCAAGGAATTCCGGACATCAGATCAGCGTGAATCAAACAGTTGTCAATCACTATCTTTCGGTTTGCGTTGCAGGCAGGATCCGAGCGTGAACATCCCCGAAGCCGATTCGTGATCCGCCGACGCCGGGAGCGGTGGCTGAGATGGCGATGGTGTCGCCGTCTTCGAGAAAGGTACGGGTCTCGGAGCCCACAGCTACGGGTTCCTTGCCGCCCCACGTCAGCTCGATGAAGGCGCCGCGCTGATCTTTGTCCGGTCCGGAAATGGTTCCGGACGCGAAGAGATCGCCGGTGCTCGCTGCTGCGCCGTTGATGGTGGTGTGCGCGAGCATCTGCGCAGGCGACCAGTACATCTGGGCGTAGGGCGGCCGGGAGACGACGTGACCGTTCCATTCGACGGCCAGGTCGATGTCCAGCCCCCACTTCTCTTCACCACGCAGATAGGAAAGCGGTTCGGGATCCTGCACCGGAGTGTCGATTCGGGCTGCTTCGAGAGCGAGCAAGGGTACGACCCACGGTGAGATGGAGGTCGCGAAACTCTTCCCCAGGTTCGGACCGAGGGGCACGTATTCCCACGCCTGGATGTCTCGGGCAGACCAGTCGTTCACGACGACGGCGCCGAAGACGTGCTCGGCAAATTCGTCCGGGGTGATGGAATCGCCCATCTTCGAGGGAGTTCCGACGATGAATCCCATCTCGGCTTCGATGTCGAGGCGCCGGGACGGTCCGAAGTCCGGGCTTTCCTGATCGGGTGCCTTCCGCTGTCCGCAGGGACGAACGATGTCGGTGCCGGAGACGACGACGGTGCTCGAGCGCCCGTGGTATCCGACGGGAAGATGCTTCCAGTTCGGCATCAAGGGGGCTGCGTCCGGGCGGAACAACCGCCCGAGGTTGGTTGCGTGATTCTCCGAGGCGTAGAAGTCGACGTAATCGGCCACTGCGATCGGCAAATGCATTGTCACCGAATCAACGGAAAACACTGCATTCGAGTCTATTTCGCTAGTCACGAGCTCCGTGATCCGGTTTCGCACCGATACCCACTGATCTCGTCCCTGAGCCATGAACGCGTTCAAAGTCGGTTCGGAGAAGATGGAATCACCCAGTGTCGCTGCGAGATCGACCACCGATTCGGCGACGCGCACACCGACACGCGGTAACCCTCCCGCGGGGGAGAAGACCCCGTACGGCAGATTGTCGAGACCGAACAGTGAGTCCGCGGGAATGTCGATGGTCGTGACAGTCATACGAGAGTTCCTTCGGTTTTGTCGGAGCGGACGATCAACCCGAGGCCTTCCAGCTCGGTCAGAGGGTCCGAGATGCTGCAGGTACCGAACGAGAGGAATTGGCGACGCACCTCGCCGGCCTCGTCCTCGGTGAGGTCGGCCAGGGCTTGCGCGATCGATTTTCCATCGCGCTGAGACAGTGCAGCAACAATTTCCGAACGATCGGCGCCCCGCCTCGCCGCGTCGACGGCCACCATGATGTTGAGGAAGCCGTGTTGCTCGAAGCCTGTTTCCGGATCGGTGTTGCGCACGCCGTGGTGCAGTCCCGCAGTCGCCTTGAACGGGATATTGGCTCGGACAACGGATATCACCGCATCGGCGAGCTCTTCCTCGTTCGGGTACGCCTCGGCGACAATCCCGCCGGTGCGAAACTTTGCGGAATGCCCGGCAGTTTCGAGAGCTGCCAGATAGCCCGCGCGCCGATCACCTCGAGGCACCTCGACAAAAATGTCGACGTCGGGATGAGCGGCATGGACACGAGAGAGTTCCTCGAAGGCCGCATCGGCGTCCAACCCGTCAGGAATTCCCACCTCGACGGCGGCGACGTGAACACCAGGGATGGCGAGTGCGTTCGAGAGTGCGGCCGCCGTTTCGGATGGGCCGGCCGGCACGGTCAGACTCAGCGTCACCGGGCTGTCCGCTGAAACGTACGCAGCCAGTTCGCTCAGTCGCGGCGCGGGAAAAACGAAAGGCCCGACCAGTGCGTCGTAATCTGCCTGCAGGTAGGCGGCGTGGGCCGGAATTGCTTCGGTGAGAGGAGCATTGCCGGGTGGGAAAAGTGCTGCGTCGTCGCACAGGCCGCGCAGGAGTGGGGAGATGATCGTCATTGCCGAGGCCCCCGCCCTGCCCAACTCCAGGCGTACGCTTCGTCCTCGCAGGCAAGGGCTCCCTCACCCAATTCGAGGGGCCGGAACGTATCGACCATGACGGCGAGCTCGTCGAAGAACTCGGCGCCGATGCTCCGCTCGTAGGCGCCGGGTTGTGGGCCGTGGGCGTGGCCGCCGGGATGAATCGATATCGAACCCTGTCCGATGCCGGAACCCTTGCGTGCCTCGTAGTCACCGCCGCAGTAGAACATGATCTCGTCCGAGTCGACGTTCGAGTGGTAGTACGGCACCGGGATCGACAGGGGGTGGTAGTCGACCTTGCGCGGAACGAAGTTGCAGATCACGAAGTTGTTCCCCTCGAACGCCTGGTGCGCCGGCGGCGGTTGGTGAACACGGCCCGTGATCGGCTCGTAGTCGGAGATGTTGAAGGTGTACGGGTACAGGCAGCCGTCCCAGCCGACGACATCGAAAGGGTGCGTGGGATAAACCATTCGGGTGCCGACGATGCCCGCCGACGTTCGGTGCTTGACCAGTACCTCGACGTCGGTTCCTTCGGCGATCATGGGCGCGATCGGTCCGTGCAGGTCTCGTTCACAGAACGGTGCGTTCTCGAGCAGCTGGCCGAAGCGGGAAAGATAGCGCTTGGGCGGGACGATGTGACTGTTCGCCTCGATGGCGTAGGCACGAAGTGGCTTGTCACCCTTGGGGATCCATCGATGCGTTGTGGACATCGGGATCAGGACGTAGTCACCTTCACTGGCCTCGAGTGCACCGAAGACGGTCTCGACGGTCGCCTCGCCAGATTCGATGTAGACCATCTCGTCGCCGATTGCGTTGCGATACAGGGGAGATGGCGCTGCCGCAACGACGTAGGACAATCGCACGTCGGCATTTCCGAGGATGAGACGACGGCCGGTTACCACGTCGGTCTCGTTCCAGGTGCTTTCGGGAAACAGCGTGTGGAGTTTCAGATGGCGCGGTTTGAGGGGATGGTTGGGGGTTGTGCTCTGATCGCGCAGTTCCCAGACCGTTGCGTCGACGATGGCCGACGGGATCTCGCGGTGGTACAGCAACGAAGAATCCGAGGAGAAACCTTCCTCTCCCATCAGTTCTTCGTAGTAGAGGTTGCCGGACTCGTCACGGTGTTGGGTGTGACGCTTCGGTGGGATGTTGCCGAGTTGTCGATAGAACGCCATGACGGGGCTCCTTCTGTGCTGTTCTGCCTGGCTCACCTCCACCAGATAGTAAACACATTAACTAAAATGATGTGATGAGCGCAACCCTCCAAGGGGGTTCGGGTCTATGTCAGTTACGTCCGCGTACGTCGAACTGGCTGCGGTTGGTGATCAGTTTGTCCAGGAGCATGACAAGAATTCGCTGTTCGGCCTCGCTCAGGACGCTTACCCAGGCGTGTTCGCGTTCGTTCTGCTCGCGAAAGGCTTCGACCATGGCTTCTCGGCCCTTGTCGGTCAGGTACAGCTGGACGGAACGGCCGTCGTTCTCGGTGGGCCGACGATCGATCAATCCGTCTGCCAGCAGCGACTTGGACAGATTGGAGACCGCTGCCCTACTCATGCCGGTGAGCTCGGCGGCAGCCTTCGGCTCGATCGGACCGGCCAGCCAGGTGACGAACAACAGCCTGAAGGAGGACCATGACCAGCCGCGAGGGCGGTGGATCGACGACTCGAGATCGTAGGTGACCACGTTGGAAGCCCGATTGAGTGTCAGTAGTACCTCGGTGGCCAGCTGGTCGCGAAAGCCGTGTTCGGTGGCCAGTCGCTTGTTGGCCAGTTCGATGAACGACCAGAAGTTCAGCACGCCGACGGTTGGCTGGTCATCGGTTGTCCGGTCAGTCATGGACTAACCCTAGCGCGATCTGCAGTTGATTAATCCGTGTATTAGATCTCGGGGATACGATGAAACTTCGCAACCCGGCACTGCGGTCAGGATTCTGAACTATCGTGACGCGCGTGACTGCGCGCAGCGACGAGTTTCCCTTGGACGTCGACCTCATGTCGGTGGGGCAACTCGAGCGGAGAGGACGACTGACCACGGCGGTGGTCGAGATGCTGGCCGAGATGCCGTCGGATCGAATCCAGATGAAAGACGTCTCGGAGCGTTCAGGCGTCGCACTCGGAACGCTGTATCGCTACTTTCCGACCAAACAGCAACTTCTGGCTGCGGCGATGACGGCGTGGAGCGGTCTCGAATCGGTCCGTCGTCCTGAGAAGTTGCGGGCAGACGGTGGTGAGAACAACGCGTACGAGCGGGTTCTGGCACTTCATCGCCGCGAGATGAAGGCATTCGAGCGTAGGCCCTACTTCGCTCGGTTGGAGATCGAACTCCATTCGTCCTCGGATCAGTTCGTGATCGAGTCGTTGGATCTGCGCGCAGCGGCACATCGGAGAATGCTGTTCGAGTTGATGGACGGCGTCCCGGCCGAGACGGCGAGGGTTGCGGCCGTGGCAATAGGCGGCACGATGCTGACGGCCCTTGCGCTGTGGACCAGTGGCCGGATCGGATTCGCAGAGGCCCAGCGGAACGTCGAAGACGTCATCGGACTGGTAATTCGCTGAACGGTTGCAACCTAGAATTCAGTTCTTGTTTCTGCTGTCATGAACGCGAATTATCGCTTCGGCTTTGTGAAAACGAAGACGCAGGACGAGACCTTACCTAGAATTCACTTACAAATATGTCGGGGTGTCCGATCCAGGGATCGACGTATCCGTGAACTGTGAAAGTGAGTCGCAATGAAGCGCTCGTACCGAGTCCGCGCTCGAATCTGGATGGTTGTCCTGGCGTCGGCGACGCTGGTGGTGACGGGGTGCGCCGGTAGCAGCCAAGGTACGACCACGGATGCATCGGACGTGACGGTCGGAGTTGTCGGTGACCAGAACAACGGGGGAGAGCCGCGATCGGGTGGCACCGTGTCGTTTGCCACCTACAACGGGATCAGCAGTCTCGATCCGGCTGACCGTCAGGACGGCGGCGCTACCGGTGGTAGCGAAATGGCAGCCATCTACGACCTTCTCATGCGCTTCGATACGTCGGCGGGTGAATACGTCCCCCACTTGGCTCAGTCGTTGTCGGCCAACGGCGACAACACGGTGTGGACACTGAAATTGCGCGACGGCGTCACCTTCAGCGACGGCACTCCGATGGACAGTGCGGCAGTCCTGTGGAGCATCGATCACTATCTGCAGAAGAAGGGAACTCACGCGCTGGTGTGGAAGACCGCTGTGCGCGAGACGAATTCACCGGATCCGAGTACGGTCGTCTTTACATTGGCGCAGCCGTGGGACGAGTTCCCGATCATGTTCACCACCGGTCCCGGCATGATCGTCGCGCCCTCGTCGATGGCTACCGGCACGTTCACCCCGATCGGGGCAGGCCCGTTCACCGTCGAGAAGTTCGCCTCCCAGGACGAATTGGTGCTCGCTGCCCGTCCGACGTACTGGGACGGGGCGCCGTACCTCGAGAAGTTGCGCTTTCCGGCAATCGTCAACGAGAAGAGCAAACTGGAAGGATTGCACACCGACGGAATCCAGGTTGCCTATCTGAAGTCTCCCGACTTCATTCACGAGGCTTTCGAAGCCGGTGATCCCGGATTTGTGTACTCGGCCAGCATGGCCGGAGTTCTGGCAATCAATCAGCGCGACGATCGGGCAGCGAAGGACGAGCGCGTGCGTAAGGCGATTGTCGCTGCGGTGGACCCGAATACGTTCAACGAGCGAGTTCAGGGCGGCTTCGGCGAACCCGGCACCGACATGTTCGCGTCGTGGTCGCAGTGGCACGGATCGGTGGCCGGGAACGGCTTCGACCCCGAGGCGGCCAAGAAGTATCTCGCCGAGGCGAAGGCGGACGGTTACGACGGAAAACTGACGTACGTCGGGATGAACGATCCGGCGACGCAGCGCAGCGCACTGACGTTTCAGTCGCTCTTGCAGGCAGTGGGTTTCACGGTCGACATCACCTACGCAACCAGCATCAACGATCTGATTTCCATGCTGTACGCAAAGCACGACTACGACGTGTCCTACTTCGCGTTCAACGTGCTGGAAGAGTCACCGTTCGTGCGTATGTACGGCAACCTGTTCAGCGAATCGCCGTCGAACATCCTCGGTTACAAGAACGCTCGGATGGACGAGTTGCTCGGCAAGCTGCAAACAGCGTCGGGCGAGGATGAGCGGCGAGCCGTCATCGACGATATTCAGACCGTGGTCAACGAGACGGCGCCGATGGCCGTGGTCAACTCCGGCAAGGTCTTCATCCCGTGGCGCGAGAACGTGCACGGAGTGACCCCGAGTGCGGACGGGATTCTGCTCTTCGGCAATACGTGGTTGAGCTGACCCCCGTGCGCCTTTTTGGTAGTGCCCACTACCAAAAAGGCGCACAGGGGCTTTGCCCCTATAGCTCCGCTCGTACCAACTTCGCGGCTTCGACGAGGTTACGCAGTGACGCCTCGACCTCGACGGAACCGCGGGTCTTCAAACCGCAGTCCGGGTTGACCCACAACCGCTCGACAGGAACAGCTTTGAGTGCCTCACGCAGGGATTCGGCAATCTCGTCGACGCTCGGCACCCGCGGCGAGTGGATGTCGTAGACACCCGGGCCGACGCCGAGGTCGAACCCGACCGAACTGAGATCGTCGAGGACCTCCATGTGTGAGCGCGCCGCCTCGATGGACGTGACGTCCGCGTCGAGGCCGGCGATGGCGCCGATCACCGCTCCGAACTCGGAGTAGCACAGGTGCGTGTGGATCGCGGTGGAATCCGCGACGCCCGAGGTAGCCAACCGGAAGGCGCCGACCGACCAGTCCAGGTAGGCGCGCTGATCCTCGGCACGCAGTGGGAGTAGTTCTCGTAGAGCCGGTTCGTCGACCTGGACGATTCCGATTCCGGCGGCCTGCAGGTCGACGGTCTCGTCTCGAATGGCCAGTGCGACTTGATTTGCCGAGTCGGCGAGGGGTTGGTCGTCGCGGACGAACGACCAGGCCAGAATGGTGACGGGTCCGGTGAGCATGCCCTTGACCGGCTTGTCGGTCAGGGACTGCGCGTACGTGATCCAGTCGACGGTCATCTGTTTCGGGCGGGAGACGTCGCCGTACAGAATCGGCGGACGCACGCAGCGGGTGCCGTACGACTGGACCCAACCGTTGGCGGTGGCGAAGAATCCGTCCAACTGCTCCGCGAAGTACTGGACCATGTCGTTGCGTTCCGGCTCACCGTGAACAAGAACGTCCAGGTCCAGCTTTTCCTGGAGCGCAACAACTTCGGCAACTTCGGCGCGCATACGGTTGACGTACTCGGCTTCGTCGATCTCGCCCGTGCGCAGTGCTGCGCGAGCGATGCGGATCTTCGAGGTTTGCGGGTACGAACCGATAGTCGTCGTGGGCAGCGGCGGCAGAGAAAGCAGTTCGTCCTGGGCAGCGCGACGTTCGGCGGCGGGCGCGCGACCGGTCGCCGAGTTCAGCACGGCGGCCAGGCGTCCCCGAACACTCGCATCATTGAGTCTGCGATCGTCCTTGCGGGTCGACGCGGCCGCTCGTGCCAGAGCGAACTCGTCCTCCACCGACTCTCGGCCCTGTGTGAGAGCGGTTGCGAGAGTTACTACTTCCTTGACCTTCTCGGTGCCGAACGCGAGCCACGTGCGCAGGGCCTTGTCGACATCGGCCTCTGCGTCGAGAGTGTACGGAACATGCAGCAGGGAGCACGATGTGGAGACGGCAAGAGTATCCACGCTGCCCAACAGAGCACCCAACGTGCTCAGTGCCGAATCCAGATCCGACCGCCAGATGTTTCGTCCGTCGACCACACCGGCGACGACCAGTTTGCGGGCGAGTTCGGGGACGGAGCCGATCGAATCCTGACCGGCCACCAGGTCGACGGCAAATCCTTCGACGCCGGTGGACGCAAGCGCGGGCAGCGCCTCACGCAGCGAACCGAAGTACGACGCCAACAGGATCGACGGCCGCTCGGACAGCGCTGAAAGCTGTTCGTACGCAGCGCGTGCCGCTTCGATTTCCTCGTCGGTGCGATCGCCCACGAGGGCCGGTTCGTCGAGCTGAACCCAGCTCGCACCGGCCTTCGCGAGCTGACCGAGTAGATCCGCGTAGAGGGGGAGTAGTTCGTCGAGTCGCGAGAGCAGCGGCTCGTCGGTGCCGACAGCCTTCGAGAGCAGCAGGAAGGTGACCGGTCCGATGACGACCGGGCGGGCTGCAATGCCGTCGGAAAGTGCTTCTGCCAGTTCGGACAAGACCTTGGACGGGTCGAGTGCGAACGTGGTGGACGGCGAGATCTCCGGCACCAGGTAGTGGTAGTTGGTGTCGAACCACTTCGTCATTTCGAGCGGCGCGATGGTGTCCGTCCCACGGGCAGCGGCAAAGTAGCGGTCCAACGGATCGGCGACCGACGCGACGCGGTCGGGCAGCGCGCCGAGAAGAACTGCGGTGTCGAGCATCTGGTCGTAGAAGGAGAAGGTATTGACCGGGACGGAGTCGAGGCCCAGGTCACGGAGGTCGGCCAAGCCCTGCCGACGGAGGTCACGGGCGACAGCCTGCAGGGCGTCGGCGTCGATGCGCCCTGCCCAGTAGCTTTCGGTTGCCCGCTTGAGTTCTCGATGAGGACCGATGCGCGGTGAGCCCAGCACGGTCGAAGTGAATGTTGTTGTCACGGAGTTTCTCCAGATTGCCAATGCACTGATGGCCACTGCCGGCAGACGGGTATACCTCACGAGACCCCGAGTTTCAGCGGGCAGCACTGCCCGCACCGCACACGAGGTCCGATGGAGATCTACACGCCCATTCCACGAGGCGGTGGACCGTCGGGCACGGCGTGCCCGACACAGTCGGCAGGTCTTCGGACTCGCGGGCACTCGATCGAGTTGGATCGAACCTACTGGCCGTCGCTTCCCAGGCGGATGCCCAGTGCACATGAACGGCGGTCGTTCCTGCTTACCGCTGCGGGACAGTCCCGGATTTTCACCGGGTTCCCTCTCACCCCGACAGCTTGCGCTGACGGAGCTTCGACGCCGGGACCGGTCTTCGGGGCTCCTCATGACCGTGCCGGGCGAACCAGCTGCATCGACCAGCATAAGGCCAACCCTCCCTGAACAGTCAAGGAGAGTCGGCGAAGGGCGCTATGCGCGTGACATGTAGGAATTCGAGTCCGGTGGTACGCGCGGAAGATTTTCGGAGGAACGTAGATTCTCCGCCATTTCGACAAGCAGATCCTGTGAAGACGGTGAGAGGTCGACGACACGGGAGGTGAGGTTCCGCAGGCGCACGTTGTGCAGCTGTTCGAGGAGGGAGAGGTCTGCCTCGCCACCTGAGATCGCGGGCGGAGTGTGATCGGACGGGGCGTAGAAGTAGTCCGGATGGACCTTGAAGAAGTGGGCGAGGGCGGCAACCACTTCGGGTGACGGATTGGTTCGGACGCCGGTGCGCAGTTGCGACAGGTACGGCGTCGAGATACGGCAGCCGAACTCGGTCATGCCGCGAACGACCATCGCGTTGGTGACGTGAAAGTCGGCAGTCTCGAACAGCGAGTTCAAGCGATCGTTGAACTGGTTCGACATGAGACGTCCCTTCCCCCGCTACGCACAGGCTCCGTCGATTCAATTAACTGCATCATAGCCAGGTATCGAACGATTAGCTGTTTCGGATTCTCGCGAAGCGGTCGTTTGCAGGGAAAATCCCTAGGGTAGAAGGTCCCTACTTTGAGTGATCTGGACAAATCGCCATCACGAATCGAACGGCGAACTATTTGCCGGGGAAGGCTATTCCAGACGCGCGGATCAGAGCCAGCCGTTCGACTCGGCGATTCTGACGGCTTCCGCGCGCGTCGACGCACCCGTCTTACCCATCGCGGATGACAGATGATTTCGAACTGTCCCGGCAGACAGGAAGAGCGCCCCTGCGATGGCTGCCACGGGTGCGCCGTCGTGAGCGGCGCGCAGTACTTGGGTCTCACGCTCCGTCAGGGGCGACTCGCCGCTGACGAGGCTGTCGGCCGCAAGGGTGGGATCGACGACGCGCAGTCCGGCGTGGACACGCCTGACCGCGTCGGCAAGCTGCCTGGCGGGGGTGTCCTTGACGACGAACCCGCCGGCCCCGGCGTGCAGGGCTTTACGAAGAAATCCGGGACGGCCGAACGTGGTGACGATCAGAACCCGGGTGTCGGGCGCTGCCTCGCGAAGGGCCGCCGTCGCGGCGATTCCGTCCATGCCGGGCATCTCGACGTCCAGAAGCGCGACGTCCGGGCGGTGTTCGAGAACGGCGGACACCACCTCGTCGCCGCGACCGACCTCGGCCACCACGGACAGGTCGGATTCCAGATCGAGCAGCGCGGCCAAAGCTCCTCGCACGAGCGCCTGATCGTCCGCCAAGAGCAGCCGTATGGTTGCTCGATCGCCCTGGCTGTTCACTCTGTCTCCTGTTCGACTACCTGAAGTGCAAACCCCTGCGGCTGGGGATGAGTGATGATCACTCGTGCGCCCGACGCTCCGGCGCGCTCGCGCAATCCGATCAGACCGTTTCCGGAAGACGTCGACTCGGCCCCTCGTCCGTCGTCGACGACCGACGCACTATTTTCGTCGACCGTGATCCGGCAGTGGGTCGCACCGCTGTGTCGAACGACGTTGGTGACGCCCTCACGGATCGTCCATGCAAAGAGTTCCCGAAGACGCGTGGGAACCATGTCGGTACTGCTCGGCACCTCGTCCTCGATACCAGCCGCACGCAATGCCTCTCGCGCTCGGGCTATCTCGACGGGAAGAGAAATCCCACGAAATCCTTCGACGGCCGAGCGCACGTCTGCCAACGCGTCACGCGAAAGTCTTTCGAGGTCGTCGAGTTCGTTGCGCGCACGTTCGATATCGACATCGAGTAGGCGATTGGCCAGTTCGGCTTTGATCGTGATGACGGTCAGCGAGTGCCCGAGGATGTCGTGCAGATCGCGCGCCATCCTCGTTCGCTCCTCCATGATTGCCCGCTGCTCCTGCTCTTCGCGTTCATGGAGTATGGCGAAGTTGCGGCTGATCAGGGACATGATTCCCCAGGTCGCGAACGCGGCCGCGCAGACTCCGAGTGAGAGTCCGGAGTAGTTTCCCCATCCGGACGAGAGGCTGACTATCTCCACGGAGGCCGCGAACACCAAAGCGAGAATGCCGCCGGCGACGGTCGGCAACAGCGTCACCGCTGTCACCGCGAGGTACGGTGCTGCTGCCAAACCTGTCGGCCCGACGCTCACGATCATCACAGCGGCCAACGCGGTCAAGGCGGACAGAGCCAGTGCAGCTTCGCGAATCGTCGGCCGAGTCATCGTCATTCGACGCCGCTGCTGCGTTGTGGCGAAGGTGTAGAGGTAGAGGGCACTGAAGGCGATCGTCGCGAGAATCCCTGTCCAGCCGCGCAGTTCGTCGCGTAGATTCCATCCCTCGATCAGCGGCCCGCCGAGAAATACCATCCAGACCGCCGCGAAGAGAACGCCGAAACGATTCCGCCGCGGGAGCGCGACGGAATCTTCTCGGTCAGTCGTTTGCGACAACTACACACGCTCCGTATCTCGTTGGAACCGCCAGATCGCTCCGCCGGCGAAGATGGCGAACCACACCAGGATATTGACGATCCAGGTCCAGTGAATGCTATTGCCCGTCAACGGTGCGTGGGCGAGGGCGTTGATGCCGAACATCGGGGTGAACTGTGCGATGGTCGCCCATACGGAACCGTCGGTGAGTGGTACGAAGAGTCCGCCGCCGAATGCGAGCAGAGCCAGTCCCGGTCCGAGCAACTGCATGACGTTCTCACTGGGGAGTAGGTACCCCATGAACAGGCCGAAGGCCGCGAAGATCGACGATCCCAGCCAGGCGATCAATGCCGTTGTGAACCAGAGTGATCCGTCCATCTGCGCCGAGGTGAACGCGCCGACGACGTAGACCACGAGAATCGAGACGAGACCGAGCAGCATCGCCATGATCAGTTTGACGGCGATGTAGGCGACCGGGGTCAGGGGAGTCAGCCGAAGTTGTCGGCTCCACCCGGACGCTCGTTCGATCGAGACCATCGCGCCGCCGCTGGTGGTGGCCAGCATCGCGCCGTACAGGGCCATGCTGATCATGATGTACGCGGCGACATTGCCGTGCCCGATCCCGTGGTCGTCGTCGCCTTGACCGAGACCGAAGACGAGGAAGAAGACAACCGGCATGACGAGCGTGAAGATCATCGTGCGCCGGTTGCGAGTCAGGCGACGAAATTCCAGTCGCAGTAGCGTCGTGTTGAATCCGCCGAGAGGTACGACGGTTCGCTCGGCTCCGTAGGTATTCGCTTCGGTTGCAGTGGTCATCACTTCTGTCCTTCGGAGTTGTTCGACGTGAGTGCGATGAATGCGTCTTCGAGGCCACGCGAGACGATTTCGAGATCGCGAGCCTGCGTATTGGTCAACAGGAACCGTGCAACGGCATCGGTGTCGCCCGAGTGCACGAGCAGCGACTCACCGCGCACCTCGACGGCGTCGGAGTTCGGTATGGCTCGCAGGAGTTCGTCGGTGATGCCTGGAACAGTCGCGCGCAGGGTGCGTCCGGACGCCATCGCCTTGACCTCGGCGGTGGTCCCGTCTGCGACCACGGTGCCTTGCCTGACCAGGATGATGCGGTCGGCGTAGACATCGGCCTCTTCGAGGTAGTGCGTCGCAAAAAGCACAGTGCGACCGTGATCTGCGTCGGCGCGGATGGCGGACCAAAAGTCCCGACGCCCTTCGACGTCCATGCCGGTGGTGGGCTCGTCGAGAATGAGCAATTGCGGGTTCGACAGCAACGCCATCGCAAATCGCAACCGCTGTTGTTGTCCGCCTGAGCATTTGCTGACCAGGCGATCGGAGATGTCGAGGATTCCGGCTCTCCCCAGCACTTCGTCGACCGGACGGGATTGGGAGTACAGGCTGGCGGTCAGCTGCACAGTCTCGGCAACCGTCAGCTCTTTCAGTAGTCCGCCGGTCTGCATGACTGCCGAGACGAGTCCGCGGGCAATCGCCGATCGAGGTGACATTCCGAAGACGCTCACCTCGCCTGACGTCGGCCGGGACAGGCCGAGGATCATGTCGATGGTTGTCGTCTTGCCTGCGCCGTTCGGGCCGAGGAACGCGACGATCTCGCCGGGGCGGATGCTCAGGTCGATACCTTTGACGGCGTCGACGGTTCCGAAACTCTTGCGAAGTCCGGTCAACCGGACGGCGTCGTGTGCCGATCCTTCAGTGCGTGTATGCAGTGCCTGTGGTGAATGCCGTGCCTGTGTTGAGGTCATACATAGAATCTGCTCGCTTCGAGGTCGTGATCCCTCGTCTGTCCGTCATTCTTCTGCCATGACATTTGTCATCGGGTCGGCCGGTATCTGTTTCGGTGCAACCTGACCGAGGCGCGCGAGGACCAACCCCGCGATGATTGCTGCGCCACCTACAGCTTGGAGTGCGGTGACGGATTCCCCGACCAGGATCCACGCGGCGACGACCGCGCACAGCACTTCGGTCAGCGCTACCAGAGACCCGATTGTCGGCCCCAGCAGCGTGATCGCGGCGATGCCGGTGAGATAGGCAATGACAGTGCTGACCAGGACCAGGACCACCACCGGCAGCCACACGTTCACCGAATGGTCTGCCACGACTGCGTTCGAGGCCGAGAACTGGAGGGGGAGGACGCCTACGAGTCCGAGCGCGCCGATGACCACCGCACTGACCGTGAGCCCCGATGCCGCGAGCACAACTGGATGGAGATCACCGTCCGCACGTTCGGAAATGACGAAATAGACTGCAAGGCATGCCGCGGCGGCCAGTCCCCAGGCGACTCCGACGGCACTGATCTCTGCCGATCCGAAGACGTCGATCACCACGGCGGCGCCGATCAAGGCCACCGCCGCACCGAGAAGCGTCTGCACGCTCGGACGCGCGCCCTTGGTTATCCACACCCACCCGATGACGATGATCGGTGCAAGGTACTCGAGAAGCAATGCGACGCCGACCGAAAGATGTTGCACGGCATTGAAGAAGCACAGTTGAACGCCCGAGATCGCGAACACCCCGTACAGCAGTACCGTTCGCGTGTGGGTGCTCACCTGTCGTAGGCGAGGCCATTGGGTGGCTACGGCGATCACCATCATCACCAGTGCGCCGCCGGCAACGCGCGCGAACACTGCGCCGCCGGGGGACCACCCTGATTCGATGAGAGATTTCGCGAACGGGCCCGATACGCCGAACGTTGCCGCGGACAGCAGAGCGAAGATCAAGCCGTTGCGAGAGTTCACGTCGTCACCCGTCAGGAGTAAAAGCGATTACGATGCTGACATTAGGTTGATACGGCTCAGGAGTCAAAGTGCATTTTGCTGGTGACACGGAATCGGCGCTCGTCTTCGCCGCGTCGTTGGTCAACACGGCCCGCGGCGGGGCCGAACTGCTTCCGGATCAAGAGGAGCTGACACGGTTTCTCGACGCGGATCGCTGGACCGGCAGGCGGGACGGCACACCGGAGGAATTGACGGCGGTTCGTGCGCTGCGTCCACGACTGCGAAAGTTCTGGGAAGCCGCAGGAGTGGACGACGCCGTCGAGGTGGTGAACACACTGCTACTCGAATCGGGCGCGAGGCCGCGGCTCACCAGGCACGACGACCTCGGCTGGCACCTGCACGTCACCGCTGACGATTCGCCACTGGTGGACCGGATGGCCGCAGAAGCGGCGATGGGTGTGCTCGATCTGATCCGAACCGACGAATTCTCGAGGTTGCGATGGTGCGAGGCCCCGGACTGCGAAGCGGTCTTCGTGGATTTGTCGCGCAATCGTTCGAAGCGATACTGCGACACCGGGAACTGTGGGAACAGGGCGCACGTCGCCGCCTATCGTGCCCGTAAATCCGGGGCGTGACCAAGCGGCGTTCGGAGGGATAGAACCAGGCTGAGTGAATACCTTGTCGGGAGCCAGGATCGGTCTAGCGTTGTGAATTCGGAACAGATTTCGCGAAGCCAGGAGGATGGTCGGTGGCCGATCGTAGGCGTCCACTCAAGACGGTGACCGGTGTCAGCGGGGCGGTGAGTATCTACGACGCCGCGATCGATCCGACGACTTCGACGGTCGCGTCCGCGATCGACGTCGCAAAGACGGCCGAGGCGAACAAGATCGACGGACTGTTTGCCGCCGACCTGCTGAGTTTCGGTGCGCAGGGCGCGATCGGTGCGCAGGAGCCGTTGATCTTCCTTGCCGCGCTGAGTGCGGTCACCACCCATGTGGGGCTCATCGCCACCGTCACGACGACGTTTCATCACCCATTCAACCTGGCACGGTTGTTCGGCACCCTGGACCACGTCAGCAATGGTCGAGCCGCATGGAATGCCGTCACTTCCTCACTCGGAGAAGAGAACTACAGCGACCTGGACCTGCCGAGTCCGGAGGAGCGGTACGCCCGAGCGGCCGAATCGCTCGAGGTGGTCAACGCGCTCTTCGACAGCTGGAAGCCCGGCGCCTTGATCCGGGGAGAGGGCTCTGCGGTGCTAGATCCGTCGAGGGTGGTCCCCATCGAGCACCGAGGCAAGTACTTCACCGTGCAGGGGCCGTTGAACATTCCATCCCTGCCGCAGCGTCGTCCGGTCCAATTCCAGGCAGGCCAATCTGCCGGAGGTATCGAACTGGGTGCTCGCTTCGCCGAGGTCGTATTCACTTCTCTCGCAACCTTCGAGGACGCGGTCACCTACACGAAGACCATCCGCGCCAGGGCGGCAGAGTTGGGGCGTGGGGACGAACTGCCACTGATTTTCAGCTCGTTCCACGCAACGTACGGCGCTACCGAAGCCGAAGTCGAACGATTGGTCAGAGAAGCCGAGGAATCGACGGACTTCGACGCCGGACGCACCAGGCTTGCCGACATGTTCGGCGGTGACGTGGATTTCTCGGAATTGCCGCTGGATCGGCCGATCCCGGAGTCGTTGTTGCCGGACCCGTCGTCGGTGAATCGACGACGGGGCCGGGTCGAGATCTTCGGCAAGCTCGCATCACAAGGAAAGACTCTGCGTGAGTTGATCATCGCGTCCAAGGACACCGGCCACTGGGCAGCGGCGGGCACCCCGGAACAGCTCGCGGACGCGATCGAGGAACGATACGACGCGGGCGTACTCGACGTCATCACGCTCGGTGACCTTGCCGATCCGCGTACACGCGATTTCGTCACGAACGGGCTGCTGCCGGAGCTGCGCAAGCGCGGAATCGTGGGATCCGACTACGTCGGCGGTACCTTTCGCGAAAACCTCGAGTTGCCACCGCTGCCACCGGTTTCCGGTGTCTAGTTGTTGGAAGCGAGTGAGCGCATGAAGAACATGAGGTTGGCCGGTCTTTCCGCGAGGCGACGCATGAAGTAGCCGTACCACTGGCTGCCGTAGGGAACGTAGACCCGCAGGTGATTGCCTTCGGCTACCAATCTGCGTTGTTCGCCGTCGCGGATGCCGAAGAGCATCTGGAACTCGAAATCCGCGGCTGTCCGCTCGGTCAGTGTGGCGAGTCCGAGGGCGGCGTCGATCATGGTGGGATCGTGGGAGGCCACCATCGGGTATCCGTCACCTTCCATCAAGACCTTCAGGCAACGCACGTACGACGCGTCGACTTCGGCGGCCTTTTGGAACGCGACGCCGGCCGGTTCCTTGTATGCACCCTTGCACAGCCGAATTCGTGAACCTGATCCGGAGAAGTGCCGGCAGTCGGCCTCGGTGCGGTGTAGGTACGCCTGCAGGACCGTGCCGAGCGTCGGGAAGTCGCGGCGCAACTCTTCGACGATGGACAGTGTCGAGTCGGTGGTGGTGTGATCCTCCGCATCGACGGTGACCCACGCGCCCACTTCGTCTGCCGCTGTGACGATTCGGTGAGCGTTCGCCAGGGCGATCTTCTCGCCGTCACCGGGAAGTGACTGCCCCAACGCGGAGAGCTTGAGCGAAACCTCCAGGGAGTGTTGCGTCCCGGCAATCTCGGAAAGCGTTGCGTACGAGCGGAGAAGGGAGAGATAGGCATCGACGGTAGCTGTTGCCTGAGCCGGATCGGTGGTGTCCTCGCCGAGGTAGTCGACCGTCACGAACCGGCCACTGGTGAGGATGTCGCGCACCGCTGACATCGCTGCGGGTTCCGCGTCCCCGGCGACGAACCTGTCTACAAGCTTGCGGGTCAAGGTCATCCCGGAGACTGTCTTCTCCAGTCGCGACGAGCGTGCCGCCGCGAGGAGCACCGGGCGCAGTGGGTTGCTCAGCGAGACGGCACTCATCAACGGTTCTCGGTCTCGGCTGGATCGACGTCTTGGTGGGGGTAACGATGATCGGTGGGAGGAACGAAGGTTTCCTTGACGGTGCGTGTCGACGCCCAACGGAGCAGATTCTGCGGCGAACCGGCCTTGTCGTTGGTACCCGAAGCCCGCGCACCTCCGAAGGGTTGTTGTCCGACAACCGCTCCCGTCGGCTTGTCGTTGACGTAGAAGTTTCCGGCGGCGAACCGCAGACAATGATGAGCTTGATCGACGGCCGCACGGTCGGTGGCGATCACGGCGCCGGTCAGGGCGTAAGCGGATCCGCTGTCGACGCGCGCGAGGACGTCGGCGTAGGCATTCGGTGCGGAGTCGTCGTAGACGTGAAGCGAAAGGATGGGACCGAAGTACTCGGTGCTGAAGGCTTCGTCGCTCGGGTCGTCACCGAGTAGGACCGTCGGTGAGATGAAGAATCCTTCACGGTCGTCGTAGTCGCCGCCTGCTGCGATGGTGAGGCTGCTGGTCGACTTGGCGCGGACGATCGCGGCGGCGTTGCGGTCGAACGAACGCTGGTCGATGACGGCGCCGCCGAAGTTCGTCAGGTCCGTGACGTCGCCGTACTTCAGTGACGACACTGTGTCGATGAACGTGTCGCCCATCTTGGCCCACACCGACTTCGGGATGAACGCCCGTGACGCGGCCGAACATTTCTGGCCCTGATAGTCGAAGGCCCCGCGAATCAATGCCGTCGTGAGTACGTCCGGGTCAGCGGAACTGTGTGCGAGTACAAAATCCTTGCCGCCGGTTTCGCCGACGAGACGCGGATACGTCCGGTAGTTCGAGATGTTGGCTCCGACCTCACGCCACAAACGCTGGAACGTTGCGGTGGATCCGGTGAAGTGGATACCCGCCAGTCGGGGGTCGGCAAGCGCGACCTCGGACACCAAGGGGCCGTCGCCGAGAACAAGATTGATCACCCCGGGCGGGAGGCCGGCAGCTTCGAGTAGTTGCATCGTCAGGTACGCCGCGACGGCCTGCGTCGGTGACGGCTTCCAGATCACGGTGTTGCCCATCAGGGCCGGTGCTGTGGGGAGATTTCCGGCGATGGCGGTGAAATTGAAGGGAGTGATCGCGTAGACAAAACCTTCGAGTGGACGATATTCGACGCGATTCCACACTCCCGGAGCGGAAACGGGTTGGTCGGCGAGTATCTGACGTGCGAACGCGACGTTGAAACGCCAGAAGTCGATCAGTTCGCAGGGCGCGTCGATCTCGGCCTGGTATGCGGTCTTCGACTGGCCGAGCATTGTTGCGGCGGCGATGGTTTCGCGCCACGGGCCGGAAAGTAGATCGGCGGCGCGGAGGAAGACCGCAGCGCGGTCGTCGAACGAGAGGTCGCGCCAGGCCGGGGCGGCGAGTGCGGCGGCGTCGATGGCATCACGAACGTCCGAGTGGGTTGCGCCCGCATACGATCCGAGCACCGAACTGTGACGGTGTGGTTGAACAACGCTCTCTCGCTTACCTTCCGCAGTTCGGTGGATGCCGCCGATGACCTGCCTGATGTCGGTCGGCGATTCGGCCAGTTCGGTCAGTTTCGTACGGAGGCGCGATCGTTCCGGGCTTCCCGGCGCGTAATTGTTCACCGGCTCGTTGGCTGGGTGGGGGACATTGGTAACGGCGTCCATGACGATCCTTCGGCAGACTCAGGAGTGGGCAGTTGTCGTGTCGTGAACCAGTCAAGCCGAAAGGAGTCGGCGAGTAATCCGCTGAGCGGCCAAACATCGGTGTCCGTGTTTGTCCGATCGGCTGAACCGTTTTCGCAGGAAAATGCACTATTCTCGAAGTTGAGGCGTTGCGACGGTCCGGGGAGTGGGTGGTACGTGTCTATCCGTGGGGTCAGGCTCGACGCGGTCCTTCGGGCGCTGGGCGGAGCTTTTGTCGAGCTCGTCCTCGCGCCGTCGGGTGATGACGTCTTCGTCGACTCCGTGGTGTTCGCAGAGGTCGGGGACCTCACGCGCCCCAGAACCGCGGCCGTCGAATCCTCTGAGCTCTGGCTCGCTGTCGGTATCGGCGCAGCCGAATTGGCGGCCTGGCTGAACCGCCTCGATCAGAAGGGATCAGCGCCTCGGGCCGTCATGTCGAAGGAGGCCTCGGACACGTCGGTGCGTGCGGCGGCACAGCGCGCCGGGATCGCCTTGATAGCGGTCCATCCGGATGCTCGTTGGGATCGATTGTTCACGACCATCCGGGGCGTGCTCGATCATTCGGTGTCCCGACAGGATTCGGACGACATCGTATTCGGTAGTGACACAGACTTGTTCGAGCTGGCGCAGAACGTCGCCGCAATCACGCGGGGGATGGTCAGCATCGAGGACGAGCATTCCCACGTCTTGGCCTATTCGGCATCGGGAGATGCTGCGGACGAGCTACGTCGGCAATCAATCCTCGGCCGCGAAGGACCTCGCGAATACCTCAGAAAGCTACAGGAGTGGGGCGTCTTCGAGAGCCTGCGGCGAAGCGACGACGTAGTGGAGGTGCCCGCTCACGACGACCTTGCGATCAGGCGACGGTTGGTGGTTCCGATTCGGAGAATATCCGACAATGTCAAGGGGGAGAGCGGTTTCAGCTCTGATCTTCTCGGCACGATCTGGGTGCAGGAAGGCCCGGTTCCCATTGCCGGCGATGCCGACAGCGTGCTCCGCGGTGCCGCGGCCGTTGCTGCTCGGCTGATTTCGCGCATCCGAGACGCGCCGAGTAACGAGGCGATACAGATTCAGCGGTTGCTCGGGGTTCGCGGCGGCGGTGTCGACGTTCCTTCGCTCGCGGCCTCGTTGACCATCCCGATGTCCGGACCGGCGATGGTGGTCGGAGTGGCGAGTATCGGAAACGGTGGGCTGCCGTCTTCGGGCGAACTCGTGTCGTCTTTGCGACTGCACGCCAGCGCCTTTCAGCGTGAATCGCTGGTGAGTGCCGTCGGCACCCGGATCTATGTGCTGTTTCCGCGAACCCAATCCGTGAAATCCACAGTCTCGTGGACCCGCGAAGTTGTCGCGCGTTTGGACAAGGTGTCGCCTTCGGGGCTACGGGCCGCGGTCTCGTCGCCGGTTTCGACGCTTGCGGAGGTGGCCCAGGCTCGGGCCGAAGTGGATCGGGTCTTGGACGGAACGTCGGGGGATGTTCGTGTGACCACCCTCGCGGACTCGCGCACACCGGTGCTGCTGGGCGAAATCATGGACACCATTGCGGCCGACGAGCAACTGCACGATCCGAGAGTCGACGCCCTGGACGTCTACGACAGACGCAACGGGTCGAACATGCGCGAAAGCATCTCCGTTTACCTCGCACATTCGGGCGATGTCCGACGTGCATCCGAGCAGCTTCGGATTCACCCGAACACCCTCAGGTATCGGATCAAGAGGGTCGAGGAGATCACGGATACCGACCTCTCCGAGCCGTCGGCCAGGCTGTTGATGGAGATTCAGTTGGCGGCGTCTGCTCGGGCAGTGAGTTCGCCGAACCTGTCGGACCCCAGTAGTACTCTTCGCGAATGATCGACTCAGCGAAGGTGCCAGGCGCAGCGCGCGCGTATTTCGACGGCGGCGACGTCCGCGGCGTTTTCACCGAAGACGCAGTGGTTCGTGACGACGGCCGGACGTATGTCGGGATCGAAGAAATCGTGGCGTGGAAGTCCGCCGTGTCGACGGCGTTCACCTTCACCCAGAAGATCGAGTCGGTCAACACCCCAGGCTCGGCCGTTGTCGTGTCGGTGAAGGTCGAGGGTGATTTTCCCGGAAGCCCCGTCCAGTTACATCACCATTTCACTCTCGACGGTGATCGGATTTCCGCTCTCACGGTGTGCCCCTGATGCCCACCGCTGACGAACTGCTCGCGAAATCCGTCGTCGCCGATCTGGCAGGCTGTCTAGAGCGAGCCTCCGGTCACACACGCCTCGCCCTCGTTCGGGGTAGTACATCCGAATTCGACGGTATGAGTCTCGGCGAACGTACGCGCGTTGTGCGGGACGCGATGACTGCCGAACTGCCTCAGGATCTTCCGGCCTTCGCCGAGATCATCCGCCGTGCGCTTTCAGAAGAGACCTTCACCGGTTGGATGATCTGGCCGGTGACCGAAGCCGTCGCCGTCACGGCGACACGAAGTGGCTCCGAGTCGGATTTCGACGAGGGAATGGCTCTGCTTGCCGAGTTGACGTCGCGTCTGACGGCCGAATTCGCAATTCGCTCATTTCTCGAAACGAACCTTGACCGTTCGCTGGCGATCGCACTCACCTGGACCGGCCATGAAGACGAACACGTCCGGCGCTTGGCGACCGAAGGCACTCGTACTCGTTTGCCCTGGGGAAGACGAGTGAAAGAATTGACGGCGCGTCCCGAGTCGACAATCGTCATTCTCGACGAGCTGTATCGGGATGATTCGGAATATGTACGACGTTCGGTCGCAAACCATCTCAACGATCTCAGTCGTGCTGACGCTGGGCTCGCAGTATCGACTGCGAAGCGTTGGCTGCAGACACCGGATGCCAACACACTGAAAATCGTCAAACATGCATTGCGGACGTTGATCAAGGCCGGCGATCCAGATGCTCTGTCCCTCTTGGGGTTCTCGCCGCCCACCGACGTCGTGGTCGAGGGGTTCGTCATCGACCGCGAAACAGTTGATGCGGGTGGAGAACTCACCTTCGACTTCGCCGTCACGAACAATGGCAGCGAGTCCGTCACCGTCGTGATCGATTACATCGTCCACCACGTGAAGGCCAACGGGCAGACGACGCCCAAGGTCTTCAAACTGACAACACGAACGCTGGAACCCGGGGTGCCGGCCCGTATCGCGAAGAGGCATTCCTTCAAACCGATCAGCACCCGGAAGTACTACGCCGGCGAACATGCCGTCGAGGTGCAGATCAACGGCGTACGCCAGGTGCGAGGTGTATTCCGTTTGGACGCGTGAGGAGATCCGGCCTAGACGCGGAGACCGGCAAATATCGGGATCGGGGCTATGCGGACCGTCGTCCAGATCAACACGAGTGTCAAGATCACAGCCGGTGACCAGCGCAACTGATGCCAGAGCACGACGGGTCTTCCACGGGTGCGGGCGGTCGTCCACGAGACGTACGTGAACGCCAGTGCAAGCAGCATCACGAGGCCAAACGCATTGAAACGCATCGCTGCACCGAAATCGCCGTGGATGAGGCTGTACACCATCCGAGTGCTACCGCAACCGGGACAATTGACGTTGAACAGCGCTTTGGTCGGACAAACGGGAATGACCCCACCAGGTGTGGTGGGGTCACTCCAGGAGATGAAGGCGCACAGCGCAATTGCCGTGAACGCAACTGCCGCTGGCGCCTTCAGTGCGGCGAGTCGTGATATGTCATCGTTCTCGGTGTCACCACAATTCGGTGTCATTGCAGTTCGGTGTTTGGCCGTCGATCAGTGTCGCCGGTCGGCGTCGGCGGTCACAGGGAACTCGATCCGGCAAGGACGACGACAAAAAGGAAGTACAGAACAGCGACGGCAACACCTGCGCCGACTGACCACAAGGCGAACTTCTTGGCATCGTCAGCTGATTTTCGCGCAGCGTCGAACTGACCTTGCGCCCACAAAGTGTTGACCTGGCTTGATTTGACGATCGAGACGATGCCGAGCGGGAGGCAGCAGAACACTGTCACGAGAATCGCCCAGACCAGATTGTTGTCCGGCGGAGGGCCGACCGGTTGTTGCTGGCCGTAGTACGGGTTCTGCGTCATTGGTCACCTAGCGTTCGGAGAAACAGGGCGTTCGGAGAAACACCCTCTGACGTGCGAAGAGCACGGGCAGGTGACAACATAATCCGTTTCCGAGTGAGTCAGTATCGACTGTTCGTATGACAGAGAATCCGGTTGATTTCTGATTCGGAAGGCGATCCCGAAGACGTCAGCGCATGACCTGTACCTGCTCGGCGATGTCAGCGGCCAGGGCCATCGCAGTCAGAGCGAGGCCGTTGTTGAGGTCATATCGCAGATGCCCGACATGGCCGTCCTGGACAGCGCGGACTCGTTTCCACGTGGGCGACTCGGCTTCCACAGCGTCGGGGTTCTGTAGCAAGACGAAGTCGGCCTGGTCGAAGATCGCAAGCTCCTCGAGGCTGTAGAAAGTCGAATCCCTCCGATCCGGTGCGGCATGGGCAGCGTCGGTCAAGACGTTCAAGCCGAGGTCCTGCGCAACCGAGACGGCGAACGTGTTGTTCTGCAGCCAGATCTGACCGCTGTCTGCGCCGGCGATCGCAATCGACTTGCCTTCGAGGAGACCACCGATCTTGGCCCGCGCTTGTGCAAGTTCGGCGTTGTATCGGGCGATGACGCGTTCGGCGACTTCGCGGCGATCGAGAGCCGTGAGCTGCGCGGTCATGGCCTGCTTCCACGACGAGCCCGTCGTGCCCTCGTCGACGACGAGCACCGGTGCGATGTCAGTGCCGAGCAGGCCCTTGTCCTGGTAGTAATTCCACCAGCCTTTCCCGACGACCAAAAGATCGGGGTCGTGGCTCAGTATCGATTCGGCATTCGGTTCGTTGTTCGTCCCACCGAGGCGAGCCGCGCCGGCGGGTACCTGGCGCATGAGTTGAGACTTCGGATCCCAATTGGTCGCGACGATCGGGTACTCGGCAAGTAGTGCAAAATCGAGGGCGCCTCGAGCTTCGAGCACCACGACACGCTTGGGGTCCCGCGGCAGGCGGTAGGCCTGGTCCGCGACGACGATGTCGACCCACTCGTCCGAGGCTTCGGTGCCGCTGGATTCGCTCGAACATGCAGAGAGCGCGCCTAGTGCACCGAGCGCCGCCGCACCGGCCAGGAATCCGCGTCGTGTCAAGGAATCGATCAGACGGGTGAACTCGCCGTCCACATCTCTTGTCGACTGCAAGGGGGTATCGGTCGCAAAAGGGGACACCGTCGGGTGGAAGGTTTCGGTCGATTCGATCACAGGCATGAGAAGGCGCAGCTCCATCTGATGTTCCGGGCATTGGCAGGTGCCTGACCAACGTATTCGAATTCCGTAGCCGGAGCCTTGCTCGAAAGCGCCAATCGCTCAGCGGATTTGGCCATTCGTCACGGACTCGTGCCACGGGACGCTCCCCTCGGATTCGGCTCGTCGTGGAGGGGCGCGCCCATCTGATCCGAACTCGAGGTATCGTGGCCGACATGCAGCGCGTCTATTTCTGGTTTAGCAGGCCGGCCCCGGGTGGGCCTGCCGGCGTAACCACGCGCTGACAACCTCCACCCAAGAGCCGGACTACAGACCGGCTCGCTGGAGTTTCTCTTCATCTCTGGGGTCGGCCTGAGAACAGGAAACCGAAAACCCCATGACTGTCACCATCGACACCACCACAGCTTCGGACAGCCTCGACGATCAGCGCACTGTGAGTATCAGTCCGCTCGTGTCACCGGCGACTGTTCGTGCTCAGCACGCTCCGGACGAGGTTGCCGCCGCCACTGTGCGCACCGGTCGGGCCGACACCATCAACATCCTCAACGGTGACGACGATCGTTTGATCGTCGTAGTCGGTCCGTGCTCTGTGCACGATCCGGAAGCGGCGATGGACTACGCCCGCCGGTTGGCCGCCAAGGCCGACGAACTGCGGGACGATCTGCACATCGTCATGCGCGTCTACTTCGAAAAGCCGCGCACCACACTCGGGTGGAAGGGCCTGCTCAACGACCCCCACCTCGACGGCACGTTCGACATCAACACCGGGCTCGGTATCGGCCGCAAGTTGCTTCTCGACGTGTCGAGCCTGGGCCTGCCAGTCGGCTGCGAGTTCCTTGATCCGATCATGCCTCAGTACATTGCCGACCTGGTCAGCTACGGTGCGATCGGCGCCCGGACCGCCGCCAGTCAGGTTCACCGTCAGCTGTGCAGCGCGCTGTCCATGCCCGTCGGTATCAAGAACTCCACCGAAGGTGACGTGCAGGTAGCCGTCGACGGCACCCGCGCCGCGGCAGCGAGCCACGTGTTCCCCGGAACGGACCTCGACGGCCAGGCTGCCTTGATCCGTACCGCGGGCAACCCCGACTGCCATGTCATTCTTCGTGGCGGTAGCGACGGACCGAACTACGATGCCGAGACAGTCGCGGACACCCTTGCCCGCCTGCGTAAGTCGAACCTGCCCGAGCGCGTGGTCATCGACGCGAGCCACGGTAACAGCAGCAAGGACCATGAGCGTCAGGTCATCGTGCTCGACGACATTGCCCGACGTCTGACCGAGGGCGAGCAGGGAATCGCCGGCGTCATGTTGGAGAGTTTCATCGAGGCCGGCCGTCAGGACCTGACCTTGGGCAAGGCGGACGAGCTCACCTACGGCCAGTCGATCACCGACGCGTGCATCGACTGGTCCACCACCGCAGCGCAGTTGGACCGTCTGGCGCAGGCCGTTGCGGCTCGGAGGGGCTGACGCCCCCGTGCGCCTATTTGGTAGCGCCAACTACCAAAAAGGCGCACAGGGCCGCTAGGCCAACACTTCTCGCGTGGCCTCGACCAGGCGTTCCAGCCAGGCATCCGTGCCGACGGCCTGACGCAGTGGCTCGTTGGGCAGTTCGATGCTGACCGGCAGTCCGGCAGGCAAAGTCGACCAGATGTCGGCCAGGGCTATGCCGCCGGTGCCGGGCACCAGACGCTCCTCGCGGGCCTGACGGATCAGCTCTGCGTCCCCAGTGGGAGCGGGGGTCGAACCGTCGCACATCTGGGCGTAGTGCAACCACTCGCGCGGGATGGACGCAAGATCCTCGAGCGTTGTCGCCGAGCGGTCGGTGTGCAATGCGTCGACGAGGACACTGCGAGCCGGACCGTCTGCCGCCGAGACGATCTCGATGGCCGCACGCGCATCGGGCACCGCAGTCCACGGCATGAATTCGAGCGAGGCGACGATGCCGTAGTTCGCGCACAGTTCAGCGAGGCGGGCATAGGAGTCCGTGAGCCGAGCGCGGTCGCGGTCGTCGCCGCCCACCAGAACGGCTTTGGCTCCGAGCTGTGCGCCCGCTTCGAGCAACGGAGCGTAGTCGGTGGGGTCGAAGTCGGCTGCAAGACGGATGATTTCGAGGTCGAATACCTCGACCGGTGAATCGTCCAGTCGACGCACCAGTTCGTCCAACGACTGCTTGTCCTCGTGCAAAGGGTAGGCCGTCGTACCTGGTGCCGCGGGCATCAGACGGATACCGATGGTGTCGAAGCCGTGCTTTTCAGCCAGGTCGACGTGCTGCATCGGTGCGGTGTCGAGCACTGTGAGGGCTGCCAGCCCGAGTGAGAGTGTCATGCGTGCGCTCCAACTGTCTTGGCTCCGGCCAGTTCCCGGCCGGCCAGGTAACCGAATGTCATGGCCGGTCCGAGGTTGATGCCCCCGGACGGGTAGTGCCCGCCCATCACGCTCGCCTGATCGACGCCGACGGCGAGCAACCCCTCGATGGGGCGGTCGTTGTCGTCGAGTACATGCGACGACGAGTCCGTGACCAGTCCGGCGAAGGTGCCGAAACTCCCTGGCACGACTTTCACCGCGTAGTACGGGCCCTTCTGCAAGGGCGCGAGCGACGGGTTCGGCCACGGATTGGAAGCATCTCCGGAACCTCGGTTGAACGGTGTTGTACCGCGACTGAACTCGGGGTCTTTACCGGCCACGGCCCCGATATTGAAAGCTGCGACGGTTTTCTCCAACTGCACGGGGTCGACGCCGATCTTCTCGGCCAAGTCCCGAAGAGTGCGCCCACGCGTGAGGTACCCCGAGCGCAGGTACGGCTGGATCGGGATCGGCAAGGGCTTCGCCATGCCCAGCGGGAGGTATCGCACATACTGTTGATCGGCAATCAACCACGAGCACACCTCTTCGCCCTCGGGAACCTGCTCGACCATCGCGAGTGTGTAGTCGTGATAGCCGAGTGCTTCGTTGACAAACCGCTTGCCGTTCGCGAGAACTCCGATGACACCGGGCTTTCCGCGATCGAGGATGTGCGGGAACACCCCTTCCTTGCCGTTGCGGTAGCGAACGATGGAGACGGGGCAGTACGCGACGGGGGAGGCGAGGGTGCGGTCGAGGCGACCACCCACGGATTCGCCGAGGGAGATGCCGTCGCCGGTGGTTGTCTTCGGAGTGAGTGACCAGTGCTCGTTGCCGGTGGGGGTGCGCGGGAACAGTTCGCGTCGTCGGTCGATGTCCTGTGCGAAGCCGCCGGTGGCGAGTACGACACCACGTCGGGCAGTTACCGAGTACGCGCCGTCCGGACCTTCGAGGCGGACGCCGACAACGCGGCCGTCGTCATCGGTCTGCAACGCGGTCGCGGACGTCTTCACCCGAAACTCGACGCCGAGATCGAGCGCTGAGCGAAGCATCATGCCGACAAGCGCAGTGCCGTTGACGAGTTGCTGACCACGACGCTTGGTGGCGAGATCGAACATGTGCTTAGTCACCCGAACACCACAGTGCACAAAGGCTTTTGGTGAGCGGGTCGAGTGCAGGAAAGCCTGCAGGTCGGGCCCGGCCATGATGCCCATACCGAGGAACGACGTTTCGTGCAGCTGACGACGCAGTAGCGCCGCGACATCTGGTCCGAGCTTTCGCAGACTCACCGGTTTCGGTCCGACGGAACGGTGACCCGTGCCGGCGCCCGGTGTGTCACCGTGAATATCGGCGATCTTGGCTCCGGGCACGAACTTCAGAGCAGTCTTGCGTTCGAAGAACTCGACCATCTCCGGGGCGCCGTCGAGGAGTGCATCAACTTTGGCGGCGTCGAAGTTGTCGCCGAGTCGGTTTTCCAGATATGTCCGCGGTGCCGAGCGATCCTCGACAACCCCGTCGGCGATGGCAAACATGTTGCGTGGGGTCCACATCCACCCGCCCGACCAGGCCGTTGCGCCGCCGCAGGTGTCGGCCTTCTCGACAACGAGTACCGACGCGCCGCCATGTGCTGCGGCAATTGCTGTGGAAAGCCCGCCTGCGCCGGAGCCCACGACAACCACGTCGTAGGTGAGGGGGGTACTGCTACTCATTTCTGCTCCTTGGCAGTTGTTGCGAGGGTCGGTGTCGATGTCAGCTCGACAACCTTGCCCGTTCTTGACGATTCGTAGATTGCGGCGATGATGGCAAGTGACGCGCGGGCGTCTCGACCGGTGACGGCGGGTTCGCGCCCGGTCAGGACCGCGTCGGCGAAGTCCTGAACCTGCAGGGTGTGGAAGTCGGTCAGTGCCGCATTGACCGCTCCCACATCGAGATTGGCGTCGATGTCGGCGGAGTACGGCGACTGGAACTCGACTTCGCCCGGCACGGTCCAGATTTCGTTGACACCCTCGTGCCCTTCAGGAAATTCGAGGACGCTGGCAATGGCACCGGTGCGCCCGATCACCGTCATGCGGTTACCCAGATTGTGATTGGCACCGGTAGTCGCGGTGACGGTGGCGGTGCCGCCCGAGGCAAAGGAGATCACAGCTGACACGCTGTCTTCGGTCTCGATGTGCTCACCGTGGGTGTGGGTGCGGATGAAGCCGCTGACCGAGACGGCCTCGCCCATGAACCAGGCCAGCATGTCGATCTGGTGCACGGCCTGAGTCATGAGCACGCCACCGCCGTCGGTGTCCCAGCGTCCACGCCAGGCGTCGGCCGAGTAGTAACTCGATGGGCGATGCAGGATCACCGACGCCTCACCGAGCATGGGTAGTCCGATCCGCCCGTCGTCGATGGCGTCGCGGATCCGACGTGCTGCCGGCCAGAATCGGCGTTGGAAGAGCACCCCGAACGTGATACCGGCGCGGTCGGCGGCCTCGATCATGCGGTCGGCGGCAGCAACATCGACTGCGATGGGCTTCTCGCACAACACATGTACACCCGCGTCGGCAGCGGCCACGACTACCTCTTCGTGTACCGGGTGAGGTGTGCATACCGTGCAGGCGTCGAGGCCTAGAGCAAGCAGTTCGTCAACGGAACGTACGGCGGAGGGAATGCTGTGGAGCGCAGCGAACTCCTGGGCGCGTCCGAGATCGGGATCGCAGCAGCCGATTACCTCGACGCCGGGGACTTGTTGTAGAGCTCTGGCATGGTTGCCGGCGATCTTGCCGCAGCCGACGATTCCGACTTTCAATGTCATCAGAAATGTTCCTCTGCTTCGACGTCCCGCGCCGCAGATTCGCCGCGGTCGAGACTGTTCAGTGCTTCGATGTCCTCGCCGGATAGGGTGACGTCGAGTGCTGCCAGGTTCTCGGCCTGACGCGTCGGGTTCGCTGATCGCGCGACCGGAACCACACCCTGCGCGACGTGCCATGCGAGCACCACTTGAGCTGGTGTGCAACCGATTCGACCGGCGATCTCCCCGACCACGGCGTTGTCGAGCACGTCACCCCGGCCGAGCGGACTCCACGACTGAGTGAAGATGCCAAGTTCGTCGTTTGCGCGGCGAACCGGGATCCGAGCGAGCGACGGGTCCATCTGAATCTGGTTGACTGCCGGTGCCTCGCCGGTTTCGGCGACGACGCGGCGCAGGTGGAGCTCCAGGAAGTTCGACACACCCACGTACCGAACCAGTCCGGCGTCGCGGCAGGCCAGCATCGACTCGAACGACGCGACATAGCGATCGATTCGCGGGAGTGGCCAGTGGATCAGGAACAGATCCAGCTGGTCGAGTCCCAGTAGTTCCAGACTCTGCTCGAGGGCGCCCCGAATGTCGCCGGAAACCTGGTCGTTGCCACGAAGTTTGGTGGTGACGAACAGTTCTTCTCGCGGCACACCTGATTCCGCCAGCGCCACACCGACGGCGCCCTCGTTGCCGTAGATCGCGGCGGTGTCGATGAGGCGGTACCCGGCCTCGATGCCGGAGAGAACCGAGTTCGTGGCGTCGGCACCGACCAGGGGCCAGGTTCCGAGTCCAATGGGCGGCAATGCAGTTGCCACGGGTGTGGCTGCCTGTGTGGTCATGCGTGAACCTCCTGACGTGCCGCAGCGGCGGCGGTGATCGCGACGGCAACGTCGGCTGCGGTCACGAGTGCGGCATGGATGGACCCGCCGTCACCGCTCGCGTCGCCGACGGTATGTACTCCGAGTCGTGGTGCCAGTGAACGGAGTTCGGCAAGAAGTTCCGAACGCGGCTCGACGCCTTGCGAGATCAGCAGTTCGCCCGGAGCATCGACCTCGCTCAGCACACCGGCCGTCGAAATCGTGACGCGGTCAGCGGCGACTGTGGTGACGATCGAGCTGAGGTAGGTCGTGAGGTTCTCACTTGCGGCCAGGCGCGGCAGCAGCACGATCTTTCCGCGGCGTCCGACGTCGTGCGCGATGGTTTCCTGCGGGCCGATCATCACGACCTGGGTGCCCTTCTGAAGGAGATCGTCGGCGACGGCCGCAGCCTCACGGTCGGCGCCGAAGATGGTGACAGCGGCAGGAGTTGGATCGCCGGAGACGAGGAATTCGCGGACGTCGCGAACGGTACGGGTTGCTGCTCCGGGGAGATCGACCACGGGGCCGACGCCGCCGGCGGCAAGAACTATGGCGTCGAAATCGACACCGGAGAGCAAAGCAGCATCTACCCGGGTCGAGGTGTGGCAGTGGACCCCGAGTTCAGCCAGTTCCGCGGCGTACCAGTCCACGATCCGTCCATATTCGGGATACTCGTGAAGCTTCGATGCCAGAGCGAAGTCGCCACCGAGGCTGGGTCGCTCGTCGTACAGGTCGACGCGGTGACCGGCAAGTGCGAGGTCGCGGGCAGCGGCCATTCCCGACGGCCCGGCACCGATGACGGCGACCCGCACGGTGGCGTCAGCCGGCTTTGTGGGCTGATCCAGTTCACGTCCGACCCACGGGTTGACAGAGCAGGGAATGGGACCGGCAGCCAGGCTGTCGATGCAGTAGTTGCAGGCGATGCACGGGCGGTAGCGGCCACCGTCGATAGCGCGATTCGGGAAGTCCGGATCGGCGTGCAACGTACGGGCCATGCTGACGAAGTTGGCCTGCCCGGATTCGATGATCTGCGCGGCGATCTCCGGCGACGTGATGCGTCCGGCCACACCAACCGGGATGTCGAAGTCGCGCTGGTACTGCTCGGAGTACGGCGCGAGGAGTCCACGGGACCATTCACCGGGCTGGATGATCCACTGTCCCGCTTCGTAGTTGCCGGCCGAGACGTCGAGGAAATCGAGTCGGTCGGTGTCGATGGCGCCGATGCGAGCGCGAGTCATCTCGGCGTCGAGTCCGCCGTCGATGCCTTCGAAGGCTGAGAATCGGAGTCCCAGAGTGATTCCCGGTGCGTGCTCGTGGACGGAGGCGATGACCTTGTTGACGAACAAGGTGGGGTCGGCCCACTCGTCGTCGCGGTGATTGTAAGCAGGGGAGAGGAACTGGTGGATCAGATACCCGTGGCCACCGTGCAGGGAGATGACGTCGACGCCGGCCTGCTGGCAGCGTGCCGCGGCTTCACCGAAACATTCGATGATGTGCTCGATGTCGTCGCCGTCGAGTTGTTCTGGCATCTCGCCGCCGACAACCAAACACGGAATCGGTGTCGGGGCAACGGGAACAAACCCGCTGACAGAACCTTGCACCGTACGTCCACCGTGGTTGAGTTCGACTCCGACGAGGGCGCCGTGAGCGTGGATCGCGTCGGCCATCTTCTTGATGCCGGGAATCCGTTCGTCGACGTCGACGCCCATCTGCCGGATGCGTCCCTTGCCGTCGGCACGCACGTAGCTCGCTTCGGTGAAGATCAGTGCAGCACCACCTTCGGCGCGGCGGGCGAGGTACGCGATGTACTCGTCCGTCATGGTGCCGTCGACTTCGCAGTAGTTGCGTTCCATCGGGGCCGACACGAACCGGTTCCGGAGGCGGACGCTGCCCATGTCGAGAGGTTCGGCGAAAGGCGCAGTCACATTCATCAGTGCTCCTGGTACTTCGCGAGAAAGTAGGTGTTCGGTTGTGCTCATGCGCATGCCGTCTCGGAGAGCAGCTCGCTCAGATGGCTGCGCATGCGATCCGTATCGGCTTCGACACCCGTCAGGAGTGTGAAGGTGTCAGAGGCTTGAGCCACCAGCATCTGGCCACCGTCGAGGACTCGACATCCGAGAGTAATTGCAGCGTCGAGCAATTCGGTGCGCATCGGCCGATAGACGATGTCCGCGACCCACAAGCCCGCGTGGAGCGCCGCGGGGTCGAACGGAGTTCCGGGATGGCCGACCATCCCGATCGGAGATGCGTTGACGACGCCGTCGCACGTCGTCAGGTTGACGGCGATCTCATCGATCGCCAAAGCCGTTGTGCGCGTGGCAGGAAAGGCCGAGGCGACGCGAGAACACACATCGGCAGCGCGATCGGGATCAATATCTGCGATGCGAAGATCCGTGGTGCCGGCGGCGGCGAGTGCGTATGCCACAGCGGAACCCGCCCCTCCTGCCCCGGCAAGCACCACTCGGTCCAAGGCGGCGTCGGGCAAACCGCGCTGCAGTGCTGTGAGGAATCCGCTGTGGTCTGTGTTGTGGCCGATCAAACGGCCGTTGTGGACGACCACCGTGTTGACGGCACCGAGCAACCGCGCGTTGCCGGACAGCTCGTCGAGCGCGTCCACGACAACCTGCTTGCACGGGTGGGTGATGTTCAGTCCGGTGAAATCGCCCGCGACGGCGCCACGCACCACCTCACCGGTTTTCTCGACCGAGATGTTCAGGTTCTCGAGATCGATCAGTTCGTAGCTGTAATCGTCGAGTCCGAGTGCTGCTGCTTCGTGTGCGTGCAACGCGGGCGAGAGTGAGGTGGCGATACCCGACCCGACAAGGCCGATACGGTGACGTGTGAATTCGGTAGTCATGACATTCTCCTGCATAAGTGGGGACGGCCCCTCGCGGCAATTCAGCGCGAGGGGCCGGTCCGGTCAAGCGTTGTTGCTGGTGAGCTCTGAGTCCTGCTTGATTAGCAGGCTCGGCTTCGGTTGGCCCAGTTCAGCTGTGGGCGTGCGGTACGTTTCCGGTCCGGTCATTGCCGCGATGGCGGAGACGACGGCGAAGCCCAGGCACATCCAGGCAACCGGTGTCCAGTTGCTCTTGTCTCCGGCTGAAATCGCCTGAGCGATAGCCGGTGTGAAGCCGGCAACAAGGAGTCCGAGCATGAGGCTGACGGCCATTCCGGTGTATCGGACCTTCGCGGGAAACTGCTCCGGGAAGTACGCCGGGTACGTGCCGTTGGGCATCGCGTAGAAGATTCCGATCATGACGATTCCCGAAGCGAAGACCATGGGAACGCTTTGGGTTCCGATCGAATGGAAGAAGACGAAGATCATCAGGCCGGCTCCGATCGCGCCGACGACGAAAATGGGCTTGCGTCCGTAGCGATCCGAGAGGATGCCGAACAGCGGCTGAGTCAGTACGGCAACAAAATTGGCGGTCGCGATAGCCCACAGCATCGTGGAGCGTTCGAAGCCGGATTCGACGGCGTACGCCAGAGCGAAGACGTTGACGATGGTGTTGATCATCGCGAAGGTCGAGCTCATGCTGATGCGGATCACGGTGCGCCAGTGCGAGCGGAACATCTCGACGACGGGAATCCCGGCCGTCTCGTCCTGTTCCTTGAGTTCCTCGAATACCTCCGGCTCATCCAGGGCGCGACGTAGCCACAGCGCGACGACGGTCACGATGATGCTGAGCCAGAAGGGAACTCGCCAACCCCACGAGTAGAGGTCTTCGTCGGGCAGGCTCGCCACTGGGATGAATACCAGGCTGGAGACGACGATGCCGAACATGATCCCGCTCATGGTGAACGAGGTGAAGAACGAACGACGGTGATCCGGCGCGTGTTCGAGCGTCAGTGCCGAAGAGCCGGGTGATTCACCGCCCGCAGAGAGCCCTTGAAGAAGGCGAAGCAAGACGAGAATGATCGGCGCGGCGATGCCGATCTGGTCGTAGGTCGGCAGGCAACCGACGATGACCGTCGCAACACCCATGAGGAGCAGGCAGGCGAGAAGCGCGTTCTTGCGTCCGTACCGATCGCCGAGGTGTCCCCAAAGCACCGCGCCGAGCGGGCGGGCGACGTAGGCGACACCTAAGGTGCTGATCGAGAGCAGGGTTGCCGTTGATCCGCCGCCGGGGAAGAAGATCTTGGGGAACACCAGCGCGGCCGCGGAGCCGTAGATGAAGAAGTCGTAGTACTCGAGGGTGCTGCCGAGGAAGCCCGAAACGGCGGCGCGGCGCGCGTTCGCATTCGGATGTTCCTCGGTCGAGTTCGTGGATCCGGTGGAGGTGATCGGAGGTGCCATGTGAAGTCCTTTCGTCCCGATGGGCCGGCCGTGGCGGCACGTTTGGAGATGCACCACGCATCGGTGACGTCCCTCACCTTTCGGCGGCTGAGACGACAGTGCCACGAAGGACTATGGCGCGTCCAACACTAAATGAGTCTCAGATAATGACGTTTTTGGTCTCAATCTCCGGCGTCGGCAGAATTTCCTCGGATGTCTCCAATGCGACGGCGAGCGCATCGGTCATGTGCCGCGGTGACCAGGCAATTCCGTGATTCATGAACGTCGGCTCGCCGGTGAGTGGGACGAACACACTGCCAGGTGGGGTGATAGCAGCCATACCGGACGTCATCAGCGCTACACCGACGCCGGCGGCAACGAGCATCAGGATCATGTACGGATCGGTGATCTCCTGAACCACGCGAGGCCTGAAGTCTGCGTTCATGCAGGCGCGCATCGCGGTTTCCTGGAGGGCCGAGCCGGCCGAGAGCGGGGTGGTCACGAATCCGTCGTCGGCCAATTCGCGGAGGTCGATCGCGTCTCTCTCTGCGAGGGGATGGTCGATCGGAAGCACAGCGCCGAATGCCTCCCGTCGGATGAGTCGGGTAGACAGTGATGCGGATTCCACGGGTAGTCCGACGAAGGCGAGATCGAGGGCGCCGCTCTCGAGTTGGATGACCGCGTCGCGCGTCATGATCCGGCCGAGGAGTGTCAGTTCGACTTCCGGATAACGCTGACGCAACGCGCGTGTCAGTGGCGGAAGTGCTTGATAGTTGAGCACTCCGGTGAACCCGATTGTGACTCGTCCGTAGACGCCTCCCGACGACGCGCGCGTAGCGTGTCGTGCCGTCTCCATGTTCTCGATGACGCGATAGGCGTGGGGGAGAAAGGCATGTCCGCCGGATGTGAGTGCGACGCTGCGAGTGCTTCGTTCGAACAACTTGACGCCGATGTCCTTTTCGAGCTTTCGGATCATCTGGCTGAGCGGCGACTGGGCCATCTGGAGCCGTGATGCGGCCCGCCCGAAGTGAAGTTCTTCCGCAACCGCGACAAACGCGTGCAACCAGCGGGTTTCCATCGGCAAGGCCTCCAGGTATTTGACGTTGACAACAAACGCCATATATTCAGAATTTCTACACAGTGTGACGGCAATTATGCCTGTTTGCAACATGAATTGAGTGCGTAGCGCACAGAAACTCAGGAGTGAATGCGATGCAGGGTTACCCAGAGGGTGTCACAGCGCTCGTTACCGGCGGTGCGAGCGGAATCGGCGCCGCCAGTGCAAAGCTGTTGACGGAGAGGGGAGTTCGGGTGGTAACGGCAGATCTTGCCGAAGGCGCGGACGAACAACTCGACGTGAGTGATCCGACAGCAGTCGATGCGCTTCGAACCAGGCTCCGCAGAGTCGACATCTTGATCAACAGTGCGGGAATCGTAGGACCATCAGCGCCACTCGTCGACGTCGACCTCGCGGCTTGGCAGCGTACGTTCCGCATCAACGTCGAAGGGACATTCCTGATGTGCCGGGCGTTCGTGCCGGGGATGGTTGCGTCGGGGTGGGGGAGGGTCGTCAACCTCGCAAGTATTGCGGCCAAGGACGGAAACCCGAATCAGAGTGCATATTCCGCGTCCAAAGCGGCCGTCGTCGCGCTGACGAAATCACTCGGCAAAGAGGTCGCCACCACCGGTGTGCTGGTCAACGCGATAGCTCCGGCGGCCGTGGAAAGTCCTATGAATGCCGGCACCGATCCGGCCATCCTCGCCCGTTCGCAGTCTTTGACGCCGATGGCGCGAATGGGGAGGGCCGACGAGATTGCCGAACTGATCTCCTGGCTGTCGTCGTCGGCGGTAAGTTACTCGACCGGCGCCGTGTACGACGCCAGCGGCGGCCGTGCAACATACTGAATTACCTTCTGGGAGAAATCGATCAGAACCGGAGCAGTGACTGCCACAGTTCGCGAGATGCGTCCTGGTACTCGAGCATGTGCGAGATCAGTTCGCGCAGTGGCTGTGTCGGTTCGAGTTCTTCCGGAAGGAGCGGATTGCGCACGATGACCGCGATCACCGCGCTGCCCAGAGCAAGTGATTCGCGGGCCGCCTCCTCGCGACTGATTGTCGCCAGGCGTGTTTGCGCCTGTGTGAGTGCTTCACGGGCCTCGGCGATGTCGGCCAACAGTGCTTCCGAGTTCCAGAGTGTGCGGATTGTCGAATCATCCTCGGGGGCAAGGTGAGCGATTTCCATGACGGCCGATTCGGGGGCGGCGCCGAGTCGGCGGAGAGTGCGGCGGGCGCTGTCCGTGCCGCCGAGGAGATTGTTCGGACGGACTGCGAGTGTGGGCTTCCACTCCTCGTAACCCGCCAGTCGCAGCGCTTGATCGTGCCGGCGGGCGGCAGTGCGGTCGCTTCGTTTGAGCCCCGAGTGCTCGACGGCGATCCAGGTGCCGTCCCAGGGGTGTATGCGATCGGTACGAGTTCGCCACCCCTCGACCTCGCTGTAGGTGGGGATGCCGTCCGGGTTGAGGACGTACGTTCCACGAGCGGTACGACGCAGTTTGTTCTCTCGGCACAGGCGGCCCGTTGCCACGCGAATGCTCGATGCGCTGACGCCGACGATCTCGCCGGCCCGGGTCAGCACAGCGGTGCTGAACTCGGTGTCCGGGCTCGCTGTTGCGAGGTCCAGCACAACTCGGGTTGCGGACATTCCTCGATCAGTTTGTAACAACTTTTGAACAACTCCTGACAAATTCTGTTACAAGTGGCATGGTTGGTACCGGGAAACCTTATCCGCGAGCAGTGAGGAAATATCGTGACCGACTCCGATCGACCAGGTGGCGATGTCTATGTGGAGCGTGACGGTGGCGTCACTGTCATCGTGATGAATCGCCCTGATCGCAAGAATGCGGTGGACGGGCCGATGGCGGCGCAGTTGCGTGATGCCTTCCTGGAATTCGAGTCGGACGAGAGTCAGAAGGTGGCAATTCTGTGGGGTGCGGGCGGCACATTTTGTGCCGGTGCGGATTTGACCGCAGTCTCCGACCCCGCGCGCGTGCACGAGTTGCATCCGGAAGGCGGCGGCACCGGCCCGATGGGGCCGAGTCGGTTGGTGTTGTCCAAACCGTTGATCGCCGCCGTCAGTGGATACGCAGTGGCCGGAGGGCTCGAGCTTTCATTGCTCGCGGACCTGAGGATCTGCGAGGAGGATTCCGTGTTCGGAGTCTTCTGCCGGCGCTGGGGAGTTCCTCTCATCGACGGCGGGACCGTGCGACTGCCGCGAATCGTCGGGCAGGGGCGAGCGCTCGACATGATCTTGACCGGTCGCCCGGTCGACGCTTCGGAGGCGTTGGCCTTCGGACTGGCCAATCGTGTTGTTCCAGTGGGGCAGTCACTCCAGGTAGCCAAGGAGCTTGCGCACCAGTTGTCCGCTTTCCCACAACTCTGCATGCTCGCGGATCGCGCATCGGCCTACCGATCTTTTGATCTACCACTTGCCGAAGCACTGCGCGCCGAGGGTGTCGCAGGAAATCCCATTGTCATCGCCGAAGGTGTGCGCGGCGCTGCTGCGTTCGCCGCGGGCGCCGGCCGACACGGCCGATTCGAGAACAACCCGAATTCGAACGAGGAAACTGAACCATGATGCCCGTAACCCGAGATCTGATCGCCCGTGGTGCGCGACAGCACGGACCGCGAACAGCCGTCGTCTTCGGCGATCGATCGATGACGTTCACGGAAGTGGACGAACTCAGCAGCCGATTGGCGCATACATTCATCGCGCTCGGTATCGGGCGTGGCGCACGGGTTGCGTTGCTGGTCAACAACTCTCTTGCCAGCG
>NZ_JAZHFF010000001.1:740711-1382315 GCF_036541985.1 Rhodococcus sp. IEGM 1306
GGCGCATACATTCATCGCGCTCGGTATCGGGCGTGGCGCACGGGTTGCGTTGCTGGTCAACAACTCTCTTGCCAGCGAGCCTGTCGATTTTGCGTGTGTCAAAGCCGGCATCAACAGGGTTCCGCTCAACTCGCGACTCTCGCTCGACGAGCACGCACGAATGCTCGAGGACACCGACACCTCGCACGTCGTTTTCGGTACTGACCTTGCCGGCCGAGCTGCTGAACTGTCCGCCAGGTTCCCGGATCGGACGTTCGTCGGGCTGGAAACAGGTGCGGAGGGGCAGCTTTCGCTGTTGGATCGAGCACAGGGCATGTCTTCGGCCACTCCGGACGTCGAGGTAGATCCCGACGACGTGATCCTGACGCTGTTCACTTCCGGGACCACGGGAACGCTGAAGGCCGCGCAGCACACTCAGCGCAGCTACGCCGGAATCTGCCGCAATGTTCTGCTCAATCTGCTTCCGGCGACTCAGGACGACACGATGTTGCACGCAGCATCACTGATTCACGCCAGCGGTGTCTTCGTGCTTCCGTTCTGGCTCCGTGGCGGTAAGACCGTCATCCTCCCCGGTTTCGACCCGTCGACCTTCTTGGACTCGATAACCGAGCATCGGGCTACGGCAATCAATCTGGTGCCGACGATGATTCAGATGCTCCTCGAACGCCCTGATTTTGCGAGCGCAGACATCTCGAGTCTGAAATCCGTGATCTACGGTGCGTCGCCGATGCCGCTGGCCACCATCGAACGGGCGATGCAGGCGTGGGGGCAACACCGTTTTCTCCAGTACTACGGGCAGACCGAGGCACCGCTGTGTATTGCAGTCTTACGGCCCGAAGATCACACGGAAGATCGCCTGCTGTCCTGTGGTCAGCCGGCCATCGACGTCGAGATCAGGCTGCTCGACGGTGAGGGAAACGAAGTGCCCCAGGGAGAACCGGGTGAAATCGTGATCCGATCGCCATCGGCGATCGCCGGATACTTCAATGCACCGGAACTGAATGCGGAGACCTTCACCGAAGACGGCTGGGTTCACACCCGTGACATCGGTCAGTTCGACGCCGAAGGATTCTTGTTCTTGAAGGACCGAGCTTCGGACATGATCATCAGCGGCGGATACAACGTCTACCCCCGTGAAGTCGAGGATGCACTCCTGACGCATCCGTCTGTCCGTGAGGTCGCCGTGGTGGGTACCGCCGACGCCAAGTGGGTGGAGGCGGTCACGGCTGTGGTGGTACTCGAGGACGGGACCGTCGAAAACGACGTACTGCAAGCATCATTGGTCGCGCACGTCAGCGAGCGACTGGCGTCGTACAAGAAGCCGCGTCGGGTTGTTTTCGCAGAATCCATACCGAAGACGGCCGTCGGCAAGCTCAATCGGAAGGCGCTGCGAGACGAACTCCGCGACGCTATCTAACTCCGCGAGTGCGGAATTGAACGCTGATTCTCGGCCCGAGGGCCCGCGCACTCTTCGGGACACAGTGTTCCCACGTGCGTTGGCAGGATCCGCCCATGACGAGTAGATCTCCGTGTCCGAGATTGAAGCGGATGGATTCGCCGCCCCCACGAGGGCGCAATAGGAGCGGGCGAGCCGCACCGAGAGACAGGATGGCCACCATCGTGTCCTCGGTGCGACTTCGTCCCGTATCGTCCCCGTGCCAGGCAACGCTGTCGGAACCGTCGCGATAGAAACAGAGACCCGACGTGGCGAATGGTTCGCCGAGTTCGTCGAAGTAGTGACTGCTCAGCGCGTCTTTGGCTTCGGTGAGAAGTGCGTCCGGCAGTGGTTGATTCTCTGCGTAGAAACACACCAGACGAGGGACGTCGACAACGCGGTCGTACATCTGACGCCGTTCGGAACGCCACGGCACCGTAGCTTCCAGATTGTCGAACACGGCCTCCGATCCGGTCAGCCAGGCCGGGCGATGGTCGACCCATGCGCCGGCGGTGAGGATACGTCTCTGCACCGTGCCCTCGAGATCGCCCAAAGAGACGCCCAGGTCACCGTTGTCGAACAGAGACGGTTGCATCGTGGCGGTCATAGACTCCACCGTACACCGAAATCGAACATATGTTCCCATGAAATTTGATTGCAGTGCTGGACGGCTGTTCATCCTTGCTGGGTGATGTCCGGCGGCGTGAACCTTTGAATACTGTTCTCACGCTATTTCGCCGAAGAAGGGGATGTCATGACTGCTTCGCACCAATCTCATGCGAACCACCCTGTCCGACAAGGCTTTGCCATCGGGACCACGGTGGCGGCAGCATGCCTGCTCTTCGTCGCGGGAATCGTCGCGTTGCTGCAGGGCATCGCGGCTCTCGCGGACAACGATCTGCTGATCGTCGGAGTCAATTACACCTTCGAATTCGATGTCACGACATGGGGTTGGATCCACATCGTGCTCGGAATCATCGGCATCGCGGTGTCGCTGGGATTGTTCGTCGGCATGGCGTGGGCCCGCGGGATGGCATTCGTCATCGCGGCACTTTCGATCGTGGCGAATTTCCTGTGGATGCCGTACTACCCGCTGTGGTCGATCGTGATCATCGCCCTCGACGTCGCTGTGATCTGGGCCGTCACGACCTGGCGACCTGACGAGGTGTGATCCTCTGACCGAAAGTGAGTGGTTCACCTGCGGTAGGTGAACCACTCACTTCGCTGTGTCCGGGCCTCCACGGTTGGCCTCATCCCTACGCGGCGTCAGCGCCGTTTCGGTGACTCGCGATCCTGGTTCTCGCGCGGACGCATGTCCTTCGTCGATCGGTGTGGGAAGCCATGGATCATCGAGCAAGAGATCCAGCAGATCACTACCGTTGCGATTCCGAGTCCGATCGACGCGAATGGTTCCTGCGTAGCCAGCCAGACGCTCAGTCCGATTGCCGTCCCGACGATCAGAATCAGGATGGTGTCGAGTCGTGTCGTTTGCATCGAAATCATCGCCTGGCACAGATAGTTTCTGGCGGCCCGCTGGTTTTGGCGGCCCGCCGCCCGGCGAGTGACAGCCGGGGGCAGACCTTGCGCGGCTGACCCCTCGCTCTGGAAATCGCCGCCGCAAGTGATCAATACCCGCGAAATTCGTCTGCGAAACTCCACACAGGAAGAACAGGACCTTATGCCTCAAGGCCCGACATGCCGGGCCTTGACTATGACGTAGCGTCATAGTTAATGCTGTTCGTATGCGAATCAGCGACGTGGCCAGTGCGGCAGGCACCACTCCGCGGACCGTTCGGCACTATCACCGACTGGGGTTGCTGGCCGAGCCGAGACGACTGTCCAACGGTTACAGAACTTACGAACTTCCCGATCTGGTCAGGCTGATGCGCATTCGTTGGCTCACCGCCGCCGGCGTTCCACTCGGATCCATTGCCGCGATGATCGAACCGACGCCGATCGATGCACGAGAACCGGACGACTTCGCCGAAGATCTTTCCTCCTTGATCGCGGAGATAGACCGGAAACAACGAGTCCTCGCAGACCAGCGAGTGCGCCTCCAGGAAATGCTCTCGGCGCGTGGCGCCGGCCGGGTGGTCTCGCCGCTTCCGGTGGAGTTGCTGTCTGCGTTCGACGAGTTGATCGCGTCGTCCCCGACGGATTCGGTTCGGCGTCTGTTCGAGCGTGAACGCGACATGTGGGAATTGGTGGCGATCTCGGGAGCAGCGCCACACGAACTGTTCTCCACGGCTGCGCGATTGCTGTCCGACGAGGGCGACCGGAAGAGAATTGTCGATCTGTACCGTCGTTTCGCCGCTCTGGCTGGGCGCGAGGTAGCCGAGGTTGTAGACGAGATCGCGTACTTGTCGGACGAACTGGAGGAATCACTGGACGGGGTGCTCGGCGATGTGTACGCAGACGGAGACTCCGCAGGCGTGGGATTCTCGGTTGGGATCGCGGATCTGGTGCCTGATCCAGCGCAACGTGAAGTGGTCGCGCGCGTCGCAACACGTCTCATGTCAGGCGGTACGGCGTGATCCGATCACTGTGGTTGCTCTCGACGGGTCGGAGAGACGGAGGTTCCAGTGATACAGCGACTTTCGGCTACGCGAGGGGGACCATGTCGATACCGGTGGCATTTGTTGCGGCGAGTGTGATCGAGGCCGTGGCGATTCACTTCCTGGTGCCGTGGCAGTGGCTTCGCGTCGTGCTGCTCGTTGCAACGGTGTTGTCGCTGATTGCGATTGGCGGTTGGCTTGCCGGACGCGTCGTGCACCCGCATCTCGTGTCCGCTCGAACGGTGGTGTTTCGTTCCGGCACGGGCATTCGAGTCGAGGTGGACCGATCACGGATTTCGCGGGCGAGCATGGTCCGAAGATTCGGTGAGACAGCAAATGCGATTGTCGACGATCGCTTGGTTCTGCCGGGGCCCGACGGCACTGTCGTGGATGTCGACTTCGATCAACCGCTCTCGGTCACGCTCCCGAAACGGCTCTCGAAGGCCACTCCCACCACGATCGGTGGGCTGCGGTTGCATGTCGACCAACCCGGCGAATTCTGTGCAGCGTTGTCGCGGGACTGAACTCGCAAAGATCGTCTGGAGTCGGTCAGAGCGGAGACCTAGATGGAAGACCTTCAGGGAATCGGCTCGACAACCAGCCACTGCACCGTGCCACCGACATTCCATAGTGCGTCGGGGTTGTCGAGCGAGGCCGCGTACGTTGTCGCGGCTTGGTCGCCGGCGATCTCACCGCTCTCGCCCGACGGCGGGTTGGGCTCGAGGAATTCGGAGGGGTGCGGGCCTGGCCATGCAGGCACGTCGAACGGGGAAATGCTGGTGTCGATGAGGCCAGGTCGATGCACGGTCACCCGGTCGGGAACTTGCTTGGTTTCCGCCGCCACGGCGATGCCTGGTCCTTCGGCAGCTTCGCCGTCGCCGCCACCGCAGCCTGCCACTGCAAGAACAAGTCCCGTGATTGCCACACCCACTACCGCATGACGTATCCGCACCGTTTTCTCCTAGCCGGGGCTCACCCCGTTCGAACTCCACTATTGCATCTCGCCAACTCCGCGGGATGCGTCTTTCGATAAATGTGGGAAACGCACTGAATGTGCTCGACAGGAGAATTGGATTGTACTGTGAGCCATGCCGACCCTGCTTCGACGTGCAATCAAGATCGGCGCGGTAGCGCTGGCAACGATTGTGGTGGCGGCCTACCTGTATCTGGCCTTCACTTATCGCAGCGCTGATGTCTTTGCGCCGCCAGGGCGCATCGAGTCTCTCGGCCGGACCTACCTGATCAGCAATTTCCCGCCGCGCACTCGTGAAGATCTCGAACAGCGATTCGCGCAGGGCCATCGTGAGCAGTACACCTTGGAACAAGTGAGTTCCGTATTTCCGTGGCGCGCTGTCTACCAGTGGCAGAACGACCAGATCCGCGGCCAGGCGACGTCGAGCGCGTACCTGAAATGGGGCGAGACGTACATCAGCTATTCGCTTTCGGGTGGCCCATGATTCTGCGTAGACCGAGTCGAACTCACATCGCTTCGTCTGCTGTCGCTCGTCGGGCTACTGCTGCACCGGACTGAGCCTGCCACCGTTCTTCGATGCGGCCGTACCGCCACACGAGGAGGGCGATCAGCCAGGTGACAACAAAGAGTCCGACGATGATGAAGCCCATCGCGCCGAGATCCAAGTTCCCGATTGCGCCGAGAATCCCGTCGTGGATGTCGAGTTTGTCGGTGAAGATCGAGATGATTTCCTGGGACCCGATCAGCAGGGCGACTGCCACCGAGAGTCCGGTGATCACCATGTTGTAGTAGATCTTTCGGACCGGCTGAGCAAATGCCCAACCGTAGGCGAAATTCATGAACGATCCGTCGATCGAGTCGAAAAGCGACATCCCGGCGCAGAAGAGGATCGGCAGAACGAGGATCGAATACCACGGGAGCCCTGTCGCCGCCGCGCCGCCGGCGATCACCAACAGCCCGACTTCGGTGACGGTGTCGAATCCCAATCCGAACAGCAGACCGACCGGGTACATGTGCCAGGGCTTGCGAACCATCTTCATCACCGGGCCCAGAATCTTGTTCAGGGCGCCGCGGCTGTCGAGTTCCTTCTCGAGTTGTTCCTCGTCGAAGGTTCCGGCCTTGTACTTCGTGTACACCCGATGAATTCCGATGAGAGAGAAAAGATTCAGGAGGCCGATCAAGATCAGGAACGTTCCGGAAATGGTTGTGCCGAACAAGCCGGTCCACTTTTCCAGATCGGAGTTGTCGTCGGAAAGGCTGGTGGCAAGTTGCCGCACACCCAACGCCAGAAGTGCGACGAGAACAAAGACGATGGTGGAGTGTCCGAGTGAAAACCAGAAACCGACGGACATCGGTTTCTTGCCGTCCGCCACCAACTTCCGAGTGGTGTTGTCGATGGCGGCGATGTGATCGGCGTCGAAAGCATGGCGCATGCCGAGCGTGTACGCCGTGACACCGAGTCCGATGCCGAAGACACTGCCTTCGATCGTGTAGTGGCCGGGGACAACCAGACCGAGAAGAACTGCCCACCCGACGACGTTGAGTGCAACGACGGTGACGGTCATTCCGATGATGCTTCGACGCTGGCCTCGATCCAGACTGTGCCAAGCGCCGGCGATTCGGGTGCCCGTCGTGGTCATTGTCGTGGACATCGAACCTCACCGATCTTTCAGTCGCGGCCGGCGGCCACGCTACTGAAATCGTATAAGTGTTCAACTGTTCAGATAAGCGCCTGGAGGTTACAAATTGCCCATTCGGGAGTAAAGATATTTTGCTCGTCGATGGGAAATGCTCAGGCGAACACGGTATTGACCAGCGCGACGTAGATCGTCGTTCCGACGACGATGCTCAGGACGGCATTCTTTCGCCAGAGGTGCGCGGCGATCGTGGCGCACACTGCAATCAGTTCGGGTAGGCCATGAGAAGGGGCGGTGATCGACACCCCTTTGAGTGAATACATGACGAGAATCAACATGACGCCTGCCGGCATGTAGATGCCGAGGTAGCCGACCAGGGCGGAGGAGCGCAGCGGCATGAGCGCGGCGAAGGGGATTGCGCGCAGCGCGAAGGTGACCACGGCCATGACTGCGACCGCCGCAAAGATGTACGAGGTGTCAGGCATCGATCTTCGCCTTTCGTGAGTCGTAGACAAAGCGCCCGATCAGGAAGAGCACGAAGGCGCCCATCGCAATTGGCAGCATGTGGTCCGGCGCTGCGAGCCGGGCGACCAGAGCGCAGGTGACCGCGGCGACCGGCACCGCGAATCCGTTTTGTGCGCGAATCGCTTCGATCGAGAGGACGACGAACAACGCCGTCAGGGCGAAGTCGAGGCCGACGATCGAATCCGGAATCCACTGTCCTGCCGTCGCGCCCAGGATCGCGCCACCGATCCAGTAGCCGTGCAGGTACAGCTGGGAGTAGACGATGACGCGTCCGGTGAGTGCCTTGGGATCGGCAGTTACCGACATCGCATAGGCCTCGTCGGTCAGCGCGAACATGCTGTAGAAGCGGGCGAAGGGGTTGCGAATCTTTTCCAGCGGAAAACTCAAGGCGTAGAACACATGTCGAAAGTTGACCAGCAGTGCGGTCAGAGCGACGTACGGCAGCGGTGTCATGGCCGCGACCATTCCGACCGCGAGAAACTCCAGCGATCCTGCGTAGATCAGCGAGGTGAAAGCGACTGCCCACCAAGGGCTGAGCCCTTGTTGGACCACAAGAACGCCAAGTGCGATCCCGAGTGGGAGCAGGCCGAATCCAACCGGTAGCGACAGCTGGAAGGCGTGCCGCCACGCCGGGGTTCGCGGTGGGAGTTCGACGGCCGGTGCGGCCGTCGACGATGCTGGTTCGATCACGACGCAAATCTATAACAAAGATCGAGGTGATCGATTGCTCAGAATGCCCACATATTGAACAGTGCGCAATAATAGTGCGATGGATGCCATGGATGACGCAATTTTGTTTCACCTACGCCAGGACTCGAGTTTGACCAACACCGAGTTGGCGGATCTGGTGGGTCTGACACCCTCACCTTGCCTGCGTCGGGTGAAGAAGCTCGAAGCCGACGGAATCATTACCGGGTACCGGGCGATCGTCAGTCAGGAAGCGCTCGGTCGAGGATTTCAGGTGATCGTCACCGCCGAGATCGGAGTCAACGACCAGGCCACCATCGAGGACTTCGAATCCCAGGTCGCCGCCTTCGACGAAGTGATCGAATGTCGGCGGTTGTTCGGAATTCCCGACTACTTCATTCGGGTCGCGGTGAAAGATCTCGCGACGTATGAGAACTTCATGGTCACCAAGCTCAGCGGGCTTCCGGCTGTCTCGCGGGTGACATCGTTGATCACCATGAAGACCATCAAGAGCGTCGACTGACTCCCGGGCTCGGCTGAACCTTCACTAGGTGTCGGTGGTCGGCGTTAACGTCGGAACATGGGATACGAATTTCAAGTCACAGTAGATTCGGCACATCCGCACGAACAGGCGAAGTGGTGGGCCGCAGCACTCGGGTGGGCAGCGGAGCCCAGCGACGAAGACTTCATCAGGGGCCTCGTCGCCGCTGGTCACGCCAAGGAATCCGACACCACGACATTCGAGGGAGTCCTCGTCTGGCGCGAAGGTGCGGCCATCAGCGATCCGGAGCATCCCGAACGTCCCCGCGTTCTGTTCCAACTGGTTCCGGAATCGAAGACGGTGAAGAACCGGCTCCATTTCGACATACGAGTGGGCGACAAGCGCGAGGATGTCGCAGCGCACCTCGAGACGGTGGGGGCGACGATCCTGCACCGAGGTGCGCAGGGGCCGAGCGTGTGGATCACGATGACCGATCCCGAAGGAAACGAGTTCTGCGTCAGCTAGCGGTACGAACTCGGAGTGTCGCCGGTCCATCGTTTGAAGGCCCGACGGAAGGCGCTGGGCTCGGAGAACCCCAATCGCGCCGAGAGTACTTCGACGGATTCTCCGCGCCGCAAACCAGCGATGGCTACGTCGCGGAGCACTTCCTCGCGTAGTTGATTGAGTGATGTTCCGTCACGCCGCAGCAGTCGACGCAGATGGGGAACGCTGATCGAGAGCATCTCCGCGATCTCCTCGGCCGTGGAGGTTCGCCCCTTCACCCCGAGTTCCAGGACCCGTCGTACCTGCGCCGACGCAGTGCTGTCGTAATCACGTTCGGACATGAGCTGAATCGGAGATTCTCGGAGGTACTCCTCCAACGTCTCCTCGGTTTGGATGATCGGTGCACGCATGGCCGAGTTGTCGAACTCCAGTGCCGCGCGCTTCGCGCCGAAGGTGACCGGCGCTCCGAAGATGTAGTCGTAGTCCTGCGCCAACCGTGCATCCGGTGCCGAGTACGGAAACTCGACCGCCCGAAGTCGGACGCGCTTTCCGATCAACCATGCGGAAAATCGGTGCAGCAAGATCAGGACGAAATCGGTTGTGACACGTTCTGCGACATCAGGTTCGGCGACGCCTTCGCGAGCTCGGACAGCGAAACTCACCCGAGTGCTTTCCTCGCCCTTCTCGATCGACAGTGGGGCCAGAGCCGGTAGCGCACGGATCACGTCGGACATTCGAGCGAAGGCCGATCCGAGATCAGGGCAATGGATCAACGTCAGGCAGATCAATCGGAAAGTGCCACGGGGGACCGGGGCGGATCCGAGGCCGAACAATTCGTCGTCGGTGATCTGCCAGGTGGATTGGATGAACGTGGTGACCTGAGTCGGGGTCAGCCGGGCGCGCGGGTCGGACAGTGTCTCGAGGTCGATCCCGGCAGCGCGCAGTGCACCCGACAAGTCGACGTCGTTGTCCGGCGAGAACGCGAGATAGCGGTGGACGAATGCGGTCGGGATGGTCCGCGCTGTCATGGGTGCGCTGCTCCTTGGAGCAGGTGGAGACGGCGTGCAGCTTCGGACAGAATGTGGTCCTGCTTGCAGAAGGCGAAGCGCACCAGGTGCTTCCAATCGTCGCGGTTGTCCGCGAACACGTCGACCGGAACGGCCGCGACGCCGATCCGCTCGGGCAGTGCGCGGCAGAAATCTCCCGCATCGGTTTCGCCCAACGGTCTGATGTCGGCAAGGAGGAAGTACGTGCCGCCACCGGAATGCACCGTGAAACCGGCCTCGGTCAGAGCTTTACCGAGCACGTCGCGTTTGCCTTGCAAGCTCTGTCGAAGTTCGACGACCCACGGCTGTTCGTTGGTGAGCGCGTAGGCAACGGCCGGTTGGAACGGTGCACCGGCAACAAATGACATGAACTGCTTGGCGGCACGGACTCCGTCGATGAGTTCGCGCGGGCCGATCGCCCAGCCGGTTTTCCAGCCGGTGACATTGAAAGTCTTTGCGGCACTGGACACCGTGACAGTGCGCTTACGCATGCCCGGGAGCGACGCCATCGGTGTGTGGGTGAGGCCGTCGAAGACCAAGTGCTCGTAGACCTCGTCGCTCAACACGATCAGGTCGCGTTCGCACGCGAGTTCGGCGATCGCTCGAAGTTCGTGATCGGTGAATACGGTGCCGGTGGGGTTGTGAGGACTGTTGACGATCAGCATCTTCGTCTTGGCGGTGATCGCGCCGCGCAATGCATCGAGATCGACCGCAAATCCGTCTCCCGCGGTTACCAACGGAACTGTGCGACGTACAGCGCCTGCCAACGCGACGGATGCAGCGTAGGAGTCGTAGTACGGCTCGATCAGCACTACTTCTTCGCCGGGTTCGACCAGTCCGAGAATCGCAGCACTGATCGCCTCGGTGGCGCCGACGGTGACCAGAACTTCGGAGTCGGGATCACTGTCGAGTCCGTAGCGGATGCGCCGATCCTCCGCGATGGCCTGACGCAAGACGGGCATGCCCGGACCGGGCGGGTATTGATTGACGCCCTCGGCGATGGCTCGGCGCGCTACCTCGAGCATGGCCGCAGGACCGTCGGTATCCGGAAAGCCCTGACCGAGGTTGACCGCGTCGTGAAGTGTGGCCAACGCTGTCATCTCGGCGAAGATCGTGGATGCGAACGGCTGCAGACGCGAGACGGTGCGGTTGCGGGGCGTCGAAGGCATCTTTGCAGCTTAGTCGGCTGACACCGCATCCTCACATCCGCTCGGACGCGGTGCTTGTCACGTTTGAATCGCCGCCATCGTCCAACTCTGTAGAGAGCATCGAATCCGGTGCCCCAGAACATACGGAGGCTTGCCATGACTCGCATTCCCGCAGTGACACCGTCAGAAGCCAGTCCGTTGATCAAAGTGGCATACAAATTCGCCGCCAGGCAGTACGACGAAGTCCCCGAGCCCTTTGCCGTCCTGGCCAACCATCGGAAATTGTTCGTAGCGGCTGCCCGCCACGAAATGGCTGTGCAGAAGGCGTCGAAGGTGCTGCCGTCGAACATTCGTGAACTGGCCGTCTATCGCGTCGCCTGGACTGTCGGCTGCTCGTGGTGTGTCGACTTCGGGACGATGCTCTCGCGCTTGGACGGTTTGGACATCGACAAGTTGAAAGAGATCGCGAACTACCGGGATTCATCGAAGTACAGCGAAGACGAGCGGGCCGCGATCGCCTACGCCGACGCCATGACCGGTGACCCCCATGGGGAGAACGGGGTGACGGACGAACAGGTCGCGGATCTCGAGCGCAGGTTCGGGCGAGCGGGCGTCGTGGAACTGACCTATCAGATCGGGCTCGAAAACATGCGCGCCCGGATGTATTCGGCGTTGGGGATTACCGAGCAGGGGTTCAGCACCGACTCCTGCCGTGTGCCCTGGGCAGAAGAATGATGCGCTGATTCGTCTACGGCAACTATCGACAATGCTCCGCAGATACGTGATCATGATTGACTAGTTCACGCATCTGCGGAGCATTCCGGCTTGTTAGGTCCGCACTTGCGACCTACGATCACCTGGTGCCCAACATTCGAATCCGCGAAGCTGCCGGCCTGCTCGGTGTCAGTGACGACACCGTCCGGCGGTGGGTCGACGGTGGGCTTCTCACCGCGACGACGGACGACTCCGGCCGCAAGGTCATCGACGGTGCCGAGTTGGCGGGCTTCGCCCGGTCCAACGCCGGACCCGCACCGGCCGATCCGCTCACGGGTGCGAGTTCGGCCCGCAACCGGTTCGCCGGCCTCGTCACCAAGGTCGTCACCGACAAGGTGATGGCTCAGGTCGAAATGCAGTGTGGGCCCTTCACTGTCGTCTCGTTGATGAGTACCGACGCGGTTCGGGAGCTCGGACTCGAGGTCGGGAGTATCGGAGTCGCAATCGTGAAGGCCACCACGGTCATCGTGGAAACGCCGTAGTTTTTGAACATACTGGAGGAAATTCGTGAAGCGTGTAGTCGGACTTGTTGCAGCAGGTGCCTTTTCGCTTGCCCTGGTGACCGGTTGTAGTTCCTCCGACAATTCTTCGTCGGAGACGTCGTCGGCCGCTCCGACCACAACCACTTCGAGTGAGAGTGCCACGGGAAGTATCACCGTCTTCGCGGCGGCGTCACTCAAGAACAGCTTCACCGAACTCGGCAAGGAATTCGAGTCCGAGAACCCCGGTTCATCGGTCACTTTCAGCTTTGCCGGGTCCTCGGACCTCGTCGCTCAGATCACTCAGGGCGCACCGGCTGACGTGTTCGCCTCGGCTGACGCCGCCAACATGACCAAGGCCACCGACGCCGGCGTCGTCGCGGGGTCGCCCTCGGACTTCGCGAGCAACACCTTGACGATTGTTGTGCCGCCGGGCAATCCGAAGGGCATCGCGTCGTTCGCCGATCTGGCAAAGGAGGGGACGCAACTGGTGATCTGCGCTCCGCAGGTCCCTTGTGGCGCGGCTACGAAGAAGGTCGAGACGGCCACAGGCGAGACCCTCTCGCCCGTCAGCGAAGAATCGTCGGTGACCGACGTTCTCAACAAGGTGACGTCCGGGCAGGCCGATGCCGGCATCGTTTACGTCACCGACGCGAAGTCCGCTGGTGACAAGGTTCAGACCGTCGCGTTCCCGGAAGCCACCACGGTGGTCAACCTGTACCAGATTGCGGTGCTGAAGGATTCGAAGAATTCGGAAACGGCAACGAAGTTCGTCGATCTCGTGAAGGGCCCCAAGGGCTTGGCAGTTCTGGGTGACGCGGGATTCGCTGCTCCGTGACACGCCTACGACCGTCAGCCCGAGCCCCGCTCGGGTTGCCGGTATGGATTTACCTTCCCGCGCTGATCGGCGGGGCGTTTGTCATCGCGCCCTTGGCGGCGATGCTGGCCACCGTGCAGTGGTCGCAGTTCTGGGAACTCGTGACTTCCGAATCGTCGGTTGCCGCGTTGAAACTGAGTTTGAAGACAGCAGCGATGAGCACGCTGCTGTGCATCCTGTTCGGGGTACCGATGGCCGCGGTGTTGGCGCGCAGTCATTTTCGGGGACTGTCCGTTCTTCGATCCTTGATTCTGCTCCCGCTGGTTCTGCCGCCAGTGGTGGGCGGTATCGCGTTGCTGTACACGTTCGGGCGCAAAGGGTTGATCGGTGAGCAGTTGGAAGTGCTCGGCATCCAGATAGCATTCTCGACAACCGCGGTGGTCCTGGCGCAGACGTTTGTCGCGCTACCGTTCCTCGTCGTCAGCCTCGAAGGTGCGCTACGCACTGCGGGCACACGATACGAGGCTGTAGCCTCGACGCTCGGAGCCCGCCCGACCACCGTGCTTCGCCGGGTGACTTTGCCGCTGGTGCTTCCCGGTCTGGTGTCAGGGGCAGTGCTGGCTTTCGCTCGCGCACTGGGGGAGTTCGGTGCAACGCTGACGTTCGCGGGAAGTCTGCAAGGGGTCACGCGTACCCTGCCGTTGGAAATCTATCTCCAGCGTGAGACCGATCCGGATGCAGCGGTAGCGCTTTCGCTGGTGTTGGTCGTAGTCGCGGTGGTCATCGTGGTTGCGGTGCGTGGACGCGGATCGGCGGGTTCGTTGTGAGTGGCCTCCACGTCGACATCGAGATTCCGGAGCGCGATGTCGTTGCGACGTTCGACGTCGCGGCCGGTGAGGTGACCGCTGTCCTCGGACCGAACGGCGCAGGCAAGTCGACGGTACTGGCGGCGGTTGCCGGACTACATCACCCGCGGCGTGGGTTGATCGAACTGAATTCTCGCGTTCTCACCGATACCGGTAGGGGAGTCGCGTTGGCGCCGCATCGGCGCGGCACTGCTCTACTCGCGCAAGAGGCACTTCTCTTTCCCCACCTCAGTGCGGCCGCGAACGTGGCGTTCGCGCCGCGCAGTGCAGGGCGGTCGCGTCGCGATTCCGCCGATTCCGCGCGCCACTGGCTCGACGCAGTCGACGCCGCCGAATTGGCTGACCGCAAGCCGTCACAGCTCTCCGGCGGTCAAGCGCAACGGGTCGCAGTGGCGAGGGCATTGGCTGCTGAACCCGAACTACTCCTGCTCGACGAACCGATGTCTGCGCTCGACGTCGCCTCCGCCCCGGCATTGCGGTCGTTGCTGCGTAGAGTGCTCCGAACAGGAGATCGCACGGCCGTGCTCGTCACGCACGATGCTCTGGATGCGCTGGCCCTTGCCGACACCGTTGTCGTGCTGGACGGCGGCCGGGTCGTCGAACGTGGTGACGTACGAACAGTTCTGACTCGCCCGCGTAGTGCATTTGCAGCACGCATCGCAGGGATCAACTTGCGCAGCGGCACGATGGCCGGAGACGGAATGCTCAGAAGTCCGGTCGGGGTGGATATCGCGGGCCAGACGGAGACCGACCTACCGGCCGGCAGTGCCGCCGTGGCAGTCTTCGAGCCGCGAGCAGTGTCGGTCTACCTGGATCCGCCTCACGGGAGCCCACGAAACGCGTTTGCGGTCACGATCGCGGAGATCGAAAATCGAGGCGATGTCGTCCGAGTCCGAGCCGAGGACGAAGCCGGCCAGCCGGGCTTGTCTGCCGACATCACGGCGAGCGCAGCGGCCGAGCTCGATCTGGTTCCGGGATCGGCCGCTACGTTTGTGGTCAAGGCCACCGAGACGCTGATCTATGCGCAGGGCGCAGGCTCGTAGACGTCCTCTACGACCGAATCCGCATAGAGGGCTGCAATTTCGGACGCGTACTTCTCGGCTATCGGCTTGCGCCTGAGCTTCATCGTCGGTGTCAGCTCGTCGCCGCCTGGCTCCCAGAACGTGGTGAGTACGTGAAACCGCTTGATCTGCTCGGCCCTCGACAGACGCGAGTTTCCCTCGGCGACAGCAGTTGCAACGATGTCGACGATCCGAGCGTCCTTGGCGAGTACCGCGGCCTCGGCCGCAAGTCCCAGTGAGCGTGCCGCTCCGACCGCGGCGTCGGCGCTGAGAGTGATCAACGCTGTGTTGAACTTTCGGCCGTCTCCGATTGCCACGACCTCACCGATCAACGACGACGACGTCTTCACTGCGGTCTCGATGGCAGCGGGGGACATGTTCTTTCCCGACGCATTGATGATCAGCTCCTTCTTGCGATCGATCACCGTGAGGTATCCGTCTGCGTCGGCCGTGACGATGTCTCCGGTCGAAAGCCAACCGTCTGCACTGATCGCTTCGGCTGTTTTTGCCGGTTTGCCGCGGTACCCCTTCATGACCAACGGTCCTCGAACCAGTAGCTCACCGTCCGCCTCGATGCGCATTTCCATGCCTGGAAGCAACTTTCCGACCGTTCCCAGCTTGGTCGGCTCGGCCGGTGCGGTGCTCGCAATGCATGTCAGCTCGGACATTCCCCAGATCTCCGAGATCGGAACTCCCAGGGCTGCAAAGAATGCCAAGGTGTCCGGCGGAATCGGTGCGGCGCCAGAGATGGCCCACTTCAGTTCGGCAAAACCGAGTTTCGCACGCAGAGCGGAGAGGACCATTGCATCGGCTCGGGCGTAGTCCGCTTCCAGTTCGGCGGGGACTGTTTCACCGGCTCGCAAGTGTGCGAGCCGAGTGCGACCGACGTCGAGTGCCCACTGCAATGCCGCTCGCCGCGCGTCGTCCGGTTCGTTGGCGACGGCCGATTCGACTGCAACCTTCAGCTTTTCCCACACACGGGGGACGCTGCCCCAGATCGTGGGGCGACAGTCCGGAAGCGCAGCCGCTACCTGGCTCGGATCCGGCACGACAGTGATCTGGGTGCCGAACACCATTTGCATGTACAGGCAGGTGAGCCGATCGGCGATGTGCGCCGACGGCATGTACGAGGTGATGCGGTCACCGAACTCGACGGGGAGTACAGCACTGACGGCGGTGGTTTCGAACAACAGACAGGCATGAGTCGTCTCGACGCCCTTGGGGTTGCCGGTCGTGCCGGAGGTGTAGATCAACGTGGCGACGTCGTTCGGTTTCACCGCACGCCAGGTGCTCTCGAAATCGAAATCGGCGGCAGCAGAGGACTTCATCTGCTCCAGCGTCAGGGTGCCGGACTGCTGGGCAGACGGTTGCGCGTCGACGACCACGATCGTGTCGAGTGTGGCACCGGAGCGGCGAACGGTATCCACGTACTGGGCCTCGCAGACGAGCACTCGCGCACCGGAATTGGCGAGGATGTACTGGATGGCTTCGGGTGCCGACGTGTTGTAGATGGAGAAGGATGTCGCGCCGAGGTGTTGGGCGCCGACGTCGATCGGGTAGAACTCGATGCGGTTACTCATCATCAATGCAACCGTATCGCCATGTCCCACGCCGATTCCGGCCAATCCCGCGGCAACATCGCGAACCTGTTCGCCGTACGCGCGCCACGTCAGTGTTCGCGCATCGCCGATGTCTCGCAAAGCCACCGCGTCGGGCGCTACCGCCGACACTCGCTGGAAGGCTGCACACAACGTAGTCATGATGTTCTCCTGGATGCCTTTGGCAGGGCTGATGCATTCGTCGGGGCCGCAGCGGTGGTTCTGTCTTCGAGTTCGCGGATCAGGTCGTGTGCCTGTTTGTCTTTTGCCAGGTAACCGTCGGCAAGGACATTGATGAATCCGCGTCCCCACGCCCAGGGTTCCCAGGCAGCGGGGGCAAGGGTCCGGGCGGCGCGGCGCGCGATCGCGTCGGCGATCACGGTGGCGGCACGGTCCGGGGAGATTCGATGACGGAGGGGACCGGGTAGTCGAGCGTCGAGTTTGCGGCCGATCTCGTCGTCGTCGAGTGTGGCGCGTGCAAGTTGTGTATCCACCATCCCGAAGTACGCGATGCCGGCAGTAGCGCCGTAGCCGGCAACCTCGAGACGCAGCGCCCGGCCGAGCGCTTCGACCCCAGCCTTGCTGATCATGTACGAAGCGCCGCCCAAACCGGGGGCGAACGACGCCGCCGATGACACGACGACGATGTGCCCACTGTTGCGGATCACCTCGTCGATGGTCGGATGCACGGTGTTGAAGACGCCGGTGAGATTGACGTCGAGCACACGATCGAAGGCGTCGGGATCGATCTGGCGCAATGTTGCCGGGGGAGGGGTGATTCCGGCGTTGGCCACTACGACGTCGATTCTGCCCAGCTGCTCGATGATCGTTTGCACGGCTGCGGTCATGCCGTCCCGATCTCGGACATCGGCCGTCACCGTCACGACTCGCTGTGACTCGAATGAGCGCTCGGCCGTTGCCAATGAACTCTCGTTGACGTCGACCAGTGCCACGGCGGCCCCACGCCGGTGGAGAGTGCGCGCCAGCGCTGCACCGATACCGTCGCCTCCACCGGTGATCAGTACGACCTTCCCGGCGACGTCGTAGTCGATTCGGCGTCCGGGCAGTGGAATGCCCAGATCGCGGACTGTTCCCGCAATTGCGGACAAGCGTCCCGTCATTGCTTCAGTGCCTTCCGTGTAGCGCGCGGATGAGAACCTTGACCAGCCAGTCGATTCGGGCGGTCCTTCGAAACGTCGTCAGTGGTAGGGGCGAACGGAATCGTTGCCGAGTCGTCGAACGAGCGTAGGTGAACTCCTTCAGACCATCTGGGCCGTGAACGCGTCCGAAACCAGATGCTCCGACCCCACCCAGTGGCAGGTTGGGAACCGCGGCATACATCACGTAAGAGTTCACCGACGCTCCTCCGGATCGGAGCCGATCGGCAACAGCCGCTCCGTCCTTGCCGAACACGCTTGCTCCCAATGCGTATGGCGACGCATTGACCAACTCCACCGCCTCGTCCATCGAGGCGACCTTGGTGATCGTCATCGTCGGGCCGAAAGTTTCCTCCGTGACGGCGAGGCTGTCTTCGGGGACGTCGACCATGATGGTCGGTTGCACGTACTGGCCGGAGATCGAGCCGAGCCCTCCGAGAACGACACGTCCACCCCGCGACATCGCGTCGTCGATGTGGCGCCGGATTACAGCCACTTGCGAGGGCATGGTGATCGGACCGATCTTGTCTTCGGCACCCGGACCCGCATGAACTCGGGCAGCCAAAGTGATTGTCTTGTCGATAAACTCGCCGTAGACATGTTCGTGCACGTATACACGCTCGACGCCCAGACAGGTTTGACCGGAGTTGGACAATGCTCCCCACACCGCAGCATCCGCGGCGGCACCGACATTTCCGTCGGCATCAAGGATGAGCGCGTCCTTACCACCACATTCCATCAATACCGGTGTGAGGGTCTCGGCGCACGCTGCCATGACTTTCTTGCCCGTCGCGGTCGATCCGGTGAACCCGATCTTGTCGACACCGGCCAGGCACAGTGCCGCGCCGACCGAACCATCGCCCGTGACGACCTGCAGCACAGGATGTTCAGGGACGACCTCGGCGAAGGCGCGGCCCAACCATTGCCCGACTGCCGGTGCGAACTCACTCGGCTTGTAGACCACGGCGTTGCCTGCAGCCAGCGAGAACGAGAGCGAACCGAGTGGGGTGAAGACCGGATAGTTCCACGGACCGATCACACCGATCACCCCGAGAGGTCGATACTCCACCGAGGCGGCCTGATTGACCGTCAACAAACTGGAGCGGACGCTGCGCCTGCCCAATACCTTTCGGGCATTCTTCGACGCCCACGCGAGATGTTCTAGTGCCATGGCGATTTCGAGCATCGCGTCAGGGTGCGGCTTGCCCATGTCCCGGTGCACGACGTCGGCGAGTTCGGATGCGCGACGAGCGATGATTCCTCGCCACCGATCCAGTCGACGAGCGCGTTGCTCGAATGTCAGTTCTGCCCACCATTCGGAAGCAGTACGGGCGTCGCGCACTGCCTGTGTCACCGTGTCGTCGGACGCCTGTGTGGTCGTGTCGATCTCGGTCGCCGTCATCGTGGAGTTCCTTGAAGTGTGTGGTGGACGGCGCCGTCGGCCCAGCCGCGGGTGACGCGTTGGAGGATCGGTCGGGACAGAGTCAGAATGGGGGCGAACCACGGCTGCGCTTGCACAGCGAACGTCCAGGTGAGGCGGCTGCCAGTCGAAGTCGGTTCCAACACCAGATCTTCAGCGAAGCGTTTGAACCCCGGAAGTGACGCCGACTCCACGTAGAACGACATCCGGCGCCCCTCGTCCCAGCGGAAGAATCGCTCGTTCAGTGCAGCAAAAGCGCCGGCTCGCACGGTTCGCGTAGTCCCGACGCCGAATGGTCTGTCCGAGGTCCAGTCGGCTCCGGTGATCCCGTGCGCCCACGACGTGAGCGCTCCGTCCGAGGTCAACGTCTGCCACAAGCTTTCACATGTCGCTTCGGATTCGATCCGGTGAGTGATCACCAGCGGAGCGGAGCGGATGAAGGCTGCGTCGGCCGCAGAAAGAGAGAATTTTCCCTTCACAGGTCCACCACCAAAGGCCCACCGGTGGAACGTGATCGACAGGTCAACATCGAACCAGTACGTTCGGATTCGGTGAGGAGGGTGTCTCGATGCTCGACGGTCCCGGAGAGCACCCGGACCTTGCATGTACCGCAGAAGCCCTGTTGGCATGAATACGCTACTCCGGGAAGTACGCGTCGTATTGCAGCCAAGGCGCTTTCGGACTCGCCCACATCGACGGTGAGACCGGTGCGCGCCAGATGCACCGTGAACTCCTTGCCGTCGACTACCGGGAGTGGGGAGAACCTCTCGCTGTGCACCGATCCGGTCGGGTTGGCGGCGAAAGTTGCCGCACGCACCGTGTTCATCAGCGGAACCGGTCCGCACGTGTACACCGCGGCACCGGGATCCGCAGCAGCGACGAGTGTTCCGATATCCGTCGGACCCAGCTCGTCGTCGGGTCGGATGGTTACCCGGCCGCTGGAATACTCCTCGATCTCGTTCAGGAATGGCATAGCTGCCCGAGTTCGTCCGAGATAGTCCAATCGCCACGGGACTCCGCGGCGGTGACAGCGTTGCACCATGGGAAGTATCGGAGTGATCCCGATTCCGCCCGCAACAAAGAGGTACGACGGAGCAGTGACAAAAGGAAATGCATTCCGCGGCCCTCGTACGTCGACAACCATTCCGGGTTTCAGCGACTCGTGTATCTCGCGGGAGCCGCCCCCGCCTTCGTCGATCCGCCGGACGGCGATCCGATACGAGGTCAAGTCGTCAGGGTCTCCGCACAACGAATACTGTCGTTGCCTTCCCGAGGGGAGAATGACGTCTAGGTGAGCGCCGGGAATCCACGACGGCAGGGTGATTCCTTCCCTCGGGGTCAAGGTGACACTCAGGACGTCTGCGCACTCGAACCGGACGGACTTCACGTCCAGCGTCATGTCGAATCCGCTGTAGCGGACCGGGTTGGGACGCGAAAGTATCTGCGCTGCAGGACTTGACGCAAAGATTCGACGGTATGCGCTCGTCGCCTGTGCGGCAATCCTCAACGACCGGGTCGGTGTGAAGTCTTGTGCGTCGTGAGGACGGTCGGCAGTCGTCTTGTTCATCCTTCACTCTTTTCGGAAGAACGATTGGCGGCAGGTGAGCGAGCGAGGTAGCGCATGGCTACGTCCATGTCCCCGATCTGGGACGGATGGAAGCTCGGCCGCAGATACGGAGGAATCTCGGTGATCAGGAATTTCATGTTCGGGACCAGGCCGCGGCGAGTGGCGCTGATCAGTTGCAGAGGCCACAGGCGGCCCTTCGCCTTCGACGGGTCCTGCCGGAAGAGGTAGTTCATCGAGGCGATGAACAACACGAACAACGTGAAGCTGGCGAGCAGCGCCGTGCGAACGCGTCTGGCGTAGCTACCGTCCACGTACATGTAGGCGTCGAAGGCCACGTTGCGGTGCTCGACTTCCTCGGCGCCGTGCCACTTGACCATGTCGAGCATCGTCGGGTGCATGCCGGCATCTTCGAGGGCGGGATCGGTGAGCAGCCATTCCCCGACCACCGCCGTGTAATGCTCCATCGCGGCAAACAAGCCGAGACGTTCACAGAGCCAGGCGTGCTTGGCTTTTCCGGTCAATCCTTTGTCGCCCAATATCTTGTCCACGAGCCAGTCCATCCGGCGTGACATCGGTTTCATGTCCATGCCGAGGTCCGCAAGATGCTCGCGTGCACCTTTGTGCGACGACGCGTGTGTTGCTTCCTGTCCGACGAATCCCACCACCTCTTCGTGCAGGCGGGGGTCCTCGATGAGCGGGAGCGCTTCGGCGAGCGTTGCGGACATGGCCCGCTCTCCCTCGGGCAACACGAGATGCATGAAGTTGATGACGTGGGTGACCATCGGTTCGTTCGGCACGTAATGCAGTGGTACGCCGTCCCAGTCGAATTCGACGTCACGGGCGGCGATCGCATGTGCTTCGTCGGTGTAGCGGCGCGCGCCGGACGGTGCGACGACGGGTGTGCCTCGGAAGGCGTTGATGCCGAGCATTATCGGCTCCTCACGGTTTCTCGGGCAGTGGTGAGTGATTCGGACGAGACGGGTTGTACTTGCGCGTAGTGAGCGAGGTCGGCTCGTTTGGTCCTGGTGCGGAAGGATCGGTTGAATCCGGGATAGAAGGTGTAATTGCGGCCGCCGTCGACGAGGTAGTAACTACTGCACCCGCCGGCGTTCCATACGCTGGTGGCGAGTCGGCGGTCGGTCGCGCGCACGAACTCTCTCTGCACGTCTGCCCGGACGTCGATACTGCCGATGCCGCCCTCGTCCATTTGAAGAATGCAGCTCACGATGTACTCGACCTGCGCTTCGATCGTGACGACCTGCGAGGTGTAGACCACGGAATTGGGGCCGAGGATCATGAAGAAGTTCGGAAACCCGCTGATGGTGGTGCCGAGGAAGGCCTCGGCACTGCCGTTCCACGTCTGCGCGAGGCTGCGGCCGTCCTTGCCCCGGATGATGTCGAACGACGGGTTGTCTCCCATACGAAAGCCGGTTCCCATGACTATGGTGTCGACTTCCCGGAAGGCGCCGTCCGCGGTGAGGACTCCGCGCTCCTGCACCTCGACGATTCCGTCCGTCACCACCTCCACATTGGGTGACGCCAGCGCGGGATAGTAGGTGTTCGAGAACGTCGGACGCTTGCATCCGAATGCGTAGTGGGGGAGCAGCTTTGCGCGAAGCTCCGGGTCCCGCACCTGCCGGCGAAGGTGTGCTCGGCCGAGTGCGGCCAGCCCTTTGAGCAGTGACGGCTTGTACACGAATCCGGGTACCAGGGCTTCTTGGAGCAGGTCAAGTCCCTTGCGTGCCAGTCGTTGGGTGAGCGGCACCCGCTCGAAGAGAGCGCTCGGCCAGCCGGTCATCGGCTGATCCGGGTGCGGCAGGATCCACGTCGGTGTCCGCTGGAACACGGTCAACGTGTCCGCGAGCGGTTGCAGTCTGGGGATGATCTGCACCGCAGAGGCGCCGGTGCCGACCACGGCTATCCGCTCACCGCGAAGGTCGTGGTCGTGGTTCCAGTCCGCGGTGTGGAACATCTGACCACGAAACGATTCGAGCCCGGGAAGGTCGGGTGTGGCGGGGGCACTGAACGGGCCGGTGGCCGCGACCAGGAACTGTGCCTCCCACACGGTTTCCGCAGTGTGTACCCGCCAGATCTGGGCTTGCTCGTCCCACGAAGCTTCTGTCACGTCCTGGTTGCAGTGGAAATGACCGGCCAGTCCGAAGCGATGGACGCAATCCCGGAGATAGTCGTAGATCTCGGGCTGTAGCGGATACAGCCGCGTCCAGTTCGGATTGGGCGCAAATGAGAACGAGTACAGAATCGACGGGATGTCGCACTGTGCACCGGGGTAGGTATTGACCTGCCAGGTTCCCCCGGGCTCCGCGGCACGTTCCAGAACGACGAAGTCGTCGATCCCGGACTGCTTCAAGCGGACAGCCGTTCCGATGCCGCCGAAACCGGCTCCGATGACGACGACTCGTGTTCGGCGAGTTCGAGTTTCCTCGTCACCGGCCGATGGCCCCGAGGTTGGGTCGATGTCGACCATGTGTGACGCCTCCTGATTGGTGCGTGAACAACTGAACGAAGAGTAAGTCTGACATCAAGTGATGTCAACAGCGGTTGATGTCAGAATTCAACTGATTGACATCGGGCGATGTCAGTTCGCTTGCCGAGGTCGCCGCGATAACCTGAGGTCGAGAGCGCTGCCGGTCAGTGAGAACATGGGGACATGACGGATACCGAGGCTCGGCGCACCGGACCGCGCAGGTGGCGTGGGCAGGAACCGGAAGATCGCCGCGCCGCGCGCCGGACACAGCTGATCGAAGCCGGGTTGCAGATCATGGGCACCGAGGGAGCGGCCGCCGCGACCATGCGTGCGACCTGCCGCGAGGCCGCGCTGACCGAACGGTACTTCTACGAGAGCTTCGCCAACCGTGACGAACTGCTGGTCGCCGTGCTCGACGAGGTCGTTCTCGGTGCGCGTGACACTATTCTGGACGCTCTCGAGGCGGCGCCTTCCGAACCGTCGGCCCTGATCCGCCACGTGGTGAAGGCCTTCACCAACTACGTATTCAAAGATCCTCGACGTGGACGCATCATGTTCGTCGAATCCCAGGCGGAACCTGCGCTGTGGGATCGAGGGCGAGAATTGATGGCGGAGTTCACGAATCCGATTTCCGCGTCGCTCGAGCTGATGTACGGCGGCGAGGCAACCGACTCCGCGAACTCCGAACTCAATTCGGTGGGGCTGTTCGGTGCCCTCGCGTTCATCTATCAGGCGCACACCCCGTCCTCCAAGATCTCTCGAAAGCGTTTGGTGGAGCACATTTCGCTCATGGTCGAGGCGCAGGCGACGGTCAACAGCACGCCCGCGAGAAAAGAATGACGTCCGCGTCGGCCACAGGCGGAAGGCGTCTCGGTCCCGAAGACCGGCGTGAGCAGATCATTGTCAGCGCGGCAAAGGTTTTCGAGGAGAAGTCTTTTGCCGACGTCTCGATGACCGAGTTGGCCAAGGCGGCTGGGGTCGGACGTCCGCTGCTCAATCATTACTTCGGCTCCAAGCGGGAGTTGTATCTCGACGTCGTGCGGCGGTTCGTCTTCATTCCCGAAGTGGCGGTGGACCGCATTCCGCGATCGGCGAGCCAGGAGAAGCGGATCGGCGCCGTGATCGATCGGTGGCTCGACGTCGCCTGGCGTCATCGCGACATGTGGATCTCGACAGTCATGTCCGACGACCTCCGCCGTGATCCCGAGATGGATCGGATCCTGCAGGATGCTGACGACGTTGCTGCGCGACGCATGATGGATGCGCTCGAGATTCGACCGAGTGAAGGCAGCGAGGCTGCTGTTCATTCGATGATCGTGGCGTACGGAGGCTTGGCGAAGGCTGCCAGTAAGCAGTGGTTGGTGACGGGAGCGCTCGACCGCGAACAGGTGCACCTTCTGCTGGTACGCAGTTTGCTCGCCATCGTGCGTGACGTTCTGCCGGCGTGCGAGGCGGATTCCTGATTGCTCAGAGTGATCTCGCCACGAGGTCCTTCATGACTTCGTTCGATCCGGCGTAGATTCGCTGAATACGAGCGTCGGCGTACATCTGAGCGATGGGATATTCGAGTATGTAGCCGTACCCGCCGTGTAGTTGCACGCAGCGGTCGATCACGGCGCACTGCTGGTCGGTGAGCCAGTACTTGGCCATCGCGGCGGTAGTCGCATCGAGTTGCCCGGCAAGGTATTTGACGATGCAGTCGTCGATGAACGTTCGTGAGATACGAGCGATGGACGCGCACTCGGCAAGTTCGAAGCGCGTGTTCTGCAGATCGAAGAGCTTTTGCCCGAACATGTTTCGGGATTTGGTGTACTCGACGGTGAGGGCGACTGCACGCTCCATTGCCGCAGTGGCTGCAACTCCGCAGATCAATCGTTCGGGCAGTAGCTGCTGCATCAGCTGGGCAAACCCTGTGCCTTCGCGGTCCCCGAGCAGGTTTGTTGCAGGCACCCGCAAGCGGTCGAAGAACAGCTCGGTGGTGTCCTGGCCCTTCTGTCCGACCTTCTCGAGTATTCGCCCGCGCTCGAAACCCGGTGTGTTGTCGTCGACCTCGGCCACGATGAGCGACACTCCACGCGCTCCGAGGCTGGGATCGGTCTTGGCGGCAATGATCACCAGATCACAATTGCGACCGTTCGAGATGAATGTCTTTGCGCCGCTGATCAGATAGTCGTCACCGTCGCGGACGGCTCGGGTGGTGATGTTCTGCAAGTCGGATCCGGTGCCGGGCTCGGTCATGGCGATTGCGCCCACCCACTCGCCACTCACCAGCTTCGGTAGCCAGCGCAGTTTGTGCTCGTGATCGGCGTAGGCATTGAGGTAGTGCGGCACGATTCCCGAGTGCACGCCGAGTTGGAGTGAATGATCACCCGCCATGACCTGCTCGTGGAACAGCACGGCGTCGTGCGCGAAAGTTCCTCCTCCGCCGCCGTACTCGGTGGGGATCGACATGCCGGCGAGCCCGAGCGCCCCGAGTTCTCGATATGCGGATTTGTCGGGAAAACCTTGGGACGCGAAGCGTTTCTGATGCGGTGTGACGTGTTTGGCGAAGAAGTTCCTTGCCAGGTCGGCCACGGCCTCCAATTCGTCGTCCATCCACGGGGACCGTCGTTCTGCGGTCCGGGTTGCGGTAGATCCTTGCGTCATCGTGATTCTCCCGATCGATGAAGTGCGACCCGCGAGCGGATCCGACTCCACCTATCATCCACACTGTTGACATAGTGTCAATAAAGGGGTGGTCGAATCGACCTTCGGACCCGCCTCGAATTCCACGTCGGCCGCCCGCAAGAATGGGAGGACACAGACACGAACAGGCCGGCGCGAAGGATGGGCAGTGGACCCCGAAGAAACATCAGCGGGTCACGAGTCCAACCTCCCGGCTCCGCGGCCGGCGCGCAGCGTCCTGTTCGGATTGCCGCCGGTGGGAAACAGGTACCCCGGAGCGGTTCGCGTCGCCCTAGCCCTGGCGATTCCGGCGGCCATCGCCACACTGCTCGGATTCGGGTCTGCTTCGCTCCTGGTCGGCCTCGGTGCATTTGCATCGATCTACGGTGAGGGTCGTCCGTACCGGAGCAGGTGGAAGGCAGTCGGTATCGCTGCGACGGCGCTGACGATCCTGTCCTTCGTCGGGGCATCGGTGGGTGAGCCCGTCCACCGAGCCATCGCTGAGGGAGCGCCGACGGTGCTGCTGGTCTTTGTCGTGCTGATCATGGCCGTCGTGGTGTCGACCTGCGCCTTCACCGTCGACGCGCTTCGATTGGGTCCACCGGGCGCGTTCTTTCTGTTGCTCACCACCGAGATCAGTTCCGTGATCGCCACTCCCGGTCAGCCGCCGGTCGAGGTCGCGATGTGGACGGCAATCGGTGGGATCAGCGCGGTGGTCGTCTCGATGACGGGAATCCTGTGGGCACCGAGAGCTGTCGAACGCAGTGCTGTACAGGCAGCCGTCTCGGCCGTTGCGGAGTACACGGACGCTCAGGCGAGGTACGCCCCACCCGAACTCACGCGAGACAAACGCCACGCTGCAGCACTTCGGCTGCATGACGCGTGGCAGTGCCTTTACCGCGGCGCAATCGTCGGGAAAGACCACCCGTTGACCCGTGAACTCGAACGAGCGCAGATCTCGATGGCCAGAGCGATCTCCGACGACCACGATCCGGAGCTCATGGCGGACCCCGCGTTCGACGTCGACGAGGTCGGGGCCCACCCGCCTCTGCCCGACCCGACGATCCGATATCGGTTCCTCCGCGCCTGCAATCCGTCCAGCCGAGCGTCGGTGACGGCACTTCGGCTGTCCATTGCCTGTATGGCGGCGGGAACCCTCACCGTCCTGCTCGGCATCGATCGCCCGGACTGGGCGGTGATCGCCGCGGCGATGGTCCTTCATCAAGGACCGGATCGAATACTGGGCACCTATCGCGGAATCCACCGCATCGGCGGAACCGTCCTCGGGTTGATTCTGTTGGGTGCCATCTACGCCTGGAGTCCGACCGGTCTGTGGTTGGTGGCGGTACTTGCCGTCCTGATGGCGGGGATCGAGCTGTTCCTGGTGCGGAATTACGGGATAGCCGTCATCTTCATCACCGCCCTCGCGATTCTCCTCGGCGCGGCCGGTGGTGCGCACGGGACCGTCCGACATCTGATCCTCAGCCGCATGCTCGAGACGGCAATCGGCGTCGTCGTGGCGTTGGTGGTCCTGTGGACGGTGGGGCGCGGTGCGCATCGACGCACTCTGATCTGGGTCGACGAACGGGCGGGTAGCGTCCTGTTCAAGCTGCTGACCGAAATTCGCGCGAGGCACTATGCACCACAGGCGAATTGGTCGGAGCTTTCGGAGCTTCGTCGGGACCTGGACTTCGAACTGCGAGGTAGCGCGATGGCCGGGATCGACGCCGCCCACAACGAACCCGAGTGGGCGTCGCAGCAGTGGAGGACGCACACCGAATTGCATCATCTGGGATCGGATGTACTGCACCGACTGTGGTTCGGCACGCAGGTGTCCAGATCACACCTCGAGGAATGGGAGTCTCGCTACTTGCGTTCGGGTTCGGTGTGATCGAGCATCGGCACAGCGCTGAACTTGGCTGGATTCGCAATGTCGTAGGCTGCGCACACAACTCCGTCGCGGACAGTGAAGCCGGCAACGCGAGCGGCGAACTGCGGGTACTGGTCGTCCCCCGGTGAGCCGGCGAATACACCGCCGAGCTGTCCGTTGACGAGAACCGGTGACATCGAGAACACCGCTGCCGGTCCGTACTTGCGGGCCAATCCCAGATAGAACCGCGCGACACGATCGCTGCCGCGCACAATGTTGACAGCCGTGCGGGTAGTTCCGCCTGCGTCACCGATCAGGACGGCATCGGGATCGAGTGCACCTATCACGGCGTTCAGATCTCCACTCGCGATAGCCGTCACCAATCGCTCGACGGCAGCAGCATGCTCCTCGCTACTGACCGGGACCGGCGCCGACGCTGCGGCTTTACGGGCCCGCGAGGCCAACTGACGGGCAGTGGCTACTTCGATGTCGAGGATGCGCGCAACCTCGGCGAAGGGCACGTCGAAGCCGTCATGCAGGACGAAGGCAACGCGTTGAGCGGGAGTAAGGGTGTCCAGGACGACGAGGGCAGCAAAACGATTCTGTTCCTGCGTCACGACGTACTCCAGCGGATCGGGTGTCGCTGAGGGTGTGCCCGAGGTGGCGTCGACGGGCGTGACGATCGGCTCCGGAAGCCACTGTCCGACATAGCTTTCTCGTCTGACCGCGGCCGATTTGAGATGATCGAGGCAGATCCGACCGACAACAGTGGTGAGCCATCCGCGCAGCTCGCGGATCTCGAGGTCGCTTCCTTGTCTCGATTGTGCGACTTGCAAGCGTATCCATGCCTCCTGCACCGCATCCTGAGCGTCGCTGAAACTTCCGGTGAGACGGTAGGCCACCGACGTCAGGTGGCCACGGTGTTGCTCGAAGTCCTGCGCAGTCGTCGGCGAAAGCATGCCCTCATGATACGGACCTCACACATTAAATCCGGCATGAATGTAACCGTTGACCCAGGTAGTGGGTGCCGACGTATGGTTTCGGCACTGCTCACGGCTCGATCCTGTCTGCACATTCATTGGAGTCTCACGTGTTTCGGTCTTTCCCGCTCATGTCGCTCAACTGTTGTCGTTGAACTGACATTCCCACACCTGCCTGTGCCGAGCGCCGCACACGGCGCTCCGGACAGGTGTAGCCGAGAACTGAACCAATCATCTTCTACAGGAAGCAACTTCATGATTCGCCCTCGTTTCGCGCGCTCGGTAGCCGCGGTCGTCGCTCTTGTCACTCTGTCCAGTTTTGCCGTTGCCTGCTCGGGCTCCTCCGACGAAGTGGTCAAGACCGCCGACGGCAAGACCGTCCTGCGGTACGAGGGCAGCACCGGACAGGTCATCTACCCCGAACTGGCCGCTGACCTCGGCTACTTCAACGACGTGGAGCTCAACTGGATCGGCGATACGACCAGCGGCCCTCAGAGCATTCAGAACGCAGCGACCGGTCAAACCGAGTTCGGCGGAGCGTTCAACGGGGCGGTGGTGAAGTTGGCTTCCGCGGGTTCACCGATCACCTCGGTCATCGGGTACTACGGCTCGGACAAGGAGAGCTTCAACGGGTACTACGTACTCGACGACAGTCCGATCAAATCGGCGAAGGACCTGATCGGCAAGAAGGTCGGGATGAACACCCTCGGTGCGCACCACGAGTTCGTCGTCCGTGAATGGCTTGCGCGGCAGGGACTTACGCCGGACGAGATCAAGCAGGTGGAATTGATCGTCGTTCCGCCGGTCAACACGGAACAAGCGTTGCGGCAGGGACAGATCGACGTCGCCACCCTCGGCTCGGTCTTCCGTGACTCCGCGCTAGAACGTGGTGGCCTTCGTGAGCTGTTCACGGACGAATCGTTGTTCGGCTCGTTCACCTACGGCACGTTGGTGTTCCGTGACGACTACATCGCGCAGAACAAGGAGGCGGTCGCCGATTTCGTGCAGGGAACAGCGAGGGCCATCCGCTGGACGCAGACACACCCACGAGAAGAAGTGGTCGCGAAGCTGACGTCGATCATCAACAGCCGCGGACGCAACGAGGACACCAAGCTCATCAGCTACTGGAAGAGCCCGGGGGTCGCCGGTCCAGGCGGAACGATCACCGATGCCGAGATCAGCACGTGGATCGACTGGCTCACCCGTAACGGCGAACTCGAAGAAGGAAAGTTGAAGCCGTCGGACATCTACACGAACGAATTCAACCCGTACGCCAACGGAACGTATTCACCCGACAGCGGCGCTGACGGACAGGCACTGGAGGCAGCAAAATGAGCACAGAACCGAAACTACGGCTCGAGCACGTCACCAAACAGTTCGACATTCGTGGGACCGACGAAGTTTTCACCGCGGTCGAGGACATCAACATCGACGTGGCGCCGGGGGAGTTCCTGGTCCTCGTCGGGCCGAGTGGTTGCGGCAAGTCGACTCTGCTGGACCTCCTCGGAGGACTCAGTTCGCCCACTTCCGGTCGAATCCTTCTGGACGGCAAGCAGATCACGGGCCCAGGCTTGGATCGGGGAATCGTCTTCCAGCAGTACGCGCTGCTTCCATGGCGAACTGCACGTCACAACATCGAGTTCGGACTCGAAGCGAAGGGCGTGAAGAAGAGCGAGCGACGCGAGCTCGCCGAGCATTACCTCGAACTGGTCGGTCTGCAAGGTTTCGCGGATCGCTATCCGCACGAGTTGTCCGGTGGAATGAAGCAGCGAGTCGCGATCGCCCGCAGCCTGGCATTCGACCCCGAAGTGTTGCTGATGGACGAACCATTTGCAGCGCTGGACGCACAGACGCGAGAGTCGCTGCAGGACGAGCTTCTGCGCATCTGGAAGGCCACCGGCAAGACGATCCTGTTCATCACCCACGGAATCGACGAGGCCATCTACCTCGGGCAACGTGTTGCAGTACTGACTTCGCGCCCGGGGCGCGTCAAGACGATCGTCGACATCGACATCGACCGGTCCGGCGACGACGTGCGATCAGGTGAGGAGTTCCGTGTGTTCCGGCACCGGATCTGGACGCTGCTGCACGGTGAAGTCGAGCGCGCTCGGGCCGGCGAACTCGATCCTGCCAAGGAGGTTGCACATGTCTAGCGCATTGGCGACGCCGGAGGTGGTCGCCACCCCGAAACCGTTGGCCGACAAAACACCTGACGTTGCGCAGCGGAGCCAGGCCGGCGGCAAGGCGGCGCGCTACATTGGTTCCACCGCCTGGCGGATTGCCAAGCCGTCGATTGCGATCGCGATCTTCCTCGGGATCTGGGAAGCGGCACCTCGGCTCGGGCTGGTGGACAAGGTCTTCCTCCCGCCCTTCACCGAAGTTGTGTCCGCATTCTTCACCCTCGCCGAGAACGGACAATTGCAAGAGCATGTTTCCGCCAGTCTGACGCGTGCGCTGACCGGCTTCTTCGTGGCCATCGCGATCGCGATTCCGTTGGGAATTGCGATCGCCTGGTACCGCCCGGTCTCCGACTTCCTCAACCCGATTCTCGAATTGTTCCGCAACACAGCAGCCTTGGCGCTGCTTCCCGTCTTCGTGCTGATTCTCGGAATCGGTGAGGAATCGAAGATCGCCCTGGTGATCTACGCCTGCACCTTCCCGATCCTGCTCAACACCATTTCGGGTGTGCGCACGGTCGATCCGCTGCTGATCAAGTCCGCTGCCTCGCTGGGGTTCTCCTCGATTCGGCTGTTTCAGAAGGTGGTTCTGCCCGCCGCTGTTCCCACGATCTTCACGGGTATCCGCATGGCAGCCGCGTCGTCGATTCTCGTGCTGATCGCCGCCGAAATGGTCGGGGCCAAAGCCGGTCTCGGGTATCTGATCACCGCTTCACAACTCAACTTCCAGATCCCGAACATGTACGCGGGCATCGTCGCGATCTCGTTGTTGGGTCTGACAATCAACGCGATTCTGGTCCTGATCGAACGTCGGCTCTCGCGCTGGCGCGTCACCACCTGACCACACATTCACGGAAAGATTCTGCGAACTCATGTCCGAACGACAATTTCATCTGAACGCCTTCCTGATGGGCGTCGGCCATCATGAGGCGGCGTGGCGCCACCCACGCACAAACGCGGCCAACCTCCTGGACGTCAAGCACTTCCAGGAATTGGGGAGAATCGCCGAGCGTGGAAAGCTGGACTCGGTGTTCTTCGCCGACGGTCTAGCAGTCGGCCCGCGGGTCAAGTACAACACCCAGGCGATCTTCGAACCCGTCACCTTGCTGTCGGCGATCGCTGCGGCCACCGACAAGGTGGGACTGATTGCAACCGCGTCGACCAGTTACAGCGATCCGTACACTCTCGCAAGGAAGTTCGCTTCCCTCGATCACATCAGTGGTGGACGAGGCGGGTGGAACATCGTGACGTCGGCCGGCGCCGACGAGGCCGCGAACTTCGGCCTCGATGCGGTACCGACGCACAGCGGTCGTTACGAGCGCGCCGAGGAGTTTCTCGACGTGACGCTCGGACTCTGGGACAGCTGGGAAGAGGGGGCAGTTGTCCTGGACGAAGAGACCGGAATCTTCGCCGATCCTGATCGTGTCCATCGCATCGACCATGACGGTCAACGATTCACGGTGGCTGGCCCGCTCAATTCGCCGAGGTCTCCACAGGGACGTCCGTTGCTCGTGCAAGCCGGTTCCTCCGAGAGCGGTAAGGACTTCGCGGCGAAGTATGCCGAGGCCGTGTTCACCGCTCAACGAACACTCGAGCAGGGGCAGGATTTCTACACCGACCTCAAAGCGCGGCTGATCAAGTACGGGCGTAGTCCCGACGAGATCAAGGTGCTGCCAGGCATCGTTCCCTTCATCGCGGATACGGAAGAAGAAGCCAAGGCACTGGAGCAGTCGTTCACGGATCTCATCTCACCTGAGTACTCGCTGCGCCAACTCTCGAACATGGTGGGCGTCGACCTCACCGAGCATTCGCTGGATGCCCCGTTGCCCCCGTTGCCGGACATCGATCGCATCCAAGGAAACAAGAGTCGATACCAGCTCGTCAAAGACCTTGCGGAGAGCGAAAACCTCACCGTCCGTGAACTGATCGGCAAACTCGGCGGTGGCCGTGGGCATCGGACATTTGCCGGGACACCGGAGCAGGTCGCGGACGAGTTGACCGAATGGTTCGACAAGGGCGCCGCGGACGGCTTCAACATCATGCCGCCCTATCTGCCCGGAGGGCTCGAGGTGTTCGTCGACCGGGTCGTGCCGATTCTGCAGGCGCGTGGGCTCTTCCGGACCGAATACACGGAATCCACCCTGCGGGGTCACTACGGCCTCGATCGTCCGGCGAATCGGTTCTCGCGGGCCGCTGACGCGGCAGAAGTGAGCGCGTGACGGAAACACTGCCCAAGGAACAGCCGGCGATTGCCGGTCTCAAGCCACTGGTCACAACGGTTTTCGTACCGGCGGCCATCTTCGGGATCGGTCAGGGTGCGGCTGCCCCCATCATGGCCGTCACCGCGCGCGACCTGGGTGCCTCGGTTGCCGTCGCCGGCCTGATCGTTGCACTCGGTGGTTTGGGCGCCGTACTCGGTGACCTCCCCGCCGGCAGGATCGTGTCGCGTTTCGGTGAGCGCAGGTCGATCATCGGCGGAAGTTCCTTGGGTGCAACAGGAGTGGTGATCTGTCTCCTTGCACAGACTCCGTGGATGCTCGGTATCGGCGCACTGTTGACCGGATTGGCGAATGCGGTGTGGGGCCTTGCGCGGCAGAGCTACCTCGCCGAGACCGTGCCACTCGGTCTACGGGCCCGAGCAATGTCGTCGTTCGCTGCGATGTGGCGGTTGGGTTTCTTCCTGGGACCGCTCATCGGGGCCGGCGTGATTCTCCTGGTGGGAGCGCGCGGAGGATTCCTCGTCCAGTTGGTGGGCGTCGTGCTCGCCGGGGCGCTGATGGCCCGCGTTCCCGACCCGCCACGAAAGGTGCAGGCAGGCAACAGCGATCACGGACACGTTACGCTCCCGGAGATCCTTCGCCGTCATCGTGCCGCTCTGTCGACGCTCGGGACAGGCTCCCTTCTGATGGGCGCCGCCCGCGCTTCGCGTGAGGCCGTTCTTCCATTGTGGGCATTGCACCTCGGATTGGATGCAGCCCAGGTGAGTGTGATCTTCGGTATCGGTGCGGCCGTGGACCTGCTGTGCTCGTACCCGGCCGGACACATCATGGACCGATACGGCCGCAGGCTGGTCGCGGTGCCTTCGCTGACGGTGATCGGTGTGTCGTACCTACTGTTGCCGTTCTCGACGGGTGCAGTGGGATTGACCGTGGTCGCTGTCGTGATGGGGATCGGCAACGGGCTGGGCAACGGCGTGATCATGACCCTCGGTGCCGATATCGCCCCGCCCGAAGAACGCGCCGAGTTCCTCGCTGCATGGCGATTGACTCACGACACCGGCATGTTCGGTGGGCCGCTCGCGATCGGTCTACTCGCCGCGGTGCTCCCACTCGGGTGGGCATTCGCCGCTCTGGGCGCGACGTCGTTCGCCGGCGCGGCGATGATGTTCCGCTTCATTCCGGTCTACTCTCCGCGGGTGTCACCCCGGTCGCGCGTCGGGAAACTGTAGGTAGGCTCGCTACATGCGATTCGGACTGTTCGTACCTCAAGGCTGGCGTCTGGACCTGGTCGGCATCGACCCCGCGAAGCAGTGGGAGGTGATGCGAGACTTCACGCTGCGCGCGGAGGCAGGGCCGTGGGAGTCGGTGTGGGTCTACGACCACTTCCACACCGTTCCCCAGCCGACGGAAGAAGCGACTCACGAGGCGTGGACGTTGATGGCCGCACTCGGTGCGTCGACCTCGCGTATCCGACTGGGCCAGATGTGTACCGCCATGAGTTACCGAAACCCGGCGTACCTCGCCAAGGTCGCCGCGACCACCGATCTCATCACGGGTGGACGCGTCGAGATGGGCATCGGCGGCGGTTGGTACGAGCAGGAGTGGCGTGCGTACGGCTACGGTTTCCCCTCTGCCGGTGAGCGTCTGGGCCGCCTCGACGAAGGAATCCAGATCATGCAGCAGGCGTGGTCGACCGGCAGTTCGACGCTCGACGGCAAGTACTACCAGGTCGACGGAGCGCTGTGCCGTCCACTTCCGTTGCAAGAGGGCGGAATTCCCATCTGGGTTGCCGGTGGCGGCGAGAAGGTCACACTCAAGATCGCGGCCAAGTACGCGCAGTACACGAACTTCGACGGCACCCCGGCCGGCTTCGCGCACAAGTCCGAGATCCTGAAGAAGCACTGCGACACCGTCGGTACCGATTTCGACGCCATCGTCCGTTCGGCCAACTACAACGTGGCCATCGGCGCGACGGAATCCGAGGTGGCTCAGCGGTTGGAGACACTGAAGGCCCGACTGACGCCGTTGGTCGGCGAAGCTGCCGCCGATGCGTCGCTCGATGCGTTCCGCGGAATGCCCGCCGTGGGTACGCCCGAGCAGATCATCGAGAACCTGTCGGCGCTCGAGGCGCAGGGACTCGAGTACGGAATCTTCTACTTCCCCGAGGCCGCGTACGACACGTCGGGAATCGAGATGTTCGAGAAGGAAGTGCTGCCCGCGCTCGCGTAACCGTTTGGACTAGCGCAGCGAGTCAGGAAGATCGGCCGGGTTGATCAGAACCCGGCGATCGGGGTGGGTGCGAACTTCTTCGGAATCGGGAATCCGGCTCTGCAGGAAGTTCCACTCGCTCGCACTGACAGCAGCGATCGCGCGTGCCAGCACTGCCGAGTCCTTGGTCCCCCACTCGATCGGCATGGGACTGACCATCTGCCACGTGTCAGCCTTGCTGCGGGTGGAACGATCCGAACGCAGTGCGACCGACGGAATGCGGTCGCCGACTCGCCACTTCGGATTGAGTCGAACATTGCGGCTGACGAGCGCGTACTTCGGTGCTCCGGCCGCCGGCTTCGCGATGTCGATCAGTGCCGTCAGGGTCGCCGCTCGAGGGTGAACCTCGGTGACGATCGCGGGAACCAGTGGGTTGTCCGCATACAGAGATTCGACGCTTCCCACCTTGCGAGGTGCCCACAACGCGACCCACAGTGAACTGGCCGCACCGATGGCGAGGACTGCGCCGATGATGATGGACCACACCTCACCCATGCTGATCAACCAGGCCCCGACCGCGGCGAGGACGATCGCGAAGATCACCGCAGAAATCTGCAGGCGGCGTACATCGGCCAGTGTGTCGTTGACCGACTTGGCGTGAGCCTTGTCGACAGTGAACTGGAAGTCAGCCACGAAAAATTCCTTCGGGTGGTGCCGGACGATCTAGGACCGGCCCCCGATCGCCCGGGGACCGTCCACCAGCGTAGCTAGTTTCGCGCGCGCTCCCACATCTGCAGGTAAGCCTCGGCGCCACGGCTCATGTCCTCGATGATCGTGTCGCCGTCGGCGCCCGCAGCAATACGCATGTCCGCGATCCAGTCGGGAATCATCCCGTACTGGGCAACGCCGTCGGTGTTCACGTCGAAAACCCGGGTGCCGGCGCGCTGCTGGTCCATGACGGTGCCGTCGAAGGCGGTGTACGGATATTGCAGCGGATTTTCTGCGGCGTCGCCGCGCGGTGCGGCCTGCGGCCCGAAGCCGTTGGTGTCGGCGCCGTAGCCGAAACCGAAGTAGTAGTTCTCGCTTCGCATCGCCCGTGCGTCCCGCCACTGGTCGATGAACCCACGCTCCTCGGGCTTTTCGTCCGATGCGTCGAGTTGTCCGGCGTACAGGGCGACAAATCCGCCGAGTGCGTAGATCCGCTTGTACAGGCTCGGGTCGCTCCAGCTGTGACTGGAAACGACGCCGGAGTAGTTCGCAGCTTCGAGAATATCGAGAGCCGCTTCGGCGGTCTTGACGCTCATGTGATCGATGTCCACGATCATCCCTCGGTCCATCAAACCTCGGATCGTGTACGCGCCGAGGTCGGTCAGGCCGTGCGAATTGCATTGCGGACCAGAGGGGTACACCGGAAGCGTCACTCCGGGTGGGAGTACCGCGAGAAGATTCTGTGCGCCGTCGACCTTGGTGGGCAGCACATTGTCCTCGGCAACGCCGGTGCATGGTTCCGACTGCCAGAACTCCCCGGTGCCCAGGTAGTTGCCGATGTTGACGGCCACTCCGGTGACGCCGCCGTCGAAACGGGCACCGCCGAGGGCGTTGTCGAACTTGTGCGTGACGATCATCTGCCGGACACCGAGGTCGTACAACTCGTCCAGGCCGCGGTCGATGTCGTCCTCGGTGCACTGCGGAATACCGTTGCGCACAGAGCAACCGAAGGGTTCGGACACCTCCACCCCGAGGGTGACGGCCAGCTTTCCGTCGGCGGCCACCTGCCTGGCCTGTTCCGGCGAGCTCACGATGCGGAACCAACCCCGGCCGGGACCGCCGTACTGGGCGTCGATGTAGTCCTGGAGTTCGCGTGTCTGCTGCGCCTGGATCCGGACGGTCTCCATCTCGTCACAGGGATTTCGCTTGCTCGGATACAGCTCGCACAGGACACGATTGGCGACAAAGAGATTGGTGAAGATTCGCAGCCCGCCGCGCCAGGCCCGCTCGACCCACTTGTAGTACGTCTGCTCGTGCGTCAGTGAATCGTGCGCCGGCCAGTCGGCGAAACTCGGCCAGCCGGTGGTGTCGTGAGTTTCGAAGGGATTGCCGTACGACAGAACGTTTTCGAGGAGCGCCGGTATCCCGTCAGGTTGATGGTCCGGGCAGTCGACGAGCGCTGCGGTGACGCCCTGAGGATCGAAAGGTCGGCCGCAGTGCAGGTTTCCGCCCATGAACTCGGAAGCGTTCATGTGCACGTGTGTGTCGATGAATCCGGTGACTTCACCGTTCGGTCCGATTTCTCCCGGAACGCCGTTTGCGCCCACCTCCGCTTCGGGGAAATCGGCGCAGCCGTCGCGCGGGATCAGCGTGAACGCAGATTCGGGAACGTCACCGGGATCGGACATCGTGAGCATCAAGTCGCGCGAGATCAGTTGACGGCCGTTCGAGGTCGCGGTCAGAACGAACGGTTCACCGGTGGACATCACGGTCCAGTCGGTGGAGGGAGTTGCTTCGGAAGTGGCGAGTACCGAGTCCGCGCCGTCGTGCGAGAGCATCGACCCGTCCGGGCCGTACAGCATGAAACGACCCAACTGGGCCGCATGTAGCCGGAACGGTTCGGCGTCTGCGGCTTTCGTTACGTCGGTGAGGTACGCCGATCCGTCACGACGGACGAAATCACCAGACTCGGTGCGCAGCGCGAAGCAACCGTTCGCAAGTGCGTACACCGAGTTCTGCGCAGTAGGAGCAGGACTCGGTGCCGCGGCGCTGACGCCGGTCGTGGCGACGACGACGGCGGCAGTCAGCAGCGAGATGGTTCCGGCGAGCCGACCCCGTAGACGTGGAACTGAGCGCATGGTGCTGGTGACCCCCGACCGATGGACACGACTGTGACAGGGGACACTCTACAGACAACTGGACGTATGTCCATTTGATTCTGCAACGTGTTGCAGAAATGCTCAGCCGATGGCAGGTCCGAGCAGGTCATCGGCGTCGGTGATCCGATAGGCGTAGCCCTGTTCGGCGAGGAATCGCTGACGATGTGCCGCGTACTCCGCATCGAGAGTGTCGCGCGAGACCACCGAATAGAAGTGAGCCTGACCGCCGTCGTGCTTGGGTCGCAGTAGGCGTCCGAGTCGCTGCGCTTCTTCCTGTCTCGACCCGAAGGTTCCCGAAACCTGCACGGCGACAGACGCCTCCGGAAGGTCGATCGAGAAGTTCGCGACCTTACTCACCACCAGCGTCTGGATCTCACCGTTACGGAACTGATCGAAGAGGATCTCGCGTTCCTTGTTCTTGGTGGATCCCTTGATCACCGGGGCGTTCAGGGCTTCGCCGAGTTCGTCGAGCTGATCGAGATACGCACCGATCACCAAAGTCGGAGAATCGGGGTGCTTGGCCAGGATCGACTTCACGACCGCAATTTTCGTGTGAGCCGTCGAGCACAGTTTGTAGCGCTCCTCCGGTTCGGCGACGGCATAGGACATGCGCTCGGCGTCCGTCATCGTCACTCGCACCTCGACGCAGTCGGCCGGCGCGATCCAGCCCTGCGCTTCGATGTCCTTCCACGGAGCGTCGTAGCGCTTGGGGCCGATGAGCGAGAAGACGTCGCCTTCGCGGCCGTCCTCACGAACCAGCGTTGCGGTCAGGCCGAGACGGCGGCGCGACTGCAGATCTGCCGTCATCCGGAAGACAGGCGCGGGCAGCAAGTGGACCTCGTCGTAGATCACCAGTCCCCAGTCGCGGGAGTCGAAAAGTTCGAGGTGCTTGTACTCGCCCTTCGTGCGACGTGTGATCACCTGGTAGGTCGCGATCGTGACCGGCCGAATCTCCTTGCGCTCGCCGGAGTATTCGCCGATTTCTTCCTCGGTCAACGATGTACGCGCGATCAACTCACGCTTCCACTGACGACCGGCAACGGTATTGGTGACGAGGATGAGGGTGGTGGCCTTGGCCTTTGCCATCGCTGCGGCGCCCACCATCGTCTTGCCGGCGCCACACGGCAGCACGACGACGCCCGAGCCGCCGGCCCAGAACGAATCCGCTGCCATCTGCTGGTAGTCGCGCAGTTCCCAGTGGCCCTCTTCGAAAGCGAGATCGATCGGGTGCGCTTCGCCGTCCACGTAGCCGGCGAGGTCCTCGGCCGGCCAGCCCACCTTGAGCAGCATCTGCTTGAGGCGGCCGCGTTCGCTCGGGTGGACGATCACGGTGTCGTCGTCGACCTTCTCACCGAGCATCGGCGAGATCTTCTTGTGTCGCATCACCTCGGTGAGGACTGCGCGGTCGAGGCTGACCAGGATGAGGCCGTGCACCGGGCTCTTGACCAGCTGTAAGCGTCCGTACCTGGCCATCGTGTCGACGATGTCGACCAGCAGCGGTTGTGGAACCGCGAATCGTGAGTACGACACGAGCGCGTCGACAACCTGCTCGGCGTCGTGTCCGGCGGCGCGGGCATTCCACAAGGCCAGGGGAGTGATGCGATACGTGTGGACGTGTTCGGGGGCCCGTTCGAGTTCCGCGAAGGGGGCGATTGCCTGCCTGGCATCGCCGGCGCGCTCGTGGTCGACCTCCAACAGCAGCGTCTTGTCGGATTGGACGATCAACGGTCCGTCGGTCACGGAATCCTCCTAGTGAAGCAAACGCGGCAGCCACAGAGCGTTGCGCCGCGTTGTCGGCTGACGCCAACCCTGCCATTGTCCTGGTATCGGGGCGCAGACGCCAACAGGCGACGCTCGCACAGCCCGAAGTAGAGGTGCCCGAGTGCGAGCACCCCTACGTCAACAGGGCAGGATCGACCGCTATTCCGGGAGGCCCGCGGGTAGTACGAGGATCTTCACGTGTTCGTCGGGTGCGCGCAGAGCTGCGAAAGCGTCCGAGACTCCATCCAGACCGACCCTGCCGGTGATGATCGCTTCGGCGTCGATCTCGCCGTCGGCGAGCCTCTGCAGGGTGATGTCGTAGGCATTCTCGTAAGGACCGTGACCGAAGTTGATCGAGATCCTCCGGAACTGCCCGACGACGGGAATGATCGTCTCGTCGCCGAACGGCGCAGCCAGAACCTGAATCCGCGAGTTGAACGGCAGAGTGTGCATCAGTTCTCCGATGACTCCCGCCCGCCCGCTGCATTCGTAGGCGATCAGAACTCCGTTCGCGGCCTGGCCGACAAGCTGGTTGCCTTCGGCGATCATTCGATTCCACAGTTCGATCGGATCCTGCTCGGCCGGATCGACGACGATGTCCGCGCCCATCTTCGCGGCGAGCTCGCGTCGTTTGGGGGAGGGCTCCGACGCGATGACGATCTGCGCTTCGCGCGCTTTCGCGGCGACGATGGCGCCCAGTCCGATCGTTCCGCAACCGATGACGAGCGCCGAATCGGCCGAGGTGAGGCCGGACTGTTGGAGATGCATCTCGCCGACGTGGAGAGGTTCGGCAAGTGTGGCGTGCTCGAGTGACAGGTGGTCGGGAACTTTGCGGACCCAGAACGCGTCGACGACTATGTGATCGCCGAACGCGCCGTGGTACTCGTTCGAGTAGCCGATGATCGTCGGGATCCCTGTAGCGGTGTCGGTGGCCAAGCCGATGCCGGCCACCCGATCGCCGATCGCGAAATCGTCTACTGCAGAACCGGTCTCGGAGACGATACCCGCGTATTCGTGCCCCAGTACCACTGGCGCGTCCGGATCGAAGGTGGCGAGCGGGTAGCCCCCGTCGTGCGCGACCTGAACGAAGCGGCACGGGTCCTTCGACATGCTCAGGTCACTGCCGCAGATCCCGCAGGCGACGACGTCGATGCGGATCTGATGGGGTGCCAACGGCGGCGGGTCGGCGATCTCGGTGACCGCGAATTCTCCCTGCTGGAAACGGACGGCCCTCATGCGCGCACGGCTCCCGTCCCGGCCGGCCGGCCGTAGTAGTCGGTATGGGCTTTGGTGATCGCTCCGACCAGCCCGCCGATCAGGTACTCGCGATTGTCCTCGGCGAACTGCATGCTCGCCTGACGCCCGACATTTCGCTTCCGGAAGTGCGGGACCACCTCGGAGGCGAACAATTCGTAGCTGCGTTTGGTGTCCTCCCAGCTCGCCATGTCGACGTGAAGGATCAAGAACGTGCCGAACCCTCCCGTCTTCTCGATCAGACGCTCGATCTGTGCGATCGCATCTTCGGGGGTACCGATGATCGCCTGACCGAACTCGCCGAGCGTGTCGTTGCGCCACTGATCGATGACTCCGGCCGGTGTATCTGCCCAGGCCGGGTTCTGGCCGGTCTGTCGATTCACGTAGGAAGCCATCGATCCGATCCGTCGGCTCACGGCGCGCTCGGCCTCCGCTCGGGTCTCGGCGATGAACATTGGAGTGACCACACGCCACGTCGCTCGGTTGGCGTGGTGGCCGTGCTCGGCCGAGACCTTCTCGTACACATCCCAGTTGCGATCCAGTGCGTCGAAGCCGCTGGGTGAACTCGCCGCGAGTGAGAGCAGGGAGAGGCCGTTCTTGCCGGCGAGCACCGAACCGTTGGGGGAAATCGTCGACGCTGTCACGGTCTCGATGCCGTCCGCACGGTAGGTGGGCAGTTGCGCACGTGCGTCACGCAACGTGAACCAGTCGGTTTCCATGTTGACGACCTCGCCGCGAAGCAACGCGAGAATGGCCTCGAGCGCTTCGCCCTGGCGACGACGCTGGTCCGACGGGTTGATGCCCATCATGTGCGCATCGAGGGGGATCTTGCCCGGGCCGGTGCCGAAGATGAGTCGTCCGCGCGTCTGCAGATCGAGCTGAGTGATGCGGTCGGCCGTGATCAACGGGTGGTGATAGGGCAGAGACGTCACGCCTGTGCCGAACTGGATGCGCTCGGTTCGCTCTGCGGCGGCCGCGATGAACATGTCCGGGGCAGGCACGATCTCGGCGCCGGTCGAATGATGCTCACCCATCCACGCTTCTTCGAATCCGAGGTGGTCCAGGTGTGTCATGAGGTCGATATCGCGTCTGAGTTGCAGGGCGGGATCGGCGTCGAGCGGATGGTACGGGGCGAGGAAGGCTCCGAAGCGGATGGACGATGCGGACCACACGATGACAACTCCTGTCGACAGGGGAGTGATTTGGATCACTCGCTCTGATCGAGATGTCTAACATGGATCAACTGATCCAATAAGTTGAGCCTCCCGCACAGTGGGAGATTTGTAATCACCTGTAGTTCAACGTTATCTGGTGCAATGACGTCGGATATCGTTGTTGCAAGTCGATCGACTGAACCAAGTACTTTCCGAAGGAGTATTGAAGAGGTATGCAACTGGACGTCACAATCACCCCCGACTCCTCGACCGTCGAACTGAACAGTGTCGACGACTTCACCAGTCTCTCGGTCGTCGTTGGCGGCGACGATCGATCCGAGACTCTGAGTCGGGTACTGGAACCGTGGGGGGAACTCGAGGGGGATCACGTCTGGCTCGACATCGGCCACTTGGAGCAAGCCGTCGCTGCCCGGATCGGAAACACCGAGTGGAGACAGAAGTTCTCCGCGATGGTGGTCTACGCACGCGCCCACGGCTGGGTGGATCGCGACAACAGGGTGCGAGCACACCGTGAATCACTCTGACTCCGCGTTCGCCACGGTTGAGACGTTTGTCGAGCCCGTGCGAAGCTCGTTCGTATGACCGACTCCCGGCAGAACCGTCAAGGCGACGCGACGCGTCTGCGTTTGCTCAAAACTGCTGAAAGGCTTTTCGCGACAGAGGGATTGGATGCAGTTTCGCTGCGCTCGGTCAACGCCGCGGCCGGTCTCGGGCCGTCATCGGTCCACTACCATTTCGGAACCAAGGACGATCTGGTCGCAGCGGTGCTGTTGGACATGGGAACGTCGGTGCGAGATCAGATCAGCGCGAACGTCGACGCCCTCTCCGCCGACAAGACGCCGCCGACGGTGGAGGCGCTGGTACGGGCCGTCACTGCGCCCTACAAGGCATTGCTCCTTCGCCATCGCACGCGGGGAATGCGATGGATCAGAATCGTCACGCAGATCTCGCAGCCGCAGATGTCACGACCGGGCCATCCAGCCCTCGAGGCGACCGAGCTGCACCTGCGTGAACATCTTCTCGACCAGGTCCGTCGTACTTTTCCTGCTACCGATCCCGAACGGCTCGAGACTCGCTGGGCGATTGCCTTGATGGGCTTCCTCCAGGCGTTGAGCCGGGCGGACGATTGGAGCGGAAGCGGCAAGCCGCTCGCGCCGGAGCGGCTTGCCGACTTCTACGAGGACCAGGTCGTCTTTCTGGTGGGTGGTGTGCGGCAGTTATTGGGGTGAGCGCCTAATCGATGCGTCTCCTATTTCTGCGCGACCACTGACTTCCGCATTTCCATTACATGAGTAATAGCTTCGGAAATTCCGGACCGGTAACCGATATTCTTTTCGGAATCACCCGGAGTGGAATCAAGCTCCGATTCGAGTCTCGTTTGAATGCGGTCCAGGGTATGGATTGTTCTTTTCACGATGGTTGATTCTCTTTCTGCGGTAAATCCGATAGAAGTATTCCGGATTGCCGAGCGTGTTCGTCGAGGACGCAGAGTGAAGCGAGGGTCATGCCCGCTGCGTACCCGCGCGAGCGTGCGTCAGTTCCTCGATTACGTGACTTGAACAGGTTGAACGTTTCGTGCAGGTGCACGAGGGTGTCGGTGGAGGCAGGCATTGGTCAGCTTCGCAATCAGCTCGTCTTCTCTGGACTTTGCTGTCAGCTCCGCTTCCGCTTACGGATGAACTCGGAAGACTCCGCAGTTTTCGCCCGCTTCTCCGCGCGGCGTTCCTTGATCGACTGGGCGGGTTTCTTCATGTTCTTACCCGGCGCCTTGTCAGCCATTGTCGCTCCTCATTTTTCGAAGTGGCAATCACAAACTGACCTCGACCATACTTCATTTACAGAAAAAAGCCAGTTGCTTCTTTTTTGCTACTTTTTTCCGGAGTCGACGGGGCTGACGGAAGTAATTCGGTGCAACGTGAAACGGCGAACCGCGCCGCTCGCGGGGTCGAAGGCGTCCAGCTGTCCGCCGCCCACGCTGACGGGGTCGACGATGCGATGCGTCGCGACCCCCTGGGCGTCGACGTAGCCGATGTTGACGCTCGAATTGTCTCGGGCCGCCGTGGCCAGCAAGGCGATGGTGGCGGCGTTGTTCTCCCGTGAACCGTCCGTTCGCACTCCGCCGCGGCCGGGGGCGGAAGCACGATCTCCGGCCCGCATCGTGCGGACCAACGACGCCAGCTGATCCGCCGACGGGCTCGCCGGCATCCTCGACGCCGGTCGGCTGCGACGGTTGGGTACACGTGCCCCACGTGGGCGGAGATCGACCAACGTGCCCGAAGAGTCCTCACCTGCCGGCGCGAATCCGGCGGCTCGCAGCTCGGTCAGGACTTCGCGGAGAGGGGCCTGCGAAATCGCGACGGTGGGAGCCAAGGCGCGCAGTGCCAACGGCTCGGCCACTGCGGATGCGAGGACCTCCGCCAGCAGTGACGCGTCCTCACATCGAATGAACGACGCCGCCACTCCGGCACGCAGTCGTCCGTGTCGACGGGCGACATCGTCGATCAGATACGAAAGTGATTGGGGGACAGGAGTCTTCGATTTCGAAGCGAACATCGCATGCAGTTCGGTGGCCGTCAGACCGGCGTCGAGCGCACGACGCACGCTGTCCTCGCTGATGCGGTACATGGACGCCGATCCGGCCGACTCGATGTCTGCGACCAGGCTCACCTGCTCGAGCAGGTCCGGTACCAGCGGGCCGGGCGCAACCAGAGTCAGATCTGCCTGGACCAGGATGTAGTCGATGGGCTCGGGTAGGGCGGACTGCATTTCGGCTTCGGCGTCCCCGCCGTGCAGCAAAGCTCGTCCAGGTGACGACAACGCGCCGCGGGCCACCAGCCCGAGCGCGGCGGCCTCGTCCAGAGTCCGCTCGATCGCGAACGTCCGTAGGCGCCCGCTCCATCGCGGGCGTCGCCACGCCAGCAGCCGACTTACCTCGACGGCCGATGCAGTCTGGCCGCTGTCGAGTTCGGAGAGCAGCCCCAGAATGGCCTGACGATCTCGCGGAGCCGCCGGAGCGCGGCCCTCCTCGGACAACGCCGCGATCGGCTTGTCGGTGGAATCCCTCAGCCCGATCATCCACGGAACTCGCGGTACGTCGACCCAGGCGGACGCCAGCACCTCCCACCGTCGCGCTGTGGATGCGTTCAGCCAGCCGTCGACCGCGAGCGTGGGCGTCCAGTATTCGTCCGCGTTGTCCGAGACCGGCGCCGGGTCTGGTGTTCCACTGGCGATGAGTCCGGCTGCCGAGAGCAACTCGACAAGTAGGCTCACGCGCGCTTCGTCGAGATCGGCCGTCTTGGCCACGCGTCGTAGTTCTCGAACACCGAGCCCACCGGCTCGCAGTGCGGGGGCCGGCGCTGCGCCCAGAACAGCGATCACGTTCTCGCATTGGCGTACCAACTCGAGCGCCTCGCCGGCTGCTGCGGCGTTCACGTCCGCCGGCTTGAGTTTGTCGCCCCCGATGACAGGTGCGGTCAGCGTCGTCGGATCGAAAACCGGCTCGCCGCGGATGACCTGACGAACCGTCGCCGGAAGCTCGACGGTCTGCTCGTCGAGCCACCGCAGCAGGCCGGCCGCCAGCAGTCGTTGAACCGGGCGCTCAGGCGGCGTTCCGGGGGCAGCGTCGCGGGTGCGACCGATCGGGCTGGAGTTGGCGAGTGTCTCGAGGAGATCCCGCTCGCGGGTGTCCAGAGCGTTGAGCGCAGCCGCGATCTCGGTCTCGGTCATCGCCTCGGCAGGTTCGAGGGCGCGCCCCACACGCCACGGAATCATCCCGATGACTGCCGGGACGACGCTGATGGGATCGACACCCCAGATGAGGGCGGACGCGCGCATCTTCGACAGAGACTTGTCGACGGCCTTCTTGGTGACCTTGCCCTTGCCGGTCAGGGCGCGTTCGGCGATCGCACTGTTGAGCTCCGCCCGCGTCATCGGAGTTTCCTCGGCGCCAGCCAGTGCCAACAATTCGAGAAGACCGAAATCGAGGGTGTCGAGTTCGTCCGCGGCTCGGCTGACCGACGCGCGTTGCTGTGCCCGACCGCTGAGAACCACCATCGTGCTCGGCGGCGGTACGGCCAGATCGGGGCGCAGACGCAGCAACTCCGTCAACTCGGCGTCACTGCGCGCCGAGAGCCAATCGGTCAGACTTTCGGCTGCGGAACTGCCCGCCGGGGTGCCACGTGTTTCGGTCATCAGGTATCAGATTAGAGACCTGGTCTGTACGGCGTAACGGCGTCCTGTCAAAATGACTTCGTGGCCAACAATTCGAAGCAACACTATGTAGATCCAGGATGGCCGGAAACTGCAGACGGAGATCACGCAGTGACCGAATTGTCATCGACCCGCGCAGGTGGACTTTCACCCTTCGGCGAGGACACCACCTTTCCGGTTCCGGTGGAGTCACTTCCTTACGTACACCCGCACACCGTCATCAACCGATAACAACTCGACACGAAGAAGGCCCGCACCGAATCGGTGCGGGCCTTCTTGATGTTCGAGCGTCCGAGCGGACAGTCTTGCCGGTGTTACTTGAGGAACGACTTCGCGGTGTCGGCGACTGCGAGGATCTGCGGGTCGACCGGGATGCCGTTGGCCTCGGCGAATGCGATTGCCTGATCGATGGCGTCGGCGACCGGGTGTGCAACGGTCTGTGCGACCTGCTGCGCCGGAGCCGGAGCTGCCTGAGGAGCCGTGGTGGCCGGAGCGGAACGCTCGGTGGCGCCGCTGCTCAGCCCGAGGCTGGAGGAGCAGGACGGCCATGCGCCCCAACCCTGGTTTGCGAGAACACGCTCGGCAACAACGATCTGCTGCTCGCGAGTGGCCTGGTTTGCGGTGGCTGCGTACTGTCCGCCGCCGTGTGCGTTCCACGTGCTGGGGGAGAACTGCAGTCCGCCCTGGTAACCGTTGCCCGTGTTGATGGCCCAGTTTCCGCCGGCCTCACACTGGGCGAGACGATCCCAGTCGGAGTCGGGGGCAGCGTTTGCGGTTCCGGTGGCTGCAATTCCTGCTACGCCCATGATGGCGCCGGTGACGGCGACCTTGGCGACAGTGCGGCCGGTGGTGGTGGGCTTGCGATGGCGTCCGCTCATGATGGTCGAAATCCTCTCCACACGCGCCTGCGAGGTCAGCTGTCGGGTTCGGGCTGAGAGGTCGCCCGGCCTCGCCTTTCCTGGCTGGAAAGGGTCTGGCTTCACCCCAAGATTCGGTCTTGCGATCGAACCGGTGTCCACTGGAGAACTTTTCTGTTCTCACAGAGGACTTTGGGTCCCCCGTCCTCGTCCCTGGAATGCTCTGTCGGAAGTCCGGTACCCGCGGGACAAGGCTTGGCGCGGCGGGCCGGAGGTGGCCGAGTTTCCCGGCCGAAAACGACGGTAACGGCTCGAGTCGCTCGTGTCACCATTTGATAACGCGGCGTGGCGAAAGCCGTACAACGCGTCACACAAAGCGCAGGAGACTCTTCCCAGGTAGGTGGGGGTGCCCGAGTGAATGTCCGGTTGTGTCCGTTCCGTTATCCATCCGTAATGTGAGCAAGGTCACACGTTATGTGGAAATACAATTTCGGGCGATTGAGAGGTGTGTCGATCTGGACCCAAGGTGTGGCCCGTGTCTCAACATCGAGATCGAAACTTAGGTTAGGTTTGCCTGACTTGCCTCGATTGGGCAGGTTTCGCAGAGTCTTCCAAAGAAGTAGGGCACCCCTCATGAAACTGCAATACCGTCGGCGTGCGGTCACCGCATCACTCGCCGTCGCCGCTGCTGCTGTCGGCCTGGCCGTCACTGCTCCCGCTGCACACGCCTCACCCGAGGATCCGACACACGGTGTCGTCGGAAGCTATTCCGCAACCCAGCCCGGCGACATCGTCGTCGACTCGGCAACCCACCGCGGATACATCACGCAGTACGGCGGACCGACCAGCTCGTTGTCCGTCGTCGACACGAACACCGGCAAGTCCGTCGGCACCATCGACGGCGTCGTCGGTTACCCGTCGGCACTTGCCGTCGACTCAGGCCTCGGACGCGCATACGTGTCCTCCTCCTACGGCGGCGCGATCTCGATTGTCGACACGAAGACCGGGAAGGTCGAAAAGACGGTCACGCTGAGCGAGAAGAACCCCGACGGCTCGCGTCCGCAGATCAACGATGTCGTCGTCGATCCCACAACACACCGCGCGTACTTCTCGGACTACAAGTCCGGCAACATCCGAGTCGTCGACCCCAACGCCGCCGACGCCGTGTCGAGCATTCTGGTCCACAAGTCGGCAACGCCGACCAAGCTCGCCTTCGACAGTGTCCGCGGCTTCCTCTATATCGCGGACACCAACTTCTTCGACGAGAATTACGGCCGCACGCTGTGGCAGGCGGACGTACGCAAGGGCGGAGCACTCAAGTCGATCGTGCGTGCCGACAACCTCTACCCGGTCGACGTCGATGTCGACACGAACACCGGCAACATCTACATGACCGACACCCGGGCAACCAACCTGTGGGCGATCACCCCGGCCGGCGCGGTTCTGTCGAAGACCACGCTGTCTCCGACCGCGATTCCCAACGGCGTGGTCGTCGACGCTGCGGCAGGCATTGCATATGTCGCGGACGTCATGAACGGACACCTGTGGTCGGTCGATCTGACGACCCGCGCCACCACCGCTCTGACCGATACCAAGGTTCCGGCACTGGAGAAGGTCAAAAACCTCGCGCTCGACACCTCGACCGGCGCCATCGCGTCGACGACCAACGGGGGCAAGGTGACAGTCGTTGCCGCGTATCCGCTGCCCGCGACCGTCGAATTACCTGCCGCTCAGGTCGGTAAGGCATATTCGCACAAGCTCGCTGCCGCCGACGCGCGCGCAACCTTTGCACTCACCAGTGGCACTCTGCCCGGCGGACTGTCCCTCGCACAGGACGGCACCATCTCGGGTACCCCCACCGCTGTCGGCAGCGGCAGCGTCGAGATCACTGCGAAGAGCGTGCTTTCGCGTGCTTCGAGCGTGACCATCGTGGTCTCCGAGGGGCCGGTCGGCCCCGTCGATCCGGGCAACCCGGGAACTGGTACCGGTTCGCTCGGTAACCTCCCCGGACTCGGTAGCCTCGGGCGCTAGATCCGACCTGATACGAGAGAACCCGACCACAGCACCTGCTGTGGTCGGGTTCTTCGGTCTGCGAGGCCGCTTTCGCGTAACGCGATCGACGACTATGCGTAATTCACCCGGTCCACGTCGACGATCTCCTTGCCGAGCGGCATCAGCGAGATCGGAATCATCTTCAGGTTCGCGACCGCGAGCGGAATTCCGATGATCGTGATCGCCATCGCGACGGCGGTGACGATGTGTCCGATCGCCAACCAGATACCGGCGATGATCACCCAGATGACATTGCCGATCATCGAACCGACACCAGCGGTCGGCTTGTCGACGACGGTCTTACCGAACGGCCACAGTGCGTAGATGCCGATGCGGAATGCCGCGATTCCGAAGGGAATCGTGATGATGAGGATGCAGCAGATGATGCCTGCGGCGAAGTAACCCAACGCCAGCCAGAAGCCGCCGAAGACCAGCCAGATCACGTTCAGGAGGATTCTCATGGTCAGTGACCTTTCGGTTGGAGGCGGGAGTGATCAGCGCACGCGTCGACCGGATCTGAGCGTGTAGACGATGGCCAGAAGGAAGCCGATCGGGCACGCGAGTGCTACCAGGTACAACGCCAGGCCGGGTGGGGTGTCGCTGAAGATATGGACTGCGAAGATGGCCACGATCGCCAGGAATCCGACGATGAACAGTGCCATCGCCGTACGGAACAGACCGTTTCCGGTGCCGGAAGTGCGCGGGTTCGGTTGAGGGTCCACACCTACGAGGATAGTGCCTGTAAACCTGGGTGCCGACCCGGGTTCGTCACAGGTAGACTGTTAACAGACTGCGCGCCCCGCTGAAGCAAGTGTGGGGCGCGTTCTTTTGCATTCTTCCACCGGAAGCGATGCGAGCAAGGCCATGAGGCTCTTCCGAGAGCCTCCCGAGCACATTGGGGCAGACGCCCCAGTCGAGTGATGAGCAGGTGAACGCGGTGCCGACCGGCAAGGTGAAGTGGTACGACGTCGAAAAGGGTTTCGGCTTTCTGTCGCAGGAAGAGGGCGAGGACGTCTACGTCCGTGCTTCCGCTCTCCCCGAGGGCGTCGAAGGCTTGAAGGCCGGCCAGCGCGTCGAGTTCGGAATGGCTGCGGGCCGCCGCGGTCCGCAGGCACTGAGCCTGAAGGTACTCGAGCCGGCGCCGTCGTTGCGCGGCGCGACGGCGACGCGTCGTGAGCCCGTCGAGCGTAAGCACACCCCTGATCAGTTGCACGGCATGGTCGAGGACATGATCACGTTGCTCGAGGCGAAGGTCCAGCCGGATCTGCGCAACGGCAAGTACCCGGACCGTAAGACCGCTCAGCGGATCTCCGAGGTCGTCCGGGCCGTCGCTCGCGAGCTCGACACCTGATCGCTCGATAGGAGCTGCCGTACACGGCTTCGAAACAAAATGCCCTGCACACCAATCGGTGTGCAGGGCATTTTCGACGTTCCGGGGATCAGGCGGTCTTGATCGACCAGATCAGCAGTCCCTGTTCGCTTCCCTCACCGACGGCGAGGTGGATTTCGACGCCGACGAGTTGCTTGACGGGATCGCTCGAAGACTCGACCGTCACTGCCAGGGCCTCGCCGGGCTCGAATACTCGGGGCTCACCGGTCTGGTTGCCGTCGGCATCCTCGTAGACGGCGAGCAGTGCCCACTGCGCATCCGAGACGTCCGTCGACAACGACAGCTGCAGCGGGTAGCCCGCTGGAACGTCGAGTGCGTAGATGTCGCCCACCTGGGCGCACTGGGACAGGTCGATGGTGCAGAAACCGGCAGGGTTCGTTTCGATCGTCTTGCCGTGTGCGTATGCAGTGATGACCGGCAGCTTGTCGGGGTCGTCGTTGATGTTCTTGATGATCACGAAAAGAACGGAGACGTAAGCAACCAGTGCCACCACCATCAGGACACTGATCGCTGCCACGATCTTCTTTGTTCTCGAGCGCATCATCACTGCGGAGTACTTCCTTGTCCTCGGTTGGATTTACCGGTGTAAATCACTTCGGTCACTTCTTGTTCGGCCAGATCGGGTCGCTTCCCGCCGAGGCCGGGCAGGAGGCTGCTTCCTCGGTAGCTCAGGAAGGTCTGCAGAAGCCCGATCGTCAGGAACACCGATACAACAGTGAACCCGATCCAGTATTCGGTCGGAAGCAGAACCCCCAATGCGCCGCCGAGTACCCAGCTCAGCTGCAGAACCGTCTCGGATCTACCGAATCCGGACGCGATCGATTCCTCGGGCAGGTCGTGCTGGAGTGACGCGTCGAGTGAGACCTTGGCGAGCGCGCTGGCGGCCGATGCGATGAGCGTGGCAAGCGCGGCCGTCATGAGGTTGTCCGTCAGCGCTGCGATCACCGCGATGATCCACACCGACGCAGTGCACCGGAGCACGATCAAGGCAGGCCGGCCGAGCTTGAGGCGCGCACCCGTGGCATTTCCGGCGAAGTTACCCAGACCGGCTGCTGCGCCGACCAGGCCGAGCATCATGGCCTGCTGGAGCGGCTCGTGATCGGTGCGTGATTTGGCGACGAACGCGATGTAGAGCGTCAGGAAGCCGGTGAGCACGCGAATGGTGCCGTTGCCCCAGAGTCCGATGATCACGGCGCGTCCGAGAGGCTGACGGACCTTGGCAGGTTTGGCGTCCGGCTGCGGTGGGGCGCTGCCGGCGTGATGCGCTTCGTCCGGGTGGTAGGTGATGGTCGCGGGAACCTCACCCTCGGTGACCTCGACCCACGACGGGATTCGCATGCTCAGATATGCGCCGAACACGGTGACGGCGACCGCGAACCACAAGGCGCCGGTGGAACCGAAAGCCAGCGCGAGCGCACCTGCGACAGCGCCGGCCCCGATCGTTCCACCGATCAGCCCGAAGACCGTCAGACGCGAATTCACTCGCACCAGGTCTATTTCCGGTGGTAGGACGCGTGGTGTCACTGCGCTCTTGAGCACCGAGAACGATTTACTGAGCACCATCATGCCGAGCGCGGCCGGATAGAGGATCCAACTGTCGAAGTTGAAGACCAGGATCACCGCGAGGAGCGTCCGGATTCCGAACGACGACGCGAGTGCGATGCGGCGTCCGCGCTGCAACCGGTCGAGCATGGGGCCGATGAGCGGTGCGATGACCGCGAACGGTGCGATCGTGATCAGGAGATAGAGCGCGACCTTGGTCTTGTCCTCGCCCGTCGCGGCCGAGAAGAACAGCGTGTTGGCCAGAGCGACGGAGATCGCCGCGTCGGTCGCGTTGTTCGTCATCACCGCGTAGGTGAGAGCGGTCAGACCGGACTTGTCCGCGCCGTCGGCCTTCGCCGCGCGCTGGAAGGTCGCGATGCCCTTGTTCGTCAGTTCGCGGCTGCGCATCGCTGCGACGCGAGTGACGGTGAGCTTGCGAGGCATCGGTGGAGCCTTGGGAGCGTCCGCCCCCGGCGTCTTCGAACCGGCCGCGGATTCGGAGTCTCCCCGCGATTCGGGAATCGGATGCAGCGGTGGCAAAGGCGTGCGACGGGCAGCGGGACGGGCCGAAGGTGGGTAATTGTCCGGGCGGGCCGCGGGTGGGTAATTGTCGTAACCGGGGTGCACCTGTTGCCCCTCCGGCTCGTCGTGGATTCGCCGAGTTTCGGGGTCGTAGGGTTCGCGCGGTCCGGTCACCACTCAATTCTGTCCTAGTGTCGGCGCGGCTACCACGCACACCCCTGCGAGTCCTGTGTCATGTCGGACTCAGTTAACAAAACGGACTTCGAACATCTGCGGCCAATACTTGCCGGTGAGCAGGAATCGATCGGTACCGGGAATCTGCGCGATGCCGTTGAGAACGTCGACGGTGCTGGTCGATCCGTCCGCGACGAGTTCTTCGCGTAGCGGCGAAGCGTCGTACACGTTCGTGACGCTGCCGTCCGATGGGTCGATTCGGACGACGGTGTCCGTGGTCCAGACATTGGCGTAGACGGAGCCGTCTTCGGCGCATTCCAATTCGTTCAGCTTGCCGACGGACTCCGAAGATCTGGTGACGTCGACGGTCGAGATCGGCGCAAAGGTTTCGGGATCGCGAAAGGTCAACGTGGCCGAACCGTCGCTCGAGACAATCCGATCCCCGAGCGAACAGATTCCCCATCCCTCGGTGTCGAGTGGGAACCGCCCCCGTTCGGTCAAGGTGTCCTTGTCACGGGCGATGGCAACGCCGTCTTTCCAGGTGAGTTGCCACAGTGTGTCTCCGGCGACCGTGATGCCCTCACCGAACAACGGCGGGTCGAGATCGGCACGCGCAACTTCCGGTCCCGAAGCGGGGGACTGCTCGTCGGAGATCTCGCTCGAGCGCACCCAGGACTGCCCGACGCGTCCGGTGCTTTCGTACAACCGGTTTCCGTCGATCTCGAGGCCCTGCGTGAACGCGTCGGGATCGTGCGCGGACACTCGAACGATCTCGACGGAGCCGGTTTCGGACGTGAGGTTGTCGGGAGCGCCGGGGGAATCGGAGCACCCCGCCAAGGCCGAGGCGATCACGGCGACCACTGCAAAAGTGCGCACGGAATTGGCGTGTGACCTACTCATCTGCCCAGCATGGCAGCCCAGTGCGTTGCGGACTTGCGGTGGTGCGGCAAACTGGAGGAGTGAGTGTTGCTACTTCTCCAGAGCGTGCAGTGCCGCGCCCAGTACTGGCCGATGCGGTCGAGCTTGCCCGAAAGGCAGTCGTCGACCTGCATGAAGGCGGTGTGGGGGCATACCTCGGCGTGACGTCGGAGGACGAATTTGCCGCCACCCATCGATTTGCAGCAGACATTCCGGGATACCGCGGTTGGCAGTGGGCGGTTGTCGTCGCTGCCGGACCGGAGGACACCCACGCCACGATCAGTGAGTTGGCGCTGTTGCCGGGTCCCGACGCGTTGGTTGCGCCGGAATGGCTGCCATGGGATCAGCGGATTCGTCCCGGCGATCTGTCCGTCGGTGACCTACTCGCCCCGCCGGCCGAGGATCCTCGCCTCGTTCCCGGCTACGTCGCCACCGGTGACCCGGAAGTCGACGAGGTAGCTCTCGAAATCGGGCTCGGCCGCAAACAGGTCATGAGCCGCGAGGGCCGACTCGATGCCGCGCAGCGTTGGTTCGACGGTGACTTCGGCCCGGAGTCGGAGATGGCGAAGGCCGCGCCGTCGACGTGTGGACTGTGTGGATTCTTCCTTCCACTCGCCGGTTCGCTGCACGCAGCGTTCGGTGTGTGCGGAAACGAACTCTCCGCAGACGGCCGTGTGGTCAGCGTGTCCTACGGTTGTGGCGCGCACTCGGACACCAGCCTGCCGCTCGGTGCGGGCTCGCCGCAGTTCGACGCATTCGACGACGGGGCCGTCGAGCTGATTGCGGTGCCCGCTCGCCCGTCGAGCGCTGTTGCAGTTGAGGATTCGGTATCCACCGAGTAGAAGATCCGTTCGGTACGGACGCACTCCGCGAGGCGACGCTGCGCGCGTGGTCGGAATCTCCGACGCGATTGCGTGAAGACGCGGCTGCGGAATCCGACCTCGCAAAGGCCGGGTACCGCGACCGTCTGCTCACCGAACTGGCGCAGAACGCTGCCGATGCAGCTGCACGCGAGGGCGTCCAGGGCTCTTTGTGGGTGGATGTGGACGGTCGGACGCTGACGGTGGCGAACACGGGCCGTCCACTGGACGAATCCGGTGTACATGCGCTGACCGCGCTGCGCGCGTCGAACAAGGTCGACGCCGACGAAGGTGTGACGGGACGGTTCGGCGTCGGATTCTCGGCAGTTCTCTCGGTCAGTGACGAGGTGGAACTGCGCTCGTCGACGGGATCGATTCGATTCTCTGCCTCGCACACTCTGCGCGAGATCGAGTCTCGCGAACTCCCGGTACCGGAAACCAGTGTCCCCGTACTTCGTTTGGTGTGGCCGTCTGGCGAATTGCCGAGCGATGGTGCTGATTCGGAAGTGGTGCTGACGCTTCGGCCGGACGTCGATGCCGCGGCGCTGCTTTCGCAGATGACACGTGAGGCAGTCGACCTGCTGCTCGAACTCCCGGCTCTCGGATCAATTCGTCTGGGTGAGAAAACTTTTCGGCGATCGGAACGGGTGCTGGATTCCGGCCTCGTCGAGATCGCGATCGGTGATCGCACGTGGTGGCAGTACACCGCGCCGAACGCGCGATGGTTGGTGCCGGTCCGCGACGGGGTCGTCGAGCCGGTCGCAGACGACGTCCTGCGGGCGCCGACGCGATCCGACGAGGAGCTGTCGATCCCCGCGATCATCATTGCCGACATTGCAATGCAACCCGATCGGCGACGCATCATGCCCGCTGCACCGATCGCTCCGCTTGCCGAGGGGTACGCGAAGTTCCTTGCTGCACTACCTCCTCGGCAGCGAACGGCACTCGTCCCGATCCCTGCCTTTGCCCGCAGTGAAACGGATTCGCTTCTGCGCGAAGCGCTTCTGAAGGAGCTGCAGGAAAACGAGTGGCTTCCGGTGGTCGGTGAACCCGACCGCGCGCCGCAGCGAGCATCCGTGGTGCCCGGGCTCGGTGATGACCTTGCCGAGTTGCTCACCGACATCATCGGCGGCCTGGTTGTCCCCGAGCTCTCCGGCCCCAAGCACGAGCGAGCACTCGCGGCAGTGTCGACGCACCGCATCGGGCTCGCGCGCATCGCGGAACTGCTCAGCGGTTCGGAACGTGAACCGAAGTGGTGGAATCGACTCTATTCGGCTCTCGAGCCCTTGGTGATCGACACTCTTGCGGTGGAAGAGCTTGGAACACTGCCGGTTCCGCTCTCCGACGGACGGACGGTGACCGGGCCGCGGACCGTCGTCGTCGGCGTCGAACTGGGCGAAGACGCGCCGTCGGTGCAGTGGACGAGGTTGGTTCATCCCGTCGCGGTTCACCCGTTGCTCTCTCGATTGGGAGCGCAGACCGCGAGTGCCACCGACCTGCTGTCCGATCCGGCGCTGCGCGCATTGATCGAAGATGCTGCGGACCAAGATGATTCGGTAGCGACGGAGTTGGCGCAGGTTGTACTCGGATTGGCGGCCCACGTGGCGCCAGGAGCGCTGCCGTCGTGGATCGGTGAAGTGCTGCTTCCTGATTCGGAAGGCGAATTGCGGTCCGCCGACCAACTTCTGCTTCCGGGAGCTCCCCTTGCAAGCGTCCTGGTCGAGGATTCTCCCTTCGGCATCGTCGACGCTGATTTTGTTCAGCGGGTGGGGGAGCAGGCGCTACGGGTAGTCGGTGTCGGGTGGGGTTTCACGGTGGTCCGTGAGGAATTGCCGTCCGGCCCCGATCACGATCTCGACGCCGAAGACGCATGGTGGGACACCCTCGACGAGGACCCCGAATACATCGAAGCCGTGCGCGATCTCGACCTCGTGGACGAAGACCGCTGGCCGCAGGCGTTGTCGCTGCTGGTCGAGTCGCCGGCGACGCGGGCGCTGCTCACCGACCGTCGTGGATACACGGCGTGGTGGTTGCGTTCGAATGCCGAACTCGGCGGTGAGGTGCTGGGCTTGCTGCGCGCTCCGGGCGATCGCACCTTCGAGGGCTTGCTCGATGCTGCCGAACACCCCGACGCCGGATTCTTCTCCGGATTGCTGGCATCGGATACCGTCGACGATCCGGAACTGGCTCAGCTGCTGCTCGATCGGCTTGCGGACCCACTACGGATGCCGGCCTCCGCCGTCGTCGCGCGGACGCACCGGCTACTGGGTGAGGCAGCGCAGCGACGGGTTCTCGACCTGGAGGAACTGCACCTGCCTCCGTTCGTGCGAGGCCTTTCCGGCGATCTGGTCGATCCCGGCGACGCCCTTGTTCTCGACCGACCGTGGCTGGGAGCGGCACTACCTGCACAACGAGTGGTGCTCGGCAGCTTCGAGACGGCCGACGCACTGGCAGATCTACTCGACGTCGCGACGGCGTCTGCATCCGTTCACGGACGAGTGAGCAGCACCGGCGTCGTCACGACGTGGGCGAACGAACCGCAGGCAGTTCTCGGCTTCGCAGCCCTCGGCCGTGAGGTACCCAGCGGCGAGGTAGTGATCCATCACGAACTGACGGTGGAACTGACGGGGGCGGTCGAGACGACGGTGATCGTGCCGTGGTGGGTGGACTCGGACGGCGTTCATCACGTGATGCGTACGTGGACTCTGCCGCAAGGAATGTGAGGGCAGATGTCTTTTGATCAGTGGGTACTCGACAGCGCAGTGAGTCAGCGGACGGCGTGGCTCGTGGACGTCGTCGACGTCATCACCGACAGCGGCGGAACCCTCGCGTCGTGGCTGATCGCGACGCTGCTCACGATCGTGCTTCTGGTTCGGAGACTGCGTACCGAAGCTCTGCTGATCGCCGGATCGATGTTGACCGGTCTGCTCGTGATGAGCGGATTGAAGCGCATCTTCACGCGAACCCGCCCACCCGTTCCGGAGAGATTGATCGAAATCGATTCGTATTCGTTCCCGTCGGGCCACGCGATGATGAGCGCGATACTCGCGACTTCGGTTGCCGCCGTGATCCTTCGTCTTGCCTTGCCGAGGCTCGCGAAGATGGCAATGCTCGCGAGCCTCGGCCTGTACACGATCGCCGTCGGATTCTCCCGCGTCTACCTGGCTGCCCATTGGATGACCGATGTACTGGCAGGTTGGGCGTTCGGGATGATGTGGGCCGGGGTGTGGATCTGGGGAACCGCGCAGATCAGAAAGCGCCGGGCGCTGGTTACTTCGTGAGTTCGGCGAGTAGTTGGCTCGTGGCCCACGGCAAGCTCAGTGCCGAGCTCGCGGTCAAGGCCGCACCGACCTGCGGAGCCTGATCGTCGTTGACGTAGACGACGCGATTGTCCTTGACCACGTCGAGTTGCTGGAAGCCAGGGTTGTTTCGGACCGCCTGTGCGGCATCGGGATTGCCGATGACAACGAGACGGTCCACGTCGAGAAGATCCAGTCGTTCGGTGGAGATCGGCGCGTAGAACTCACCGTTCATCAAGGCCTCGACCGCGGGAGCAGGTTTGAATCCGAGACTGCCGAGAACCCGTCCGCGGGCGTCCTCGGAGGAGAAGGCGTAGAACTCCGGGGTCGCGTCGACGCTGATGATCACCGCGGTCTGGTCTGCAAATTCCGGGTGAGCGCTTCTGGCGTCGGCGAACTGCTTGTCGATATCGGCGACCAACTTCTCGCCGTCGGCTTCGCGACCCACTGCCTTCGCTGCGGTCTTCGTCGTGATCTGCCACGGAGTTGCGTAGTCGCCGTAGGCCGGATCCTTCGCGACGGTCGGGGCGATCGCGGAAAGTGTGCTGTACAGGTCTTTGTCGATGCTCGAGTAGAGCGCGAGGATCAGGTCGGGCTCGAGCGCAGCGATCTTTTCGACGCTGATCGTGGTTTCGGGATTGCTGCCGACGACGGTCGGTTCGGTTCCGCCCCAAGGGCCGGTGACCCATGGCCACGTGCGGTTGACGTCCGGTTCGCCCGGGTACTGGTTGACCATTCCGACGGGCTTGATGCCCAGAGCCAACAGAGCCTGCTCGTCGTTGTAACCGACGGTGACGATCCGTTGTGGTTCGGAATCGATCGTGGTGCTGCCGAAAGCGTGATCGATCGTGACGGGGAAGGCGCCACCACCGGAACTCGACGAACTACTTGCTGCGTCGTCGTTCGAACTGCAGGAGACGAGTGCTGTGCCGACCAGGGCGACCACAGCAACGGATGTCAGTCTCGTCCAACGTCCTCGGCTTTTCCAACGATTTCGGTGGGAGATCTTCACGGCTACGTGGTTCCTTTCAGCATTGACAAGCTAAGACCGACACGAGAGTGCAGGGTAGGCTTACCATACTGAAAGGGTGAATCGACCTGCTCAGTCGACCAGACCGGCGCCCTGTTGTGCGCCCTTGTCGCCGCGCACAGCTGCGCGTCGTTGAATGGAGAACAGAGCGAAGCCGAGGAAGCCGACTCCGATACCCGCGTAACAGATCGGGAGTGCATCCGACCAACGATCGCCGCTCACCGCGACCACGATCGTGGCGATCACCCACAACGCGGTGCCGATGATCAGTGCCGGCGCGGGTGCGGACAATTTGCCGATCAGGCCTGTTGTGTTGCGAGTCTCCGTCACAAAATTAACGCTACCCGTACCCCGGTGGCCTACTCTCCCTAGTGCGACCGGCTTCATGTGCGCCGGCACACGGCGACCTACAGCGATGGGGAAAGAACAAACATGGCGGCACCCGGCAAGATCCTCGACACCTATTTCAAGATCAGCGAACGAGGGTCGACGATCTCGACCGAGATTCGCGGCGGTGTCGTCACCTTCGTGGCGATGGCCTACATCGTGGTCCTCAACCCCCTGATCCTCGGCAGTTTCTCGGCTGACGACGTTGCAGCGAAGACCGACGTTCTCGGCAACATCCTTCCGGTCAACCAGGTGGCGGCGGTCACCGCTCTGGTTGCGGGCCTGATGAGCATCGTCTTCGGTGTCGTTGCCAACTATCCGTTTGCCATCGCCGCGGGTCTCGGCATCAACAGCCTGCTCGCCGTCACAATCGCACCTCAGGTCACCTGGCCCGAGGCGATGGGCCTGGTGGTCATCGACGGTGTGATCATCGTTCTGTTGGCACTCACCGGTTTCCGAACTGCGGTGTTCAATGCGATTCCCTCGGCATTGAAGTCCGCGATCGCGGCCGGTATCGGCATGTTCATCGCCTTCATCGGACTGGTCGACGCCGGATTCGTCCGCCGTATCCCCGATGCCGCCGGTACGACGGTTCCCGTCGGACTCGGAATCAACGGCTCGATCGCTTCGTGGCCGACCGTGGTGTTCATCTTCGGTGTGCTGCTCATGGGTGTTCTGGTAGTGCGCAAGGTTCGTGGTGGACTGCTGATCGGCATAGTCGTCACGACGATCCTCGCCGCGATCATCGAGGCAGTTGCCGACGTCGGACCCTCGCTCGGAACCAACCCCAAGGGCTGGAACCTCAGCATCCCCGCGATCCCGGAGATGCTCGGTGGTATGCCTGATCTGAGCCTGGTCGGCGACGTCAGCATCTTCGGCGCATTCACCCGCATCGGTGTTCTGGCCGCCAGCCTGCTTGTCTTCACCCTCGTGCTCGCGAATTTCTTCGACGCCATGGGCACGATGACGGGTCTCGGTAAGGAAGCCGGCCTGACCGACAAGGACGGAAACCTCCCCAACGTCGGTCGCGCGCTTGTCGTCGAAGGCGCGGGCGCGATCGTGGGCGGTGGCGCTTCGGCGTCGTCGAACACCGTGTTCGTGGAATCGGCGTCGGGTATTGCCGAAGGCGCCCGCACGGGCCTGGCAAACGTCGTGACCGGACTGCTCTTCCTCGTCGCGATGTTCCTGACGCCGCTCTACTCCGTCGTGCCGATCGAGGCAGCTGCGCCTGCCCTCGTCGTCGTCGGTGCGCTGATGATCGGGCAGGTCCGAGACATCGATTTCACCAAGTTCTCGGTTGCTCTCCCGGCGTTCCTGACCATGATCGTCATGCCGTTCACCTACTCGATCGCCAACGGCATCGGCGTCGGCTTCATTTCATGGGTGGTCCTGCACGCTGCCAGCGGTGGTATCAAGAAGATCCACCCGTTGCTCTGGATCGTGGCGGCACTTTTTGTGGCCTACTTCACTGTCGGACCCATTACCGACGCCCTTACGTGAAATCAGGGTTGACCGGTATTCGATTACGTGAGCTACCGGCCAGCTCTTGACGTATTGTCTGACGCGTGACCACCGAAACTCGTGCGCTGGCCAGCGATCTTTCCCTGGCTGTAGTGCGTCTCACCAGGCATCTGCGCGGCCGCAGAGTCGACGCTCAGGTATCGCTGACGCAACTGTCCGCCTTGGCGAGCCTGGATCAGTACGGCCCGATGACTCCTGGCGTACTCGCAGCACGTGAGAAAGTGCAGCCGCCGTCGATGACGCGCGTTGTTGCTTCTCTCGCCGAGCTCGGTCTGGTCGAGCGCTCGCCGCATCCCACGGACGGTCGTCAGATCATCGTGAATCTGTCCGACGCCGGGCAGGCGTTGCTCGCGGACGAAACCCATGCGCGTGAGGCGTGGATGAACGAGCAGCTGGCCGGGCTGGGTGGCGAAGAACTCGCGACGCTGCGCGGTGCCGTCGAGATCATCACCGAGATGGTCAACAAGACGGAGTAGCTCCGTGAGTTAGAGGTCGCGTAGCTCCGCTACCTAGAGGTCGTTGCCCAAACGAATTACTCGAGGGGCAAGATAGTGGGGTGCCCCGAGACCCCGATTCCGGCATGTTTGCCGCGCTCCACAACCGCAACTACCGCCTTTGGGCTTCCGGACAGATCGTTTCTCTGGTCGGCACGTGGATGCAACGCATCGCCCAGGACTGGCTGGTACTGACGCTCTCGGACGGCAACGCGCTGGCGGTGGGCATCGTCATGGCCTTGCAGTTCGGCCCGACGCTGTTCTTGTCGGTGTGGGGTGGGGTGCTTGCCGATCGGTACGACAAGCGTCGGATCCTGATCTTCACGCAGTGGGCGAGTGCGGTATGCGCACTCGTGTTGGGCCTGCTGGACGTCGGTGGGCTCGTCGCGTTGTGGCATGTCTTCCTGATTGCCTTTGCCCTCGGCTGTGTCTCGGCGCTCGACGCACCCGTGCGTCAATCGTTCACCATCGAAATGGTGGGCAAGGAACACCTGTCCAACGCCATCGCGCTCAACTCCATGACGTTCAACACGGCCCGCATCGTCGGTCCGGCCATCTCGGGTGTGCTGATCAACCTGATCGGAACAGGGTGGGTGTTCCTGCTCAACGTCGCGACATTCGGTGGGGTGCTCATCGCGCTCTACCTGATGAACAAGAAGGAGTTGATCCCGTCGGAACCGGCCCCGCGCACCAAGGGGCAGGTGCGCGACGGGTTCCGATATGTATGGGGCCGCAAGGACCTTCGCGTGATCATGGTGTCGGTCTTCATGGTCTCGACCTTCGGCCTGAACTTCGCGATCAGCCTGGCGGTGATGGCGCGCAACACGTTCGGCCTCGAGGCCGACGGTTACGGATTGCTGTCCACGACGCTCGCCGTGGGCACCCTTGCCGGCGCTGCGTACGCCGCAAGACGGAAGGAAGCGCCGCGGTTGCGGACGTTCCTCGGTGCCGCCGTGGCTTTCGGTGTGTTCGAGGTCGCGGTGGGATTGATGCCCACCTACGCGTTGGTGGCGCTGATGTTGATCCCCACGGGCGCACTGACGTTGACGTTCACGACGTCCGCGATGAACATCCTGCAGATGTCGGTGCCTTCCGAGATGCGCGGGCGGGTGATGGGTATCTACATGCTCAGTTTCCTCGGTGGCACACCGCTGGGAAGCCCGTTGCTGGGTTGGCTCGCCGACTCCGTGGACCCACGTGCGCCCTTGATCGTGGGCGGAGTGATCTCGCTCGTCTCGGGCACTGTGGCCGGGGTGTACCTGCTACGCAGCGAAGGGCTGAAACTTCGTCTTGCGCGACCGGAAGACGGTGGCAGGCTGCCGGTTTTCGTCCTGCGTCCGGTGATCGTATGCGACGCGACCGAACAGGCAGTCGAGGCTAGCCGCGCGCCGTGACCTTCTCACTCTTGGGAAACACCGTGTAGCTCAGGGCGATTGCTCCCCAGATTGCGAGTACCACTGTCAGCTTGCTGATCCATCCGTCGAGGGCTCCAGTGCGGGTGGGGTCGTCGACGAGGAAGATGGCCGCGCCGAGAAGTCCGCACGCGACGGCCCAGGCGATCGCGGCTTTGCCGAACTCGCGCCATTCGCGCAGTGCTCGCGCACTCCCGTACTTGGGTGGTGCGACGGGAGCCGGGCCGCCGGCAAATCGGTAGGCGAACCTGGCGTCGGCCCAGGAGATGAGGCTGTGTCCGAACGCGACGGAGAATCCGATGTAGGCCGCGGCAAGCCCATGGGTGAAGTTCGCCTCGCCACCGCCACGAAGATCGAGGGCTGTGGCGACGAGCAGTACGACATCCACCAGGGGCGCGCAGATGAGCAGTGCGGCGCCCAGCGTTTTGCGGCGCAGTAGATAGCGGGCCGCGAGACCTGCGGCGATGAACACCCAGAACATGATTTCGCACGCGATGATCAAGTGGACGATCATGACATCAGCTCATTTCTAGTACGACTGTGTTAGTGATTGAAAACTAGCACAGCTGTGTTAGTTTTGTGAAGTGGTGAAACGTAGCAGTCCGGATGAGCGGCGTGAAGAGATCGCCGAGGCCGTGTGGCGTGTGATCCGTCGAGACGGTGTGGCGAGCGCCAGCGTCCGGGCGGTCGCGGACGAGGCGAAGATGTCGACGGGGTCGCTACGGCACTTCTTCGCGACGCAGTCCGAACTCTTGCTGTTCGCGATGACGCTCGTGACTGTCCGGGTGGAGGAAAGGATTGCCGGCATCGACTTCGATCCCGACATCCGCCGCGCGATCCGTCAGTTCACCGATCAGTTCGTTCCCCTCGACCAAGATCGGCGTGAAGAAATGCAGGTTTGGGAGGCCTTTGCTGCTGCCGCCCAGACCGATTCGGCGTTGACGGCGGTGCGTGACGAGACAGACCGGACCTTGTTCGAGCACTTTCGTTCGTTCGTGGAAGCGGCGCATCGAGCGGGTTTTCTACGGCCGGGTGCCTCGGTCGACATCGAGGCGATGAGATTGCATGCGCTCGCCGACGGGCTCGCGTCGCACGGCGTCGACAATCCCGAGCGAACCAATCCAGAGGTGATCAGCCAGGTGCTCGACGCGCATTTTGTCACGCTGTTGCGCTAGGTCGGGAGTAGTGGTGGGGGCTCGCGGTGCGTACGGCACGATAGACCCGTGGTTCACGTCATCGACATCTCAGATCCCGCCGATCCCCGGCTGGATGACTTTCGCGATCTCAACTCTTCGGATCGGCGCCCCGACCTGCCGGAGGGCAAGGGACTGGTCATCGCCGAGGGAGTGTTCGTCACTCAGCGACTGCTGACTTCGCGGTTCGAGCCGATCAGTCTCCTCGGCGTCGAACGACGGCTCCTGGAGCTCGCTGACGATCTCGACGGTGTGGACGTGCCGTTCTACCGTACGAGCGCCGAAGTGATGGCCGAGGTCGTCGGATTTCACCTCAACCGCGGCGTCCTCGCTGCAGCAGCACGCCCGGCACCGCTCGCGGTCTCGGACGTGTTGAAGGACGCGAAGACCGTCGTGGTCCTCGAAGGCGTCAACGATCACGAGAATCTCGGCTCGATGTTCCGCAACGCGGCGGGGCTCGGTGTCGATGCAGTTCTGTTCGGGAAGGGTTGTGCCGACCCGCTGTACCGGCGGTCGGTCCGTGTGTCGATGGGGCACGTGCTGCGAGTGCCCTTCGCGCATGTGGCAAAGTGGCCAAACGACTTGGATGAGCTGCGTGGCAACGGTTTTCAGCTCATTTCCTTGACTCCGAATCCGGAAGCGGTCACTTTGGCCGAAGCGATGACCGGGGAGAAGGTAGCGCTACTGCTGGGCGCCGAGGGGCCAGGTTTGACCGAACATGCGATGCGGGCCACCGATATTCGTGCCAAGATACCCATGGCGCCCGGCACCGACTCGCTCAACGTCGCGACCGCAGCGGCGATGGCCTTCTACGAACGTGTCAGGACCGGCCGGTGACTCAGGACCGCACGCCCTGGTTCACCGGAATCGCGGTGTCGGTGTTCGCAGCCATGCTCTCGACCAGTGCCGTCGCGGCGTTCTGTGTCGCGCTGGGCAACGTGAACGTGCTCCTGGCGGTTGTCGTCAATGTCATTGCGGTAGGCGGACTTGCGCCGACCGTCTGGCGCTGGCGAGCCGTCCCCGTCTGGCGATGGGTGGTCTACGGCGCGGTAGCCGGCGTACCGCTCGGGTGGATCGCAGCGATAGCCGCGTGAACCTGTGAGGCTGCTCGGCGCTACTTGAAGCCGAAGTACCGAGCGAGGCGGCCGCGCGGCTTGGCCACCGGTGCGTCGTGGATCGGCGGCATGTTTTCGGGCATGGGTACCTCTGTCGGCGCCTGCTCGGGCATCGGCGCGGGGGCTGGGGGTGCAGGTTTGGGTGCCTCGCCGGGTCGGTGAATCTTGAAGCCCCACAGGAGAATCTGCGTTGTGTCGAGTTCGTGTTCTCGCGGCGCGCCGGTGTATCGAAATCCCAGCCACTCGAGGTTGGCGGACTCCGCGAACTGTTGCGGGTGGAACGGAAGTGACTGCGGATCAGGCAGGATCCCGGGCGGGTAACGCAGGGGATGGTTGCCGGCCCAGAATTCCAGTTCCCAGGTCTGTGGGATCCCCAGATTTTCGACGATGTCGATCGGGATGGCACTGAACGAGCGTCGTAGCTCGCCGTCCTCCCACAGTGCAAACGAACCCTGCGCGGTTTCGGGGACGGAGCTGATCAACAGCGTCGAGCCACCCTCTGCCGAAAGGTTCCAGGAATCAGGCAGTTTCGAGGGGACGAAGGTGCTGAGTTCGGAGCTGCAGACGACACTCACTCGACCGTACGCGCCGACGAAGACGTAGCCGGGGCTCACCGTCGCGGCCATCGACAGCGGCTGAGGCCCGAGCGACTCGAACTCCTTGTCCGGGTACAGCGACATGGCGATTTTCAGGGCCTCGGTCTGATCCGGCTGTGGGTACCTGCTCAATTCGGTGCGAGCGTCTGCGCCGCCCAGAAACCAGATCGTCGATACCCGTGCAGCCACCGGCAGCCCTCTCTCCTCAGCCTCGCTCGAAAGAAGAATACTTTCCTTCGGGTCAGCGACCGCTGCTGCGGACCCCGAGGAGTACGTCATCCCACGAGGGAAGAGCAGGCCGTCCGCGCTTGTCCTTGGTCTGCGTCTGCTGCGGAGCGGTTTTCGGGGTCACATCCGGTGCGGGTTCGGGAACCTCTTCGGTGACGACGGTTTCCGGCTCGACAGCAATCGGTTCGGGCGCCACGATCCGTTCCGCCACCACCGTCCGCTCGGGGACTACTGTGCGCTCGGAAACTGCTGTCCGCTCGGAAACTGCTGCGGGCTCGGGCTCGATCTCCGCCACCGGTTCGACGTCGAATCGGGACAGTTCGAGCTGCTGCGGCTCGTTCGAGACCACCGGTACCAGGCCGCGGAGTGGGCGACCGAAGTCAGGATCGATCAAGTCGAATGCCGCGTCGTCGAGTGCGACGATCGTTCCGCCGTGCGCGTCGGGCTGGTAGCGCCAGTGCGCGGCGTTGGTGGTGCGGCCGGCCTGCCACTGCAACTGCGCGACCCACTGATTGTCCTCGTCGCGCCAGGCATCCCAGGTGGCCTCGTCGATACTGTGGCCGCGGGCGCGGAATGCGTGGGTCACGATTTCGGAGAGGGTGGGAACTGTCGGACCGTTGTCGCGCACCGGGTGTCCGCCCTGCGCCATTTCCGCGGCGCGGGAGCGCTCGAGCAGAACGGGGTACGCAAAGCGCTCGACCTTGCTGATGGGGATCTTCGCTTCTTCGGCGACCTGCTCTACGGAAGCACCGGAACGAATGCGCGCCTGAATTTCGCGGGGACGGAGTTGGCTTTCCATTTCGATCTCAATCTGGCCGAGTCGAGCCACGTCTCCGCGGGAAGCTGCACGAAGTTTGTCATCGGCGGGAAGCCGGAATTTCTGGCCGGTTTCAGCATCTGCGCACACCACATGCGATCCATCGGGTTCAAGTCCGATCACTCGAAGCTCTCGCACATTGACCTCCTTATCGCGCCGGCTCGCGACTTTGCGCCGCGCTCAACTGTAATTCATTCGTGACCATGGACTCGGCAGGACACGCAGGGCGAGATGACCTCGGATCCGCCCACCGGTGTGGTAGCTCACAAGGCCTGGCGCAAACGACGCTCGGCCCCCGACGTCATGCCGGGGGCCGAGCGGTGAAGCAAATGTGAAAATCAGCCGAGCTGAGAAACGACCCAGTCGATGCTCTTGGTGAGAGCGGTGACGTCATCGGGGTCGATGGCCGGGAACATGCCGACGCGCAGCTGGTTGCGGCCGAGCTTGCGGTACGGCTCGGTATCGACGATTCCGTTGGCGCGCAGGATCTTTGCCACCTCGGCAGCGTCGACGTCGTCGTTGAAGTCGATGGTGCCGACAACCTGCGAGCGGTGTGCCGGATCAGCGACGAACGGCGTTGCGAACTCACTGGCCTCGGCCCAGTTGTACAGGCGCGAGGACGAATCCGCGGTGCGAGCGGTAGTCCAGTTGAGGCCGCCGTTGCTGTTCATCCACTCGATCTGGTTGGCGAAGAGCAAGAGGGTGGCCAGGGCCGGGGTGTTGTACGTCTGATCCTTGGAGCTGTTGTCCACGGCGATGGGCAGCGAGAGGAAGTCAGGCGTCCAGCGTCCCGAATCCTTGATCTCCGCGACGCGTTCGAGGGCGGCCGGGCTCATCAGCGCGATCCACAGTCCGCCGTCTGCAGCGAAGCACTTCTGCGGAGCGAAGTAGTAGACGTCGGAATCGGCGACATTGACCGGAAGTCCGCCGGCGCCCGAGGTGGCGTCGATGGCGATCAGTGCGTTCTCCGAACCCGCGGGACGCGAGACGGGGATCGACACACCGGTGGAGGTCTCGTTGTGCGCCCAGCCGATGAGATCGACGGACGGGTCGGAGACCGGCACCGGTGCGCTGCCCGGATCGGCGGAAACGACGATCGGGTCACCGATGAACGGGTTGGCCTTGGCGACCGAAGCGAACTTGGAGCTGAATTCGCCGTTGGTCAGGTGCAGCGACTTCTCGCGGATGAGGCCGAATGCGGCCGCATCCCAGAACGCAGTGGTTCCGCCGTTGCCGAGGACGACCTCGTAGCCCTCGGGCAGTGAGAACAGATCGGCGAGGCCGGAACGAATGCTGGCCACAACGTTCTTGACCGGCTTCTGGCGATGGCTGGTGCCGAACACCGAAGCGCCCACCTCGACCAGGGACTGCAGCTGCTCGGGGCGAACCTTGGAAGGACCGCAGCCGAAGCGTCCGTCGGCGGGCTTGAGGTCGGCGGGGATGATCGGTGTGGAGGTCATCGCTTCTTTCTGTTCCTTCACTTGTGTTCTGTACTACCGTGATTGGCGAATTCGAGCGGGGTACTACGCGTGGCTGATCTGGTCCCAGCCCTCGACCGACTCCGGAGTACGGGGCGCCGGGCCGGTGTAGATGGCGGCCGGGCGTACCAGTTTACCGAGACGCTTCTGCTCGAGGATGTGTGCACACCAGCCGGCGGTGCGGCCACAGGTGAACATGGCAGGCATCATGTGCGCGGGAACCTCGGCGAAGTCGAGGATGACGGCGGCCCAGAACTCGACGTTGGTCTCGATCGCGCGATCGGGACGACGCTCACGCAGTTCTGCCAGTGCAGCCTGCTCGAGAGCTGCGGCAGCCTCGTAGCGGGGAGCGTTGAGGCGCTTGGCCGTGGCGCGGAGCACGCGTGCACGGGGATCTTCGGCGCGGTAGACGCGGTGTCCGAAGCCCATGAGCTTTTCCTTGCGGTCGAGGATTCCCTTGACCAGTGCGCGGGCGTCGCCGGTCTTCTCGGTCTCTTCGATCATCGGAAGAACTCGGGCCGGTGCGCCGCCGTGCAGCGGGCCGGACATCGCGCCGATGGCGCCGGAAAGCGAAGCCGCGACGTCGGCGCCCGTGGAGGCGATGACGCGGGCCGTGAAGGTGGAGGCGTTCATGCCGTGCTCGGCTGCCGAGACCCAGTACGCGTCGATTGCCTCGACGTGTGCCGGATCGGGCTCACCCTTCCAGCGAACCATGAAGCGTTCGGTGACGGTCTTGGCCTCGTCGATGCGGCTCTGCGGGACTGCCGGCTGGTAGATGCCGCGAGCGGACTGCGCGACGTACGACAGCGCCATGACGGATGCGCGGGCGAGCTGGTCGCGGGCGGTCTCGTCATCGATGTCGAGGAGCGGCTGGTAGCCCCAGATGGGAGCCAGCATCGCCAGTCCGGCCTGAACGTCGACACGGACGTCGCCGGTGTGAATGGGGAGGGGGAACGGCTCGGCCGGCGGGAGGCCGGGGCCGAAGCGGCCGTCGACGAGAAGGGCCCATACGTTGCCGAAGGTGACCCTCTGGCCGACCAGGTCTTCGATGTCGACTCCGCGGTAGCGCAGTGCGCCGCCGTCCTTGTCGGGTTCTGCGATATCGCTGGTGAAGGCGACGACGCCTTCGAGTCCGCTCACAAAATCGTCCGGTATTGCTGCGCTCGCTGCCATTCTCGTGGACTCTCCTCGTTCGAGTGCGCCAGGTCTACAGTCGCACTGCCTCAGCTTCAGTGACTGCGCCTCGGTGCTCGCAGGGATGAGCACGCACCGTGTTTTGTACTGCGCAATCGTCTCGTCCCGATTCGGCGCTGTCGCTGGTGCGGCTCGCGGTCCGGGTCGGGTCTAGCCACGGCAAACTTTAGCGCGTGCCGCGTAGCCGTTGGCCAGTGAGTACCCGGGAGTAGCGTTCTCGGCTGTGTCGAATGAACGTCAGGACCCGCAGGCGGTGGACAACGAACTCGCGGCCATGCGTGTGGGCTATCCGCAAGCAGGCAGCGAATCGGAGTCCGTCGAGGACCGCATGAGTGCGGAATTGGATACTTCGGTTGTCGAAACCGGTTGGCTGCCCCTCATGCGCCAATGGCTCGTGGACGCCGTCGAAGCTGACGCGCCGGAGCCCAACGCCATGACTCTGTCGACGGTGGACGACGGTGGCCGTCCGGCGTCGCGCACCGTGCTCTGCAAAGGGCTCAGCGAGGACGGCGTCCTCTTCTTCACCAACTACGGATCCGACAAGGCTCGTCACCTCGACGCCCACCCGTACGCGTCGGCGAACTTCACGTGGCTGACCCTTGCCAGGCAGGTGATCGTCCGCGGCACCACCGAGCGGGTGAGTGCTCAACTGACGCAGGAGTATTGGCGAACCAGGCCTCGAGGTTCACAGCTCGGCGCGTGGGCGTCGTCGCAGTCTCGTCCGATCGACTCGCGAGCCGATCTCGACGAGCAACTGCGTGAGGTCGCTGCTCGATTCGGCGTGGACGGTGAGATTCCGGTGCCACCGAACTGGGGCGGGATTCTGATTCGGCCCGAGTCCGTCGAGTTCTGGCAAGGACGCGCGAACCGCATGCACAATCGAGTTCGCACGAGCCTGGTCGACGGACAGTGGTCCGCCGTCCGTCTCCAGCCGTGAGCCGGCTACTCGCGGACACGACTCCGCTCGAGAATCGCGACTATCGACGGCTGTGGACGGCCGGCATCGTCACCGTCATCGGCGCTCAGCTCAGCGTGGTCGCCGTACCGCAACAGGTGTACGAGATCACCCGAAGCTCGGCCTACGTCGGTCTGACGGGAATCTTCGGTCTGGTCCCGCTGGTCGTTTTCGGTCTGTGGGGCGGCGCACTGGCCGACGTCATGGATCGACGACGGCTGTTGATGATCACCTCGATCGGACTCGGCGTCACGTCGGTGCTGTTCTGGATCCAGGCTGCCCTGAACGTGAACAACGTGTGGTTGGTGCTCGGATTGTTCTCGGTTCAACAGGCGTTCTTCGCGGTGAACCAGCCGACGCGAGCGGCGATCATCCCTCGGTTGATTCCGGGTAGGCAGTTACCGGCCGCGAACTCGCTGAACATGACTGTCGTGCAGTTCGGTGCGATAGCCGGCCCGCTACTGGCGGGTGTCCTCATACCGTCGGCCGGTCTGCAACTGCTGTACCTGCTCGACTCGATCTTTCTTCTCGCCACACTGTGGGCGGTATGGAAGCTCCCGGCGATTCCGCCGACCGGAACGTCTCGGCGGGCCGGATTGAGCGAGGTCCTCGGCGGTTTCACGTATCTCGCGACGCAGAAGGTTCTGCTCGCGTCGTTTGTGGTGGACATCATCGCGATGGTGTTCGGGATGTCGCGAGCACTGTTCCCGGAGATCGCTCACGAATCCTTCGGTGACCCCGCCAGCGGCGGTTTTGCGCTGGGACTGCTGTTCGCGGCGATGTCGGTGGGAGCCGTTCTGGGCGGAGTCTTCTCGGGTTGGTTGCCACGGGTTCAGTACCAGGGGCAAGCCGTTCTGGTCTGCATCGCGCTGTGGGGGCTGTCCATGGTCGGCTTCGGCGTTGCCGTGTACTTCGCGAGTCCCGGTTCCAGTGTGATTCTGCTCTGGGTGGCGGTCGCATTCCTGGCATTCGGCGGAGCCGTCGACATGGTCTCGGCGGCTTTCCGCAGCACGATGCTCCAGCAAGTGGCAACCGACGACATGCGCGGACGACTGCAGGGCGTGTTCATCGTGGTCGTGGCAGGTGGTCCGCGTATCGGTGACGTGCTGCACGGCGGTGCAGCCTTCCTGTTCGGGACCGGTGTCGCGGCAGCGGGCGGCGGCTTCCTGGTGATTGTCGGTGTTGTCCTTTCTGCCCTCGCATTCCCGGCATTCGTTCGCTACAAGGTGGGACGCGCCGTCTGACGTCCTGGTTAACCGGTCGCTCGTGGTGGAAACTGGTACGTATGACTGCGCCGCACAGCACGGGTAGGGGAGGGTTCGAGATCCGTGGTGGAGGCTATCGAGCCGAGATCGCCGCGGCCGGTGCCGGGTTGCGGCTACTCGATCACGAAGGACCGAACGGTCAGCGCACGCTGACCGAGACCTGGGCACTCGGATCGAAGCCACCGCTGTCGGCCGGATTGGTTCTCGCGCCGTGGCCCAACCGAATTCGCGACGGGCACTTCATGTTCGACGGGATCGAGCATCAACTCGAGATCACCGAACCTGCGCTGGGGAACGCGAGCCACGGGTTCGTCCGGCGTCGCAATTGGAGCCTCGTGGACCACACGTACGAGCGCGTCGAACTGTCGGTCGACGTGGGACTTCACAAGGGTTGGCCCTATCCGTTGCAGCTGACGGTCGCCTACGAGGTCGGTGCCGACGGACTGACCGTCACGCACACGGCCACGAACAAGGGTGCGACCTCGTCGCCGTTCGGGCTCGGAATGCACACCTTCATTCGCGCCGGCGACTTTCCGCTCGACGAATGTGCTCTGCATCTGGCAGCAGGCACACGGTTGCCGATCGATCCGGCGAGGATGCTGCCGAACGCGTATTCGCAGGCAGTCGCCGGTACGGACTACGACTTCCGGACACCGAGACTGCTTGCCGGGGTGCAGTTGGACACTCCGTACAGCGCATTGGACGTCGTCGACGGCAGTGGTCGCACGCAACACGAGCTGCTGGCTCCGGATGGAACGGGCACTGCCCTGTGGACCAACCGCGAGTTCCCGTGGATTCAGGCCTTCATCGCAGACCCCGCCAACGACAAGGGGTATCCCGATCGCGGCCGCGCATTGGCTTTGGAGCCGATGACCTGCCCGCCTGACGCCTTCAACTCGGGCATCGATCTCCTGGTGCTTCATCCGGGTCAGACGTGGACGGGTAGCTGGGGCATCAAGGCGCTGTGATCCGGCTCTCATACCGTGGGATCGTGTAACACCAAGTAGGCATCAGCCGATAACAATCGGTTTTCGGTACCCCGTGTCAGTGGTCCGGAAGGTCCGACGTTGCTCCCATTTGCGAATCGCAGCCGAGATTTGCAGATCAGTGTGGGCAAATGCGCGATTCCGTAGACTGGAGTACCGGTCACGCGAGTGGGAAAGCCCAGACTGGAACATGTTTCAGTTTCGGTGGGTATGTCGGGTTCGTGAGTACCCGAAAAATAGCCGTGGAGCGACCCTCCTTCGGCACGATCTCTCCCGTGCGACTAGTTTCTAGTTGATCGCATGTAGTTACTCGTTGGTTCGAGCTTGAGAGGGATCCTTCGTGCCCGCTGACAATGACACAAAGCCCACGCTTACTTACCCCGGTGGTGAGTACACGATGTCCATTGCCAGGGCAACAGAGGGCAATGACGGCATCGAGCTGGGAAAGCTGCTGGCCACAACGGGGTACACCACCCTTGACCCCGGTTTTGTGAACACTGCATCCACCAGTTCTGCAATCACGTACATCGACGGTGAGAAGGGAATCCTGCGTTACCGCGGATATCCCATCGAGCAGTTGGCAGGTAAGTCGACGTTCATCGAGGTCAGCTACCTGCTGATCTACGGCGAACTGCCGACCGACGCCCAGCTCGAGTCCTTCACGGACCGCATCCGTCGACACACCCTGCTTCACGAGGACCTCAAGCGGTTCTTCGACGGATTCCCGCGCAACGCTCACCCGATGCCGGTTCTCTCGTCCGCAGTGAACGCATTGTCGGCGTACTACCAGGATTCGCTCGATCCCGAGGATCCGGAGCAGGTGGAACTGTCCACCATCCGTCTTCTCGCGAAGCTGCCGACCATCGCTGCGTACGCGTACAAGAAGTCCGTCGGACAGCCGTTCCTGTACCCGGACAACTCGTTGAACCTGGTCGAGAACTTCATGCGTATGACATTCGGCTTCCCCGCCGAGCCGTACCAGGGTGATCCCGAGGTCGCCAAGGCACTCGACATGCTGCTGATCCTGCACGCCGACCACGAGCAGAACTGCTCCACGTCGACCGTGCGTATGGTCGGCTCGTCGGACGCCAACCTGTTCACCTCCGTCTCGGCCGGCATCAACGCACTGTGGGGCCCGCTGCACGGCGGCGCCAACCAGGCAGTGCTCGAGATGCTCGACGAGATCAAGGCCAGCGGCAGCACCGCAGCCGAGTTCGTCCGCAAGGTCAAGAACAAGGAAGACGGCGTGAAGCTCATGGGCTTCGGACACCGCGTCTACCGCAACTACGATCCGCGCGCTGCGCTGGTCCGCGAAACCGCGCACACCATCCTCGCCAAGCTCGGCGGCGACGACGAACTGCTCAACATCGCAATGCAACTCGAAGAGGCCGCCCTCACGGACGACTACTTCATCGAGCGCAAGCTCTACCCGAACGTCGACTTCTACACCGGCCTCATCTACCGCGCGATGGGCTTCCCGCCGCGCATGTTCACGGTGCTGTTCGCCATGGGCCGTCTGCCCGGCTGGATTGCGCACTGGCGTGAAATGCACGAGGATCCGGCTACGAAGATCGGCCGCCCGCGCCAGATCTACACCGGCTACACCGAGCGTGACTACAGAGACATCACGTCCCGCTGACGCGTGACCTAGCGATATCACCACCCGCTAGTCTTCTGTACCCAACATTTCGCCTCAACGAGGAGGACCCATGAGTAGCAAGCCCGTAATCGAGTTCCAGGAAGGCCCCGCGCCGACCGATCTGGTCATCAAGGATCTGGTTGTCGGAGAAGGCGCCGAAGCCGTTCCCGGTGGCACCGTCGACGTTCACTACGTCGGTGTCGAGTTCGAGTCCGGCGAAGAGTTCGACTCTTCCTGGAGCCGTGGCGAGTCCATTCAGTTCCCGCTTCGTGGCCTGATCAAGGGCTGGCAGGACGGCATCCCGGGCATGAAGGTCGGCGGACGCCGTCAGCTCACCATTCCGCCGGAGCTGGCATACGGCCCCGCCGGTGCAGGGCACCAGCTTTCCGGCAAGACCTTGGTCTTCGTGATCGATCTGCTGGACGCCAAGTAATCCACTGTGCGCCTTTATTAACCCCCCGCGGTTAATAAAGGCGCACAGCACAAGCAGCCCCGCACCGTCAGGTGTGGGGCTTTCTTGTGTGGTCAGCTCGCGGTCTTTCGTCGGTAGAGCCAGTTGGACCACACGAATCCCACGGCGGCGATGCCCAGGCACCACGCGAGGGCGATGGCCGCGCTGTTCCCGATCGGCGTGCCCATCAGGAGTCCGCGCACAGTCTCGATGATCGGAGTCACCGGTTGGTGCCGGGCAAACCCCTGCAGCCAGGACGGCATGGTCTCAGCCGGTACGAAAGCAGTGCTGACGTAGGGCAGGAACATGATGGCGAAGGTGAATCCGCTTGCAGCTTCCGGGTTCTTGGCCAAGAGTCCCAAAGCTGTCGAGAGGTACGACATGGCAAAGACGAAGGCGACGATCACAGCGGCGACGCCGAGCCAGCGCAACGGATCGCTTGTCGGGCGAAATCCCATGATCAGCGCAACGACGACCACGATCGCCGCAGTCAGGACGTTGCGGACGACGCTGGCCAGTACATGACCGGTCAGGACCGACGACGGAGAGATCGCCAAGGTCCGGAAACGGTCGATGATCCCGTCCTTCATGTCGCTCGAGACGCTGACCGCGGTGGTCGAGGCGCCGAAACCGGCGCACAGAAGGATTATTCCGGGCACTACGTAGTCGATGTACTCGCTACCGGTGTTGATGGCGCCGCCGAAGACGTAGACGAACAGCAGCATGAGCATGACCGGAAGGGCTATCGCGGTGATCATCGAATCCGGACTGCGCAGAACGTGTTTGAGATTCCGGCGGAGCATCACCGCGGAATCGATTGCAACGGTGGAGGTCATCGAACGCTCGCAATCTCGGGTTGGCCTGATCCGGTGAGCGCGAAGAACACGTCGTCCAGATCCGGAGTGTGAACGGAGAACTTCTCGACGGTGATCGACGGATCGTCGATCGAGTCGAGGATCGCTTTGATCGACGGAACTGCCCCGTCGGAAGGGATGTGCAGGGTCAAGGTCTCGGCATTCGAATGCGCCTGCGGCAGTGATGCCGCGGCGAGTTCGAGTTGGGCCAGGTTCTCGAATTGCAGTGCGACGTGGCCGCCGGGAACAAGGCGTTTGAGTTCGTCCGGTGTTCCCTCGGCGACGATGCGGCCGCCGCTCAGCACGCCGACCGTATCGGCCAATTCGTCTGCCTCGTCGAGGTATTGGGTGGTGAGGAAGATGGTGACGCCTGACGCTGTGAGTCCTCGAACGATCGACCACATGTCGTGGCGGCTTCGCGGGTCCAGGCCGGTGGTGGGTTCGTCGAGAAAGACGACGTCCGGTCGGGCGACGAGGCTCATTGCGATGTCGAGTCGTCTGAGCATGCCGCCCGAGTAGTTGCCGGCGCGTTTGTCGCCGAAGTCCGTCAAAACGAACTGGTCGAGCAATTCCTCGGCACGGCGACGGGAGTTCTTCCGGCCCAGGTGATTCAGTTCGCCCAGTAGGGTGAGGTTCTCGAATCCGGTCAGCAAGGTGTCGACGGCTGCGTACTGCCCGGTCACGCTGATGCGTCGCCGAACGTTCTGTGGATCTCCGGGCAGTGAATGCCCCGCGACCGTGACCTCACCTCCGTCGAAGGGGATGAGGGTGGTGAGAATTCTTACGGCCGTGGTCTTTCCGGCGCCGTTCGCGCCGAGGAGGGCGTACACCGATCCGGCCGGGACCGACAGGTCGAGTCCAGCCAGTACCTGTTGATCGCCGTAGCGCTTACGGAGTCCGCGGACCGAGATTGCGGGGATCGTTCCTGACATCGAGACCTCCAAGTAAGAACTGTGTATGTCATAAACTCGTGTTTATAGCGTACACAGTTCTAGGATGATGGCAAGAGTGAAGAGTGGGAGCTTATGGATCGCGGAGCGCTACCGAGAGCAGTTGAACTGGCCTGGGGACTGGACCAGCCGGGAACGCGGGGTCCGAAGAAGGGGCTCAGTCTCGAGCAAATTCTCGACACCGCGATCGAATTGGCCGACGCAGAAGGCGTCACCGCTCTGTCGATGGGCCGCGTGGCCAAAGCGCTCGGGTTCACGACCATGTCGCTCTACCGCTACGTGGCAAGCAAAGACGAACTGATCGAACTGATTTCGGATCGGGTGATCGGGCCGCCGCCGGTAATTCCCGACGGCGTGACCTGGCGCGTCAAGCTCGAGGCGTGGGCGAATCAGGAGTACGCCACGATGCTGAGTCGACCGTGGTGGCTCAAGCTGCCCATCACGGCTCCACCGACCGGGCCCAACAACATGGCGTGGCTCGACGCGGGTCTGAGCGCCCTCGACGGGGTCGCCCTGAGCGCCGCGTCGAAGTTCCAGGTGGTGACCAACGTGTCGTTGTTCGTCATCGGCCGCGCTCGATTCTCGGCTGACCTGGCGTCTCGTTCAGCGCAGTCGGCAGACGACGACGTCGCATACGGCGCTCTCATTGCTCGTGTCATCAATCGGGAGGGATTCCCCTACCTGAGTGCCGCAATCGAGGAAGGCGGCTTCGAGGACGGCAGCCCGGAGGGTGAGGCCGCCGGCGACGATGCCTTCGATTTCAGTTTCTCGCTCGGCTTACTTCTCGACGGAATCGAGAAGCTGGTGCAGCGGTCAGGACACCAGCGCGGTGGCGCTGACGTCGTCGATGATCAGATCGGTGATCAGCCCGCCCCGTAGTGCTCCCTCCAGGGCCGGCAGTTTTGCTGTTCCGGCGACGATGCACACGCGCCTGGCGACCTTCTCGAAAAGGTCCAGTCGCGGGCCGCTCGCGCGCTCGTTGAGTTCGATTCCGCGGTAGCTCCCGTCCGACCGGAAGAAGACGGTTGCGATGTCGCCGACCACTCCGTCGCGTCGAAGTGCTTCTGCTTCATCGGGTTCGAGGTATCCGGCGGTGTAGACGTGACTCGGTACGTTGCCGCCTGGTACGCCGATGCTGAAGACTGCCAGGTCCATTCGCTTCTGCATGTCCAAGACGCGTTTGATGCTTCGTTCGCGCCACAGTTGCTCCCGAGTTTCCGGGTAGTCGAAGAAGGCAGGCACCGGAAATCCTTGTGGCAGAGCACCGTAGGCGTCGGCGATGGTTCTGATGATGTCGCTGGCGTAAGAGATTCCGGTGGTGCGAGTATTCGCGGCGCCGTTGAGTTGCACGACGTACGAGTTGTACGTGCGTTTGGGGGCAAGGTGCTTGCTGACTTCACTGAGTGTGGTTCCCCAGGCGATCCCCATCACCATGTCGCTGTCGAAGAACGACGCCAGCAGGCGTCCGGCAAAGGTTGCGACCTTTTCGAGTCGCTCGAGATCTCCCACCAGTTCCGGCACGGTCACCACGTGGGCGCGCACTCCGTACCGTTCCGAGAACTCGCGTTCGATGCGAGGAGCCTGGCCGTGCGGGGTGCTGATCTTGATCTCGACGAGACCCGAGGTGCGCGCGTAGGTGATCAATCGGGAGACGGTGGATCGGGACACCCCCATGTCGCGGCCGATGGCAGCCATGGTCTGGTCCTGGAAGTAGTAGAGGCGTGCGGCCTGAACTGCGTCGGCGATGCGCGGGTCCGCCGGATCGGAGGTAGCGGAGTCCGAAGTGGGAGTTTCCATGGGTTCGTCCTGTCTGCACGTACGTGCAAGAGCATTGAACCGAATCATATCCGAGTAGGCCCAGGCTGAGGCGCTCGATCACGCAAAGTCCCAGAAGTGTGTCTGTTACCCGCGTTACGGTGCGCAAATGGGGCATTTGCACATATGTGCACGAGCTATGCGTGAATGTGCAAACGGCCTTACGCTACGGGTGCAGCAATCCAAACTATGACATGCATCACAACGAAGTGAGGGTGGGGATGGAGAAAGCCAAGCGATTAGGGCTTCCAGGCGAGTTGGCAGCCGAGTTCGCCGGAACGATGATCTTGATCTTGTTCGGCGTCGGAGTTGTGGCGCAGGTTGTGTCCGGCGGGAGCGGTGGGGGTCTCGGCGGACACGACAGTATCGCGTGGGCCTGGGGACTCGGCGTCATGTTCGGCATCTATGTCGCAGGCCGGGTGACGGGTGCTCATCTGAACCCCGCAGTGACCTTCGCCTTTGCGATCTTCCGGGGATTCTCCTGGCGCAAGGTCCTGCCCTACACGCTGGCGCAGACCGCTGGAGCCTTTGTCGCGGCCCTGATCGTCCGGTGGAATTACAACGACATGCTCAATGCCATCGATCCCGGACACACAACGGCGACTCAGACGATCTTCTCGACGATGCCCGGAAACGGAACGCTCCCGGTCAGTCTGGGATCAGCGCTGATAGATCAGATCATCGGCACGGCGATCCTGTTGTTCCTCATCGTTGCGGTGACCGATACTCGGGGAACTCCGCCGCTCGCGAATCTTGCGCCCTTCGTCGTCGGTTTGATCGTGGTGGCAATCGGATTCGCATGGGCGACCAACGCGGGTTACGCCATCAATCCGGCCCGTGACTTCGGTCCGCGGCTGGCGTCGTATCTCACCGGTTACGGCAGCGCCTGGCGAGATCAGTACGGGAGCCTGTATTTCTGGGTGCCCATCGTGGGGCCGCTGATCGGCGCTCCGATCGGGGTGTTCCTCTACGACAAGCTGATTGGTCGATTCCTGCCTGACGAGTCGGTGGAGAAGGCAGCCGAGGAGCCGGCCACGATACCGGCCTGATGGCGAATCATCATCTCTGACAGTAAATCTTTCGCACTTTCTTCGACACCAAAGGGGTAGCACGATGGCGCAGTTCGTAGCCGCGATAGACCAGGGAACCACCTCCACGCGATGCATGATCTTCGATCACAGTGGGCACGTAGTCGCTGTCGAACAGCACGAGCACACACAGATCTTTCCGCAGGCAGGCTGGGTCGAACACGATCCGATCGAAATTTGGGACAACGTCCGCAACGTCACCGCGGGCGCCTTGGCCAACGCAGATCTGACCGCGGCCGACATCGCATCCGTCGGCATCACCAATCAGCGTGAGACGGCAGTGGTCTGGGAACGAGCAACCGGAAAGCCCGTTTACAACGCCATCGTCTGGCAGGACACACGCACCGATCGAATCTGTACTGCACTCGCCGGCGAAGACGGCCCCAGGAAGTACACCGAAGTCACCGGATTGCCGTTGGCCACGTACTTTTCGGGCCCCAAGGTCAAGTGGATTCTCGACAACGTCGAGGGCTCGCGTGAGAAGGCCGAAGCAGGCGAGTTGTGCTTCGGCACGATGGACACCTGGGTGCTGTGGAACATGACCGGCGGCGTCGACGGCGGAGTGCACGCTACCGACCCCACCAACGCGTCGCGCACCCTGTTGATGGATCTCGACACTCTCGCTTGGGATTCGGCGATCTGCGCCGACATGGGCATCCCCGAATCGATGCTCCCCGAGATTCGCAGCTCGTCCGAAACTTTCGGATTCGTGCGCGAACGCGGAACGTTGTCCGGCGTGCCGATCGCCGGAATCCTCGGCGATCAGCAAGCAGCGACTTTCGGTCAGGCCTGCCTCTCGCCCGGAGAAGCGAAGAACACCTACGGAACCGGCAACTTCGTGCTCCTCAACACCGGCACCGAAAAGGTGATGAGCAAGAACGGCTTGTTGACGACGGTCTGTTACAAGATCGGTGAGCAGCCAACGGTTTACGCACTGGAAGGATCGATCGCCGTGACCGGTTCGCTGGTCCAGTGGCTTCGAGACAACCTCGGCATGATCGACAACGCGGCCGACATCGAGGTGAACGCGCGCTCTGTGGACGACAACGGTGGCGCGTACTTCGTGCCCGCGTTCTCGGGCCTGTTTGCACCGCATTGGCGCGCGGATGCACGCGGTGCGATCGTCGGTCTGACAAGGTTCGTGAACAAGGGGCACCTTGCCCGGGCGGTGCTCGAAGCGACTGCGTACCAGAGTCGTGAGGTGATCGAGGCGATGAACCTCGACTCGGGTGTCGACTTGAAGGTTCTCAAGGTCGACGGCGGAATGGTCGCGAACGAACTCCTCATGCAATTCCAGGCCGATCTGCTCGACGTCGAGGTGATCCGCCCTGTCGTTGCGGAGACCACGGCATTGGGCGCTGCGTACGCCGCTGGTCTCGCGGTCGGGTACTGGGAGAGCGAGGACGACATTCGCAGCAACTGGGCGAAGGACAAGAGCTGGACGCCGTCGATGGATTCGGCCGAGCGTGAGCGCCTGTATGCAGGCTGGCAGAAAGCCGTCACTCGGACACTCGACTGGGTCGACGCAGACTGATCGCGGCGCCCCCATTTCTACCTATTTTCAAGTGAAGGAACAGTTTTCATGAGCACAGCACAAGCATTGAGTCCGTCCTCGCGGGCGGAGTCGCTGAAGAAGTTGGAAGAAACCGAACTCGACGTCCTCGTTATCGGCGGTGGCGTGGTCGGAGCGGGTAGCGCGCTCGACGCCGCAACTCGCGGTCTGAAGGTGGGCTTGGTGGAGGCTCGTGACTTCGCGTCCGGAACCTCGAGCAGGTCGAGCAAGCTGTTCCACGGCGGACTGCGTTACCTCGAGCAGTTCAATTTTGCGCTCGTGTTCGAGGCACTGCGTGAGCGGTCGCTGGTTCTGAATTCGCTGTGCCCGCATCTCGCGAAGCCGGTGCCGTTCATCTACCCACTCGAGAAGTTGATCGACCGGCCGTACGTCGGTCTGGGCATCGGCGTCTACGACGTGATGGGCGCAGGCCGCGGGGTTCCCTCACACCACAAGCATGTGGGCAAGAAGAAGACTCTCGAATCGTTCCCTTCCGGAAAGCGCTCTGCTATCCGGGGTTCGGTCAAGTTCTACGAGGGTCAGGTAGATGACGCCCGCCACACGATGATGCTGGCGCGCACGGCGGCCGAGTACGGCGCGCTGTGCGTCAACAGCACCCGCGTAATCGGCTTTCTCCGTGAGGAGGACCGCGTAGTCGGGGTGAAGGCCGTGGATCTGGAAACAGGTCGCGCGTTCGAGATCCGTGCTCGTCAGGTCATCAACGCCGCCGGTGTGTGGACTGACGAGATTCAGGAAATGGTAGGTGGTCGAGGACAATTCCAGGTTCGCGCTTCGAAAGGTGTGCATTTGGTCGTCCCGCGAAACCGCATCAACTCTGCGACCGGAATCATCACGCGGACCGAGAAGAGTCTGCTGTTCGTGATTCCGTGGGGAAGCCACTGGATCATCGGTACGACGGACACCGACTGGAACCTCGACCTCGCCCATCCGGCAGCGAGCCGAAGCGATATCGACTACATCCTCGGACATGTCAACAAGCTCCTTCAGGACGAGTTGACGCACGAGGACGTCGTCGGTGTGTACGCGGGGTTGCGTCCGTTGCTGTTCGGCGAATCGGATTCGACCAGCACTCTCTCGCGTGAGCATGCGGTGTCGAGTCCGGTCCGAGGTTTGACGGTGGTCGCCGGTGGCAAGTACACCACTTACCGCGTGATGGCCAAGGACGCTGTCGATTCCGCGGTGCACGGATTGGAACAGAAGGTGCCGAAGTCCTGCACCGAGCGTATCCAACTTGTGGGTGCCGACGGCTACTTTGCCGCGCACAACAATCGGCATCTCACCGCTGAGCGCACGGGACTGCACGTTTCGACCATCGAGCACCTACTGGGTCGGTACGGCACTCTGGCTGACGAGTTGTTCGAACTCGTCGAGGCGCGACCGGAACTGGGGCAGCCGTTGGACTCCGCCCCCGAGTACCTCAAGGCGGAGGTCCACTACGCTGCGAGCCATGAGGGTGCACAGCATCTCGACGACATCCTTACCCGTCGTACCCGCATCTCCATCGAGGTTACCGATCGCGGCGACGCGGCAGCAGCGGAAGTAGCCGAACTGGTTGCGCCGGTGCTGGGTTGGACTCCCGAGCACATTGCCGAGGAGATCGAACACTACCGGTTGCGTGTCGCAGCCGAGCGGGAATCTCAGGAGCAGCCCGATGACCTGACCGCTGATGCGGCGCGCCTCGGTGCACCGGACGTTCGCACCGGAGTCGCTGTCGGACAGGTTTGAGTCCGAGACACCACCAATGATCGGCCGGGACCCTGTGTCCCGGCCGATCGACCGAACTGCCTCGGTGTCAATCGAACTCGTCTGCCGAACATTCGGGGAGGTCGATCGTCACCACCGCGCCCCCGTTCGGATGGTTCGCGAAGTCGATACGAGCGCCGATGACCGCCGCTTGTCCCACTACGATCGTCAAGCCGAGGCCCAGGCCCGAGTTCGGGCCGCGTTCGACGGAGTTGGTCTGAAATCTCTTCGGCCCCTGGCGAAGCCACTCTTCAGTGAACCCGACGCCCCGATCCCGGACCGTGATGCGGGAGTGGTCGACGTGGACATTGATCGGCGACTTTCCGTGATTGCGAGCATTCAAGATCAGGTTGGCGATGATCCGCTCCAGTCTGCGCGCGTCGGTGTACGACACGGGGGTGCCGTGAACACTCACTTCACACTCGACTCCTGTGGTGGAAATCGCGTGACGCACCACCGGTGCCAGTTCCACCGATTGGATGTCAGCCTGCTCGGAGGTGGTGTCGAGGCGTGCCACTTCGATGACGTCCTCGGCGAGCCTCCTGAGTTTATGGACGCCGTCGCGCACCAATTCGGTTGGCCTACCGGGTGGCAGGAGCTCTGCGGCGCCGACCAGTCCGGAGATGGGTGTTCTGAGATCGTGCGCGATGTTGGCTGTCACGCGCTTCTCGGCGTCCAATTGTCCCCGTAGAGCATCGGACATCGCGTCGACCGCATCCGCCAGCTCGGTGATCTCGTCGTCGAAAAGCGACCAGGTGACCGAGCGGACGCGGATGTCCGCTCCGGTAGACACTTTGCGAGCCGCACGGGCGGCCGAGCGCAATCGATACGACATCGCGAGTCCAAGCAGAACACCCAGGACGGCACCCGCTGCGATCACTGCGATGGTGGCGTTGCGAAGTGTCCGATCGACGCTGGCGATCGATTCCCGCTGCGCGGTGTACGGGACGCGAATCGCCACCACCTGAGTGTTGACGTCGGCAGCAGCCCAGACAAATGGCTGGTCCCCGCTGTCGACAAGGTAGGTGGCACGTTTGCCGCCCGCCACGGCCTGACGCAACTCTTCCGGAACGTCGAGACCATCTGTGGTGGCGCGGAACAGTGCACGCATGCTGCCCGTTTCGTCCTGCAGCACCAGTTGGAGATTGCGATCAGCTGCCGCCCGCGCTGCATCCTCTTGGTTGTGTGAAAAGGTTTGATGCATCACGGTACTGAGCGTGATCGAGGCGACGGCAATCACGAACGTGATGGCCGCCGCGATCTTCCACTGAAACGACAACCGCCTCCCGGTGGACGGGAGCTTGGCGGCGAGATCCCGCGATCTCACCGATGGTTGTCCATCGTGTAGCCGAACCCCCGGACGGTCCGGATCTGTTCGGAGCCGATCTTCGTGCGCAATCGCTGAACGTGAACGTCGACGATGCGCGTATCGCCGCCCCAGTCGTAATCCCAGACGTCCGAGAGCAGTTCGGAGCGAGACCAGACTTTGCGCGGCACACTCACCATGACCAGGAGCAGCTTCATTTCGGTGGGTGTGAGAGCCACTTCGGCGCCCGAACGCGTGACGGTCACCAACTCGCGATCGATCTCCAGATCGCCGAGAGTCACGATGTCTTTCTCCGTACCGGAATGGGATTCGACCCGCCGGAGCACACTTCGGATACGGGCCACCAGGACACCGCTGTCGAAGGGCTTGGTGACGTAGTCGTCGGCACCGGCTTCCAATCCGAGAACGATGTCGACCGGGTCGTCGCGCGCGGACAGCATGATGACCGGCACCGACAGTTCCTCACGAATGCGTCGGCACAGGCTGATTCCGTTCAGGTCGGGAAGCATCACGTCGAGGACGGCGATATCCGGCTTGGCGTCGACCGCCATATCCATTCCGGTCAACCCACCCGATGCGGTGATCACCCGAAACCCGTTGCGTTCGAGATTCAATTGCGTTGCTTCGCGGATGACAGCGTCGTCTTCGACCAGCAAAATCAACGGATCGGTCATCGGCCTTCGCTTTCATGGGAACGGAACACTCTCAAACCCTTCACCGGTCCACTTGTATGCAGTCGACGATTGACAGAACTCCGGAATGCCGGGGTCTTTGCACAGGTCGACCATGACCGACAATCCTCCGGTTGAGCCGACGACGTAGCGTCCTGGGTCTTGCACTCCGAAGACTTTGTGAGCGCCCGATTCGTCGATCTGGTAGACGAATCCGGCGACCATGAAGCTGACCGGTGGGGCCGGTCGTCCCCAGATGCCGACAGACTCGCAGGTGAAGACATTGACGACGGCATCTTGCCAAACGGCGCCTGTCACGGGGGAGTACCGGATTTCGTAGGGGAAGTTCGCATCACCGCACAGTCGGAGACTGTCCTTGACCGCATCGGACACTTCCGGGTCTGCTCTGAGGAGGGCAACAGGATCGATGCTCAAGCCCTGTGAGAGATCCGAGGGGTCGAGTGATGCTGCGATATTCGGAGTGGGTTCTGATTCAGGCTCGGTGGAACAGGAGGCGAGAGCAAACGCGACCGGCAGGCAAACACCGGCGAGCATTGCGCGGCGACGGCGATCAATCACGGATGAACTCCATTCCATCCCAGTGGAACTCGGTCCGAAGCGGTGGACGGGGGCAACATTCGAACTCCGGTGGCCGCGGATCCGTTTCCAGGACAGACAAACTCGCGGCGCGTTGACCGCTGACGATGAACTTTCCGCGCTCTTCGACGGAGAACAGGCGCTCACCCAGTTCGGGATCGTCTTCACTCGAACCGGCCTTGCCGCTGCGGTAGACGTAGCCGGCAAGGTTGACCGAAATCGACACTCCGGTCCCGGGTTGGTGGGCCGGTTGGCACGGATACACATTCATGACGACGAGTTCGGTCTCCGGCACGATACGCGGTGCGCCTGGATCGAGAAGGATGGACCCGACCGAGATCGGATACCAGTCAGGGCACGACCGAAGTTCTGTCTTCACTCCCTCGGACACCCCAGGATCGTCGAGGAGTGCCCGGCCCAACCTCGAGTTTTCGGCAACCCGTCTGGCCAGGTCTGCAGGTTGTGTGACGGGCAACCCGGTGGAAGCGACATCGCCTTCGATCACAACGCCCTGGGTGGACGCGCAACCGGTGATCACGGACGCTCCGAGGGTTGCTGCCGCGAGCGCTGTACCGAACAGGCTGCGAGTACGGTCTGATCGACCGCCGCAGATGTCACTCCGATACAACACTTTCCCCTCCCCGGCCGCTGCGAACCCTCTCATCGGCATGTGCGTTTTCATACGATCACAGGTGATCTCGATATCGGAGTTTTGCCACCCACCGTTACGTAATCGTATGAATGTCAGGACCGTCGAGAGTTGGTACGCGACCGACGGAATTCTGTTACGAAACCGATGGAATCAGGCTCCTAGAGTGAGTCACGTCGGTGTTCACCGCTTGGGCGGAACGACCAGATCCGCGTATCGAGGAGTGTGAGAGCAAATGCCTGAACTATTGCTGACCAACAAGACTCGGCGTCTGCGAGTGCTGCTCGCCGTACTGACGATCGGGGTGGTGTGCGCGATGACAGGGTGTTCGAGTGATGACAACAGCGCTCCAGGAGACGAACCGACGACTACATCGGTGGTTGCGGCGTCTACGACCCCACCGCCGCTGACCGCAGCGACCACTTCGGAGACAGTCGAAGGCTCGAACTCGGTGGGCGGCGGTACGGACGCATCCACCCCCGGAGTCCCGGCGGGCGGAGCTGCGCCGGCCTGGACACCGGTCTCGACCAGCGCGGCTGCCCCTGCGGCCCCTGGTCCGGCTACCGAGTCGACCAAGTGCACCGATCAGATCAACTATGTGGGTGACCCTCGTTCGAATGCGGAGATCAACAGCATCGGAGAGCGGATGGGTTCGTGCCCGGCGCCCCTCCCGCCCGATGCCGTCGAGCCCTCCGAGAAGTGCACCGACCAGATCAACTACGGCGCTGACCCTCGTTCCAACGCCGAGATCAACATCATCGGGGAACAAACCGGGATCTGCCCCGAGCCGATACGCCCCTAGCGACTTCAAAACCTGAGCATTAGTCGGGAATTCGACCAAGAGCCGAACCAGGGGGAGATCGGAATGACAAGCAGGGCAGGTGGACGTTCGATCGACAGTGTTGCCGACGATGCGTCCCGAGGGGATCGGGACGCGATTGCAGAACTCCTTCAACGCATCGTGCCTCTGGTGACGCGGCGCTGCCGTGCCGAACTGCGACCGCTCGACGCTGATCGTATTGCCGTCGGTATCTGCCGATCCGTCCTGTCCGACATTCGGCGACGTAGACGTGCCGGAGAAGCGTTCCTCGCGCATCTGTACGACGCGATCAGTCGCGAAATCGATTCGCTACCCGCCTCCAGTCGACTCACTCTGCCCTTCGGTGATCTGTCGGCCGCAGAACGCAACGTCTTGGTAGCTCGCATCGTTGTCGGCTTCGACGTGCGCGAGACGGCGCTGTCACTGAGAACGACAACGAGCGCCGTCGAACTCGCCCAACACCGCGCGCTGGCCAAGATCAGACGCGGCAGCCTGAGCGGCGCCTGAATCAACGCTCGAAAGTCAACAGCTGCAACCCTTCGCAACTCCCGGCAACCTCACGCAACTCTTTCCCTTCGCCCGTGACCTACACGACACTGCATGGCGACGAGTGATCGAGAACGAGGAGTGTGACTGTGGTTCAACGGACGGCGCAGAAGCCGACAACCCCAGGATCGAAAAGGACCGGCGCCAAGCCTCATTCAGGGCTGGACCGGGATGCATTGCTGAAGGCGTACGAGAAGATGTCGCGCATCCGTGCGTTCGAGGATCGACTGCACGAAGAGAATGCAACCGGTGACATCCCCGGCTTCATTCACCTCTACTCGGGCCAGGAAGCCATCGCGGTGGGAGTGTGCGAGAACCTGAGCGACGCCGACTACATCGGATCCACTCACCGCGGTCACGGGCACTGCATCGCCAAGGGCTGCGATCTGAACGGCATGATGGCCGAGATCTTCGGCAAGGACGACGGCCTGTGTCGCGGTAAGGGCGGCTCGATGCACATCGCCGACCTGTCCGTGGGAATGCTCGGCGCCAACGCGATTGTCGGCGGAGCCCCGTCGTTGGCGATCGGCGCTGCACTGAGTGGCAAGACGCTTCGAAACGGTGTCATCGCAGCGTCGTTCACGGGAGACGGTGGATCCAACCAGGGAACCGTCTTCGAGGCGATGAACATGGCTGTGGTGCTGGATCTTCCGATCGTCTTCGTGATCGAGAACAACGGATTCGGTGAAGCAACAGGAACCGACTACGCGGTGGGCGCACCCGACATCGCCGCCCGCGCTGCATCCTTCGGAATGCCTGCCGTCAAGGTGGACGGCACCGACTTCTTCGCGGTCTACGACGCGATGGCGGAAGCATCGGAGCGCGCCAGGACCGGCGGTGGCCCCACCACGATCGAGGCGGCGGCATTCCGTTGGCACGGCCACTTCGAGGGTGACGCGCAGCTGTACCGCACGGCGGAACAGGTTGCGCAACTACGGGAAACCAAGGATCCGCTCAAGAATTTCCGTAGCAGCGTGGATGTGAAGAAGGTCAGCACCGCTGATCTGGACGCGGTGGACGAGCAGTCGCGAGTGCTGGTGGACGAGGCGGTAGCGAAGGCGCGTGCCGCGGCGTATCCACCCGTCGAGAATCTGCTGACCGATGTCTACGTGTCGTACTGAGGAGCCCGAGATGACAAGCGTGGAAGCCGAGAACGTGTCGAAGAAGACCTACCGCGAGGCCGTCAAAGAGGCCATCGCCCAAGAAATGCAACGCGACCCGAGCGTCGTTCTCATCGGTGAGGACGTACGGGGTGGGCATGCCGGTACCAATCCCGATCTGGAGACGAAGAAGATCGAGGCATTTGGCGGTGTCCTGGGTGTCACCAAGGGATTGTGGACGGAGTTCGGATCGGAGCGTGTAATCGATACCCCGATCACCGAATCCGCGATCATCGGAATGGCTGCCGGAGCCGCACTGACCGGACTGAGGCCGGTCGCCGAGCTGATGTTCATGGACTTCTTCGGAGTCTCCTACGACGCGCTCTACAACCAGGCTGCCAAGTTCCGCTACATGTTCGGTGGCAAGGCCAGAACCCCGCTGGTGGTGCGAGGCATGATCGGCGCAGGCTTCTCCGCCGCTGCGCAGCACTCTCAGTCTCCGTACAACGTATTTGCCGCGGTGCCCGGCCTGAAAGTGGTCGCGCCGTCCAACGCCTACGACGCCAAAGGCCTACTCATCCAAGCCATCCGGGACGACGATCCCGTCGTCTTCTGTGAGCACAAGGTTCTCTACGACCTCAAGGACGAAGTGCCGGACGATCCGTACGCGATTCCGTTCGGCGTCGCCAACTACACCAGGCAGGGCGACGACGTCACGATCATCGCGTTGTCCGCAATGGTGAACCGCGCCAACGACGTAGCAGACAAGCTGGCCGCCGAGGGTATTTCGGTCGAGGTTGTCGATCCTCGTACCGTCTCACCATTGGACGAGGACGGCATCCTCGAATCCGTCGCATCGACCGGACGCGTCGTGATCGTCGACGAATCCGCCGCCCGCTGCGGTTTCGGGCACGACGTAGCCGCGCTGATCGCCACCAAGGGATTCAACTACCTGAAAGCGCCGATCGAACTGATCACTCCGCCGCACACGCCGGTTCCGTTCTCCCCGACCCTCGAAACTGCCTGGCTGCCTGACGCGGCGCGCATCGAAGAGTCGGTTCGCAAGCTGGTGAGAGCCTGATCATGGCTGACATCAAAGCTATCGACATCCCCAAATGGGGGCTCTCCATGGAGGAGGGGTTGGTCAACGCCTGGCTCATCGGGGAAGGTGACTCGTTCACCAAGGGCCAGTTGATCTGTGAGATCGAGACCAGCAAGATCACCAACGAGCTCGAGGCGCCGTTCGACGGTGTTCTCCGCAAGATCGTCGGCACGCCTGGGCAGACTCTGCCCGTCGGCGCCGTGATCGGTGTATCCGCCGATGCGTCCGCGACGGATGCGGAGATCGAGCAGTTCCTCGCCGCCCGCGGCGCAACCGCGCCGGCGGAAGAGCCGGCACCGTCACCAGCTGCTGCGCCGGCGGCTCCCGTGACACCTGCGGCTACACCGGCTGCGAAGGTGGTTGTTGCACCGAAACCTGTACCAACCGGTTCCACCGTCGTACCGAGCGTTCTGCAAGGCACGACGCAGGACGATGTGTTTGCGAGTCCTCGCGCACTCCGACGTGCGGAATCGCTCGGAATCGATCTCGCCGCCGTAGTGGGTACCGGTCCCCTCGGGCGGATCAGTGTCCGCGACATCGACGACGCGATTCGTGACGCCGGTGGCACTGTTGCGCCGGTAGTGCCGGCCGCGAGATCCGGACTCCCGCTGCGATCGACCGCCGACGACAGTGCCGTGCCTGCCACCCCGGTCGCACGCAGAACTGCCCGATCACTGGGCGTCAACCTGCATGACTGTCGTCCGACGGGTTCGCGGGGGCGCGTCTGCGTCGCCGATGTGCACGACGCCGCTCGTTCCGCGCAGCTCCTGCCCGAGGCGGCGGCTGAGACCGAATCTGTTGCGGCCGAACCCGAGTACGACACAGTTCCTTTCACCCCCATGCGATCGGCAATCGCCGGTAGGTTGCAGGCGTCCAAGCAGCAGGCACCCCATTTCCGGCTCACCGCAGACCTCGAGCTCGATGCGCTCCTCGCTCTGCGCAAGGAGATCAATTCGACCGTCCCGGCGGTCAAGCTGTCGGTCAACGACTTCATCGTGAAGGCTTGCGCCGCTGCACTGATGAAGGTGCCGGACGTGAACGTCCAGTTCGATGCCGCGAACGAATCGGTTCTTCGATTCGCGTCGGCGGATGTCTCGGTGGCAGTTGCACTTCCGACCGGGCTGATCACGCCCATCGTGCGTAGCGCGAATACCAAGTCGTTGGCGGACATCTCGGGTGAGGTGCTCTCGTTGGCCACCAAGGCGAAGACCGGCAAACTTCGTCCCGAAGAATTCCAGGGCGGAACCTTCACGGTGTCCAACCTCGGCATGTTCGGGATCAAGGCATTCGACGCGATCATCAATCCGCCCCAGGGAGCGATCCTTGCCGTAGGTGCGGGGGAGAAGCGCGCGGTGGTGGTCGGTGACAGTGTTTCTGCCCGGACCGTGATGACCGTGACCCTCTCGTGCGATCACCGGGTTATCGACGGAGCCCTGGGTGCGACCTTCCTTCGGGAGCTCCAGCGCTTTGTCGCTTCTCCCGCGCTGATGTTGGTGTAAGGGGCTGTGGTGGAAAACAATACGTCGCATAAGTACGACGTTCTTGTCATCGGTGGCGGCCCCGGTGGTTACGTGGCGGCGATCCGGGCTGCCCAGTTGGGGTTGAGCGTCGCGCTGGTAGAACGTGATCGCCTCGGAGGTATCTGCCTCAACTGGGGTTGTATCCCCACCAAGGCGATGCTGCACGGCGCGGACGTTGCGCATACCTTGAGTGAACTCGACACATACGGATTCAGTTCGGCGTCTGTCCAGTTCGACATCTCGAAGTTGGTGTCGTTCAGCCGAGGGGTTTCGGAGAGGTTGTCCGGCGGTGTTGCCTATCTGATGAAGAAGAACGGCGTCGACGTCATCTCAGGCGCCGCGAAGTTGGTGGACAAAGGCGTCGTATCCGTGGGAGGACAGACGTATCGAGCCGACCACGTGATCATTGCAACCGGTGCCCGGCCGCGTTCGATTCCCGGCGTTGCCCCCGACGGTGATCGGGTATGGACCTACTTCGACGCGCTCGTCCCGAAGGAACTGCCGAAGTCGCTGCTCGTGATCGGGTCCGGCGCGATCGGAGTCGAATTCGCCAGCCTGTACGGCGATCTCGGAACCGAGGTGACCATCGTCGAGATGGCACCACACATCATGCCGGTCGAGGACGAAGAGATCTCGGCCTTCGTTCGCAAGCAGTTCGAGAAGCGTGGCATCACGATTCACACCGGAGCCTCGGTGTCGGCAGTGACCGTCGGCGACGACGCCGTCCAGGTGAATGTGCAGACGAGCGACGGTGTCGAGTCGTTGACCGTGGACCGGGTGTTGGTGGCGGCCGGAATCACCGGCAACGTCGAGGATCTGGGGTTGGAGGCTCTGGGCGTCGAGATCGAGCGCGGTGCGATCGTCACCGACCAGTGGTGCCGTACCAGCGCTTTCGGGATCTATGCGATCGGCGACGTCGCGGGCGCTCCATGTCTGGCGCACAAGGCAAGCCACGAAGCTGTCCTGTGCGTCGAAAAGTTGGCAGGCGTGCCCGACGTTCATCCGCTCGATCGCGACTACGTTCCGGGATGCACGTATGCCCGCCCACAGGTGGCGAGCCTGGGCCTGACGGAGAAGCAGTGCGCCGGTACTGGTCGCGCGCTGCGGGTCGGACACTTCGACCTGCAGGCGAACGGCAAGGCACTGGCGATCGGCGAGGCCGAAGGCTTCGTCAAGACGATCTTCGACGCCGATACCGGGGAACTTCTCGGCGCGCACATGGTCGGTCCGGATGTGACCGAGCAGATTCAGGGTTTCGGTATCGCTCGATCCCTCGAAGCCACCGGCGAGGATCTCGCCGAGGTCGTGTTTGCTCATCCGACGCTCTCGGAGGCAATGCACGAGTCTGTGCTCTCGGCGCTGGGGAGACCCCTCAACGCGTGAGCACCGTTCGCGTGCGTGAACGCCGTCCTTTCGTTCACGCACGCGAACAACTCTGCAACCGGGTGCAACGCTCGCTTTCGATGACCCCGTCACATAGGACTGGAGTGTGATCGGCGAAACGAATCGACTCGAACCGGCCCTGGCCAGTGGTGAAGACCCGGCGCAGTACGCACGTGTTCTCGAATCCGTGTACGAAGCAACGATGTCGGGACGCAAGCCGCCTGCGCGTCCGCGCTCCGTCATCGCGAATTCGTGGTCGCGTTTGCGTGCGCTCGGACTCGATCCGGACCGGTGCTCGATCACCGAGACGGGCCGCGAATCCGAGATCGAAGAAGGCAGACGCGCAGCCGGCATGGCGGAGATCTTCGACGAGGCGGTGCACGGTCTGGCACCACTCGTCGGCCCGGACGACGCGAATCTGATCGTGGTGGCGGACCGCTACGGACGTATCCTCTGGCGACACGGGTCCAGTCGAATGTTGGATCGGGCCGAACGGCTCGGGATGATCGAGGGTGCGTCGTGGACCGAGGAAGCTGTTGGTACCAACGGGATCGGCACTTCCTTGGCATCAGGTTCGGCAGTGCAGGTGTTCTCGGCCGAGCACTACTCGCGCTCGCAGCATCCGTGGACCTGCTCCGGGGCGACGGTTCGAGATCCGCGTAGTCGCCGGGCCATCGCCGTCGTGAACGTCGCCGGCGCAGCAGACACGGTCCACCCGTCGACTCTCGCTCTGGTGGACAGTGTGGCCAGGCTGGCGGAATCCGCACTGCGGGAGAAGCATCGAATCGGATTGGATCAGCTCCGGATGATCTCGGCATCGACGCTGGCTCGTGCGAGTCAGCCGACAGTGGTCGTGGACCGCAGTGGCTGGGTCGCGGCGGTGGACTCGATGGCGCCGATCTACAGAATCGCACTGCCGAAAGTGATGAGCAGCGGCGAGCATTGGCTCCCGTCGCTCGGACTATGTATGTGCGAGCCGCTTCCGGGTGGTTGGCTCGTCCGCCCTCAGATGGATCCGGCGTCCGGAACGGTTTGTGCAGAAGTCGAATTGGATGTGCAAGATCCGAATGCGATGGAATTGCGGTACTCCTCGGCAATGGGGAGCTGGAGTATCGACCTCAGCCCGCGCCATTCGCAGATCCTCGTGGCTCTGACACAGGCGCCCGAGGGCCTCACGGCCTCGCAGCTCGCCTCACAGTTGTTCGGCGATCCGCGCAAGACGGTGACCGTCCGGGCCGAGATGTCGAGGTTGCGTAAGCGATTGGCCGGAATCCTGTTGGCTCAGCCCTATCGCTTCGACCCGGCGGTGAGGGTAAAAACCGCCCCTACTGTGCGCCTTTATTAACCGCGGGGGGTTAATAAAGGCGCACAGCAGAGCGGCGCGAACGCCGCACCTGCGCGTACTCGTAGCCGTTCTGCCAGGTCACGGTGGCCACCAGCACCCAGATGATCCAGGTGGCGCTCATGTGCGTGCCGACGATGCCCATGACGATGGGGATGGCGGTGCACGGGAGCGCCCAGCCGAGCAGCCACCGTCGGTCCGATCGCGCGAACAGCCCTGCCACCAGGCTGATTCCGAAATAGACTGCGATGCTTCCGCACAACAACCACCGCAGGTTCGCGGGCGTGTGCTCCGCACCGTGTTCGGTTGCCGCTCCGAGCCCTGCGACCAGAACCGCGATAGCGCCGGTGGTGAAACAGTGCAGCGCCATGTCGATGCGAGCGGGAAACTTCTCGGCCTGCAGGTGCGGAACACCGGCGTGGCCGTAGAGAAGCGAGAGAGCCCACATGCCCGAGAGCAGGACAAACGATCCGACTGCGAGGCTGACCACCGTCGAGTCCCAGGTGAGCTTCGAGGCCGCAGAAATCACGAGGATCACACCCTCGCCCAGCACGATGATGACGTACAGGCCCAAGCGCTCGGCAAGGTGAGCCCGATCGGAGTGCAGGGCTTCGAGTTCGGGAATCCGGTCGTCCTTGAACCCCCGAACCTTGATGATGCGGTCGAGCTTTTCCTGCGCGTCTTCCATGATCGCGCTGCCGGAGACGACGAACATGATCAGCAGGTCGATGGTCACACCGGCGGTCCAGAGCCAGAACCGAGTTTCGCCCTCGAACCAGAACGAGACGATCCACGGGATCACACCGAGAGACATCTGGGCGATCGGCCAGTCCACGACTATCTGGCCGTTGTGCCACACCCGACTCGCCAGCAGACGTACGGCCACGTAGGCGACAGCGAAGGCCAGCGCATGGTTGTCGTGGATGCCGGCCACGGCCGCCATCATGACGGCCAGTCCGAACATGGCGATCAGCATGCTCGGGATCCGGACACGGTCACCGGCAACGTTGCCGTACATCGTGAACGTCGCCCACGCGGTCCAGAACGCGAGATAGAGCAACGCGTAGAGCGCGACATCCGACCACGACGGCGAACCGTGGAGCAGGTGAGCCAGCTGACCGATACCGGCAACCACGACGAGGTCGAAGAACAATTCGATCCATGACGCGTGTCGCTCGAGCACCGCCTTCTGCTTCGAGTCTGGTTCATTTCCGAGTTCCGACATACAGCTCAGTATCGGTTATCGGCATCAACAGTGCTGGTAGGCGGCGAAGTTGTCCGTTTTTTCGAAGTAGTGTTTATGCTGTCCGCGCTCACGCGCGCGCCGTCAGGGAGGGGCATGCGAAGGCGCAAGTCGACGCCGTCGACCACATGACAAAAAAGTACGCACAAGAGTTGGCAGACAAGGGCTGACATCGTGAATGTCCCACAGGGCAACCGGGCGTTGTGTTTTCGAGAAGCCATGGCGCACGTGTGCTCACCGAGACTGCCGGACGCTCCCATCTGGATCGTGTGCACTGTGGACGGTGGTGATCACAAGATCGTGACAGGATCGGTGGACGAGGTCGAGCACCGCGAGTCGAATCCACTGACCTACCACCGGCGTGTATTCGGTACGCACGCACCGACGTCAGTGCTCTAGGAAGGAGAGCCATGTATGTACTGGTGGACGACGGCCGCGTCAGCATCCACGATGTGGACAACCTGAAGGCCTTTCACGTCGAGGTGAGTGCCCACATCTCCGAAGCCGAACTGGACGAACTCTTGCGCCTTCAGGATTACGGATACGTCAGCGGTGGTAGTGCATTCATCTCGGTAGCCCGCGTTCGCGAGAGCACCACGGACGTCGAAGGTGTTGCCGCGATGGTCGACTACGCCCAGAGCAAAGGCTGGGTGGACGAGGACGGTGAAGCACTGCAGGCTCACGTCGTTCGCCAAAAGTAGCGGAACGGCTCAGACCATGTCGTTCTTCTGCAGCCACCGCAGTGTCGGCCAACCGCAGAACACCGGGAGCCAGCAGGTCAGCACTCGGTAGAGCAGGACCGACGGGACCGCGATGCTTGCCGGCAGTCCGAATGCGGACAGACCACCGATGAGGGCGGCCTCGACGGCTCCGACGCCACCCGGTGTCGGAGCCGCCGAGGCGAGCGTCCCACCGATCATCGTCACGATGGTGACGGTGATGAACGTCGTTCCGCCGCCGAATGCTTCGACGCTCGCCCACAGAGCCAGGGCGGCACCCAGAGTTGTTGCGGCGCTTCCGCCCACGATGATGAGGAAGCGCGTGGGATTTCGCGCGAGTTGGCTCAGTTCACCCAACACCTCGGTGATCTGAGGACGCAGATCGTCGCGCAGCCACCCACGGAGTTTCGGAATGAACATGAATGCACCGAGAACTCCGAGCGCTACGCCGCCCGCCAGGTACAGAACAGTGGATCCCGGGATGAAGTGCGAGAGGTTCGTATCACGTCCGGCGACGATCGAGAAGAAGATCAGCAAGCCGACGTGGGTGACCACCTGGACCGTCTGCTGCAGCGCGACTGCGGCCGTTGCACGGACGGTACCGAGCCCGCCCTTCTGCAGGAACCGCACGCTCAGCGCGAGCCCGCCGACTCCGGCCGGAGTTGTCGTCGCCGCAAAGGTGTTGGCCACCTGCATGATCAAGAGGTTGCGGTAACTGACCATCGACGACGCACAGGCCCACAGGGCCGCTGCCGCGCCGACGTACGTCAGTGCGGAGACGCCGAGGCCGAGCAGTGCCCACCACCAGTTGGCCGTCTTCAGCTCGGTGATGAACGCGGGGACCTGGCTGATGAAGGGGTAGGCGACGTAGACCAGACCGATGAGCAGAACGAGCTGGATCAGCTGGTTGCGACTGAATCGGGTGACCTGTGCGGGAGCGACCTTTTCGATCCCGTTCTTGGCACCGACCTCGTCTCGGATCTCGGTCATCAGTTTCGCGGAATCCGTGACCGTCCGCCGAATTCGGTTGGGCAATGCAGCGGTGGTCAATCGGCCGGAGGCGGCGAGAATCGTGTCTGCGCCTTGCGCTCGAATCGCGGCGTCCACCGCTGCATCGACCCCGAACAATGATGCGGTGGCGAAGAGAAGTTGTGCGTTGTCGGACTGCATCTGAACTTCGGTGGCGCCGAATTCGGAGTACGCGTACCCGCCGAAGAGGATGGTTCCGCCTTCGACACGAATCTCGGAAGCGCGCAGGTCGCCGTGCGCCATCTGGTGCACGTGAGCGGTATGCAATGTTTGCCACAGCAAGTCGATCAGTTTGGTGGATTCTTCCTCGCCCGCCTGGTTCTCGACGGCGACGGCAAGGGGGATGCCACGAGGACTCGGGCGCGCGTACATCTCCCACCCGCGATCGAGTACCGAGATTGCGACGGCCTTGGAACTGGCCAGACCGATGTCGGCGAACGCGATACCCATGAGCGCTCGGTGTTCGACGGCGCGACGAAGTGATCCGTAGGGCGGCGGAGTTTCACGGTTCCGGAACGAGATCCAACGGAACGTCTGTCGAATTGCTCCGCTGCTTCGCTGGTTCTGTCCGTACAACTCGACGACGAGTTCGTCGAAAGGTTCGTCGTCCGGTGCTTGGTCGATGGCTGCGGACATGACAAGAGGCCCGATTCCCGAGGGACTCACGACGCGGAACGCGGTGACGCGGTAACCGCGCCGCGCGAGTACGCGTACTGCCGAGTCCAACGGCACTTCGAGGGCAGGGGTGCCGACGGCGAGAACGATCACCGCGCCGATCAGGTAACCGACGGCGAGACCCAGCATCGATCGTGCGGGAACGATCGAGCTGACGATCAGATGGATGGGAGCGAAGAGCAGAAGCAGCGTCCACCAGGCTCGTCGCCACTTCTTCGGAAGCCACGGGCCCGAGACGGTGAGCACCGCCGCGAGCATCGCGATCCATCGCGGATCGTCGAGGAATTGCGACAGGAAGGTGGCGTCGAGTCGGTCCGGCACGTCGAGGTGCCATTTCGGTGCCGCCAGGCCTGTTCCGGTGAAGGACAGCGCGACACCGGCGCACAGGCCGGCGGCGGCGTATCCGGCCAGCAACTTCCACCGGCGCCCGACGATCAGGCCGATCAGGATGGCGAACGGTAGCGCCAGAATTGCGATGCCGTAGAGCAGGTACACAGTGTCTGACAGGCTCGGCGAGAGAACACCGACGATGTTGGACACTGACGTTTCGAGGGCGTCCCACTGACTTCGAGTGATCAGAGATCCCGCGATCACGCCGCCGAGCAGCACAGCAGCGATCGCAACCCGCATGATGTCGCTCGTACGGCGGTGCAGTGGTGGCAGGAGGCTTCCCGTTACCGGGATCTCCCGTCCGTCTACTCGCATCTCGCCAGAACTCTCTTCTCTCGGGGTTACCGACCGTCTCAGTTACCTCGATCAAGGTACCGCGTGAGGGTTCGGCGACTGGGAAGCCGGACCTGTCGTTACCTCCTCGATGCCAAGCAACATTCTCTTCGGACCCGCGGGAGCGGGCTTCGGCGCGTAAAATTCACTTTCCGGACGTTCGTTCATTTCGACGACAGGGAGTGCGTATTCATGAGCCCCGACGCCAGCGGTGTGGACGGTCGGGTTCCTGACCTGCCGACCCCGTCGACCAGAATTTCCGTCACCGAGGATTACGCGGCCGAGATCGACGAGCTGTCGAGTCTCAAGCACAAGCTCGGCGTGCTGGAGCCTTCGGAGTTCGCGGATGCCTGGAAGCAGGGTTACCCCTACGAGAAGAAGATGTCGCGCCGCGAGTACGAGCGGAAGAAGCGGCGTCTGCAGATCGAGCTGCTCAAGCTGCAGTTGTGGGTCAAGGAAACCGGTCAGAAGGTGCTCATCATCTTCGAAGGTCGCGATGCTGCCGGTAAGGGCGGGTCGATCAAGAGATTCACCGAGCATCTCAATCCCCGTGGAGCCCGCGTGGTCGCGCTCGAGAAGCCCACCGACATCGAGCGGACGCAGTGGTATTTCCAACGCTATGTCGCACACCTACCCAGCGGCGGCGAGATAGTGATGATGGACCGGTCCTGGTACAACCGCGCCGGCGTCGAACGAGTGATGGGTTACTGCACGCCGACGCAGTATCTCGAGTTCATGAGAGAGACCCCGGACTTCGAGCGGATGCTCGTCAACTCCGGGATTCATCTGCACAAGCTGTGGTTCTCGGTCAGCCGCGAAGAGCAGTTGGCGCGGTTCGCGGCCCGCCGAACGGACCCGGTGCGTCAGTGGAAGCTCTCACCGACCGATCTGGCTTCGCTCGACAAGTGGGACGACTACACCCAGGCCAAGGAAGCCATGTTCTTCTACACCGATACCGGGGATGCGCCCTGGACGGTGATCAAGAGCAACGACAAGAAGCGCGCTCGCCTCGAGGCGATGCGTCACGTGCTCGCCAGCTTCGACTATCCCAACAAGGATCACCGGGCTGTCGGTACTCCGGATCCCTTGATCGTCGGGCCGGCGTCGGCCGTATTCGAAGAGGGCGAGCACGTGAACGTGGAGTTGCCTCAGCTCTAGCGCAGGTGATCGCTCAGATCGAACTGGCCTCTGCCCACAGATTGATGCCGCTGTCCTTGGCGTGCTGATCTATGGAGGCCAGTTCGGCTGCGCTGAATTCGAGATTGTCGAGCGCGCCGACGTTGGCTTCGAGTTGGGCGACACTGGACGCACCGATCAGTACCGAGGTGACCCGCGAATCGCGGAGTGCCCAGCTCAGTGCCAGCTGAGCCAGCGACTGGCCGCGGTCTGCCGCGATGTCGTTGAGCGCGCGGATGTGGGTGAGAGCGTCGTCGGTCAACCACGACGGATCCAGTGACTTACCTTGAGCTGCACGGGAATCCTCGGGGACGCCGTTCAGATAGCGATCGGTGAGCATGCCTTGAGCGAGTGGTGAGAACGCGATGACGCCGACGCCGAGATCGTCGACAGCCGACAGCAGGTCCTGCTCTATCCAGCGGTTCAGCATCGAATAGCTCGGCTGGTGGATCAAGAGCGGAACCCCCGCAGCGGCGAGCAGTGCGGCGATTTCACGGGTGCGCTCCGGCGAGTACGAACTGATACCCGCGTACAGGGCCTTGCCCTGCTGGACAGCGCTGATCAGGGCGCCTGCGGTCTCGTCGATCGGAGTTTCGGCGTCAGGGCGATGGCTGTAGAAGATGTCGACATAGTCGACGCCGAGTCGTCCGAGCGACTGATCGAGGGAAGACAGCAAATACTTGCGGGAACCACCGAATCCGTAGGGGCCGGGCCACATGTCCCAGCCGGCTTTGGACGAGATGACCAATTCCTCGCGGTACGAAGAGAAATCCTCACGCAGGATCCTGCCGAAGTTCGTCTCGGCGCTTCCGTACGGGGGACCGTAGTTGTTCGCAAGATCGAAGTGGGTGATTCCGAGATCGAATGCCCGCCGCAGAACTGCGCGCTGGTTCTCGATCGGTACGTCGTCGCCGAAGTTGTGCCAGAGGCCCAGCGAGATGGCCGGGAGTTTGAGACCGCTCCGACCGGTTCGGCGGTACGGCATGGCTTCGTAGCGGTCCTGCGTGGCGACGTACTGATCGGACATGGTGCCTGCCTTCACATCGTTGTGTCTGCGGTTGAGCGTTCACTCCCGACCATTATCGCCGACGGCGCTCAGGTGTGCCGGCCGCTGGAGGTGTGTCAGTCAAAATGCTTGCGGTTTAAAGCAATTCGATCGATCTTTTGGACCGATGTTCAGGTTCGAGTCACAGTGCCGGGCGGCGGTGACGTCGACCACGTCTGGGCTCGCATCTAAGGGAACGGTAAGGAATCGCGGTTACCATGGTCACAGTCGATCGGCGATACCGATCGCCGATTCGCTTCGAACATGTTGCCCAGCAGCCGGATCCGGGGTCCGGCGAGGAGATCTATGTCGACGCAGTCCGTAGTGCACGCACAATCATCCGCTGACGAGAGCGTCGTGGGGGATTCGTCTCCGCCGGGTGGTGGAAGCCGGCGATATCTCGAGCAACTGATCAGATACGACGTGCCGGCGTCGCTGGTCGTATTCCTGGTGGCGCTTCCCCTGTCATTGGGAATTGCGATCGCCTCCGGGGCGCCGATCATGGCAGGTCTGATCGCCGCAATCGTCGGCGGAGTGGTGGCCGGAGCTGTGGGAGGTTCACCGCTGCAAGTCAGTGGTCCCGCAGCCGGCCTGACCGTGGTGGTCGCCGAACTGATCGGCAAGTTCGGGTGGAAAGTCACCTGCCTGATCACCGTCGGCGCCGGAATTCTGCAGATCGTGTTCGGGCTCAGCCGAATTGCCCGTGCGGCGCTGGCTATTGCTCCAGTGGTGGTGCATGCGATGCTCGCCGGTATCGGCATCACCATTGCGCTACAACAGGTTCACGTGTTGTTGGGTGGAAGCTCGGCCAGCTCGGCGCTGGACAATCTACGGCAGTTGCCCGCACAGATCGGTGCCTTGCATGTCGAGGACCTGATGATCGGACTCGTCGTCATCGCCACCCTTCTCGGGTGGCGCTATCTCCCTGCCGGTGTCCGCAAGGTTCCGGCGGCGTTGGTGGGCATCGTATTGGCAACTCTCGCTTCGCTGGCGCTGCCGATCGACGTCGAGCGTATTGCTCTCGACGGATCTTTGCTGGACTCGATCGGACTCCCCGCTCTGCCCGACGGCCAGTGGCTCGGCGTCGCAACCGGCATCCTGACCATCGCCCTGATCGCCAGTGTGGAGAGTCTGCTCTCGGCCGTGGCCGTGGACAAGATGCACTCGGGCCCGCGGTCGAACTTCGATCGCGAGATGCTCGGCCAGGGCACCGCGAACATGGTGTCCGGGGCCATCGGCGGCCTTCCGGTCACCGGGGTGATCGTGCGCAGTGCGACCAATGTCGAGGCCGGGGCGAAGTCCCGCGCGTCGTCGATCATGCACGGCCTGTGGATTCTGCTGTTCTCGGCTGCGCTCGCCGGGTTGGTCCAGCAGATTCCGAAGTCTGCACTGGCCGGACTGTTGATTGTCATCGGTATTCAACTGGTCAAGCTGGCGCACATTCGGTTGGCGCGACGGACCGGTGATCTGTGGGTGTACGGCATCACGGTGGTCGGCGTCGTGTTCTTGAATCTGCTCGAGGGCGTCCTGATCGGGTTGGCGCTGGCCATCGCCCTCCTGGTGTGGCGTGTCATCCGCGCAACTGTCACCGCAGAAGAGTTGGGCGACAACGATTCCGGGAAGTGGCGCGTCCTGGTCGAAGGCTCGTGCACCTTCCTGGTGCTGCCCAAGCTGACGTCGGTGCTCGCCGGACTCCCACCGCGGTCGGACGTCACCGTCGAGCTGTCTGTCGACTTCCTCGACCATGCCGTCTTCGACGTCATCGAAGAGTGGGCGAGGCAGTACGAGTTGGCAGGTGGTTCGGTGGTCATCGACGAAGTCGGCTCGGTGAGTATGGAGAGCGCGACCACCGGTCCGCCGAAGCGCGGCGCCGCAGTCACCGACCTGCGCGGCTTGCTCGCGCCGTGGGGCAGTTGGCAACCACAGGCTTCGGGGAGGAATCTGAGCAGCCCGCCGGCCTTGCGGCCCATTCTCGACGGGGTGTCCAACTATCATCGCCATCGCGCCGAAGCGATACGGCCGCACATGGATCAGTTGCGCGACGGGCAGAACCCCGACTCTCTTTTCCTTACCTGCGCAGATTCGCGAGTGGTGCCGAACATCATCACGAGCAGTGGCCCCGGTGACCTGTTCACCGTGCGCAATGTCGGAAACCTGGTTCCTGCCGGCGGCCGCGATACGTCGGTGGAAGCGGCACTGGCCTTCGGGATCGACGAGTTGGGTGTCAGCTCGGTGGTCGTGTGCGGACATTCGGGCTGCGGCGCGATGCAAGCACTCCTGACGAACGGTTCGTCGGAATCGGGAGTCGTCGGGGAATGGCTGCGGCATGCGGAGACGAGCTTGCAGGCCTATACGAGTGGCCATCCGGTCGCGCGTGCTGCGGCCGAGGCAGGTTTCTCGGAGGTCGATCAGCTCGGAATGGTCAATGTCGCAGTCCAATTGCAGACTCTCGAACGCCATCCTCTCGTCGGTCAGGCCCGTGTGGATGGTCGCCTGCGTATCGCCGGACTGTTCTTCGACATCGGCTCGGCTCGGGTCATCGAAGTGACAGCGTCAGGGATCGGCCAGTTGATCGAGACCTGAAGGGGCTATTCGGGTCCGGGCTGATCCCTGAGTTCGACCAGCAGGCGAGCCCCGCCGAGTGGACTGTCGTGAAATGTCGTCCGTCCGCCGTGCAGGGCCGCCTGCTGCGCCACCAGCGCCAGGCCCAAACCGGAGCCTGTCTTGCCTGCCGTCGATCCGCGAGTGAAGCGCTCGAACACGCTCGAGCGTTCCTCGGCCGGTATTCCGCAACCGTTGTCGTCGATCGTGATCGTGACGGTGTCCGGTGAATCTGCCGGGCGAGCGAGGGTGATGCGCACCGCGCTCGCGCCGCCGTGGCGGACTGCATTGGTGATCGCGTTGTCGAGGATCAACCGGATTCCGCCGGGAAGGGCCCGGATGCAATAGGGGAGTGGGGAATCCACCGTGACGACGCCGACGTCGAGCCCAGGATGATGTCGGCGTGCGTCGTCGGCAGCGATGTCGCAGACCTCGGTCAAATCGGTGTCCTTGAAATCCTCGGCCGTCGAGAGTTCACCCTTCGCCAGGCGCTCGAGGTCTCTCAGAGTTGACTCGACGCGGCCCTGCGCGCGGGCCAGATCTGTGAGGATCTCGCGTCTTTGTTCGTGATCGAGGTCGTGAATGGACAACACTTCGATGTCGGTTCGCATTGCTGTCAACGGAGTTCGGAGTTCGTGAGCCGAGGCGGACGCAAAATCTCGGGCGGCGGCAAGGGCGGAGTTGGTTGCGGCTTGCGCTCGAGCGACGTCGCTGAGCATCGATTCTGCTGCTGCGGCAAGCTCGTCCGCTTCACGGATTCCGGAAACCTCGGTGGCGAGATCGGGATCGCGCCTGGCGATCCGGCGGGTCAACTCCACGAGGGGGCGCACCGCCGGGCCACCGAACAACCATCCCAACGCAGCTGCGGCCGCTACGGCCCCGACGCCGAAGAACGCAACCTGTCGCTGTTGGTCGACTGTGATGTCTCGCGCTTCGGCATAGGGAACCGCCAGCGAGACAAGGGCATTGATCCCGTCGGCCTCGGCGGTATATGCCCGGTACTTCGTACCGTCCACGTCGACGGTCGCCGAGCCGACCGGTAGTTCGGGCAGTCGCGTCGGGGTACTGGATTTGACGGTTCCGTCGGTGTCGGAGCGGATGGTCACGGAAAAGGCGCCGCCGTCTCCGAACGCGCCGAGAAAAGGTCCCGCTGTAGCCGCATTGGCCACGATGACCGTCGATGCCGTCTCCAATCGACGGTCCAACTGCGCCAAATTGTTTCGTGCGATAGCCAGTGCAACGACCACACCGAGTGCGATGACGATGAACGTCGCCCCCAGTGCCGCGGCCGCGGCAACGCGAGTTCGTAGTGAGAAGCGGCGACGCTTCACGGGTTCTCCCGAAGCACGAACCCGACGCCGCGAACGGTATGCAGCAGACGAGGTGAACCGCCGGATTCGAACTTTCGACGCAGATAGCCGATGAAGACGTCCACGACGTTCGTGTCGGCGACGAAGTCGTAGCCCCACACCAGTTCGAGGAGACGTTCGCGAGTGAGCACGATGCCGGAATTGTGTGCGAGCACTTCGAGTAGCTCGAATTCGCGTTTGGTGAGCGGTACTTCCTTGCCGTCGACACGAACCCGGCGACCGGAGAGATCGATGTCGAGGTTTCCGACCCGCAGGGTATTCGTACCCTCGGAGTGATCGCCGGCCGGAGTGTTGCTGCGACGGAGCATTGCGCGGATCCGGGCAACCAGTTCGGCAAGAACAAACGGTTTGACCATGTAGTCGTCTGCACCGGATTCGAGCCCGGCGATGCGATCGTCGACCGAGTTGCGCGCACTGAGCACGCAGATCGGGATTTCGTTGCCGGCGGCACGAAGCGCCGTCACCACACCGGTGCCGTCGAGCACCGGCATGTTGATGTCGAGGACTACCGCGTCCGGTCGCTTGTCGGAGATCACTCGGAGCGCGTCGGCGCCGTCCACCGCCGTCAGTACGGTGAATCCCGAGAGCCGCAATCCGCGTTCGAGTGAGGTCAGGACGTCTGCGTCGTCGTCGACTACGAGGATTTTCGGTATCTCGGTCACAGCCCCATTGTGCCTTGCCTGGTACGTCGGGTTTCGCCGATCAGACCGGCAAGTCGGTACCGTCCGGACGCAGACCGGCCATGAACACCGCGACCAACCGCGGGACCAGGTTCGGCATGGCCTCGTCGGACAACTCGATTTGCGGGCGCGTCAGTTTGGCCAGAGCCATGACGAATTCGAGCGGTTGCAGATCGGCGCGAACCAGTCCGGCGCTCTGAGCGGCGCCGATCGTCGCGGTCATCTTCGTTTTCGTCACCTCACGCACCGCCAGAACTTCGGGCGCCAGCTCGGTGAAACTGCGTTCCACCAGTGCAGGAATGAGCGCACCCAGGCGCAGTTCCACGAGGCGGTCCACCAGCGTGTGCCACGCGTTTATCGGATCGGTGGACATTGCCGTGAGTGCGATGTCGGCAGCCTCGCGGACATCGGTCAGTGTTGCGACGGCGACGGCGGTCACGAGGTCCTCGCGCGTCGGAAAGTTTCGATACAGCGTGGCGATGCCCACTTTCGCGAGTTCTGCGACTGCATCGAGCGGCGCGTCGTGCCCGCGTTCGGTGAACACCGCTCGTGCGGCGTCGACTATTGCGTTTCTGCGTTCACGTGCATCGGCTCGCACATCCACCTCCGGTATTGACAGTTCATCATAACCGGAGGAATATCTTCCACAAATAGTGGAGGAAAAACTTCCACTTAGGGAGGGTAGTTATGAACGCCGAAGTCGAAGCACGGGACCGCAAGAAGTTGGTGGCTGTGGTGTTGGGCTTGTCCGCCGTGATCGGGCTGATGCTGCTTGCCTTCGTGCTGCCCTCGGTCAACAGTGGCCCGCACGAACTGAAGTTGGGCATCACCGGTCCAGCTGCGGCAACCGAACAGATCAGCACCTCGCTCGAGGCGAGTAAGCAAGGCGCCTTCGATACTCGAGAATTCGCCGACGCCGACGCCCTGCGTGACGCGATTCGGAATCGCGACGTGGTCGGCGGAATCGCCGTTGATGCCAACGGTCCTCACGTGTTGATCGCGACTGCAGGCGGAACCCCGATCGCCCAGACCCTGACCGGGGTGGCCAACGGCCTCTCGGAGGCCTCGGGGGCAAAGGTTCCCGTCGAAGACGTTGTGCCGTTGACGGCGGACGACCCGACTTGTGCTGGGCTCACGGCATTGGCCTTGCCTCTGGTGTTCGGTGGAATCATGCCTGCTGTTGTTCTCGTGCAGCTGTTTCCGCGCAGCATTGTCAAGCGAGTGTTGGGCGCTGCCGGCGTCGCGGTGGTCGCGGGTTTTGCACTGACTGCCATTCTGCAGTTCGGCACCAACAGTCTTGACGGAAACTACCTGCTCACCGCGCTCACACTCGCCGTTGGTATTTCGGCCATCTCGCTTCCCATTTTGGGGCTCGAATCCCTGCTCGGGATGAAGGGGTTCGCTTTGGGCGCCGTCACGATGATGTTCATCGGAAACCCACTCTCGGGGATGGCGACAACTGCCGCGTGGTTGCCCGCGGGTTGGGGCGCTTTGGGGCAGCTGCTCCCACCCGGCGCCGCAGGAGCATCCGTCCGTTCGATGGCGTTCTTCGACGGCCATGGCGCCACCACGCCACTTCTGGTGCTGGTGTGCTGGATTGCCGTCGGGATCGCGCTGTGCGTGGCTGCCGGTCGGAAGAAGGCGTCGACCCCCGTGGTCGAACCCGAGGCTGCGCTGGTCTAGTCGGTGCGGCTTGCGTACGGGGTCAGGTCGGGAATCGGCCAGACCCCGTCAACGCGTTCCATGGCCAGTTCGGCGACCACGGTGTCCTCGTCCATCGGTAGAGGTCGGAGGATTCGGGGCTTTCCCGCCTCCCATTCGACGTCGATGCCTGCGGAGGTCAGGGCGTCCTGATCGATGACGGCGACGACCAGTGGCAATGTGAGGTCGCCGAACACCAGATCGAGCACCGAAGCGAGTGCGTCCGGGTTCGTTGCGCGAATGAATCCTGCCTCGTCGTAACTGATTCCGCGCGTCGAGACCTCGTACTCACCGAAACGCTTGCATGCTTCCCAGTCGTCGGCGATAGCGACGTGGACGAGTCGTTGTCCGGTCATGCAGTGCTCCTGTAGTATTCGAATTAATGAAACGTCAACGTAGCATTAATTTACCGGCACGGTAACAGGGGACTTGATGGAGCAACCGCGCAGACGTGGGAGAACCAGTGACGCCGAGCGCGCCGAACGACGCAACGAGATTCTCGACGTCGCTGTCGACTCGTTTCGAGATGTCGGGTTCGCCCGAACTACCATCGAGGGCATTGCCACGGTGGCCGGCGTCGCCAAGCGCACCGTGTACAGCTACTTCGGCGACAAGTCTGCGGTCTTTGCAGCTGCGGTTGCGCGTCAGCACGCGTACGTCGACGATGCCGGCGAGGGCCAGTCCGACCTGCTCGCCGCTGCAGTGGACATCGTCATCGCCCTGCACAGCGACAACTCGATTGCGCTGCACCGCATGATGATCGGCGAGGCCGTGCAGTTCCCTGAATTGGCCGCAGCGTTCTACGAATCCGGCCCGGCCAAGTCGATTGCCTTTCTGGAGAAGATTTTGATCGATCAGCACGGCCAGAAGGCTGCGCTGTGCGCGGATCAGTTGTACACCTTGCTGCTCGGGGAGGAGCACCGGCGGCGACTGCTCGGGCTCACCTCCGAACCGACAGCCGAAAGAGCGGCGCAACTGGCGGCCCGCGCGGTGGGATGCGTTCTGAGATCTGATCGGTAGGCTCGACTGGGTGAGTAACTCTGTGATCTGGTTTCGACGCGATCTGAGGGTCGGTGATCTTCCGACTCTGACTGCAGCGGCGGATGCCGGCGGACAGACGTTGGGTTTGTTCGTCCTCGACGAGAAGTTGCTCGGACCGGCAGGCTCACCCCGCCAGAATCAACTGTTCGCCAACTTGTCGGCACTCGACAACCAGCTCGACGGACGATTGATGGTTGTTCGAGGTGATCCGGCAGACGTGGTGCCCCGCGTGGCGGAATCCGTTGGCGCCGAAGAAGTTCACATCAGTGGCGACTACGGGCCCTACGGCCGACGGCGCGACGCGGCCGTGGCCGAGAAGGTGGAGTTGATCGCCACCGGGTCACCATATGCCGTGGCGCCCGGACGCGTCACCAAGGCGGACGGTGATCCGTACAAGGTGTTCACGCCGTACTTCCGTCAGTGGATGGAACATGGTTGGCGGGGCCCCGCGTCGACCGATGCGGGGACGGTCCGTTGGTTCGATCCGAGCGAGAAGGACGGTGGCCCGCGCCGGGTGAGTATCCCCGCGCAGTCCGGCACCGTCAGCGATGTCGTCGGTGAGGCCGGTGCGCTCGAACAGTGGAAAGAATACTGCGAGAACGATCTTGACCGGTACGACGACGAACGAAATCGACCCGACCTCGACACCACGAGTCGGATGTCGATCCCGCTCAAGTACGGCACGATTCATCCGAGAACCATGTTGGCAGATCTCTCCAAGCGACTCGGAGACGGCGCTCAGGCGTACCGTCGCCAGCTTGCTTGGCGAGACTTCTACGCAGACATCCTGTTTCAGCGCCCCGACAGCGCGCGGAAGAACTACGACGACAAGTTCGACCGTTTACGTCACGACGGGGGAGTCGACGCAGACGCCGCCTTCACGGCCTGGTGTGAAGGCAAGACCGGCTTCCCGATCGTGGATGCCGGTATGCGGCAACTCGCCGCCGAGAACTGGATGCACAATCGGGTCCGAATGATCGTCGCGTCATTCCTGGTGAAGGACCTGCACATTCCGTGGTGGCGCGGCGCACGGTACTTCATGTCGCAACTGGTGGACGGTGACTTGGCCTCCAATCAGCACGGGTGGCAGTGGACTGCCGGGTCGGGTACGGATGCTTCGCCCTTCTTCCGCGTCTTCAACCCGATCACGCAAGGGGAGAAGTTCGATCCCGACGGCACATACGTCCGTCGGTGGGTCCCCGAACTTCGCGATGTTCCCGGGAAGGCCGTCCACTCGTTGAAGGCGATGCGCCCAGTCGACTACCCGGACCCGATAGTCGATCACGCGCACGAGCGTGAGGAGGCCTTGCGCCGGTACGGCGAGATCAAAGGCTGAGTGCTCAGTGATCTGCGGGCGCTACGCGGACGCGGTTTCCGTCCAGATCTGAAATGACAAACGTCAGACCGAAGACATCTTCGTTGGGTTCTTCGACGACCTCGACTCCCTTGGCCACCCACTCGTCGTGGATCGCCCGAATTTCGTTGCTCCCGCCGTCGACCAAGATGCCGACTTCGAAATTGCGCGGTGTCGCGGGATCGAGGTCGCGGGACTTGCCGCTCCACAGTGCAAGGACCACACCGCCGCCGAGGTCGAAGGTCATGTACCGAGGGCTGAGGACCTCAGGCTTCGCGTCGAACAATTCGCCGTAGAACGCTGCTGCGGAGGCGGCATCGCTGACGTAGATCAGAAACTGGTTGGGTAGTCGCACTGTGGTTTTCCCTCTCCCGTTGATGTTCGGGCCACCGGCAGCGGGGCGTGTGCCTGGTCGTGCGGGGCTGCGTTCAACAATCCCCGCGCGCCGGACGAATGTCCAAGAACAAGTGCGTCTGAGAGGCAGATGGATTACTTATGACGACTGCTGCAGTCACACCGCACTGAGGTGGTACCCGACGCTCAGGTTCGGGTAGTAGCCGTCGATGTAGCTCGAGATGAAGTAGTGATCAGGGTCGGTGGTGCGAGTTCCGTCGGTGTCGAACTGCGGATAGTCGTTGGCCATGAAGACTGCTTGTCCGCCGTCGGGAGTGGAATAGACGACGTCGACCGTCAGGCCGCGCGGGTCCTGGTTGTATGCCGTGACGATCTCGGTCTCGTGAGGCGCGAGCGACTGGCGTGGGCTCTGCATCCACTGTCCGTAGGGGTTGTCGGCGCCTTCGAGATGAATTGTCTGTTCGGTGTCGTTGCTGATCGTCATCGTGATGCTGTTGCCGGTTGTGGGAAGGGTTCCGGCACTGGCGATTCCGCTCAATCCCAACGTGAGGGCGCCGGCGGCCAGAGCTGTGATTGCGGCAACTACGTAGCGTGGGTTCGTCATCGTCGGTGTCCTTTGTCCGGGTGAGCGTTCGGTTGGCTCTCTCGAAGACAACTATGTCGGAGCAGATCGATGTCGTATGTCCACTCCCCGGACCCTGTGCAGGCGGAACGGTGTGTCCACCGATCGGGGGACACCTACTCCGACACCGAGACGGCTTCGACCTTTCGCTCGCCGGTGACCAGCAGTCCGATCAGTGCGGCCGCCGCGAGCACCATGACGAGTGCTCCGTAACCACGCGTCGTATCCACCAATCCGACCTTGCCGACCAGGTAGCCGGCCAGCAAGGCGGGAAGACTGTTGGCCAGATATGCGATGACGTAGACGGTGGACAACAAACCCGCGCGTTCGTGGTTCTCGGCCAGCGGCATGACGGTGAGGATAGTTCCTTGGAATCCTGCTCCGAAGCCGATACCTGCAACAGCCGTACCGACCAGAATCAATACGGCAGAGGATGTTTCAGCACCGATGAGTGTGACGGCCACCCCGAGCACCAAGGCGGTGGTTCCGATCAGCATCACGGTCCGGCCGCCGAGTTTGCGGAAGGTGAGCACTGCTGCCGCTCCGAATCCTGTCAGTGTTGCGACCATGATGGCACCGATGAGGGAGCTGTGAACGTCAAGTGCGTTGCGCGCCAATGCAGGTCCGAGTGAGAGGTAGAAACCTCCCAGTGCCCAGACCGCGATCAGGCACGGTGCGGTCAGGGCAATCATCGTGCGCGCCTGACGAGGAACGGCCAGTGTGGTGCGCAGGGACTGCCAGGCTCCCGGGCGTCCGCCCGAAGTCTCGGGAGCGGCCCATACTCCGAAGATCTCGAGAATGACAAGCACGAGAAGGACCAGGTAGACAGTGCTGGTGGGACGGGGCAGGTGCTCGCTGATGAGGCTCGAACCCACTGCTCCGACTGCAAGCCCCATCGTCGGAGCGACGCTGTTGATGATCGATCCTCGGCCCGGAGTGCGTTCGAGGTCGATCAATGCCGAACCCAGAGCACTGATTGCAGCGCCGGTGGCAACACCCTGTACGACCCGGGCGATGAGCAGGATGGTCAAACCGTCGGCCGAGGCGAACAGCGCGAGCGAGACTGCCTCGAGCGCGAGTGCTCCGAGCAGGACCGGGCGCCTGCCGATGTGATCGGACAGGGATCCGGCGGTCAGGAGCGTGGCGAGCAATGCGAGAGCGTAGATGCCGAACACAAGCGTCGACGCGAGCGAGGAGAATCCCCACAACTGTTGATAATGCTCGTACAACGGTGTCGGGGTCGCGGATGCGCCCAGGAACGTGGCGATGATGACGGCGATGAGTGTGAAAGCGACGCCTCGCCCAAGGCGTGGGCGTGAAGTGCTCTCGGTCTGTGGTGAAACGGTCGTTGTCATTGTCGTAGCGCTTCCCGTGCGGGTGGTGAAGACTTCAAACGCAAATACTTTGCGTTTGGGACGCTACGCCTGGCCGTAGCCTAATGCAACATCTTTGCGTTAGTATTGGATTTATGAGTCCGTCCGCAGGTCCGCGCCCCGGTGGCCGTAGTGCGCGCATCCAACAGGCCGTGCATGCGTCGGCGCGCAAGTTGTTGGAACAGCGTGATCGAGCCGAGATCACGGTGCCGATGATCGCGACCGATGCGGGAGTGACCCCGTCGACCATCTATCGGCGGTGGGGTGACATCAACGAAGTCTTTGCCGACGTCTCGATCGAGAGATTGCGCCCGGACGCCGACCCGCGTGAAACGGGCTCGCTCCGAGGGGATCTGACGATTTGGGCGCAGGAGTACCTCGAGGAGATGTCTGCGCCTGTCGGTCGTGCTTCGTTGCGTGACGTGTTGATGAGCGACGATCAGACGCATGCACCGGACGGTACGAAGAAGTTCAAGTGTGCCTTCTTCTGTCGGACGCAGATCGACGTGATCCTCGCGCGTTGGCCGGAAGCTGCCGGCGTGGATGGTGATTCGGTGGTCGACCATGTAGTGGCGCCGATCATCTACCGAATTCTGTTCGACCTCGAACCGGTCGTGCCGCAGCGAGTTGCGGAATTGGTGGATCAGACGCTTGCCCTCGCGGCGCGAGTCGTTGCCGAAGGCTGATCGCTACGTAGTCGGGCGTGGACGTGCATGTCGTGCCAGCCGTCGGCGTGCCTGGCGGAGCTTCGTCGAACACCTTCTTCGCTGAACCCTGCTTTGGTGGCGACTCGGCACGATCGTGGGTTGTGGATCGAGTGCTCGAGTTCCAGTCGATGAAACCCCGCTTCGCGGAATGCCCACTCGGACAGTGCGGTTACAGCCTGGGTGCACAGTCCGCGGCCGCGCGCCGCTGGGGTCACCCAATACGCGAGCTCGGCAGTGCCGTCCCACAAATTCACCCCCTTTGCTGCGATTCGACCGAGGAGTTCATTTGTCTCGGGAGCGGCGATCGCCCAATGGCATTCGGATTCGCTTGCCCACCCGTCTCTCCACTGGGTGAGCCAACCCCGTGCTTCGTCGATCGAGTCGGCGCGGCGGATGTGCCAACGCTGAATCGACGGATCGCGAAAGGCTTCCATGACGGCCGGTGCGTCGTCGCGGGTCCAGGGTCGGAGAATCGCGAAAGTCCCGACGTGGATCGAGGGTTGGTCCATTCCCCGGAGATATCCAGCGGCGATAGCGGGCGTGGTCAACTTGGGCACGTGAAGCATCATCGCCTACCCGCCTGATGGCGGGCAATGGCGTGAGCTTTCCGGTCATTATCCCTGCCACTCTGCGTTCAGTCGGCGCGCAGATTCCAGAGTTGCGATGGCCTCTTCGGTGTCAACTCGTGCGAGTACCAATGCACTTACCGTGCAGGAGAGAAGGATTCGAGTGCGATCTGAGAGCGTGGCGTCTGTCTCGGTTGGAAACGCGGCGTGTAATCCACTGTTGATCGCGTCGGCGAGTTCTCGGCGGTACGCGCGGATCACTGCGGCCGCCGCATCGTCGTGCGCGCCGAGTCCGGCAGCCGTATTGAGAAGTAGGCAACCGCGCCGAGGCGAGTCGGCGGTCATGGTGCCGATTGCTTGCGCAAGCGAGGAAAGGTAGTCGTCGACTGCGTCTGCCCCGGGATTTGTCGTGAGGCTGCGCAGACGTGGCCGGATGACATGGTCGAGGTACATCTGCACGGCGGCGTCGAACAATCCGCGCTTGTTGGTGAACGAGTTGTAGAGACTTGACCGACTCAGCCCCGTCGCGGATTCGAGGTCGCCGAGTGAGGCACCTTCGTATCCGCGTGCCCAGAAAACGTCCAAAGCGGCAGCGACCACGGCTGTTGTGTCGAATTCTTGTGATCTGCCCATCAAAGCCTCGCTCTTTCTGTATCGTTCGGTCCAGTATATATTGGACCGAACGATACAGAATTCACTCGAAGCAACAGGAGTTCACCGATGAACGTCGCCGGCTACATCTTTGCGGGACTGGCCGCAGCAGTGCACGTGTACATTTTTGTCCTCGAATCGATTCTCTGGACGGCCCCGAAGACCCGCGCCACGTTCGGCGTGAAGTCCGAGGAAGAGGCGATCGCCACGCAGCCGCTCGCCTTCAACCAGGGCTTTTACAATCTTTTCTTGGCGATCGTGTCGGCGGTCGGCATCGTGATTGCGGCGACCGGCTCCGCGTCGGTCGGAATTGCCCTCGTACTGGCAGGCACAGGATCGATGGTTGCCGCGGGATTGGTGCTGATTCTCTCGTCTCCCGACAAAGCCCGCGCAGCCGTCGTACAGATGCTTTTCCCAGCTATTGCCGTTGTTCTGCTGGTAATCCACCTGCTTTGAGTGGTCTCTATCCGCCGCCGAGCACCAGTGATTCGATCAACGCAAAAGCCCCGTTGAGTGCTCCGCAATCGAAGGCTTCGGCCAGGGCGTAACCGATGACAAGTTCGTCGGTGCTCGGCGTGCTCGACCAGACTGCGTCGGTCTGTCTGGGATCGGATTCCTCGTTCTTGGAGAAGTGCCCGATCCGCAATCCGTCGCGGGTGAATGCACTGTTCGCGTAGTTGACTGGGGCGAAGTTCAAACTCACGCCGTCGACGAGTGCCGAGACAGAGTACGAGCGACGGGACAGAAACCCTTTGCCGACAGTGAGTTCGACTTCGTCGCCACCGACAGTGAAGAACAAGTCGGCGGCGGCGCGCGTTCCGATGGGTGTGCCTTCACGGCGCGGGGCATCGACTCGACGCGTCAACAGAGCGTGTGAGTTGCCGTTTCGGACGTCGACGACCCCCGTGTCGACATCGAACGAGATCTCGACTTTTCCGTGAATCGGGTCCATTACGGCGTATTTGACCGTCACTGTGCCTACCCCCTGTAAGTGTGAACTCGGGTCAATAATACGTGGTGGGAGCGTTGCCCAGTATGCCCGAATCCAAAAAAATAGTGCCGAATGACGCGCGTTTGCGGCCAAATGCTTCTACGCTGGGTCTTGGGTTTGTTGCGCATCCCACAACGGTTTTTCCCACACCAGACGAGGAGCGCCTATGAGGTTGTCGACTACTTGTTCTGTTGCTACGAAGGCTTGATCAAGCCGGAATTGCCTCTGCCGGATGGTGCTCGAGACCCATCCGGCAGAGGCAATTCTGCATCAGTTCGGGCCTTCAGCCGCCGGCGAATTTTTCCGAGGTGCCGAGATCGATCGGCAACGCGATGCCGGTGATCCCGCGCCCGGCCGGCCCCACCAGATAGAACACCGCATCCGCAATCACTTCGGGGTCGACCCACGGGTGGGGCAGCAGATTCAGCTTCGACATGATCGGAGCGGTATCGGCGAGGACAGGATTCTCCAAGTCTGGACGGAACGCACGAACCATCGGTTCGTTGTCGATCATCGTCGTTCGCACATTGCCCGGGTGTACGGAGTTGACTCGGATGTCTGCCCAGCCGAGTTCGTTGGCCAGAGACTTCGCCAACCCCCGAACGGCGTGCTTGGACGCGGAGTAATGTGCAATCCCCGGCACGCCTCGAAGCCCGGCCATCGAGCTGATCAACACAATGGATCCACCTCGATTGCCGTTCATGATGTGCGGAATCGACACCTTGGTCGTCAACCAGACGCCGGTGACGTTGATGTCCATCAGCTCGCGGAACTCTTCGGCGCTCAGGTCCCAGGACAATTTCGCCGACGCCGCGATTCCCGCGTTGGCGATCACGATGTCCAGTCGGCCGAGTTTCTCGACTCCGGCGTCGACCGCTGATTTCAGGGCATCGAGGTCGCGAGTGTCCGCGACGGATGCGACGATACGCCGGCCCTGAGCTTCGACCAGGGCGACGGTCTGGGCGAGGTCGGCTTCGGTGGCCATGTCGTACCCCGCCGTTGCGACCGGCGCGCAGAGATCCACCGCGATGATGTCCGCGCCCTCGGACGCGAGCTTGACGGCATGCGCGCGCCCTTGACCACGCGCCGCTCCGGTGATGAATGCGACCTGACCGTCCAAATTGCCCATCGAACTTCCCCTGTCCGTGTGAATCGCCGAAACTGGAACGTGTTCATACTGCTACGTCCGGAGGCAGAGGGACAGGGGAATTCGCTGAATCCTTATCCGCGAAGGAGTTTGGACAACTCGTCCAATACGCTCGCGTCCTCGATGGTCGACGGGACCGTGTACTCCTCGTTGTCGGCGATCTGCCGCATGGTCTTGCGGAGGATCTTGCCGGAACGAGTCTTCGGTAGTGCGGCGACGACGGTGACGTCCCGGAACGTGGCGACGGCACCGATCTGGTCTCGCACCCGCGCGACCAGTTCTTGTCGGAGTGTTTCGGGATCGATGTCGACGCCGGACTTGAGCACGACATAACCGCTCGGCCGTTGCCCCTTGAGTTCGTCGTGAATGCCGATGACCGCGCATTCGGCGACAGCCGGGTGGCCGGCGACGACGGCCTCCATGCTTCCGGTCGAAAGGCGATGTCCGGCAACATTGATCACGTCGTCACTTCGTCCGAGCACGAAGACGTAGTTGTCCTCGTCGATGTACCCGGAGTCGCCGGTGAGGTAATAGCCTTCGAAAGTCGACAGGTAGGACTTCACGTACCGGTCCTCGTCACGCCACAGTCCGGCGAGTGTTCCGGGAGGAAGCGGCAGGCCGATCACGATGTTGCCCTCGGTGCCCGGACCCACGAGTTCGCCCTTGCCGTCGACGATTTCGACGCGGTATCCGGGGCAGGCGACGGTGGGTGAGCCTGCTTTGATCTCCATCGGTTCGAGGCCGCGCAGGTTCGCGCAGATGGCCCAACCGGTTTCGGTCTGCCACCAGTGATCGACCACCGGGCGATCGAGAATCCGAGTAGCCCACTCGTAGGTGTCGGGATCCAAGCGCTCGCCGGCCGCGAACAGTGTGTCGAGCGACGAGATGTCGTACTTGGCAAGCTCTTTTGCGTCCGGGTCGGCCTTGCGGACCGCGCGGATCGCTGTCGGAGCGGTGAAGAGTGCCGACACGTTGTATTCGGAAATGATGCGCCAGAACGCACCGGCGTCGGGGGTGCCGACGGGCTTGCCTTCGTACATGACCGTCGTGGCTCCGGCGAGCAACGGTCCGTAGACGATGTAGGAGTGGCCGACCACCCAGCCGACGTCGGAGGCGGTCCACCACACCTGTCCTGGGCTGATGTCGTACAGATTCTTCATGGTCCACGTCAGCGCAACGGCATGGCCACCGTTGTCCCGGACGACGCCCTTGGGCTTACCGGTCGTTCCCGAGGTGTAGAGAATGTAGAGCGGATCCGTCGCGGCGACCGACACCGGGTCGGCCGGGGTGGCGTCGGCGATCAGCTCGTCCCAGTCGAACCAGGCTGCGGCACTTGACTTGTAGTCGGAAGCTGCACCGGGAATCTGCTCGCGATTCTTCACGATCACGGTGTGCGCGGGAGTGGCGGACAGTTGCAGAGCCTTCTCGACCATCGGCAGGTACTCGATTGTTCGTCCGGGTTCGAGGCCGCCGGACGCCGTCACGAGCACCACTGGACCGGCGTCGTCGATACGGGTTGCGAGCTCCTTGGCCGCAAAGCCGCCGAACACCACCGAATGCACCGCGCCGATTCGCGAACACGCGAGCATCGCGATCGCAGCCTCGGGGATCATCGGCATGTAGATGATCACGCGGTCGCCCGCCACCACACCCTGATCTTTCAAGACGCCGGCGAAGAGTGAGACCTGCTCGAGCAATTCGGCGTAGGTGTACGTGGCCTTGGTGGGGACCATCGCGGAGTCGAAGATCAACGCGGTCTGATCGCCGCGGCCGTCGCGGACGTGCCGATCGAGGGCATTGAAGCTGGTGTTGAGCGAAGCATCCGGGAACCAGCGATAGATCGGCGCGGCAGAGTCGTCGAGAGCCTTGGTGGGCGCGACATCCCAGTCGACGGCCCGCGCAGCGTCGAGCCAGAACTTCTCCGGCTGATCCATGCTCTCGCGATATGCGTCGGCATACGTGGTGTGGGACGCCTGCTCGGAAGAGCTCATCGACGTGTGTCCTCTCGTGAACTTCGCTTACCGGTGACCTGAAACACCTTAGGTCACCGTCAGTGCGGTGCGCCTCAGTAGCGGTGGGGGTACCGTCCCTTTGCGCCGGGCGGGCCTGTCCCGTCGGCCAGTGGCGCGCAGGGGTGGGATAGGGCAGGGACTGAAAGGGGGGATCGATGTGACAGGTGCAGCGCAACGCGCAGGCTTCTGGGGAGTCCTCGCTCTGCGTGACTTCCGACTTCTGTGGACCGGCGACGCAGTCAGCGGTATCGGAAACGGTGTCACGACCGTCGTACTGCCGCTGATCGCGCTTCGCGAACTGGACGCGAGTAGCTTCCAGATCGGTGTGCTGGCATCAGCAGTGTGGTTGCCGTGGTTGATCGTCGGACTACCAGCCGGTGCCTGGATCGACCGGCTGCCTCGGCGCCCGATCATGATGATCGCGAACGCTGCGTGCGCGCTGTTCTTCGCGAGCCTCGCGATCGCCGGCTTCCTGGAGGCGATGACATACGGCCACCTGCTCCTGGTCGCGCTGCTCACCGGTACAGCCACCGTCTTCTTCCAGGCGGCCTATCACTCGTATCTCCCCACGGTGCTCGCCGAAGCGGATCTTGTCGAAGGGAACTCGAAGATTCAGGGCGCCGAGGCCGCAACTCGGGTGATCGGCCCAAGCGTCGGTGGGCTGGTGGTTGCAACTGTCGGGCTCGCGGCCGGTCTGGTTGTCGACGCGTTCACGTTCGCCTTCTGCTTCGTATGCATCTGGCTGATTCGTGTGCAGGAGACCGTCCATCGCGGACAGAATCAGCGAGAACCGTTGCGACGGCAGATTGCGCTCGGACTGCGATTCGTCGCCGGTGATCCGCATCTGCGGTCGATCGTCGTCTACGGCACTCTGCTCAATTTCGGTCTCACCGGGTACTCCACGATCCAGATCGTGTTCCTGGAAAAGACGGTTGGCGTGGGGGAGTTCGGACTCGGGCTTCTCCTGGCGATTGCCGGGGTGGGCGGAATTGTCGGATCGATGATCGCGCGCCCGCTCGGCCGCAGATTCGGCACTGCCCGAAGCGTTCTCATCTGTCAGTTGGTGACGGGACCGTTCATCCTGTTAGCACCTCTGACGACGTACGGTGCCGGCCTGTTCTGGTTCTGCATCGGCGGCATGGTGATGGTTGCGGGCGTCGTGTCGTGCAACGTGGTGCTCGGCAGTTTCCGTCAAAGTTACTGTCCGCCGGACCGCCTCGGACGAGTGGTGGCAACGAGTATGTTCCTGCTGCACAGCAGCATTCCGCTCGGTGCTCTGACGGCAGGCTACCTCGGCGACGCAGTGGGACCGCGCGGGACGATGTGGATCATGGCCTGCCTGATCGCGCCGTGCGGATTGGTCTTGCTCTTCAGCCCCCTCCGCGGAATCCGCGATCTACCGAGTCGGCCGGCGATCTCAGTGCGGTAGAGAATCGCTGCGGTAGGGGATTACTGCGGTAGAGCCGCGGCGGCCTCTTCGCTTCGAATCGCGATGCGAAGTGTCGCGAGCATGAACAGTGACACTGCGAAACCGAAAAGCGCGCCGAACTGGTCCTGCGTGAACAGATAAACCTGCGTCACCAGGAGGCTCACGATGAGGGATGCACGCAGGAGCCTTAATGCTCGCAGGTACGGACCTCGGAAGAGGAACCACACTCCCAGAACCACAAGAACTCCGGTTGTGACGGTGGAGATCTGGACCACCAGGTCGGAGACGTCGTCGGCCTCGACGACGTTCTCGGAAACCAACGCGTAGATCACCTGGACAATCGCCAGAAGAGCCTGCAGTACGAACAGGGTCAGAACCAGTCGGCGGACGACCCGGTGCCGGAGCAGTTCCTCAGCACGGTGGAAGAACGCGTTGCGGCCACGAGTGATCTTCGATTCGATACCGCCGGTCGGCGGAGTCTGTGAATGCAGGCCGGCCTTGATCGAATCGACGAGGTCGGTGAGGCTGCGGTCTTCGACGCCGTCGAGTACGCGGAGGGCGTGGTTGTACTGGATCTCGTCGAGCTGACCGAGAGCGAGGTCCGAGAGCGCTCGCGCCCCGATGGCGAGCCGATGACGATCATTCATTCCGCGCCGAATCACCACCTCGCGCGCGGCAAGATAGAAGAGAACGAAGACGACGTACATGATCGCGATGGCAGGCTGGTAGAAGTAATCGACGTCGGCGGTGACGAATTTTCCGACCTCGTCAATGAAGAGACCGAACCCGATTCCGCCGACGAGCGTGGCCAGGTCACGCGTGCGAGAACCTTCGGTGATGGCGGTCGCCACGATGGCGACGGCCATCAGCAATCCGCCCCAGAGAACGTGTGCGATGTGGAGGGCGCCGCCCCCGATCTGGGGATAGCCCGTTGCCGCCAGATAAGCGCGGGTGATCAGCACGGTGGCGATGCCCGCGAACAGGAACAATTCGAAACGAGCGAGTGCCGCGCGGTCGTAACTGTGCGGCAGCGTCAGCGCATTCCGGTCCTTCGTCGTCATTGCGGAACTCCCAGGTTTCGATAGCGCGCGATACGGGAGGACTGGCGATCGGTGTCCGACTCTTCGGCGAGCACGAAGAGTTCGTGCGCTATCGCAGCCCCTACCCTCTTGGAGAATTCCACGGGTTCATCGGCCGCGTCAGGCGTTTCGGGAATGATCGCGTCGACCACGCCGTCTCGAAGCAGATCCAACGAACGAATGCCCTGCGCTGCCGCCATCTCCGGTGCGTGACTGATGTCGCGATGGACGATCGCGCTTGCGCCTTCCGGTGGCAGGGGAGCGAGCCACCCGTTCTGTGCCGCGAGTACCCGATCGGCGGGCAGCAGCGCGAGAGCCCCACCGCCTGTTCCCTGGCCGAGCAACACCGACACTGTCGGGGTCTTCAGCGTCACGAGGTCGGCGATGCAACGGGCGATCTCAGGGGCCAGTCCACGTTCTTCAGCTTCTTTGGACAGCGACGCGCCCAATGTGTCGATCACTAGGACAAGCGGGAGTTGTAGTTCTTCGGCAAGTTTCATGCCCCGTCGCGCTTCCCTGAGCGCGGCCGGTCCCATCGTGGTGAGCGCGGATTGGCCACTGCGGTCCTGGCCGAGCAGGATGCACGGAAAGCCCCGGAAGCGGGCGAGCGAGAGCAAGATCGTCTTGTCGGTTTCACCCTGCCCGGTGCCGCTGAGCGGTACCTGTTCAGTTGCGGCATGGCGGAGCAACTGCCGGATGCCGGGTCGATCGGCCCGGCGCGAGAGCATCACCGACTGCCAGGCGGGAACATCGGGAATCTCGGGTGAGGGAATCGGGTCCGTGGCCGCCGGGGACGGGGGATCGGTGAGCACGCACAACGCTCGGTTGACCAGCAGACGGAGGCGGTCGACGGGGACGACGCCGTCGATAACGCCGTTGCGATACAAGTTTTCGGACGTCTGGATACCGTCGGGAAACTTTTCGCCGTACAGGGATTCGTAGACACGGGGTCCGAGGAATCCCACCAGAGCACCGGGTTCCGCGACGGTGATGTGGCCGAGGGATCCCCACGAGGCAAAGACCCCGCCGGTGGTGGGATTGCGCAGGTAAACCAGGTAGGGCAGGTGTGCCGCTTTGTGAACAGCCACTGCCGCAGCGATCTTCACCATCTGAACGAACGCCACGGTGCCCTCCTGCATCCGCGTTCCGCCGGAGGTTGGCGAGGCCAGCAGCGGGAGTTGTTCTGCCGTAGCACGTTCGACGGCGGTCACGATCCGCTCGGCCGCAGCGACTCCGATGGAACCGGCGAGAAAGCTGAATTCACAGGCAATTACCGCGACCCGACGTCCCCGAACGGTACCGACACCGGTGACGACGGACTCGTCAACTCCGCTCTTCTCGCGGGCCTTCGCCAGGTCTTCCGCGTATTTCGCGCCAGGTCCGACGTCGACGGGCGGGGAGTCCCAGGAGACGAAGCTCTCGGGATCGAGTACCGCAGTGAGTAGTTCTTCGGCCGAGATTCGCACAACGTCCTCCAAGTAAGCAGCACCCCGTCCAGGATGAACCTACCTGGGCGGGGTGCTGCCGTGATCGTGTGGCGTCAGTTGTGCGCCGGATAAATCAGCGTCCGAACGCCTCTTTCCACGAAACGACCTTGCCGATGCGAAGGATGGAGCGCTGGTAGATCTTTGCCGCGATCATCGACAGCGCAGCAGTCACGACCAGCATCAGCAGAATCGTTCCCACGATCTGGAACGGAGAAGCAACACCGGCGGAAATGCGCAGGGGCATGAGGATTGCCGAGAACGGCGGAATCCAACTCAACACGTTGCTCAGGGTTCCTTCTGGATTGCTCACCGAAACGAAAGCCACGCTGACCATTGCCATGACGAGCAGCGCGAGAGGCATCGCGGTGGCGTTGACGTCCTCCTGTCGCGAGACCATGGACCCGGCCGCGGCGTACAGCACGGCGAAGAAGAGGAAGCCCAGAATGAACCACCCCAGTGTGCCGAACAGAACGCCGATTGCGGTGCCCGTCACGGTCAGGACGCCCGTCGCCAGTCCGGTGGCGACGCCCGCGACAGCGTAAGCGGCCATCTGCATCAAGCCGACAGCACCGATTCCGAGAACCTTGCCCCACAACAACTGCAGTGGACGGAGAGTGGAGAGCAGCAACTCGACGACACGGCTGGACTTCTCCTCGACGACGCCCATCGCCACGTACGTTCCGAACAGCAGGATCTGCATGTACAGGAGCACCACAGCAGCGATCGACATCGCTATACGTTGGCCCTGTTCGGGATCCGGGGGATCGATGGCATCGATGGTGACCACTGCGGTGGACGTGGCTTCGGCGAGCTGAGCCGGGTCGATCCCCGCAGCGGAAAGCGCATTCGATTGTGCCTGCTGTGCAACGGAACTCTCGATGACGGCCCGCAGATTCGTGGCTACTTCCTTCTTGGTCACGACAGTGACGCCGCCGCCCGATCCAGCGATCACGGCCACGTCGAGGTCGCCGTCCTTGACTTGATCACGCGCGGTGCCGTCGTCGGAAACCTCCGTTACCGTCACCGGATTTCCGAGGGTGTCGCCGATGGACACCATCGTGGCACTGAGTGATTGGTTGCCGACCAAGCCGATCTTCGACTTGTCCTCGTCGCCGCCGGAGAAGAGCGAGAAGGCGATGATGCCGCCGATGATCGCGACCAGAATGATGACGTTGCTGATCACAAAACTCTTCTTCGAGATCTGCGTCATGAATTCGCGTCGGGCGACCAACCCGATGGCTCGACCTCCGCTCAACTGGTTGCTCATGCGGCTACTACCTCTCGGAACAGATCGGTCAGTGACGGACGTCGTAGCGTGAACTCGTGCACCGGTCCGGTTTTCAATGCTGCGTGCAGGATCTGCTGATCGTCGGCCGTGCCGTCGACGCTCAGGAGCGTTCGGCCGTCGAGGTGGCTCAGTGTGGTGACACCGATCAGATGGTGTGCCCAACCGACCGGCGCGTCAGGGGCGAAGACTTCGATTCGGCCGTCACCCTTGCCTCGTAGCTCGTCGACGGTTCCGATCTCTCGCATGCTGCCGCGGCTGATGATGCCCACGCGATCGCACAAGCGCTCCACCAGATCCAGCTGATGGCTGGAGAAGATTACGGGAACACCGGTGCGAGCCTTCTCGACCAACACGTCACTCATGACATCGACCGCTACGGGGTCAAGGCCCGAAAACGGTTCGTCCAGAACAAGTACCGATGGGTCGTGAACCAGCGCCGCCGCGAGCTGCACACGTTGCTGATTACCGAGGGACAGGGAATCGACGGTGTCCTTGACGCGTTCGGCGATGCCCAGACGTTCGGTCCACCGCTCAGTGGCCGCGTGCGCGTCGGCCTTCGAGAGTCCGTGTAGCTCGGCCAGATAGGAAAGTTGCGCTCCCACCTTCATCTTGGGGTAGAGGCCGCGTTCCTCCGGCATGTATCCGATAGTGCGACGCACGTCGAGGTCGACGGGTTTGCCGCCGAGGCGAACTTCTCCCGAATCTGCTCCGAGCACACCCAGCGCAATGCGCATCGTGGTCGTCTTGCCGGCGCCGTTGCTGCCGACGAATCCGAAGATCTCGCCTGGACGCACTTCGAAACTCAGGTTGTCGAGTGCGACGACGTCGCCGTAGCGTTTCGAGATGCCGTCGATCGTGAGGGTGGCTGACATGGGTCCTTCCCATCGGTCGAGTGGTGCGCTTCGGTAATACGGGTCAGAGATCGAACTCTTCCGAATCAATCGGATCCGGGTCTGGATTGGTCCACGAGAGAATCATCGCGGGCGTGCACGCGCCGATCAGCATTGCAGTCAGTGCCAATAAACCTCCCGTGTAAGGCAGCCTCTCTACATTCCACTGCACCGACGAGGTGAAAATGAGGAAAATGGCGACAATGAAGACCAACGTTTGGGTCACGCTGAGCCCGACGGAGCGAGCGTCGTTGCGTTGCTGGATCTCCCATTCGTCCAACGCCTGCCGCGGAGCATCCCCTTGCCGGCCCGACACGATTTGAAGTGAGGACCACGTCGGCAGGAACAGCAGGGTGAGGACCGGCCATGCCACGGCGAAGAGCGGATTGAACAGGCATGCTGTGCTGACGGCAACCATCGTGGTGAACAGGACCGCCAGGGCGACGACGAGTACGCGCCGACGTCGACGGGTTCGCCAATTCGGGAGCCAATGTCGGAACGTCTCCTCGTTCTGCAGGAACCGCCGAGTGCGGTGGGCCTGGTAGCGGTCGATCAGATTTGATTCAGGCACTTGGCTTTTCACTCCCCTCGGTAGTGCGGTCAGATCGGTAGACCTCCGTCGACGGTGCATTCCGGTAGACCTCCGTCGACAGCGGCCCGAACTCCGTCCGGGAGAACACCGCCTCCACCGGGAGGTCGAACACCCAGCAGATTCGGAATGCAAGATCCAGGCTGGGGTAGTGGTCACCGCGTTCGAGTGCCCCCACCGTCTGCGGATTCACGTCGACGAGTTGCGCAAGCTGTGCCCGGCTCATCTTCCGCTCGGCGCGAAGCACTCCGATGCGATTGAAGATGGGGAGCGCGTCTCCCCGCCGGACTGGGCTCATGCATCAAAGTGTTGTAAAAACCCAACAGTTTGTCAACACGAACCGCGATTGTTCGGCTTCTGGGGCGTGCCGGCGGATAAGGTTCGGGCAACGGAAGGGGCTTGGCATAGTGGTCGAACAGTTGGTGCTCGAAAAGTCCGGCCTGGTCGTGCAGGTGCGCGAGGATGGTAGCTACTGCGTGGGACCGCAAGGGCGCGACGCGGTCTGGCGCGATCCGATGGAGAAGGGTGCAGTCATCGGTATCGGGCAGCACACTCCGGGGGATGTGGAAGGCGAATCGTGGTGGGTCGTGTACGGCCAGTCGGACATCGGGGCGGACGTCACCGTTCGACTCGAGGACGGGTCGCACGTGCCGGTTTCGCGCCTCGGTGAGATCTTCGCCAGTGAATGGTTGAGTACCCCGCAGCAGGCGTTGCTGTACCGGTCCGATCGCCCGGTGGAGTCGCAGCCCACTAAACTGTCTGTGCTGTTCGCCAGGCCGAAGTTCATGCCCAAGGCGGCGTTTCCGGAGAATGATCGCTTGTAGTTGCAGCGAGCTGCCGTCGGGAGGCTGGCAGCCATCTTCTCGAAACATTACGGTACGTACTGTACTGTTTTGGAATGATAGCTTGGCCGAACGACCTCGCAGTAGTGCAAGTGCGCGTAGCGCGACCCACCGACAGGCTCGACGACGTGATTACGTTCTATCGCGACTGTCTGGGATTGCCAGAGCTCTACCGGTTCTCCGGTCATGCCGGGTACGACGGAATCATGCTGGGTCTGCCGGATTCGAACTATCACCTCGAATTCACGACCCACGAAGACGGAAGCCCGTGCCCGGCGCCGACGCAGGACAACCTGTTGGTGCTCTACTTCGCCGGCGAGTCGGCGATGTACGAGGTAGTTCAGAGGTTGGGGGAAGCAGGGCACGAACCCGTTGGCGCCGAGAATCCGTACTGGGAGGAGAATGCGGGGATGACTTTCGAAGATCCCGACGGCTGGCGTCTGGTGCTCATGCCGCGGCCGGTGCTGTAGATGGTGCGCGCCCGCGACGAGCGGATCGACGACGCCGTTCTGGCGGCAACCCTGGAGTTGTTGGGGGAGAACGGATATGCGGAGCTGTCGATCGGTTCGGTGGCGACGAGAGCGGGCGTGCATCGACCCGCCATCTACCGGAGATGGCCGTCGAAGCGGCATCTGGTGGTCGACGTTGTCGTGGCGCACATCGGCACTGATCCAACGCCGGACACCGGCGATCTCAGGGCAGACCTGGTCGCCGGCATCACGACATTGGTTGTGGGGCTGAGCGAAACGGTAGTCGGGCGGATCCTGCCCGCGTTGGTCGCGGATCTGGCGGCGGACCCGGAATTGGCGCGGGATTTCCAGTCGGCATTCTTTCAGCCTCGACGCGATTCCACTGCGGCAGTGCTGGAATCGGCGCGCCTACGCGGCGACATACGGAGCGACTTCGACCTGGACTTCGTCCTGGACGCGCTGGCGTCGCCGATCTATTACCGAGCGTTGTTCCGTCACTTACCGCTGGACGCGCTCCTGGCCGAGCAGTCCGTCGATTCTGTGCTGCTGACGTTGACTCCCCACGAAAATTCTTGAAGCCGTTTCGATTCAGTTCAATTCGACTGGATCAGGCCCGACACGGCTGTCGGTGTTCAGCGCTGCGATGGCCGCTGACTCGTCGGCATCGAGTGCGAAGTCGAAGATTGCGGCGTTGTCGCGCATGCGTGCAGGCGTGACCGACTTCGACAGAACGGTGTGACCCTGTTCGAGATGCCAGCGCAGAATTATCTGTGCCGGGCTCTTGCCTTGTGCTGCAGCAATTTTCCCGATGGCCGGGTCGTCGAGGATGGTTCCTTGTCCCAATGGGCTCCAAGCCTCGATTTCGATGCCGCGACTTCGCGCGTACTCCCGTGACGCGTGCTGTTGCAGTCTGGGGTGCAATTCGATCTGGTTGACGGCCGGGGTGATCGAGCTGTGCTCGGCCAGCAGTTCGAGGTGCTCGGGCAGGAAGTTGGACACACCGATCGCCCGGGTGCGGCCGGAGGCGAGGATCTCCTCGAAAGCGGCCCAGGTCTCGACGAACAGGCCCTTTGCCGGCGCGGGCCAGTGAATCAGATAGAGGTCGACGTAGTCGAGTCCGAGCTTGTCGAGGCTGGTGTCGAAAGCGGCGAGTGTTCGGTCGTGGCCCTGATCGTCATTCCACAGCTTGGTGGTGACGAACAGCTCTGACCTAGGGATATCCGAACCTGAGATGGCGCGGCCGACCCCGGCCTCATTTCCGTAGATCGCGGCCGTGTCGATGTGGCGGTAGCCGATCTCGAGAGCTGCGGCAGTGACCTCTTCGGTCTGTGCGTCCGGTACCTGGAAAACGCCGTACCCGAGTTGCGGGATGGTGATCGGCTCGCCGGTGGTTCCGTGAGTCAGTGTGCGGTCGGGGATCGACAACATTGAAGAGTGCCTTTCGGGACTGGGATGTGGCAGCTCGACGGGGGATCATGTCATCCGCGGGCCACCTATGCCGCGCATGCAACTATTGCGTGCGCCTGATAAATAGTTGCACACGCGGGTTGTCTGCGCAAGCAGAGTCGATCGGCTACTCCTCGAAGAGCTGTCCGTTCTCCATTCGCCACCGGCGCGTGCTTCGGGTGGACTGCAGCATGCGTCGATCGTGAGTGACCAGAAGGAGGGTTCCCTCGAACGACTCCATTGCCTGCTCGAGCTGTTCGATCGCCGGAAGGTCGAGATGGTTCGTCGGCTCGTCAAGTACCAGTAGGTTCACGCCGCGAGCCTGGAGCAAAGCAAGTGCAGCCCTTGTTCTCTCGCCGGGGGACAGGGAAGCGGCAGATCTGAGTACGTGGTGTCCGCGCAGGCCGAACTTGGCGAGGAGAGTGCGGACATCGGCATCGGGCCAGTCCGGAACCTGTGCCCCGAAGGCCTCCACGACTGGTTGATCACCTTCGAACAATCCACGCGCCTGATCGATCTCACCGATCGCGACACCGGAACCCAGCGACGCGATGCCCTCGTCCGGGACGAGTTTGCCGAGCAGGACGTTGAGGAGGGTGGTCTTGCCTGCCCCGTTCGCGCCCGTGACGAGAATTCGATCGCCCCAGTCGATCTGCGTCGTGACCGGACCGAACGTGAACTGACCGCGAGTTACCTTGGCGCCGTTCGTGGTTGCGACAACGGAACCGGACCGCGGCGCCGCCGCGATCTCCATGCGAAGTTCCCACTCCTTGCGCGGTTCCTCGACGACTTCGAGTCGCTCGATGCGACGTTGAGTCTGGCGGGCCTTCGCGGCTTGCTTCTCCGTCGACTCGGTCCGCAATCCGCGTCCGATCTTGTCGTTGTCCTTGGCTTTACGACGCGCGTTGCGGACGCCGTGTTCCATCCAGTTGCGCTGCATCTGTGCGCGATCTTCGAGATCGGAGCGGGTGCCTGCGTATTCCTCGAACGCCTCGCGTGCGTGCTGGCGGGCGATCTCGCGTTCGGCGAGGTACGACTCGTAGCCGCCGTCGTACACGGCGATGTCCTGTTGTGCCAGATCGAGTTCCACGATTCCGGTGACGGTGCGCGAGAGGAACTCGCGATCATGGCTCACGACAACCAGTGCTGCGCGCGTCTCGGCGACAAATCGCTCCAACTGCTCGAGACCGCGTAGGTCGAGATCGTTGGTGGGCTCGTCCAACAAGAGAATGTCGTAGCGCGAAAGCAACAGTGACGCGAGGCCGGCGCGCGCGGCCTGACCGCCGGACAATGCCGTCATATGTGCATCGAGTGGAACTCCGAGACCGAGTTCTTCGACCACCTTCTCGGCGCGCTCGAGCAGGTCGGCGCCGCCGAGAGCGAGCCAGCGTTCCAGTGCCGGGGAGTACAGATCCTCTTCGGCTTCGGCCAGGGTTTCGGCTGCGGCGTTCATGACTTCCTCGGCGTGGGCGACGCCGGTGCGGCGGCCGAGGAACTCGAGGACGGTCTCACCCTCGATGCGATCGGGTTCCTGCGCGAGGTAACCGACCGCAGCATCCGGCGGGCTGAGGATGATCGAACCCTCGACGTCGGCGGTTCCGATTCCGGCCAGTGCGGTGAGAAGCGTCGACTTGCCGGCGCCGTTCGCGCCGACGAGGCCGATGACGTCGCCGGGGGCAACGGTGAGGTCGAGGTCGGAGAACAGAGTGCGTTCTCCCCGGGAAGCAGAGAGGCCGCTGATGCGCAGTGTTGCAGTCACCTGAGAAGTATCCCCGGTGCTGTGCGCCTTTATTAACCGCGGGCGGTTAATAAAGGCGCACAGCAGTCAGCCGCGGACCAGGTGATACCAGCACGGATGTGCCGCACGGACCGGAAGTGGCGATTCACTCACGTCCGCGGCCATGCTCGAGGCCATCGACCAACCGTCGAATGCTCGCATGACGTCCTCCTCCGAGACGCCGTGTGGCATCGGCCAACGGTGCCCAGGTCCGAATGCGAACATCACCATGGACGCTCCCGGTGCGGTGATCGCATTTACGGATCTCCCGTAGTCCCGCCGTTGATGATCGGTGAGCCCGTGAAAACAGCCGATGTCGAGCACCAGCAGGTGCCCGCCGTCGACAGCAATGTGCAGGTCTGCCGCGTCCTCGTGGAGGAACCGGACGTCGACGTGTGCTTCACGCGCGTGTATGCGCGCTTTGTCCAGCGGTTCCTGTTCGGCGTCGACGCCGGTGACGTGCCACCCGCGTTGCGCCAGCTCGATGGAATGGCGTCCGGTGCCGCAACCGATATCGAGTGCACGGCCACCTTCCGGGACGGGAATCGCATCCAGAAGGCCGGACAGTTGAGCGTCGAACCCGTGCCCGGTGTGCTCCCACGGAGTGACGCCGACCTTGTAGGCGAGACGATATGAAAGATTCATCGCTCTCTCTTTTCTCGAGGCGATTCCAATACTTGTCTTCCAAGGTAGACCGGCATTTCGGGCGGTACAAGGGCACTGCCCGGAGGTTCGGCGGGGAATGCCTCCCGGCCCTCGCGCGTTGGATCCATATATGACCGAGACCAACGATGTGACCTCTGTACCGACCATTGTTCTGAACGACGGTAAGACGATCCCCGCACTCGGATTCGGTGTGTTCCAGGTTCCGGACGACGAGACGCAGGAGGCCGTCTCCACAGCCCTGAAGACCGGCTACCGCAGTATCGACACCGCCAAGATCTACGGCAACGAGGTGGGCGTCGGCCGCGCGATCGCCGAATCCGGCATCGCCCGCGAAGACCTCTACATCACGACAAAACTGTGGAACGACGATCAGGGCTACGACTCGACGCTTGCGGCATTCGACGCCAGCCTCGACAAGTTGGGTCTCGAGTACCTCGACCTGTACCTGATCCACTGGCCGGTTCCGTCCAAGGACCTGTACGTCGAGACGTTCAAGGCATTCCAGAAGCTCAAGGCCGACGGACGGGTTCGATCCATCGGCGTCTCCAACTTCACCATCGAGAACCTCGAGCGCGTCATCGGCGAAACCGGTGAGGTGCCGGTCCTCAATCAGATCGAGCTTCACCCCAAGTTCAACCAGGCAGAACTGCGCGCCTTTCACACCGGCAAGGGAATCGCGACGGAAGCGTGGAGCCCGCTCGGACAGGGAACCGTTCTCGGCGACCCCGTCATCACCGCTATCGCCGACGCTCATGGCGTCACCGCGGCTCAGGTGATCATTCGCTGGCACCTGCAGATCGGAAACGTGGTGATTCCGAAGTCGGTGACCCCCGAACGTATCGCCGCCAACTTCGATGTCTTCGGATTCGAACTGACACCGGAACAGATCAACGCAATCGGTGCTCTCGACGACCCGGCCGGCCGCATCGGCCCCGACCCGGTCACGCTCGGCAGCTAGTACTTCCGGCAGACCCACAAACGGCACTCCCACAATTGCGGGAGTGCCGTTTTGTCGTGCGAGGTCAGTTCAGGTGTGTGCGATGTTCTGCGGTGAATGCGATGTGCTCGTCCGCGCGTCCGGTGCGGAGCTTCTCGACCCACTCGGGATCGGCGAGCAGCGCGCGCCCGATGGCAACCATGTCGAATTCACCCCTCTCGTACTGAGCTTCGAGACGCTCCAGTCCGGTGACAGCAGATGCAGCTTCGCCGGTGAATGCCGTCGTGAACACGGAATCGAGTCCGACCGAACCGACGGTGATGGTCGGCAACCCGGTCAGCTTCTTCGTCCAACCGGCGAGGCCGAGTGTGCCGTCTTCACCGTCGAGTTCAGCGAATGCCGGTTCCCAATGACGCCTCGTGGACGGATGCAGAACGTCGACGCCGGCGTCGACCAGGGGAGTGAGGATGCGGCCGAGTTCTGCCGGGCTCTGGGCGATACGAGCGTCGTAATGGCCGGACTTCCACTGCGAGAATCGGTAGACGATCGCGAACTCGTCCCCGACGGCCTCTCGGATTGCGGCGACGACCTCGGCCGGGAAACGGGTGCGGGCCTCGAGTGATCCGCCGTATCCGTCGGTTCGGACATTGGTTCCCGCCCAGAGAAATTCGTCGAGCAGGTAGCCATGTGCTCCGTGCAACTCGAGACCGTCGAAGCCGGTGTTCTTCGCGTTGAGTGCGGCGTCGACCCACGATTGCTTCAAGTCGTCGAGGTCAGAGGTGGTGAATTCTCGTCCCAGGCGGGTGCCGTCCAGTGCCAGGCCGGAGGGGCTGACGGTTTCGACCTCGGGGTTCAGGCGCGAGTTCTCGCCGCGTTCGACTCCGAGGTGCCACAGCTGAGGAATGATCGATCCGCCTTCGGCGTGGACGGCGTCGACAACCGACTTCCAGCCACCCAGGCTCGAATCGCCGTAGATGCGCGGTACGCGGGTGTGCGGGCCGGCTGCCGGGTCCGGGATGTACGTGCCTTCGGTGATGATCAAGCCGACACCACCTGCTGCGCGACGACGGTAGTACTCGGCTACGTCGGCGCCGGGGATTCCGTCCGGCGAGAAGGCGCGCGTCATCGGGGCCATGGCGAAACGGTTACGCAACGAGAGTGATTTGACCTCGAAAGGCTCGAAGAGGCCGCGCAACGCGGAGGCCTCGGGTGCTGTCGATGTGTCGGGAAGAGTCACGGGTTTGTTCAACGCGGCGGACCCTCGACCTATTCCGCCGCCTGACTTTATCTCACCGAAATCTGCAAAAGGTTGCGTACGTTCGGTTTTCGATAGATGCTCACGTCGACCACACTTAGTTTGTGCATTAACTATTAACATGCGATATGGTCGTGCGGAAAGTTCTTGAGGCGGTATCGAGCACGAAAGAGGACGCGCGAGCATGACGACAACGGTGCCGGACGAGCGGACCGGAGAGTTGGAGCCGATTCCGGAGCGGCCGTACCCGAAGCGCCGTGATCCCAAGGGGTCGTGGATGTTCGACATGATCAAGACCACCGATCACAAGAAGATCGGGATCATGTACATGATCACGGCTTTCGTGTTCTTCCTGATCGGCGGCCTGATGGCCCTGTTCATGCGTGCGGAACTGGCTGTCCCCGGGATGCAGTTCCTCTCGAACGAGCAGTTCAACCAGTTGTTCACCATGCACGGCACGATCATGTTGCTGCTGTACGCGACGCCCGTCGTTTTCGGCTTCGCGAACTACATACTTCCGCTGCAGATCGGTGCCCCGGACGTGGCGTTCCCGCGTCTGAACGCATTCGGGTTCTGGCTCTTCACTTTTGGTGGTCTCATCGTTCTCGGCGGATTCCTCACGCCGGGCGGCGCTGCCGACTTCGGTTGGACCGCGTACACCCCGTTGTCGGGTGCGGTGCACAGTCCCGGCGTCGGCGCCGACCTGTGGGTCTTCGGTCTGACGGTCGGTGGCCTCGGCACCATTCTCGGTGCGGTCAACATGATCACCACCGTGATCTGCCTGCGCGCACCAGGTATGACGATGTTTCGGATGTCCATCTTCACGTGGAACATCTTCATCACCAGCATTCTGATCTTGATGGCGTTCCCGTTGCTGACCGCTGCGTTCATGGGTCTGTTCGTCGACCGTCACCTCGGTGGACACATCTTCGACCCTGCGTCGGGTGGAGTTCTGTTGTGGCAGCACCTGTTCTGGTTCTTCGGTCACCCCGAGGTGTACATCATCGCGCTGCCGTTCTTCGGCATCGTCTCGGAGATCTTCCCGGTCTTCAGCCGTAAGCCGATCTTCGGGTACACCGGATTGGTCTATGCGACACTGGCGATTTCAGCTCTGTCGATCGCGGTGTGGGCTCACCACATGTACGCGACGGGTGCTGTTCTCCTGCCGTACTTCTCGTTCATGACGTTCCTGATCGCCGTGCCGACAGGTGTGAAGATCTTCAACTGGATCGGCACGATGTGGAAGGGGCAGTTGACCTTCGAGTCGCCGATGCTGTTCTCGGTCGGCTTCCTGATCACCTTCCTCTTCGGTGGTCTGTCGGGTGTCATTCTCGCGAGCCCGCCGATCGACTTCCATGTCACCGACACGTATTTTGTCGTCGCCCACTTCCACTACGTGGTCTTCGGTACGGTCGTGTTCGCCACGTACGCCGGTATCTACTTCTGGTTCCCGAAGATGACCGGTCGCATGATGGACGAGCGTCTCGGCAAGTGGCACTTCTGGACCACGTTCGTCGGTTTCCACGGCACGTTCCTCGTTCAGCACTGGCTCGGCGGCGAGGGGATGCCGCGTCGCTATGCCGACTACCTGCCCTCGGACGGGTTCACGGTGCTGAACTCGGTGTCCACGATCTTTGCCTTCGTGCTCGGTGCCTCGACGCTTCCGTTCATCTGGAACGTTTTCAAGAGCTACCGCTACGGCGAAGTTGTCACCGTCGACGATCCGTGGGGTTACGGAAACTCGCTGGAGTGGGCAACCACCTGCCCGCCGCCGCGTCACAACTTCACCGAGTTGCCGCGCATCCGCAGTGAGCGCCCGGCGTTCGAGCTGCACTACCCGCACATGGTGGAGCGAATGAGGGCGGAAGCGCACGTGGGTCTCACCGGGCAACCCACGTCGACGTTGGAGAAGAGTGACGATCATCGCCAGATTGATTAGTGCAATAATAGTTGCTGCACTAATTAATCTGATAACATCGGATTCATGACGACGAAGGCTCCGCAGACGCAGATGGATGATCCGCTGGCTCTCGACCGGCAGGTGTGCTTTGCACTTGCGGTCGCGAACCGGGCGGTGCTGTCCGTCTACCGGCCACTGCTCGAGCCGATGGGCCTCACGCATCCCTAGTACCTGGTGATGCTGGCACTGTGGGGAAAGTCGCCGATGGCGGTCAAGGAAATCGGGCAGGCACTGCAACTCGATTCGCCGACGCTGTCGCCGCTCCTCAAGCGACTCGAGGCGTCCGGGCTGATCACGCGAACCCGTAGCCGCGCCGACGAACGGCAACTGGACGTGGACCTCACCGAAGCCGGTGTGGCACTGCGCGCGGAGGCGGAGAAGATCCCGCCGGCGGTTGTCGCGAAGCTCGGCGTCAGCCTCGCCGAACTCGAAGAACTCCACAATGTTCTGACGCGGGTCAACGAGGCCGCGCTCCGCGCCGGAGCCTTGGACCAATGAGAGAAATGTGATGACTGCATCCGAAAGAAACGTGATGACTGCGTCAGTACCGTCGATGCGTACCGAACAGGTGACTTCCGTGACTTCCAAAAAGCAACGTACGAGCCCGAATCCTCTTCAGTGGTTGGGTTATTCAGTGGGGCGCAAACTGCCCGATTCGATGCAGGACTGGGTACGAAACGACCTGATCGGTGACTGGGCCGTGCCGCGTCACCTGATCCGAAGCATGGTGCCGTTCATTCCAGTGTTCGCGGCCTTCATGCTCTTCCCCGGACCGTGGGCCCTGCGGGCATCGATGGTGCTGCTCGGAGTGCTTCTGGCACTGTTCTATTCGGTCTCCTACATGGCTCAGAACAGGTCGCGCCGCCTCGAGCGTCACGGTTTGCCTTCCGACCTCGAGAACCCGAAGAAGATCTCGCGCCACGACGCCGAGAAGGCCGCCTACGAGAAGTTGCACGGCGGCCCCGCGACGTAGACACCTCGGTCACATGCCGTGGAGGGTGCTGCCGCCGTTCATCTCACAGACGCGTTGCTCCACGGTCGCCGAGAAGCCCCCTTCCGGCTCGGTCGAACGAAGAGCCGATTCGACATCTTGCTCGACCAGATATCCGTTGATCGCGATTGCCGCGGTCGAACCTGCAGCCGCAGCATTGATTACCTGAGCGCGAGGGTCGACGACGTTGCCGGCGCCCCAGACGCCCGGAACGCTGGTGGCGCCGGAACGATCGACAGCCACGAATCCCGTGGGGCTGGTTTTGCAGCCGAGTCGCGTCAGATGTGCGTCGTTCGGAACGAAACGTGGCGCAACGAACAATGCTGAGCGAGGGACCAACTGGCCGTTGTCGAGTTCGACGGCCCTCAGTTCGCCTCTCTCACCGATCAATCCAGATACCGATCCGTCGGCAACCGTCACCCCACGCGCAGCCAGTCGCGCGCGTTCGTCGGGGGTGAGCGAGATCTTGTGGGGGAAGAACGTCACATCCGACGACCACTGTCGGAGTAGAAGCGCCTGGTGAAGTGACATCTCCCGAGCGTCTGCGCCGAGAATGCCGATCGGTTGGTCGCTGATCTCGTACGCATGGCAGTACGGGCAATGGAGCACGCTTTGTCCCCAAAGCTCCTGGATGCCTGGTATTTCCGGGAGTGAATCCCGTAGACCGGTGGCAACCAGCACAGTACGAGTTTCGAGCGTCGTGCCTCCTGAAAGTTCGACGACAAAGCCGGGTTCGATACCGCGCCAGGAGATGTCGACTACGTCATCTTGTGTCAATTCCACTCCGTACGTCTGCAATTCGCTGCGTACGACGGCGAGCAACTCACGTGGCGCCATGCCGTCGCGCGAGAGGAAGCCGTGCATGTGTGCTGCCGGTGCGTTGCGCGGTTTGCCGGAATCGATGACGGCGACCGAGCGCCGAGCACGACCCAACACCAGGGCTGCGCTGAGTCCGGCGGCGCCACCGCCGACGATCACGGCGTCGAGGATCTCAGTTTCAGTGTGTGTTCGCATGAGCACAGATTGCTCGCGGAGGAGGTTCATCAGCAACTAATGTTGCCATTTCTGGGAATCGCCGTCAGACTCGGCACCATGAATGTCAACGGTCCGCACATCGATGCCGCCATCTCGCAGATCGGCGCGCGCCTCAAACGCATTCGTACACAGAGGAACGTCACACTCACAGCGCTGTCCGAGTCCACCGGTATTTCGAAGAGCACCCTGTCGAGGCTCGAAGCGGGGGAGCGTCGCCCGAGCTTGGAGTTGCTGCTTCCGATCGCGCTTGCCCACCAAGTGCCGTTGGACCAACTGGTGGCGGCACCGCAGGTCGCCGATCCACGCATCCAGAGTGCGCCTCGAAGCGTCAGTGGGCGAACGGTATTGCCGCTGACTCGGCAACCGGGTGGGTTGCAGGCATTCAAGATGACCATCCCGGCAAGCCAGACGGAACCGGATCCCCAAGTGCACGACGGCTACGAATGGCTGTACGTGCTGTCGGGGAGGTTGCGGTTGGTGTTGGCCGATCACGACATCGTGATGGGTACGGGTGAAGCTGCTGAATTCGACACCCGAAACCCGCATTGGTTCGGCAGTGACGGGCGCGGCCCGGTCGAGGTACTGAGTCTGTTCGGCCCCCAAGGAGAACGCATCCACGTTCGGGCCAAGCCTTCGGCGAAGTGAAGGACAGTCATACTTTCATTCGGTACTGCCGGAAGCGAAGAGGACAGTGAGGATCTGTGCGAATCGAAATTGACGACCTGAGTCGGGATGCGGTCCGTGCTCTACTCACCGAACATCTCGCCGACATGCACGCGACCTCGCCCGCGGACAGCGTTCACGCGCTGGACGTCACGGGGCTGATGGATAGCTCTGTGACCATGTGGACGCTGTGGAGCGAAGGTGACGAGTTACTCGGTTGCGTCGCACTCAAGGAACGGTCGTCGGCCGGCGGCGAGATCAAGTCGATGCGAACGTCATCGGCAGCAAGGGGGCGTGGCGTGGGAACGCGACTTCTTCAACACGTCGTGGACGAGTCGAGACAACGAGGTTACCGGCAACTCGAATTGGAGACCGGTACGCAAGAGTTCTTCGATCCAGCTCGCCGGTTGTACGCGAAATTCGGGTTCGTGCCTTGTCCACCGTTCGGGAACTACCGCGAAGACCCGAACAGCGCATTCTTCGTTCTCACCTTGTGAGCAGCTCGCACGCTACAGCATCTTTGCTGTGATGCGTCGTACTGCACTGTCGGAGTCCATGATTGCGGTGTCGAGCACCAGCCGTTCCGTAGTCCACGGCTCGTAGTCTCGATCCAGAATTTCCTGCCACGTCGGTAGTACGAGATCCGGGATGTCGACGACTCGCCGTTCAGCGCGTCTGCGATGCTCGTCGGGATCCGAACAGATGACCTCGACACCGAGCAGGCGCGCCGAATTATGTTGTGCGGTAGCGGACCAGGCGTTTCGTGTCGCCTCGACGGGGTTGACGCATTCGACCACGACCGAAAGTCCCAGTCGCAATTGTTCGGCGGCGAGCGCGTACCCGGTGATGTATCCGGCGGTCCCGGACGCGTCAGCGATACCGCTGCGTATCAGCGCCTGTTCGATGGTATCGATCCGCACGAAGGGGATTTGGTGACGCTGCGCAAGCGCCCGCGCGATCGTCGACTTGCCGGTGGCCGGCAAACCACCGATCACGACGAGCGTTGCGCGGGTCGATGGCTGGGGGTTGTGTCCGGCATCCACCATCCCCGAAATGTACGGGGCGTTGTCGATTTACGTGAACTCGCCCCGTACTCTGCTCAGTTCGAGATCGCGAACTCTCGTGCTTCGAACGCCAGATCGTCGGCGGCGGATTCCATTCGTGCCGTCGCGCGGTTGGGTGCTGTCAGCACTGCGACAATCGGAACTGCCAACGCCAGCAGGCCGAGAACGAAGACAGGGAAGAGGAATGAGAACACTTCGAGTCCCTGTGGCGCCGGGGCTGCCGCGTCGTGAACAACCTCGACAGCGGCCATTCCGGTGTAGTGCATACCGACGACAGCGATGCCCATGATGATTCCGGCGACAAAACGCAGAATCGTGGACTCGAGCACCATGGTGAACCACAGTGCAGCGGTTCCGGCGACGACTGCGATGAGAACCGACAGTGCAACGAAGAGCAGGTCGTAGTGGATCTCGCCCTGAAAGCGCAAGGCGCGCATACCCGTGTAATGCATGATGTTCACGGCGAGACCGGTTACCACGCCCCCGATCAGAAGCCGCGTCCAGCGAAATTCGGTCCCGATGATCAGCAGGCCGACAAACACGGCCCCTACTGAGATGATCGCGGAGATCACGGTCCATCCGAGGTTGTATCGAATGGGACTGCCGGGGACCGCGAAGCCGAGCATGGCGATGAAATGCATGAGCCAGATGGCGACGCCACCGATCGACAAGGCAGCCATGGCGAGCCATCGCATGCGTGTGGCGGTTGTCGTCGCCGACGCTGAATGCCTGGTGCACGCCAGGCCGACTACCGACCCGACCACGGACACGACGTAGGCGAGTCCGAGCAGCCAGATTCCCATCGAGAAATGGTGCATTTCATCCGACATGCCAGTTCCTTTCGGCGACGATTCGCATCTGGTGATTCATCTAGACGACTGCTTCAGCTGCAAGTCGTTCGAGGGAGTATTCGGTGACGGCGATCAGCGCGCGTTTGGCTGATTCGCGGTTTCGGGCGTCGATCTCGATCATGGGAACCCGGTTGGGTAGAGCCAACGCCTGGCGGAGATCGCTCGCCGAATGGATTGGTGCGCCGTCGAAACGGTTGACCGCCACGATGAACGGGAGGCCTCGCGCCTCGAAGAAGTCGACTGCGGCGAAGCTGTCTTCCAGGCGACGCGTGTCGACCAGAATGACCGCACCGATCGCACCGGTGATCAGGTCGTCCCACATGAACCAGAAGCGGCGCTGTCCCGGGGTTCCGAACAGATAGAGGACCAGGTCGTCGGCGAGAGTGATGCGCCCGAAGTCCATCGCGACCGTCGTGGTGCTCTTGTCGGGAGTGGATCCGAGATTGTCGATACCGTCGCTGGCGTCGGTAACCATGGCCTCCGTGCGAAGGGGGACGATTTCGGAGACGGTCCCCACAAGTGTTGTCTTGCCAACACCGAAACCCCCGGCGATCACGATTTTTGTCGATTTCACGCGAGACGATGAGTCAGAGTGCCCGAAGTCCACTGAGGGTCCTTTCGATCAGTTCGCGTCGCTCGACTCGAGATGCGTCGCTTCGCAGAGTGGCATGTATTTCCAGTGATCCGGCTACTACGAGGTCGGCGACCAGTACCCGCACGACTCCGATCGGAACACCCAGGTGGGCAGCGATCTCGGCAACCGAGATCCGCTGCTCGCAGAGTGCGACGATCGATGCACGAATATCCTGCGGTGCAAGATTGTTCGAGACCGCGTCTTCGATCGTCGCGATGATCGCTTCGAGTGGGAGGTCGATGGACGGCAGGGTTCGACCTTCGGTGAGCGCGTACGGCCGGACCAAGCTCGGTTCGGCGTCGTCGTACTCGGATTGATGGTGAGGCATCGAACTCAAATACCCTGCGATGTTCTCGGGGCAATGTCCATGGTGGTGCCGACGCGATCGACGAGAGTCGCCATTTCGTAACCGATCTGGCCGATGTCGCATCCGGCGACAGCGAGAGCGGCAAGGTAAGCGCCACTACCGACGCCCATGAGAAGCAGGTAGCCGTTCTCCATCTCGACGACGGACTGCATGACGGCTCCACCGTCGAAGAGGCGTGACGCCCCCGCGGACAGGCTGGCGAGTCCGGAAGTGACAGCGGCTAATTGATCGGCCCGATCGAGCGGAAGATGTGTGCTCGAGGCCGTCAACAACCCGTCGGCTGAGACGATGATCGCGTGACTCACACCCGGCACGTCTCGGGCAAAAGCCGATACCAGCCAGTCGAGTGCGCGGGGAGTCTCTTGGGCTCCGACAGTGTTCACTGTTCTCCTTCATCGTTGTGCAACATCGTGGACGATTCGAAAGACTGTCCGCCATCGGGCTGATGGTCGGCAGCGCGCCGACGCCCTCGTTGTACTCCGGATTGGTAACTGCTCCAACCACGTTGGACGTCCGCCGGATTGGATGCATGGCGCTGTGTCGTTCCACCTCTCCCGACTGCGCCGGGAACCAGGCGGGCTCCGCGGTCTCGAATGGGAAGTCCGGAATCGGCGATCTTGGTGACCGGCATCTCGAACGAGGTCCGAGCGGCCAGCCAGCCTTGATCCGCGTCGGTGGTCCACGCACTGCCGGTGGAAGCAGCTGACGTCTCCGCCGTCGGGTCCACGAGCCACTCGGACACCATCCGGGCGAAAATCGGCATCGTGGTCGGGGCAGCGAGTACGCCGTTCGAGTTGCCGTCTCCCGCGCCGTCAGCGCGCGCCGATGCGCGAGCAGAGAGCCCGTCACGGGTGCGCGAGGAGAAGAACGCCGCAGTGTTTGTCGGCGTCGGGGCTGAGAGCCGGTGCCGTGGCGGCGGGGTTGTCGACGGGTGTGGACCCACCGGGATCTCGGGACCCTGTGCCGGCGAGGTGAATTCCGGCGAAGGAGTACGCACGGGAAGGGACGTCGATGCGCTTGTGCCTTCGGGATCGGGCAGAGGAGCGAAGGACGACACGGAGGTGGCGGGTGCAGCAGTGGTCGGAGTCGAGGTACTGACCGCCGGTACTCCACTTGTGCCCGGAGTGCGACGTGGCAACCCCGAAGGCGCTGTTGTCGTGGGAATGGATTGCGGTGTGATCGGGGCGAACGTCTCAGTCCGGTCGGTGCTGTTGCTGGGCGTTCGACGCGGGAGATCTGCGAAACTTCTGGTCGCAGGCTGCGGGGGTGCCAATTCGGTCGGGACGGGCTGTGACCAGGACGGTTCAGACGGTGCGGGCGGCGGAGTCCGATCGAGCGTGGGCACGGGTCCGGTTCGCGGCGTGCGGATCTCGGGTCCCCGAGAAGAATCGAGTATCGACGTCGGTAGGAGCACCGTTGCGGTGATGCCGCTGTGCGTCGACGACGTTGCCGTCGGGCGCAGGCGCACAGAGATGTTGTAGCGACGACTGATTCGGCTCACGACGAACAAACCCATGCGACGCGCTGTATCCGCGCTCATCTCGCCGCCGGCGGCGAGGCGCTCGTTGGCATCGAGGATATCGGCAGGCGACATGCCGATACCGAGATCTGCGATCTCGACGATCATGGAGCCGTCGATGGCGCGGGCAGCGTTGATGGAGACGGTGGTCTCCGGCGGGGAGTACCGCAGAGAATTGTCGAGCAGTTCAGCGATGAGGTGAACGACGTCCGGGGCAGCATGACCGGTGACGACTCCGGGCGGTATCTGCCCGAGTTCGACGCGTCGATATTCCTCGACGCCTGATACCGCCGCACGAAGGATATCGCCGAGAGCGACGGGGGCGGTTCTGGCGCGGCGTACATCGGTTCCGGCGAGAACCAACAAGTTGTCGCCGTTTCTACGCATTCTCGCGGCGATGTGGTCGAGCCGGAACAGATTCTCGAGGCGACGAGGGTCGTCTTCGTCCTGCTCCAACTGTTCGATCAAACCGAGTTGCTGGTCGACGAGGGACTTGTTACGCCTCGACAGCGTTTCGAACATGTCGTTGACCTGGCGCCGCAGGGTGGCCTGCTCGCCGGCCAGCGTGATGGCCTGACCGTGCATGTCGTCCACCGCGCGTGCAAGCTCGCCGATTTCCTCGTGGGTGCGGATCGGTACACGGGCGAAGTCGACGTCGTCGATACTGGCACCTGCGCGAATTCGTTCGATCGCGTCGGGGAGTCCGCGTCGTGCTGCTTGCAATGCGGCAAATCGCAGCCGACGGATCGGATCGATGAGCGATCGGCTGATGACGAGGGCGATGGCCAGTGCCAGCAGGACCGCGCCGAGCACGATTGCAGTGTCACGAAGTGCTGCGGTTCGTGCTGCATTGGATTCAGCGGTGACGGTATCGCCGAACTCGGTGACGGTGGTGTCGGTCAGGATGTTGTACTGGTCGTTTCCGGATTTCAGATCGGTACCGACGCGGCTCCCCAGAGGAGAGGTCGACGGGGTTGATCCGAGTGCGTTGATCCGGTTCTGAGCGGAGTTGCTGAGGGTCCGGACGGTGTCGTTGCTCCCGTCGATGGCGAGAATGTTGTTCAGAGCGACCAGTTCGGCACCGGCGGCACTGACCATCGAGGTACGAGCCTGCTGGTCCGGATCACCTGAGCCGAAGAGGATTCGTTGTTCGGCCAGTGCTCGTCGCGCATCCCAGAGTGCTGAGAGTCGGCCACCCTCTTCGCGCAGCGCCGGACGCTGAGAATGCTCGACGACGCTGGTGAAGGTGCTCGAGAGTGCGCGAGAGACTTCGCCGACCCGCGAAACCAAGCGTGCGGGAGCCACCGCGCCGGCGGCGACCTCTTCCATGATGGAACGGCTCTCTGCGAGCGCCGAAGTCACTTGGTCGTTGAGGTCGTCGTCGGACTGGAACGCGCGCGCGGCGTCGACCAGTTGATCCATTGCGTCCGAAACCGCTTGTGTGGCGGGGCCGGTGTCAGTGCGTGCCGATGCGGCTTCGGCGAGCTCGTACAGCGCGGATTCGAGATTGATCGCGGCGGGCACAGCGAGGGCGCGCTCGGACGAGGAACTCAGCTGTGCGGCTTCTTCGAGTTCCGTCTGAACGCGAAGGGCTCCGAGGACGACGGCGACGATCATCGGCAATGCGAGAACGGCGATGACCTTCCATCCCAGGCGCCATTCGCCGATCGACCACCAAGAGGTTGTCGTGTGTGAATCGTGTTTCATGCGGAACATGGCCCCTTCACGTCAACCCCCCGTGGGTCATTGCCCGAACCCCTTCGATCCGGTTTGACCAGAAGGGGTAGTTAGCTGAACGGTAACAGACTGTTCGCTGGCTCGCTACATCCCAGTTGGCTTCTTGGATCGCCGATGACTATATCCGGATTGTAAGGCCAGGTGAAAGGGTAAACGGACAAGTGCGGCGAATGGGATAGCCGGAAAGTCAAATTTGGTAGCTCGGCGAGCGGTGTTGCCCGGGAATTCGTGGAACTCACGGCAAGCATCTGGCTCGTGTCCCGACATCGAGGACACGTCCGAACGAGGCGCACACGCATGTCAGAATGTGGAAACCGCACCGATGACCGAATTGAACTTGGAGCCATAGTGAGTGGAACTGCTCGCGACGCGTTGCGCGCGATCGCCGAACTGCTCGCCCCTGACAGCGCTGTTGTCATCGATCGTGTGACTCTCGCGATCGACCAGCCGGAACGGTATGTCGAAGTACAGAACGAGTTATACTCACAGACGCTCGAGAAGCCGCACCCGGAAATGGCGTGGTTTGCTCTCGTCGACGCATTGCACGAACAAGAACGCCTGGTCTGGGTGGATTGGAACGAGGGCGCTGCCGAGGTTCTGGGTCAGCTGCGAGTGCTCACGTCGGCGCCGGCAGGATCGTGGGAGTGGGCGGACAGTCTTGCCATGGGCTTCGATCGAGCTGCCGGACTCGAATCGCTTCTCGCCCGTATCGTCGACAACATCACCGATACGGGCGTTTCACTTGCCTGGCTCGACAGCGACAGCGATACGTTTCTCCTCGCGCTCGTCCCGAGTGTTCACGGTGCAACGCTCGTCGAACTCGCGCTGGCAACCGGGCACTGCGTGCGCGTGTTCTAGAGTCTCAGCGTTTGCCGAGCAGGCGGCGCAATCCTTCGATTCGATCGCTCAGTCTGGGCGGCGTGCGCTCGGGATCCATCAGTGCATTTTCAGCGAGCACGTGGTCTTCGCCGTCGACTGTGTTCCGGTCGAATTCGCGCAGACTGCGAGCGTCGGAGGTCGAGAGAGCGCGAACCGTCGACAACAGTGACTGCTCACCCAACGCGTCGTCGACTTCTTCCTCGGTGACGTCGAGGTGCTCGCTGAGTAGGCGGCGCCTCAATCCGATGATCGAGGCGCGCAACTCGACATCTGCGTCGTCGTCGGATTCGACGGCGATGTCGCACTCGGTGTCGAAGCCCATCGAACGGTTGTTGAGATTCGACGACCCGATTCGCAGGAGGCGATCGTCCATCACGAGAACCTTGGCGTGGACGTAAATAGGTGCGCCAGAAGAGGTCACGGGATAAAACGCACCGAAACGGTCGTGGATATCGGCGGACCACAGCAGATGCAACAGGTCGTGGCGCGCCCCGTCCATCGCCTTTTGTTCCAGCCAACCGTCGGCGTTGCGCGGAATGACCAGAACGATTTCCGGTCCGTCGTCCTCACGCAGGCGCGCGGCAATCGCCTCGGCCAGCGTGCGTGAGGCGAGGTACTGGCTTTCGATGTACAGCGTGTGCTCGGCGCCGGCGATGGCCGCGAGATACAGCGCCTCGATCTCACGAACCTCCGCGCGCTCGCCGAGCTCCGGCAATGTTCTGGCGACGGCTACGTCGACCACCCGCAAGGTGGGAGCCAAATTGACGGGCCACGGAGTCGCAGTGCTCTTGACCGGTGTCAGATCCTCGCCGGTTGCGGATTTCCAGCGTGCCCGCGCCAATTCGCCGATGGCCGCAGCCGCATTGCCGTCGACCGCCGTGGTTGCGTCATGCCAAGGGCCGTAACGCCTTCCGCTCGGCGTGATTCGATAATCGTTTCGGTCGACGTGATCCGAGGTGTCCCAGCGGTCCACAGTCATGTCGATGCCGCCGCAGAACGCCAGAGCGTCGTCGATGACGATGATTTTCTGATGGTGCGCCGCACCAACCGGGTGGGCGCCGTCGATCTCGAACCGTAGGCGCTCGTCGGTCAGCCAGTTGGACACGAAGACGGGAGTCATGCCGCGGCCGATTGCGGTGAACGCGCCGATGTTCCATTTGAGTACGAGGATTTCGAGGTCGGGTTTCTCGCGGACGAGCCAGCGGAGGAACATTCCCAACCGGTTGGGGCCGTCGAGAGTCTGCTCGCCTGGTTCGAGTTTGATGCGCGTGTCGAAGTCCCAGCCGATCAACATGATTCGCTTTTCAGCTTGCAGCATTGCGGACTTCGCATGATGAAAGTAGTCAGCGGCGTCGACGATGCAGGCAAGATTGTCCGCCGGTTCGATGCGCCAGCAGGTTTCGCCCGGAACAAGAATTCTGTTCATTCGCCGATTCCCAGGTACGCGGTCAGTTCGCGCGCTGCCGCTTGGCCGGCGCGGTTGGCTCCGATCGTCGACGACGACGGTCCGTATCCCACCAGGTGCACGCGAGGGTCGGCTTCGACCTGCGTGGCGAGGCGCCCGGTCATCGGGATTCCGCCACCCGGTCCGCGCAGGTGCAACGGCGCCAGGTGATCGAGTGAGCTACGAAAACCGGTGCACCACAAGATGACATCGGCGTCGGCGACGGTACCGTCGGCCCACTTCACGCCGTTCGGAAGAATTTCGGAGAACATCGGCAGTCGATTCATCACACCACGCTCACGTGCTGCCCGGATGGCAGGCGTTACCGGGAGGCCGGTCACCGAGACAACGGATCCCGGTGGCAGGCCGCGTCGTACACGATCTTCGACCATGGCAACCGCAGCGCGGCCGATGTCCGGCGTGAACGGCTCGTCGCGGAACTCGGGTTCGCGCCGCGTCACCCAGGTAGTGGTCGTGACGCGTGAGATCTCGTCGAGCAGTTGGACAGCCGAGATCCCGCCGCCGACCACGACGACATGTTTGCCTTCGAACTCGGCAGCGGTTCGATAGTCCTTCGTGTGCAGTTGTCGGCCACGGAACGACTCGGCCCCGCGATAGTGGGGGATGAAGGGCCGCTCCCAGGTCCCCGTCGCGTTGATCAAGCCTCGCGCCGCGAATACTCCCCGGTCGGTCTCGATCCGCAGGCGCTCTTCCCTCGGACACACCACTCGCGTGTGTACCGGGCGGTGGACGGGAAGTTCGAATTGCTTTTCGTACAGTTCGAAGTAGTGGGGGACCGCCACCGATGCAGGCACCTGTTCGGCGTCTGTACCGGTGGTTTCCGCGAAGGACATTCCCGGGAGGTCATGGACGCCGTTGACGGTGCTCAGTGTCAGGCTCGGCCAACGGAACTGCCACGCCCCGCCCGGCCCCGACGCATGATCGAGCACCACGAACCCCGATTCGGGCTCGATTCCGAACTTGCGCAGGTAGTACGCGGCGGAGAGTCCGGCCTGTCCGGCGCCGATCACCACCACGTCAACCGGGTGTGGTTGCTGTGCGGCAAGGTCGTCTGTACTCATCGGTAATCTAACCTCCTGATGTACAGAACTTAGCTGCAGAGAAGTATGCGGACGGTATCGGCGCCTCGGAACATCCCTGTGTCGAGCCTTCCAGAAACGAAAGTGAGCGGACATGATCGGGTTCTCCCGTGACGGCAACGTCGTGACCATCGAGTTGCAGCGTCACGAGCGTCGTAATGCGCTCAGCGCGGAACTCTGCATCGCAATACGGGACGCGATGAACGCGGCGGTAGCCGAGCACGCGCACGTCGTCGTCATCACCGGTGAGGGATCGGCGTTCTGTGCAGGCGCGGACCTTTCCGGCGACGTCTACATGGAGGGCTTCACCGATCGCCTGTTCGAGATGCTTCGCTCTATCGACACGGCGCCCATCCCCGTCATCGCTGCCGTCAACGGTCCGGCCATCGGCGCGGGCACGCAACTGGCCATCGCGTCGGATCTTCGCGTCGTAGCGCCGAGCGCTCGCTTCGGAATCCCGGCCGCCACCCTCGGTGTCTCGGTGGACAAGTGGACGATGCGTCGGCTCGCGTCGCTGGTCGGCGGCGGTCCCGCGCGCACCATTTTGCTCGGCATCGAACAGATCGGCGCCGAAGAAGCCTTCACTCGCGGCCTCGCCAACAAAATCGGAACCCTCGACGACGCTCAGGAATGGGCACACCGCATCGCGAATCTCGCACCGCTGTCGTTGCGGCACATGAAGATGGTTCTCAACGACGACGGCACCATGGAGGAGCAGTCTCCCGAGCAGCTCGACGCGCTTCACGCCGCCTGGCTCAGCGAGGACGTCCAGGAAGCCCGCGCTGCCCGCATCGAGAACCGCCCTCCCGTATTCAAGGGTAAGTAAAGCTGGTTGCAGGGAAAACAGGCGCCGGGCACGCAGGGCAGATAGTGGCTACGCTCGTCTGAATGAAGAAGACGACGGTTCTCGGAGTTGCTGCTGTTGCCGCGGCGACGGGGTGGGTGGCGCGAGCCGCATGGGGCATCCCGACGCAGATCGGGGCCTCGCGAAACACGGTGCAACCGTATGCGGCGATGTCCCCGCGATACCGGGACCGCCAGTTCCACAACTCGGAGCCCAGCAGCACACTGGTTCCGGGCACCGATGTCGGAATGTTCAAGTCGATGGCCACGCGAGGGTCGACGGGTCGGCCGCGTCGGCCGATTCCGTTGGCCACTCCGCTGGCACCGGCGGCAGCCGGCGACGCGGCGGTGACGTGGTACGGCCATTCGAGCGTTCTCGTCGAGGTCGACGGCTACCGCGTTCTCGCCGATCCGGTGTGGAGTGAACGCGTATCACCCTCGGCCACAGTAGGTCCCGCGCGCATGCACCCCACTCCGGTGGCTTTGACCGAACTGCCTGCAGTGGATGCGATAGTCATCTCTCACGATCACTACGACCATCTCGACATGGCTACGGTCAAGACCCTGACTCGTACACAGACCGCTCCGTTCGTCGTGCCGATCGGTATCGGGGCTCACCTGCGGCACTGGAAGGTGCCCGAGAACCGGATCGTGGAATTGGACTGGGACGAGTCGACAAAAATCGACGACCTGGTCCTCACGTGCACGGAGGCTCGTCACTTCTCCGGTCGTGGCCTCGTCCGGAACACGACGCAGTGGGCGTCGTGGGTATTCGCCGGGCCGAAGCACCGGGTCTTCTTCGGTGGTGACAGCGGATACACATCGCGTTTCGAACAGCTGGGTGAAACCTATGGGCCTTTCGATCTGACGCTTCTCCCCGTCGGTGCGTACGACGTGCGCTGGCCGGACATCCACATGAATCCGGAAGAGGCAGTGCAGACGCACATCGACCTCAACAAGGGCGACGGGTCGCGCGGTGTCTTCGTCCCGATTCACTGGGCGACGTTCAACCTCGCGTTTCACTCGTGGTCGGAGCCGATCATTCGCCTCGACGAGTCGGCTGCAGATGCGGGCACAACAGTGTCGGTCCCGATGCCGGGCGGCAGGATCGACGCGTTGTCACCGACACCGCCGTCGAAGTGGTGGATACCGCTGGGCTGAGCGGCGAAGTGTCGCGGACGTGGTTGCCTGTCGAGTCGCACCCTGATTAGTTGCTCCGGGTGCGTAATCTTTGACCATGGCTCACGAGCACACCAGTTCAGAAGAGACAGCAGTGGCGGTAGCGCCTGAGCGATTGCCGGACGACGTCGACGTCGCCCGCGGTCTGACCGCCGATCAGGTTGCGGCCCGGATCGCGTCGGGACAAACCAACGATGTACCGGACCGGGCGTCCCGCTCGGTCAAGGACATCATTCGCGGCAACGTCTTCACTCGCATCAACGCGATCCTGACCGTGTTGTTGGTGATCGTGCTCGCGACGGGTTCGATCATCGACGGCATGTTCGGACTGCTGATCATCGCGAACAGCGGTATCGGCATCATCCAGGAGATCCGCGCCAAGCGCACGCTCGACGCTCTGGCCATCGTGAGTCAGGCCAAGCCCATGGTCAGGCGTGACGGCGTCGCCGTGGCGATGGCGCCCAAAGATGTTGTGCTCGACGACATTATCGAACTCGGATCCGGTGACCAGATAGTCGTCGACGGTGAGGTGGTCAGTTCGGCCGCACTCGAGGTCGACGAATCGCTGCTCACCGGTGAGGCCGATCCGGTTCACAAGGCGAGTGGCCAGCAAGTGTTGTCGGGCAGTTTTGTTGCCGCGGGCAGCGGTGCATACCGCGCCACCAAGGTCGGCGGCGATGCATACGCGGCCAAGCTGGCCGAAGAGGCGAGCAAGTTCACCCTCGTGCATTCCGAACTGCGTAGCGGCATCGACAAGATCCTGAAGTTCATCACCTACCTGATGATTCCGGCGGGTGCGCTGATCATCTTCAATCAGCTCTTCACGATCGGCCTGCCGATCCGACCGGCACTCAACGGCATGGTGGCAGCTCTGGTTCCGATGGTTCCCGAAGGCCTTGTGCTCATGACGTCCATTGCATTTGCGGTCGGTGTGATCCGGTTGGGCAAGCGCCAGTGCCTCGTTCAGGAGTTGCCGGCGATCGAGGGTCTGGCTCGTGTCGACGTGGTGTGCGCGGACAAGACCGGAACGCTGACCGAGAACGGTATGCGGCTGTCCGAGGTCGACGTCGCACCGGGTGGATCGGGGGAGACTGCGGTCAAGTCCGCGTTGAGCGCGATGGCCGCGTCCGATCCTCGCCCCAACGCGAGTGTCCTGGCGATTCGCGAGTCTCTCTCCGACGACTCCGGGTGGGGCGAAGCGACAGCGGTGGCGCCGTTCTCCTCGGCGAAGAAGTGGAGCGGCCAGTCGTACGGCAGTCACGGCAACTGGGTACTCGGTGCCCCGGACGTGCTGCTCGATCCCGACTCGGAAATGGCCCGCAAGGCCGAGGAAGTGGGTTCGAGCGGACTTCGTGTCCTCATGCTCGGCAGCAGCGACCTCCCTGTCGACGACGCCGACGCCCCTGGCACCGTCACCCCCGAAGCTCTGGTCGTGCTCGAGCAGAAAGTGCGCCCGGACGCCCAGGAGACGTTGGAGTACTTCGCCAGCCAGAAGGTCGCGGTCAAGGTCATTTCCGGCGACAACGCGGTTTCCGTCGGCGCCGTTGCCGGATCCCTCGGACTCGAAGGCGGCGACCGCCCCATCGACGCGCGAGAGCTGCCCAGCGATCAGGAAAAGCTGGCGGACACTCTCGACGGAGCAACGACGTTCGGTCGAGTGCGACCGGATCAGAAGCGGGAAATGGTCGCGGCCTTGCAGTCTCGCGGACATACCGTCGCGATGACCGGTGACGGCGTCAACGACGTGCTCGCACTCAAGGACGCCGACATCGGAGTCTCGATGGGGTCGGGCAGCCCGGCTACCCGAGCCGTGGCCCAGATCGTGCTGCTGGACAACAAGTTCGCGACGCTCCCGTACGTCGTCGCGGAAGGCCGCCGAGTGATCGGCAACATCGAGCGTGTGTCGAATCTGTTCCTGACCAAGACCGTCTACTCGGTGGTGCTTGCGTTCCTGATCGGCATCACCGGCGTCCTGTCCCAGGTCTTCGACTTCGAACCGCTGCCGTACCCGTTCCTGCCCCGCCACGTCACGATCGCAGCGTGGTTCACGATCGGTATCCCGGCCTTCATCTTGTCTCTGGCACCCAACAACGAGCGCGCGCGAACCGGTTTCGTCTCGCGCGTGATGCGTCTGGCGTTGCCGTCGGGCCTGATCATCGGCATCACCACGTTCATCTCCTACGTATTGGCTTACCAAGGCCCGGACCAGACGGAAACCCAGAAGATCCAGGCCGGAACCAGTGCGCTCATCACGTTGATCATGATCGCCGTGTGGGTTCTGGCCGTCGTGGCTCGGCCGTACGTCTGGTGGAAGCTCGTTCTGATCGGCGGGTCGGTGGCCGGATACCTCATCCTGTTCGCGCTGCCGTTCACCCGTGAGTTCTTCAAACTGGATCCGAGCAACGTCGCTGCGACGACGCTCGCGATCACCCTCGGCGCGATCGGCGTTGTACTCGTGGAACTCTCGTGGTGGATCAGCGCACGCCTGCACGGGGAGAAACGAAAGATGTTCGCGACACCCGACGACCTGCCCGGCGAGCATCACCATGCCCACAGTGAGTGAGTAGTTTCAGCGCCTGAACATCTGCACCCAGGCAATGCGATCGCCGCCGCGCTTCTTGGCTCGGTACATCGCATTGTCTGCGTGCTCGATCAGTTCGTTGACAGCTCGATCCGGTAAGTCCGTCTCGGGACTCAGATAGACGCTGACGCCGGTACTGGCGGACACAGGATAGGGATCGGAGTCGGACGAGACCGCCGAATGTATCTCGGTGGCGACCTGCTCGATGTCTCCTCGATCGACTCCGCGCAGGACGACGAACTCGTCTCCACCGATTCGAGCCACCACCGCATCGGGGCCGGCGGCAGCGATGAGGCGGTCGGCGACAGCGGTCAACGCGTCGTCGCCCGCGACGTGCCCGTGCGTGTCGTTGAGGTTTTTGAACGAGTCGACGTCGATGAGTAGTGCGATCAGAGCCTGCGTTCGATCACTGCGCAGCAGATGCTGTGCCTCGTCCTGGAGTCCGCGGCGATTGAGTGTCGCGGTGAGGTAGTCCCGGTGGGCGTTGCGTGCGTCGTCGGTCAGGCGCAGCCAGACGATCTGCAGAATCCATGCGGTGGAGAAAACCACACCGGCAACCATCAGATAGAGATTCACGACCACCCAGGCGTCGTTGACCGGCTCGGACATCGCCATGGCAGCGAGCGTCGTGCAGACAGCAAGAGCCCAACCGATGTGGCTGATGGCAACGCGAGGGCTGTGAACTATCGCCGCATAGAAGCCGATCATGATGAACAAGATGCAGCCGATGGTTCCGACGAAAGCGGTGCGCACGGCGAAGAAGAGAGTGACGGCGAGCCACAGGTCGGCCCAGACGACAAAGGCCACGGATTGTCGCCAAGTTGGCCACGATTCATTACGCGCCCAGCGGTAGCCCGCATAGGCGCCACTGATAGTTCCGAGGGCGAAGATCGACCGCGCCAGGGCGGTGTCGGAACCGAAGCGGCTCAACTGCATGGTCGCCGCGATCAGGGCGAAGAGAAAACACCACACCGCGACTAATTTGCGTCCGGGAACGGTCAGCCCGCGAGTGTCGAGGAATCGGGGGAGCCAGGTGTAATCGGTGCGATCCGACCACCACCGGGACAGCAGTTCACGCGTGGGGTAGGGGTCGCTCCCCGTCCCGCGCAGTCCTGCATTCAAACCGGGCACCTGTCGATGTCGATGGGTGGTCAATCAGCTATTGGCGGGTTAACGCTACCTCGAGTTGCGCACGGCTCGAACGCACGGACCTGCTTTCTGGCGCAGAGGCCGTCGACCTGTGAGAATCGAAGGGCGCGGAGGAACGATTCCGCCGAAGGATGTGCGTCAGCACCGGGAGAGGACACGGACATGGGTTTCTTGGACAACGTCAAGGGATTGGTCGAAAAGGGCCAGGAGCTCGCAGCGGAGAACTCCGACAAGGTTCACGACGCTATCGACAAGGTCGCCGACATCGCCGACGACAAGACCGGCAACAAGTACGGCGATCAGATCGACAAGGCAGCTGAGGCCGCCAAGAAGGCTGTTCCCGAAAAGCAGTAATACCGGATTCGGCATACCGTTTTTCGGTAGCACCGTTGCTCAGGGGCCCGTCACCGAAAAGGTTGCGGGCTTCTGTGCGTCCGCTGGGTGAACTCCCAGGGTCGGCGGGCAGAATGAACGCGTGAACTTCACCTGGATTCTGCTGGTCGTCATTGCCGCCATCGCAGTCACCGGGCTGTCCAATCGACGAAACCTGCAGGCTCCGCTGGTTTTGGTGACGGTAGGTTCGGTCGCATCCTTCATACCCGGTATGCCGCGGCCGGAACTCGATCCCCACGTCATTCTCGGTGTGGTCCTGCCGCCGCTTCTCTACTCGGCCGCTCTGAAATTCTCGGTGGCGACCTTCAAACGCAACTTGGCCCCGATCTTGCGCCTCGGCGTCGGAATGGTGTTGGTGACGGCGTTCGTGGTTGCCTTCTTCTCCGAATGGATGGTGCCCGAGTTCACGATCGGCGCCGCCCTGGTGCTCGGGGCCGTGATCGCGCCGACCGACGCCGTCAGCGCGGTGGCGGTCGGTCAGAAGCTCGGGCTCCCGAAACGGGTGATCGCCATCCTGACGGGCGAGGGGCTCGTCAACGACGCCACCGCGCTCACGCTCTTCACCGTCGCCGTCGCAGCAGTGACCGGAACGCGAATTGCCACCGATTCGCCCCTGTTGTTCTTCGCGTACGAAGTGATCGGCGGCGTTGTCGTCGGCTTGGTGCTCGCGTTTGTCGTCAAGTTCGTTCGTGCCCGCATGTACGACTCTCCACTGGAAACCGGCTTGGGGTTGGTGCTTCCGTTCGCTGCCTACCTGGCCGCTGAAGAACTACACGCGTCCGGTGTTCTGGCCGTCGTGGTCGCTGGTCTGGTGATCGGGCACTATTCGACGGACGCGTCGATCATGACCAGGCTGCAGGAGCGCTCGGTGTGGTCGAGCCTGGACACGCTCCTCGAGATGTTCGTCTTCGCGTACATGGGGCTGCAACTGAGCTTCGTGATCGACGATGTTGTCGCCGACGGACTTCCGGTGCTTCACGTGTTCGCGTACGGTCTCGCAGTCCTGGCCGTTGTCATCGTGATTCGGCCGGTGTGGCTGTTCCTGAGCTACTCGCGTGTGCGATTCGGTGTAACCCTGCGCCGTGAGCGCGAGAATCAACTGACGTGGAAACAGAATCTGGTGGTCTCGTGGGCGGGAATGCGCGGCGTCGTCACTCTTGCTGCGGCCGGCGGTATCCCGTTTGCACTCTCGTCCGGCGAGCCGTTCCCCGGACGCGGCGTCATCCAGGCGATCGCATTCATCGTCGCGGTCGGGACATTGCTCATCCAGGGATCTACCTTGCCGTTCATGATCCGTCGCCTCGACGTCGCGGATCCTTACGAGCAGTTGCGCACGCAGGAACAGATGGAGTTGGCCCGCAACATTTCTCGCAAGGCGGGAGAGAAGGCGTTGGCAGACGCGGCCGCGCACCCTCCGCCGGGGATCGACGGGAAGGAACTGCAGGCGATCGTCGAACGCGTACGACGCTCGATGCAGGCGAGGCTTCAACTCCAGGAGGTCGACGAGGACGCCGATCGCGAGGCCGCCTTGTGGAATGCGGGAGCTCTGTTCGACAAGTTCCGGCATCAGTCACTGCGCTCGCAACGAGTTGCGCTGATCGCCGCACGTGACGACGGAGATCTCGACGATGAGGTATTGCGTACCGTATTGGAAGGACTCGACATCGAAGAGGCCGCAGCAGAGGAACGTGTCAGGCGTCGCCGAGCAGGCAGCGCGGGCAAATAGAGGGGAACACTGCGTATGACGGTTCGGAGTTCGAGGGTTCGCGCAGGCTGGGGAGTCGTGGTGGCGAGCGCACTTCTCGTGAGCGTCGGCTGCGGATCGGATGCCTCGCCAGATGTCTCTGTCACCGACAACGCAACCACGACGACCCCGCCGGCCGAGAGCAGCGCGCAACGCGGCGTCGTGTTCGACAGTGAACCCTTCACCAGCACAGCCGAAGTGGCGGCGTCCGGAGCGAGCGCGGTGAAAATCCTGTACGGCTCCACCTCCGGTATCGACGGCCGGGAGACCCAGGTATCGGGAACCGTTTTCACACCGCCTGGAACGCCGCCGGAGGGCGGTTGGCCGATCGTCTCCATCGGCCATGGCACGACGGGTATTTCGGACGACTGTGCGCCGTCGGCCTCGCCGACCCTCTTCGGCACGATCGGCCTGGTCGCGCCGTTCCTCGACTCGGGATACGTGGTCTCTGTATCCGACTTCGAGGGCCTCGGCACTCCGGACCCGCATCCTTACCTGCAACCGGACACCGCGGCGTTCAACGTCATCGACGCGGTTCGAGCGGCGCGCAACGTCGTTCCGGACACCTCGACTCGTTGGGCAACTCTGGGGCTGTCCCAAGGCGGGCAGGCATCCTGGGCGGCAGCCGAGGAAGCCGACACCTACGGCGACGGACTCGAATTCGTCGGTGCAGCAAACCTGTCCCCGGCAGCGGACATCTCGCCGATCATCTCGAGTGATTCCGAGGTGAATCTGTCACTGCCTCAGCAACTGCTGCTGCCCTATGTACTCGAAGGGCTGTACCTCACCCATCCGGACCTCGAACGAACCGACTACGTGCGCGGCGCATTCGAGCAGAACTACGACCTGCTCACCTCGTGCCTGACCTCTCGGGCGACGGAGAAGTTGGGTCTGGTCGGAAAGGTGACGCCCGCCGACACGCGGCCGGCTACCGCCGAGGATGCGGACCGAATTCACGCGTGGCTCAGCGACGTTGCTCTTCCCCGTCAACGCGCGAGCGGTCCGATGTACGTAGTCGTCGGTACCAATGACAACCTGATCCGTCCGGAATGGACCGAGGCGGCAGTCGAACGCGCCTGCGCCGACGGTGACGTCATCGAATTCCAGGCTCGACCGGGTGAAGGTCATGCGGACGGCGCCGCTGTGCCGGGAGCTGTCGCGTGGGTGAAGGATCGATTTGCAGGTGTTCCGGCACCGAATACCTGCGGGTCGTGAATCGATGACGCCGTTGGAGCGAATCCGCGCTCTTGCACTGGCATTGCCGGAGGCGACCGAGCGGGTCAGCCACGGTGAAGCGTCGTGGTTCGTGCGCAAGGCGCCGCAGTTCGTCACCATGGCAGATCACCACCACGACGATCGCGTCGCGATCTGGGCCGCGGCCCCACCTGGGGCGCAGGCAGATTGGGTCAGTCGTGACCCGTCGAGGTTCTTCGTCCCTCCGTACGTGGGTGGCCGGGGATGGATCGGCGTGTACCTCGACGTTCCGAGTGCCGACGAGACCGAGGACGAGAAATTCTGGAACGACGTAGCCGACGTCGTCGAAGATGCGTACCGCACGGTGGCTCCGAAAACACTGATACGGAAACTGGACGAGGACTCGCCTTGAGTCCGGCCGTGGTCGCGCTTCTCAGCGTGCTGATTCTCGCAGTGGCCGGGGCGCTGACGGCTGTGTGGATGCGCACCAGACGTGAGGTGACCACCCCCACCGAACGTGCCGTCCATGCCGCTCTCCATACGGCTTCGCTTGCCGCGCGGCCACTTCGGCGTGGACTCGACGAGAATTCGGCCGCCGAGGCGGCGCCTCACCTACGTGAGCTGACCGGCGGCTCCGGTCTGGGCCTGGCAGACGCGTCGGGAAACCTGTTGGCGTGGGACGGCCGTCACGAAGCGTTGTCCGAACAATTCCACGACGCCGCCATTCGTGCGATCGAAGGCGGACGCCGGGTACTCGTCACGCACTCGGACCTGGTGCGCGGACCGAGCGATCACCATGTGCGAGCGCTGATCGCTCAGCCCCTGCTGATCGAGGACATCGGCGTGGTCGGCGTACTGGGAATCGTCACCAGCGAGGACCCGTGGCCGGGAATGCTCGGAGCGGTCACCGAGGTGGCACGATATGCCTGCAGTCAGATCGAACTCGCCGACCTCGACGCGTCCAGAGCCCTGTTGGATCGAGCCGAAGTGCGTGCCCTGCGCGCACAGATCAGTCCTCATTTCATCTACAACGCGCTCAACACGGTCGCATCGTTTGTTCGAACCGATCCGGCGCGGGCCAGAGAACTGATCCTCGAGTTCGCGGACTTCACGCGGTACTCGTTCCGATCTGCGGGTGAGTTCACCCTGCTCGCCGACGAGCTGCGCAACATCGATCGTTACCTGACCCTCGAACGCGCGCGATTCGGGGAGGCTCTGAACGTCCGCCTTCAGATAGCACCCGAAGTGCTCAACGTGGTTCTTCCTTTCCTTGCCCTCCAGCCGCTGGTCGAGAACGCGGTTCGTCACGGCATTTCGAGTAAGCCGGAGGGCGGGACCGTGAGCATCGTGGCTGCGGACGAGGGACCGGACTGCATCATCAGCGTCGAGGACGACGGTGTGGGGATGGACCCCGAACTACTGCGCTCCGGTTCGCTCGACGCCATCGAGTCGGGATCGGGGCGACCCAGCGCACGAGAAGCTGCTCACGTCGGTTTGGCCAACGTCGACGACAGACTTCGTGCCGCGTTCGGCAACGACTACGGACTCGTGGTGGAGACAGCGCCGGGTGCCGGTACGAAGGTCAGCATGCGTGTTCCCAAGTTCAAGCAGGGTATTCACGTCTGATTCTCGCCTTCGATGATCAGGCTGAAACCGTCGTGGGAACATGGACCTGTTGTGAACGAGACTGACACTGATGCCCAGCTGACCGTCCTTGCCGTCGACGACGAGAAACCAGCCCTCGACGAGCTGGCCTTCTTGCTGCGCGCCGAGGACTCGGTGGCGCACGTTCACACGGCATCGGATGCGACGACAGCGTTGCGGATACTGCGCGGTGGAAGCATCGACGCGGTGTTTCTCGACATCAACATGCCCGGACTCGACGGTCTCGAACTGGCCGGCATCCTCTCCAATTTCGCGACGCCACCGCCCGTGGTGTTCGTGACAGCGCACGACGATCGAGCGGTTGACGCATTCGATCTCGGCGCCGTCGACTACCTACTCAAACCGCTCCGGGAGGAGCGTCTCGCTCAGGCCGTTCAGCGGATCGTGGGGCTCGCCGGGCGCACCAAGAGTGAGAGCAAACCCGAAGCTGCGCCCACGGACGAGGTGATCCCGGTGGAACTGGGCGGTGTCACGACGCTCGTTCAGCGTTCCTCGGTGGAGTGGGTGGAAGCCGACGGGGACTACGCGCGTTTGCACACCGCTGGAAAGTCGCACCTGGTGCGCATCCCGATCTCGACGCTCGAATCACGCTGGGCCGACGCGGGCTTCTTGCGTGTGCACCGCTCCTACCTGGTATCTCTGGCGCTGGTCACCGGCATCCGAACAGTAGGCAGTGGATTGGTGGTCTGTCTGCGCCCGCACGGTGACAAACCTCCCGTCGAGCTTCCGGTCAGTCGCAGACACACCCGTGAACTCAAGGATCGACTGGTTCGTGCGCCCAAGCAGAGTTGGTTGTCGCGGTGACGTCGCAGTCCGATCCTCCGCAGCGTGCGCGCGTTGTGTTGGCGCAACGTAGTGGCGCACGGATCGTGCGAACACGGGTGGAGGTGCAGGAACAGACCGAAGTCGGTGACGCCATGATCCGCGGTCTCGTTCGCGCGCAGTTGGGACTGACGATTCGCCTTGCCGTCGTGGCAGCCGGGCTCCTGTGTGCGGTGCCGCTGCTGACGCATCTCTTCCCGACGCTGTCGGAGGTCGCGGTCCTTGGCATCCGGTTGCCCTGGCTCGTGATGGGCGGCGCCGTGTATCCCTTGCTGTTGACGACCGGTTGGGTGTTCGTGCGTCGTGCGGAGCGAAACGAGCAGGACTTCAACGACATCGTGGACGACTGAGCGCGGCACTGTGGGAGGACAACCTATCCCGGTGTTGACGGTGCTCGGCATCGTGGCAGCAGCTGTCGCGACGGTGGCTATCGGAATCTACGGCGTTCGGCTCGCTCGTACCACCTCGGACTTTCTCGTCGCGTCCAGAACCGTCAGTGCGCGGTGGAATGCGACGGCCATCTCCGGCGAGTACCTCTCTGCTGCTTCGTTTCTCGGTGTTGCGGGGCTGGTCGCCAAGTACGGCGCCGACGCACTCTGGTATCCCATCGGCTTCACCGCCGGATACCTCGCCCTGCTGCTGTTCGTCGCAGCGCCGCTTCGGCGTTCCGGTGCGTATACCGTCCCCGATTTCGCCGAGTTCCGTCTCGGCTCACCGCGATTGCGCAAGCTCGCGATGCTCGTGGTCGCGATGGTGTGCATCCTGTATTTGATTCCACAGTTCCAAGGCGCGGGACTGACGCTCAATATCTTGCTCGGGGTTCCCAGTTGGATCGGCGGCGTAGCGGTCGGGGTCATCGTCATCGCCAACGTCGTCGGCGGCGGGATGCGCTCGATCACCTTCGTTCAGGCCTTCCAGTACTGGCTGAAACTGACTGCCGTCGCGATTCCCGCTGTGGCACTGACCTTCTACTTCTTCGGCGATCACCACGACGTCGGCGCGTCGATGCCGCCGACGGTCACCACTGCGACGACCGTCGACATCACCACCGACGTCGTCGTCCAGGTGTCCGAGCCGGTGACGGTCAGCGGCGGCACAGTCGACGGGCGAGCGGTCGAAGGCACGATGACCCTGGGGCCGGGGGAGCACACTCTCGGTGAAGGCATGTCCATGGTCCTCGACGCGGGAGCCGCCGTCCCTGTCGTCGCCGGAGCGCCCGCGCAGAACTCTGACTGGATCACCCCGGGTTGGGGTTTCGGTGGGCCGCACCCGATGTACCAGGTGTACTCGCTGATGCTCGCGACCTTCCTCGGAACGCTCGGCCTTCCTCATGTTCTCGTCCGGTTCTACACCAACCCCGACGGCCGGGCAGCCCGTCTGACGTCGCTCGCCGTTGTCGGTCTGGTCAGCGTGTTCTACCTGTTTCCGACACTCCTCGGCGTCTTCGCGCGTCTGTACGTCCCGCAACTTCTGATCACCGGCACCTCTGACGCGGCGGTGCTGCTGTTGCCGGGCTCGGTGTTCTCGGGGTGGGGCGGACAACTGCTGGCAGCCCTCGTGGCGTCCGGTGCCATCGCCGCTTTCCTGTCGACGTCGTCCGGATTGCTCGTCAGCATCGCCGGCGTCGTCAGTACCGATGTTCTCCGTGGTCGAGTTCGAGACTTCCGTATTGCAGCGCTACTGGCCGGGGTCGTTCCTCTCGTGCTGTCGCTGGCGGTGGTGTCGGTCGACCTCTCGAGAACCGTCGGTTTGGTGTTCGCAGTCGCTGCGTCGACGCTCTGCCCACTGCTCGTATTGGGTATCTGGTGGCGCGGTCTGACTGCCGTCGGCGCGGGGGCGGGGATGGTTGTCGGTGGATGTGTTGCGGGCACTGCCGCTACTGTCGCCGTCCTGGGTGGTTTGTCGGAGGACGTCCTCGGTGGCTGGCCGGCAGCCATTTTCGCGTTCCCGGCCGCGGTGAGCGTGCCGCTGGCGTTCCTCACGATGATCGTCGTGAGCAAGGTGTCGTCGAAGCAGATACCGGCAGATATTGCGCGAATCTTCACGCGGATGCACGCCCCGGAACGTCTCGGAATGGGCTCCGATCGCGAAGACGATCTCCGCCGACCCTGACTTTCACCGCCCGAACCCTCTGCCGTTGGTCGCGCCTGCCTGACCGTTCGGCGCAGCGCGCGACTGCTCACCGTGTGACTGGCGCCACAGCGTCTTCATGTGACTCCGATCTCACTAACGTCTGTGCGTAGTTCACTTCACACGCGAGGCGAGGAGCCGGCAGTGTCCACAGCAGAAATCAGTGAGGGGTCGCCGCAAGAGCGACGCACCCCGGATGCCCAGGCATTCATAGACATGCAAGCGAGTCCCGAATTCCAGGAACTCCGAACGCGTCTGCGCAAGTTCGTTTTCCCCATCACTGCATTCTTCCTGCTCTGGTATGCGGTGTACGTCGTCCTGGCTACCTATGCCCACGACTTCATGGCCACCAAGGTCCTCGGCAACATCAATCTCGGCATCATCCTCGGCCTCGGGCAATTCGTCACGACCTTCGCCATCACCGCGTGGTACGTGAAGTTCGCCGGTCGTGAGCTCGATCCCCGCTCCGCCGCCATCCGTGAAGAACTGGAAGGTCCCGCACAGTGATCACCACACTCGCCGCGTCCGGAACGGACGTAGGAAACCCAGCCTTCAACATCGCGATCTTCCTCGCTTTTGTCGTCGTGACCATGACGCTGGTGATCCGCGCCAGCCGGACCACCAAGAAGGCGTCCGACTTCTACACCGGCGGTGGGCAGTTCACCGGCCCGCAGAACGGGTTCGCCATCGCCGGTGACTACCTCTCGGCGGCATCGTTCCTCGGTATCGCAGGTGCGATCGCCGTGTACGGCTACGACGGCTTCCTGTACTCCATCGGCTTCCTTGTCGCCTGGTTGGTTGCACTGCTCCTGGTCGCCGAATTGCTCAGGAACACAGGCAGATTCACGATGGCCGACGTCCTGAGCTTCAGGCTCAAGCAGCGTCCGGTGCGCATGGCGGCAGCCCTGTCCACTCTGGCCGTTTCCCTCTTCTATCTTCTTGCCCAGATGGCCGGCGCCGGTGGACTTGTCGCGCTGCTGCTCAACATCGACGGCAAGGTGGGACAGTCGATCGTCGTCGCGATCGTGGGTGTGCTGATGATCGTGTACGTCTTGGTCGGCGGCATGAAGGGCACCACCTACGTACAGATGGTCAAGGCAGTTCTGCTGGTTGCCGGAGCCGGAATCATGTTCGTACTCGTTCTGTGGGCAGTGCGCGGCAACTTCTCTCAGTTGCTCGCCAATGCGCAGGACATGGTCAACAGTTCCACCACCAAGGGTGTGCAGGGACGCGACATCCTCGGCCCCGGTGCCAAGTACGGTCTTTCCGGAATGACGAAGCTCGACTTCATCTCTCTCGGAATCGCTTTGGTGCTCGGCACCGCGGGCCTGCCGCACGTGCTGATGCGTTTCTACACGGTGCCCACTGCCAAGGAAGCTCGCCGCTCGGTGACCTGGGCGATCGCGCTCATCGGTGCCTTCTACCTGTTCACACTGGTTCTCGGCTACGGCGCGGCTAGCATGGTCGGACCGGACAAGATCTTGGCAGCGCCTGGTAAGGAGAACGCGGCCGCTCCGCTACTCGCCTTCGAGCTCGGTGGCACCATCTTCCTCGGCATCATCTCCGCGGTGGCGTTCGCGACCATCCTCGCCGTCGTTGCCGGTCTCGCGATCACTGCTTCTGCGTCGTTCGCTCACGACATCTACGCCAGTGTCATCAAGCGCGGCAACGCAACCGAGGAGCAGCAGGTTCGAGTTTCTCGAATCACCGTCGTGGTCATCGGACTCGTCTCCATCGTTCTCGGCATCATGGCGATGGGGCAGAACATCGCCTTCCTGGTGGCCCTCGCCTTCGCAGTGGCGGCCTCGGCGAACCTGCCCACCCTGCTGTACTCGCTGTTCTGGAAGAAGTTCAACACCACCGGTGCGCTCTTCAGCATCTACGGCGGTTTGGTCAGCTGCTTGACGCTGATCGTGTTCTCCCCGGCAGTGTCGGGCAAGCCGTCGTCGATGTTCCCGAACTCCGACTTCGCCTGGTTCCCGCTCTCGAACCCCGGCATCGTCTCGATTCCGCTGGCATTCGTCCTCGGCATCGTCGGTACGTACATCGGACGCAACAAGATCGAAGATCCGGCAAAGCAGGCGGAGATGGAAGTTCGCTCCCTCACCGGCGTCGGCGTCGAAAAGGCTGTCAGCCACTAAGAGGGGCAAAGCCCCGTGCGTCTTTCTGGTACCTCTGGTTACGGAAAAGGCGCACGGGGCTTATTGTTCTGCCATGGCAAAGCTCACAGTGAAAATCGACGTTCCGCTTCCTCCTCAGGAAGTGTGGGACAAGGCGTCCGATCTCAGTGGATACGAAAACTGGCTCGTGGTTCACGACGGATGGCGCAGTGAACTTCCCGAACAACTGGGTGTCGGCACCGAGATCAGCTCGGTCGTGACCGTGAAGGGCCTGCGCAACCGCGTTCGGTGGACCATCAAGAAGTACGACGTTCCGAAGGCGATCTCGCTCAAGGGAGACGGCAAGGGCGGGGTCAAGCTCGGTCTCGAACTCGACGTGAAGGCAAAGGGCGACGGGTCGGAACTCGCGCTGACAGTCGAGTTGGGCGGCGCGCCGTTGTTCGGCCCGATCGGTTCGAGTGTGGCGCGGGCGCTCAAAGGCGATGTGGAGAAGTCGCTGGCCCAGTTTGTCCAGATCTACACCTAGTTGTGGAGATTTCCACATCGAGCTACTTCACCGCTAACGTGAGTTAGGATTCTTTTCGGCGGGATAAACCGGGCATCGGTTGGTTATTGATGCGGGTCCCGCCGGAAAGGATTCGATCAATGTCGTCTCGTCATGGGTACGGCGCACCACCTGCGTCCATGCCTCGATCCGTGCAGGTTCTGATCGGACTCTTGGCAGTAGTCGCAGTCGGTGGAACCGCAGCATTCGCCGTGACGTTCAAAAGCGTCAGCGACAAGGGAGAACTCGGTGCGAGTGCTGTCACAGCTGCGACGGCAACCAGTTGTGAGAACCCGGAAACCGTGACCGTGGCCGCCGATCCGTCGATCGCCTCGGGACTCGAAGCTGTCGCCGCTGCCATCCCCGCTACGGAACTCGGGTGCAGCTCGCTCAGCGTGACGCCGCAAGATCCCGTGCTCACCGTCGCGGCGATCGCCGACGGTTCGGCACCCGCACTGTGGATCCCTGATTCGAGCGAATGGTTGGACAAGGTTTCGGCTAGCGGGCAGGAGATTCGCCGGATCAGCAACTCGGTCGCGTCCACCCCTGTTGTCACTGTCTCGGCGCCGGGTAGCGAGGCACCCGCCGCTTGGACGGATGTCCTCGGCGCTCCAGCACTGCACATCGGCGATCCCCTCACCAGTGCCGTCTCCAGCGCACCGATCGTGGCAGCCTTTGCCGAGGCCCAGTCGCGGGGCGGTGACCTCACGTCCATTTCGGCAGCCCTGGTCCCGGTGGCGCAAGCGCAGTACGGAAATCTGAAGGAAACCGGTTCGACCGGACGCATCCAAACCGTGGACGCGGACGGCGGGACCGCGGTGACGACCGAGCAGACCTTCGAGGCTTATCTCGCCGCACATGCGGACAGTCGACTCACCGCGTCGGTACCGTCGTCCGGTTCGGTCTTCATGGACTACCCGATGGCAAGTGTGGGTGCAGACTCGTCGGCGGTCGACGCCGGCAAACTGCTGGTGGCAGCGCTGACATCGGACACCGGGCGCTCCGTACTTGCCGGCCTCGGGTTCCGCGGCGCGGATCAGGCCCCACCGGTCGCCGGTGGAGTGGGAAGTGTTGGCTCGCTGGTGCCGTCCGATCCGTCTGTGGTCACCAAAGCGCTTGCGCGGTACGAGATTCTGTCCAGGCCTTCCCGCGCGCTGGCAGTTGTCGACGTCTCGGGGTCCATGGACTACATGCAGGACGGGGTCACTCGAATGGCCGCGACTGCACAGGCCGGTGACATTGCGATCCGAATGTTTCCCGCCAACGCACAATTGGGTCTCTGGGCATTCTCCGTAGACCTCGGCGAGGGCACGGACTACCGCGAACTCGAACCTGTCGCCCGTATGGATGCAACTGAAGGCGACACGGATCATCGGAGCAAACTGCTGTCTCGGATCGACAGCCTCTCTTCGATCGTCGGCGGCGGAACAGGTTTGTACGACAGCGTTCTCGCCGCGTATCGGTCCATGCAACAGACCTACGATCCGGCCTCGATCAATTCGGTGATTCTACTGACCGACGGTGCGAACGATGATCCGTCGAGTATCTCGCTGCAGGAACTTCTCGACACCCTGACTCGCGAGCAGGACCCGACGCGGCCGGTACCGATCATCACCATCGGTGTCACCGATGACGCCGATACCGATGTGCTCGAGCAGATTTCGGCTCTCACCGGCGGCAACAGCCACTTCGCTCCGACACCGGCAGACATCCCGAAGGTCTTCGTCGGCGCGATCAGTGGGCGCGCCGGCTGAACTACTCGAGGACTGGCGCGTCGGCGCTGTCCGTGATCCATTCGGTTGCGAGTCTCTCGAGGGTGCCGTCGGCGTAGAGCGCATCCACGGCGGCAGAGACGCACGCCGTCAGAGGACTGTTCTTCTCGAGCACGAACCCGAAGAATTCGGTGACCGCGTTGGGCCGCGGAAACTGACCCACGATGACCGACCCGGGCAGTTCGTTCTCGGTGATGTGAAATCCGGTCGGGATGTCGACGACCAATGCGTCGATCTCGCCCGCGGCCAGCGCAGCTTTCGCGTCGTCCGTGGTCGCGAACTCGCGTGGCGCAGTGGTCGGAACAATCGTGTCGGTGATCGCCGCGAGGCTGGTGGAACCGGTCTGAGCGCCCAAACGGTAGCCGGCCAGATCCGCAAGATTCTTTGCCTCAGCGGCTTTGCTCCCGCGCGAGGCGATCACCGACTGCGCCACTGCGTAATACGGCGAGCTGAAGTCGACGTTCTCGCGGCGATCCCCGGAAACCGTGAACTGATTGACGTCGAAGTCGAAATCCTTGGGGCCTGGTTTCAGTGCGTCGTTGAAGGCGACCGTGGTGAAGCGAACCTGATCGGCGTTGTACCCGAGTTTGTCGACGACGGCCCGGGCCACCGCCCCCTCGAAGCCCTTGCCGTTGGACGGAGTGTTGTCGACGAACCACGGCGCGTACGCCGGCGAATCGGTGGCGATGGTCAAGACACCGTCTTCGAGGGTGGTCCCGCTCTGGGGTCCGCACTTGTCCACGGCGGTGGTCGAGGGCAGTTTGGTGAATGCCTCGGGAACCGTGGTCGTGGTGTCCGCTGCCGCAGGTGCCTCCGGCTGCGACGAACACGAGCCCAACAAGATCGAGCAAGCGAAGATCGCGGTCACGGCAACAGCGCGTCGTGTCATAGGCACAAGGCCATCTTGCCTGTTTGTCCGGTACGGACGTGACGGGGGTCTCGTGTGAGCGGAGTTCACGCAGCTGAGCGTCGTAGTGCAAGGCGCTCCGACGGTGTCGTCCCACCCCATACTCCGTGTGGTTCAGCGGTGTCGAGTGCAAAGGTCAGGCAGTCCCGAATGACCGGGCAGCGGAAGCACACCTGCTTCGCGGAACTCTCCCGTGCAGCCCGATTGCGTCCGCGCTCTTCACCCGGCGAATAGAACACCGCCGGGTCCACTGTTTTACAGGTGGCGAACATCCGCCAGTTGTTGTCCACCAACGGCTCCACGGAACTGCGAACTGTCATCGTGGTCTCCTCTCCCCTCGAGAATCCAGTCTTGCCCGTGGACTGGCGCAGCGGCAGGTTTCCGATCCACCAGATTTCTACTGCCAGATGCAGCACTATCCAGCACAATGAGGAAATGGCAACGACGGATCGGGGTCAGATCACGCTCGACGGCACAACGGTGTCCGTGACCAATCTGGGCAAGATTCTCTACCCCGAGAGCGGCACCACGAAGGCCGAAGTCATCGACTACTACACCCGTATCGCCGCAGTCATGCTTCCGCATGTCGTCGGTAGACCGGGCACTCGTAAGCGTTGGCCCAATGGCGTGGACGGTCAGTCCTTCTTCGAGAAGAACCTTGCGTCGTCTGCCCCGCAGTGGCTCACGCGTGCGTCGCTGCAACATTCTGATCGTGTCGTCACTTACCCGGTCTTCGATTCCGTTGCATCCCTGGCGTGGCTGGGGCAGCAGGCCGCACTCGAATTGCACGTTCCCCAATGGCGATTCGACGGTTCCGAGCGTGGTCCGGCGACACGACTGGTATTCGATCTCGACCCGGGCGAAGGCGTCGGATTGACCGAGTGCGCCGAGGTGGCGAGGTCGATTCGAGATCTGGTCGCAACTCTGGGGTGGACTGCCTATCCGGTAACCAGTGGTAGCAAGGGAATTCACCTCTACGTTCCACTGGATCGAGCCTTGGACGGCAGCGGTGCGTCGACTGTCGCCAAGCAGATCGCCACCGGACTCGAGAAGCTTCACCCGGATCTCGTCACCGCGACGATGGCTCGAAATGTGCGGGCAGGCAAGATTTTCGTGGACTGGAGTCAGAACAACGCAGCCAAGACAACCATTGCGCCGTACTCGATGCGCGGTCGCGATCAACCCTATGTTGCCGCGCCGCGCAGTTGGGACGAACTCGACGATCCGAAACTACGGCATCTGTTGTTCGACGAGGTTCTGGAGCGCGTCGAATCCGATGGTGATCTGCTGGGCGATCTGGATCCGCCGGTCTCGGCGGCTGTAGCCGACACGTTGACGCACTATCGCAACAAGCGGTCGGCCGACCGGACGCCGGAGCCGATCCCTGCTGCGGTGACCAAGGAGACAGCGGGCAATACCTTTGTGATTCAGGAACATCACGCCAGACGATTGCATTACGACGTTCGCCTGGAGCGGGATGGTGTGCTCGTGTCCTGGGCTGTTCCGAAGGGCGTGCCGACCAGTGCCGGAGAGAATCGGTTGGCCGTGCACACCGAGGATCACCCGCTCGAGTACGCCACGTTCTCGGGCACGATTCCGAAGGGGGAGTATGGCGGCGGTTCGATGACGATCTGGGATTCCGGGACGTACGAGACCGAGAAGTGGCGTGAAGACGAGGTGATCGTGCGCCTCAGTGGGAAACGGGTGCAGGGACGCTTCGCGCTGATCCGGACGAAGGGTGACCAGTGGTTGATGCATCTGATGAAGGATCAGAACGCGAGTTTCGGAACGGAGTTTCCCAAGAATCTCGAGCCGATGCTTGCCACCGCTGGAACGCTCGAGGGTCTCGACTCGCAGGAGTGGGCTTTCGAAGGTAAGTGGGACGGGATCCGAGTGATTCTCGAATATCATTCGGGCACAATGTCACTTCGCAGTCGCGCGGGTAACGACAAGACCGGGGACTATCCCGCCCTTGCCGGGTTGGCCGAGGTGCTGGACGGTCATGACGTGGTTCTCGACGGTGAAGTGGTGGCGTACAACGACGCGGGGGTCACCGATTTCGGTCTTCTCCAGCGAGGTGGGGAGCCGGTGTTCCTGGCCTTCGATCTTCTGTACCTCGACGGAGTGTCTTTGCTGCGGAAATCCTACTCGGATCGGCGCACCGTGTTGAATGCGTTGGCGGGCAAGGTCGGTGAGCTCGAGGTACCTCCACAGATCGAGGGCACGGCGGAGAATGCGTTGGAGGTGAGTACCGATGCCGGATGGGAAGGGATTGTCGCCAAACGTCGTGCATCGGTCTACCTTCCGGGGCGGCGTGGGTCGAGTTGGATCAAGGTGAAGAACTGGCGCACTCAAGAGGTGGTGATCGGAGGGTGGCGCACTGGGCAGGGCAATCGAGCACAGGGGATCGGGGCACTGCTCATGGGAATTCCGGGTGAGGATGGATTGACCTACGTGGGGCGCGTCGGTACCGGCTTCAGTGATCGCGACTTGGAGTCTTTACTTGCGACACTGGAACCGCTGCGTCAGAAGGAAAGTCCGTTCGGGGAGGAACTTCCAGCAGATGACCGCAAGGGTGCGGTGTGGGTGAGGCCGGAACTCGTCGGTGAGGTGCGGTTCATGGATTGGACGAAGACCGAGCGTCTGCGTCATCCGAGTTGGCGAGGTCTGCGGGAGGACAAGGAACCGGGCGACGTGGTGCGGGAAACAGTGCAATGACGGCCAACGCACCGACGAACGCGACTGCGGCACAGATTTGGATTCCGGTACTCATCGCCGAGGTGTAAGCCTGGTTCGCTGCGTCGGTCAAGGCACTCGCGGGGGGAGCGCCGGCATGGATCTGCGCCGGATCGGCTGTGGAAGTGTCGACTCCGGGTTCGAAGCGGGACCGGAAAACGGTGGCTACGACCGTCCCGATGACGGCGACGCCCAGAACTCCACCCAACTCTCGCACGACGCTGTTGATCGAACTGGCCATCGAAGCCTGCTGGGGCGCAACCGAAGACATCGACGTGGTTGTGGCCGGAGCCATGACCAACCCCATCCCCGCGCCGACCAGTGCCATGATCGCAGCCAGGATTCCGAACGGTGCGTACCTATCTGCTGCGATCGACAGGACCAACAGTCCCGCGGACATGACTGCGAGACCGGTCGCGATCGAACTGCGCACGCCGAATCGGCCGACCATACGATCGCTGCTGGAGGCGACAGTCGCCATCACTATCGCAAACGGAACTGCACCGACGCCGGCGACCAATGGACCGTAACCACGAACTAATTGGAGGTATTGCGTGTACGTGAAGAGAACTCCGAAAAGGGCGAAGAATGTTACGGCCAAGATGGCATTGGAGGTGCTGAACACTCGACTGGTGAAGATGCGCACGTCGGTCATCGGCGCCGAGGCCCGCAGCTCCCACCAGATGAATACAGCGAGAAGTGCTGTTGCGCTGACGATCTCCACTAGCGTGACGGGCGACGACCATCCGCGAAGGCTTGCCTGGGTGAGGGCATCCACGATCAAAGCCAGTCCGCCGGCGGACAACAGGAGCCCGGGGATGTCGAACGAACCCTTCGTGATTCCTCTTGCCGGGGGCACAAGAGAAACCGTCGCGGCGATCACACCGGCGACCAGTGGGACGTTTATCCAGAAGACGCTTCCCCAACTGAAATGTTCGAGTAGTACGCCACCGGCTACGGGGCCGATCGCGATTCCCAGTCCGGCGGTTGCAGACCAGATTCCTATCGCCCGGCCTCTCTCGTGCGGGGCGAACATCGAGACGACAAGTGACAGCGTCGCCGGCATGACCAGTGCGGCGGCTGCCCCCATCACTGTTCTCCAGCCGATCAGCTGCAACGACGTGTGAGAGAGGGCAGCGAAGGCTGACCCGAGAGCGAACAAGGTGAGGCCGGTCAGAAGTATCCGACGGTGACCGAATCTCGCGCCGAGTCCACCTGCCGTGATGAGCAAGGCGGCGAACGCCAATGTGTATGCGTTGGTGATCCATTGCAGGTCGACGGTGGTCGCCCGCAGTTCGCGGGCAAGGGTCGGGATAGCGGTGTTGAGGATGGTGTTGTCGATCGTGACTACGACGAGGGATGTGCAGAGGGCGCCCAGTGCTGCCCATCGTCGCCGGTCAGTGGGTTCGAGGGAATTCATCATGTCCTTACGAATGTAACCTTACGAATGTTTAGTGATGAGAACGTACCCCTTCGCCTTACATGTGTAAAGTTTGTCGGGTGAGTGATGTTTCCGAAGATGCCGATGAAACTGGGACGAGTGGTTCTCGGAGTACTCGCGCCCGAAATCCGAGAGGAAGCGGCGCACGGCTCCGCGGAGAGATCGTCGCCGCAGCGGCGACGCTCATCGCCCGCACCGGATCGGATCAGGCGGTGACGCTCCGATCGGTCGCTCGCGAAGTCGGGATATCCGCACCATCTATCTACGGACACTTTTCCGATCGCGATGCCATTGTCGAAGCGGTGGTCTCCGAATCGCTGGAGCAGTTGCATCTCGCCGTGGCCGACGCCGTTTCCGCACACCCCGACCCGGTCGAGGGTCTGTATGCCGGGTGCTCGGCATACGTCGAGTTCGGCATTTCCGAGCCCGCTCGGTATCGGGTCTTGTTCGGGTGGTCCAGGCCGAAAGGTCAGTCACCACAATCGGATACGCGAGGACTGGCCGCCTTCAACACGCTGGTGACCAACCTCGACGCGTGCGTCGCCGCTGGGAGGTCGGCCAGCACAGACACTTTTGTCGATGCGGTATCGATCTGGACTTCGCTGCACGGACAGGTGATGTTGCGGGCCGATCTCCCGGAATTCCCGTGGCCGTCGACCGACACCGTCGGTGAGATGGTGAGGAGCCTTGCGCGGCTTGTGAACTGACGCCTCAACCGTTTGCTGATCGGCAACCAGGCGAGGTCTGATCCAGCATCGTGAGATAGGCATCGAGCTGAGCTGCGCCGGCGAGAAGGTTGCGACTGCGTGTGGCCAGCCGGTCTTGCCAGGATTCGAGGAACGCTGACAATGCGTCTGCTCCGCCGGCCTCGCGCAGCGAATCGAGAAACTGGGCGACTTGCGACAGTCGGTAGCCGCCGCGCCGCAGCTGCCGCGCGATCTCGGCGTCGCGCACACACTCCGAACCGTATTCGCGATAACCCGTTGCCTGTTCGCGCTCGGGGCGCAGGATGCCGTGCTCTTCCCATGTGCGCAGTGTCGCCGGGTGAACGCCGAGACGGCGCGCCAGCTCACCCACCGTCAGCGCTGGACCGTGGACCAGTGCCGGTGCCATGGTGGACAGAGTCCCCAGCGCTGTGGCTACCTCGGTGCGAGTTCCTCGCTCGGCGAGCAGTGTCACGTGTGCACTGTCGATCAGGCGATAGGCGGACTCGGTGTCGCCCTGGTTGGTCGCACGCATGATTTCCGTGGCCCGCTGGTGGCCGTGACCGCCGCGCAATGCGAGGAAAGTTCGCAGGGCCTGCGCGTGCACTGGGGTGTATCGCCGGTAGTCGTAGGTGCTGCGCTCGGTCGGAGGGAGGATGCCGGCATCGTCGTAGTTGCGGATCGCCTGTGCGGACAACCCGTGTTCACGGGCAAGGTCGATGGGCCGCACTGATCACCTCCGATTGAGGCTTTTCACGGTATACCCCAGGTAATTGCCAGTGAAAGTTTCACTCGAATCTTCAACGATACTGTCGAAGGCAGTCCACCTTCGAAAGGGATGATCATGTCCACTGCCCCAGCGCTGAGTGAGTTCGGCCGCCAACTCGAAGACGCGGCAAGTCTTGGTCGTGCGGTCGACGAACTGCTCGCCACGCTAACCGAGGTGCCGACTCTGCTCGCCCTCGGCGAGCCGACCCACGGAGTCAAGGTATTTCCGTTGCTGCGAAACGAACTTCTCGGCCAACTGGTCGAACGAGGATATCGGTCGATCGTGCTCGAAACAGATGTCTTTGCGGCTTTGCTCGTGAACGACTACGTGAACGGGGGAGAGGCGGACATCGAGAAGGTGCTCGCCACAGGCTTCAGCCACGGATTCGGTGCGGTACCGGGTAACCGCGAACTCGTCGAGTGGCTACGGGAGTACAACCACGGCCGCGCTCCGGCCGACCGAGTTCGCTTCTACGGCTTCGACGCTCCGGTGGAGTACTCCGGTGCACCGAGCCCACGTGGCGCGCTGTCTGCAGCAGGTGACTTCCTGCCCGCTGCGATGCGGCCGCACTCGTTCGACGGCATCGACCTTCTGCTCGGGCAGGACACCGACTGGACCAACCCGGCGGCGATGTTCGAACCGGCTGCGTCCGTCGGCAACTCCGATCAGGCTCGTGCCCTGCGCATCATTGCGGACGACCTCGCCAGCGTCCTGCGGCGCGCCGCACCTGTGCTGCGGCCCGCCGACCCGGGCGGATACGACCTGGCCCTCGCACACGCACGCACCGCTGTAGGTCTTCTGCGCTACCACGCCGCGATGGCGAGTTCCGCTCCTGATCGCATCGGCACTCTGCTCAGTCTCCGTGCCGAGATGATGGCCGAGAACCTGCTGGCCGTCGTCGCCCAGGAGCAGCGACGCGGGCCGATCCTGCTCTTCGCACACAATGCCCATCTCCTGCGAGTGCCGTCCGACATGCCCGTCAACGGCGACGTGGTCAGCTGGGGGAGCGCCGGCTCACTTGTCGGACTTGTCCTCGGGGAGCGCTACGTATTCGTGGCAACCGACGCCAACCCCGACAGTGATCCGGGCACTCTGCAGGGAGCGTTGGCCGATGCGACCAGTCGGCGTGCCCTGTTTCCGACCCCCGCGCTTCGCGCAGCACTTGACCTGTCCGTCACCGCGGGAGAGGCGATCCTGCCAGGGCATCTGCCGCTGAAACCTTCGGAGTTGGACGGCGCCGACGCGGTCATCTTCGTCGCGGACACTGATGGAAAACGTCATCAATACTGGTAACAGCGTCAGGGGCAGAGTGCGTGCGAGAGTATCGCGACGGTGTCCGGCTGGTCCTTCGGCGTCGACGTCAGCGTCACAGTGAACGCGCGGTCCGGCGTCGCGCCGGACAGTGTGTAGTACCCGTAGATCCCGCCACTGTGGCCGGTATAGGTGACGCCGCAGGGAAGTTCGGTGGCGCCGACGCCCATCCCGTACCCGAGTCCCTCGGCTTCGGTGGCGGCGACCTGAGGGGTGGTCATCTCGGCAAGCTGCTCGGCCGGCACCACCTGCCCGTCGAGTAGTGCACGCCAGAAGGTGTTCAGGTCTGTGCCCGTCGAGACCATCGCTCCGGCAGACCAGGGGATCGACGGTTCCGTGCGGGAAACGTCGGTCAGGCCACCGTCGAGATCCTGATAGCCCGTCAGGTGATCGCCCCTGATGTCGAGCTCACCGGCCGGCGGGAGGTACGTGTCTTCCAAGTCCAGCGGATCGAGTATCCGAGACCGGAGTTCATCGGCGTAGCTGCGGCCGCTCACGGATTCGACGAGCATTCCGAGAACGATGTAGTTGGTGTTGGTGTAGACGAACGACGTTCCGGGGACGAATTGCGCCGGTTTGCCGAGGGCGATGGCGACCGCGGCGGACGGCGTCAGCGTTCGGTTCTCGTTAGCTGCAATCCATTCGTCGGCGCCGGGTTCTCCGGCGAACTCGGGAAGGCCGCTGCGATGTTGCAGCAGTTGCCGCACGGTGATCGCGCTACCGTCGATGCCACTGCCGTCCATGTCACTGCTTTGCAGTAGGCCCGGGAGATACTGCTCGATCGGTGCGTCGAGGTCGACCTTGCCCTCGGCGACCAACTGCAGAACGAGCGAAGCTGTGAATGTCTTTGTCACACTTCCGATCCGGACGCGATCATTCTTGCCGATCGAATCGCCGTTGGTCCGGTTGGGCACGCCGCTGGTCATGACAGCCGTCGTGGTGCCGTCGTCGAGTGTTGCGATCGACCCGACGACACCCGACCTGGTGAGTCCGTCGAGATCCGATTGAATCTCCACTGCGCGCTGGAGCGTCGAGCAACCGACGAGTGCCGTGGTGGCTCCGATGATGACCGCGGCGACGAGCAGGTATGGGCGCATGAGTCGAATCTATGGACCTTGTCGTGCCGCGGGATCCAGGAAATCCCCCATCATTCCCTGATCTTCTGCCAGCCCGGGACGTAAGGCCCGTTTGTTCAAAACCGACAAATCGGATCAATCATTCCTGTCCGAACACCACGTCCACGCCGTTAACATCCGAACGAAGTGTTTGTTTTCACGTGTCTTACCAGTTCACGGCTATCGAGGTGCGCTGCCGCGCGCCGAAACGACTCCCACGAAGGACGGATGCATGAAGAAGTCGACACTCCGAACGGGAACGGTCGCGGCTTTGCTGACCGGAAGTGTCCTGTTGCTCTCCGCTGCCCCTGCCTCAGCCGACCCGGGAAGCCTCGGTAGCGGTGGCAGTAGCGGGAGTTCCGGAAGCTTGGGAAGCACGGGCAGCATCAGCAGCGGATCAGCCGCCCTTCCGATTCCGAGTCCGGCAGGGCTGATCGCGCTGGCAGCGGCGAGCACTCAGACCGGAAAGCCCTACCAGTGGGGCGGCGTCGGGCCGAACTCGTGGGACTGCTCCGGGCTGGTGCAATGGGCGTTTCGGCAGGCCGGCGTGAATCTGCCACGGACCAGCCAACAGCAGGCCAACGTCGGACAGCCGGTTCCCCGGTGGGCCCTCGCCCCCGGCGACGTCATCACCTTCTACCCCGGTGCGACGCACGTCGGCATCTACGCTGGGTTCGGAATGGTGTTCAACGCCTACGGAGTTGGTGTTCCGACCGGACTGACGCCCCTGGCGGATCTGCCGATCAACAACATCCGCAGGTTCTAGAACCTGCACAGAATCTTCACAAGTCCTCCCAGGTTCATCCACGAGGGCCGAATACAGTCAGTTCCATGAGTCAGCGAAGAGTGCTCGTGGTCGACGACGAGGTCAGCATCTGCGAGTCCATCGCGGCGAGGCTGCGTGCCGAGGGCTACGACGTCGAGCTGGCGTTCGACGGTCCCAGCGCGGTGGCCCGCTGCGAGCAGATGGATGCCGACCTGGTGGTACTCGACGTGATGATGCCGGGATTCGACGGACTCGAAGTCTGCCGCCGCATCCAGGCCGTGCGCCCGGTGCCTGTGCTGATGCTGACCGCTCGCGCCGATGAAACGGACATGCTGATCGGTCTCGGCGTCGGGGCCGACGACTATCTGAGCAAGCCGTTCAGCATGCGTGTGCTCGTCGCCCGGGTGCAGGCTCTGCTTCGGCGTGCGGATCGCGCGGAGCACGCTGCTCGCCCGGTGGCCGACCTCCTCGAGTTCGGTGACGTCGTGATCGACCTGACCGAACGTCGAGTGCGCCGTGATGCGCAAGAAGTTCACCTGACTCGCACCGAATTCGATCTCATCGCCTATCTGGCGGAGCGGCCGCGAGCCGCGATCCCGCGGGAGTCGCTGCTCGAGGAGATCTGGGGCTGGGGTGAGGGAGCGGGCAGTCGGACCGTCGACAGCCACGTCAAGGCGCTGCGACGCAAGCTCGGACCTTCCGTGATCCGGACCGTTCACGGGGTCGGGTACGCCTGGGACGTGCCGCGATGAGCGTCGTCGACCGTCTTTTTGCACGGTGGCCGCGGCCGCTGGACCCGATGCGGTCCTTCAAGGTGAAGGTCGGCCTCCTGGTTGTCGCAGCACTGGTGTTCGCCGCGGGTGGTTTCTGGCTGACGTCGCAACAACCGTTTCGTTTTGCTCTACTGACGGCGTTGGTTGTCGCTCTCGGCGTTACGCAGGTGCTCGCACACGGGATGACGTCACCGCTTCGCGAGATGACGGCCGCGGCGAAGGCGATGGCGCGCGGCGACTATTCGCGGCGAGTACGAGCGACTTCCAGAGACGAAGTAGGCGAACTCGCCCATGCGTTCAATCGGATGGCCGAGGACCTCGGGGCCGACGACCGGTACCGCCGCGAGTTGATCGGCAACGTCTCCCATGAACTGCGCACGCCCATCACCGCTTTGCAAGCCATGCTCGAGAACGTCGTCGACGGTGTCGAAGAACCGGATCCGGCGATGATGAAATCGGCGCTGCGGCAAACGGAACGACTGGGCGCGCTGGTAGCCGACCTTCTCGATCTCTCGAAACTCGAGGGTGGCGCAATGCCGTTGAAACGCCGCCGTTTCGAGGTCGAGCCGTTCTTACGCGAGCTGTCGAGTGTGAGTGCGGGCGACATCGAGATAGACGTCAAGCCTCCACAATTGTCCGTGGTCGCCGATCCGGATCGCCTCCACCAGGTGGTGACCAACCTGGTGGACAATGCGGTTCAGCACGGGAACGTCGACACCAAAGTTGTCATCCGAGTACGTACCGGCAGCGCGGGGGAGTTGGTGCTCGACGTCCACGACGACGGCCCCGGCATCGAACCACAGGCCCGTGAGCGAGTGTTCGACCGCTTCATCCGCGGCGGCTCGACCGACGGAGGCACCGGACTCGGCCTCGCGATCGCGAAGTGGGCGGTCGAATTACATGACGGCAGGATTGCCGTCGTCGATGCCCCGTCGGGTTGTTGCATTCGAGTAGTGCTGCCGCAGAACTGAATCAAAGTCCCTGACGAGATCGAGAGATCTCGCGATGGCGCATGTCTTCATCGGCATTCGTCTGTACTTCCGACCCTGAAAAATTGAACCAGACACATAGGAGATCACATGAGCGCTCCGATAGTAATTCCACCGAAACCGCCGATGCCGGCCGTAAAACCCAAGCGTTCCAGCCGGTTCTGGCGTCCCGATCGCACTTCGATGGCCACCCGCTCGATGCTCCTCGGCGCGGCCGCAGTAGGGGTGCTTGCGGCCCTGATCCTCGACCCAGGGTTCGCGAGTATCGCGTACTTGATCGTGGGTGCCGGTGTGGTGATCGTCTTCGGGATTCTGACGCCGCCGCGGATGACCGTGACGCAGTGGGTCGCCGCCATCGGGATGCTCGCACTGCTGGGTGTTGCCGCCGTTCGCGGTGCGGAGTGGTTGGTGTTCCTCTGCGTCGTGGTTGCATGGGTTCTGTTCACGTGGACTCTGATCGGCGGGCGGACGTGGACCGGGATACTTCTGGGAACGCTTGCTCCCTGGCGGGCACCGCACCGGACGGTCAACTTCGTTCGTCGTCGGAAGCTCGCTACCCGCTCTGCTCCGCGGGTGCCGGCGGCGCGAGTTGTCGTCGTGGGCGCAGTGTCGATTCTTCTCCTGTTGATTTTCGGATCTTTGTTCGTGAGTGCGGATCCGGAGTTCGCGAAGATCTTCGGCGGCTTCGCTCCGGCCATCTCGGTGTCGAACCCGGGGGCACGGATCTTTGCCGGCGTCGTGATGGCGTTCGGCACGCTGGTTGCGGTGTATCTGCGCCGCAGAACGCCGACGGTGGACGCGTTTGCACCTGCGCCGGCGACGCCGTTGCCGATGTGGGAGTGGGCGGTCCCGCTCGGAGTACTCAACGTGCTGTTCCTCGGTTTTGTCGCAGTACAGACGAAGACGCTGTTCGGGGGAGACGAGCACGTACAGGTGACCGATGGACTGACCTATGCGGACTATGCGCGTGAGGGTTTCTGGCAGCTCATGGCGGTTACCGTGCTGACGCTGCTCGTCATCGCCGTCGCAGTGCGGTACATCGACCGCCGCGACGCTGGATCGAGGCGTCTTGCCCGCGGACTGCTGGGTGCCCTGTGTGTCTTCAGCCTGGTGATCGTGGCGTCCGCTGTGCACCGGATGTGGTTGTACGAGAATCAGTACGGTTTCACGGTGCTCCGGGTCAGCGTCTTCGCGACAGAGCTGCTTCTTGGCTTCGTGTTCGTGTTGTTGCTCGTCGCAGGTATTCGGATGTCCGGGAAGTGGCTGCCCACAGCTGTTCTCGCCACTTCGGCCGTCGCGCTGCTGGCCTTCGCGGTGTTCAACCCCGACGCGTACATCGCGCAAAAGAACGTGGAACGGTTCGAGGGCGGCAAGAGCATCGATGTTTCCTACTTACACGGACTCTCCGTCGACGCGGTACCTGCCTTGGATCGTCTACCGGAACCGCAGCGTTCATGTGCCTTGAGCAGATATCGATTCGGAGTGCCGGGCACCACTGCGCCCTGGGAGTTCAACGCAGCGCGTGAGAAGGCCCGCGACATCCTGGAAGGTCGCCCGGTGGGGCCGTGCCTGCAGATGTACACGGTCGGATAGACGCAGGGCGATTGTGCAGCCGCGCGGCAGATGGCCTGCGCGGCTGCACAATCGGCGAGCGTCGCCTGGTCGATCAGTGCACGGCGAGTGAGATTTTCTCCCGTTCCTCTGCGGACACCACCTCTCGGGTGGATCGTAAGTCGACGGTCACGCTGTGGAGTTTGCCGCCGTAGCGGAACGTGCCCTTGTCCGCGAACTCTTCCGCGACCGGGCTTCCCCGGTTGATGCCGACGTCGAGCTGTTCGTTCATGCTGAAGATCGCCCGAGTGGTCTTCTCGATCCGGCCTTCGGAGACCACCTCGTCGTCGACGCTCAGGGTTGCGGTTCCACCCTTGCCGATTCCGCCGCCGTCGTACTCGAAGTGGACGGACACCTCGCGTGCATTGGGTGCCAGCGGGTTGCGCCCACGCACGAAGGTCCGACCACCGCCGCTGAAGTTGTAGCAGTAGACGGGGACGGAATCGAGTATGTACAAAGCGAATCCGCCGAACCGGCCACCGAGGCTGACCAGCATGCCGTCGGCGACGCTACCCAGACTCGCGGTCAGCGTGTATGAGCGGTTGAAGAACGTCGGCGCGGCTTTCTCGACCAGACCGTTCATGTGTGGGTACAGAGTGAGGGTCTTGCGGCCCATCATCGGATGCGGGGGTCGTGATTCCGCGGTGGCGTGGCGACCGACCGTTCTGTCGTCCAGCGGCAGCACCTGATATTTGGCCGCCTCGACGAGGAACTTTTCCTTGAGCCGGGCCAGGATCTCGGGATGCTCGTCTGCGAGATCGCGGGCCTGCGACCAGTCGACCGAGGTGTCGTACAGCTCCCAACGGTCCTCGCTCATCGGTGTGAGCTCGAGGCCGTGAGTGGCCATCAGCCAGGGTGCGCGGTGGGCCGTGACTGCGGTCCAACCGTGATCGTAGATTCCGCGGTTGCCGAAGATCTCGAAATACTGTGTGGTGTGGCGCTCTTCGGCGTCGGGCTCGGCGAAGGTGTAGTTCATCGCCACGCCTTCCATCGGTTTCTGGGTCACCCCGTCGACGCTGGACGGTGCCGGAATACCGGCAGCTTCCAGGATCGTCGGCGTGATGTCGACGCAGTGATGCCATTGCTCCCTGATGCCTGGCTTGTCGATCCCCTTGGGCCAGTGGGCGATCAGGCCGTTCCGGGTACCGCCGTAATGGGACGCAACCTGCTTGGCCCACTGGTACGGGGTGTCGAGAGCCAGAGCCCACGACGCCGGATAGTGCGGGTAGCTGGTTTCGGTCCCCAATTCGTCGTAGCGCGCCAGTACGTCGGATGTCGCACTCTTGTAACCGTTGAGGCCGGCGAGGTAGTTGAACGAGCCCTCCATTCCGCCTTCCGCGGAAGCGCCGTTGTCACCCATCATGTAGAGCACCAGAGTGTTGTCGAGTACACCCATGTCCTGCAACCGGTCGACGAGCCTGCCTACCTCGTCGTCGGTGTGCTCGAGAAATGCCGCGTACAACTCCATCAGACGGGCCGAGACCTTCTTCTGGTCGTCGTCGAGTTCGTCCCAGTGTGGGAGCCCCGGAGCCCACGGGGCCAATTCGGTGTCAGGAGCGACGACGCCCAGTTCCTTCTGCTTTTGGAGGGTGATCTGGCGTTGGCGATCCCACCCGTGATCGAATTCGCCGACGTACTTGTCCAGGTAGCGGTCCGGGACCTGGAGTGGAGCGTGGCACGCGCCGAAGGGGAGGTAGCAGAACCACGGCTTGTCGGGGTCCATCGTGTTGACGCCCTCGACCCATTCGATCGCGTGGTCGACGAGATCTTCGGACAGGTGGTAACCCTCCTGTGGTGTCTTGGGTAAGTCGACCATCGTGAAGCCCTCGTAGAGAACCGGGGTGAACTGGTCGGACTCGGCACCGAGGAAACCGTAGAACTTGTCGAAACCCTCACGGACTGGCCAACGATCGAACGGCCCGGCAGCGGTGGTCTCCCACGTCGGGGTCTGGTGCATCTTGCCGAAAGCACCTGTCGCATAGCCGTTTCCCTGTAGGACGCGTGCGACCGTGGCGGCAGAGGCGGGGCGGGTCCCGTTGTATCCCGGTGCCGCGTTGGCCATTTCGGAGATGACACCCATACCGACACTGTGGTGGTTGCGCCCGGTCAGTGTGGCGGCACGCGTCGGCGAGCACAGAGCCGTGGTGTGGAATCGGCTGTATTTCACGCCGGTTTCGGCCAAACGCTCGGCGGTGGGGGTGCGGCACGGGCCACCGAACGCGGAGGGTGCGCCGAATCCGACGTCGTCGATCATGATCAGCAGCACGTTCGGGGCCCCGGCCGGCGGGCGAAGCGGTTCCGGGCGGGTGTACGGGGGATTCTGATCGGGGTAGTACACGGCGGCCGCGACGTTCGGCGTCTCGGGAATGATCGGAATGGAATGGCGATTCACCAGCAGGCTCCTTGGCGTGTGCAAAACCGGGCGGATTAAGCAGTCGTCTTAATCTGGAGCGTATCGATCGGAATTCAGTTGGCGGCGTATGTCTCGTTGACTGGGACAACTACCCCCGTGAGTGGTTAAGGAGTCCCTGCACTCCCTAACCGCGCACAGGGGATGGGGCTTGCGGAATTAAGACAGTGACTTATATGGTCGGTGTATGCCCGCCTCGTTGGATGCCAAGAACGCCATGATCGCCGTCGCCGAGCGGATGTTCGCCGAGCAAGGTATTCACGAAGTGTCCATGCGGGACGTGGCGACTGCGGCCGGGCAGCGCAACAACTCTGCAGTTCAGTATCACTTCGGTGGGCGAGACGGTCTGGTGCTGGCCGTATTCCGGCATCGGATGGATCAGATCAACGCAGCGCGACTGACGTATCTCGACGACATCGACGCCAGTGGGCGGACCGACTTGGTCCGTGCTTTGGTCGAAGCCTTTCTGTACCCGCTGGCAGATTTTCTGGCGACGGTCGACGGTTCCAACTATGCGAGGTTCATTGCCCGAATCTCACCGTCGGTGGATACGCAGAGTGCTGAGTTCCGCGAGGTCAGCGAGGGGATCAACGAAGTTGTCGTCAGGTTGACGCGGGCGTTGCCGCATCTATCTCGCCGCGTCGCGGTCGAACGGATCGATCTGACGTTCAACATGAGCGTCTCCGCTCTGGCAATCTTCGAGCAGCGCCGCGAAGACGAAAACCCGGTTGTGCAGGCAGATTTCGATACGACAGTGGATCATCTGGTCGATCTCGCGGTAGGAGCACTGACCGCGCCCCAAAGCGCACACAAACGCACACGAGCAAAGCGGGTGCACGCGTCGACTGACGTGTGACCCCGCGACACGACACGACAGGACGGAGTCATTCGATGGCTACCCTTACATCCTCACGAACAGTCCAAATCGGCAATCACACAATCGAATTCGGACCACGCGGAATGAGGCGAAACCCGGAAGGCGTTGAATCGAGGCCGTACGAGCGGTTCACTCTGACACCCGTCACACCATTCATCGGTGCCGAGATCAGCGATATCGACTTGCGTGACCCGTCGGAGGAACAGATCGAGGACGTGCGTCGGGCCCTCCTCGAATGGAAGGTCGTGTTCTTCCGTGACCAGCCGATTTCGAGCGTGAATCATCGTGACTTCGCTGCCCATTGGGGCGAACTCGAGGTCCATCCACTTCTCCCGCAGGGAGAGGTTCCGGCAGTCGTCAGATTCGAACGCGGAGAGGACAGTCCAGGAACCGAGAACATCTGGCACGTCGACGTCACCTGGACGAAGACGCCGCCGCTCGGTTCAGTACTTCGGGCGATCGACGTACCGCCTGCCGGTGGTGACACGCTCTGGGCTGATATGGGTAACGCCTTCGACTGCCTCCCCGACGAGATCAAGGAATTGATCGACGGCAAGGACGCCATCCACGATTTCGTGCCGTCCTTCGGACGCGGCATGAGCCCGGAGAAGTTGGAACAGATGAAGGAGCAGTACCCGCCGGTTCTGCACCCGATGGTGCGTAAGCATCCGGAGACCGGGCGGAAGACGCTGTTCGTCAACAGCCTTTTCACCACCCACATTCCGGATATGGATTCTGTCGAAGGCAACGATCTGCTCAATTTGCTGTTCGCGCAGGTCAAGGTCCCGGACTTTCAGTGCCGCTTCAAGTGGGCGCCGAATTCCATTGCCTTCTGGGACAACCGGGCTACCCAGCACTACGCAGCGAGTGATTACTTCCCTCATCGCCGCGTCATGGAGCGGGTGGCAATCCTCGGAGACGTGCCCTTCTGATTTACGTCTGCGGAATGCGGATGATGCACCGGAAGCCGACGTGGCAGGTCGAGGACTCCTCGGATTCGCCCTGCCGCGCGGCAGGGCGGTAGCGCAGGCAGTAGTTCGGTGCACACAGATGTGAGCCGCCCTTGATCACCCGTCGTGCGTAGGGTTCGCCCGCCAACGCCTCCGTGGCGAACTCCGCTCGGGGATTACGAGGAATGCAGCACGACGAGGCCGGCGCGACGTTCTTGGAACTGTGGGCGTGGTCGGACGTGTAGTGATCGGCCGTCCATTCCCACACGTTCCCGGCCATGTCGAACAGTCCGTAGCCGTTGGGCCGGAACTTTCCGACCGGAGCGGTGCGCTCGTAACCGTCCTCGAGCAGGTTCTCCCAGGGGAACTGGCCCTGCCATACGTTGCCACCGGGCCGCCCGCCCGGAGAGTCGTGATCGCCCCACACGTAGGCCTGGCGATCGAGTCCGCCGCGGGCGGCAAACTCCCACTCGGCCTCGGTCGGGAGTTCCTTGCCGGCCCACGCGGCGTAGGCCTGGGCGTCGAAGTACGACACGTGGGTGACGGGGTGCCGTTCACGTCCCCCGACGTTGCTGTGGGCGCCCTCGGGATGGCGCCAGTCGGCGCCGGGAGTGAACGACCACCACTGGGTGTAGTCGTCAAGTGAAACCGGGCCGGGTGGCGAAGTGAAGACCAACGATCCCGGGACGAGGAGGGCTGGATCGGCGTCGGGATAGTCGGCGGCATCCGGGGCGATTTCAGCAGTGGTGACGTGGCCGGTTGCCTTCACGAAGCGTCGGAACTCGGCGACCGTCACCGCCGTCGTGTCCATCCAGAATCCGTCGACGGTGACCTGGTGAACTGGGCGTTCTTCCGGATAGAAATCTTCGGAGCCCATCCAGTACGTCCCACCCGGGATCAAAGACATGTTCTTCGGGGGAGTAGCCGTGGAGTGAGGCGTCGTCATGAATTCAAGAATGGCACGTTGGTCGCGCCGATGTGGGGAGAGTCCCACCTGGTGCCCTCGGCAGGATTCGAACCTGCGACCCTTCCTTTAGGAGAGGAATGCTCTATCCCCTGAGCTACGAGGGCGGGGAGCGTACCGACAAGCGCTGAAAACCCTGTGCTGCCGGGGTTTTCGCTTCCCGATACTGCTGTTGCGTCCGCTCGACCTGTCGGCACGAAGCCTCGGGCGTCACAGCTGCGCTAGTCAGTGTAGCGGCCCGCCGACGAGGTCGCGAAGTCGACGGTATCGCCGGGTGCAAGCAGGAGCCGAACCGATCGCACTGATCGCAATGGTGTTCACCGCGGAGCAGGCACGGCATCGTGCGGGAATGCCCCGCAGAATCCGATTCAACGCCTTTGCCATGAACTGCGTCGCCCACCAATCACCAGGTCTGTGGCGCCACCCGGAGGACCAGTCGTCCAGGTACACGGATCTGAGGTACTGGACGGAATTGGCGAAGCTCCTCGAGCGTGGACGATTCGACGGGCTGTTCCTGGCCGACGTGTTGGGAACGTACGACGTGTACGGCGGCAATCACGACGCAGCGCTGCGGCAGGGCGCGCAGGTACCGGTCTCGGACCCGCTACTGCTGGCGTCGGCGATGGCTGCCGTGACCGAGCACTTGGGCTTCGGGATCACCGCAGGTACAGCTTTCGAGCATCCCTACCCGTTCGCTCGGCGCTTGAGCACCCTCGACCACCTGACGAACGGGCGAATCGGGTGGAACGTGGTCACCGGATACCTCCCCTCGGCCGCACGGAACATGGGCGAGGACGACCAACTCCAGCACGACGATCGCTACGACCACGCGGACGAGTACCTCGAAGTTCTCTACAAGTTGTGGGAAACGTCGTGGGAAGACGACGCGGTGGTGCGTGACAGAACCACCGGGGTCTACACAGACCCCGCCAAGGTTCATCCGATCGAGCACGAAGGCAAGCACTTCACCGTTCCGGGCATCCACATCTCCGAACCTTCTCCGCAGCGGACGCCGGTCATCTTCCAGGCCGGCGCGTCGCCTCGCGGGGTTCGGTTCGCCGCCGAGAATGCCGAAGCAATTTTTGTCGGTGCACCGACAAAGGCGATTCTCAAAGACACCGTTGCCCGAATCCGAAACGAACTGACGAAGGTCGGGCGAGATCCGTACTCGGCCCGCATCTACACACTGTTGACGATCATCACCGACCGAACCCCTGAGTTGGCCCAGGCGAAGCTCGAGGACTACCGCAGCTACGCGAGTAGTGAAGGCGCGCTCGTTTTCACCTCGGGGTGGATGGGAATCGACCTCTCCGGATACCGAGCGGACGAACCGATCGGGAACGTCGAGAGCAATGCCATTCAATCCGCGGTCGCATCGTTTCGCCAGGCCGACGAGAAAGGTGGCGAATGGACGGTGGGGGACATCGCGGAGTGGGCGGGCATCGGCGGGCTCGGCCCGATCGTTGTCGGTTCCGGCGCGGAGGTCGCCGACGAATTGCAGGAGTGGGTGTCCGAGACCGACGTCGACGGTTTCAATCTCGCGTACGCGGTGACTCCCGGAACCTTCGAAGACATTGTGGAGCATGTGATTCCGGAGCTGACCAAACGAGGTGCCTACCAGAGCGACTACGACGAGGGAACGCTGCGCAACAAACTGTTCGGGCGAGGGGACAGGCTGCCGCTCGAACACCGAGGCCGGAGCTTCGACCGGATCCGCACTGCCGGCTGAGCGGGGACCTCAGGACCAGCCGGACCCGGGTACGTGAACCGAGGTGGTGAGGTCGACGGCCTCGATGTCCGAAGACCTCAACTCTTCACCGCACACACTGCAACCCAAGCGTGCTTCGAACCGTTTACCGCAGGCCTTGTGATGGAGAACGATGTCCGGGCCGTCCGCGGATCTGAACCAACGCTGACCCCAGGAGATCATGCACATCACCACGGGGAAATACGCCGTGCCCTTGGCGGTGAGTCGATACTCCGACCACTGTGGGCGATCCGGAAGCGGACGCGTTTCCATCACACCGATCTCGGTGAGGTGCTTCAAGCGATCCGCGACTATCGCCGGTGGTGCACCGGTGATCTCGGCGAACTCTCCGTAGCGGCGAGCGCCTCGGAAAGCTGCACCGATGATCGCCGCTGACCAGCGATTGCCGACAAGTTCCATCGTGTGAGCCAGAATTTCCGGACGGCGTTCGGACTTGGTGGAGCGTCGTCGCGATGTTGCTTCCGGGACACTGCGTGAGAAGTCCCCACTCGGACCCATTTGGGAGTCCAGGGATCGTACGTCCACGTCCTCGCCGCACTCCTTGCAGCGCAGGATCGGGGTGAAGTCGTTTCCGCAGGTGCTGTGCCGCAGTGGTGGAAGCGGCTGGGTTTCGTTGGGCGCCCACTGCTTCTCCCACGACCACATGGTGATGAGGACGGGCCAGATCGACTGCCCTTTGCGGGTGACCGAGTATTCGTGTCTGGGCGGGTTCTGCTGATACTCACGACGCTCGAGCATTCCGCCGGCCGTCAGGACCGCCAACCGTGAGGACAATACGGAGTTGGAGATTCCCCCGAGGGCGAGCCAGTCGTTGTATCGCCGCGACCCCAACAGGGCGAATCGCAGAATCCAGAGGTTCCACTCGTCCCCCAACAACCCGAGCGTGACGGCCAGTGCGTTCGGGCCGCCGGCAGGCAACTCGGTGACGCCCGCCGACGCGGTGGGTGTCGAAGATCCGGCTGCATTCACTCGTACCACCCCGAAATCATAGGCCGCGCACCCTGCGGCACCGCGAGACCGTACCGAATGGTCTGCAGAAAGAGTCGGGAATCACTCGGTGCGGGCAATGAGTAACGCTTCCTGAGTGATCTGGCAGATCTGGAGTCCGGATCGATCGAAGACCGCCGCATTCACTACTGCTCTGCCGGTGTGAGCTGTGGGGGTCGAGTGCTCGAAGAGCAGCCACTCGTCCGCCCGCACAGGGCGTTGAAACCACATCGTGTGATCGAGGGACACACCAGTCCAGTCCGTGTCGAGCGAGTGCTCCTGCCCGATGTCGTAGCCGTGCGGAGTCAGCGCGGTTGCCATCAGCATCAGATCACTGGCATAGGCGAGAGCAGCCACGTGAATCAGTGGATCGTCGCTCAGCCGCTGAGCCGAACGCATCCAGATGTTGCGCGGAGGCGCCGCCGAATGCGTCGTGGGGGACTGCGAATCGATGGGGGACACACGAATCTCGATGGCGGAGAACTCCTCCCACACCTCTCCCAACCCACCGTCTGCCTCGGCCAACTCCTGCAACGTCACGCACTCAGCGGGCGGGAGTGCGGCGGGTACTGCGCGACTGTGAGTGATGCCCTCGTCGATCGAGGAGGCAGAGACCGTCGAACGGCAGACGAGTCGTCCGTCCTGGTGGACGTCGACGCCTCTGGTGGACAGGCGTTTTCCGTCCCGAAGGCGATCTACCGAGAACTCGGTCGCGCGATTCGTCGACCCCGGGCGAAGGAAGTGGGTGTGGACGGAACTGATCGCTTTGCCGTCGGTAACCGTGTGCCCGGCTGCGAGAATCGACTGGGCTACCAGTTGGCCGCCGAACAGCTGAGGCAGCCGAACACCGTCGTTCGACCCTTGCCACCGGTCCGGGCCGGTCGATTCCAGATCGAAGACGTCGGCGAGACCACTCGTGGGGGCGCTCACGACGCGTGGTTTCGTGCCGGACGGGGTGGACGAGGTAAGAATCCGCTGGTCCGGGCGACGTAGTCGTCGTAGGCCTGCCCCTTGCTCTTGCGCATGCCGCGTTCGAGAAGGGCCTTACCGCTGTAGCTCACCAGCAGTTTGATCATGACGATCGGAGAGACGATCGTGATCAGCGCCAATGGATCACCAAGCGCGAGGATGAACAGTCCGACCCAGACGCATGCATCACCGAAGTAGTTGGGATGGCGGGTCCAGGCCCAGAGCCCACGGTCCATCACCTTCCCGGCATTGGCCGGATCAGCTTTGAAGCGGGAAAGTTGGTAGTCTCCAACCGATTCGAAGACGAAGCCGACGGTCCAGACCGCGATGCCGATCGCGCCGAGGACTCCGAGGGCGCGAAACTCGTACATCGCGAACTGGACGGGCAGCGACACCACGAGAATGAGAACGCCCTGGAGGCCGTAGATTTTGCGAATCAGGAACGGAACCAGCGGTCCCTGTTGATGTTTGAGCAGGGCAGTATAGCGCTTGTCCTGCCCGTGCCCACGGTTTCGGAAGCCGATGTACAGGCCGAGTCGCATTCCCCACACCACGGTCAGAGCCAGCACGACGAGGCGACGCAGATCGTTGCCGTCCGACCCGATGGACGTCAGGTACGAGACGACGGCGACGACGGCGAAGCCAGGCCCCCAGCAGATGTCGATGATCGAGTGATTGTTCATCCGGATGGCGACGGCCATCACGACTGCGATGAAGACGAGGACGGCGAGTGCGCTCACACCGAAGTTCAGTGCAAGGTCGCCCAGTGGGATGTCGGTCATGCGCGCGCTTTCTGATTGTGGTGGTCGAGCAGTTCGGAAGCGAAGTCCGCGAAGGCTTCCTGTGCGCTCGGATAGGTGTGAGGAGCGCCGAGTCGGCTGGTCACGAGTAGCGCGTCGAGCGCTTTGGCATCGAGTTCTGTGGTGGTGGGCAAGAATTCGGTCGAGCCCTCGACGGCGTCGGCCGAACGCACCCCGTTGCCTGCCGTGACGATCACCTGCCCGTTGGTCGTGGACTCGGGATCGACGAGGGCGGTGACCACCGGGGCTACCAGGTCGGCCCCCATGATGTCGATGAATCGTGGATCCATTCCGGATTCGGTCATCTGCGTAGTGGCATAGGGCAGTACGACATTGGTGAACACATTGCGACTCGCACCTTCGCCGGCTGCGGTGCGTCCCAATGCGATGACGGCACCCTTGCTGGCGGCGTAGGCGGACACGGTGGGTTCTCCGTGCAGTCCTGCGGTCGAGGCAATCATCACGATGCGCCCGAATCCGGCTTCGCGCATCACTCGGGAGGCTTCGGCGGCGACCAGTGCGGTTCCGACGACGTTTGTCGTGATGACGGTGCTGAGGTTCTCGGCGGTGGTGCGATGAAGCATCTGTGGACCGCTGACCGCGGCGCTGGTGATGCAGAAGTCGAGTCGTCCGAACCGAGTGAGAGCGTCGTCCACCAACTTTCGGCCGACCTCGGGGTCGGTGACGTCGTCGTGGTTGGCGACGGCCTGTCCACCGGTTTCGAGGATTTCGTCGACAACCTGATCTGCAGGCCCTCGGCCGCTCCCGTCGAGTGTGCGATTCCGATTGTTGACGATCACCGTGACCCCTCGGCTCGCGAGATGCAGTGCGACGGCACGGCCGAGGCCCTTACCCCCTCCCGTGACGACGGCAACGCGGCCGGAGAGTGAACTGACGGTCATGAGGCGATCCGTTCGACGAGCACCGCGACTCCGACACCGGCGGCGCCGCTGACCGCGGCCACACCGTAGCGTCCGTCGCTCCGTACCAGTTCGTCGACACATGCGCCGACGAGAATTGCTCCGGTGGCGCCGAATGCATGGCCCATCGCCATCGTGCCTCCGTTGGGGTTCATGCGGTCCGGCCCGGCGTCAAGATCGCGGCGGAACCGTAGGCATAGTGCGGAGAACGCCTCTGCGAACTCGAACACGTCGATGTCCTGTGGACGAAGCCCGGCTCGCGCGATGACTGCCTCCACGGCGCTCTGGCCCGCAGTGAGCATGAGGACCGGATTCACCGAAGTCGAGGCGGATCCGATGATCCGTGCGCGAGGGGTCAAGCCGGCTCTCGCCGCGGCTTTCTCGGATCCGAGGAGTAGGAGCGCTGCGCCGTCGGCCATGGCGGGAGAGGATCCGACGGTGTGCAGGTGTTCGATCTTGCCGACCTCAGGGTAGGCGGCGAGCGCGAGTGCATCCTGACCGGCGGCGCCGAGCCCTTCGAAGGCCGGAGGCAGCGCGGCGAGTCCCTCTGCCGTCGTCTCTGCCCTGACCAGTTCGTCGTGCGCGATTCCGGCTTCACCATTTCTGCCGGGGACAGGCACAACGGACCGCTCGAATGCGCCGTTGCGCCAGGCCTCGGCAGCCTTGTGCTGGGTTTCGACGCCGTACGCATCCAACTCGTCGCGGGAGTACCCCTCGATCGTGGCATTCAAGTCGGCGGCAACACCCATATGGATGGAACCGATCTGCGCGATAGTTGCCGGATCGGTCCACAGCGGTCCTCGATCACTGAACATCGGAGTCCGGGAGACGCTTTCGACGCCACCGGCCACGACGAGGGACACGTCGTCGCCGCGAATGCGGGCCGCGCTCTGGCCGACTGCGTCGACGCCGGATGCGCAGAATCGGTTGAGGGTTGCGCCGGGGACGGAGTCGCCCCAACCGGCAAGGAGTGCGGCAGTTCTCGCGATGTTCGCGCCCTGCTCGTCCACCTGCGATGCGCAACCGAGAACGACGTCGTCGATCTGTTCTGCGGCGAGGTTCGTTCGACCCTGCAAAGCCTTGGCCAGGTGGACGACAAGATCGACTGGGCTGTGTTCGTGGAGGGCGCCTCGCGCCGATGCTCGACCGCGCGGCGTTCGCACGTAGTCGAGGACAAAAGCATCAGTCATTTTCAACCCTTCAATTAGTAGAGTTACTCTGCTAGTTGTAGTACGGTTGCGGTGAAATTACAACCGCCGTTGCGCGGGTATCTCGGTGACGTCACCGAGGCCGGATCGGCAAGGGGAGAGGTCATGACTGTTTCGAACATTTGGATTCTCGGCGGGTACCAATCCGACTTCGCACGGAACTTCACCCGTGAGGAACTCGATTTCGCGAACCTTGCCGAAGAGGTGGTGAACCACACCCTGGACGCGGCGAAGGTTCCTGCCACCGACATAGAGGTGATCCACGTCGGTAATGCCTTCGGGCAATTGTTTGCCGGCCAAGGTCAGCTGGGCGCGATGCCCGCCACCGTGCATCCAGACCTGTGGGGTGTGCCCTCGTCTCGGCACGAGGCGGCGTGCGCATCGGGCAGTATCGCTGTACTTGCAGCGATGGCAGACCTGCGCGCCGGCAACTACGACGTGGCTCTGGTGATGGGTATCGAACTGGAGAAGACGGTTCCGGGTGATGACGCGGCTGGCCATCTGGGCGCTGCAGCCTGGGTCGGACACGAAGGTCAGGAAGCAAAATTCATGTGGCCGTACATGTTCGACCGTGTGTCGAAGGAGTACGGGCGGCGTTACGGGATCGACGAATCTCACCTTCGCGCGATCTCGCAGATCAACTTCGCAAACGCGAAGAACAACCCCAACGCGCAGACACGCGGTTGGGTGGTGCCCGATCTACTCGGAAATGCGGGTGGTGACGACACCACCAATCCCGTTGTGGAAGGTGGTGTTCGACGATTCGATTGCAGTCAGGTGACCGACGGTGGCGCCGGGGTTGTGCTGGTGACGGACAAGTACCTCCGAGAGCATCCTGATGCCGCGGCGACTCCGCTGGCCCAGATCGCGGGCTGGGGTCACCGGACAGTTGGTTTAGGTCTCGAGCAGAAGCTGGCCCGCGACGCCGATAATCCCTACGTGATGCCACACGTTCGGGATGCGGTGATGGGTGCCTTCTCCCGGGCCGGAGTCGACCTGGCCGGGATAGACGGGATCGAAACACATGATTGTTTCACGGCGAGTGAGTATCTCGCGATCGACCACATCGGTCTGACCGCGCCCGGCGAGTCGTGGAAAGCCATCGAGAGTGGTGACATCGCCATGGGCGGCAAGCTACCGATCAACCCCAGCGGCGGTCTGATCGGCGGTGGTCATCCGGTGGGTGCCAGTGGTGTTCGAATGCTTCTCGACGCGGCCCATCAGGTGACGGGAACGGCCGGCGGTTTCCAAGTCGAGGGTGCGAGCCGCTTTGCGACGCTCAACTTCGGTGGAAGTACGGCCACCACCGTCAGTTTTGTCGTCGACGCAGTTTCCTGAAAGTGCAGCCCAACCCAGCCTTTCCCCATCAGTCGAAAAGAGAATTCCATGGACGTCGAAATCGTAGGCAAGTTGTTGTCCACCCTTCCCGCCGATGACGATCACCCGTATCGCACCGGCCCGTGGCAACCCCAGACCACCGAGTTCAAAGCGGACAACCTCGAAGTCGTATTCGGTGAGGTTCCGAAAGACCTCGACGGTGTCTACCTGCGTAACACCGAGAATCCGCTCCATCCCTCGATGAAGGCGTATCACCCCTTCGACGGTGACGGCATGATTCACATCGTGGGCTTTCGCGACGGAGAGTCGTTCTACCGCAACCGATTCGTACGTACCGACGGCTTGGCGGCCGAGCAGGATGCCGGCGCTGCGTTGTGGGCCGGGCTTGCCGAGTCTCCCAAACTCAGTCGCCCCGAGGGCGGCAAGGGTGCGCGCACCCGGATGAAGGACGCGTCCAGCACCGACGTCGTCGTTCACCGGGGGACTGCTCTCACCAGCTTCTACCAGTGCGGAGATCTGTATCGTCTCGATCCGATGTCGGCGGAGACACTCGGAAAGGAAAGCTGGAACGGCAAGTTCCCCTTCGAATGGGGTGTGTCCGCGCATCCGAAGGTGGACGACAAGACCGGAGAAATGCTGTTCTTCAACTACAGCAAGGAAGCGCCGTACATGCACTACGGCGTCGTGGACTCGGCCAACGAGTTGGTCCACTACGTCGACGTCCCACTTCCCGGTCCGCGCTTGCCCCACGACATGGCCTTCACGGAGAACTACGCGATCCTCAACGACTGCCCCTTGTTCTGGGATCCGGTTCTGCTGGAGAAGGGCGCGCACGTCGCGAAATTCCATCCCGATATCCCGCTGCGTCTCGGAGTCATCCCACGCCGCGGAAATACCTCTGACATCAAGTGGTTCGAGGCCGATCCGACCTACGTCCTGCACTTCGTGAACGCCTACGAAGAGGGCGACGAGATTGTTCTGGACGGTTTCTACCAGGGTGATCCGGAGCCGTCGGACAACGGTATGGGCAATCAGTGGGAACGCGCCTTCCGTTTCCTCGCTCTCGATCGTATGCAGACCCGGCTTCACCGCTGGCGTTTGAACCTGGTCACCGGAGCCACGCGTGAAGAGCAACTCAGTGACTCGATCACCGAATTCGGCATGATGAACGGGAATTTCGCGGGTGAGAAGTACCGATACGCCTATGCGGCTTCTGGTAAGCCGTCGTGGTTCCTGTTCGACGGCTTGGTCAAACACGACCTGCTGACGGGGAACGAGGAACGATTCTCCTTCGGTGACGGCGTGTATGGAAGCGAGACCTCGATGGCACCACGCGTGGGTGGTACCGCCGAAGACGACGGCTATCTCATCACGTTGACCACTGACATGAACGAGGACGCGTCCTTCTGCTTGATCTTCGACGCTGCCCGCGTCGGAGACGGACCATTGTGCAAACTTCGCCTTCCCGAACGGATTTCGAGTGGCACCCACTCGACGTGGGCGCCGGGTGCCGAGCTCCGACGCTGGCAGAGTGCCGACACCGCCGCCGAAGCGGTCGGACTGTGACGGGCATGCACGACGCGGGCACGTGGGAGACCCTGCGGCAGGTGGTGATCGGTGCACGAGACCTGGACAAGACCGGTCAACAACTACGTGAAGCGTTGAATCTGGCACCAGGATTCACAGATCCACTGCTCGAAGACATCGGTTTGGCCGACGAGACCTTGGCCGTCGGGCCGCAGGCATTTCTCGAGATCGTCGCACCGCTCGACGAGACGGTCTCGCTGGCGAGATGGATCCGCAAGGGCGGAGGGGAGGGCGGCTATGCACTCTCGATCCAGGTTTCGAACATCGAGCCCTATCTGGAACGTGCAGCTGCGGCCGATGTTCGGACGGTGGCAGATCTCGAGGCCTACGGTCACCGGATCGTCCAACTTCATCCCGGTGATCTCGGACTGCTCGTAGAACTCGACGAGATTCCCGACGCCGACGAGTGGTTCTGGGATGAGACGGAGAATGAGGTTTCCCTCGATCCCTGGGTCGACGACATCCTCGGCGTCGACGTGTCCTCGCCCGATCCGGCGAGGACGGCGACGCTGTGGGCCGAAGTGTTCGGAAAGAAACCGGTCTCGGCGCAACCACTCTCGATCAGGCTGGGATCACGCGTCGTGTCGTTCGTTCCGGGGGAGCGGTCGATGCTCACTGCAATCGATCTGGCGGCGTCGAGCGGCGCGTCTGCCGTCGAGCCCGGGCTGAGTGTCGGCGGCGTGGAATTCCGGATTCACCCACGCTGAGCGTGCTTCACATCGAATGACAGAAATCGGGGCCGATCGCTCGAAGCGACCGGCCCCGAATTCGTGTCATGGACTCAAGCGAAGTCCTGTCGCAAACGAGTCTTGAGCAGCTTCCCGCTAGCGTTGCGTGGCAGCTCCTCGATGAACCGAACCGCACTGGGGCACTTGAAGTGAGCCAGTCGTTCGCGTGACCACTCGATGATCTCCGCTTCGGTTGCATCCGAATCAGCAGCTCGAACGACCACGGCAAGGGGAGTCTCACCCCACCGATCGGAGTGAACGCCGACTACCGCGACCTCGCGGATGCCGGGGTGGCCGGAGAGAACACTCTCCACCTCGGCCGGATAGACGTTCTCACCGCCGGAGACGATCATGTCCTTGAGGCGGTCGTGGAGGTAGAGATAGCCGTCCTCGTCGAACGATCCGCCGTCTCCGGTGCGAAGCCAGTCGCCGTCCAACATGGTGGCCGCAGTGGCTGCTTCGTTACGCCAGTAACGCTTCATGACGTGAGCGCCGCCGATGACGACCTCTCCGCGGGTACCGACCGGGACGTCTTCGAGCGTCACGGGATCGACTATGCGGATGGGCACTCCGAACATCGGCTGCCCGACGGACTTCAACCGATGCGCGGTCGACTCGTCGGTCGCCCGATGATCTTCCGGGGTCAGCATGGTGACGCCGCCGGTCGACTCGGTGAGACCGTATGCCTGCAGGAAACTACACCCGAAGACCTCGGTCGCGTCTTGCAACAGGGGCAGTGGCATCGGCGCGGCTCCGTAGACCAGGAACTGCAGGGCACTCCAATCTGCCTCGCGCACAGCCGGAAGGGAGGTCAGGACGCTGATCACCGCGGGAACGGCGACCGCATGCGTGACTTTGTACTCCTGCATCAGCGCGACGAGTTCGAGAGGTCCGGCGATGGTCTCGAGCAGTAGAGCGCCACCGCCGAGCGTCGTGACCAGGGCGAGACCCAGTCCGGCCACATGGAAGAACGGAACCGGGCACATAGCCACGGAGTCGGTGTCGAGATCGAGCAGGTGATACATGGTGGCGAGGGCACGGCCGAGGTTGGCGCCGGTGAGTTCGATTCCCTTGGGGTGACCGGTGGTTCCCGACGAGTAGAAGATCAGCGCTGTGTCGTCGGGGCGGCGCGACGACCCCGGATCGTCGTCGCCGACACCGGAAAGCCAGTCGTTCCACGAGATCGAGTTTCCGGAACCGTCCACCGTGACGACGGTCCGGACGCTACCGACCGCCGCGGCGACGTCGGAGAGGCCCTCATCGCCTGCTCCGAGTACGACGACGGTCGGCTCGCTGTTGCTCAGGATGTAGTCGACCTCGCCCGGTGCCAGCCGATTGTTGACGGCCGTCAGGATCGAGCCCATCTTCGAAGATCCGTACAGGACGGAGAGGAAAGACGGTGCATTGGCCCCGATGTACGCCACCCGGTCGCCGGGTCGAACACCATCGCGCAGAAGTGCATTCGCGACACGATTTGTTTCGATGTCGAGTTCGCGGAAACTGGTACGCCCGTCATCGGAGATGACGGCGGTGCTCTCCGGACTGGCAATCGCCCGGCTGCGTAGCAAGTCTTCCAGATTCTGCACGGGGCGACCGTCGGGCAGGAGCGCGTTCACGGAAGGTTCACGGACGGCAGGTTCACGGGTGGCAGGTTCACGGGTGGCAGTCGAACCTACGTCCGTCGGCTGAGTTGTCATGCTGAATGCTCCAATCTGAAGGGGGCAAAGACAGGGGGTTCGAAAATGCCGGCGGGAGCAGCGAGTACATGCTCGACGGCGCGTAGTGCCGGGCCTGCAGTGATGAACTGACCGGCTGTCGTGCGACTGTTCGGATCTTGTGGTTCGACCAGGTTGACGGTCATCACGATCTCGGGTTTGCCGAAGAGGTGGACTTCCCATTGGTCCCGTCCCGCGTATTCGTCGCGATCAGGTTCCATGGTCCAGATGATGGCGAGGGTGAGGAACTGCTTTCCGTCGACCATTGCGTGCCAGCGCCATTCGGTGGTTCCGACGGTTCCCGCGGCGATGCGTCCGGCGGCGACGTCGAGATCCTTACGTGCCGGAACGACCCTGTGATCGGACACGACCTCGTCGTAGGTGACGCCCAGGCGCTCGCACATGAACGCGATGGTCTCGAGGTACAGCGACGCGTACAGCGAGGGCAACGGCCCGGTGCCGTCCAGGTCCTTCGGGGGCGAACCCATTCCCATGACGGTGAACGCGAAGTCGGGGTCAGGCATGCCGCGAGCGTCGAGCACCTCGTCGATCGTAATTCGGTCGAGTTCGATCGATGTTCCCGTCAGCGCCAACGCCAATCGCTCGCCGATGACACCTGGGCTCACGCCGACCCCGTAGAGCGTCGAATCGCCTTCCTTGCATGCTTGGGCGAACATGTGCTCGCGTTCGGTGCCGTGTGCGCGGGGGAAGTGCTGCCCGGCCGTCGTGATCACGTTGATCCCGGCGCGAAGCAGACGGCACAGATCGTCGTCGTGGCGTTCGTACGGAATCTGCAACCGCGGACTGTGGATGAGAACCTGTGGGCGCGAGCGGATGATCTCGTCCACGTCGCGTGTAGCGATCACCCCCGTCGGTGCTCGTCTGGCGATGTCACCGGCGTCTCGACCCGCCTTGGCGTCGCTGTACACGTAGAGGCCGACCAACTCGAGGTCGGGACGATCGATGATTCCGCGTAGCGCTGTCTTGCCGATGGCACCGGTCGCCCACTGGGCAACACGAATCGGATCGCTCATGATCGGGTGGTCAGTTCGCCGGCGAAGAGGAGCTTGCCCAGTCCGCGTTCGTACCGAATCGGGTCGCGGGCCAGGCGCGCACGCGCGTCGATTGCCATGAAATCGGTGTCGCACGTCCACTCGCCGCGTTGCATGGCGGCGAGTCCGGTTGCCGCGATGTCGAGAGGGTTTTCCTTGTGGCCCTGCACATGTGACGCCATGCGGGTGTCGACGCTGCCGACGATCAACGACGTGACGGTGATGCCGTGCGGTTCGAGTTCGGCGCGAGCGATGCCGCCGAGCGACAGAGCAGCCGCCTTGGCCGGTGAATAGCCACCCATGAAGGCGGTCGGAGCGATTGCGGCCACCGACAGGACGTTGACTATCGATCCTCCGCCGCGGGCGGCGAGTACCGGCGAGAAGGCGCGGATCATCGTCAGAGGCCCGAAGTAGTTGACCTCCATCTCGGCTCGCGCAGCCGCTTGGTCGTAGGCCTCGATCAACCGATTCCCGGTGAACAGTCCGGCATTGTTGACGACCACTGTGGTGTCACCGCACTCCCTGGCCGCTGCATCGACGAGTCCTGGATCGGTCACGTCGAGTTCGACGATGTGTGCTCCGGTGGATCGCAGCTCGGCGGGCGCCTCGTCGGGATTTCTCACCCCTGCATAAATTTTGGCGGCACCCATCGACTTCGCCTGTTGGACGAAGGCCAAGCCGAGCCCTCGATTGGCGCCGGTGACGAGGACAGTCGCGCCCTCTATCGGCGTTCCGCGAAACCTTGTCATGAGTGCTCCTGTGTCTGCCGGGTGTAGATGAGGTCGTCGGGAAATTTCTTGCTCTTCTTCAAGGACGTTTCAGGCGCGAGCATCCCGAAGATCCAGCCTTCGGCTGTGGCCATGTCGTGGTTCCAGTCCCACCGCAGGGCGCGGTGGCGGATTCCCCACCTGCCGTCCTCGTAGCCGAAGCGGTCGATCAGGCGCGCCGAGGTGAGTGTGTCGGCTATGCCGTCCGAGTGCTTGATTCGTGCGAAGGCAAGCACGTAGGACTCGACGTGTGCTGTGTCCCCGTCGAGTTCGATCAGGACGTTGGTCATTGCGTGGGTGGTCAGTGACCGTGGGTGAGTGATGGCCCCGGCGATGTGGTCGATGTAGTCGTCGGCGGTGCCGGTGAAGACACCCCCGTGGTCTTCGGTTGCGCCGGGTAGATAACACCGCCTGGCGTCCTCGACGTCGCCGCGATCGGCAGCTCGGAGGAAACGAGCCAGAACCTCGTAGATTTCCTGCTTGGCGACGAGAGCGTCGACCGGGCTGTAGTCCCTGACGTCTGGGCCCCCGCCGCTGTCGACTGCGTGAATGTTGTTGGACCTCACGATGATGTCCCTTCTCGGCTCCGGATCGGGGGCCGCACGTTGACGGAGTGCCTCTGTTTACTGTAGTAATCTCTATCACACTGTTAATTGAAGTGTCACGAGGAGGTGAAACCAATGCTTGGAAACACACCACCCGCACAACCCGCGAATGACCCGGTCGTACTCACGCTCTCCGATGTATCGATCGAATTCGGCGGAGTCACGGCTCTCGACGACGTCGGCTTCGACGTCCACGCCGGCCAGATCTGCGGACTCATCGGGCCGAACGGCGCTGGTAAGACCACGCTGTTCAACTGCATCACAAGGATTTACGAACCGAGTCGCGGTGTCATCACCTGGCAAGGAACCGACCTCTTGGGATTGCGGCCCTATGCATTGGCATCTGCAGGGATCGCTCGGACCTTCCAGAATCTCGCACTGTTCAGCGGCATGAGCGTCTTCGACAACACCATGGTCGGCGGATCGTCTCGGGGCCGCTTCGGACTGGCGAGCGGGGTTCTCGGCTGGCCTCCAGCGCGCGCCCGAGTCCGAGAACTGCGAGAGAAGGCCTGGTACCTGCTCGAACGCCTCGAACTCGTCGACGTCGCGAACGCGCCGGCAGCAGGCCTTCCGTTCGGAACACTCAAGCGCGTCGAACTGGCACGAGCATTGATGTCCGAGCCTTCGCTGCTTCTGCTCGACGAGCCCGCCGGCGGGCTCACACACAGCGAAGTCAAGGAGTTGGGAGAACTGATCGTCTCGCTCCGCGACGACTTCGGCTTCGGAGCGCTTCTGGTCGAACACCACATGGGATTGGTGCTGGGTATCTCCGATCACGTTGTCGCACTGAACTTCGGCCACAAGATCGCTGAAGGTACTCCGGCGGAGATCCAGCAGAACGACGCCGTGATCAATGCCTATCTGGGGCGAGCGGCATGAGCCTGCTGAGCGTCGACGATCTGCATGCCGGTTACGGGCGAGGCAATGTACTGCACGGGGTGTCGCTCGACGTGGAACCCGGCGGGGTGGCTGTTGTTCTCGGCGCGAACGGTGCCGGCAAGACCACCATGATGCGTGCGCTTGCCGGATTGATTCCGCACCAGGGAACGATCACCTTCAACGGTTCGCCGCTCGGATCCAAACCTGAACGCGCCGTGGCCGCCGGCGTCAGCCTTGTCCCACAGGGCCGTGGAACTCTCGGTCAACTGTCGGTACGTGACAACCTGCTCGTCGGCGCTGCGCTTCGCAACGACAAGGCGGAGATCGAGGCCGACATCGAGCGGTGGTGTGAGACATTTCCGGTGCTCGCGAGGAGGTCCACACAGTTGGCAGGTTCGCTGTCAGGCGGTGAACAGCAGATGCTCGCGGTCGCGCGGGCATTGATGAGCCGTCCCACCCTGCTTTTGTGCGACGAACCGAGCCTGGGTCTGGCGCCCATCGTCATCGCCGAATTGTTCGACACACTCGGTGCTATCAACCGGAGCGACGGAACTGCACTGCTGATCGTGGAACAGAATGCCGATCTCGCGATGAAACTCGCGTCGAAGGTCTTCCTGCTCGACGTAGGCACCATCGTCGCTGCCGGCACGCCCGAGGAATTTCGTTCCGACGACGTCGTGCGCAGCGCCTATCTCGGGTACCAGGAGTAAACGGTGACACTCTTTCTCGAACGACTCATCTCCGGATTGACCAACGGATCGATCTACGCAATTCTCGCGCTGGCACTCGTGGTGGTGTTCCGTGCCACCGGCACGATCAACTTCGCTCAGGGCGAGTTGGCCCTGTTCACAACCTTCGTGGCGTGGTGGCTCACAACGATGTCCTGGCCGATCTGGGCCGCGATCGGAGCGGCTCTCGCTCTCGGCTTCCTGCTCGGGGCGTTGATGGAGCGTCTGCTCATCCGGCCGGTTCAACGTAGAAGTGACATGGCAGTGCTGATAGTGGCACTGGGATTGTTCACCGGGCTCAACTCGTTGGCCGGAATGTTGTGGGGGAGCGAAACGAAGATCATGCCGAGCCCGTTTCCCAACGGTCCCACCGACTACATCTCGGTGGGCGGCGCGCGCGTGTACGGCGACGCACTGGGCGTACTGGTTGCGCTCGTTGTCCTACTTGTGTTGATGTCCTTGCTCTTTCGCAAGACGAGAGTCGGTCTGCACATGCGTGCCGTCGCGGACAATGCCGAATCTGCCACTCTCGCCGGAGTTCCGACCAGCCGGATACTCGCAATCGGCTGGGGTGTTGCGGCAGCGATCGGCGCACTGGCCGGTGTCCTGGTCACTCCGCTCTCGCCGCAACAACTCGGCCTCACGACCATGTTCCCGATCTTCATCGCAGCATCTGCGGCAGCGCTGTTCGGCGGTCTGGACAGTCTTGTCGGCGCAGTTGTGGGTGGGTTGACGATCGGTGTTCTGGAATCGATGCTCAGCGGCTACATTTCGGTCATCGGCGGTTCGCTGCAGCAGACATCCGCGCTACTGATCATCGTGGTGATCCTCTTCGTCAGACCCAATGGACTGTTCGGTACCAAGAAACTGGAGCGGGTATGACGACGCTTGCCGAGAGAAATGAACCCGCGGTCGCCGAAAAGGCAGTCAGGCGACCGCGCGTGGTGGTTGCCGGATCGACGTCGTACCGGATACTCCAACTGGTTCTGCTGGTGGCTGCCGTCTGTGCCCTGCTCCTCGTGTCGCAGAGCGCGCCGTTTCGCGTAGGGCAGTTCACGAGTGTCTTCATCATCGCGATTGCCATCGCCGGACTGAATATCGTCAGCGGGTACACCGGACTTCTGTCGATCGGCCATTCTGCCTTCTTCGGCCTCGGCGCGTACACGACCGGCGTTCTGATCGTCGATCGCGGATACTCGCCGTTGACCACAATCCCGATGGCAGTCGTATTGTGTTTCGTACTAGGACTTCTCGTCGGGCTTCCCTCCTTGCGGATCAAAGGGCTGTATCTGGCTCTCGTTACCCTCGCCGTCGCTGTGGCGTTTCCCGAAGTGATCCGCAAGACCGGGGATCTCACCGGTGGCGCGGCCGGCATGGTCGTTCGTGCGAATCTTCTGGTCCCGCCGAAATGGACGGGTTTGACCCGCGCGGACACCTATCTCTGGATCTTCTGGGTTTCGGTAGTGACGCTGGCAGTGGTCATGCTCCTGATCCGCAATCTCGTCAAGAGTCGATTCGGTCTGGCAATGGTTGCGGTGCGCGACAACGAGATTGCGGCGAGTGCGAACGGCATCAACGTCGCGCGGGTCAAGATTCTCGCTTTCGGACTTTCCGGTGCGATCACCGGTCTGGCAGGTTCGCTGTTCACGATGTACATCGGCGCGCTCTCACCCGAGTCCTTTTCGTTGATGAAGTCGATCGAGTTCATCACCGGACTGGTGTTGGGCGGAATCGCAACGCAATTCGGCCCGATCGTCGGGGCGACGGCAGTGGTGTTCCTGCCGTACTACACCGGAAGCGTCACCGACGGCCCCGTGTCGGGAGTGGTGTTCGGCGCGGTGCTGATCGCGATCGTGTTCTTGATGCCGGACGGAATCGTCGGCCGGATCAACAGCGTTCTCCGACGGTTTGTCCTCGTGGTTCCCGCAGACCATCCCAAGTATCGCGAAGGTGAACCCCGCACCTGAGCGCCGTCTCCCTCGCCCACTCTCGTTTCTCTCAACTCACAGCAAGGAACTGGACGATATGAAAAGGCAGACCACGATTCCCGCAGTCATCGCCGCTGCGGCACTACTCCTTTCGGCCTGCGGAGGTAACTCCGACGCAGAGAGCAACACGTCGACCTCGGCCGGAGCAGTATCGGTCGACGACTGCAGCGATCCCAGTGGTGCCGCGGCGCCGATCACCGACAAACTCACGGTGGGGTGGAGTGGGCCGACGTCCGGCCCGCTCGCCGACGCGGTCGGCAACGTGATCGAAGGAATGCGAGCACGGTTCGAGGTCGAGAACGCGGCCGGCGGCGTCGGCGGCGTCAAGCTCGACGTCGTGGTCAAGGACGATGCCTTCTCCCCGGAGCGCGCCAAAGCCAATGTCGGAGAGTTCATTCAGAAGGACAAGGTCGACGTTCTGGGCACGTTCGGAGCAGGCCAGTTGAACGCGATTGCGGACGACCAGACCACTGCCTGTGTTCCGCTGCTCTTCGCGCAGGCAGGCATGCCCGAGTTCCGGGTGATCGAAGACTTTCCGTGGACCACGGAGTATCTTCCGGATCCGGGCGTCGAGATGGAGGTAGTGGTCGAAAGCCTGAAGAAGAAGTATCCGAGCGGCGCCAAGGTTGCCTTGGCCACGAACCAGACCGAGTCCGGACAAGGGATCGCCAACGGCTTCAAGTCCGCGATCGAAGGAACGAACTTCGAGATCGCAGCCGAAGAGGCGCTGACCGACCCCAAGACGGCGGCATCGACCCTCAAGGCCAGTGGCGCCGAGGTATTGGTGGTGGCCGGTGTCACCACCGATTGCCTCGCGATCACTCAGGCGATCGGACGTGTCGGATGGAAGCCCGACACCGTGATTCAACCGTCGAACTGCGTCGACGGTGCGACGCTGTATGCGCCCGCCGGTGATGCTGCCGACGGGCAGCAGGTGATGGTGTGGCTCAAGGATCCCAACAACGCCCTCTACAAGGACGACGCGGCGGTACGTGACTACCTGGCCGGTGCGGCTGCTCACGGTGCCGATTCCCCGACCAACAGCTACACCGTGAACGGCTGGGCCATCGGTGACCTGTTGGTGGACAACTTCACTCGGGCCTCTGAGTCGTCTGACGGACTCTCACGCGCCAGCATCATGAGTGCCGCACGAACGCAGGACTACCACCCGCCGATGTTCATCGACGGAATCAAATTCACGATGACCGCGGACCATGCATTGGGAATCCTGGCATTCCAGCCGTTCGAGTGGAACGCCGCTACCCAGGCGTTCGAGAAGCAGGGCGACGTGATCGACATTTCCGGCCGTTACGAGAACTGAAACGAGTACGCGAATGAACAAGGCACACAGGGGATTGCATCCTCGCGTCAAGGTGGACGAATACACCTCGAAAGGGTGGTGGTCCGACGAGACGATCGATCAGGTGTTCCGGGCGCAGGTGCGGGTACGCGGTGACGAACTTGCCGTGGTTGATCCGGCGAACCGGAGCGAGTTGTCCGGCGGAGATCCGCGACGCCTCAGTTGGAACCAACTGGAGAGCGAAGTCATCGCGCTCGCTGCCGGCTTCTCCGAGGTGGGTTTGGGCCGGGGAGATGTTCTGGGCGTGCAGATGCCCAATACCGTCGAATTGGTCGAGGTCTACCTTGCAGCGTGGTCTCTGGGGATCGTGGTCTCACCCTTGCCCATGCAGTACCGCGAACGTGAAGTGGAAGGAATGGCAAACCAGGCGGCGTTTGCAGCATTTGTCACCGTACCCAGTTTTGGTGACAGACTCCCTGCTACGGAGATCGCTGCAATCAGATCCCGGATTCCCTCTCTGAGATCGGTGTTCGCCTACGCTCCCGCATCCGAGCTTCCGGCCCAGTTGCCCGCCGGTGTCGTGGGGCTGAGTCCTCGGGCGGCCACCGAAACACAGCGCAGTGAATTGGATGTACGAATCACCGAAGATCCCAACGACCCCAACGATGCGATGACGATCTGTTGGACCTCCGGGACCGAAAGCGAACCGAAGGGTGTCCCACGTTCGCACTACGAGTGGCTGGCCATCTGCTGGGCCACGATCGACGCTCCCGACATCGGAGTCGGCGACGTCTTGTTGAACCCGTTCCCGATGGTCAACATGGCCGGAATCAACGGAATGTTCCTGCCGTGGCTCCGCACGGGATGTGTACTGGTACAGCATCACCCGTTCGACCTTCGAGTATTCCTCGGGCAGATCGAGGCCGAGCGCGTGACGTACACGGTAGCGCCGCCTGCGCTGTTGTGGATGCTGCTCGCCGACGAGTCGATGCTCGCGGCGGTCGACCTGTCGAGCTTGACTCGGATCGGTTCGGGTTCGGTGCCACTGCAACCTCCGATGGTGCGGGGATGGCAGGAGCGATATGGAATCGGAGTCATCAACTTCTTCGGGTCCAACGAAGGCATCAGTCTGCTCTCCTCGCCTGCGGACATGCCGGATCCGGACGACCGCGCACGGTACTTCCCTCGTTTCGGTGTCGAGAACTTCCGCTGGAGCACCAGAATCTCGGACTGGATGGACGTTCGCTTGGTCGACGTGGTCACCGGCGAGGACATCACGGAAGTCGGGCACCCGGGTGAGTTGCGAATCAGCGGACCGACGGTCTTTGCCGGCTATCTCGGCGATCGGCCGTCTCCGTTCGACGAGCGCGGATTCCTCTGCACCGGAGACATCTTCGAGATTGCCGGTGATCACGGGCAGTTTCTCCGCTACCTGGACCGGGGGAAGGACCTCGTGATCCGCGGCGGAATGAACATCGCCCCAGCCGAACTGGAGGGATTGATCGCCGAGCATCCGGCCGTTGCGGACGTGGCCGTCATCGGCGACCCCGACGAAGTACTCGGTGAGCGCGTCGCAGCAGTGGTCACGCTGCGGCCCGAGACGGAACTCGAGCTGGACGCTCTGGTCGCGTTCCTGAAGGACAAGCGCATCGCGTCGTACAAACTTCCCGAGCGGCTGGAGATTCGGAAAGAACTGCCGCGCAATTCGACCGGAAAGATCCTCAAGCGTGAGCTTCGACAGAAGAGTGTGGCATGAGTGTGATGAACGACAGTGACAAGCTTGCGTTGGCGCGTGAGATGTTCCAGGCGTGGGACGTCATGGACTGGACACGCGTCGTCGACCTGTTCGCCGAAGACGGTGTGCTCCACAGCGTCATGCAGGAACCTCTTGTCGGCAAGGAGGCCGTTGCGGGCCGAATTGCGTTACTGGCAAGCAAGTGTGAACGGATCACACTGAAGATCGAGTCTCTCGGCGTGATCGACGGAAGGGTATTTGTGCAGCGAGTGGACGACTTCCACTTCGACGGTACCCATGGCGTCGTTCCTGTTGTCGGAATCCTCAGCATGGCAGACGGACGGATCACCGAGTGGCTCGAGTACTACGACCGTCCGACACTGTTGGAGGGAATGGGTCTTGTCTCCGACTTCGAGTAGAGGTTTGCCGACCATCGACATCTCCCTGGGGTTGTGGCAGGACCGTCCGCCGCGGGAGGTGACCACTACCGCGCGCCTCGCCGACAAACTGGGGTTCGGCCGAGTGTGGGTGGGGGAGATGGCGACGTACGACGCCTTTGCGCTGGCGACGTCGGTCGGCGTCGGCTTCGAGTACTCCGAACTGGTGGTCGGCCCACTCGCGGTGACGGTTCGTGATCCGGCGATGATCGCGATCGGGGCGGCGTCGGTGGCCGATCTCACCGGGCGCCACGTGTCGATCGCCTTGGGTACGTCCAGCACTGTCGTGGTCGAAAAATGGCATGGACGAAGCAGGTCCGGGGCAGCTCGGGCGCTCGCGGAGTCCGCCCGCGGTGTACGAGCGCTGATGGACGGTGAACGGGGCGAAGTCGCCGGAACGGTGATGCGGACCAGCGGATATCGGCTGCGACTTCAGCCGCCAGGTGGGCGGCTGATCGTTGCGGCATTCGGGGACAAGGCGCTTCGGGCCGCGGTGGAGTTGGGCGACGAACTGGTGCTCAATCTGGTCAGCCCGGAGCAAGCGGGGCGCCTGATCACACGGTGCAAGGAAATCGCTGCCGAGTTGGAAACCGGCATGCCTTTCGTGTCGGTGTGGGCACCGGCTGCCGTCGCCGAGAATGGACCGTCACAGGTGTCGATCGATCAACTTCGACGCGGGCTCGTACCGTATCTGGCTGCTCCGGGGTACTCGGACATGTTCGTCCGCGCGGGCTTCGCTGATGTGATCGAGGCAGCCAGGGCCGGGGCCGCGCCGCGCGAGCTCTTGAGCCAGGTCTCGGACGCGATGGTGGCAACGGTGGGAATCGTCGGGACTCCGGCCGATGCCCGCGAGCAACTCGAGGCGTACCGAGCGGCGGGAGTGGACTCCGTCGTGGCCGTGCCTTCATCCACTGATTCGGATCCTGCCGGCAAAGTGACCATGGAACTTCTTGCGGAGATGGCATGACGGACCCCCGACGAACTTACTCTCAGGTAAGTTCGTCGGGGGTATGTCTAACCGAAGGAGTAGCCGTGAGTGATCGCGTTCGTGTCGAGGTAGTGCAGTCGGTGGCGTACGTGATGCTCAGCCGACCGGAGAAACTCAACGGTCTCGATCTGGACATGCTCGACGCCCTGGTGGACGCCGCTCGAACTATCGAAGCTGATCGTTCGATCCGGGGCGTGATTCTTCAAGGCGCGGGTGACGCGTTCTCGGCCGGGTTGGACTTCGCCTCTGCGGGTAAGCAACCGAGGCGCATGGCGAAGGCCTTCGCGAAATTTCCCGGTCAGAAGACCAACCTCTTTCAACGCGCGTGCTGGGTGTGGCGCGAATTGCCCGTGCCGGTCATCGCGGTCGTTCACGGGCACTGCTTCGGTGGGGGACTGCAATTGGCGCTCGCCGCAGACTTTCGATTCACCACCCCCGATTGCACGTTCTCGGTGATGGAGGCGAAGTGGGGATTGATCCCCGACATGACCGGAACGGTCACGATGCGCGAACTCGCGGCAATGGACGTCGTGAAACGCCTCGCCATGACTGCTGAACTGTTCGACGGAAATCAGGCTCTCGAGTGGGGGTTCGTGAGCGGAGTCAGCGACAATCCGATCAAGCCGGCGCAGGAACTGCTGTCGCAGATCGCGGTTCGCTCGCCGGACGCCGTCGCAGCGACGAAGACGTTGCTGCACAAGACCTGGAACCGCTCGCCTCGCGGCGCGTTCTGGATCGAATCGCGGATCCAACTGGCGCTGATGCGAGGCAAGAACCACAAGATCGTGCGCACAGCGAATGCTGCGAAGAAGTTGCCGGAGTTCGCCTTTCGAAAGTTCGGCTGACAAACTCCGGCATCGCGACGCCGTTGGGCGTCCACATTCAGGTCGATTACACCATCAGGTCTCGTCCTGATCGATCCTTGATGAGCATCGTGGCGACGAACGAGACCGCGGCCAGCAGGGCGAGGTAGATCGAGATGGCAAGGGTGCCACCGGTCTTGCCGAGGAGCCACTGTGCGACGGTGGGAGCAAAGGCGCCGCCGAAGATGGTGCCTACCGCGTAGGAGATCGACGCACCGCTGTAACGGATCGAAGCCGGGAACAGTTCGGCGAACAACGCGGGTTGAGGTCCGTACGACAGCCCGAGTCCGACCGAGAACAGGATCATCGCCACGTAGATCCAGCCGAGATTCCCGGTGTCGATGAGGAGGAAGAACGGCACCGCGAAGAGGACCATTGCGAGGTTGCCCACGTTCATCACCGTGGTGCGGCCGCGTCGATCCGACCAGTAGGCGCCGATCATGGTGAAAACGCCCCACGTGACGGCACTTGCGAGCGTGGCAATCAGTAGTTCGGTCTTACCCAGGCCATAGGTCTTGGTTGCGTACGCGACGATGAATCCGCCGATCACCATGTAGCCGTTGCCGTTTGTGCCGATGAAGGACAGCGCCGCGAGTACGACCTGCTTCGGGTGTTTCTTGAACAGAGTTCGGATAGGCGTGTTGCTCTCGGTGCGGCGTTCCTTGAGTTCGGCGAATACGGGTGACTCGCTGACCTTGCTTCGAATGTAGAAGCCGACGCCGATCAACACGACGCTGAGCAGGAACGGCACCCGCCATCCCCAGGTGGTGAACTGTTCGTCCGTGAGGGTGAACGTGCACAGTGCCAAAACGCCGGTGGCGAGCAACATTCCGAGCGGTACTCCCATCTGTACGAACGCTCCGAAGAATCCTCGACGCTTGGTGGGTGCGTGTTCGACGGCAAGAAGAGCGGCCCCGCCCCATTCGCCGCCCGTCGAGAATCCTTGGACGACGCGAAGCAGGATCAACAGGATCGGTGCCCAGATTCCGATCGATGCATACGTCGGCAGCACGCCGATGAGAACCGTCGCGGCACCCATCATCGCCAACGTCGCGACCAGGACACGTTTGCGGCCGAGCCTGTCGCCGAGATAGCCGGCCACGATGGCACCGAGAGGACGGAAGACAAAGCTGATGCCGACCGTGACGTAGGAGACGATCTGGCCTGCCGAGCCCATCGGCTTGAAGAACAGGTCGGCAAAGATCAGGGCTGCAGCTTGGGCGTAGATGAAGAAGTCGTACCACTCGACGGTGGTGCCGACCATCGACGCCATCGCGGCGCGGTCGTATTCCTTCGCGGCGGGCTTGGTGCCAGTTCTGGTTGTGGTCATCGAGTTACTTTCTGCCAGTCACGTGGTTCACCGACACGGTGAAACTGCGAAGTCGGAACAGGGGAGAAACGCTGTTCGATCTGCGACGTTGCCGGTGTGCTCGGTGCATGCTTTTGGCTGACTCGGAGCGTTCCTGCGCGATCTCATCGTCGATATCGACAACCGAATGATCGGTAGGTAATGAATTATGCAGAAGTGTGAGCGTCAACACAAGCGATGCCGGAAAAGTCTGATTGTTTGATGCGGAGCGTGCGAGAAGTCAGCGACTCACGTGTGGAGTGACGCCGCGATCCGCAGATCGATTTCCCTGGCGCTGAGCAGATGGTCGAGGACGAGAACCGCACAACCGAGGATGCCGGATTGTGCGCCGTGGCTGACCGAAGCGATCTGAAGCTTTCGGGTGGCAAGCGCCGTTGCGTTGCCGTAGACGGACTCCCGAAGCCCGGCGAGGAAGAGTTCGTCCGCCTCGGCCATGTCGCCGCCGATGATCAGGACCTCGGGATTGAGGAGATTGACCGCGCCGGAAATGACGTCGCCGATCAGTCGGCCGCTGCTTCTGATGAGCCGGCGGGCTTCGCTGTCGCCGTCCAGGGCGAGGCGGACGACATCACGCACGTGACCGACGCTTCGGCCCTGATCTCGGAGGGCGTGCACGAGAGCCCAACCGCTGGCGACAGTTTCGACGCAGCCGACGTCGCCGCAGCGACACTTCATGCCCCGCGCTGCAGCGGTTTTGGTATGCCCGATCTCGCCGGACGCTCCGAGTGAACCGCGTTGGAGGACTCCGCCCATGACGATTCCTGCGCCGAGGCCGGTTGACGCCTTGATCATCAGGAGGTTGGGCGCACTCTCGCGTCGCTCGCTCAATTCGGCCAGAGCCATCACGTTGGCATCGTTGTCCGCGAACAGCGGAGCCGTGGTCACCGATGCCAGATAGGGGGCAAGCGCGACTCCGTCCCACCCCGCCATCATCGGAGAGTCGAGGCTTGCTCCCGCGGCGACGTCGACCGTTCCGGGAATGCTCAGTCCGATTCCGATGACCTCGGTAGACGCGCGGTGGACCTGGGCCAGTAGTGACGAAAGATGCTCGGCAATTTCGGGCATCAGTTCGTCGGGGCCGACCCCGACCGACTTGTCGATGTCTTCTGCCGCGAGGATCGTGCCCGCCAGGTCGGTGACGGCAAGTTGTGCCCGCGATCGACCGATTGCCACGACGAGAACCACGCCGGACGAGTTCGCGAACGTGAGAGTGGACGGCGGCCGACCGCCTGTCGACGGGCCCTCGTCGTCATCGGCAATCAAACCAAGCGATTGAAGTGCTGCAACCCTGGCCGATACCGCCGTCCTGGACAGGCCGGTGAGCTTCCCGATCTCGCTGCGCGTGGTTGCGGAACCGCTGCGTATCAGCGTGAATACCTCTCCCGCAGTAGCCGGAGTCGTGGACGGTCGGGTCATTGTCCTATTCAAGCATTCCTCGTCGGTAACTTCAGCGTGCGAAAGTTCGCATACTTTGTCCACAAAAAGACGTAAGTAGGTCTTGTGAAAAAGCAGAAGTAGGCATAGTCTGTGTCTTGACTCACTGCCACGGGCGTCCGAGGAGACGAGTCGCAGTTTCTGTGAAGCAGGGCGCACAAACAGGGGAGAACCTGATGAGCCGCACCGATACACAAGAGATCGTCGAGTTCGCACGTAAGTGGCAGCAGTTCGACGGTGGACCTGACGAAGAGATCTTTGTAACCTTCGGCCTCGCCCCGGACGAGTATTTCCGCAGGCTGCAGGCAATTCTCGACGACGGCGTCGTAGCGCTGACTCCGCCGGTCACCGGCGAACTCGCAACGGTCTGTGCACATCGACTCGGCCAATCGGTCAGGCGTCGATAAGTCCGACCCGGCGTCAGCCCAGAGTCACCCGAATCCGTGTCACCCGAGTAAGGAATTGAGGTCGCCATCATGCACAAGCACCTTCCGATGCCGTACCCGACCGCCGAAGTGTGGGACTGGCAGCTGCAGGGAGCGTGCCGCGGGCACGATTCCGCGGTGTACTTCCATCCGGACGGCGAGCGTGGACACGCCCGCGAGAACCGTGAACGCAACGCCAAGAAGGTCTGCGCGACGTGCCCTGTACTCCAGCAGTGCCGCGAACACGCACTCTCCGTCCACGAGCCGTACGGCATCTGGGGTGGAATGACGGAGACCGAGCGCGCAGAATATGTGCGATCGCTGCGTAAGCGCAGCAACCGGATGCCCGCGGTCGCCAACGCGAGCTGACGGTCCTTCGGAAAGGACGCCAGTGTGACCCTCGTAGCCGGTATCGATTCGTCTACCCAGTCGTGCAAAGTCATTGTCCGTGATGCCGATTCGGGAGAGCTGGTACGAGAAGGGCGGGCGGCGCACCCCGTCGGTACCGAGATAGATCCGGCATGCTGGCTCGAGGCGATGGACAGTGCAATCGCCGCGGCGGGTGGGCTCGGCGACGTCGCAGCCGTATCGGTCGGAGCTCAACAGCACGGCATGGTGTGTCTGGACAGTGGCGGCGAGGTTGTCAGACCGGCGTTGCTGTGGAACGACACTCGGTCGGCGAAGGCTGCGACCGATCTGGTCGAAGAGTTCGGCGGACCCAAGGCGTGGGCCGACGCAGTTGGTGTAGTTCCGGTCGCCGCGGTCACGGCAAGCAAGCTTCGATGGCTGGCAGATCACGAACCCGGCAATGCCGATCGCACTGCCGCGGTGTGTCTTCCGCATGACTGGTTGTCCTGGAAGTTGGGTGGGTCCGGCTCGATCGAGGAGCTTGTTACCGACGCGGGCGACGCCAGTGGAACCGGCTATTATGCTGCCTCGACGCGCGAATATCGTAAAGATTTGCTGGCGTTGGCATTTCGCGGTCGAACCCCGCATGTTCCCCGAGTTGCATCGCCGAACGAAAAGATCGGAAGTACACGTTCCGGAGGTATTGTCGGGCCTGGCACCGGTGACAATGCCGCAGCCGCACTGGGTTTGGGAGCAGTTCCCGGTGACGTGATCATCTCGATCGGAACATCCGGCGTCGTCTCGGCTGTATCGGCCACCCCCACGCACGATCCCGGCGGGAACGTGGCAGGATTCGCGGACGCAACCGGCCTGCACTTGCCGCTGGTGTGCACTCTCAACGGCGCGCGCATTCTTGATGCGACGGCGTCCATTCTCGGTGTCGATCACGCCGAACTGTCGCGGTTGGCGTCGACGGCGCCCCTCGGAAACGACGGGCTGGTCATGATTCCGTACTTCGAGGGTGAACGGACGCCCAACCGCCCTGACGCCACGGGGGCCATGCACGGATTCCGGCTGCAGAACTCGACGCCTGCGCACTTTGCACGAGCCGCAATCGAAGGGCTCCTGTGCGGCTTGGCCGACGGCGTCGACGACCTGGTTCGTCAAGGCGTCGAGGTGAAGCGAGTTCTCCTCGTGGGAGGCGGAGCGAAGTCGCGCGCTCTCTGTGAGATCGCGCCGGCAATTCTCGGAGTGCCGGTCGTGATCCCTGCTCCGGGTGAGTACGTCGCCGAAGGGGCATGCAGGCAAGCAGCATGGGCACTGTCCGGGGACACGCAGCCGCCGGTGTGGCCGAAACCGGAAGAGCGACGATTCGACGCCGAACCAGCTCCCCACGTGCGCGAGCGCTACGCGTCGTTGCGCGAACTCACCGAAGGTGTCTGAGCGCTCCCTACAGAAGCCCGAACTTCCGCACTGCGTCGAGTAGCGCGTGCGGGCGTTCGGTCGTCGGCAGGGGATCGACGAGTGCGAACTGGCAACCGACGTCACGGGCAGCGCCGTCGGCGATGTCGCTGTCACCGACCATCAGAGTCTGCGCCGCATCCACATCGAGTTGTGCGAGGGCGTACTCGAAGATCGCCGGTTCGGGCTTGACTGCACCCACCTCGAACGAGAGAACGAACTCGTCGACCCAGACGTCCCAGCCGCGGTCGGCGAACGCCGGACGGATGTCGAAGGCGATGTTGCTCAAGACGGCAGTGCGTATGCCCTTCTCCGACAGTGACTTCAGGACCTCGCCGGTATCCGGGTACGGCGACCACTGATCCGGATCGACCAGCAGGGCGTAGAAAGCTTCGGCCCGAACCGGATCGGGCACCCCGGACTTACTCAACACGTCGAGGTAAGCCTGACGATGCAACTTCGGATCCCGGTCGCGGTTCTCCCACGCGTAGATCCCCGCTTCGTCCATCTCCACGGTTCTGCCCACCGGCGCGGTCATCCGACGCATCAGCTCGGCTTGAGCGTGCACGTCGAGCGGATCGCCTTGGTGATCGACGAGGTGCTCGGTCCAATCGTCGCTCTCCTCCAAACGGAAGAGGGTTCCGGAGAAATCGAACAGCGTCGCGGCGATATGTCCGTCTTGATGGGCCGTGCTGTCAGTGTTCACCTCGACAGGTTATCGGCGTCCGCTTTCCGATGCGTGATGTGAGCCAGTGCACGCGTACTTTGAGAGAGCACATTTTCCGAGGTTCCCCCGACGGGCACGATTTCGATGCCCCGGATGAACCGTATGACGAGGGGGATCCTCCGTGTCCGACCACGCGAATACACCAGACCTGACGAAGCCGTCCGGCGAAGACCCCCACCTCTCACGTCAGCTGTCCAACCGGCATATCCAGCTGATCGCCATCGGTGGTGCCATCGGCACCGGACTGTTCATGGGATCGGGCAAGACGATCTCGCTCGCCGGGCCCTCCGTGATCTTCGTGTACATGATCATCGGATTCATGCTCTTCTTCGTCATGCGGGCGATGGGGGAGCTGCTGCTCTCGAACATGGCGTACAAGTCGTTCTCCGACTTCGCCGCGGATCTGCTGGGCCCCTGGGCGGGATTCTTCACCGGCTGGACCTACTGGTTCTGCTGGATCGTCACCGGCATCGCGGACGTCATCGCGATTTCCGGGTACTTCAAGTACTGGTGGCCAGGGCTCGCGGCGTGGATTCCTGCTTTGCTGACGATCGCGGCGCTGTTGCTCCTCAATCTCCCGACCGTTCGCGCTTTCGGTGAAACCGAGTTCTGGTTCGCGCTGATCAAGATCATCGCCATCGTCAGCCTGATCGTCGTCGGCATCGTCATGGTCGTCTCCGGGTTCACGGCGCCGAACGGTGCCACCTCGGGTATCGACAATCTCTGGAACGACGGCGGGATGTTCCCGACCGGATTCATGGGCTTCGTCGCCGGCTTCCAGATCGCCGTGTTCGCCTTCGTGGGTATCGAGCTCGTCGGTACGACGGCAGCCGAGGCGAAGGACCCGGAGAAGAACCTGCCGAAGGCCATCAACTCCATCCCCATTCGTGTCCTGCTGTTCTACGTCGTTGCACTGACCGTGATCATCGCGGTGACTCCGTGGCGTGAAATCAGCGCAGACAAGAGTCCGTTCGTCGCCATGTTCACACTCGCCGGCCTCGGCATCGCTGCTTCTGTCATCAACTTCGTCGTGCTGACCTCCGCTGCATCTTCGGCCAACTCGGGTATCTACTCCACCTCGCGCATGGTGTTCGGCCTTGCGCAGGAAGGCGACGCACCGAGGGCCCTCGGCAAGCTGAACTCACGCAAGGTCCCCGCGAACGCCCTGATGTTCTCGTGCATCTTCCTGCTGGCTTCGTTGATCCTGCTGTTCTCGGGCGATTCCGTGATCGAGGCCTTCACCGTCGTCACGACCATTTCGGCGCTGCTGTTCATGTTCGTATGGACGATCATCCTGGCGAGCTACATGGTGTACCGGAAGCGTCGTCCGCACCTGCACGAGGCGTCGAAGTTCAAGATGCCCGGCGGCATCGTGATGTGCTGGGTCGTGCTCGCGTTCTTCGTCTTCATTCTCTGGGCACTGACAACCAAGGACGACACCCTGCAGGCACTTCTCGTCACGCCGATCTGGTTCGTGGTTCTGGGCATCGCGTGGGCGATCATCCGGCGTCGACCCGCTCACCGGGCACGATACGACGCATTCAAGTCAGAACTGGACGCCAGCCGACAGAACGGCGACAAATAGTTTTGGTCAAGATCGGGTAACGGTGGCGGCCGCCTTGATCAAACTGTTACATTCTTCGGCAGACAGAGGAGCGGGCTTCATCAGAAGGACGCTGCACGCCGACGACTGACGGAGTACACACTGTGGGAAACCACCACCGCACGGGCAATGACGATGTTGTCTTCGAGATCGATCCCGAGGCAGCAAGCGGCCGCCACCGCACCCCGTCGGCTGGCCCTGGTGCCGGTGTCAAGGCAGGTGTCGTAGCTGCGGCTACCGGTGCGCTCCTCGTCGGTGCAGGCCAGATGGGTGCAGGAACCGCTGCTGCGGCGCCGGCAACACAGACCATCGCCGGCATCGAAATCCCGCAGGGTCTGCTTCCCGAGGGCGTTGTCGTTCCGGCTGAATTGGCGGCACTTCCGGCTCTCGACATCCCCGAGCTTCCCGATTTTGCTGCCGACCTCAACACGCAGGCACAGCAGTTCCTCGCTGGGATCAACCCCGGCACCTCAGCTCGTACCGTGCAGCCGGTGTCCGGAACGCTGACCTCCACCTTCGGTTCGCGCTGGGGAGCACACCACGGTGGCCTCGACATCGCGGCTCCGATCGGTACGCCGATTCTGGCTGCAGCCGACGGCCAGGTCATCGACGCCGGCCCGGCGTCAGGTTTCGGCCTCTGGGTCCGCGTCCAGCACGACGACGGCACGGTCACCACGTACGGCCACGTCAACGACTACCAGGTCAACGTCGGCCAGCGCGTCAACGCCGGCCAGCAGATCGCCACCGTGGGTAACCGTGGCCAGTCCACCGGCCCGCACCTGCACTTCGAGGTTGCCGAGAACGGCGCAAAGGTCGATCCCGCAGCGTGGCTGCAGGCTCGCGGCGTAGCTGTCACCTGGGTCGACAACTCGTAGAAGAAACTTTCGGAGAACTGCGGTGGCGTCGGGAAATTCTTCCTGGTGCCACCGCAGTTCTCGTTTGTCGGTGACACCGGACGGATAGCCTTCAGTGACGTTGATCGTCGAAGGGGGGAATGCGCAATGGGTGCAGAGGTCACGGCGCGAGAATTCACCAGAGCCGACCGTAGGCTCTTTCGTAAGAAGGTGCGCTCGTGCGTCGACGCCATGAAGCAGATGCTCGACGGTGGTGACTTCCGAGACGCCGTCGACAAGCCCGCTCCGCTGTTGGGCATGGAGATCGAGTTCAACCTCGTGACCGGCGACATGACGCCCGCGATGTCCAACCGTGAAGTGCTCGAATCCATCGACGACTCTGCGGTTTTCCAAACCGAGCTCGGACAGTTCAACGTCGAGATGAACGTCGAGCCCGGCCCACTCACCGGTGATGCGACTTTCGAATTGGAGAAGAAACTGCGGGCGTCCCTCGACGTCGCAGACGCGCGAATCCACGCGCACGACGCCGAGATGGTGATGATCGGGATGCTGCCGACCCTGCAGCTCGAGCATCTCGATCGTGAGTGGATCACCGCCAACCCGCGCTACGAATTGCTCAACGAGCAAATTTTTGCCGCGCGAGGAGAGGACATCGAACTCGACGTCGAAGGTGTCGCGCTACCCGGCGGCGACGTGGAAATCCTTCGGGCCGACACCAATTCGGTGGTGCCGGAGGCGGCATGTACGTCCATGCAGTTGCACCTGCGCGTCGCGCCGGAAGAATTCGCAGCGCACTGGAATGCCGCGCAGTGTCTGGCCGGAGTACAGGTGGCGCTTGCGGCCAATTCTCCTTTCCTGGCAGGGAAGGCGCTTTGGCACGAATCACGCATTCCGATCTTCGAACAGGCAACGGACACCCGAACTTTCGAGCTCAAGAACCAAGGTGTGCGACCGCGAGTGTGGTTCGGTGAGCGGTGGATCCATTCGGTTCTCGACCTGTTCGAGGAGAATTCACGGTACTTCCCGGCGCTGCTCCCTGATGTCTCGGACACCGATCCGCTGGAAGTGCTCGCGGCGGGCGGGGTTCCGGAGTTGAGCGAGCTTCAGATGCACAACGGCACGGTCTATCGCTGGAATCGGCCCGTCTACGACTGCTCGGATGGCAAGCCGCACTTGCGTATCGAGAATCGGGTGCTGCCGGCCGGGCCGACCGTCGTCGACATCATGGCCAATGCGGCCTTCTACTACGGAACCGTTCGCGCATTGGTGAATGCGGAACGGCCACTGTGGTCGCACATGTCGTTCCATGCGGCAGAAGAGAACCTGCACATCGGCGCCAAGTACGGACTCGACGCCACCCTGTACTGGCCGGAGATCGGTTGGGTCGGTGCCGACGAGTTGGTCCTGCGAAGGCTGCTGCCGTTGGCGGACGAGGGTTTGGCCGACTTCGGATTGTCCGCCGCGGCCCGCGATCGGTACCTCGGCGTGATCGAAGGGCGGTGCATGAATCGGCAGACCGGTGCCGCCTGGCAACGCGAGCAAGTGGCGCACGCGGAGGCCTCGGGCGCGGACCGCTCGACTGCGCTCACCGGAATGCTCCGCGGTTACGTGGAGAACATGCGGACGGGAGATCCTGTTCACACCTGGTCCTGATTGCTCTGCTAATTCTCCTATCCGTCAACAGTTTCGGGGACCTAAGTCCCCGAAATGAAGAGGGGGCGACCCCAAAAAAGCCGGACAAGTGGGATGGTTAGAGTGAAAGTGGCTCGGTTACTTCTTCAGGAAGGTGGGCACATGAGTTCACGCGAACATAACAGTGTTGTTGTCGGAGTCGAGGGTTCGGACACTGCGTCCACAGCGCTCCGCGAGGCCGCGAAAATCGCCGCCCAGCGCGAATTGCGACTCGACATCATCCACGCTCTCGACTTCGCGCCTTACGGTTTCGGCGGACCGTACGTCGACGCGGGTGGGGTGTACGAATGGGTCGAAGAGGCCGGAAAAGCGATCTTGGCGGAGGCGGAACAGTTCGCCCGTGAGATCGATCCGAAACTCGAAGTTCACACCGAAATCGCCATCGGCAGCGCAACTCAGTGGCTGATCGAGAGTTCGGCACAAGCCAGGCGGGTAGTCGTCGGAGCGTCGGCGTCAGGCAAGGCGGCGACAGCAGTCCTCGGCAATACCGCGGTCGGTGTGGCCAGTCACGGCAAGTGTCCGGTCATCGTCGTCCGAGACCGCGATGGTGCGGTGCCCTCGGAAGGACCCGTAGTGGTCGGCGTCGACGGCAGCGCATTGAGCGCCCAGGCCGTCGGTGCGGCTTTCGAGGAAGCGTCGTTCCGCGGAGTCGAGTTGGTGGCGTTGCACGTGTGGAGTGACCTCGGCAGTGCGGCATTCGAAGACCCGAGGGCCGCTGCGCTTGCCCCGCAGTCTCTCGAAGAGGAAGAGCACGCGGTACTCAGCGAGAGCTTGGCCGGATGGTCCGAGCAATACCCGGACGTGAAGGTCCGGCGCGAGGTATACCTCGACAACCCACGCGGACGGCTGTTGGACTGGTCGGCAAAAGCGCAGCTCGTCGTAGTCGGAAGCCGTGGTCGCGGTGGATTCCGCGGCATGTTGCTCGGCTCGACCAGCAACACCCTGATCGCTTCGGCCAAGTGCCCCGTCATGGTGGTTCGCCCCGAAGAATCCTGACCCTCGACAGGCTCTCCCACTACCCCGTTCATTTCGGTCATCGAATATGAACGGGGTAGTCACATGAATGCGGACTCAGGTTCCGTAGTGTTCGATGTGAGTAAGTGTTCGATGGGAGTACCACTGCTCGTGTGCGCGTCGCACACGGCAGCAATCGTCAGGATTGGGGTTACAACGTGCGTATCGGTATGGGTTTGAACTACAGCGGCGGGTTCGCCGAAACCGTCGAAGAGGTCGGTGACCTGGAGAAGGCGGGCCTCGACATCGCCTTCGTCCCGGAGGCGTATTCCTTCGACGCCGTCAGCCAGCTCGGTTACCTGGCGGCCAAGACGTCGACCATCGAACTCGCTTCGGGAATCTTTCAGATCTACACCCGTACGCCCTCGTTGACCGCCATGACGGCGGCGGGCCTGGACTTCGTCTCCAACGGTCGCTTCGTGATGGGACTGGGCGCTTCCGGACCGCAGGTGATCGAGGGGTTCCACGGCGTCAAGTACGACGCTCCGCTGGGACGCACACGTGAGGTCGTCGAGATCTGCCGTCAGGTATGGCGCCGCGAGAAGGTCGAGTACCAGGGCAAGTACTACCAGGTTCCCCTCCCCGCCGAGAAGGGCACCGGACTCGGAAAGCCGCTCAAGCTGATCAATCATCCTGTGCGTGAGCGCATCCCGATCCTGATCGCTTCGCTCGGACCCAAGAACGTCGAGCTGACGGCGGAAATCGCCGAAGGCTGGGAACCTATCTTCTTCCATCCGGAGAAGGCAGCAAGCGTGTGGGGTGAGCCGATCGCCAAGGGCAAGGCCAAGCGCGATCCGAGCCTCGGTGAGCTTCAGGTGTACGCGTCGCCGGCACTGGCCATCGGTGACGACGTCGACCACATGCTCGACTGGGTACGCCCGAGCCTTGCGCTCTACATCGGTGGCATGGGCGCCAAGGGCAAGAACTTCTACAACGATCTCGCGGTGCGCTACGGCTACGAAGAGGCCGCCGAGAAGATCCAGGATCTCTACCTCGCGGGCAAGAAGGACGAAGCCGCAGCAGCAGTGCCGGACGAACTGGTTCGCGCAGTGTCGTTGATCGGTCCCGAGAGCTACGTCAAGGAACGCGTCGCAGCCTTCGCCGAAGCCGGTGTCACGACGCTCAACGTCACGCCGTTGGCGGCCGACCGCAACGGCCGAGTGCAGCTGATCGAGAAGTTCCGCAAGATTTGTGACTGACCCTGCTGTGCGCCTTTATTAACCGCCGGCGGTTAACAAAGGCGCACAGCAGAGCAGGTGGTTCGGGATCTCCTGCGTACGAAACCCGATTTTGGGCGCTTGTTGACAGGACTTTTTTCACTTCTGACCGGTCGGGTTCTTCACCTAACGTGGATCGAGTAGCCAGGGTTTGCGTGCGAATCCGGCACCGGTGGCCTCGTTGACGCCCGAAAGGGATGTTGGCGGGGCCGTTGCCGCAGTCCACCCGAACACCCAATGTCCGATTCGGGACTCGCGTCGGCTGATGAATCCTTTTTGCCGTCATTGGGCAATAGTGTGAGGGCGAAGAGATTCTGTGGTCGATTGTGGAGGGACGAACATGAGTGCAACCAAACCCGTCGTCGTAGCGGTAGACGGTTCGGAATCGGCGTCGTCGGCTGTCGTCTGGGCGGCGAGGACCGCGGTGGCGCTCGGTCGACCGCTCCACATCGCGACGGTGGTGCACATCCCAGCCTTCTACTACTCCGAGCCTTACCTCGCCGAGAGCTTCAAGGACGAACTGCGGCGCACTGCCACCGCTCGTCTGGACAGCGCACAGATTCTCGCGCGGCAAAGCATCGACGACGACCTCGAGATCGTCACCGAACTACTCGACGGCAGCGTCTCCGATCGCCTGATCGAATTGTCCAAGGGCGCGTACATCATTGCGCTCGGCCCTCGCGGGCACGGCGAATTCACCGGATTGGTCGTCGGTTCTGCGACGGTCTCGGTTGTCTCGCACGGCGAATCTCCGGTTGCAGTTGTCCGAGGACGGACGCTCGACGGTCGACCGCCGACCGAGGGCCCCGTCGTCGTCGGTGTCGATGGATCCGAAAGCAGCATCGAGGCAGTCGAGCACGCTTTCGAGCAGGCCTCCGCGCGGGGCGCCACCTTGATCGCCGTCAACGTGTGGAGCGACGTGAGTGTGCAGCCCTCGTTGGGCGCCACCCCCGACGACCCACTGTGGAGCAGCATCCAGACGGGTGAGGAAGTTGTCCTCGCGGAGCAATTGGCCGGATTCACCGAGCGTTACCCGGACGTCGTCGTCGAAAGAGTCGTCGCGCGTGACCGTCCGGTCCGAGTCCTGAGCGAATATGCGGAGACGGCGCAGTTGATAGTCGTCGGCAGTCGCGGGCGCGGCGGATTCGCAGGAATGCTCCTCGGATCGACCAGTCGAGCGCTCCTGCACACCGCGGATTGCCCGGTTCTCATCGTCCGGCACGTCAACAAGTGAAGAGAATGCATTCCATGAGTTCTGAGTCCACCGTCTCCGGTACCGTTCGACGTGAGATGTCTTTTGGAGGGGTTCGATGACAACGCGGATATTCCTGGTGGACGATCACGAGATCGTCAGACGCGGATTGTTCGACCTACTCGGTGGGGTCGAGGACTTCGTGGTGGTGGGCGAGGCGGCGTCCGTGGGGGAAGCGCTGGCCGCGGTACCGCAGAGCAACGCCGACGTCGCTGTTCTGGACGTACGCCTGCCTGACGGCAACGGCGTCGAACTGTGCCGAGAACTCCGCTCGATGCTTCCCGACCTCCGCTGCCTGATGCTCACGTCGTACGCCGACGACGAGGCGTTGCTCGACGCGATCATGGCGGGCGCCTCGGGATTCGTCCTCAAGCAGATTCTCGGAACCGATCTGGTCGCTGCAGTCCGCACAGTCGGGCGCGGCGGTTCACTGCTCGACAGTCGTGCAACCGAGGCGCTGATGCAGCGGATCCGCAGCGACCGTACAGCTGATCCGTTGGCCGAACTTTCCGATCAGGAGCGAGCAGTCTTCGACCTCATCGGAGAGGGGCTCACCAACCGGGAGATCGGCGCGCGATTGTTCCTCGCGGAGAAGACGGTCAAGAACTACGTGACGCGTCTGCTCTCGAAGCTGGGCATGCAGCGTCGTACTCAGGCTGCGGTGCTGGCGACCGAAATCCGTAGCGGCAGTCGCTAGGATCTAACGACCGGATTTCGGTCGATTCGAGTTGGTGCGACCGAGCGGTACTCGCCAGAGCAGGCGTGCACCGCTCGGATCGTGATTGACGATCGTGCACGTACCGCCGCAATGTTCGGCGCGGCGCTCCAGATTGTGCAGTCCGCTCTTGTGGAAGTCGGAGGGGAGTCCGACGCCGTCGTCCTCGATCGTGATCGCAAATTCGACGTCCGCGGTGACAGCGATGGTGATGTGGCGTGCGTGTGCATGCCGAAGGACGTTGCTCAACCCCTCACGCAGCACGGCTTCGGCGTGCTGGTGGATCCCGGGATTCACCAGAGTGTCGATGGCGCCGGAGAATTGGACGCTCGGGGTCACCGCGGACTGTGCGGTGGCGTCGCCGATGACATCGAGGAGGCGCCGGCGCAGGCTCGACGAATCGGTGGCTGTGGGAGTCTGCAGATCGAAGATGGTTGTCCGGATCTCGCGGACTGTCTTGTCGAGCTGTTCGAGAGATCGTTTGACAATCGCGCGCGCCGACTCCGGGAGGGTCTCGTCCGGAAGCGTGCTCTGCAGGCTCATTCCGCTCGCGAACAGTCGCTGGATGACGTTGTCGTGCAGGTCTCGTGCGATGCGGTCGCGGTCGGCGAGAACGGACAACAGGCGTTGCGCCTTTTGTTTCTCGTCGAACTCGATTGCAACGGAGCCGAGTTCGGCCATCGACTCGATCCGGGTCAGTTCGTCGTGATCCCAGTGCGTGTTGGTGGAATTCGACGCCACGATGACCGCGCCGACTACACCCGAGGCGACGCACATCGGTGCCACGACCGCACTCCCGGCCGACGGCACCAGTTCGGTGAGTGCGCCTAAAGTGGTGAGTACCTGTAGCTTTCGAGTGCTCCGCACCACGTCGAACGGATAAGTGGTCGCCGGGATTCTGACTCCACGTGACGTGGTCCGGGCGCTGGCCGCGGCGTGAACCTGTGCGTAGCCGTTCTCGCAGATCACCACGATCACGTCGTCGACGCCGGTCAGGTCCCGAACGCGACTGGCAAGAAGTTGCAGGCCGTCCTCGAGCGAGTCACCGGCCAGCAACCGCGAGCGGATGGCAGATGTTGCGGTGAGCCATCTTTCACGAGTTCGTGACTGCTCGAACAGTCGGGCGTTTTCCACAGCGATACCGGCTGCGATGGCGAGGGCTTCGAGAATGACCTCGTCTTCCTGGGTGAACTCGGCCTGTCCCCGTTTCTCGGTCAGGTAGATGCTTCCGAACACCTTTCCCCGCATCATGATCGGCGCTCCGAGGAAGCTCTCCATCGGTGGATGATTTGCGGGGAATCCCACCGATTCGGGATGGTCGCCGAGATGGGCCACACGCAAAGTCTGCGGGTGATTCATCAGAACACCCAGCACGCCATGACCTTCGGGGAAATGTCCCATGGTCGCGCGTTGGGACCCGGAGATTCCCTCGTACACGAATTCCGAGAGCCCGCCCCCCGGCGCCGCGACCCCCAGGGCGCCGTAGCGGCAATCCAGAACCGTTGTCGCAGAGGTGATGATCCGTTGAAGCGTCAGGTCGAGGTCCAGGCCGGAGCCGACCACCAGGACCGCCTCGAGCAGGCGGTGGAGTGTCGGTATGTCGGCATTGGAATCGCCCAGGCGGTCGAGCAACTCGCCGAACGTACGTGCCGGACTGTGACCCGAAGCTTCGACCATGGTCGAAGCATATCGCCTCACCGAACGTCAGCTCTCCTGGCGGCGACCTTCCCACCACGACGACCAGTGATGCTTGATCTCGTCGAACTCGTCATCGCTCAGGTCGTAGGTGGTCAGCAGGATGGACATGCCTCCGTCGGGCCGCTGCGCCGTCACCGACTGGGTGGCGACAGACAGCAGGCCAGGGCCGAGATCCTCGACTGTCAACCCGAATTGGTGGTCGGTGACGTAGTCGACTACGCCTTCGAAATAGTCGCCGGGAGCGATTGTCACCGCGTACCGACTTCCCGCTTCCAATTCGATTTCGGTGAACCCGAGGACGCTTGCCACGTTCTCACCGGGGAGCAGAAGGCCGTCGAGATAAATGGTTTTACGCTCGGCCAGTCCGTGGTGCTCCACTGCGAATCTGAGCAGCTGGAGGAATGTCGTCCAGCCCTCGGTGATGTCGTCGTACCAGTCGTCGTCGGCAGATTTGGCCGGCCGATCGATGCGGACGACCGTCTTGCCGTCCTGTTCGCGAAGTGAGAAACGGTCGCCGTTTCCGAGTTTCAGCGTCAACGCTTCGGGGTCGGCCTCAGCGGTGGAGTAGATCTGGGTGATTTCGTCGTCGAGTCCGTCGTACTCCCAGCCGAACCAACGTCGAATCAGCGACGGGTCGCGCAGCGCGGGCCAGAGTACGGACGGGGCTGCGACGACGGACACTTCGATCACGGTTTCGCTCACGCGGAAGACGCTACCGATTTCAGCCCTTCATGGCGACGGTCAGTAGAAATGCAACGTCTTCGAGCGCTTCGACGCTGTGCCGGTCGGCCGGGACGGTCAGGAAATCACCCGTGGATCCTTTCCACTGGTCGCTCCCACACACAAGATTCAGCTTCCCGCTCAGGACCAACAATGTGGCTTCGCCCGGACTGTCGTGTTCGGCGAGGCTCTTGCCGGCGCTCAGCGCGATCACCGTCTGTCGCAGGCTGCGCTGGTGGCCACCGTAGACGGTTTGTGAACTGCGACCGCTGGTCGCCGAGCCCGCCAGTTTCAACTGTTGGCGAGCGAGAGCGGTCAGTGACTTCTTGTCCATCGAAGACCTCTCGGAAGCGGTGAATGTCCTTCTTGGAGTATGACCGACTCACTCGCGAGGTGCCTCGTTATCGGCGGAAGTCGGTCAGCGCGTGTACTCCAACCAGCGGAAGCGCAGGCCGCTCTTCTCCGAGGTCTGCCAGGGCTCGTCGGATTTCAGGTTCCATTCGGGGCCGATCTCGGGAGCAAAAGCATCACCGGCGACGTCGAGGTCGATCTCGGTCACCAGTAGATGCGTTGCGAATGGCAGTGCAGCCGAATAAATTTGCCCGCCACCGACGACGAAGACGTCACCGTCCGGCAACGCCAGGGCGTCGTCCAGCCTGTGGACTACCTCGGCGCCTTCGGCGTGCCATTGCGGATCGCGTGTGACGACGATGTTCCGACGCCCGCTGAACGGACGGAACTTCGATGGAATGGAGTCCCAGGTGCGCCGCCCCATGATTACCGGATGGCCCATGGTGACGCGTTTGAAGTAAGCCATGTCCTCGGACACGCGCCACGGGATCGAGTTGTCGGCGCCGATGACGCCGCCGTGGGCCTGCGCCCAGATGAGGGTGACTGTGCGATCGGTCATCGTCAGACCGCTACCGGGGCTTTGATCGCGGGGTGGTGCTGATAGTCGACGATCTCCACGTCCTCGAAGGTGTAGTCGAAGATGGAGTCGCGCTTGTTCAGCTTCAGGGTCGGCAACGGCAGCGGTTCGCGGCCGAGCTGCTCGGTCACCTGGTCGACGTGATTGTCGTAGATGTGGCAGTCGCCGCCGGTCCAGACGAACTCGCCGACGTCGAGTCCGGCCTGCTGGGCCATCATGTGGGTGAGCAGCGCGTAGCTGGCGATGTTGAACGGAACGCCGAGGAACATGTCGGCGCTGCGCTGGTACAGCTGGCAGGAGAGCTTGCCGTCGGCGACGTAGAACTGGAAGAAAGCGTGGCACGGCGCCAGGGCCATCTGCGGAATGTCGGCGACGTTCCACGCCGAAACGATGATCCGCCGCGAATCGGGGTTGGAGCGCAGAGTCTCGACGGTCTGCGTGATCTGGTCGATGTGCTCGCCCGAAGGGGTGGGCCAGCTACGCCACTGGACGCCGTAGACGGGGCCGAGTTCACCGTTCTCGTCGGCCCACTCGTCCCAGATGGAGACGCCGTGCTCGTGCAGCCACGCCACGTTGGAGTCGCCGCGCAGGAACCACAGGAGTTCGTTGACTATCGACTTGAGGTGGACCTTCTTGGTGGTGACGAGCGGAAAGCCGTCGGCAAGATCGAAACGCATCTGGTGACCGAAGATGCTGCGGGTGCCGGTTCCGGTTCGATCGGATTTGGCGGTACCCGTCTCCATGACGAGCCGGAGGAGGTCTTCGTAAGCAGTGGAGACAGTCACGGGAATCAGTCTACGGCAATATAGCCTCGGCACATGCGCGAACTCTTGGTGATCGGTATCGGTGCTGGTGATCCCGACCAGGTGACGGTTCAGGCGATCAAGGCCATGAACAGGGCCGATACCTTCTTCATCATCGGAAAGGGTGACGAGAAGCAGGCCCTGGTCGACTTGCGCACCGGCATTCTCGACGAGCACGTTCACCTCGACTACAAGGTGGTCGAGATCACGGACCCGCCGCGGGACCGAACCCCGACCGACTACGAGGGCGTCGTCGAGGACTGGCACGAGCGTCGGGCCGCGAAATTCGAAGCGGAATTCGCGGCCGAACCTGGCGTCGGCGCGATTCTCGTCTGGGGTGATCCCTCCCTCTACGACAGCACTCTGCGGATCGTCGAGCGCGTGCTCGCTCGCGGGAGAGTTTCGTTCGACTACTCCGTCATCCCGGGAATCACCAGCGTGCAGTCGCTGGCTGCACAACACCGGATCGTCCTGAACCGAATCGGCGAACCCATCCACATCACGACCGGCCGCAAACTGGCCGAGGGATTGCCCGACGGCGTGGACAATGCCGTCGTGATGCTCGACGCGCATTGCACCTTCACTCAGGTAAGCGAAAACGACGCCGAGATCTGGTGGGGCGCGTACCTCGGGACCCCGGACGAGGAGTTGATTTCCGGCAAACTGCGTGACGTCGAAGATCAGATCGTCGCTCGCCGGGCGGAGTTGCGTGAGAAGCACGGTTGGATCATGGATACGTACCTCGTTCGGCGCTGACAACCGACCCTGAATTTGCCGCCTCGATCCTGCACTCTTGATCCCGAACGACGGTCTGCGCACCTATGATCTGCGCATGACATCGTTCGGGCAGGACCGACTGCAGTCGATTCTGCCCGCGCCGCGTGGCCGTGAAAAATCAGCTGTGAAGTCGGCTTTCGACCTTCTGGTTCAGTGGTATCGGCGTCCTGATCAATTCGACAGTTTCAATCGATACCTCGCCACGAAGGGCCTGGAGCTAGCTGTCCGATTGCTGGTCATCGGCTCGCTGACGACGGTCATCATTGCGATGACTCTGCTGCGCTTCAGCGACGCTGGCGTGCACAACCACGTCACCAGCGTCGTCAACGCCGTTATCATCGCCGTCACGATTGCGGTGATCGTGCTCTTCTGCCTTCTGCCCGAAATCACGCGTCGGTGGTCGTACTTCTTTGTCGCCTACTGCGAGGTCGGCGTATTCGTCGGTGTGTTCTTGAACAACGACCCTTTCATCGGGTTGATCCAGTGTGTGCTCTTCGTACTGATCGGTGGTTACATCGCGTACTTTCACAACGCGAGACTCCAGGCGGTTCACATCGCGCTGTCCATCGTGGTTCTGGCAGTGGTCGGCCGAAAGGTTGCGGTCTACGCGGATCCTGCGTTGGCCACCGCACTGTGTCTGATCATCGCCACCGGGATCGTGGTCATCCCGTTCGCCTGCCAGTTCGTCCTCTCACTTCTCGGCTCCGACGCGGACAGTTCGGACGTGGATCCGTTGACAGGGCTTCTGAATCGGCGCGGGCTGCAGCGAGCTGTTGTCGAAATGGGGGCGACGGGGCATGCGTCGAGCAAGTCGTCGTATGTCGTCGCGATTGTCGATGTCGATTCGTTCAAGAGCGTCAACGACTCACAGGGGCACGAAGAAGGCGATCTCGTACTTCGCCAGATTGCTGATCGACTGCGGTGGTGCGGCGGCGAGAAGGCGCTCTTCGCCAGATTCGGTGGGGACGAGTTCGTGTTGGTAGACACGATAGACGTCGGCGCAGCGCCTGCGTTCGAAGACAATCTGCGAAGGCACTTGCGAATCGACGATCGTGATCCGGTAGTGACCACCAGCGTCGGAGTCGCGATCACCTCTGCCGAATGGTCGTCGATTATTTCCGACGAGGAGTTGACGGAACTGTTTCGAGTAGCCGATGCCTCGATGTACCGCGCGAAGGCCGCCGGCGGCGATCAGGTTGTGATGTGGGACGGCAAACAGTGAAAATTGTCTGATTGCGGGGAGTTGACTGGATTACCCTGACACTATGGAATCTGCCGAGAGTGTTGAGCGTTCGGACGCCGTGGCGTCTCGACGACCGCTCTCGGGTCCCGCGTTCCGGCTGATCTCTTCTCAACTTGTCGATTGGTATCGGCGTCCGGACCAATTCGACACCTTCAATCGCTATCTCGCGGACAAAGGGTTGACCGTCGCCTCGCGGTTTCTCGTCGTCTGCTCGTTGGTACTGGTCACCGTGATCATGTTCCTCACTCGCTTCAGTCCACAGGGCCCGACCACTGCGCACGCGCGCTCCGCGAACGCAGTCATCATGGTCATAACCGTGATGATGGCCGTCGCCCTCTCGACGAGGCGAAATCTCTCCCGTTCCTGGTCTTACGCCTTTGTGCTCTACTCGGAAGTGGGAATAGCGGCCGCAATGCTGCTGTACTCCAATCCACTTGCAGCACTGGCACACGCCGTGATGTTCTCGGTGATCGGCGGATACATCGCGTTCTTCCACAATGCTCGAATACAGAGCCTTCACATGTTGTGGGTACTCGTCGTGGTCATCGGCATCGTGACACGTACGGCGGTGGTCGAAAACGATGTGGATGCTCCGGTTCTGGTCGCGTTGGTAGTACTGGTCGGCGCGGCAATCTACGTGATTCCCTTTGCCTGTCAGTTCATTTTCTCCATCCTCGGCACCGACGCGTTGAACTCGCAATTGGACCCACTGACCGGACTGCTCAACAGGAGGGGACTGGCCGACGAAGTGCGACTGTTGCTGGAGCGGTCGTACACGCACTCGGCGCTCTTGGTAGTCGCCGCCGTCGACATCAATCGATTCAAGGCCATCAACGACGAGTACGGACATACCGTCGGTGACGCCGTGATCGAAAAAGTCGGATCGAGACTGGTCGAATGCGCCGGCCCGGCGGCCTTGATCGCACGGATAGGCGGCGACGAGTTCGTCATCGTCGATTCGGTCGATCAACGCTCGTTCCATCGACTCGAACATGAGCTACTCCGTTCGACGATCACCTCGCCCGATCATCCCGAGGTGGCGATGAGCGTCGGAATCGCGAAGATCGCAGGGCCTTTCGAATCAGCGGATGATGCGCTGGTCACCTACCCGACTCTGCTGCGGCGAGCGGATCGGGCGATGTACTCCGCGAAGGCACGCGGTGGGCATTCGGTGGTGCTGCAGACGGAAACGGACTGAGCGCGCTGTGAGTGTCCGTGGTCGGCGTTAGTCTGTTGCCATGCCTGAACTACCCGAGGTGGAAGCGCTGGCAGGGTTCCTTCGTCAGCACGCGGTCGGCGCAGTGGTGGGACGCGTCGACATCGCTGCATTGAGTGTGCTCAAGACCTTCGATCCGCCGATCACCGCTCTGCAGGGGCGTGACGTCACGGGCGCCGCCCGCTTCGGGAAGCATCTGGCTCTGGATTGCGACGGGTTGTGGTTGGTCACGCATCTCTCCCGTGCCGGCTGGATGCGCTGGCTGGACAATCCATCGGCGACGCCGCCGAAGCCGGGGAAGGGGCCGTTGGCGCTGCGCGTTCATTTCTTCACACCCGAAGGGTTGACGCCGGCATTCGATCTCACCGAAGCCGGCACCAAGAAACGCCTCGCCGTCTGGGTCGTGAACGATCCGCAGGAGGTTCCGGGCATCGCCCGGTTGGGGCCGGACGCGATGGCCGTGACCGAAGCCGAGTTCGCACAGATTCTGGGCGGAACGTCGGCGCGGATCAAGAACTCGATAGTCGAGCAGTCGTTGATCGCCGGTATCGGGAACGCCTACTCGGACGAGATCCTCCACACCGCGAAACTCTCGCCTTTCGCGACCTCGTCGCGGCTGACGCCGGATCAGATTTCGACGTTGTATGCCGTGATGCGATCTACGCTGGCCGACGCGATCGAGCGTTCGGAAGGTCAGGACGCGGCCCGGCTCAAAGGTGAGAAACGCTCGGGGATGCGAGTGCATGCTCGTACCGGACTTCCGTGCCCGGTGTGCGGTGACGTCGTACGCGAAGTGTCGTTCGCGGAGCGCTCTTTTCAATACTGCGCGACGTGCCAGACCGGCGGTAAACCGTTGGCGGACAGGCGAATGTCGAAACTGCTCAAGTAGCGAACTGCGCTGCGAGTAGTTCGACGAACTCGCGGGCGAGCGCCGACGAATGGGTGGGTTCGGTGATTGCGTGGACGATCCGATGCGGCGCATCGGTGATCGGAATACAGACCAATTCGGGGTGCAGGGCGCTCATGGACTGGGGGAGCAAACCTACGCCCAGGCCGTTGGCGGTCAGTGAACAGATCAGGTCTACCGAGTTGGCTTCAAGTGTTTTTCCCCGAGGGACCTGTGATTCGGCGAAGGCTTGGTCGGTTTGGACACGGGCCTCGCTGCCGGAGGCGAAGTCCACGAGAGTGTGATCGCGTAGGTCTTCGAGCCTGATCGACGAAGCCTGGGCGAAGGGATGGTCAGGAGCAACGAACGCTGCGGTGGGTTCACTCCACAGCGGTGCGGCGGCAAAGCTCTTGGGTAGGCGACCTGCGGCCAATCCGACAATGCCGACGTCGATTGCACCGGACCGGACTCCCTCGATAACTACTTCACTGCCGTACGGTCGCGCGGTGATGTTGATTGCAGGGTGGCGCCGTGTCAGATCTGCCAGCGCGCGTCCGACGTCGACGCGCCCCGCCGAGGTGATGGTGCCGACCGTCAACCGCACTTGCTCGTTGCTCCGTGCCGAGACATCACTGACGAGTCTCGACACGGCGCCGAGTACCTCGCGGGAGCGGGCGACAAAAACCTCGCCTGCAGCAGTCAGGCCGACGTTTCGGCTGTTCCGGTTGAACAATTCGACTCCCAGTTCCTTTTCGAGGTCTCTGATCTGGGCACTCAAGGCGGACTGGGAAACGTGCAACCGCGACGCTGCTCGGCTGAAGTGTCTGTCTTCCGCGACTGCCAGGGCGTAGCGGATGTGACGTAGTTCCATTGCACCAATCTATCGTTTCTGGAGATAGATCATGCATATCTATCTATTGGACGCGCTTCGGTGTAGGCGGTCATGCTTGACGACATGATTTCAAGCGACGCGCGTCCGAGGCTCGGACTACCGATAGTGCTGCTGATGGCTGCGGCGACGGGCCTGTGCGCGGGCGGTAACTATTTCAACCAGCCACTCCTCGATTCCATCGCAGATCACCTGAATGTGTCGGCCTCCGCAGCGGCCGCGACGGTGACCATCGCGCAGGTCGCGTATGCACTCGGATTGATACTTCTGGTTCCGGTGGGCGACATGGTGGACCGACGCAAGCTGACGGTAGGGCTCATGCTGCTGGCGGCGACCGGTCAAGCGGTCAGCGGATTTGCGCCCAACTTTGCCACGCTGGCAGTGGGAATCGCTGTCGCTGGAGTCTTTTCGGTCGCCGCCCAGGTGCTCATTCCGTTTGCCGCCTCACTGGCCGAACCTGAGAGGTCCGGTCAGGTGGTCGGCACGATCATGAGCGGACTGCTGATCGGAATCCTGCTGGCGCGCAGCGTTGCCGGCGTCCTCTCCGGACTGGGAGGTTGGTCGACGGTATACAAGGTTGCGGCGGTGCTGATGGTGGTGATGGCCGTGGCATTGTGGCGATCTCTGCCTTCCGATTCCGCAGATCGCCCGAAGGCAAGCTACCGCGCAACGCTCGCTTCGGTAGGGAAGTTGGCTGCGACCTTGCCGCGCCTGAGAACCCGATCGGCCATGGGCGGACTGGCTTTTGCTGCTGTCAGCACCGTCTTCACGACGATGGCCTTTCTTCTGTCCGGCGAATTCGGCTACAGCGACACTCAAATCGGCTTGGTCGGACTACTCGGTGTGGCGGGAGCTTTGATGGCGACGGTGGCGGGCAGACTGGCCGATCGGGGATTGGGTCAGCTGGCGACCGGCGGCGCCATCGCGATTCTCTTGGTGTCGTGGCTTCCCTTTGTCGCCGGTGCCACCCACGTGGTGTGGTTTCTCGTTGCCATCGTCCTTGCCGACCTCGCGCTGCAGGGAGTGCACGTCAGCAACCAGAACGTGATCTACGCCCTTGTCCCCGAAGCGCGTTCGCGTGTGAATTCCGTGTACATGACCACCTACTTCGTCGGTGCTGCCGTGGGCTCGGCGGTGGGGTCAGTGGTGTGGAAGTCGTACGGCTGGAACGGAGTATGCATCGCCGGGTTGGTCTTCTCCGTTGCAACGGCGATGGTGTGGGTGCATGATCGCCGACTGGAGACGGCTGAACTGCGAATCCCGGAATCCCCTGTTGCAGTGGGGTAGGCACCCACACCTTCTCGGCTCCAGCACCTTTCAGATTTCGGCACCGTCCACCAGGATCTTGCCGACGCGTTCGGGATAGAACGACACGTGGTCGTCGATCCCGGACGCTTCGGCGGTAGTGAACGGATAGAACCACGCCAGATCCTCGATCGGAGCGAGTTCGGTTGTGCCGGTGAACGACAGATACGACGCAGTGCCCTTGTAGGGGCAGGCCGTGGTGGTCGGGGACGGCGCAAAGTACTCGCTGTGAACGTCGATTCTCGGAATGTAGTACCGCGTGGGCAGTCCGGTTTCGAAGAGCAGTCTGGGTCGTCTCGTCTCGGCGACCAGTACGTCGCCGACAAAAACCCGGACGTGGCGGGACGAGGGGAGTGCGTCGATACGTACGTATGGATCGCGGGCGTGGACAAAGACCTGTTGATCCTCCTCGTACCAGGCGTCCATGCGATCCCAATAGAATGCGACGTACTCACTCAGATCCAGGGAACCGTCGAACTGTTCAGGGTAGGTCCAGACGGCGTCCTCGGCCCGGCGATCCCCGATCTCGATCGTCCAGTAGGTGGCGTCACCTTTCCATGGGCAATGGGTGGTCGTCGACGTCGGGACGAGGAATTCGGTACGAACGTCCGCGAGGGGGATGTAGTACATCGGCAGGCGGCCGCGTTCGAAAAGGTATACCGAACGAGTGGTGTCTGCGACGGCGTGACCAGCGAAGAAGGCTCGAATTCGGCGGGGGTTCGGCTCCAGTGCGATCCGCCCGTTGGAAGCTGTGATCTGTGTGTCTTCTGCGTGAGTCAGTGCTGTGGACATTCGCGAATGCTCCTGAGATCGGCAGGGTGGTCCTTCCCATCCTGCGCCCGGCAGCAGTTATTTGACAGGTTGGAGTCGAAATACGCGGATCTGGCGCCCGAATGCTCGATCGGCGTAGGTTTCGTACGGCGGCCACGTGGTGGTCGCGAGCTCCCACAGCTTCTTACGCGTGGCGCCCTCCGCCAGACTCGCACCGACCGGTATTTCGACGCCCTTCACTGTCACGATTGCGGTGGGGTTTGCCATCAAATTGAGTGTCCATGCTGGATGCGTATCCTGCCCCCAGTTCGAACCGACGACGACAAACGCATCGCCGTCGGGTGCGTACAGGAGTGGCGTGGTTCGAGAACGGCCGGTCTTACGGCCCGTCGTGGTGAGCAGTAGCTGAGTCACGGTGTTCTCTCCGACCAGCGAGAGCTTGCCTCCCGACACTCTCTGCACTGCTCGATCGAGCGGAACCAGATCCTTGCCGAGATCCGAGAACCATTGTGTATGGCCGACATTGCGCATCAATGACCGGTAGATATTGCGCATCGGACCCCTCGCATTCTCGGCACTGTTTCGAGGCTGGTGCACCTCGACTCGAAAGAGTCTGCCACGTCTGGTCACAGATACCTGAGTCCCAAGGTCCCGAAAGGAATGAAGCGGTCAGCCGAATTCGGTTTTGGTGGAGTAGAATTGGGGCATACCGCCGAAACCGTTCGTTTGTGCGCGTTGGACGGTCGTTGGAAGATCAACCCTCCGAGGTCAAGACATCAGGCTCTAGCCACTCGACGCCGAGCAGTTCGGACAGCGACCGCAGACCGGATCGATCACCACCTTTCAGACCTGTGACCGAATTGAGATTGCGCAACATGACCGTGGCGACGTCCTCTTCCTTGGTGCCCACGCCGAAGGGTATGACCCACGGGCACGTCTGGTAGTCGCGATGCGACCGACCGAACGTCTGTTCTGCCGCGATCCCTGAGTATCGCGGTTGATGAAAGATTCCCGTCCGTGGCAACGGGGACGCGTGAGTGCCGTCCGGGAGTGCTTCGTTGGCATGGAGCGAGATCGAGGTCGTGACATTGAAGACGATGACCGGTGCGTCCCCGCGTTGAAACCGCAGACGTTGACCCTCCTTGTCCGGCACCGCGCCGAACAGTTTTGCCACCGAGATCCCGGCGTCTTCGATCATCTCGACCAGTGGATCACCTGCCGTGGAGACGAATTCGACGGCCACCAACACCTGCTTGCCTCCCTTGACCTGCGCCTGCGCCCACTGGGCCGTCGACTCGGCGCGGATCATGCCCGCTTTCTGTCGGTAGCGCAGAACCAGCGCACGGCCGCGCGCGATGTTGCGACTCTTGCGGGCCAATCCCATTTCGTAGGCGTACTCGGCCCACTCCGTCTCGTACTCGGCGCGCTGGGCATGGGTGAGGTCGATCGGCATACCGTCGAGCGGAACGGGTCCCCACGGAGTCGGTCGATGAATCATCAAGGGCGGTTTGCTGTTCGACATCCACCCACGCACGGTCTCGAGCGCGCGAGATTGCAGCGCAGGTGATTCCTTCGCCTCTGCGCTCCACGTCCACTTCCCGTAGGACTTGTCCAGCGGAAGGCCGGACTCGACCAGCCTGGCGCCCAGGTCGGACCAGTACTCCGAAGGTTCTGAATGCAGCTGCGCGAAAAGCGGTGCCAGGTAACGCTGATCGGCCGGCGTGTGTCCCGGTGTTGCTGTCACGGACAGGACGAACGGCGCTTGCTCGTGAGCATTCGAAAAGCGCGCGACCTTCTCGAATGCGGCCGTGCGCTGTGTGTCGTTGCTGTACAGCTGGGCCTCGTCGGCAATCACCACACCGAACGTGTACTTGGGGCGGCCGTTTCGCGCGATCAGCTTCTTCAATTGGTCAGGCGACATGATCAACCAGCGGAATCCACCGTCGCCCACCGAGGCGATGGAATAGCGCCAATGCGGAATGGTGATCTGTGCGGGTCGATCGACGAGGACGAGGATGTTGGTTTCGCCGCGCTCCTCGGCAATCGTCTTGGCAGACATCACTGCGATCAGCGTCTTACCCAGGCCTGCATTGTCTGCCAACAGAAATCCGCGTTTGCCGGCGCGAGCGGCATCGACGACGGCTGCAGCCCCCGAAACCTGCTCGGGCCGAGGAATTTTGGGTACAGCAACGGGACGTTCACCGGTGCTGTCATTGATGTCGTCCTCTACCCACTGCTGATAAGAGAAGGGGAGTGCCTTGAATGGAGCGAGTTCTACGGGCAACTCCGTACCGACCCACGCGTAGCTCTTCCATTTCTTGACGAATTGCGCACCAGGCGCCGGCGTCCGAAAGGGAACGTCGAGGAGCCAGACTCTCTCACCAGGGCCGGCAGTCGGCACATCCGGGATCGTCGCGCGTGAGCTCTTCTTTGCGACAGTCTTCTTCGGGGCGGTCTTTCTGGTCGTGTTCCTCTTGGGTGCAGCCTTCTTCGGTGCAGCCTTCTTTGCGGCAGTCTTGCGTGCCGTGGTTGCTTTGCGTGGTGGCATCAGGCGGTTTCTGCTGTGAGGAATTCACGCAGCGTGAGCGCAGGCCGGCCGACAAGGTCCTCCACGGTGCCCGTGATCAGCGCCAATTCACCCTGCGCGATTGCGGTGTACGTCGACACCCATGCGTCGAGTTCCCAAGCGGGTGCGTTGTACGACGCCCGCGATTCGTAAGCTTCCTCGAGCGTTTCCTCGACGTACGTGGTTCGCTTGCCGGTGACTTCGGTGATGATGCTCGCGGCCTCGGAGAGCGTCAGTGCCTCCCGTCCGGTCAGGTTGTACGTCTGTCCGACATGAGAATCCAGATCCTGCAGAACCGACACAGCGACGGCAGCAATGTCGGAGCGCGCTACCGCGCCGACGAGACCGTCCCCTGCGGGTCCGCGGATCACACCGTCTTCACCGGCGAGAGCGGGTAGGAAATCGAGGTAGAAGCTGTCGCGCAGGAAGGTGAATGCGAGCCCGGAAGCGCGGATATGTTCTTCGGTGACCCAGTGATCGCGAGCGAGCGTGAACGTCGCGTCCGGAGCAGCGCCGAGGAAAGACGTGTACACGATGTGCCTGACCCCGGCCTCCGCTGCGGCGTCGATGAAGGTGCGGTGCTGATCCAGACGATCTGCGCTTTCGGCCGCCGAGACCATGAAGAGGGTGTCGATTCCGGCCAGAGCCGCGAGAGCGCGCTTCTGATCCCCGTACGTGGTCTCGGCCGAATCGGCACCGGGGAGCTGCGGTAATCGGTTGACCGACCGTGCGATCAGCCGCTGCGGGACACCGGCGTCGCCCAACGACCGGGCCACCAGTCCGCCGATATGACCGGTCGCGCCGGTGACGGCGATCCTCGCAGACCGTGAATCTACGGACATGGTGCCCCTCCTTCGGTCGGTGTGCATCCCATCTTGCCGGAACCCACTCCCACGTCAGGTCACGACGCGACGATTACACCGCGAGCCACCGACAGAGCGTCGGACAAAGCTGTCCTGGTGTTGTCGTCGAGGGACAGCAGGGGCCGGCGGGGAAGGCCGGCGTCGATGCCGAGAGATTCCAACCCGGCTTTGACCGTCGACGGCAGTCCGCGACTGACGAGGACCTTCAGTAGCGGCTCGATCTGTTCGAACACAGCGGCGGCACCCGACCGATCACCGGATTCGAGTAGACGCCAGAAGTGCACCACCTGTTCGGGGGCCAGACACGGGGCTGCCGTGCACCATCCGCTTGCACCGGCAGAGAAAGATTGCAGTGCAAGAGGATTGCTGCCGTTGAAGAAGGGGATCGTGCCACCGCTCAGTTCGTTGATGCGGTTCATCCGGGTGATGTCGCCGGTGGATTCCTTGATCATCGTGACGCCGTCGACGGTGGAGACGAGATCGACGAGAAATTCCGGCGACATGTCGATCCCGGTGGTGGCCGGATTGTTGTAGATCATCGTGGGAATGTCGACGGAATCGGCCACCGCGGTGACGTGTTCACGAATCTCCTGCTCACCCAGATGCCAGTACGACGTGGGGAGGATCATCATTGCGTCGGCTCCGGCGTCTGCCGCGATCGATGCTCGGCGGAGTGCTCCCGCCGTCGTCAGATCCGACACTCCGACGACGGTGGGGACTCGGCGGTCGACGTAGTCGACAGTCTCCCGAGCGACCGTCTCCCACTCTGCATCGTCGAGATAGGCGCTCTCGCCGGTACTGCCGAGTGGGGCTATCGCGTCGACACCACTGCTGATCATGCTGTCGAGGAGCGTGTGTAGCGGCTTGGGGTCGAATGCTCCGGTGTCCCGGTCGAACGGGGTGATGGGATAGGCGACGATTCCCTTGATGGTGCTGCTCATGAGGCTCTCAGTTCTGTTGGTGGGAAACAAAAGTCAGTTGGTCAGTGTGTCGGGATGATTGCGGAGAGCGCGACGGGCGTAGTAGGCGAAGTTCGCCTCGCTGCGCCGAGGAGTCAGTGTCCAATCGTGTGCCTCCTTCGCCAGGCGAGGCGGTAGCGGCTTGATGTCTCCGGCAGCCATCGCCAGCAACTGCAGTCTGGCCGCTCGCTCGATCAGATGCCCGAGAGAGCATGCCTCTTCGACCGTGTTGCCGACGACGAGTTGGCCGTGGTGGGCGAGCAGAATTGCCCGCTTGTCGCCGAGTGCAGCCGAAATGATCTCGCCCTCCTCGTTTCCCACGGGAACCCCGGGCCAGTCGGCGAGAAATGCGCAGTCGTCGTAGAGCGGCGCGATGTCCATTTGGGAGACGACGAGGGGAATCTCGAGCATCGACAGCGCCGTCGCATGTAGCGGGTGTGTGTGGACGATGCAGTTGACGTCGGGTCGTGCGCGGTAGATCCAACTGTGGAACCTGTTGGCGGGGTTCGGCATGCCCTCCCCGTCGAGGACTTCGAGATCCTCGTTGACGAGCAGGAGGTTGTCCTCGGTGATCTCGTCGAACCCGAGGCCGAGTCGCTGTGTGACAAACGTTCCTGGCTGCCCACCGCGGGCGGAGATCTGTCCGGCAAGGCCGGAGTCGTGGCCGGCGTCCGACAGTGCCCGGCAGGTCAGTGCGATCTTCTGTCGAAGAGTCCAACTACCTGTCGTTACTTCGGTGAGCATCTTCGTCTCGGCGGTGGCCATGAGTTCCTGCTTGCTCGCACGCATCGTGTCGGTCATGGGGTGTGCCTTTCTCGGGACCCGGAAATCAATGACATTCAGTCACCTATAAGACACAAAGTGTCATATAGGACGGAAATGCGCAACCCTCGATTCCTGCATCGCTGATCGCCGCAGGTCAATGTATTGGTAGGGTGATGACACAAAGTCGCGTGAGGGGAACCGAATGGCAGCGTTTTTGCGAACACATCGGCGTCGCGCCGGTCTGACGCTCGAGGGCCTGGCCGAGCAGACCGGTCTGACGAAGAGCTATCTCTCCAAGGTCGAGCGGGGTATCAGTACCCCGTCGATCGCGGTGGCACTCAAGATTGCGCGTGTGCTCGACGCCGATGTGGGGCAACTGTTCTCGGACAGTATGGAGGGAAATGCCATGACGATCGTGCGCGCGAAGGACCGCGTGATCGACCCGGCCAACTCCGTGCAGTCTTCCGTCTACGATCCGATCGCGCCCTCACTGGTCGGAAAGGCCATGCAGCCGTTCGTGGTTCATCCGGCCTCGGTGATGGGTCCCAAGTTCATGGACCACACGGGAGAGGAGTTCGTGTTCGTGCATTCCGGATCCGTAGAATTCGAAATCCCCGGGCAGACGATGCACCTCGACGCCGGCGACAGCTTGTACTTCGACGCGAATACGCCGCACCGGATGCGGTCGGTGTCGGCGGATCGTGCGGTGGTGCTGGTTGTCGTCTACGACAAGCCTTCGGCTGGATCACCCAGCGGTGACTCGCTGGAAACGCACTGCGGGGTGGGCAGATGACGCTGGGGATCGACACGACACTGACGCTTCTCGCGGCCGGTTTGATCTTCCTTCTCTCCCTGTGCCTGGGAATCTGGAAATACCGACAGATGGCCACTTCGGACAATCACCTCGCCCATCCGTATGTCGACATCGCACACCGCGCTGCCCTGATGTACTCGTTTGCGACGCTGCTGATCGCGGTGTTCGTCGAACTCAGTGCGTGGCCGACGTGGATCAACCTGACCAGTGCCGCAGTGGTCGTGTTCTTCTTTCTCGCAGCGATATTCAGCTACATCGCTCACGGTGCGATGAAGGACACCGACAATCAGTTCGAGTCCGCCGGTCCGCCCCTGCACCTCGGGATGTTTCTGCTGATCCTCGGTGAGGTGGGCGGATTTGCCGTCCTACTCGCAGGTTTCGTGAAAGGTCAGTTCTTCTGATCGGGCTTCAGCGCCTGTGCTCGTAGCCGATCCAAGCCCGTCGACGCTCACCCATCGGGTCGTTCTCCACTCGGGACGTCTCGTCGAAGATCATTGTTTGCCGCTCCGGTACGGAGTAGGCGGGCCAATCCCGGTCCGGCACTCCGTGGCGGGCGAAATGGATCCAGTGGCGCTGCATGGTGGAGGTCACCGCAGTCAGTCCGCGGCGCCCACCGACCGCGGTCAAGGCCGCGGTGAGTGCATCCGAACGCCCGAAGACCGCAAGCAATTCGGTGGCGTGGGTAGCGCCCATGCCGACGAGTCTGAGCAGGCGAGGCGCAAAATCGTAGCGGTAACTGTAGGTAGGAGCTACCTGGCAATGACCCTGTGCGCAGAGTATCGCGGGCTCCCAGAACGTGATGTCGCCGCCGAGATCTGCGGCAGCAAACCGGTGCGGATACGTGGGATACGCCGCGAGCGCACGTGCTTTCACTTCAGGGGTGGTGTGGGAGAACATCTTCTCGATCCGAACCGGGTCGGTAGGCAAGATATCGAGAACGCGCGGGAAGATTCTTCCCTCGTGGAGATTCGAACCGACGAGCAGCGGAACGGGGTGGGCGCGTCCGGCGGCGAACACGTCGAGCGGGTGTTCGGGAAGGACGTCGTCACCCACCACGGGGGCAAATGCCCGCGTTCCGGGTTCTTCGTCCGCGCCGCGGCGCGCAAGTTCTTCGCCGGCAGCGACCAGGTCCTTCACCGAAGCGGAGCGCAGCCACGATCCCGGATCGGTATCCGGAGCCTGTGCGATCTCGAGGAACTCGCGTGCCCAACGGTGCGCTCGCTCTTTTCCGTATGCCGAAGCAGCCGGCGGGCTTTGAGCGATGGCCCGGGCGAACAGCCCTCGTGCCGCCGGCGTTGCCATCAGAGTGGTGACCGCGTTGGCGCCGGACGATTCACCGAAGACGGTGACGGCGTTCGGGTCGCCGCCGAAAGCGGCGATGTTGCGTTGGACCCACGTCATCGCGGCGATCTGATCGCGCAATCCGAGGTTCGTCTCGAATGATCTTTCCGCAGTGGAATATTCACTGAAATCGAGGTAGCCCAACGCGCCGAGACGATATTGGATCGAGACGTAGACGATGTCGCCACGTTCGACCAGGCTCGTTCCGCGGTACATGGGCGTCGACGGATTCCCGCCGTTGTACGCGCCGCCGTGAATGAAAACCATGACCGGTCGCAACGAATCCGACGGTACCTGCGGAGCCACGACATTGACGAAGAGTGAGTTCTCGTCGAAATTGCTCTTGCGCTGCGGAGACGGAGAGCCGAATGCTTCCGCCGGGCGGACACCATTCCAAGCCTCGACCGGCTGCGGTGCGCGAAATCTCCGAGGACCGGTCGGGGCCGTTGCGTAGGGGATTGCTCGCCAGGTGCGCAGTCCTCGATCGAGGCGCCCGCGTACGACCCCGGAATCGAGAGTGATCTCGAGGGGGCTCGTCACGGTAGGGAGATGTCGGTGCCGTGGCTACGGTAACCGCTGTATCCCGCCCAGGCCAAGCGTTGTTCACGTCTGGGATCGTTCTCGACGCGGACGATCTCGTCGAAGATCATGGTCCGACGCTCCTGCCCCTCGTAGCGCGGCCACGATCCGCGCGGCGAGCCGTGCTCGGCGAAGTGAAGCCAGTGTCCCTGAACAGATTCGGTGACTGCGCGCAGTCCGCGTCGACCGCCGGGAAGGGTGAGGCCGCGCCCGACAAGGGTGTCACCGATGCCGAAGACTGCAAACATCTCGAATCCGTGTGTGGCGTCGAGGCCGAGCCAGCGCATCATCGTCGGCGCGAAGTCGAATCGGTAGGCGTACGTCGGCGCCGATTGTGCGTGCGCTTGCATCAACTCCACGGACGGGTGCCAGAACGTGACGTCTCCGCCGACGTCGATCGCGGACTGCTCGTCCGGGTAGCCGGGATAGGTCGCGAGGATGCGCTTCCCGGCCTCGGGATCGGTGAGGGCAAACATGGTGTCGATGCGCGACGGGTTGGTCGGAAGTGCGTCGAGCACCTTCGGGAACAGCGTCCCCTCCCGTCTGTTGGTGCCGATGATCATCGGCACCTGGTGTGCCGATCCTTCTTTGAATGCGTCCAAGGGGGAGCGCGGCAGGAAGTCGCCGTCGACGACCGGTCCGAAGGGATGTAGTCCAGGTGTGTTCGCGAGTACCTCGGCGCCCAGTCTGCTTCCGGCTCTGCCCAATTCGACGGCTGTCGCCGAGGTCAGGGCCTTCGCGGGTGGTAGGCCGGAATTGAGGATCTCGACGAAACGCGCGCCCCAGGCATGCGATCGCTGCGTGCTCGAGACCAGATCCGGAGCCGAACTCTCGGCGATAGCGCCGGCAAAGAGTCCCTTGGCGGCCGGAGTCGCCATCAGGGTGGTGACGGCGGTGGCTCCGGCGGATTCACCGAAAATCGTGACTTTTTCAGGATCCCCACCGAAGGCGGCGATGTTGCGTTGCACCCACTGCAGGGCCGCGACCTGATCGCGCAGTCCGAGGTTGGAGTCGAATACGCGCTCGGATGTGGAGAACGGGGTGAAATCGAGGTAGCCCAGAGCGCCGAGCCGGTAGTTGATCGAGACGTAGACGACGTCGCCGCGTTCGACGAGGGACACGCCCGAGTACAAGCCGGTGGCCGAGGTCCCGATGGTGTTTGCCCCACCGTGGATAAAAACCATGACGGGACGCGGAGTATTGCCGGTGTTCGCGGGGGCGAGCACGTTGAGCGTCAGGCAGTCCTCGCTGCTCGGCTGGTACTTCCCGGGCGCGAGCAACAGCCCCTTCTTGTGTTGGACAGACGCGTCGCCGAACCTGGTCGCGTCGCGTTCTCCGGTCCACGGCGTGACCGGCTGGGGTCGCGTCAGACGCAGTGTTCCGACCGGCGGCCGGGCGTAGGGAATTCCGCGCCAGGCACGAAGTTTTCCCACCCGGCGGCCGCGCAGGGTGCCGTCGGCCGTGGTCACAAGTATGTCGGACGCCATGTCGCGACTATACGTACTTCGGGAGCGCGTCAGCGGCGAGCCTCCAGCAATCGAAGCCAGACTTCACTGACCGTCGGATACGAGGGCACCGCATGCCAGAGAGTTTCCAGTGGTACGGCGCCGACGACCGCGATTGTCGCCGCATGCACCAGCTCGGATACTTCGGGCCCGGCGAAGGTAGCGCCGAGGATCACGTCGGTGGCCTTGTCGATCACCAACTTCGCGCGCCCCGAGTAGTCGTCGCGCAGCAGCGAAGATCCCGCGACGGCGAGTTCGATCTCCACGACTTCGACGTCGTAGCCGTCGTCGCGAGCTTTCTTCTCGGTGCGTCCCACCCAGGCGATTTCGGGTGAGGTGAACACCACCTGGGGGACCTGTCCGTTGTCCGCCGACGCCGTGTACCGAGGTCCACTGAGCCCGCGACTCTCGGCCCGCGCGGCGATGACGTCTCCGCAGACTCTCGCCTGATACTTGCCCATGTGGGTGAGGGGAGAACGACCGTTGATGTCGCCGACTGCGTAGAGCCATTCACCTTGGGCGCAGAGGTGATCGTCGGTCGTGACGTACTTGCCGTCCTCGAGGCCGATGACGGACAAGCCGAGATCGGCTGATGTCGGGCCGCGGCCCGCCGCGACGATGACCTCGTCGACTTCGATCACGCCGGACGATGTCTCGATGCTGACGGGTCCACCGTGGATGTGACCTTCGCCGGTGTCCTTGGCATCGGGGCGTGACACCGAATTGACGGCAGAGCTCAGTCGAACGTCCACACCGCGGGCGCCGAGTGCTTCGGCCACCATCGTTCCGGCAAACGGTTCTGCTGATTTCAACAGAGCATCGCCCCTCACGAGCAACGTCACGTGAGCGCCGAACGACGACAACCACGTTGCGCACTCCGTTGCGACCACTCCGCCGCCGATGACCGCCACTCGCGACGGAACCTCGTGCATGTTGGTGGCGTCGCGCGAGGTCCACGGGAGTGCCTCGCGCAATCCCGGTGTCTTCGGGACGGTGGCGGTCGTTCCCGTGGCGAGTACGACGGCCTGGCGGGCACGGAGCTTACGGGTCCCGTCGACGGTCACTGCTCGCTCGCCGTCGATGACCCCGTGGCCTTTAATCACGGTGATGCCCGCGGAGGTTGCCCAGTCGACCTGGGACGAGTCGTCGTGGTTGTGGGTGAACGAGTCGCGCCGTTTCAGAACGGCATCGACGTCCAGCGGTCCGGCCGGGATCCCGGGCAAGGCGTCGGCCGCCTCGAGGACCTGCCCCGGGCGCAGTAGTGCCTTGCTGGGCATACAGGCCCAATACGAGCATTCACCGCCGACCAGTTCGTGTTCCACGATTGCGGCGGTGCGATTACTTCCGGCGATGGCGTATGCGGCGGCGTTCTCGCCGGCGGGTCCACCGCCGATCACGATGACATCGAATTCGTCGGTCATTGCTCCACGGTATGCCGGATCGGTCCGAGTTCGCTCGGTTACCGCCGGGTACGAGAACTCGATGATGGTTACAGTTGCACCCATGACGCGGCAGAAGATTTTGATCACCGGTGCCAGTTCGGGTCTGGGTGAGGAGATGGCCAGGAGATTCGCCGCGGTCGGTCGCGACCTCGCGTTGTGTGCCCGGCGGACGGATCGTCTCGACACGCTGCGTGGGGAGCTGGTGGCGCAGTACCCGTCGATCAGCGTCGCAGTGCGCGAACTCGATGTGACCGAACACGATTCCGTCGTCCGGGTTTTCGGTGAGCTACGCGACGAGCTGGGTGGTCTGGATCGGGTGATCGTGAACGCCGGGCTCGGCAAGGGCGCCAAGATCGGAACCGGAAAAGCGCACGCGAATCTTGCAACAGCGCAGACGAATTTTGTCGGCGCGCTGTCGCAGTGTGAAGCTGCGCTCGAGATCTTCCGCGCGCAGGACTCCGGACACCTGGTTCTCGTGTCCTCGATAAGCGCGGATCGGGGGCTACCCGGGCCAAAAGCGGCCTATTCGGCGAGCAAGGCGGGAGTAGCGGCGCTGGGTGAGGCGCTCAGTATCGAGTTGGCGCGCACACCTATTCGGGTCACCACGCTGCTGCCGGGCTTCATCAAGACCGACATGTCCGCCGGCGCCGGCGACGACGCTGCGCTCATGGCCAGTCTGGACGAAGGCGTCAGTGCCATGGTCGACGCTATCGAGAAGGAAACCACCCGAGCGGCGCTACCCGGCCTCAAGTGGCAAGGGATAGATGCGGCCCTACGATTCCTGCCCAACTCCGTGACAGCGAGGTTTGTCTGATGAGCATCCACATCTCGAACGGTAAGCCCCGGGTAGTGATCGTCGGTGGCGGCTTCGGTGGACTGTATGCAGCGAGACGACTCAAGAAGGCTGACGTCGAGGTGGTTCTGATCGACCGAGGGACCAGCCACGTCTTCCAGCCCCTGCTCTACCAGTGCGCCACGGGTCTGCTCTCCGAAGGGCAGATCGCAAGTCCGCTGCGACATCTGCTCGAGGACAACAAGAACACGAACGTCGTTCTGGGCGAGGCCAAGTCGGTGGACGCCGACGCCGGGATACTGACTGCCAGTCGCTTCGACGGGTCGACCTTCGAATTGCCGTACGACTACCTGATCGTGGCGGCTGGAATGCGCCAGTCCTACCACGGCCAGGACGAGTTCATCAAATGGGCGCCCGGCATGAAAACCCTCGACGACGCTTTGGCGATCAGGCGCAGTCTCATTGCTGCGTTCGAGATGGCCGAATCGCTCCCGACTGCGGAAGAACGTCGACCGTGGCTGACATTCGCCGTGGCGGGCGGCGGACCCACCGGCGTCGAATTAGCCGGACAGATCCGCGAATTGGCGATGCACGCGCTCACCAACGAGTTCCGGTCCATCGACCCTGACGAGGCAAGGGTACTGCTCTTCCACGGCGACGATCGGGTGCTCCCTTCGTTCAGTCGCAAGCTCTCGGCCGCCGCCAAACGTACTCTCGACGGGATCGGCGTCGAGACTCACCTCGGCGTGCACGTCACCGACGTGTGCGAGACCAGCATCGAGACGACGGACAAGAAGACAAAAGAGAAGCGGCAGTACGAGACCCGCACGATTTTGTGGACCGCGGGCGTCGAAGCGGTGCCGTTCGCCGAGGCACTGGCCACGGCGCTGGGTGTGAAGCAGGTCGGCGGTGGCCGCATCGAGGTGGAAGCCGATCTGACCGTTCCCGGCCACCCGAACGTCTACGTGGTGGGCGACCTCATGTCCCGGGACAAACTTGCCGGGGTGGCCGAGGTTGCGATGCAGGGTGGTCGGCACGCCGGTGCCCGGATCGCGGCAACCGTCGAAAACGGCGTGCCCAGCCGAAAACCATTCAAGTACCGCGATCTTGGAACCGCGGCCTACATTTCGCGACGCCACGCGTTGCTTCAGGCAGGGCCGGTCCAGTTGTCCGGGTTCATCGGGTGGGTGTCCTGGGGAATCATCCACATCGCATTCCTCGCCGGTTTCCGCAACCGCGCCAGCACGGTGCTCAACTGGGGCGCAACCTTGGCGTCGAAAACGCGTCGGGAACGGGCAATCACGTACGGCGACCCCGAAACCGCTCGGCAGCCGTACAACTGAGGGCTACTCGGTCTTGAACACAGGGTTGCCGGCGGCGTCGATCATCCACCACAGGCTGCCGACGCTCTGTCCGAGCATGTCGCCGGGAACCTTGTCGTCGAGGTACCGATAGACGGGCTTGCCGTTGACGGTGATCTGGAAAGATCCTTCAGGCCCGTCGACAGTGTCGATGACGGCGTCGATTCCTTCGACGATGGGTGAATCGGTCACCGAGGTGACCGCCGGCCAGTAACGCAGGCACGCTTCGTCGCACGACCCGGCTTGTGAGTTCTCCTCGTCCGGGTTGTAGACGTAGACGGTCATGCCTTCGCCGTCGACGGCGATCGTCCCGAGTGGGGAGTCGGCGGTCTTCAGCAGGGGTGCATCAGCGGCGGCGGGTGGCGACAGCGACGTCGCAATGGCAGTGACGTTGTCTGCGCTGTCCCCGGAATCGAGGGCGTCGGGCGAGCAACCGGTGAGGATCAGGGCGCTACTCGCAACCGTCGCGAACAACCACTGTCTGCGCATGACGTCTCCGTTCTGGGCGGGAGTGCTCGGGACAAAGCAATCGGGGATACCCGTTGCGGACGAGCTGAAAACGCCGGGCGTCCGGATTCCTCGACAATAGCTCTGTTACAGAGCTATTGTGAGGTATGGATGAAATCGGAGCAGATCACAGGCTTTCGGATGACGTCCTGGAGACGCTCGGACAATTGCGCCGGGGCACGAGGAAGGCGTCGGGGCGGCCGTTTGCGGAACGACCGCTCGCCGGCGCCCAGATCGAACTCGTCAGGCTGCTACGGCGCAACCCGGGTCTGTCGGTGGCCGAGGCCGCCGGGCGATTGGGTGTCGCGGCAAACACGGTGTCCACCTTGGTGCGGCAGCTCGTCGACGAGGGAGTGATCGAACGCGTTGCCGACGAGGCCGACCGCCGCGTCGCGCGATTGGTGCTCGCGGACGAGGCGCGCGCCCGCGTCGAGGTGTGGCGTGATCGCCGGAGTGTGATTGTCGGTCAGGCATTGTCGACTCTGACCGCAGAGGACAGGGCAAGTATCGAGGCTGCTCTACCGGCCCTGTCTCGATTGGCGAGCGCTCTGGCAGCAGCCGGATCGGAAGGCGGGGGGCAGTGAGATGCTGACGCAGTGGTGGAGGAGCCGAGCAGTACACATGCCTGACCCTGACGCACCCGCGGTCGAGATCGACTCGGTCACATACAAGTTCGGCGGTCATCGGGCGGTGGACAACCTGAGTCTGGTCGTCAACGCGGGGGAATGCTTCGGCCTGCTCGGTCCCAACGGTGCAGGAAAGACGACGACGATCAGGTTGCTCAACACGTTACTTCCTCTGCAAGAGGGTGACATTCGAATTCTCGGTCGCTCCGTTCGCAGCGAAGTGATGACCATTCGGCGCTACCTCGGGTACGTGCCACAACAGCTCTCGATCGAAAGCGCATTGACCGCACGCGAGAACGTGACCTGGTTCGCGCGACTGTACGACGTTCCGCGGTCCGAACGACGCGAGCGCGTCGACCAAGCGCTCGAGATGGTGGATCTGCTCGATTCAGGTGAGCGTCTCGCGTCGAGCTTCTCCGGCGGTATGGTGCGACGGCTCGAACTTGCGCAGGCACTGGTGAACCGACCGTCGCTGCTGGTGCTCGACGAACCGACGGTGGGGTTGGATCCCATTGCCCGCGAATCCGTCTGGAAGCGAGTGGCGGAGATGCAGAAGCGATACGGCATGACCGTCCTGCTCACGACGCACTACATGGAAGAAGCCGAGGAGTTGTGTGATCGTGTTGCGTTGATGCATCACGGTGAACTTCGTGCAGTGGGCGAGCCGAGCGCGTTGGCCGCCGAACTGGGGCCGGAGGCCACTCTCGAAGACGTATTCCGTCACTACACCGGCGACGACCTCACCGGCGGCAAGTCAGGAGGTCTCCACGATGTCCGCAGTGCCCGTCGCACAGCGCGCCGCTTGGGCTGATCCCACTACCAACAGTCTTGCTCGATTGCTCTCGAGAATTTACACATTCTGCCTCGTGGAAGTTCAGAAGTTGCGGCACGACCGATCTGAATTGGTCACGCGCGCAATCCAGCCGATCCTCTGGTTGGTGATCTTCGGTCAGACGTTCAGTCATATCCGAGCGATCCCGACTGGCGACGTACCGTATCTCGACTTTCTCGCGCCGGGCATCATTGCGCAGTCCGCGCTTTTTGTTGCGATCTTCTACGGAATCCAGATCATCTGGGAGCGTGACGCGGGAGTCCTCACCAAACTCATGGTGACGCCGACGCCACGAGCCGCGCTGGTCACCGGAAAGGCATTTGCAGCCGGTATCCGTGCGGTCGCCCAGGCCGTGGTCGTAGTCGTTGTAGCGGCGCTGCTGGGCGTGAGCATGACGTGGAACCCGATCAAGCTGCTCGGCGTCGTGGCTGTCGTTGTCCTCGGCTCGGCGTTCTTCGCCTGTCTGTCGGTTGCGATCGCGGGGATCGTGCTCAAACGAGATCGATTGATGGGCATCGGCCAGGCGATCACCATGCCGTTGTTCTTCGCGTCCAACGCTCTGTACCCGGTCGAACTCATGCCGACGTGGGTTCAGTGGCTCAGTCGCATCAATCCGCTGAGTTACGAGGTGTCAGCGCTGCGCGGTCTGCTGATCGGAATGCCGACCGACTACCTCGTCGACTTCGGCGTGCTGATCGGGGCCGCGCTGCTCGGAATCATCACAGCTTCGGCACTATTGGGCCGCTTGACTCGCTGATCTGACTCGCTGAACTTCGCTCCGGACTAGTCGCGAGTGAACGGTGGGGTGTAGGTGCTGCAATCCGGAGGGACGGCCGGGAGTCCTTCGGACGAGCGAAGTTTCTCCGCAATCGATGAGAGCAAGTCCTGCGATTCAGGGGAGAGATCGACCGCTTTTATGGCCAGAGAACGTAATTCGCTGTCGTGGAACTCCTCGACAACCGAACGGTCTTCTTCCGGAATCAGTTCGGGATCTTGGCGAGGTGTCGGGCCGAAGAAGTACTCTGCTGCTACGCCGAAGTAATCGGCCAATGCCAAAACGACTTGCTCCGATGGATTCGTGCGCACACCGCTCCGGAGTTGCGAGAGGTACGGTGTCGAAATCTTGCATCCACGTTGCGAAAGGGCTTCCACAACTTGTGCGTTGGTGAGTCTCGGTGCTGTGGCCGGGTACAAGGCGTTCAAACGGTCCTTGAATGAATCGGTCACAATTCCTCCCTCGAGCGTGACCCAGCGTCACAGCTACTTCGCAGTTTTCACATAGTAGACGACACGGTTATTCTGGACTCTGGTCGAAAGTCCTTTCACCTGCGGATATTTGGCGCAGAAAAATTCCAAAGACTTTGTAAAGTATGTGATTTTCGCCGCGTACTGACCGTTCGTTTTGCCAAGGTGTACGGCGGTAGCGTATAAGCCGAACGGTGGTGGTTACGCCATTGTGCTGCAGGTTCTTTCAGCCGGTCCTATCCATTTTGTGTCGATGCATTCCTGCTCGGTCTGTAACGTGCGAAGCGCTGCCGCCGGGCACCGGGCGTCGTCGTGCCGGCGGTTGGCGCGCCGCGTGTTCGGGACTTCTTCTCGGTGCTCTGCTCGACGCTCGCGCGCAGTGGTGGGCCCGTATTTTGCTGCACTCGAGAGTGAGCGCTCAGGTGTGTCCACCTGCGAAAGTGACGCGCATTGAAGCGGCCGATTGGTATGTCATCGACGTTGGAACACAGTGCTTCTCGTCGGTCCCCATTTTTCATGCGGTGACATAAGGTTCATGCGGTGACATCAGCGCCGCCCGGGCGTGTTGCTGCGGCGGACCGGGCTCGAAGCGCAGCCGGTCGGCCGGACATGTCGAGCGTCGACTCTGCGTCTTTCGGATCGGAATTGCCCGCTGCGCCAGTAGTAGTCGACGTCGTCGCAGTCAGGTGCATGTCAGAACCATGTGGAGGATTACACGTCTTGCACACGGAGGGCGACAGTCCGGGCGGCAATTCTGTCGCACAGATCTACCATCCAGTCCCCGCCGTGCGCTGCTCAACCTGCGGCATGTGTGCCTCGGCCTCGGAAGCGCTTTATGGCACGGGGGTTGCTGACCGGCGCATACTGGTTACAACACAGTGTGTTCGAAGGGCAGGACTGACATGGTCAGTGTCGAGAAGTGGGCGATGTGGGATTCCGCCGTGGAGGTGGACGTCACCGAGGGCGCTGCGCTGCCTACTGCGCACGCGTTGATCGCAGCTGCCATCGACGAAACCGAAGCGGTCTGCGACCTTCGCCGGGGAGACGCCGAGATTCACGCCGTCAACCTCGCTCAGGGAACTCCGGTCAAAGTGACACGACGTATGTCGGCTCTGCTGCGGTCGGCGCTGTGGGCTGCCCGTATGACCGGCGGTGCAGTCAATCCGCTTGCCGACAACTACTCCGAGGACGAATCCATCCCTCCGGTGCACCCGACCCCGACGTTCGAGGACGTACAGCTCGACGGAGACGTGGTGTACGCGCCCTGGGGTGCGTCGTTCGACATCACCGGAGTTGCCAAGGCCGACACCGTCGATCGCGCCGCGCAGATCGTCGCCGCCGAATTACAATGCGGCGTTGCTGTGCGGATCGGCGACGTGATCGCCACGGCCGGCCATGCACCGGCTGGTGGCTGGCAGATTCCGGTGCCGGACAGCGAAGAAGTCGAACTGATCAACGGAACCGCGATGGCGACGGCGCGGGCGCTGGAGCTGCCCTCCTGGGAGCCGAACCAGGAGCGGCCCTCCACGGAATGGGCACAGGTCTCGGTGATTGCTGACGACGCGGTGTGGGCGTACGCCGCGAGCGAAGCTGCGTTGATCCGGGGGATAAGCGCCATCAAATGGGTTGAACAGCAAGAGCTTCGGGCTCGGCTCGTCGACCGATCCGGACGCGTGTACACAACGGAAAGTTGGTTCGGCCCGGCGGCCGCGTGAGTCAGGCCCGTCCGCGCTCTCTGCGGTACCACTGCACCAGAGCATCTGTGGATGTGTCGCCGAGGTCGCCGGGTGTTGCTTCGGAAGAGAGCGCAGGCCCCAGTTCCATGGCTTGTGTCTTGCCGAGTTCGACGCCCCACTGATCGAACGGATTGACACCCCAGACAGCACCTTCGACAAATACCTGGTGCTCGTAAAGTGCGATCAGCTGACCGACGACCGAGGGGGTCAGCTCCTTCGCCAAGATAGTGCTCGACGGTCGGTTGCCTGGCATCACCTTGTGTGGCACCAGCTCCGGAGCAGTGCCCTCTGACGCGATTTCTTCGGCAGTCTTGCCGAACGCGAGAACCTTTGTCTGAGCGAAGAAGTTACTCATGAGCAGATCGTGCATTGATCCCGTGCCGTCCGCAGTAGGCAGATCGTCGGTGGATTCCGCGAACCCGATGAAATCGGCAGGCACCAGCCAGGTGCCCTGATGCAGGAGTTGGTAGAAGGCGTGTTGGCCGTTGGTTCCGGGCTCGCCCCAGAAGATCTCACCGGTGGACGTGGTCACCGGTGAGCCGTCGGCGCGAACCGATTTGCCGTTGGATTCCATGGTCAGCTGCTGCAGGTAGGCGGGAAAGCGCAGCAAGTCGTTGGAGTAGGGCAGCACTGCGCGGGACTGTGCGCCGAAGAAGTTGGAATACCAGAGCCCGATGAGGCCGAGGAGGACCGGCGCGTTCTGCTCGAGCGGTTGGTTTCGGAAGTGCGTGTCGATCTGGTGGAAACCGTCGAGGAACTCCGCAAAGCGAACGGGTCCGACGGCACACATGACCGACAAGCCGATCGCCGAGTCGACGGAGTAGCGCCCGCCGACCCAATCCCAGAACCCGAACATGTTCGCGGTGTCGATGCCGAACTCCGCCACACGGTCACCGTGGGTGGAGACTGCGACGAAATGCTTGGCTACGGCCGAGACGTCTTCGCTGCCCAGACCGGCGAACAGCCAACGCTTTGCCGCTGTCGCGTTGGTGAGGGTCTCGAGGGTGGAGAACGTCTTGGATGCGACGATGAAGAGCGTCGTCTCCGGATCGAGGTCGTCGAGCTGCCCGACAAGGTCGACAGGGTCGATGTTGGAGACGAACCGGACGCTGATTCCGGCGTCGGCGTAATGCCGTAGTGCGCGGTAGACCATCACCGGCCCGAGGTCGGAACCGCCGATGCCGATGTTGACGATGGTGCGGATGCGCTTGCCGGTAGCTCCGGTCCACTCGCCGCTGCGCACACGATCGGCAAAAGCGCCCATCGCGTCCAGAACTTCGTGAACGTCCGCGACGACGTCTTGACCGTCGACGGTCAGAGCAGAATCCTTGGGCAGACGCAGCGCTGTGTGCAGTACGGCGCGGTCTTCGGAAGTGTTGATGTGATCGCCCGCGAACATCGCGTCGCGTCGTGCCTCGACGCCGGCCTCGCGGGCCAGGTCGACGAGCAGCGCGAGAGTCTCGCGGCTGACGCGATGCTTGCTGTAGTCGATGTGAAGATCACCGGCGTCGATCGTCAGCTCTCGCCCGCGGGCTGGATCGTCCTGGAAGAGTTCTCGCAGGTGAACGCCTTCGATGTCGGCGTAATGAGCGCGCAGTTTCTGCCAGGCTGAGGTTCCGGTGATGTCAGTGCTCACGATCATCGACTTTAGTGGCACAAGCTGGAAACTTCCGCGTGAGTCTCGCTCGCGGGCAGACGGACGCGGCTCCGACGAGCATCATGGAACCCATGGACACATTCGAATTCATTCGATCAGTTCCCACCCAGTTGTTCGTCGGCGGTCGGTTCGTGCCCGCGGAGAACAACGCGACCTTCCCGGTGGCGGATCCGGCGACCGGGAAATCGTTGACCGATGTCGCCGATGCGAGCCCCGCGGACGCGCTGCGCGCTCTCGACGAAGCCGTCGCCGTCTCGTCGAAGTGGGCGAGCACACCTGCGCGCGAGCGTGGTGAAATCCTGCGAGCCGTCTTCGAGAAGATCACCGAGCGAGCCGAGGACGTGGCGCTGCTGATGACCCTCGAAATGGGCAAGGCACTCGCCGAAAGTCGCGCCGAGGTGAAGTACGGGGCGGAGTTCTTCCGGTGGTTCAGCGAGGAGGCCGTTCGCATCGGCGGGCGCTACACGCCGGCGCCGGCGGGCAACGGCCGGATCCTTGTCACCAAGGCGCCGGTCGGACCGTGTCTGGCCATCACTCCCTGGAATTTCCCGTTGGCGATGGGTACCCGCAAGATCGGCCCGGCGTTGGCCGCCGGCTGCACGATCATCGTCAAGCCCGCCTCGGAGACCCCGTTGACGATGTTGTTGCTTGCTCAGCTCATGGCCGAAGCCGGGTTGCCCGACGGAGTCCTCTCGGTGTTGCCGACATCGAAATCCGGTGAAGTGACCGGCCCTCTCATCGACGACCCTCGACTGCGCAAGCTCACCTTCACCGGGTCCACCGGCGTCGGCAAGATGCTGGTGGAGAAGTCCGCGAAGCGATTGCTCCGCACGTCGATGGAATTGGGTGGCAACGCACCCTTCGTGGTGTTCGACGACGCGGACGTCGACAAGGCAGTCGAGGGCGCGGTACTGGCGAAGCTTCGCAACGGTGGCGAAGCATGCACCGCCGCCAACCGGTTCCACGTCGCCAACGCCGTGCGTGAAGAGTTCACGACCAAGCTGACCGAGAAGATGGCGACTTTCACGATGGGACCCGGTACCGACCCGGAGACGAAGCTCGGGCCGCTGATCAACCAGAACCAACTCGACACGGTCGCGGAGTTGGTTGCAGATGCGGTGGATGCCGGGGCGAAGGTGCGACTGGGCGGCGAAGCGCCGGGTGGTGAAGGGTACTTCTATCCAGCCACGGTGTTGGCAGACGTTCCGGCCAGCGCGCGGATTCTGAAAGAAGAGGTGTTCGGACCCGTCGCCGCGATCACCGGCTTCGACACCGAAGCCGAGGGAATCGCAGCCGCCAACGACACCGAGTTCGGACTGGCCGCGTACATCTTCACGAGGGATCTCGACCGTGCGCTTCGGGTTTCCGACGCACTGGAATCAGGAATGATCGGCGTCAACCGCGGAGTGATCTCGGACGCGGCAGCGCCGTTCGGTGGCGTGAAGGAATCCGGATTCGGCCGCGAGGGCGGGACCGAGGGGATCGAGGAATACCTGAACACGAAGTACATCGCGCTCGAGAGCTGATACACACGCGAACGGCCACATCGGGACTGCCAGAGGCATCCGATGTGGCCGTTCGCAAGTGATCTGGGTGTGCGCTAGTGGCCCAGGCGTCCGCGGCCCAGGCGCAGGAGCAGCATCGCGAGAGTGTGGCCTTCCTGGCCCAGCTCGTTGAATCGTTCTAGGACCTTCATCTCGCGGCTGTGCACCAGACGCGGACCACCCGATGCCATCCGGGTACGGCCGATGATCTGGGAGACCTCGGAGCGGCGTTTGATGGCCGCGAGGATCTCGGCGTCGAGACGGTCGATTTCTTTCCGTAGTTCGTCGATCTCCGCCTCACTCTGGGGGATCTCGACGTCTGTCGGAGCAGTTTTTACAGTATCGACAGTATTTCCATGGGGGGCTGCAGCCTGGGTGCTCATTGCTATTCGTCTCCTCTTCCTACTGCGTGGATCGTGGTCTCGGCTCGGGTCGTTACCGATCCAGGCACACTGACGAAAATGCCCCGGATCCGATTCGGACCAGGGGCGGGTGAGCTGTTCAGATCACGTGCACCGAGGTCCGGGGCACGTAAAGTAACGCCACAGCGGGCCGACGGGGTCGGCCGTGTTGTCGCGAACGGAAATGCTGAACATAGCGTCCAGTTTGCCATGCTCGACACAGGTAATCCAAGTGCCTCTACCAGCAGGTGGACGCACTGACGACCGTGTCGGTGGACGCCGGTAGCGTGGACAGGCGATGAACACGTACCCAGCACTCGGTGAGCACGACGGACATTCCCAGCACGACGGGGGCGGCGCGCGGGGACACGACGCGGGTTCGGACGCCCTCCTCGAGGGTCTCAACCCGCAACAGCGCGAGGCCGTGGTCCATGCCGGTTCGTCGTTGCTGATAGTCGCGGGCGCCGGCTCGGGCAAGACTGCAGTGCTGACGCGTCGCATCGCCTATCTGTTGGCCGAACGGGGTGTCACCCCCGGTCAGATCCTGGCCATCACGTTCACCAACAAGGCTGCGGCCGAGATGCGCGAGCGTGTGGCAGCTCTTGTCGGACCGCGTGCCAACGCCATGTGGGTATCGACGTTCCACTCCAGTTGCGTGCGGATCCTGCGAGCACAGGCGGCGCTCCTGCCCGGTTTGAACTCGAATTTCTCGATCTACGATTCCGACGATTCGCGTCGACTGCTGACGATGATCTCGAAGGACCTCGAGCTCGACACCAAACGATTCTCCGCGCGCCTTCTCGCCACTCACATCTCCAACCTGAAGAACGAACTCGTCGGACCGGAAGAGGCGGTTGTCGCAGCCGATCAGGATCCGGCCGAACTTCCGCGACTGATCGCCAAGGTCTACGGCCACTACCAACAGCGGCTGCGTGCGGCGAACGCACTCGACTTCGACGATCTCATCGGTGAGACCGTCGCGCTTCTTCAGGCGTTTCCACAGATCGCCGAGTACTACCGCCGCCGCTTCCGTCACGTGCTCGTCGACGAGTACCAGGACACCAACCACGCGCAATACATGCTTGTGCGTGAACTGGTCGGTGGAGCCGGCGAGTCCGACCACGCCGTTGCCCCGGCCGAACTGTGCGTCGTCGGTGACGCCGATCAGTCGATCTACGCATTCCGCGGAGCCACTATCCGCAACATCGAAGAGTTCGAACGCGACTACCCGGATGCTCGGACCATCCTTCTCGAACAGAACTACCGTTCGACGCAGAACATTCTGTCTGCGGCCAACTCCGTGATTTCCAAGAACACCGGTCGACGAGAAAAGCGTCTGTGGACCGATTCGGGTGAAGGCGAACTGATCGTCGGCTACGTTGCAGACAACGAGCACGACGAAGCATCGTTTGTCGCCTCGGAGATCGATCGGCTGGTGGACCAGGGCGAGACCAAGTTCGCCGACATCGCGGTGTTCTACCGGACCAACAACTCCTCGCGCGCGCTCGAGGAGATCTTCATTCGACTCGGAGTGCCGTACAAGGTGGTCGGCGGCGTTCGCTTCTACGAGCGCAAGGAAGTTCGGGACATCGTCGCGTATCTGCGCGTCCTCGCCAACGAGGACGACACCGTGAGCCTGCGACGCATTCTCAACACGCCCCGACGCGGTATCGGTGATCGAGCCGAAGCCTGCGTCGCCGTGCACTCCGAGCATCGCAACATCAGCTTCGCCGCCGCTCTCCGTGACGGCGCGGAAGGCAAAGTGGCGCTGCTCAATACGCGGTCACAGAAGGCCATCGCGTCGTTCCTCGAGATGATGGACGGGCTGCGGGCCCTGCTACCGACAGCGGCCGCCGACGAGGACGAACCGTTCGAGCTCGGTGACATCGGTGAGGTTGCCGAGGCGGTGCTCGAGCGCACCGGCTACCGCGCCGAGCTTGCGGCGAGCAGCGATCCGCAGGATGGCGCGCGACTCGACAACTTGAACGAACTCGTCAGCGTGGCAAGGGAATTCAGTTCCGACGCGCGAAACGCGGCCGGGCTGATCGATCCGGACGACGAGGAAACCGCAGCAATGCGTGAAGGTGAACCCGATCCGGGTTCGCTTGCCGCCTTCCTCGAACGGGTATCGCTTGTCGCCGACGCCGATCAACTGCCGGACTCCGACGACGGCGTCGTGACCATGATGACGCTTCACACCGCCAAGGGCCTCGAGTTCCCGGTCGTCTTCGTCACCGGTTGGGAGGACGGGCAGTTCCCGCACATGCGCGCCCTCGGCGATCCGGCGGAGCTGTCCGAAGAGCGTCGACTTGCTTACGTCGGCATCACCCGTGCCAGGCAGCGCCTGTACCTGACGCGCGCGATCATGCGTTCGGCGTGGGGGCAACCGATCCAGAACCCGGCGTCGCGGTTCATCCAGGAGATCCCGGAGGACCTGATCAACTGGCGCCGTGAGGATCCGGGCACCGGTGGCGGATTCGGAAGCGGCAGGCCGGGTTACGGCAGCGGAAGCCGCTACGGCAGCCAGGGCGGCCAGGGATACGGCGGCGGGCAGAACTACGGGGGAGGGTCCGGCAAGGCCGCGTCGACTCCCAGTTTCGGTGCCGCGCGTGGCCGCAACAACGTTCTGGTCCTCGCCACGGGTGACCGCGTCAGTCACGACAAGTACGGTCTGGGCACCGTGTTGGAAACCAAGGGCACTGGCCCCACCGCGACGGTCACCATCGACTTCGGTAGCGCGGGCAAGGTGCGGTTGATGCTCATCGGCGGTGTGCCGATGGTCAAGCTGTAGAAGACAGGCAAAAACTTCCGGCCCGTACCTGGAAAGGTACGGGCCGGAAGTTTTTCATCAGAAGCGTTGGGCTTGCGATCAGTCCTGCTCGACGCCGAGGCTGATGCCGCGTGAGGCGAGCCAGGGGAGGGGATCGATCTTGTTCTCGCCGGCGAGATGAACCTCGAAGTGAAGGTGCGGGCCGGTGGAGAAGCCGCGGTTGCCGACAGTGGCGATCTGGTCGCCGGCCATGACCTGCTGACCGACCGTGACGGTGGACGTGTCGATGTGGCCGTAGACGGTGATCGTTCCGTCTGCGTGCTGTAGGCGTACCCACATGCCGAACCCGGAAGCCGGACCTGAATCGATGACCTTGCCGTCGGCGACGGCGACGATGGGCGTCCCGATCGGGGCGGCGATGTCGACGCCGGCGTGCAGGGTGCCCCAGCGGGTGCCGAAATTGGACGTGAACGTGCCAACTGCCGGCAGGACGAACAGCGGGCGACGGGCAGCGGCTTCGCGTGCTGCGCGCTCGTCACTGAAACGCTGGCCCTTGGCAAGCAGGTTGCTGAACTGGGAGAGGTCGGTCGGCGCTGCGACGTTGAGGACCTGCGGAGCGTCGGCCTCGGTGGTGGCTGCCGTGGAGGTGGCCGGAGCGAACTGAGCGGCCTGCGGTTCTGCGGTGGTACCGATCGCGGAGGACTCGTTGGCGAGTGCAACTTCCGAGTGGTCGGCGGCAGAAGAGGAACCGTCGTTGACAACTGCCTGGCCCGCGGCGACAACCGCGCCGGCTGCAACTGCCAGAACGGCGGCGCGGCCCTTGAGAGCGGAGGGAGGGGTGGGGAGTCGGTGAGCACCGCTGCGGCGAACCGGAGATTCGACATCGACTGTCGGTGCGGAGGAAGCGTAAGTGGGGGTGCTGATCACGTCGGACTCGACGAACTGGTGAGAGTCGGAATCTGACGACGTGGAGGATGAATTTCGAGTGAACATATCGGTAGAGATCTCAGAACTTTTGGTCTCGGTGTAACGCCTGGCCGAGTGCGTTGGATAAGTGGTCGTGACCTCGTCTGGAGCTGAGTTCGAGAACCTACTAGCGGTGAACTGGCTGCGGTGATGCATATGCCGGTTCTCTCCTCGAGTTCGTGATCAGCCCGTGACTTAGACCGACTGACGGTAACGAAATGATTGCGATGGGCGCAAGCCGTAGCGGAAACCTGTCCGATTATGTGACGTGCCTCACAGCTTGACCTGGGAATATGTCGATCCGGGCAAAACGGACGAATCATCTCGTTTCGTGATCACGCGTGTCACAACCGGATCACCGGTCCATTCAGGCACTACCGTCGATCGAGTGTCCACAACACCTGGAACTACGTCGCAGGCGCGTTTCGACGACCCCGGAGTGAAGTCCGGGGCGCCACTCGCGGCGGTAATCGGACTGCTCGGTGCCGTCGGAGTGGCAGCCAGTCCCGTCGTCGGAGTCGGGAGTGGCCGCGGGGTCGACACGACGGGGGCTCTTGCTTCCGCCGCTCTCTTCGCTGCCGTCTGCACGATCGTCGTGCCGCTGGTTGCGGTGCTCACCTCGGGGCGCAGGCCCGCCTTCGCAGGTGGACTCCTGGCAGGTATCGGCGCGGTGTCCCTCGGCGCGGCGATCCTCGACGTTCAGTTGTTCGTCGACGCAATCGATGCAAACCGCTTGGACCTTTTCCGTCCGATTTCGGCGGGTTCGATCGATGCGGGTCCGGGCGCTTATCTCGCGCTCGCGGGCCACGGACTTCTTGTGGTGTCCGGTGTCCTCGGCTTCATGGTCGTCCATCGTGAATCGGAGCGGGACGGATACGGCAGCGCTCGCGCCGCGGAATTCGACGGGCGATCGGTTGGCGGGCGGATCGGTGGGTGGCCGACAGCGCTGCTGATTCTGGCCGCGGTGGTGTTCGTGCTCTCCCTGTTCGGTCCTTCCTTCAGTTCGCAGGATCCGATCTTTCTGGTCAAACCGCTCGTCGACTCGGCGGCGGCCACCGCCGTCGGTACGGGATTGGTCGGCGTCGCGGTACTCGTTGCGGTCGCGGCGGCATTGACGTCCATCTCGCTACCGGTGGGCTGCGGCGCCCTGATCGGTGTCGGTCTCGGCGCACTCGCAGTCAGTGGAACCAGGGTGATGGCTGGGTTCGCGGCCGGCGATCGGATCGGCGTCGGTTCGGGATCGGTGGTCGGGGCGCTGGCCGCCGTGGTCATCGCCGTGATCGGAGTTTCAGCTCCCTACCTCGCATCCAGGCGTGAAAGAGATGCGATTCCCGCTGAAAGTGTGGTTCGCGCACCCGGGAAGACGACAAAGGGTGCGCTGAAAGCGGCGATGGTGGCTCAGTCCCGGGCGGCGCAAGCGCGGGTGAACAGACTTCACCGCGTTGCCGGTATCGGCGCAGTTGTCACCGCAGCAGTGGCGGCCCTGGGGGTGGCACTTCCGGTCCTGTCGTTGCCGGAGAACATCCCCGAACCGTCCATGCTCTCGTCTCGAGTTGTCCTGCTCGCGGCTGCTGTACTGCTGGTCGCCGGTCTGGGCTTGTTCGCCCCGGGCCGCGCCGCGGTGGTGCGGCCGGCCGTCGGCGTGTTGTGGACCACGGTCGTGATGGGAGTCGCCGCTGTCATGCAGTCGGCTGTCATCGCCACGGACGTACCGGGCGTCGGGTTGGGGGCCGGTGCCTTCGTGCTCTGCGGCGCGGCTTTCCTCGCTGCGGCGACGGGACTGCTCGTCTGGCTGGCGGGAAGCGCCGAGCGTGAGGATGTCGACACGTCGGTAGGTGGCGGTTCGCGAGGGCTGGTGCTTATCGTCGGTGGGATCGGCGCCGTCGCTGTCCTGATCGGAACCGCGCTTCCCCTCTATCAGGGCGACGCCTATACGGCGGCCTCAGTTCTGGAGTGGCCGTGGGGAATTGACGTCTGGGGTCAACTGCTCGTCGGCGTCACCGTCGTGATCGCCGCTGTGATCGCAGCGTCCGCGCGGCCGTCGCGGGGCGCGGCATTGCTGATCGGATCTGCCGTGGCAGCTCTGGTGTACGTCGGTGAGTGGCCACTCACGTCATCGCGCATATCGGACGCAACCGTGGGGGTGGGTGCGATCACAGCGGCCACGGGCATAGTGTTGCTTCTCGTTGCAGCGTTCTCGAGCGCAAGAATCAGTGAGACTGATGCTTGACAAATTCGGTGTGGCCACCTTGCCGAATCGGTGAGGCGTGCCTCATCGGGCAATTGCGCGTGACTTGGGCCACATAGCATCAATGCGGGCGCAAACCGAACGCGGCAACTGGTTAAAGTCCAGAACAGACCCGCTCCTACCCCTCGAGCGGGTGACAACGCAGACGAGACGGTGAGCAGATGGATCTCTTCGAATACCAGGCGAAGGAACTCTTCGCCAAGCACGGAGTGCCGACTTCGGCTGGACGTGTTACAGACACAGTCGCCGGCGCACGCGAGATTGCCGAAGAAATCGGTAAGCCCGTGATGGTGAAGGCACAGGTCAAGGTAGGCGGCCGCGGCAAGGCCGGTGGCGTCAAGTACTCGCCCGACGTGGATGCCGCAGTGGCAAACGCCGAGGCAATCCTGGGCCTGGACATCAAGGGCCATGTCGTCAAGAAGCTGCTGGTCGCAGAGGCAAGTGACATTGCCGAGGAGTACTACATCTCCTTCCTGCTCGACCGCACCAACCGCACCTACCTGGCCATGTGCTCGGTAGAGGGTGGCGTCGAGATCGAGGTCACCGCCGAGGAGAACCCCGACGCTCTCGCCAAGATCCCCGTCGACGCAGTCAAGGGCGTCGACCTCGCGTTCGCGCGCAGCATCGCCGAGGCAGGAAAGCTGCCCGCAGAGGTGCTCGACGCAGCGGCCGTGACGATCCAGAAGCTGTGGGAGGTCTTCATCGGCGAAGACGCACTCCTCGTCGAGGTCAACCCCCTCGTTCGTACGCCTGACGATCAGATCCTCGCCCTCGACGGCAAGGTCACCCTCGACGAGAACGCAGCGTTCCGTCAGCCCGGCCACGAGGCATTCGAGGATCGCGACGCTACCGATCCCCTCGAGCTCAAGGCCAAGGAAAACGACCTCAACTACGTCAAGCTCGACGGTGAGGTCGGAATCATCGGCAACGGCGCAGGCCTGGTCATGTCCACGCTGGACGTCGTCGCATACGCCGGCGAGAACCACGGTGGCGTCAAGCCCGCCAACTTCCTCGACATCGGCGGCGGAGCTTCCGCTGCAGTCATGGCTGCCGGCCTGGATGTCATCCTCAACGATGCACAGGTCAAGAGCGTGTTCGTCAACGTCTTCGGCGGCATCACCGCGTGTGACGCAGTTGCCAACGGCATCGTCGGCGCACTGAAGACCCTGGGTGACGAGGCCAACAAGCCGCTCGTCGTTCGCCTGGACGGAAACAACGTCGAAGAGGGTCGTCGCATCCTCGCCGAGGCCAACCACCCGCTGGTCACGGTCGTCGCAACCATGGACGAGGCCGCCGACAAGGCCGCCGAACTCGCTCACGCAGCGAAGTAAGGGACTCACAGAACAATGGCAATCTTCCTCACCAAGGATTCAAAGGTCATCGTCCAGGGCATCACCGGCGGCGAGGGCACCAAGCACACCGCTCTGATGCTCAAGGCCGGCACCCAGGTCGTCGGCGGCGTCAACGCTCGCAAGGCCGGCACCACGGTCTCGCACGTTGCAGCTGACGGTTCCCCTGTCGAGCTCCCCGTCTTCGCGACGGTCGAAGAGGCAATCAAGGAGACCGGCGCAGACGTCTCCATCGCATTCGTTCCCCCGGCCTTCTCGAAGGACGCCATCGTCGAGGCCATCGACGCGGAGATCCCGCTCCTCGTGGTCATCACCGAGGGCATCCCGGTTCAGGACTCCGCTTACGCTTGGGCGTACAACGAGTCCAAGGGCAAGAAGACGCGCATCATCGGACCGAACTGCCCCGGCATCATCACCCCGGGTGAGGCCCTCGTCGGCATCACGCCCGCCAACATTGCAGGCACCGGCCCCATCGGCCTGGTCTCCAAGTCGGGCACCCTGACCTACCAGATGATGTACGAACTCCGTGACTTCGGCTTCTCCACCGCCATCGGCATCGGCGGCGACCCGGTCATCGGAACCACCCACATCGACGCCATCGAGGCGTTCGAGAAGGATCCCGAGACCAAGGTCATCGTGATGATCGGTGAAATCGGTGGCGACGCGGAAGAGCGTGCAGCCGATTACATCAAGGCCAACGTCACCAAGCCGGTCGTCGGCTACGTGGCAGGCTTCACCGCTCCCGAAGGCAAGACCATGGGCCACGCCGGCGCCATCGTCTCCGGTTCCTCGGGAACTGCTCAGGCAAAGCAGGAAGCTCTCGAAGCTGCAGGCGTGAAGGTCGGCAAGACGCCGTCCGCCACCGCTGCTCTCGCTCGCGAGATTCTTCAGTCCCTGTAAGGGGCTTCGCACCCGTGCGTGGTTAGGGAGTCTCCGGACTCCTTAACCACGCACAGTGGTATCGACCCACATCGACCCGGCAGGTTCCAACTGCCCCGCACCGGATGTGATGGATGCGACGATCGAATCGAGATCGTCGGCGTCACCGGCGGCGAGCGTCATCACCGCCTTCGATCCATACGTAGTTCCGAGCACCGAGACGCCCCGCGCTCTCAGCTCCGCTTCCACCCGACCGGCCTCTGAGTGCCGGATCGCCAAAGTGCGCAGGATCTTTCTCTCCCTGGCCACAAGCTCGGCCGAATCGAGAGCCACCGAGACCGCTCCCGAATATGCGCGGACCAATCCACCGGCGCCGAGCTTGATTCCGCCGAAATAGCGCGTGACGACAACAATCACATCGACCAGATCTCGAGACTTGAGAACTTGAAGCATCGGCACCCCGGCAGTGCCGCCCGGTTCACCGTCGTCGTGTGCACGTTCGACGCGTGAGTTCGCCTCGTATCCGATCACGAAAGCCGAACAATGATGGCGCGCATCGGGATACAGCGATTTCTGCTCCGCGACGAACTCCGTGGCGGCTTCGGCGTCGTCTACTCGGTGAAGCGCGGCGATGAATCGTGAGTGCTTCACCTCGGTTTCGACGACGTGGTCGGCGCCGGGCGCGAGGGTGAAGGGCATCTGCCCATTGTCTCCTGTCGGTGTTAGCGTGCGAAGTCGAGACACATACGCTGGTAACCATCGAAGACCGTCTACGAGGAGAAGTCATGACGTTCACGCCGCAAGGGCCCAGCTTCGGGCCACCGAATCAGCCGGCAGCGGGCGGTGGAACCAAGAATCTCGGATTCATCCTGCTCATCGCCGTCGCGGCACTCGGCCTGATCAATTTCCTGCTCGGTTTTGCGCCCTTCACGTCGATCAGTGGAAGCAGCAGCGGCATCGGTAGCGGCCTGGATACCAGTTCGAGTTTCTTCGAATCGAGCATCTACGGCCTCGGATTCGTTTTCGCCGGCGGTGTGGTTGCAGGCGTCTCGCTGCTCCCGAAGCAGTCGTATGCAGGCATTGCCGCAGCGCTCACCCTCACGGGTTTCTTCGCTTTGGTGTTCGCCGCGTTCTCCGTCGGTACCAGCGACTACGTCGACATCAGCCTCGGTTGGGGCCTGATCATCGTGCTGATCCTCTCGTTCGTGCAGACCGTCGTCGCAGTCGCCGCGTTGTTGTTCGAGATCGGAATCCTGAAGGCGCCCGCGCCCCGACCGGTAGCTCAGCAGTACGGTCAGCAGCAGCCTTACGGCCAGGCGCCGGGGCAGGCGCCAGGTCAGCCACAGGGATACGGACAGGCTCAGTACGGCCAGCCTCAGCAGGCTCAGCAGCCGGGCCAGTACCAGCAGAATCCGCAGTACGGGCAGGCGCAGCAGCAGGGATACGGGGGAGCGCACGCCGCCCCCGTCGACCCGACCGCTTCGCAGCCGCCTTACGGCCAGACTGCGTCTCCCTACGGGCAGAACCCGGTGCAAAATCCCGGACAGACCGACTCGTCGGCCGCGACGACGTCGTCTTACTATCCGCTGACCTCTCAGCCCGGTGGCCAGCCGAACCCGAGTTACTCGTCGGATCAGTTCACCGCTCCACGCGGTTACGGCCAGCCGTACAACCAGCAGCAGACTGGCTCGACCGAGCAGCCGACGGGCTTCGAGCCGCCTACCTTCGAAGCGCCGACGCCGTCTGCGGAACCTGACCAGGGCAGCAGCGATTCCGCGGCCGAGACCAAGGTCTTCGGCTCGCAGAACCCCGACGAGCGTCAGCAGTAGTACTTCTTCGTTTCACGAACATGAATGTGGCCTCCGACCCGCTGCGGGTGGAGGCCACATTCCGTGAGCCCGACGGCGCGCCTGAGTGCGCGGCGCACTGTCGAGTGAAACCCTCGAGGGGATGAGTTCTTTGATTGATGGCACCCGGTCCCGTCCCACGTCCTCACGACCCGGACGTGGTCGTACTGGCAGCGGCCGCGTCGGCGGCGGTCGCCCGGGACCGAACCCGGACCTGGCGCGCAAGCTGCTGACCGTCGCCTTCCGACCGTCGGGCCTGACGCTGCTGCTGATCGCGGCTGTCGTCGTGGTCACTTTGGTATCGGCGAGCAGCGACCTGACCGGAACCTTCGGCGCCATTGCCACCACCTGGTTGGTCATCCACCAGGTGCCGGCGACTATCAGCGGCGTCCAACTCGGTGTACTGCCATTGCTTCCGACGGCCGTCATGATGTGGGTGGTCGCACGCCGATGCGCGTCGACTGCGGTGCACACCGACTCCCGTGACGACACCCTCCGCCTGGTGGGGGCGGCGGTAGCCGGGCCGTTGACTATCACGGCAATCGCTCTCGCCGTTGTCGCCGACGCCTCCGCGGCAATTCCGCTGTCGAGCCCCAACACGTTGGCCGCTTTCGGCTGGGTCGCCGGGATTCACCTGATCGCCGCGTCCGTCGGTGTTGCTGCTGCGCACTGGGATCGCGTCGTCGCCGAGATTCCGCCGTGGGCATCTGCCGCTGTTCGTCCGGCCGCGGCCGCGTCGGCAGCGCTGCTGGCTGCGGGCGCCGTGGCCGTCGTGGTGTCGCTACTCGTGTCGTGGTCGACGGTCGGTGACCTACTCGCACGCGGCAACGGGTTTGTCGGCGTACTGGGATTGACGGTGTTGTCGCTGCTCTACCTGCCGAACCTCGTGGTCGGTGCAGCCGCGGTGATGACGGGATCGACGGCCGATTTCGGAAACGTCTCCATCAGCGTGTTCGGCAACATCGGTGGAGATCTGCCACCCTTGCCCCTTCTCGGAGCGGTTCCGGAAGGCGTCGCCGGCGGAATCTGGCCGGTGCTGTTGATCGTTCCGGCTGCGGTGGGTGTGATGCTCGGCCGTGATTGCGCTCGACGCATCGCCGGGCAGGACAGTGTGCTCGCAGTGCTGACGGCAGCTGCCGGTGCCGGCGTCGTCATGGCTCTGCTTGCCCTTGCTGCGGGGGGAGACCTCGGGCAGTTCGGCACCGTCGAGGTCCTGTGGTGGGGCTTCGGTCTTCTGACTTTTGCGTGGCTGGGATTGTTCGGAACCGTCTCGGCGCTGTTCGCGATGTGGTTCTCACACCGCGGACACATGAAGGACGAGGTTGCGCCGCCGACGGCTGAACCGGCTCGAGAATCCGAGCCCGAACTTGCGATCACGGCCGCGGCCACAACGGATGGCGAGGACGACGAAAACGCCGACGAAGTGCTCGCCCAGGAATCTGCGGTGGTAGTGACCAAGGTCGTCGAAGCCGAAATTGTCGAAGAATCAGGCGAACCCGTGCAGGTAGTGACAGAGGAAACCGTCGAGATCGAAGTAGTCGACGCGGAGGTTGTCGCGGCACCCGAGGCGGACCCCACAGCCGGGGCCGAGCCGGAGACCGACCTGCCCTCGAAGCCGCAGGAGTCCAGCGACTAGGCTGTCATGCGGCCGATACTCCGGCCGCATCATCTTCCAGTTCTCAGGAGTAGTGCGCTGACTGCCTCGGCCGACAATCCGCAGCCGACAATGCCCGACAGGGTCCAATTTCGCGACTCTGTCGCGCGGGTAGTCGTACTCGCTTCCGGCGCGGGAACCCTGCTGACTTCGCTGATCGACGCTTCGCATGCCGAGGGATACCCCGCCGAGATCGTTGCCGTCGGTGTAGATCGTGACTGCCTCGCCGCCGAGCACGCTGCGGATTCGAAGATCCCGTCCTTCAAGGTCTCGATCAAGACCTACGAAAATCGTGCCGCCTGGGACGAGGCGCTGACAGCAGCAGTGGCCGAGTACGAACCCGATCTCGTGGTCAGTGCAGGCTTCATGAAAATCCTCGGCCCCAGCTTTCTCGAGCGTTTCGGCGGCCGAATCATCAACACTCATCCCGCGTTGCTGCCTGCCTTTCCCGGCGCGCACGCGGTTCCCGACGCTCTGGCGTACGGCGTGAAGGTCACCGGTTCCACGGTGCATCTCGTCGACGGCGGAGTTGATACCGGGCCGATCTTGGCGCAGGAAGCTGTGCCGGTGCATGACGACGACACCGAGTCTTCGTTGCATGAACGCATCAAAATTGTGGAGCGACGGTTGTTGGCGGACGTCATCGCCGCTGTTGCTACGCGCGGAGTGGTTTCCGATGGACGAAAGGCCGTGATCCCCAGTGAGTGAACGCAAGGCTGTGCGCCGTGCACTTGTCAGCGTCTACGACAAGAGTGGTCTGATCGAGCTGGCCACGGGCCTGCACGAGGCCGGTGTCGAGTTGGTCTCGACCGGTTCGACCGCGTCGAAGATCGCCGACGCCGGAATCCCCGTGACCCCGGTCGAGGCTCTGACCGGATTCCCGGAATGCCTCGAAGGCCGTGTGAAGACGCTGCATCCGCGCGTCCACGCCGGCGTTCTCGCCGATACCCGCAAGCCGGATCACCTCGCTCAGCTCGAGGAACTCGGCATCGCGACCTTCGAATTGGTCGTCGTGAACCTGTACCCCTTCACCGAGACGGTTGCCTCGGGCGCTAGCCCGGACGAGTGCGTCGAGCAGATCGACATCGGCGGCCCGTCGATGGTGCGTGCTGCAGCCAAGAACCATCCGTCGGTTGCCGTCGTGGTCGATCCGGCTCGTTACGCCGACGTCCTGACTGCCGTTGCCGGTGGCGGATTCACCTTGCGTGAGCGCACTGTGCTTGCGGCGCAGGCGTTCCAGCACACTGCGTCGTACGACGTCGCTGTTGCGAGCTGGATGACGAGCACGATCGCCGCTGACGAAGACGGTTCGCTGTTCCCGGCCTGGGTCGGTGCTACCTGGAACCGCAGCGCTGTTCTTCGCTACGGCGAGAACCCGCACCAGGACGCCGCGCTGTACGAGAACCCGGCTGCGCCTGCAGGTTTGGCTCAGGCGGAGCAGTTGCACGGCAAGGAGATGTCGTACAACAACTACACGGACTCCGACGCAGCGTGGCGCGCAGCGTACGACTTCACTGATCCGGCCGTCGCAATCATCAAGCACGCCAACCCGTGTGGCATCGCCATCGGCACCGACATCGCCGACGCCCACCGCAAGGCGCATGCATGCGATCCGGTCAGTGCTTTCGGTGGTGTGATCGCTGCCAACCGCGAGGTCACCGTCGAACTGGCCGAGCAGATCGCCGACATCTTCACCGAGGTCGTCATCGCGCCCTCGTACGAAGACGGAGCTGTCGAGGTTCTGCAGCGTAAGAAGAACATTCGTGTTCTGAAGGCAGCCGCTCCGACCGCTACCGGAATCGAACTGCGTCCGATCTCCGGCGGTACCTTGCTCCAGCAGCGCGACGTCCTGGACGCCGACGGCGACAACCCGGCCAATTGGACCCTCGCCAACGGTGAGGCTGCCGATGCCGAGACTCTCGCTGACCTCGAATTTGCTTGGCGCGCCAGCCGTTCGGTGAAGTCCAACGCGATCCTGCTGGCCTCCGGCGGTGCCTCTGTCGGCGTCGGCATGGGCCAGGTCAACCGCGTCGACGCAGCGCATCTGGCTGTTCAGCGAGCCGGTGACCGCGTCGTAGGTTCGGTTGCAGCTTCGGACGCGTTCTTCCCGTTCCCTGACGGTCTGCAGGTGCTGCTCAACGCCGGCGTCAAGGCTGTTGTGCAGCCGGGTGGTTCGGTTCGCGACAACGAAGTGATTGCCGCAGCCAAGGAAGCCGGTGTCACTCTCTATCTGACCGGTGCGCGCCACTTCGCGCACTGACTCCTGCCTCGGTAGCGGGCCTCGACTCCTCAACGGGAGTTCGGGGCCCGTTCTGCATTCAGGCCGCCCGGGTCTTTCAGGCGGCGCTGCTGTGGGTGCCCTGGAGTTCGCGGGGTGAGCCGGTGATGACGACGCGTGAGGCTCCGCGACTGCGGATCTCGCTGATCAATGCGCCGAGGGTAGCTTCGTGGGCCGCATCGGAGTGTGAAAGATCCAGGGTGACGGCGTATCCGGTGAGGTCACCGGGCAGATCGACATACGGCGGCGCGATGGACAGTTGGTTGACTCGAAGTTTCATGTGGTGCTCCTGCGTGTGAAAGGTAAAAGAAAAGGCACCCGAGGCGTTTGCCCTGGGTGCCGAGAACGAATCCGGTGAAACTGGGGATCATTCTCGGGGTACACCGCGCTTGTTGCCCATGTGCTTGGCCGACATTGCGGCCGAAAAAATGTGCTTGTCTGCGGTGCAGCTGCGCCACGAAGGTACGGATACGACGTGCGGGTGTAGCGACATGATGTCCGTTCCTTTCTGTGTGGCGTTGCTGGTTAATGGATGACCGTACAGCACGGATCGAGGGTTCGCACCAATAAAAAGCGCCGCGAACGTAAACTCCGGGTGACTTCTGTCCCCAGGTTCGCTGGATTGAAAGAGTCTTCATTGCAGGTCAGGCGTAGAAAGCAGAATTCCCTCCGCGATGGTTCGCGGAGGGAACTTTCTACCTGAAAAAGAGGACGTTCGGTCTGTACGTGATCAGGAGAACGAACGGACCCACGCTGTGAAGGGCTCCGAGAACTCTGCCGAGTACGGAAGCGGCGCGACGTAGTCGGCACCGGTGGACTGTTCGTCGCCGATGTCCTTGAGTACGAAGTTGGCGTTGCGCATCCGCACGGAAGTCAGCGCTGTATGTGAGAGCGCGGCGTCGAGTGCCGCGACATCGGCGGGAATGACTTGGATGTCCTTGTCCGAGCAGCTCGTGAGAACGGGCATGCCCGCCGGTAGCGCCGCCACGAGCGCAACCGGGTCCAATGCGTCTTCCTCGGCGAGTGCCTTGGCATTGGCGTGTACGAGTCCCGCATTCTGCAGCGGCTCGGGCAGGTCATCCGGAACAGTGCCCTCGGATCGCAGCGACTCGACGGCATCGGCGAGCGCGACGCGCAGTTCGTCAGCCAGTTCGACCGGCAACTGACCGGCGCCGACGACGGCGTCGAGCTGGCGGTGAATCTGCGTCGTGAGTAGATCGAGAAGTCTGACGCTCAGTGGCTCGAGCAGTGCGAGGGCACTGACTCTGGCGCCCTCCTTCGCGGTGGCGAGAGCCAGTGCGACTACGGCGCCGTCGCTGTGTCCGACCACGAACAAGCGCTCGGGATCGACACCGGGTTGCCCGGCGAGGTAGTCCAGTCCGTCGGAGGCGGCGTCGACAAAAGTGTTGAAGCCGAGATCGGCGATGTCCTCGATGTCGTAGTCACCGAGGGCGGTTTCGCCACTGCCGAGCTTGTCGTAACGCAGACTTGAAATCCCTTGTTTTTCAAGAAGATCCGCGATGAACCGCAGAGTTCCGATGTCGCCTTCGAGGAGGGCGCTGTCGCCGTTGCGATCGGTGGGGCCGCTGCCGGCCAGAATCAGCGCGGCCGGGGCAGGGGCGTCGGGTGAGGCGGCCAGGCGAAGACTCCCGTACAGGGTGACGTCGCCGGATTGGAACGAGATCTCGGTGTCGGACATGACGACTTGTCTACCAGGTCGGTGCGGTCAGGCGGTGCGCAGACTCCGGACACGACGCCAGCCACGCCAGCTGAACCACAAGAGCGCGGCGAGCAGGGGAATGATCAGGAGCGGCAAGATCATCGCGATCAAGGAGGTGAAGAAAGTCAGCACATCCTCGATGACGGAAACGACGGGATTTGCCAGCCCACCGGTAGTGGCCGTACTGACCGCGCGAGTGCCGGTCTGCGCGGCGCTGAACGTCAACGCCGTCGGCGCTCCGACGATGATGCCCGCCAACGCGGCCATCGCAGGGTCGAGATGGCTGAAGGCCGCCCAGGCCGCGATCACTCCGGCGATCGGTCCGGTGACGTTCCCGATCACCGAGAGTGCGTTGTCCACGAACGGAATGAGGTCGGCACCCAGTTCGACCACCGCGGCGATTGCCAATGCGACCAGCGCGCCGGTCGATCCGATCCACCGCATCGACTCGCCGACGGTGATCCCGAACAGTTCGAAGTGGACGGCAGCGCTGAGCATCAGCAGCGGCAGGAAGGTTCGCATTCCGGACGCTGCGGCGAGTCCGAGGCCGAGCATGGCCGGCAACACCCAGGTATCCATGGGTGGAGTTTAGGTCTACTGTGCGCCTTTATTAACCGCCGGCGGTTAATAAAGGCGCACAGCAAAGTCTCGGAAAGGACCTTTCATGGCGACAAACCCGCAGCCGATGTTCTTCCTCAACCTGCCCGTCAAGGACCTCGGCAAGGCCACCACCTTCTACGAGGGCCTCGGATACTCCAAGAACACGCAGTTCTCCGACGAGAATGCGTCGTCGATGGTTATCAGTGACACCATCGTCGTGATGCTGTTGGCCGAGCCCTTCTTCAAGACCTTCACCACCAAGGGCATCGCCGACACCTCGACGTCGACGGAGGCGCTGCTCGGTCTCTCGGCCGAGACCCGTGAGGCCGTCGACACCCTCGTCGACAAGGCGCTCGAGACCGGCGGTTCCGAAGGTAACGCGACGCAGGATCACGGCTTCATGTACAGCCGCAGCTTCCAGGATCCCGACGGCCACATCTGGGAAATCATCTGGATGAATCCCGAGAACATCGAAGGCTGAGCGACCGAACTTCCTCGGCGAGAGGCGAAACCCCGCAAACACTCGTAGCGTGGAGTGGTGACTGTCGCAAAAACCCTCGGAGAGCTACGCGCCTCCGGACACGTACAGCGAAGTGTCAAGGAAGAACTACGAGAGAATCTTCTCGCCGCGTTGCGGGACGGCCGTGACCCCTGGCCCGGGATAGTCGGGTTCGAGGACACGGTCGCCCCGCAACTCGAGCGGGCGCTGATCGCCGGCCACGACGTGGTTCTGCTCGGCGAACGAGGTCAGGGAAAGACGAGGCTGCTTCGCACTCTCGGGCTCCTGCTCGACGAGTGGACGCCCGTCATCGAAGGCTCGGAACTGGGGGAGCACCCGTACGAGCCGATCACCCCGGCTTCGATACGTCGAGCCAAGGAACTGGGCGACGACCTCCCGATCGCCTGGCGCCACCGCAGCGAGCGGTACTCCGAGAAGTTGGCGACGCCGGATACCTCGGTCGCCGACCTGATCGGCGACGTCGATCCGGTCAAGGTTGCCGAAGGCCGGAGCCTCGGCGATCCGGAGACCATTCACTTCGGCCTCGTGCCTCGCGCGCATCGCGGAATCGTGGCTATCAACGAGCTTCCCGACCTCGCCGAACGCATCCAGGTCTCTTTGCTCAACGTGATGGAAGAGCGGGACATCCAGGTCCGCGGGTACACGCTTCGGCTTCCGTTGGACGTTCTTCTGGTCGCGAGCGCCAACCCCGAGGACTACACCAACCGCGGGCGCATCATCACACCACTCAAGGACCGCTTCGGCGCCGAGATCCGTACTCACTACCCCGTCGAGTTGGCGGGCGAGATCGCGGTGATCGAGCAGGAGGCGCACCTGGCCGCGGAGGTGCCCGACTACCTTCTCGAAATTCTTGCCAGATTCACTCGCCTGCTCCGCGAATCCACCTCGGTGGACCAGCGATCGGGTGTGTCGGCACGCTTTGCCGTCGCCGGCGCGGAAACCGTCAGTGCCGCCGCGGTACGACGGGCAGCGGTGCTCGGCGAAGCCGATCCTGTTGCACGGCCCGTCGATCTCGAGTCCGTGGTCGAGGTTCTTCGCGGCAAGGTCGAGTTCGAATCCGGTGAAGAGGGACGGGAACTGGAGGTGCTCGAGCACCTGCTGCGTCGCGCGACGGCCGATACGGTTCGGGTACGTCTCGGCGGGATCGACCTGGGGATGCTGGTTGCTGCGGTGGAGATGGGCAACACGATCGTCACCGGTGAATCTGTCACGGCCAAGGCATTTCTCGACGAGCTTCCGGACCTCGAGGTCCTCGACGAAGTAGCCGAACGTCTCGGTGCGCAATCCGACGGCGAGCGTGCCGCCGGTGCCGAACTTGCCCTCGAAGGGCTTTACCTCGCGCGCCGGATCTCCAAAGATCAAGGCCCGGGCGGCCGCTCGGTGTATTCGTAAGGGGCAGTGATGATCCACAATCCGCGGTACGGGCCTTACGACGGTGGTCCCGATCCGCTCGCGCCTCCCGTGGATCTGCGCGAGGCCCTGGCAGCAATCGGCGACGACGTGTTGTCGGGCACGTCGCCGCGCCATGCCCTCCGAGAGCTCCTGCGCCGAGGCAACCGGGACATGCGCGGGCTCGACGACCTTGCCGCCCAGGCGAACCGGCGTCGACGCGAGTTGCTGCGCCGCAACAATCTCGACGGAACTCTCGACGAGGTTCGCAAGCTTCTCGACAAGGCGGTGCTCGAAGAGCGCAAAGAACTGGCACGTGCTCTCGACGACGACGCACGATTCAACGAAATGCGGATCGAGGAGTTACCGCCGTCGACAGCTCAGGCCGTGCAAGATCTGGCCGACTACAACTGGCGCAGCGAACAGGCGCGCGCGGATTACGAGAAGATTCGTGATCTGCTCGGGCGAGAGGTCCTCGATCAACGCTTCTCGGGAATGAAGCAGGCACTCGAGGGCGCCACCGACGAGGATCGTGAGCAGATACGCCAGATGCTGGCTGATCTGAATCACTTGCTCGACGCGCACTCTCGGGGCGTCGACACTGCGGAGCAGTTCGCGGACTTCATAGACAAGCACGGGCAGTATTTCCCGGACAACCCGCGCAACGTCGACGAACTTCTGGATTCTTTGGCGCAGCGCGCGGCGGCTGCACAACGATTGCGGAACTCGCTCTCGCAGGAGCAGCGTGACGAGTTGGATGCGTTGGCGCAGCAGGCGTTCGGTGATCCGAGCCTGATGAGTGAGCTGAGTCAACTCGACCAGTTCCTTCAGGCGGCTCGGCCGGGTGAGGACTGGGAAGGTTCGCAACAGTTCCGCGGCGACAACGGAATGGGGTTGGGTGAGGGGACCGGTGCCCTGCAGGACATCGCCGAGCTGGAATCCTTGGCGGATCAACTGTCGCAGCAATACGCGGGCGCGGCGCTCGACGACATCGACCCCGAGCTACTCGCGCGGCAACTCGGCGACGAAGCCGCCGCTGATGCTCGCACCCTGGCCGATCTCGAAAAGGCTTTGCAGGAACAGGGTTTCTTCGATCGTTCACCGGATGGTCAATGGCGCTTGTCGCCCAAAGCCATGCGACAGCTCGGGCAGACTGCTCTGCGCGATGTCGCCGGGCAACTGTCGTCGCGAACCGGCCAACGCGATACGCGTCGGGCCGGTGCGATGGGCGAACCGACCGGAGCTTCCCGCGAATGGGAGTTCGGGGACACCGAACCGTGGGACGTCACGAGAACCATCACCAACGCCGTCCTACGTGACCCGGGCCGAATGCCGGTGCGGCTGAGCGTCGTCGATGTCGAGGTGGCCGAAACCGAGCAGCGTAGTCAGGCTGCTGTGGCTCTGTTGGTGGACACGTCGTTCTCGATGGTGATGGAGGATCGCTGGGTGCCGATGAAGCGCACCGCTCTGGCACTCAATCATCTGGTGAGCACGCGGTTTCGCAGCGACGAACTCCAGTTGATCGCCTTCGGACGCCACGCGCACGTACTGAGCCCGTCGGAGCTCGCCGGTTTGGACGGCGCGTGGGACCAGGGAACCAACCTGCACCACGCACTGTTGTTGGCGGCCAGACACCTTCGACGCCATTCCAACGCACAGCCGGTGGTATTGATCGTCACGGACGGTGAGCCGACGGCTCATCTCGAAGCGGACGGAGAAGCCAGGTTCGACTACCCGCCGAGTGCGCGAACCCTCGGTTTGACGGTTCGAGCACTCGACGCGGTGGCCAGGCTGGGCGCCAAGGTCACGTTCTTCCGCCTCGGTGAGGATCCAGGTCTGGCCAGGGTGGTCGACCGGATGGCGCACCGTGTGGGTGGACGCGTCATCGCGCCGGACCTGGACGGCCTCGGCGCCGCGGTCGTGAGTGACTACATGCGAGGTCGCCGCTGATTCCGGCCGTCAGTCTTGTTCAGCGGGCTGGTGCTGGGTGATGCAGTGGATGCCGCCGCCACGTTCGAACAGCGGTCTGGCGTCGACGGTGACGACGGTGCGCCCGGGGTAGGCGGCCGCAAGGATCCGGGCCGCTTCGGCGTCGGCCGGATCGTCGAAGCTGCAGGCAATCACTCCGCGATTGACCACGAGATGGTTGATGTAGCTGTAGTCGACGAATCCCTCGTCGTCGCGCAGGATTTCGGGAGCGGGTACCCGAATGACCTTCCACGGCCGGCCGCCGACGTCCGTCGAGCTTTCGAACAACTCGATGATCGTCTTGCTGACGGCGTAGTCGGGGTGCACCGGATTGCGTTGGTCATGGACGAGTACCACTCCGGGGGAAGAGATGGCAGCGACGATGTCGACGTGTCCGCGCGTTCCGTAGGTCTCCTGATCGCGGGTCAACCCGCGGGGAAGCCAGATCACGTGCTTGGCGCCGATGGTGCGGGCGAGTTCGGCCTCGATGTCGGCCTTCGTCAGGTCGGGGTTTCGTCCCGGATCGAGTTGGACGGTTTCGGTGACCAAGACGGTGCCGAGACCGTCGACTTGAATACCGCCGCCCTCGTTGACGATTGGTGAGTCGATCAACTGGGCACCGGATTGTTCGACGACAAATGCGCCGATCTTCGAGTCCTTGTCCCACTGCGCCCAATCCTGTGCACCCCAGCCGTTGAACACCCAGTCGACTCCGCCGAGACGGCCTTCGTCGGACAGGACGAACGTCGGCCCGATGTCGCGCATCCACGCGTCGTCGAGAGGTGCCTCGACGATGTCGACCTTCTCGGACAGGTACTTTCGTGCTTCTTCGACTTCGGCGGGATCGACGACGACGGTGACCGGCTCGAATTCGGCGACGGCGTGGGCGACGGCCGCCCACGTCGAGCGCGCTTCGTGCTGTTCTTCCGCGGTGTCCCCGAGAGAGTATCCGGCGCTCGGGTACGCCATCCAGGTACGTTCGTGCGGCTCACTTTCCGCGGGCATGCGCCAGGTCATCGGTTGGCTCCTGCAGTGTTCACCGGTGCGGTCAGGGCCGAGTAGGTGTCGGGTCGGCGAGTGGCCAGGAACGGGAACAGCGCAAGCCAGTCTTCACGGTGCTGCAGGTCGAGATCTGCGACCAGGACGGCTGATTCGTCGCGCGGAGCCTGAACGAGGATGCGTCCGTACGGGTCCGAGATGAACGACGAACCGTAGAAGTTGATGAGACCTTCACTGCCGTGGCGATTGGGGACAACCATGAAAGTGCCGTTGGCGACACCGTTTCCGACGATCACTTGCTGCCACAGCGGTTGGGTGTCGAAGTTCGGGTGATCGGGTTCCGAGCCGATCGCCGTCGGGTACACCAGGACCTGGGCACCGGCGAGGGAGTATGCACGTGCGACCTCGGGGAACCACTCGTCCCAGCATGTCGGGAGTCCGAACTTGGCGCCGAGTGCCTCGTGAACGGGGTATGCGTCCTCGGACGGACCGCCGCGAAAGTACGTGTCCTCGTAGTACCCGGCCGTCACCGGAATGTGGAGCTTGCGGGTACGACCGAGAAGTTCACCCCCGGGCGAGACCAGGATCGCGGTGTTGAAGCCCAGGCCGTCCTCGGCGTCGCTGCGCTCGTACAACGACGCGTGAACGAGAACCTGGTTCTCCGCGGCGGCCTTGGTGGCGAAGGCGAAAGTGGGTCCGGTGAGCAGGTCTTCCGCCGCGCGTCCGGGATTGTCGCCGGCCGGGGTGGAGGCGGGGTAGCGGCTGAGCGTCAGCTCCGGAAGAAAGACCACGGAAGCGCCCAGCTTCGCTGCGGACGCAATGCCTTCGCTCAATTCAGCGTGGAGGTCGTCTTGGTCCTCGTGCCAGCGATGTTGGACGAGACCTACACGCAGAGGGGTGGACGTGGACGGCGAAGTCGCGGCCGGTGACTCGGGTGGGGTGAGGGCGGTGATCGTCAGCATGGGGTTTCCTCGGTGCTCGGGTATTCGACGTTCAACGTAAAACGAATGTGATTCGTTAAGTATGGTGGGTGAGTGCTGATTGATCAAGGACTTTCGAGGAATTGTTTTTTGCAGCGCCCCGAACGGTGTGGATCACTACAGGAGGACATATGCCGCGGCCATCGCAACGACTGCTCTCACCGGCGATCATCACCGAGGCAGCGATCGAGTCGGTGGACGAATCCGGCGACTTCACCATGCCGGGACTCGCCGCACGACTGAAGGTTCGACCGTCCTCGCTCTACAACCACGTTTCCGGACGGGCCGAGATCGTCGAACTGATGAGGGCTCAGCTGATGGCGGGAATCGACGTGGAGTCGGCCTCGGGATCCTGGAGCGAGACCGTCTCTGCGCTGGCAGCCGAGTACCGGCGAAGCTACGCAGCACATCCTCGCCTGATTCCGCTCTTCACCGCCCAGACGGTGCAGGCCGGTGTGGCGTTCACCCTGTACAACGCGTTGGCGCAGGCATTCGCCGATGGTGGCTTCGACCCGCCTCAAACGCTGCACGCAATCACGACCGTCGACAGTTTTGTTCTCGGTTCGGCGTTGGATCTGGCGGCGCCGGATGTCCAGTGGGCATCGGGGCCCGAGGCCAACGACGCGATGAAGGCGGCGTTGGCAACATCCGGGAAAAATCCCGAACGTGCCGACGCCGCCTTCGAATTCGGCTTGCGCGTATTGATGGCGGGCCTGATCGCTCAGGCCCCCGAACCTACTGTCTCCTAAGACACGCTGAGGTCGTTCTCGTCGCGCAGAGCCTCCGTGTCGCGGTTGAGGGTTTTGCCCTCGAAGAACTCGGGATTGCGCACTCGCATGACCATCATCAGTACCGCGCCGAGGATGAGGATTCCGAAGCCGAGGAAGAAGACCAGGCCGATTCCGCCGATGGATGCTCCGCTGGCGTTGTCCGGATTCATACTCTCCTGGACCGAAATGACGAACACCGCAAGCAGCATGAGGCCACCGATGAGTGGGAACGCGAGCCGGAAGACGAAGTTTCGTACGCTCTCGAAAAGCGTCTTGCGGAAGTACCACACGCACGCGAATGCGGTGATGCCGTAGTACCAGCAGATCATGATGCCGAGTGCGGCGATCGTGTCGAGCAGAGCACTTTCGGACAGGAACGTGACGACGCTGTAGAACACTGCGGTTACCGCGCCTGCCACGACGGTCGCGTACGACGGCACCAGGAACCGAGGCGAGACCTCGGCGAGCTTCTTGGGGAAAGCTCCGTATGCACCCATGGCGAGCATGGTTCGTGCCGCGGGCAGGAACGTGGTCTGCAGGCTGGCGACTGAAGAGACGAAGACCGCGAGGAACAGAAGCATTCCGCCCCAGTTGCCCAGGACCGGGTCGGCCAGAGCGCCGAAGACGTTCTCGGAGTTGTCGGGATTGCCCAGGCCGAGGCCTTCCTCGCCGACGCCGGCGTACATCATCGCGGCAACGGCGACCAGCAGGTAGGTCAGGAGAATGGTTGCGACACAGAGCAAACCGGCGCGGCCGGGGGTCTTCTTGGGGTTCTTCGACTCCTCGCCCAGCGTGAGACAGGTATCCCAGCCCCAGAACGCGAAGATCGATCCGGTGAGTCCGATGACAAACGCACCGATGGCGAGTCCGCTGAACGGGTTGAACCAACTCAGGTCGAAGGACAAGCCGGCCGGGGCATCGCCGGCGCCGACGTGAACCAGTGCAACGACGGCGAAGACGACCAGCAGCACCATCTGGAAGCCGACGAGTGCGAACTGCACGCGCTCGCTGGTAGTGATTCCCCGACTCGCTATCCACGTGGCCAGGGCGATGAAGACGAGTGTGGTGCCGACATTGACAAATTTGTTGCCCGGCAGATCGGCGATCGACGGATTGTCGACCACCCGCGCGATGAACAGATAGAAGAAGTCGACGGCAATTGCAGCGAGGTTCGAGAGCACGATGATGGTGGCGATCACCATGCCCCAGCCGCACATCCAGCCGACGTACGGTCCGAATGCCTTGGTGGACCACGTGAATGACGCTCCGCAGTCAGGAGTGTCGGAGTTCAGTTCGCGGTACGCGTACGCGGTGAGGAACATCGGGATGAAGCCGGCGATGAAGATGGCGGGCATCTTGAGACCGACCGCAGCGACGATCAATCCGATGCTGGCCGTCAGGGTGTAACCCGGTGCCACGGAGGAGATTCCGAGCACCGCGCCGGAGATCATGCCGATCTTGCCGGTGGCGAGGCCTTTGGAACTCAGTTCGGTGCTGGTCATGACAGTGCCTCCGGCTGGGTGAATTCGTGCTTGGGCACTACGACCATGGGTACGGGCAGTACGCGCAGCATCTTGGCGGCGGTCGAGCCCAGGAACAGTTTGCGGGGCTGTGCGAGTCGACTTGAACCGACCATCACGAGGTCGCCGTCCTGCCAGTCCAGTTGACGCACTGCCGATTCCACGGTAGATCCGTCGGCAATGATGACCTCGATGGGGAACTCCGCGGGGAGCGCGGCTCTTGCGACGTCGAGTGTGTCCTGAGCGTGATTTCGTGCACGCTCCCTGGCCGACTCGGCGGTGTCGCGATGATCGCGCAGATCGTTCTGGGGGTCGAGCGCTACCAGTGAGACCAGTCGCAACGGAACCTGCATCAGTTCGCTGGCGCGCACGGCGGTGTTCAAGACGATGTCGGCGCCGACACGGGTGCCGAGTGCACAGGTGACCTCTCGTATCGCAGTGGCCGCCGAGTGCCGCGTTCCGCGAGGCGCCAGTGCTACCGGGACATGGGCGGAGTGAAGCAGTTCGGTCGAGACCGAACCTATCGCGTGACGGCCGAGCAGACCGTCGCCGGAAGCTCCCACCACGATCGCGAGCGCATTCAGTCGGTCCACTTCGTCGAGCAGGCCCTGGGCGAACGACTCGTGGAAGCTCAGGTGTACTTCCACCTGGATGTCCTCGGGCACCGACGCTTTCGCCTCGGCGAGCCAGTCGTGTGCACGCGCGGCGAGGATGTCGTCGTAGCCGGCTTCCGAGGGAACCTTGGCCGGCAGTGTCCGATCCGGTGGGAGGACCATGCAGATGTCGAGTTGCGCGCCGAGACTGCGCGCGAGCTGGGCCCCGAGGACCAGCCCGTCTTTACCGCTGGGTGTGGCGAGGTATCCGACGATAAGGCGCATGGTGGCTCTTTTCCGGATTGGAGGAATCTGCTGTGCGCCTTTATTAACCGCGGGGGGTTGATAAAGGCGCACAGCAGGAGGGGCGGCGACTCAGTCGTGCGAACTCATGACGTGCTTGAGACGGGTGTAGTCCTCGACTCCGTAGGCCGAGAGATCCTTGCCGTAACCGGAATACTTGAAGCCGCCGTGCGGCATTTCGGCGACGAGCGGGATGTGGCAGTTGATCCACACCGCACCGAAGTCGAGAGCAGCGGAGACGCGTTGCGTGACACCGTGATCCTTGGTCCAGATGCTCGAGGCCAGGCCGAACCGAACGTCGTTGGCAAGCGTGATCGCCTCCTTCTCGTCGGAGAAGCTCTGGACTGTGAGGATAGGACCGAAAGTCTCTTCCTGCACGATGTCGTCCGATTGCGCGACGCCGGTGATGACGGTCGGCTCGAAGAAGAATCCGGTTTCGCCCGAACGCTTTCCGCCGGTAACGATCTTGGCCGACGCCGGCAGGTTCGCGATCTTGTCGCTCACGGCGTTGAAGTGATTGATGTTGTTGAGCGGGCCGTAGAAGGCATCAGGATCGGAAGGCGCTCCGGGGCGCAGCTTCTCGGCGTTCCGGACGAGGGCTTCGACGAGCTGATCGTGGATGGACTCGTGAACGATCACGCGAGTGGCCGCGGTGCAATCCTGGCCGCCGTTGAAGAACGCTGCCTCGGCGATGCCGGTGGCGGTCTTCTCGATGTCGACGTCGCCGAAGACGATCGCCGGCGCTTTGCCGCCCAGTTCGAGGTGCGCGCGCTTGAGTTGCTGTGCTGCGGACACGGCGACAGCGATGCCCGCCCGCACCGAACCGGTGATCGAGACGAGACCGAGGGCCGGGTTCTCCACCAACGTCGCTCCGGTTCCGCCGTTGCCGAGCACGACGTTGAACACGCCGTCCGGCAGGATGCCCTTCGAGAGCTTCGCCAGGACCAGCGTGCTGCCCGGTGTGGTGTCGCTGGGCTTGAGGACGATCGTGTTGCCGGCCGCGAGGGCGGGCCCGATCTTCCACAGCGCCATCATGAACGGGTAGTTCCAGGGCGTGACCTGACCGACGACGCCGATCGGCTCACGACGGACGTAGGAGGTGAAACCCTCCATGTACTCTCCGGCCGCCTTGCCCTCGAGAAGTCGTGCGGCTCCGGCGAAGAACCGCATCTGATCGGCTCCGACCTTGACCTCTTCGTCGGCGATCATCTGGTGGGCCTGGCCGGTGTTGGCGCTTTCGGCTGCGACGATTTCGTCGCTGTGCGCTTCGATGGCGTCGGCGAGCTTGAGGAGTGCAGCCTGCCGCACGCTCGGCGTCGTCTTGCCCCAGGTCTCGAATGCTCTCTGTGCGGCTTCGACGGCGGCGTCGACGTCTTCCTTCGTGGAGACCGGCGTACGCCCGACCACACTCTCGTCCACGGGGTTGATCAGGTCGAGTGTTTCCGTCGCGGCTGAGGCGACGAATTCACCGTTGATGTAGTTCTCGAGTACGACGATCGACATCGGTACCGGTTCCTCTCGAGGTCGAACGAGTTCCGGCCGAGGTGATCAGCACGGAACTCGCACTTTGTGGGGCGTGTGTGAGCAAGTGTGCGCTGACTCACAAGTAAAGGCAGCTGCCAAAAAGGTGAAATCTTTGATCGCCGACGCGCCGAGTTGTACAGTCCAGCCCATGACGATCGCTGTGCGGTGGATGTTGGCGCAGCCGGACCTCGCGCTGGAACTCAAAGGCGGCGCCCAGGGCGTCGGTCGCGAAATCACATTTGCGCACGCCACGGAGTTGCTCGACCCTTTCCGGTGGTTGACCGGCGGCGAATTCATCCTCACCACCGGCATCCGATTGCCGTCCACTCAGCAAAAGCGCGGCCGCTATCTCCGAATGCTCGACGCGGCAGGTGTGGCGGCGGTGGGATTCGGAACCGGGCTCTCGTACCCCGAGGTCCCGGCCGATCTGGTGGCCGTCGCCGACGAGATCGGACTCCCGCTGATCGAGGTGCCGCTGCCGACGCCTTTTGCTGCCGTCGTCAAGCGCGTAATGAGCCGGTTGGCAGAGCAGGAATATGAAGCTGTCCTCCGGGCGTCGCGGGCGCAACCGCGGATGACGCGTGCCGTCATTTCCGGCGGAACGGCTGCGACCGTGCGTGAACTGGCGATCGCGACTTCGGCGACGGTGCTTCTTCTCGACGTCGCCGGAAGAGTTCTCGAGAGCTCACCTCAACTGCCGACGGACGACGTGATCGACGAACTGCGAGCAACTCTCGGGGGCGGTGCCTCCAGTAGCGTGACGCTCGCAAGGTCTGGAGCGTCGATCGCGGTGCAGCAGATCAGCGTCGGGCGAACGCCGTACGGATACCTGGCGGTGATCAGTGCTTCGGCGCTCAGCTACGTCGATCAGATACTGCTCGGTCACGCGAACTCGTTGTTGGCATTGGACTTCGAGAAACCCGCGCGCCTGCGTGCTACTCAGGATCAGTTGAATTCGCACGCCCTCGGGCTGCTGCTCACCGAGGATCGCGACCCGGCGCCGGCGTGGCAACAGATCAGGCAGGCCGCCGACGGCGAGGGAATGATCCGAGGATTGACAGTTCTTACCGACACGTCCGACGTAGCGGGACGCGTCGGAGCCGAGATTGCCGAGTTCATGAACAAGGCGGGGCGGCAGTTGTTCTCGCGGATCAACGACACTCGCGTCACGGTGCTGCTGCGTGGAACCGACGACGTCGAGTTCGCCCGAGAGCTGCTCGGCGGGGTATCGAGGTCGGATCTTCGCGCGCTTCGTGTCGGCTTGAGCGCGCGACGGGTGGTCGCTGCGCTGGCGGTCGCCGTCGAACAGTCCCAGCTGTGTGCGTCGGCGGCGGAAATCGGTGGCGAACCTTTGGAATTCGCGGCGCTGACCGGAAGTGTGCTGCTGTCTTTCGATTCGACGCGTGAAGTGCTCAACACGTTGGCGGAAACGATGATCACACCGATCGAGGACTACGACCGTGACAACGGCACCGAACTGCTGGCGTCGTTGCGGGCATTTCTCGAGGCCAACGGACACTGGGAAGCGGCCGCCATCACGATGGGCGTTCACCGGCACACACTGCGGAGCCGAATGGCGAAGGTGGAGAGCCTGATCGACTGTCGGCTGGAAGTGGCCAGGGTTCGGGCCGAACTACTGCTCTCGATCATTGCCCGGCAATCGTGACTGCCGGGCAATGATCGAGACTTGGCAAAGCGGCCGTCAGGCCTTGCTGCGAGCGATGATGTCGGCTGCGGTTCGCTGACCCATCCGAACGGCACCGTCGACGTGCTGGTACCCCTCGGCCGCAATGTCGGAGCACGAGAAGTGAATCGGGCCGACGGGCGTGCGGGAATCCGCGCCGTAGCGGTGCAGGCCTCCGAGGTCGAAGCTCGCTGCGTACGCACCGCGGGTCCATTCCTCCGAGCCCCAGTCGGATTCGTAGTACACAACCGGCTCTTCGGCCTTCGGGCCGAGATAGCGGGCAAGTGAGGCCAGAATCGTGGCCTTACGCTCCTCGACGGAAAGCTCGAACATCGCGTCGGCCTTCTCGTCGGAGACGAACGCGACCAGGGTGCCGCGATCGTCCTCGTGGTTGGTGTTGTCGTACACCTCCTGCACTACCTCGGACGCGCCGAAGCCGGTGCCGGAGAGGCCGTCTTCGCGCCAGAAAGGCGTCTCGTACACCGCGTGAACCTTGATGACGAGGCCGAGGGACTGGTGCTGGTGCATCTGGTGCTGACGACGCGGCAGCGGGGGATCGTACGAGATTCGGGAGTAGAGGTTGGGCGGTACGGCCAGGATCACTCGGCTTGCCTCGACGCGAACATCGCCGTCCGCCAACACCGTTGCACCGGATTCGTTCCACTTCACCGTTCGCACGGGTGCGTTGAGGAAGACGTCGTCACCGAGGGCCTCCGCCATGTGGATCGATACCTGCTGCATTCCGCCGATCACTCGCTTGTCGAGAATGAAGTCCTCGTCGACAAGGTGGGAGAACGAACCTGCGGAAGCGGCCATGAGTACGGCCTGCAGGGCAGAGAACGAGTGGGCGGGCTTGGTGAGCATGCCACCGGCGATGAAGAGGCCGATGTTGTCACGTGCCTCGGCGTCGTCGGACTGATTGATCAGCCACTGCTTGAAGGAGACTGTGTCGAGATCGCGGGCGAGGGGATGTGCCCACGGTTCCTCGGCGCCGATCTGTGCTGCGAGATCGTCCATCTCGTCGATGAGACGGTCCATCTCCTTCTTCGTGGTGTCGTTCGTGGGGAAGGAATCACCCGTGTACTGCGTCCGCTCACCTGCCGACGAGATGTAGACGGACTCGCCCTCGCGGTAGCGCTCGAAAGTTTTCAGGCCGAGTTCGTCGAGCAAGGAGATCAGCGCGGTCTGGTCGGGGGAGACCCACTGGCCGCCGATTTCCAGAACTGCTCCGTCGATGGTGTCGGTCCACGTGCGGCCGCCGACGCGGTCACGCGCTTCGATCACAGCGACGGTCAAACCGGCCTTGCGCAGCGCGGTTGCAGCTGCCAGGCCAGAGGGGCCGGCACCGACGATTGCAACGTCTCTCTGGAGAGTAGGCACTTGCGAGCTCCTTCATGTTGAGCACCGCTCGAGTCGAAAGCTGCCGACGAGCGAGTGAACGGGTGTCGGTTTTCAGTCTGTCCCGAGGAGACGCACACCACACCTGACGAAACGGCGTGTTCGATCGTCGAACTTGTGCCGTTTAGGCGCGCAGCTAGCCGTTGATGACGTGACGATCGCCGAGCGGTCGGCTCAGCGGGACATCCAAGCTGCCGAACACGGCAACCAGAATGCACATCTTGTCCGCGGCCTCGGGCAGTGCCCCGGTTCGGAGCGTGACGATCACCGTCGTATCGGTCTCTTCGACGGTTGCGTACGCGCCGTAGCACTCCGGAGTGCCGGTCACGAAGTGGACGGCCACCGTGTGATCGTCGACCTCGGACCACGATTCGAACATCGTGGCCGTCGCACCCACGATGTCGGTGCGGCTGTCGAACTCCGTGCCCATCTCGCTGTCGTCGACCTCGTCGGGAACGGGGGTTCCGAGCGACCAGTCGGCGGGACTTGCTTCGTTGGCCGCCATCGGATTCGGTGCGGCAACCGGCCCCGTGGTCTGGGCCCCGACGGAGCATCCGGCCACAGCAAGGCAGGCCAGAACGGCGAGGGTTAGTACACGCATGAATCCACCGTAACCCTGCTCAAGCGAGTAGCGCTGTGACCAGCGCAATTGCCGGAATTGACGCCAAAGTGGTGACAAAGGCACTGTCTCGGGCGAGGACCATTCCGCGCCGATAGCGGCTTGCGTAGATGAAGACGTTCTGCGCCGTCGGCAACGTCGAGACGACCACGATGGCGAACAACTGATGACCGTCGATGTCGAGGAGGAAATGCGCCATCAGATAGGCCAGCACAGGTTGGACCACGATCTTGAGCGTCGACGCCAGCGCGACGTCGCGGCGTGGACTCGAGCCCTTCTCCAGCACCCGCACGCCGTAGAGCGAGAGCCCGAATGCCAACAGCGCACCGGGTACCGACGTCGCGCCGATCAATTCGAAAGGCTGCATCAGCGGCCGGGGCGGTACCCAACCGATCAACGCGACGATCAACCCCGCAGCGCCCGCGAGCACGATCGGATTCTTGAACGGGGCGGTGACGGTGTCGATCAACGAGAGCTTCTCGGCATCCGCGCCGCGAAGGGCCGTCAGATCGAGGATCGTCAAGGCGATCGGGGAGTACACGACGATCTGGAAGAGCAGGAGCGGCGCGACGAACGTGGCATCGCCGAGCACGAACACCGCGATCGGGATTCCGAGGTTGGCTGAATTCACGTACGAAGCCGACAGCGCGCCGATGGTCAGTTCGGGTAGCGGCCGGTTGAGCCAGATCTTTGCGACGACGACGTACAGAGCGCCGACGGCAAAGGCAGTAGCCGACGCAACGGCGAGCGTCGGCGAGAAGATCACCGAAAGATCGGACGACGCGAGGGTGGTGAACAGCAGGGCAGGCGTCGCGACGAAGAAGACGAGTCGACCGAGAACGAACTGTCCTTGGCTACCGAGGGTGCCGAGACGGCCGAGGAGATACCCGACCGCGATGACAACAAAAATTACGGTGAAACCCGCAACAACTCCCGACACGCTGCGGGCACCTCTCGACTGGAATGAACGACTTCGGGAAAATCTTAGTCAGGGCAACAAAAAGGCCGCGCAGTCGAGTGACTGCGCGACCTCTTCGGTACTTCTACGTGTGACTACCGAGCACGTATGACTACCGGGCGGCGGTGAAGGGGAGCAACGCCATTTCGCGTGCGTTCTTCACTGCAACGGCGACCTGACGCTGCTGCTGGGGGGTCAGGCCCGTGACGCGACGGCTGCGGATCTTGCCGCGGTCCGAGATGAACGTGCGAAGCAAGTTGATGTCCTTGTAATCGACATGCGTGATCTTCGCTGCGAACAACGGGTTCTTCTTAGGCTTACGACCCTCTACGGGGCGTGGCTTCTTCGACGGTGAACGCTTGACTGCCATCCGACTTCCTTACCAGCTCGACTTGTGTACGCCAGGCAGTTCCCCACGGTGCGCCATTTCTCGCACGCGAATCCGGGAGAGCCCGAACTTCCGCAGGTGGCCGCGCGGACGTCCATCCGCAGCGTCTCGATTGCGCAATCGTACCGGACTGGCGTCGCGTGGTAGACGTTGCAGGGTCGCTTGGGCCTTCGCGCGCTCCTCTGCCGAGCTTTTCGGGGAGCGGATCGTCTCCTTGAGAGCGGACCGCTGCTCCGCGTACCGCTCGACGACGACCCGTCGCTGGTTGTTCTTCGCGATCTTCGACTTCTTGGCCATGCCTACTTCTCTTCTCGGAAATCGACGTGCTTTCGCAGCACCGGGTCGTACTTCTTCAGTACGAGTCGATCGGGGTCGTTACGACGGTTCTTGCGGGTCACGTACGTGTACCCGGTGCCCGCGGTGGACTTGAGTTTCACGATCGGGCGGATCTCGTTGCGTGCCATCTGCTCAGACCTTCTCGCCGCGCGCGCGGATCCGGGCGACGACGGATTCGATGCCGTCGCGGTCGATCGTCTTGATGCCCTTGGTCGAGAGCGTGAGTGTGATGCGACGCCCCTCGCTGGGCAGGAGGTAGGTCTTGCGCTGGATGTTCGGGTTCCAGCGACGGTTCGAACGCTTGTGAGAGTGCGAGACGGATTTTCCGAACCCCGGCACACGTCCGGTCACTTGGCAGTGAGCCGACATGGGTGTTCCTTTCAACTTGCAGATGACAATCATTTTCGACAATGCGGTGAGATCAATGTACCGTTCAACCTCGGTAATGACAATCATTCCCAGAAAGGCCCGCTGTGAACACGATCTTGGACGGCAGGACTCCGCTGGTCCTGGTCGCCGGCATGAGCGAATCCACCCCACACACCGCACGAGCGTTGCTGAGAACCGGAACTGTTCTGGTCCACCACGACCTGAGCCACGTCCGTGAAGGGGTGGTCCGGCGGACGGTCACCTCGATGACCGGGAGTGCCGGGTCTGCCGGCACTGTGTCCGAGCGCGAGACGATCCTCGAGCTCGCGCACGGCTGCGTCTCCTGCACCCTGCGCGAAGACTTGCTGCCGCTCCTGCGCCGGCTTCACTCGCACAGTTCGGTGCAGCGGATCGTGTTGCTGTTGGACCGGCAACTCGAGCCCGAGGCGCTGTGCTGGGCGATCGAGCACGTCGTCGTGACCGGCGTCGTCGGCCAACTGGACGGACCGGCGCAGCGGGACGTCCGCGTCGATGCCGTCGTGACGTGCATCGACGCGGCGACCTGGCTGGCAGACGCCACCGGCGACGAAGCCCTCGACGACGACCGCACCCTGGCTCAGGTCGTCGTCGGGCAGGTCGACTTCGCCGACGCGCTCGTCCTACGCGGGTCCGATGCGCTCGACGGCTGGCAGCGGTCCCGCTTGAACGCGGTTCTCGCGCGCATCGCTCCGCGGGTACCCGTCTTCGATGAGGGAGACGACATCGAGGCACTGCTCCTCGAGGTGCCTGCGGATGCGCGACGCGGTGAACTGGCCGACGCACATTCACCGTTGCTGCGTCGCCAGCCGCCGCTCGACGACGACGGCGGAGTGATGCTGGTCGAGTTCACCGCGAACCGGCCGTTTCACCCCGGGCGTCTGCACGAGGCGATCGACGTTCTGCTCGAAGGCGTCGTGTACTCCCGGGGGCGCGTCTGGGTGGCGACGCAACCGGGTGAAGCGCTCTGGCTCGAATCGGCCGGCGGTGGCTTGCGGGTTGCGAGCGCAGACACCTGGCTGGCCGCGATGACGCCGGAGCAACGAGAGCGCGTTCCGGCCGAGCGCCGTGCCCTCGCGGCTCTGAAATGGGACGAGCGTTTCGGTGATCGCGACACCTCGATGGTCGTTCTGACCTGCGGTGCGAACCCGCTCGAGATCGACCGAACACTGCAGCACGCCTTGGTCACCGACGACGAATTGGCGGACGAAGCGTCGTGGGCAACGTGGGAAGACCCGTTCGGCGAGTTTCACGAAGACCCGTGTGACGAATCCGAATCACCTTATGCCGAAACCGAATCAACGCGAGAGGGAAACGAATGAAGAAGCAGATGCACCCCGACTACCACCCGGTGGTCTTCCAGGACGCCAGCACCGGCAAGAGCTTCCTGACCCGATCGACCGTGACGAGTGAGCGCACCGTCGAATGGGAAGATGGTGGCACGTACCCGCTGCTGGTCGTCGACGTCACGAGCGACTCTCACCCGTTCTGGACCGGAGCGCAACGTGTGATGGACACCGCCGGACGCGTCGAGAAGTTCGAGCGGCGCTACGGAAAGCGCAAGGCACTCTGATGGCCGTTCCCAAGCGGAAGATGTCCCGTTCCAACACTCGCAGCCGTCGTGCCCAGTGGAAGGCGACGGCGCCCGATCTGGTCGAGGTCACGGCCTTCGGCCAGACCCACCGAGTCCCTCGGCGACTGGTCAAAGCAGTTCGGCTCGGGGTGATCGACCCGAGCCGCATCTGACCGTGCGATCCTTGGCCGGTGCTGCTGAGGATCCTCGAACTGGTGGGCATCGTGGCGTTCGCGGCCTCGGGTGCCCTGGTGGGCGTCACCAAGCGACTCGACATCTTCGGGGTGTGCTCGGTGGGTGTGTTCACCGGCATCGGTGGCGGTATCGTCCGCGACGTTCTCCTCGGCGTCCATCCGCCCAGCTCTCTGAGCAGTTGGCCGTACTTCGGAACCGCCGCCGCCACCTCACTCGCCGTGTTCTACCTCCACGAGCCGCTCAATCGACTGCGTCGTGAAATCCTGGCGCTCGACGCACTGGGGATGGGCTTGTTCGCGAGCACCGGCGCCGTCATCGCGCTGGACAACAACGCCAGTTCGCTGGCGGCGACCTTGATCGGTGCGACCGCGGCGATCGGCGGCGGCGTGATCCGCGACGTTCTCGTCAACGAGGTGCCACTGCTCCTGCACAAGACCTGTACGCGGTTCCCGCACTGCTCGGCGCTGCGTTGGTGGTCACAGTCTCGCAAGCCGGACTGTCCACCAACGCCGCGCTGGTGTGCGGCACAGCGTTCGCCGCGGTGTTCAGACTGCTTGCGTTATGGCGTCATTGGAGCCTGCCCGGGCCGAGGCGAACCCGGGACTGACCGCGACACGCCGGAGGCCGGAATCGGACCCTCTCAGCCGCATCTCAGCACTTCAGTCCAAACTGTCGGTATGCGTATTTTGGTGGTCGACGACGACCGGGCGGTTCGCGAGTCGCTTCGGCGGTCGCTCAGCTTCAACGGCTACACGGTCGAGCTCGCGGTCGACGGGCTCGACGCACTCGAGAAGATCCTCGCCAACCGGCCCGACGCCGTCGTGCTCGACGTCATGATGCCGCGACTCGACGGACTCGAAGTGTGCCGTCGTCTTCGCAGTGCCGGCGACGACCTGCCCATCCTCGTGCTCACCGCCCGCGATTCGGTCAGCGAGCGAGTGGCCGGTCTCGATGCCGGAGCGGACGACTACCTGCCCAAGCCCTTCGCTTTGGAAGAGTTGCTTGCCAGGTTGCGTGCACTACTTCGCCGCACCGCGCCCGATCTGGACGCCGATTCCGAAATGATGGCGTTCGAGGACCTCACCCTCGACCCGGTCACCCGTGAGGTCAAGCGCGGCGAACGATCGATCAGCCTGACGCGCACCGAGTTCTCCCTCCTCGAAATGCTCATGGCCAACCCACGCCGCGTGCTGACCCGTGGACGCATTCTCGAAGAAGTGTGGGGATACGACTTCCCGACGTCCGGCAATGCCCTCGAGGTGTATGTCGGCTACCTGCGTCGCAAGACGGAAGCCGACGGCGAACCGAGGTTGATCCACACCGTCCGCGGAGTCGGATACGTCCTGCGGGAGACGCCTCCGTGATCACCGCTCCGTTCGGCAAGAACGCCGAACCGAAGAAATCCTCCACCACCCAAGCGTCCGTCGAAATGCGCCCGCCGATGCCACTGACCCGTTCGGTGTCATTGCGTTGGCGTGTGACGCTGCTCGCCGCGTCGGTGGTGGCCATTGCCGTCGCAGTCATGGCGATCGCTGCCTACGCGGTGGTTTCGCGTGCGCTCTACGCGGACGTCGATCACCAGTTGCGTACCAGGGCAGCGGTGCTGATCGACAGCAATGTCGTGCGATTCGATCCTCGCTACATCTCCGGTGCGACGCTGTACACCACCGACATCAGTGTGGCCCTGATCTTCTCGGACCTGAGCACGTACCAGCCGCCCGGTTCCGACGTGCCGATCGGTGAAGCCGAAGACGCCGTAGCGCGTGGCGAATCGGATTCCTCGCTGCGAACCGTCGACGGTCAGCGAGTGCTGGCTCAACGAACCCATGACGGAAGCACTTTGGTGATCGGTCAGCGGCTCGCGCCGACCGTTGCGGTACTGGACCGTCTGGCCTGGGTGCTCTTCGTGGTCGGCGGGTGTGGCGTCATACTTGCGGCGGTGGCGGGTACTACCGTGGGCCGCACCGGTTTACGACCTATTGCCAGGCTGACTGCTGCCACCGAACGAGTCGCTCGGACCGACGATCTGACGCAGATCCCCGTTACCGGCAGCGACGAATTGGCGCGCCTGACAGAGAGTTTCAACACGATGCTGCGGGCGCTCGCCGAGTCCCGTGAGCGTCAGTCGCGCCTCGTTGCGGACGCCGGACACGAGTTGCGGACGCCGTTGACTTCGTTGCGCACCAACATGGAATTGCTGATCGCGTCCAGTCGCCCCGGTGCGCCGCAGATTCCCGACGAGGACATGGCAGAACTTCGTGCCGACGTCGTCGCGCAGATCGAGGAACTCTCGACTCTGGTCGGCGACCTCGTCGACCTGGCCCGTGAAGACGCACCCGAAACCGTGTACGAGCGCGTCGACGTCAGCGACGTCGTCGAGCGTGCGCTCGAACGAGCGCGGCGCAGGCGCAACGAAATCGAGTTCGAGGCGGTCACCACTCCGTGGTACGTCTACGGAGATCAAGCGGGCCTGTCGCGTGCCGTGCTGAACGTCCTCGACAACGCTGCGAAGTGGAGTCCGAAGGGCGAACAGGTACGCGTCGAAATGCGACCGGTGGGTCAAGGATTGTTGGAATTGACCGTAAGTGATGCGGGACCTGGCATTCCGGAGGAGGATCGGGAGTTGGTGTTCGATCGTTTCTACCGGTCGACCGCGGCACGTTCGATGCCGGGATCGGGTCTGGGACTTGCGATTGTGCGTCAGGTCGTCGTCAAGCACGGCGGCACCATCGCGATCGACGAATCCGATCGTGGGGGAGCGCTTGTTCGTATCGTGCTTCCCGGTGAACCGGGGCCGAGTGCCGAGTAGCGTGTTCTGTAGACCCGTTTGGTCCCGCGCTTCGGTGACTGACGTCACGGCTTAATGCGTTCGGCCCGAAAGTCTTTCGGGCCGAACCGACAACACCGGTTTTTCACGTCGAACTCTGGGTAAAGTGACAGGCACGTCTCAGCGCCTTCTCAGCAGCGCAAGGCAGCATTGTCGGCAGAACAGTTGTGACTGCCCGTCCGGTGGTCACCGTAGACGAAAGCGAGCCGATGACCGAGGACCGTAACGTCGGGCCGACCCGGCCCGAGCAGCCCAACAGCGAGCCCACCACCCAGGCGCAGCCGACAGCACCTCAGGCACAGCCGACAGCACCTCAGGCACAGCCTCCCGTGCCGCCGCAGCAGCCTCAGGGGCAGGCGCCTCAGCAGCCGTACCAGCCGACCGAGTCGTTCGCCCGACCCGCCGAAGCCCGACCCACTGAAGGCAGGCCCACCGAAGCCTTCGGGCAGGCACAGCAGCAGCCCACGCAGGCTTTCGGCCACCCGCACGGTGCCCATGAGGCCGCGTACCAGCAGAGCGCCCCGTACGGCGCACCCAACCCTGGTGGCCCCGGCGGTCCGAACGGCCCGGGCGGCGGCCACAATCAGATCCCCGCACCGCTGCAGGGGCCGAACTCCGGTTCGACCACCACCAAGCCGAAGTCGGGACGCATGGCGCTGGTTGCCGGCGCTCTCGCCCTGGTCCTGGTCAGTGGTGGTGTCGGTGGCGTGGTCGGCGCCGTCGTCGCGGACCGCAACGGTGGAACCGCGACGGTCACCAACTCTCTGAACGCTCCGAAGCCCACTGCGACCAACACGTCCAACGCTCCCGCCGGCTCGGTTCAGGCCGTTGCCTCGAAGGTCGTGCCGAGCGTCGTGCAGATCGAGGTGGCCACCGCGCAGGGACAGGGCGGTGAGGGCTCCGGTGTCATCCTGTCCTCCGACGGTCTGATTCTGACCAACAACCACGTTGCCGGCGCACAGGGAGCGCAACTTCGCGTTGCGTTCTCCGACGGAACCAAGGCCTCGGCCACCCTTGTCGGTGCCGATCCCGTCTCCGACATCGCCGTCATCAAGGTCGACGGTCGAAACGACCTCACCCCCATCGATCTCGGCAACTCCGGCGACGTCCAGGTCGGACAGCAGGTGGTTGCCGTCGGGTCCCCACTCGGCCTGGCCGGCACGGTCACCGAAGGCATCATCTCCGCACTCGATCGCCCGGTGTCCACGAGCGGCGAGTCCGGCAATCAGAACACCGTCATCGACGCTCTGCAGACCGACGCAGCGATCAACCCCGGCAACTCCGGTGGCGCCCTCGTCAACATGGACGGCCAGCTGATCGGCATCAACACGGCGATCGCCTCGCTCGGAGCGTCGTCGGGTACCCAAGGCGGTTCGATCGGCCTCGGTTTCGCCATCCCGATCGATCAGGCACGCCGCGTCGCCGACGAACTGATCAAGACCGGCAAGGCGACTCAGGCCATGATCGGCGTGACCGTGCCGTCGCAGGACAACGCCGACGGCGCAACCGTCATGGATGTCACTGCTGACGGGCCGGCCGCCAAGGCCGGTATCCCGAAGGGTGCAGTCATCACCAAGGTCGACGATCGTGTTGTCGCAGATGGTGATTCGCTGATCGCGGCAGTGCGTTCACATGCTCCCGGCGACAAGGTCTCGATCACGTACAGCGACGGCGGGCAGACCAAGACCGTCGACGTCACGTTGGGAACCGCGGCAGCGCAGGGCGGCCGATGATGTTCGGCGATCAGCAGACGATCGACCCGATCTTCGGCCAGATCGCAACGGCGTCGGGATCGGACACTACGGTAGGAGTCATGGAACTCGAAGCCACATCGGCCGGCCGCGCTCTGGTCGTCATCGTCGACGATCGCACAGCCCACGGCGACAACACCGACTCCATCGGTCCACTGGTCACGGAACTGCTGAACGAAGCGGGTTTTCTCGTCGATGCGACGGTCGCCGTCGCCGCCGACGAAGTGGAGATCCGCAACGCTCTCAACACCGCAGTCATCGGTGGCGTCGACCTCGTCATCTCGGTCGGCGGTACCGGGGTATCCCCGCGTGACGTCACTCCTGACGTGACCGCTGAGGTTCTCGATCGCGAGATCCCGGGAATTGCCGAAGCACTTCGTGCTTCCGGTCTTTCGGCCGGATCGCTCGAAGCAGGCTTGTCCCGCGGCCTCGTCGGGGTTTCGGGAAGCACCGTGGTAGCCAATCTGGCGTCGACCAGGCCGGCAATTCGCGACGGCATGGCAACCCTGACGGCTTTGGCGAGTCACGTGATCGCCGAGCTGTCCAGCCTCGAGGGCTGAGACAGCTTGTCGGAGCAACCAGATACCCCGAAGAAGCCGTCAGTCGACAAGAAGCGCCTGGCGCGCATCTTCGGGGACGTCTTTCCCGAGACGACGTCGGACGAGCGGGGTCCCGAAGGATCCTCGCGGTCCTCGGACGACGACTGGCTGCGCAGTCAGCGGCCCCCGCACCACGGGGGTTGAGAAGTAAATCAGGCCCCCGGACAATTGTCCGAGGGCCTGATCTGATCTGTGGGCACTGCCTATTCGAGAGTCTTGGCGTGCGCTCCCGTGTCGGCGCCACCGGCATTGGCCGAGAGGATGTCGCGGATCTGGATGAGCAGATCGGTTTCGCTGGCTTCCTTGTCCTCGGGCTCGGAGACGAACTTCTTCTTCGCCGCATTCGCAGGGACGATCAGCACGAAGTAGACGACCGCTGCGATGATGATGAAGTTGATGATCGCGGTGACGACCGCACCGAAGTTCAGGAACGTCTCAGCGGAGTCACCCGTCAGCTGAATGCCCCACCCGTATTCGTTGGCTCCGCCAATCGAAGCGACAAGTGGGTTGATGATATTGCTGGTGAAGGCAGTCACGATGGCGGTGAAGGCCGCGCCGATGACCACTGCGACGGCCAGGTCGAGCACGTTTCCGCGAAGCAGGAAGTCCTTGAATCCCTTGAGCATGTCGGTGTCCCCTCGAGTCTCCGATGGCAAGTGCCAGATGGTCCGTTGATACCGAACCGACTGGAAAAATCCTAGAGGAGCTTCGGACGCTTTGTGCGGTCAGCGGAATGTCACGGTGATCGCATTGGACAGAGATGCCGCGGCTACGACGTTGGCTGCTGGTGTCGGCAGGGCCAGCAAAATCACCTGTTCCTGCTGGTTACGTGTACTTTCCGATGTGGTGACCAACGCGACTACCGCTCCTGCCGCAAGAATTTGTGGGGCCTTGTCTGCAACTGATTCGTTGGGTGTGTCGGGGTGGGGCGTGTCTGGGCGGGATGTGTCAGGGCCGACGGTCAGGACGTCGACGACGTCCCCGCTGCGCAACATGTCCGCGACGGCCGCATCGGCCAATCGGACGGGGACGATGCGGGCGTCGTCGGTTCCTACCGACAACCCGGCCAGCCGTGGGCTGAGAACGCGCACGTCGGTGACGGTTTCTCCGGAGCGAATCGGGCCGGCAACGGTTCTCCCGACTACCAGGTCGGTGTCGGAGACAACTCCTTCGGGAAGTTGTTTCGAGTCGATCTCTCGCATCTCGACATCCGAATCCGCTATCACCTGCCCCGGAGTGAGATCGCGGCTCGAGACAACTACGGCGACCGTATCGGTCGCGGGATCGCCTCGAAAGAAGAGAACAACGCCGAGTGTGGCGAGGACAACGGCTGCGATCTTACGGACTGTCGCCGTGCGGAATCGTGTGCCCCGTGTCAGTTCGACGACGCGATCGAAGGTGCTCGGGCTGAGATCGAGTTGGGCGCGCAGTGGATCGGAGCGCCTCGGCGAGCGAGAACGTGCTGACGGCATTCATGCACGTTAGGGCCGGAAGCGGTGCTTCCGGCCCTAACCATGTGAAACTGTGGACAACCCGGAGGTTGTGGAAATCAGCTCGCGGCAGCCTTTGCGGGCGCCGGCGTGCTGGTCGACGAACTCGATGTCGAAGAGGAGTCCGACTTGGACTCGGACTTCGCAGCGGGTGCCGAATCACTCTTGGCGGGCTCGCTCGCAGTCCCGGAGCCGCCGCGGCTGTCGGTGCGGTAGAAGCCGCTGCCCTTGAACACGATGCCAACAGAGTTGAACAGCTTGCGGAGCTTGCCTGAGCAAGCTGGGCAGACCGTCAGCGAATCTTCGCTGAAGGACTGGACGATGTCGAAACGGTTGTCACATTCCGTACATGCGTATGAGTAGGTGGGCACCGGGCTTCCTCCGCACTGTGATGTTCGAGCAGCCGCGTATTTACACCGCAGCCTTCAGCACTCTACAAGTGACAGTGCCAACAGCGCTAATCAGGGATCTATTCCCGCAGATCAATCGCCTTTGAGTTGCGTGAGGCCGCCGCGCGGCGTCAATGCCCAGCCCATGGGAATGTCGTGGTCGTCGGCAGGCAAGGCCTCGACGAGTTCGGAGTCTCTGACAATTGCCACGAGCCGAGTCTGTGGTCCGACCGACCCGAGCGTCCGGTCGTAGAAGCCTGCGCCACGGCCGAGGCGTGTTCCGTGAAGATCCACCGCGAGAGCAGGGACAAGCATGCATTCCACGTCGGACAGGGCTTCCGGTGGCAAGACGGGTCCGACAGGCTCCCGAATGCCGTACTTCGCGGGACGCAAACCGTCCGCGCCGCTGTACTCGACCCAGGACAACGGTCCCGGCTCCCCGGTGATCGGAAGTAGTACACGCTGAGCGATCTCGGCAACGGCGTCGAGCAAATCGGTGGATCCTGGTTCGGTGCGGGTGGGGACGTACGCACAGACGACCGAGCCGTCGACAATCACTGAACGTATGTGCGTGATCAACGCCGCAGTTTCCGTGTTTCGAGTGTGCTCGGAGACTGCATCACGTGCTGCGAGTGTGATTTGTCGCCATTGTGCTTTTGTCTGAGGTGTCACCCCGCAACGATATTCGTCGTGCTGACCGAGCGGTAACAAGCGGCGGCTAAGGTGTTGGCATGACAGACGTTGTCGCTAGCAGCACGAGGGCCTTCCGTACGGCCGTGGTTCCCGCAGCCGGACTTGGTACGCGTTTCCTGCCTGCCACCAAGACGGTTCCGAAAGAATTGCTGCCGGTCGTGGACACACCGGGTATCGAACTGGTGGCAGGTGAAGCTGCGGACTCGGGAGCCGAGCGGCTCGTCATCGTGACGTCCCCGGGCAAAGACGGCGTGGTTGCCCACTTCGTCGAGGATCTCGTGCTCGAAAGCAAGCTGGAAGCAAGCGGAAAACTCGCTGCCCTGGCGAAGGTGCGCAAAGCGCCGGGTTTGCTCGAAGTCGACTCCGTGATTCAGGAGCAGCCCCTCGGCCTCGGGCATGCAGTCGGTTGCGTCGAGTCGGTTCTCGACGACGACGAAGACGCCATCGCGGTCCTTCTGCCCGATGATCTCGTACTACCGCGTGGCGTCCTGGAGATCATGGCGCGTGTTCGTGCCAAGCGCGGCGGGTCCGTTCTCTGTGCAATCGACGTCCCGAAAGACGCAGTCAGCGCGTACGGCGTCTTCGACGTCGAGATCGTTCCCGACGCGGTCAATCCCGACGTCCTCAAGGTCGTCGGCATGGTCGAGAAGCCGGCTGTGGAAGACGCGCCGTCGACCTTTGCCGCTGCAGGTCGCTATCTGCTCGATCGTGCGATCTTCGACGCACTTCGTCGCATCGAGCCGGGAGCCGGCGGTGAGTTGCAACTCACCGACGCCATCGCTCTCCTGATTTCCGAGGGCCATCCGGTTCACGTGGTGGTGCACCGCGGAACGCGTCATGACCTGGGCAACCCCGGCGGGTACCTCCGCGCTTCGGTGGACCTGGCACTCGACAGTGACGATTACGGCCCGTCCTTGCGTAAGTGGCTCGCGGATCGGCTCGACCGCTGAGCGTGTCGCCACGGTGGTTGATCGCCCGATAACGCAGTATCAATGTGCTTGTCCCTTTTCGGCGGCAAGGCATCATGAGCTGACGGATATCACCGAATTTCCAGACACAGGAGGACGCGGACCAGATGCGGTCGGTTGAGGAGCAGCAGACCAGGGTTACCGCTGCTGCAGTGGCACCCCGTCCGGTTCGGGTCGCCATCTCGGAGGCGCAGGGACTGCTGTGTGCCGAGGAAGTGGTGACCGAACGCCCATTGCCGGGATTCGATCAAGCTGCCATCGACGGTTACGCGGTTCGTAGTGTCGATGTCGCCGGCGCCGGAGCCGACCTCCGAGGCGAGGACGGCGAGCCTACCGACCTCAGCTTGCCGGTGGTCGGTGAGGTGACGGCGGGCTCACGCCAACCGATCCGCTTGCAACCTCGCCAGGCCGTCCGAGTCGACACCGGCGCGCCGTTGCCCACGCTGGCCGACGCAGTTCTTCCGCTCGAGAACACCGACGGTGGTCGCGCTCGCGTTCGGATCTTCGAGCCGGTGCGTTCGGGCGATTACGTTCGCCGTGCAGGCGACGACGTCCAGCCGGGCGACGTGGCCGTTCGGGCAGGCACCATCATCGGAGCCGCACAGGTCGGGTTGCTTGCCGCGGTCGGCCGCGACAAAGTACTCGTCCATCCGCGTCCGCGCCTCTCCGTCATCAGCGTCGGTGGAGAACTCGTCGACGTGGATCGCACGCCGGGACCCGGTCAGGTTTACGACGTCAATTCGTATGCCCTCGCCGCCGCAGCGCGCGATGCCGGCGCCGACGTCAACCGTGTGGGAATCGCAGGCAACGACTCGCGTCGTCTTCGCGAAGTAGTCGAGGGACAGCTGATTCGCTCGGAAATCGTTGTCATCGCCGGTGCCGTGGGCGGCGGAGCGTCCGACGAGGTTCGTGAGGCGCTTGCCGACCTGGGGACACTCGAGGTGGAGCGCGTTGCCATGCATCCGGGATCAGTGCAGGGCTTCGGAAAGCTGGGAAGGGACGAGGTTCCGACCTTTCTCCTACCGTCCAACCCGGTCAGCGCACTGGTGGTATTCGAAGTCATGGTTCGCCCGCTGATCAGAATCGCGCTCGGACGCCGCCAGCCGATGCGGCGAGTAGTGAAGGCGCGGACAGTGGGAACGATCACGTCGATTGCCGATCGCAAGGGTTTTCTGCGTGGTCAGCTGATGCGTGACGAAGCGACAGGGGAGTACCTGGTGCAGGCCCTCGGGGGTGCGCCCGGTGCGTCCTCACATCTCCTCGCGACCTTGGCGGAAGCCAATTGCTTGGTTCTGGTCGATCGAGACGTCACCGAAGTGCACATCGGTGAAGAAGTCGACGTAGCTTTTCTCGCCCAACGTGGGTAACGCCGACCCGAGTGGGGTGTGATGTCAGTCCATCCAGGATGGCCGGAAGATCTCGGCCCGCTGCGAGTGCCCGCGGGAGTGGTGACCGTCCGCCCCGTGAAGCTCCGTGACGCTGCTGTGTGGAGTCGTCTCCGCATTCGCGATCGCGAGCACCTCGAGCCGTGGGAGCCCACCGGAGAATCGCCCTGGGATGCTCGCCACCACATCACCGTCTGGCCGTCCCTGTGCGGAAACCTTCGCTCCGAAGCGCGCAAGGGCAGGATCCTCCCCCTGGTGATCGAACTCGACGGGAAGTACTGCGGGCAGGTCACCATCGGAAATGTGGTGCGCGGCGCTCTGCGGTCCGCCTGGGTGGGCTATTGGGTCGCCTCGCACGTGACCGGTGGGGGCGTAGCCACAGCTGCCGTTGCACTCACACTCGATCACGCATTCTCGAAGGTCGGTCTGCATCGAGTGGAGGCCACTGTTCGGCCGGAGAACGCGTCGAGTCGCGCAGTCCTACGAAACGTGGGGTTCCGGGAGGAAGGTCTTCTCAAGCGCTACCTCGATGTCGACGGCCAATGGCGTGATCATCTTCTGGTCGGAATGACCATCGAGGAAGTACCCACCACCGTCGTCGACAGATTGGTGCGGTCCGGACGCGCTTCGTGGGTGTGACGAAGACGGCGCCAGAAGCGTGAGAAACGCGAGCTAAACAGCAGTTACCGCTGAGTAGTCCTACTTTCGGTCGGGAAAATGTGGTTTTTGATTCAACCAGAACTTGAGACTTTTGGGACTGAACCGGAAGTTCAGTTCGGTACGCGTGTGACACATGAGTATGGTGGGGTTCGGCGCGTCGGCAACGATGCGAGGGCGTCGGCCGTTAACCTTGACTCGTCAACGGCTGGCATAGGTGCTGGTAGGTGATCGGGAGGAGGCCGCGGCATGCCTAGCTCATTCGTGTGGATCGGGCTGGTGGCCGTGTGGCTGTTCGTCCTGGTGCCGATGCTTGTCAACAAGCGCCCCAGGATCCGGCAGACGAGTGACGCGGCACTCGCGACTCGAGTACTCCACCGCGGCGACAGCAACCCTGTTCAGCGCGGGCCGGCAGCAGGACATCGAAGCGATCCGAACTGGCAACCAGAACCAGTGCGCAGCAGCTACGACGCGGAGGACCAGATGGACACTCACGCAGAAGACGACTACGCCGGCGGTCGTGCACCGGTCGGAGAATTTGTTCCGGTTCGGCGCGGCCGAGGCGGATTCGACCCCGAAGCGGATGCCATCGCCCGGGAGGCGCGGTATGCATTCCGTCAGCGGACGTTGCTGGGCCTTGCGTTCGTCGCGATTCTCTCGGGCGCTCTCGCATTGATCATCTCGCCGATGGTGTGGTGGTTGTTTGCGCTGACCGTGTGCGGCCTCGGCGGGTACATGGCGTACTTGCGTCGGCAGGTTCGGATCGAGCAGGAGATTCGCCGCCGTCGTACCGAACGCCTCAACCGATCGCGACTCGGAGTCGAATCGCACACCGACGAAGAGCTTCGCCTGATTCCGGCGCGACTGCGTCGGCCAGGAGCGGTTGTCCTCGAGGTCGACGACGAAGATCCGGTGTTCGATCACCTGGATCACTACGAAGAAGAGATCAGGCACACCGAGATGCGTCGCGCGTCCGGTCAGTGATCTTCTGGGCCGATCTTGTCGGGCCGAAAGTTCGTGTCGGGTGATTCCAACGGGAGTATTCGTTCCTGTTAGAGTTGCCGAGCACCGCTGAGGCGGTGGCACGGGGCTGTGGCGCAGTTGGTAGCGCGCTTCGTTCGCATCGAAGAGGTCAGGGGTTCGATTCCCCTCAGCTCCACCAAGAAGTACCAGCGAAAAGGGTCTTTCAACGAAAGTTGAACGACCCTTTCCTGCATTTTCAGGGCCTGCCCGAATTGCGAAGATTCGATCTGAGTGTGCGCCGTTTCATACGATTGCGACCGCTGATCCGGACCGTTGAGCTTCCAAGTGAGGGATGATCCTTGGGCGGATACATGTTTGCCGGAAATGTAACGAGGGTGTGTCCGGTGCGATAGGCACGGTGAGTCTGCCGCAGTTTTCCGCAGGTCGGACGTATGTGTCGGGGAGGAATGTCGATGAGCCAGCCACGACGGCTAGCGATGATGCTTGTTGCTGTGATGTGCCTGATGGGTATCGGCGTCCTTGCCGTATCGGTCTTCCCCGCCATCGTCGCCGCCCAACCTGGCGGCAACAGCGGTGGTGGCAACAACGGCAATGGAAACGGCAATTACGGCAACAACGGTGGCAATAACAACGGCAACGGTGGCGGTCACAACGGCAACGGCGGCAATAACAACGGCAACGGTGGCGGTCACAACGGCAACGGTGGCGGCAACAACGGCAACGGCAACTATGGCTGGCATTGTCACCGTCACAACTGCGGCACGACCGTAATTCCGACACCGACACCGACCACGACTGAGCCGACGACGACGACTGAGCCCACGACGACTGAGCCGACCACGACGACTGAGCCGACCACGACGACTGAGCCGACCACGACTGAGCCCACGACGACTGAGCCGACCACGACTGAGCCGACCACGACGACTGAGCCGACCACGACTGAGCCGACCACGACTGAGCCGACGACGACGACGACTGAGCCCACGACGACTGAGCCGACGACCACGACTGAGCCGACGACCACGACTGAGCCGACGACCACGACTGAGCCGACGACGACGACTGAGCCGACGACGACGACTGAGCCGACCACGACTGAGCCGACCACGACGACTGAGCCGACCACGACGACTGAGCCGACCACGACTGAGCCCACGACCAACCCTTCGGCGTCGCAACGTCCGAGCAGCAGCGCTTCCCCCGCGACCAACGCAACTTCGCAGACCGAGAGTCCTTCGGGCCAAGCACCCTCCGAGACACAGTCTCCTTCCGAATCGCAGCCGAGTTCCGAGCAGTCGTCCGCGGTAGCGGCTCCGCCGGCTGGACCGTCTGATCCGCAGGGACCGTCAGCGGGCGGCGGAGCGCCTGCACCCTCTGCCGGTGGACCGGCAAACGCTGCGCCGGGCGCAGTCGCAGCCCCTTCCGCACCCGAAGTTCTGGCCGCACCCGCACCCGTAGCTCCGCAGGTACCGTCGAACGTTCCGAACGTCGCGGCTCCGACTGACAACCCGCAGGCATTTCCGACGGCGTTCACTCAAGGGCTTCCGCCGATTCTCAACGCCGCCGCCGTCGCCGGCGGTGTAGGCGGAATGGCAGTGGTAGCGGCCGGTGCGGGAGCACTGACTTTCCGCGGAGCATCGCTGCAGAAGGCACGATTGGCTGCCGCGCGTGCCGAATTCCTGGCACCCGGATCACAGGGAGGTGCGTGAGTCGTGCCGGACAGACGTTCACATCGCCGCGTTCTGGCCGCGGTGGATGCCGTATGCGACGCAGCAGCGTCGTCGGAGGCTGTGTCACTGCTGACGGTAGTGCAGACAGTCGCCCGCGAGCGTGGGCGCCCGATCGAGATCGATCTGGAAACCCCGCTCGCCACCGGAGTGTGCGGTCAGCGCCGAGCCTACGACGACCACGACGTCATTGTCTTGGCCCCCGGACTTCCCAATGTCGAGCGAACTCTGGCACATGAGTTGGGGCACATAGTGTTTCGGCACGAGGGTGCCGAGATCGCCGAGGCGACGCTCGAGGTCAGTGACGATTTGATCGCCTACATGTTGAGTCAACGTTCTCTGCGGCGCAACGAACCCGTGCCGATGGATGACATCGCGGAGTGGGAAGCCGAGACGTTCGCGTCGATGTTGATCATGCGTCTGCGAACGATGAGTGGCCGTGGGACACCGCTGTCGGTGTTGCGGTACGACGAGGCGATCGGATGATCTTTTGGGCTGTGGCCCTTCTCGTCTGGGTTGCAGCCGGCGCGAGACTGGGTCGAGTTGTCGCGCGCACCGCGACGCCGTTGCGAATGTCGATGGTCTTTGCAGGCTTCTCGGTCGCATTGTCGTCGACGGTCATGGTGCCGGCGGTATGGGACATCGTCGATCGCATTGCGCCGGAGCAGCATGCCGCCGCGATGATCGTCATCGTCTTGTGGACAGCGTTGTCTGCGGCCAGTGCAGTCGGCGCCGTGTCTGCCTGGCCTGTGATGTCACGTCCGGCTATGCGCGGCCTCGCCACCGTGCTGTACTCGGTGGGGCTCCTGGTGGCGATCGCGGTTCTCTTCGGCTACCCGGCGCCGGCTCTGATCTTTATCATCGTCGCTCTGTCCCTTGTCATTTCGACGGGGCTACGGCACGTTGCGTGGGCGCCGTTGGGGCGCGGAATCGCGTTGATCGTGACCGGTTCGTCGATCCTGCTCGTCGTGGTCGTCGTGATGCTTGTCGAATCGATCGGTGGCACCGGCGCACTCGAATCGGATATCTGGACGGGCGCAGGGGTGTGGTTCATCGCTGCCTCGAGTGTTCTGATTGCGCTGGGCATCACGTGGGTGCTTCTCGAGACCTGGTTACGTGCGCGACGAGATCTGTACCGGCTGCGGCGGATGCACGCGCTTCTCGTCAAGCGATTCCCCGAGGTAGTCGACGCGGACAGCGCCGGGAGTACGTCTGTGCTGCGGGCATCGGACATGATCGCGCAGATCATGGATGCGATGTACATCCAGTCCGGCGCCGGGATGTTCGACGTCGGTGGTCAGGAACCGCCGCGGGCCGTCACTGCACACGCGGGGATTTTGGCGGGGTGGATCGCCGATCCCTTGGCCTCGGATGTGTTGGACACCAGGTGGATTGCGCCTCCTGAGAAGATGTCGGCGCGCCGATGGGTGTTGTTGTTGGCGAAAGAACTCGATGAAACGACAAAAGTAGGTCGACGTTCGTAGTCGACCTACTCCATGTCATTGCAGTGCTCGAGATCGAGTCAGTGCTTCAGCACGTTCACATCAGCGTGACGCGTCAGGCGGAACCTCTGGCAAACCTTCACTCGCGCGGAGCTTTTCAGCCATCGTGGTGAGTAGATTCTGCGATTCTTCCGAGAGGTCGAATGCACGGCTCGAGAGGCGGCGAAGCCCGTAGCCTTGGAGCTGTGAGAGCAGTTCGAGATCGTGATCGATCTTGGCTGCGTAGATGTCGTTGAAGAAGTAGTCGGGCTTCACCTTGAAGAACCGGGCGAAGGCTGCGACTGTCTCGTCTGAGGGGTTGGTGCGCTGTCCCGAGCGGAGCTGCGAGATGTACGGCTTGGAGATCTGATGGCCGTCTTCGATGAGCGCTGCCGCAACCTCGGCGTTGGTATGGGGTTTGCGCCCCGGAGGATGAACACTGTCGAACAGTTTGTTCAATCGTTCTGCAAAGTCAGCCATTGTGAACCGCCCCGTAATCCTCTCTAGCTAGCAATTGTCCGTTCAGTGAATCCTACGGTATCACGCGGATAACCGATCGGTAGCTCACCGTAGTCTGTTTAGTGGACTAGTTGTCAAATGTGTCCGAGATTCGATTCGTCCGGCCAATGAGTGCTCAGCTATGTCTCAGCGCACATTGAGTTTCCGCCACACGGAAATGTGCAGCTACGACTGCGCTATTCGAACCTTCCAGTACTTGGCCAATCTGCCCAATATCAAACCTTTTACCCGTTTTGGCGATATTAGCTATGCGTTAGCCTGGTTTTTCACAACTATTTCGATTGAAAAACTGCAGTTCAAGCGATGTTTGAAGGTTTGGGGTCGCGATCAGGGTGGCTGGTTGCGATGTCATGCGGATCACCTCGGGGTTGAACCTTGAACGGTTTGCCGGATTGCGATCTGTGCTAGCTAAACCCTCCGAGTGGGTGCAGAATTGTGACATGAAACACACGATGAGCGATGATGAATTGCGCCGCGCAATCCGTGAAATTCAGGATCGAGCCCACGACGCACGCAAGCGTGGGGACGATGTAGCGGCGGAAGAACTCGACCGTACGGTCAAGGGCTATCAAGAGCAGATGATGCAGCGTCTCTAGTGCTCGCTGCGGTCGTCTCTGTGCGGTGTTTGCGCGGAGTACGGCCGTGCCCCGCAGGTCGTCTTGCGTGTTTCAGGGCGGCCGCACCGTGCGTGCGTAGACTTTCCCGCATGTCCACAGTACGAGTGCGGGGGAGTGTTCATCCATGTCTGTAAGGTCGCTCGACGGCAAGAAATGCCTGATCACCGGCGCCGGTAGTGGAATTGGACGTGCAACTGCGCTGCGTGCATCAGAGGTCGGCGCCGAATTGTTTCTCACCGATATCAACAGCGTCGGATTGGAAGAGACGGTCGCGATGGTCGGCGCCGGCGGCGGCACGGTCAGCATGGCGAAGGCACTCGATATCTCGGACTACGACGAGGTCGTGAAATTCGGTACCGAGATTCACACTCAATTTTCTTCGATGGATGTCGTCATGAATATCGCCGGCATTTCAGCGTGGGGAACTATCGAGAACCTCGAACATCGGCATTGGAAGTCCATGGTGGACGTCAACCTGATGGGGCCGATCCATGTCATGGAGACGTTTGTTCCACCCATGATTCGTGCCGGCAAGGGTGGACACCTGGTCAACGTGTCTTCGGCTGCCGGACTTTTGGCCCTGCCGTGGCACGCCGCCTACAGTGCGAGCAAGTTCGGCCTTCGCGGGGTGTCCGAGGTGCTGCGATTCGATCTGAAGCGGCACGGAATCGGGGTCAGTCTGGTTGTGCCGGGTGGGGTGAAGACGCCATTGGTGGGAACCGTGGAAATAGCGGGTATCGACAGGAACGACCCGCGGGTCGAAAAACTCACGCACCGGTTCGAGGCGCGTGCTGTCTCCCCGGAGAAGGTGGCGTCGTGCATTCTGCGGGGAATCGAGAAGAATACGTACCTCGTATATACGTCCAATGACATCCGATTCGGATACTGGTGGGCGCGCAAATTCGCCCTGCCTTACGAGTTCGTGATGCAAAAAGCGAACGACCAGTTCAGTAAATTGCTCAAGCGATGAGCGTTAACTCCGCCGGGACTTTTATCTAGTCGAATAGGGACCAAAGTCATGCCGAAGAGTTTTCACTTCGATATCGAATTCAAATATCCGATCGACGACGTGCATCGAACTTTGACCGACCCGAATTATTGGAAAGGCAGACTCGGAGACCTTTATGCCACCTCGGACATCGAAGTTCGAGACGGATCGATCGAAGTATCCGTGTCCGAGGAAATCGACTCCGCCTCCCTCCCGAGCCTGGTCGCCAAGGTTGCGCCGAGTCGGCTCGGTCTGAAACGGGTCGATCGGTGGGGACCTCTGTCGGACGGGCGTGCAGCAGGGTCGGTCACCGGAATCGCGCGGGGACTGCCGATCCGAATCGAGACGACGCTCGATCTCACCGCCGCCGAGTCCTGCACGCGGTTGGTCGTCGACGGAACGGCTGAGGTGAAGATGCCGATCATCGGCGGCCAGATCGAGAAGTTGCTGAAGAAGACCGTCGAGGACTTGCTGGGGCGCGATCGGGACGCCGTCGAGTCATTTCTCGCCTGAGCCTGCACCGAAATCTACTTCCAGAACGCGCGCACCCGGGCCGGCGGATGCGAGTTGATCGTGCGGGTTGGCGAGGGCGCACCCCTCCAACGAGAGGCACCCGCAACCGATGCAACCGGTGAGGTTGTCCCGTAGACGTTCCAGTTGCTCGATGCGTAGATCGAGGTGGCGCCGCCACCCGGTCGACAATCTTTCCCAATCTGCGCGGTTCGGGGTACGGCCTTCAGGAAGTGTGCCGAGGGCCTCTCTGATTTCCGACAGCGGAATGCCGACGCGTTGCGAGATTCTGATGAAGGCGACGCGTCGAAGCGTGTCTCGTTGGTATCGGCGCTGGTTTCCGCTGGTCCGGCGACTGACGATGAGGCCTTCTCGTTCGTAGAAATGCAGGGCCGAGACGGCGACACCGCTGCGCTCGGAGAGCTGGCCGGGCGTGAGTTCCTTTGCCTTCCACGACGGCATCTCCATGGCGACTACCGGTCCGTCGCGCGGTGGAGGGTGGCGTGGAGATGATGCGTCAGCGGGGTGTCGCCGTGCGCCATCCACAGGTCGTATGTCAGCGTGTCGCCCTGAACGCGCATGACTCGCCGAACGTCGTGAACCGGTTTTGCGTCGGGTGATGCTGCGAGCGTGAGACGGGTCAAGGCGAGAGTGCCTTCGGAGTCGAGGGTGCCGCGATGGATCTCGACGAATCCGGTGGGCTGGCTGACCAGCAATTCGAGCTCACCACCCGGTGTTGGGCGCAGGTATCCCGATTCCATGTGAAGCGGTCGTCCGTCGGGGAGCCCACGAGTGCGCGACGAGTAGGTGAGAAACGGTTTCGGGGTGGGCGCGAACTCGATCTCCTCGGAGTACTCGAAGTCGTCGATGGTGGGGAAATGTCCGGCTCCAGCGCCGACCCAGCGCCCGGTGAACCTCTCGATTCCGGCGCCGTTCAGCGCCGCCTGATCCGTACTACTCATTGCCTGGTCCTCTCGCCTGCGTCGGATCAGACGTTACGCGGACCGGTACGACAGCTGCTTGTCCCTGCTGGGTGGGGCCTACGGGATTAGTGTTCACTCATGAACGCTTCTGGCTCCGTCCCCCTCGGTGTCGATTCCGAGGTGGGCCGATTGCGATCGGTCATTCTTCATCGTCCTGGCGACGAGTTGAAACGATTGACTCCGCGCAACAACGACGAGCTGCTGTTCGACGCGTTGCCGTGGGTGGACCGCGCGCAGGAAGAACACGATCAGTTTGCGACCGTCCTTCGTGAGCGCGGCGTCGAGGTACTGCTTTTGTCCGATCTCCTCACCGAGGCGCTCGAGGTCAGTGGCGCAGCGAGGATCCAGGGAATCGCGGCCGCCGTCGACGCACGCAAGATCGGCCACGCGCTCGGGCAACACCTGGCCGCCTACCTGCGAAAGGTGGAGCCGAAGGAGCTTTCGTCGATCCTTACTGCAGGAATGACGTTCGACGAATTGCCGATCGATGCCGACTCGACCTCGTTGGTGCGCAGGATGCATCACGGCGGTGACTTCGTGATCGACCCGTTGCCCAACTTGCTCTTCACCCGTGATTCGTCGTTCTGGGTCGGGCCACGGGTCATCATCACGTCCTTGGCGTTGTCAGCGCGAGCTCGCGAATCCTCGATAACGGATCTCGTCTACGCGCATCACCCTCGATTCAAAGGCGTGCGCCGCGCGTACGAGTCGCACACGGCTCCTGTCGAGGGAGGTGACGTGCTGCTTCTCGCGCCGGGGGTGATCGCAATCGGTGTCGGTGAACGTACGTCACCCGCCGGAGCAGAAGCATTGGCGCGTAGCGTGTTCGACGACGGCCTCGCCCACACGGTGTTGGTTGTTCCGATCGAGCAACGTCGAGCGTCGATGCATCTCGACACGGTCTGCACCATGGTCGAGGCCGACGCGGTCGTCATGTATCCGGCCATTCAGGACACCCTGGCGGCGTTCACTCTGCGCAAGGAGGACGACGGGGTGAGTATTCGCGGTGCGACGCCGTTCCTCGAAGCGGCGGCCGACGCCATGGGAATCGGAAAACTGCGTGTGATCGACACCGGACTCGACACGGTGACTGCCGAGCGTGAGCAGTGGGACGACGGAAACAACACCCTCGCCGTCGAGCCTGGCGTCGTCGTCGCTTACGAGCGCAACGTCGAAACGAACGCCAGGCTGGAGGCCTCGGGTATCGAGGTTTTGCGAATCGCGGGTTCGGAACTGGGGTCCGGCCGAGGTGGTCCTCGGTGCATGTCCTGCCCGATCGCCCGCGATCCGCTGTAAGCCGTCGACGCTGTCAGAGAATTTCTTCCACCTTGGCTGCAGGCCGCGCGAGGACGGTGCCTTTGTCGGTGACCACGAACGGGCGTTCGATCAGAATCGGGTGCTCGATCATCGCGTCGAGGATCTCGGATTCGGATGCATCGGCGAGCCCGAGTTCCTTGTACTGCGTTTCGCGCTTGCGAACGGCTTGGCTGGGCTCGAGGCCGGCGTCGGCGAGGAGTTTTTCCAGCTCGGATCGGGTAGGCGGAGTATCGAGGTACTTCACAATGGTCGGTTCGATGCCGGCGTCGCGGATAAGTCCGAGAACAGTCCGCGACGTGTTGCACCGTTGATTGTGGAAGATGGTTGCAGATGCCATGTCCGTCATTCTGCCTCTGTGTCCGAACTCGTGGGACAAACAGGGGAACAACGGACACCTCCGGCGCGCTGCACTTGAAGTACCGACTTGTGAGGAGAAAACGATGACGGAACATCGAAGTGTGGACGAACGGCGCGTGGTCATTGCCGGTGGGCACGGCAAGATCGCGCAGCACCTGACGTACCTGCTGGCAGGACATGGTGATCGGCCGGTAGCGCTGATCCGCAACTCCGCGCACGAGGGTGCGGTCCGCACACTCGGCGCGTTCCCCGTGGTGATCGATCTGGAATCCTCCACGGTCGAGGAAGTTGCGAAGGTACTCGACGGTGCCGACGTCGCGGTCTTCGCCGCGGGCGCCGGACCTGGTAGCTCGATCGAGCGGAAGGACTCCGTAGACCGAGCTGCGGCGGTGCTGTTGGCCGATGCCGCCGAGAAAGCGGGAGTGCGTCGGTTCATACAGATCAGCGCCATGGGTGCTGGTGACGAAATACCGGAGAACACCGACGAGGTTTTTGCCGCCTACCTGCGGGCGAAGACTGCAGCAGAGGAAGACCTGAAGACAAGGACTTCGCTGGATTGGACGATTCTTCGGCCAGGCCTTCTGACAGACGACGACCCCACCGGTGAAGTCCTTCTTGCAGAGCCGCCCGTCGATCGAGGCTCTGTGCCTCGTGCAGATGTCGCCGCAGTGATCGAAGCGCTCATCGACGCGCCGTCCAGTGTCGGCAAGATATTGGTTCTGACCTCCGGCCCGCATACGATCCGCGAAGCGATCGAGGGTTTGTGAGAGAGAAGATGCTGTGACCGAGAAGATACGACGAGGGTGACGATGAAGATCGCGATCGAACACGATTCCTCCACAGCTCCGTACGACCAACTGCGGCAACAGATTATCGAGCAGGTTCACGGCGGCGGATTGATTGCGGGAACCAAGATCCCGACGGTGCGTGCATTGGCCTCGGAGCTGGGATTGGCGGCCAACACCGTCGCGAAGGCTTATCGCGCGCTCAGCGATCAGGGCGTGATCGAGACGAGGGGAAAGCAAGGGACGTTCATCGCTTCGGGGACCGATCCGGTGCAGGCGCAGGCGGAGCAGGCGGCGACCGCGTTTGCGCATAAGGTCCGCTCGCTCGGGTACTCCGACACTGAGATCGTCGCCATGGTGGAGTCGGCATTGAGAGGTGCGTGACACATTGATTAAGTTGACGCTTCAACTTAAAGCTGTCAGTCTTGGCTCATGAATTCGTCGATTGCTCGTGACCTCGGACTCCTCATCGCCCGTGTCGGCCTCGGGATCATCTTCATCGCCCACGGTTGGCAGAAGTTCTTCACCTACAAGATCGCCGGAACGCAGGCCGCATTCGAAGGGATGGGCGCCCCGCTCCCCAAGATTTCTGCAGTTCTGGCAGCATCCATCGAACTCGGTGGCGGCATCCTGCTCATCGCGGGTCTGCTGACCCCGCTCGTCGGCGCACTGCTGTTCCTCGACATGGTCGGCGCGTTCTTCATCGTGCACGCCGACAAGGGCGTCTTCATAGACAACGGCGGCTATGAACTCGTCGTCGCACTCGGTGTCGGTTCGCTCTTGATCGCTGTTATCGGCGCAGGACGCATCAGCATCGACGGATTGATCGGCAAGGGCAACGGTTGGGTTAAAACCCCAGCTTGATCGGGGTGAGAAGGCGGGTTCAACGGCTGTTGAGCCCGCCTTCCAGCTTGCTTTTGGCCCACAAAGTGACGAACGTAGTCATCTATGGTGACGAAATCTGATCGATCCGAACAAGATTCCGGGGCCAACGAAGAGCGCCCGGAGACGGGCTTTACTCGGGTAGGCGTTCGGACCGACTACGTGGTGTTTTCCGTGGCGGCCGCAGCGGTGCTGGCTATTGTCGTGTGGGGTCTCGTAGCTCCCGACAACCTGAACTCGGTAACCGGAAGTGTTCTCGGCTGGTTGGTGACGAACATCGGCTGGCTCTTCGTACTCGCAGCTTCGGCTTTCGTGCTGTTTTCCATCTACCTGGCTGTCAGTCGATTCGGCGACATTCCGCTGGGCAAAGACGGTGAGAAGCCCGAGTTCCGAACCGTCAGCTGGATCGCCATGATGTTCAGCGCCGGCATGGGCATCGGCCTGATGTTCTTCGGTGTCGCGGAACCGCTTGCGCACTACGTGACTCCGCCTCCCGGTACCGACGGTGGCGTCGGAACTGCCATGGCTACCACCATGTTTCACTGGGGTCTTCATCCTTGGGCGATGTATGCCGTTGTGGGCCTTGCCATTGCGTACGGGTCGTATCGCCGAGGACGCAAGCAACTGTTCAGTTCGGCCTTCATCCCGTTGCTCGGTCGCAAAGCCGAAGGGCCGATCGGCAAGGTCATCGACATCCTGGCAATCTTTGCGACACTTTTCGGCACCGCAGCATCTTTGGGGCTCGGCGCACTTCAGATCGGCTCCGGTTTCGAGGTAGTCGGCTGGATGGAAGAAGCCGGCGTATTCCTGCTCGTGGCCATCGTTGCGGTGCTGACCCTGGCGTTCGTCGCTTCGGCAGTTTCCGGTGTGGCCAAGGGAATTCAGTGGCTCTCCAACATCAACATGGTGCTAGCGCTGATCTTGGCCCTGTTCGTGTTCGTTCTCGGGCCGACCGTGCTGATTCTCAATCTGCTCCCGACGACCATTGGTGCATACGTTTCCGACCTCGCCCAGATGTCGGCCCGCACGGGTGCATCGTCGAATCCTGAAACCGGCGCGTGGCTTTCGTCGTGGACGATCTTCTACTGGGCATGGTGGGTGTCCTGGACGCCGTTCGTCGGCATGTTCCTGGCCCGCATCAGCCGCGGCCGCACGATCCGCCAGTTCATCGTCGGCGTCATCGCCGTTCCCACGACTGTCAGCTTGCTCTGGTTCGCGATCTTCGGCGGCGCAGGCATCGGCGAGGAACGCGACGGAATCGGCTTGTCCGGCCGAGGCTCGGAAGAGGCTCAACTGTTCGGCATGCTCGACAATCTGCCGTTGGCCGGAGTGACGACTGTCCTGGTCATGCTGCTCGTCGCAGTGTTCTTCGTCTCCGGCGCCGACGCTGCGTCGATGGTGATGGGGACGCTCTCGCAGCGCGGAACGCTCGAACCGAGTCGCTGGGTCGTGGTGTTCTGGGGCATGTTGACCGGTGGCGTCGCGGCGCTTCTGCTGTGGACCGGTGGTTCCGAAGCGCTCGACGGCTTGCAGACCATGACGATCATCGCTGCGGCGCCGTTCGTGCTGGTCATGATCGGACTGTGCTTCTCGCTGTACAAGGATCTTTCGCACGACCCGATCATCATTGCGGCGAAGGAGCAGAAACGTGCTCTCCTACGCCCGCGCCGAGGACGCCGTGTGGGTAAGTCAGTGGAGTAGGACTTGAGCGGAGTAGGACTTGAACCGTGAAGGGGCACCGAACTGCGGTTCGGTGCCCCTTTTGTCGTCCGGTTATTTCCAGCTGGGCAACCACAGATGGTTCTGCCACGATTCCGGCGTGATCGGCATGGCGGTGAGTATCGGCCAGAGGTAGACGAAGTTGGCCACGACCAGACCGATGTACAGACTGACTGCCAGAAGTCCGGTGGTACGACGCTCGACGGACGCGCTCGCCTTGCCCAGTACATCGCCGAGGACCAGCGCAAATCCCATGACCATGAACGGGGCGAGTGCAACTGCGTAGAAGTAGTACATCTGGCGGTCGAGCGTCGCGAACCACGGGAGGTAAGCGGCACCGTAGCCCGTCAGGACCACGGCGTATCGCCAGTCCCTGCGCACGAACGTCTGCCAGATCGCCCACGCCAACATCGGTAGGGCCAGCCACCACATCGCCGGTGTGCCGATCAGCATCACGGCCTTGACGCAGCTGGCGGCCCCGCAACCGGTGACCTGCTCGCCGTCGGCGTAGTAGTAGAGCATCGGTCGTAGCCCCATCGGCCACGTCCACGGTTTCGACTCCCACGGGTGGTGGTTTCCGGCGGAGTTGGTCAGACCGGCGTGGAACTGGAGAACGTTTCCGCTGTAGTACCAGAGTGAGCGCAGCGCGGAGGGAATGAAGCTCCATGTGCCGCCCTCACCGATCTCGTTACCGACGGCGTGACGGTCGACGCCGGTCTCGCTGGTGAACCAGGCCCAGTAGCTCGCGAGGTACACACCGAGCGGAATGATCACCAAGGCATACAGAGCCGGCCCGATGTCGCGAACTGCAGTGCCGACCCATGGGCGCTGCACGCGGTAGGCGCGGCGCGCTGACAGGTCGAAGGCAACACTGAGCAATCCGAAGAACAGAATGAAGTACATGCCGGACCACTTGGTTCCGCAGGCCAGGCCGAGCAGGATGCCGGCGCCGAACCTCCACCACCGGAAACCCAGCCGCGGACCCCAGGCAGAGTCGCCGATTCGGCCCTCTTCGTATACCTTCGCCATCCGTTCGCGGACTTGGTCGCGATCGACCACCAGGCATCCGAGGGCGGCGAGAACGAAGAAAGCCAGGAAGATGTCGAGCATCCCCAGGCGTGAGGAGACGAAGGTGACGCCGTCCACGATGAGCAGGATTCCGGCAATCGCGCCGATCAGCGTGGAGCGCGTCATGCGGCGCACGATCCGGATGATCAGCAAGACCATCAGTGTCCCGACCAGGGCCGACGAGAATCGCCACCCCCAACCGTTGTAACCGAAGAGTGCTTCGCCGATCGCGATCATCTGCTTACCGATCGGCGGGTGTACCACCAATCCGTAACCGGGATTGTCTTCGATGCCGCCACCGGTCAGAACTTGCCAGCCCTGCGGAACGTAGTGCTTCTCGTCGAAGACAGGTGTGCCGGCGTCGGTCGGGTAGGCGAGCATCGTGAAGCGTGTGATCGCCGCGATAGCGGTGACGAAAGCGGTGACGATCCAGCCGCGCAATCTGTCGGTCGGGCCGAAATCAGGATCCGGTACCAGCGGGCCGGGACTACGCATTACCCGATCGCTCGTGGCGGGCGTTGGCCGCTCGTCCGTCTGCACAGTCACCTGGCAATCGTAGGCTGTCAGGTATGACTGGTCGCTTGGTACTCGCCGCAACACCCATGGGAGATGTCGGTGACGCGTCTCCGCGTCTTCGGTCTGCTCTCGCAACCGCCGACGTCGTTGCTGCGGAGGACACACGACGCACCAAGTCTCTGGCGTCCGCGCTCGAGGTAACCATCACCGGGAAGATCGTCAGTTTCTACGATCAGGTCGAGATTTCCCGGCTGCCCGCGCTGGTCGCCGACGTCGCCGAAGGCAAGACCGTCCTGCTGGTCACGGACGCGGGCATGCCGTCGGTCAGCGATCCCGGATATCGCCTTGTCGCCGCCTGCGTAGCCGAGAACCTCGCCGTCACGTGCTTGCCCGGTCCGTCGGCGGTGACGACCGCGCTGGCACTCTCCGGATTGCCCGTGGAGCGGTTCTGCTTCGACGGATTCCCACCGCGTAAGCAGGGGCAGCGCAAGACGTGGCTCTCGGCCTTGGCAACCGAGCAGCGAGCGTGTGTGTTCTTCGAAGCGCCTCATCGCCTTGCCGACTGCCTCGCAGATGCGGTGGAAGTGCTCGGGCCGAATCGCCGCGCGGCCGTGTGCCGGGAATTGACCAAGACCTACGAGGAAGTGAAGCGCGGCACTCTCGGGGAGTTAGCTGCTTGGGCCGCCGAGGGCGTTCGCGGTGAGATCACGGTGGTGCTCGAAGGCGCAGTGCTGGTGGCATCTGATCCTGCCGATCTGGTCGACGAGGTGGAAAGGCTGGTCGAGGGGGGAGCACGATTGAAGGACGCGTGTGCTCTGGTCGCAACGGCCGGAGTCTCCAAGCGTGAGTTGTACGAGACGGTCCTGGCCGCTCGAAAGGACTAGCGGGAGCGGTTCACGGCGGGTGCGCCGGGACGCAGGTTGGCGTCGTCGGCTGCAGCCTGGCCGGCGTGCCAGCCTTCGGCGTCCACGGACCGTCCGCGAGTCTTGCGGGTTGTCGGGAACAATCGATCGAATTCGGCGTCGACGGCCTCGGATGTGGTGGCGAGGATCGGCAGAAGATCCGCGACGTCCATCGATGCCGCGTCGGCCGCTTCGGCGGTGGCTTTGGTGCCGGCGTCACGCAGGCGGTGTCCGATGCGGCTGGCGAACCCGGCCAGGAATCCCTTGCGGAACGAGGTGGTGCGTGAGCCGCCGCGATTGCTCGAGTCGGCGAATTGCATTGCACGGGTTGCCTGTACGAGCAGGGAAGTGAACAGCATGTCGACTTGCTGAAGGTCGACCGGAGTGCCGACGACGGTCGCGAGTGCAATGTCGCTGAACCAGACAGTCCTGACTCGATTCGATTCGCCGATCTCGGTCAGGAGGTGAACCTTTTCCTTCACGTACGGGTTCTCGATGTGAATGCGTCGGGCATTGACGGATGTGTCGGTGACCCCGGCGCGACTGTGGAGCAGTGCGGAGTCGATGGCGTACCGGGTCATCAACTCCTGGGCCTTCGCGGTGAAAATCTCGGCTTCTTCCGCGAAGTTGGTTGCTTCCGCTTTGGCGAGTAGTCCACGAATTCGCTTGAGTACCTTGGCGTCGACCTCGGTATCGCCGACGCCGGCATAGCTGGTATCGGTGCGTTGCGACGGCCAGGTGGATGGTGGCGCGAGCAACACCGTCCACTGAGGTAGGCGCATCCACGATCGCGCGACGTCGACGATCTGCGAAACGAGGAAGTAGGGATCCTGGAACAGAAGGCCGGCCGCGAGGGAGCGAAAAACGTCGTCGTCCACGGTGATTCGAGAAGCGATGTGCCGAGACTTCGGATACTGCTCGCCGATCGTCTGCAACTGCCCCACCCATTCGAGCGGAGCGCGATCGGAGGCGCGCGACGCCTTCGCGTCGAACAGGATGGTGGTGGCAGCGAGATCGGCGTCGGACGCGTCTTTGCTTCGGCGAGCCAGATGGATCAGATCAGCCGGTTGCCATCCGCGTTCGTAGGCGGCCGTCAGTTCGCTGACGAGACCCTGCGCCGCAGAGACGGATTGAGGGCTGACCTCCTGAGTGGACACCCGCGCTCCGTTCCATGGCAGTGTCTGCGCCGAAGCGCTGGTTCGAATGTATGTTCTATTCGTCGTCATGGCTGGAGTGTGCACGTGGGGTCCGACACATCCGCCTGTAACCGGATATCTCGGACCCCACGTGCGGCACTCTCGCTTAGCTCATTCCTCGACGAAGCGGGGGAAAACTGGCGCCGGAGCAGGCAGTTTCCGGTTCGCGTCGATGCGAACCGCAATGTCGGCGAACTGCCGGTTCTCTTCGCTCTGGCCAAGCAGATCGAGGATGCGTGACGCCGCGTCGGGCATCACCGGCTGAACGAGAAGCCCGACGATACGGACCACTTCGAGCGTCACGTACAGAACCGTCGCCATGCGTGCCGGATCCGTCTTGCGCAGAACCCACGGTTCCTGCTTGGAGAAGTACCGGTTGGTCTCGCCGAGAACGCCCCAGATGGCTTCCAGTGCGAGATGCAGCGCCTGCACGTCGAACTCGCTGCGGCACTTGGCAAGCAGGGCATCCGCCGACGCCAGCATCGCCAGATCGTCCTCGGTGAACTCGCCGGGGGTCGGTACCTGGGCATCGCAGTTCTTCGCGACCATCGTCAGTGAACGCTGCGCGAGGTTGCCCAGTTCATTGGACAGGTCTGCATTCATACGCGTCACGATTGCTTCGTGGCTGTAGCTGCCGTCCTGGCCGTACGAGATCTCGCGGAGCAGGAAGAAACGGACCGCGTCGAGGCCGTACTGATCGACCATCGCGATGGGGTCGACGACGTTGCCGACCGACTTCGACATCTTCTCGCCCTTGTTGTACAAGAACCCGTGGACGAAGACCCGCTCCGGCAGTTCGATGCCGGCAGACATGAGGAACGCCGGCCAGTACACGGTATGGAAACGCGTGATGTCCTTGCCGATGATGTGCAGGCTCGCGGGCCAGAACTTCTCGAACTCCGCCGAGTCGACGTTCGGGTAACCCACGCCGGTCAGGTAGTTGGTGAGGGCGTCGACCCAGACGTACATGACGTGGTCGGGGTCTCCGGGAACCTCGACGCCCCAGTCGAACGTGGTGCGCGAGATCGACAGGTCCTTGAGGCCGCCCTTGACGAAGCTGACGATCTCGTTGCGACGAGTCGCGGGGGCAATGAACTCGGGATGCTCTTCGTACAGAGCAAGCAAACGGTCCTCGTAGGCCGAGAGACGGAAGGTGTAGTTGGACTCCTCGGTCCACTCCACCGGGGTGCCGGTCTCCGTCGACTGACGGGTGCCGTCGTCCAGAAGCGTGGTCTCGGCTTCGGTGTAGAAGGCCTCGTCACGAACCGAATACCACCCCGAGTAGGTGTCGAGGTAGATGTCGCCCGATGCGGCCATCTTTTCCCAGATCGCCTTGCTGGCGACCTGATGGTCGGCGTCGGTGGTACGGATGAACCGGTCGTACGAGATGTTCAGGACCTTGTCGAGGTTCTGGAACACGTCGGAGTTCCGAGCCGCGAGTTCGCGGACGTCGATGCCCTCTTTGATTGCTGTCTGCTGCATCTTCAGACCGTGCTCGTCGGTGCCGGTCATGAAGAACACTTCATGACCGTCCAACCGCTTGAAGCGGGCGAGCGCGTCCGAGGAGATGTACTCGTACGCGTGGCCGATGTGCGGAGCGCCGTTGGGATACGCGATCGCTGTCGTGATGTAGAACGGCGATCGTTCCGCGCCTTCCGGGGCAGCGGAGTCCGGGCGCGGGGTCTGGGAGGGTGAGGCAGGCACAGTCATGGTGGGCTTACTCTATCGGGCGTGAGCAAAGACCGTCCCGCCCCCGATGCCCCTGAGCCCTTGTCGCCTCTGATCGACGCACATACGCACCTCGACGCCTGTGGTGCGCACGACGCTGCGACCGTGGCCGAAATTGTCGATCGGGCCGAAGCCGTCGGCGTCGGACGGGTCGTCACGGTGGCCGACGACCTTGATGCCGCACGCTTTGCCGTCGACGCTGCGAACTGGGATTCGAGGGTTTACGCAGCCGTCGCAATCCATCCGACCAGGGCGAACGTCCTCGATGTCGACACCAGAGCCGAGATAGAACGGTTGGCGTCCGATCCGCGGGTCGTCGCGGTGGGGGAGACCGGGCTGGATCTCTACTGGCCAGGCAAGCTCGAAGGGTGCGCCACCATCGAGGAGCAGGTCGACGGTTTCCGGTGGCACATCGACCTCGCGAAGCGTCTCGGCAAGACGCTGATGATTCACAATCGCGAAGCCGATGAGGACCTGCTGCGGGTGCTGCACGAGGAAGGCGCGCCGGAGACCGTGGTGTTCCATTGCTTCTCCTCGGATTCGGAGATGGCCCGTGCGTGCATCGACGCGGGCTACGTGTTGAGTTTCTCGGGAACCGTGAGTTTCAAGAATGCGAAGGCGCTGCGTGAGGCCGCGCTGTTGGTGCCCTCGGATCAGCTGATCGTCGAGACGGATGCGCCGTTCTTGACGCCGCACCCGTTCCGCGGTGCGCCCAACGAGTCGTACTGCCTGCCGTACACAGTGCGCGCGCTCGCAGACATCCGCGGTGAGGATCCGCAGGCGCTGGCAGCAGCGTCCACGGCGACAGCGGAGCGCGTCTACAAGCTCTGACGCTATGGTGGTCTGACAGGTAACTCCGCGCCCGGGACCGTCGTGTCCTGGTACGTCTACTGCGCGGAGTATTCAGATGAATGACCGCATCTATCCCTCCGACGTCTATCCCGACGACGTCGAACACACAGACGAACAGTCCTCTCGATCCGGCTCGAGCGCGGCGAATTTCTCGCATCCCGGGAGGGAATGAAGGCGCACAGCTTCACTGAGCCGACGCCGGTCGACTCTTCGGTCCGGATCGTCAGCGTTCATGTCGACGCGGTCGAAGTCGAGTGCTGCGGGCCGTTTCCGGTGGTCGGTGAACCATGCTCGTGGACATTGACACCGCGATCGCAGGACGACGATTTCGACGGTTGGGTTCACGGCGGGATGCCGGCGTCTGGAGTCGTGACCACCGGTGTGGTGCTCGGGATTCTCGTGGTCACGACGACGTACGAGGAAGTCGGAAGTCCACGCATGTGGTTGCCCGTCGAAGGTAGCGAGACCTATCGAAGGGTCGAGGCCAGTCCTCGGTGGTTCCGAAGGTTCGGCGACTTCGACTTCGAGCCGCAGAATCGGATCGAGACCGGGCTGGTCGTCGAATTGGCCACCACCCGTGCGCCTTTCCGGTAGTCCCCACTACCAAAAAGGCGCACAGGGGGCTTGCCCCTAGAGAACCTTCGCCAGGAAGTCCTGGGTGCGCTGCTGCTGGGGGTTGCCGAACAGACTCTCCGGCTTACCTTCTTCGACGATGTATCCGTCGGCCATGAAGATGACTCGGTCGGAAACCTCACGGGCGAAGCCCATCTCGTGGGTCACGACGACCATGGTCATGCCCTGCTTGGCGAGGTCGCGCAGCACCTGCAGAACCTCACCCACCATTTCGGGGTCGAGGGCGCTGGTGGCCTCGTCGAAGAGCATGATGTCCGGACTCATCGCGAGTGCGCGGGCGATGGCAACGCGCTGCTTCTGCCCACCGGACAGGCTGGCGGGCTTGGCATCTGCCTTCTCCGCGAGACCGACCTGGCCGAGCAGTTTGACGGCGATCTCGCGAGCTTGCTCCTTGGTCGATCGCCCGGTCTGCACCGGAGCGAGCATCACGTTTTCGACGACGCTCATGTGGGGGAACAGGTTGAAGTGCTGGAACACCATCCCGATGTGCTGGCGCACCTTGTCGATGTCGACATCCTTGTTCGTGAGGTCGAACTGGTCGACGCGCACAGATCCGGCGGTGATGTCTTCGAGGCGGTTGAGGCAACGCAGGAAGGTCGACTTGCCGGAACCTGAAGGCCCGATGACGCAGACCACTTCACCGCTCTTGATGTCGACGTCCAGGCCCTTGAGGACCTCGTTGTCGCCGAACGACTTCTTCAGTCCCTTGACCGAAATCTTGACCTCGGTGGCGGACTTGCCCATGTTGACGGCTGTTTCGGTCACTTGTTGATCCTCTTCTCGAGGCGGTTCGACAGCTTGGTGAGCGCCATGATGATGATGAAGTACATGACGCCGATGATCAGCCACATGTTGAACGACTGGAAGTTGCGCGCGATGATGATGCGCCCTGTCTGAGTGAGCTCGGCGAGTCCGATGACCGACAGGATCGACGTGTCCTTGAGGGTGATCACGAACTGGTTGATGTACGACGGGATCATCGTGCGAATTGCCTGCGGCATGATGACTTTTCGCATCGACTTCATGTAGCTGATGCCCAGGCTTCGTGACGCCTCCATCTGTCCCTTGTCGACGGACAGGATGCCGCCGCGGACGATTTCAGCCATGTACGCGCCGGCGTTGAGCGAGAGCGTGATGATGCCTGCGGTGAAGGCGGACATCTGGAAATGCAGGGCTGCCGGGATGCCGAAGTAGATGAAGAATGCCTGCACCAACAGCGGTGTGCCGCGGAAGATGTCGACGTAGGTTGTGCCTATACCTCGGACGAACATGTTGGTGGACACGCGGCAGAGACCGAAGATCGCGCCTAGGACCAGAGCGATCGCGATCGAGACGACGGAGAGAACGATCGTCAACCACAGGCCCTTGAGAAGCTGCGGGTAGGTGCTCTTGATCAAGCCGATGATGGAGTTGTCCGACGTCGACGCGCCCTGACCGAGGTAGGTCGAGACGATTTCGTCGTACTGGCCGTCGTCGCGCAGGTTCTGCAGTCCGGCGTTGAACATCTGGAGCAGTTCGGCGTTCTGGCCCTTGTTGACTGCGAAGCCGTAGCTCGCGCCCACCTCTTTTTCGGTGACCGTCTTGAGGCCGTTGCCCTGTGTGATGCCGTAGGCGAGGACGGGGTAGTCGTCGAAGACTGCGACGGAGTTCCCGGTGCGGACCTCGTCGTACATGCTGGCGGAGTCGGCGAAATAGACTGTGGTGAAGCCGTATTGGTCCTTGATGGACTCGGCGAAGCTGGCGCCCTCGGTGCCGTTCTTGACGGCGACGCGCTTGCCCCTCAGATCCTCGTACGACTTCACGTCGTTGTCGGTCTCGAGGACCGCCATCTGCACGCCCGACTCGAAGTACGGGTCGGAGAAGTCGAACACCTGCTTGCGGGCGTCGGTGATGGACATGCCCGCGATGACGCCGTCGGCCTGCCCTGCCTGCACGGCCTGCAGTGCTGCGTCGAAGCCGAGCTGCTTGATGTCGACCTTGAAGCCTTGGTCCTCGGCGATCGCATTGAGCAGGTCGATGTCGATGCCGACGAGTTTGCCGTCTTCGTTCTCGAATTCGAACGGGGCGAATGTCAGATCGGTGGCGATCGTGTAGGTGCGGCCGGGTTGCGCGCTCGCGATTCCGGGGGCGAACAGCGCTGCGATCAGCGCCAGCAGGATGGCCAGGATCGGCCACCTGGCATTACGTGGTCTGTCGAATCTTCTTCGCACTATCGCCCAGCTTTCTTCTGTCGCGCCCGGGATCGCCGGACTGCTTTGAACCAGACGAGAACATACTGCGCCCAGAGCTGAATCGATACACGGGTATCGGAGCCGGAAAGTGCAGAACACACGACACGCCGTTGCCGTTCCGTGACAAAAGTCGCATTTCGTTGTGATTTGGTTGCCGATACAACGCTCGGTCGTTACCGTATTGTGATCGAACGTCGTCTGCCTTGGGATTTCCTGTGTCGCCTTTTGCCAAGATCAACTCCACGAAGTCACCACTTCTCTATTCAGTGGTGGGTGCGTTGCTTCTGACGCTCATCGTCGGGGGTGCGCTCGCCGTGGTTCGGCACAAGACGATCACCCTCGATGTCGACGGCGACATGATTTCGCTGTCCACGATGTCGAGCAGCGTCGGTACCGCTCTCGAGGACGCCGGATACCCGGTCGATCCCAAGGACGCGCTCGCACCCAGTGCCGATTCCTCCCTGTCCGATGGCGATACCGTCGTACTGCGCCGTGCCCGTGAGTTGGCTCTGACCGTCGACGGTCAGCCGACCACCATCTGGACCACCGCATTGACGGTCGACGAGGCATTGAAGCAGGTAGATGTTTCCGACGACTTCGCAGTCTCAGCTTCGCGCTCGCATCGTCTGCCGCTCGAACGGACCGAGCTCGACGTCGTCAGCCCGAAGACCGTCAGCGTCAGCGACGGTGGCGCTCCCGCGGCGGAGGTCAAGCTCGCCGCCGTGACCGTCGGCGATCTTCTCGCGGCCAAGAATGCGCCGCTCGAGCAGGCCGACTCGGTGGTTCCCACCGCCGACACACCCGTTACCAACGGCCTGACCATCCAGGTCACTCGCGACCGCACGGACACTCGCGTCGAGACGCAGCCGATCGCGCCGCCGGAGAACAAGGTCGAGGATCCCGAGCTGGAGAAGGACAAGACCGTCGTCGAGAACCCGGGTGTTCCGGGTGAGCGCACGGCCACCGTCGAGGTCAAGACCGTCAACGGCGTCGAGGCCGGACGAACCGAACTGTCCGCGACCGTGATCAAGGAACCGGTCGCAGCAGTGGTGAAGGTCGGTACCAAGCAGGCTTCCGCTCCCGCTGTGTCCAACGCGTCGACGTGGGATGCCATTGCTCAGTGCGAGGCGACCGGAAACTGGGCCATCAACACCGGCAACGGTTTCTACGGAGGACTTCAGTTCACCCAGAGCACCTGGGAAGCATTCGGCGGCGGTCAGTACGCAGCTCGCGCCGACCTCGCATCACGTGAACAGCAGATCGCGATCGGCGAGAAAGTCCGCGCCGGTCAGGGCTGGGGTGCTTGGCCGTCCTGCACCAGCAAATTGGGCCTGCGCTGACGCGCTCACACCTCACAGAACACAGGAACCGATGTCACCGTTCGCCAAGATCAACTCGACCAGGTCGCCGTTGTTGTACTCGGCGATCGCCGCTCTTCTCCTGACGGTTCTCGTGGGTGGTGTTCTGGCCGTCGTCCGGCACAAGACCATCACTCTCGATGTCGACGGTGAGCAGATTCGCCTGAGCACCATGTCGACCAACGTCGACGGCGCTCTCGAGGACGCGGGTTACCCGATCGGTGACAAGGATGCAGTTGCTCCCGCGGCCGACGCTTCGCTGTCCGACGGCGACACCGTGGTGCTCCGTCGTGCCCGTGAGATCACGCTGACGGTCGACGGTCAGCCGCAGAAGCTCTGGACCACAGCCTTGACCGTCGACGACGCGTTGAAGCAGTTGGACGTCGCGGCGGATGTGCACGTGTCGGCTTCGCGCTCGCAGCGTCTTCCGCTGGACGGCGCCGCGCTCGACGTGCTGACACCGGTCGTCGCAAAACTGGTCGACGGCGCAAACGCGGCAGCAGACGTGCGTATCGCGGCGCCGACGGTCGGGGAGTTCCTTACCGCCAACGGCACTCCGCTCGAGCAGTCGGACACGGTGGTTCCCGCCGCCGACGCTCCACTGACCGAGGGCCTGGAGGTCACGGTGACGCGCAACCGCACCGAGAACAAGGTCGAGACCTTGCCGCTCGATCCGCCGGATCAGCGCATCGAGGATCCGACGATGAACCAGAGTCGCACGATCGTCGAGAACCCGGGCGTGCCCGGCGTGCGTGACGTGACGTTCGCCGTGAATCTCGTCAACGGTGTCGAAGCCGGACGTACCCAGGTCGCGGAGACGATCACCACACCGGCGCAGCCGAAGGTCGTGCGTGTCGGAACGAAGCCGGGCACCGAGGTGCCGCCCGTGGAGAACGGTTCGACGTGGGATGCGCTCGCACAGTGCGAGGCCACCGGTAACTGGGCCATCAACACCGGCAACGGTTTCTACGGCGGCGTGCAGTTCGATCAGAACACCTGGGAACGACAGGGCGGGTTGAAGTATGCGCCCCGCGCCGACCTCGCCACCCGTGAAGAACAGATCGCGATTGCGACACAGACCCAGCGCACTCAGGGTTGGGGCGCATGGCCGTCGTGCTCGGGTCGCCTCGGACTGGGATAAGTTCTACTGGTGTCAGACGCCGAACAATCGAACGAACCCATCGCTACTCCGCGCGGGCAGGCAGCCCTGCTCGGTCCGGTCGAGGTGCGCGCTCTTGCCGAGGAATTCGGTGTCCGGCCCACGAAACAGTTGGGGCAGAACTTCGTTCACGACGCCAATACCGTGAGGCGCATCGTCACCACGGCAGGCGTGACACGTGACGACGTCGTTCTCGAGGTAGGGCCTGGTCTCGGTTCGCTGACGATGGCGCTGATGGACGTGGTCGATCGGGTCATCGCGGTCGAGATCGATCCCAACCTCGCGGCTCGCCTGCCGAAGACGGTGGCCGAGCGAGCGCCGGAACTGGCCGATCGCCTGACCGTCGTCGAAGCCGACGCGATGCGTGTGCTGCCTTCGCAGATTCCCGGCGAGCCGACCGCGCTTGTCGCGAACCTGCCGTACAACGTCGCGGTGCCGGTGCTGTTGCACCTGTTCGCGTCGCTTCCGAGTCTGCGGACCGCACTCGTGATGGTGCAAGCCGAGGTTGCCGATCGCCTGGCGGCTGATCCGGGAAGCAAGATCTACGGCGTTCCCAGCGTCAAGGCCAACTTCTTCGGCGAGGTTCGCCGCGCCGGTGCAGTCGGACGCAACGTGTTCTGGCCGGTGCCGAAGGTCGAATCAGGACTGGTTCGTATCGATCGGTACGCGGAGCCGCCGTGGCCGATGGACGAGAAGCACCGCAAGCAGGTTTTTGCGGCGATCGACGCCGCGTTCGCACAGCGCCGCAAGACTTTGCGTGCCGCTCTCAGCGGTTGGGCAGGTTCGCCTGCCGAGGCCGAACGACGGCTCCTCGCTGCCGGCATCGAGCCACAGACGCGTGGCGAGATGCTCGACGCAGCAGCCTTCGTTCGGCTTGCTGGAGGCGAATAGCCCCGTGCGCGGTTAAGGAGTGCAGGGACTCCCTAACCGCGCACAGGGGCTTGCCCCCTTATTTGAACCGCCGCAACCTCAGGCTGTTGCTCACCACGAACACACTGCTGAATGCCATTGCGGCACCGGCGAGCATCGGGTTGAGCAGGCCGGCCGCAGCCAGCGGGATCGCAGCCGTGTTGTAGGCGAATGCCCAGAACAGGTTGCCCTTGATGGTCTTGAGCGTCTTGCGGGACAGTCGAATTGCATCGGCCGCCGACCGCAGGTCACCTCGCACCAGAGTGATGTCGCTGGCCTCGATCGCAACGTCGGTACCCGTGCCCATCGCCAGGCCGAGATCGGCCTGAGCCAGGGCTGCCGCGTCGTTCACGCCGTCGCCGACCATGGCCACGACGCGTCCTTCCGCTTGCAGTTTCTTGACGGCGTCGACCTTGTCCGCAGGCATGACCTCGGCGAAGACGGTGCTGATCCCGACCTGATCCGCGACAGTGCGAGCAACGGTGGCGTTGTCACCGGTCAGCAGAACCGGTTCGAGGCCGAGTGCTTTCAACTGCGCGATTGCTTCGGCGCTCGTGTCCTTGACCGCGTCGGCGATCACGAGGATGCCGTGCGCCTTGCCGTCCCAGCCCACCGCGATTGCGGTGCGCCCGGCCTTCTCTGCTGCAGCCTTCGCCTCGCGGAGATTTTCCGGCAACGGCATCGACCAGTCGGCGAGCAGCGCGTCTCGGCCCGCGACGACGGCGTGACCGTCGACCATTCCCTGCACGCCGCGCCCGGCGACGTTCACGAAATCCTCGACCGTAGGCAATTCGCCCACAGCTTCGGTCGCACCCTTCGCGATCGCTGCGGCGATGGGGTGCTCGGAGCGATGTTCGAGTGCGCCGGCCAGCCGAAGGACCTCGTCGACGGTTGTTCCTTCGCCCACCACGGTGTCCAGCAATGTCATCTGACCGGTGGTGACGGTTCCCGTCTTGTCGAGCACGACGGTGTCGACTGCGCGCGTCGATTCGAGCACCTCGGGTCCCTTGATGAGGATTCCCATCTGGGCTCCGCGACCCGTGCCCACCAACAGGGCTGTGGGCGTTGCCAATCCGAGGGCACAGGGGCACGCGATGATCAGCACGGCGACAGCAGCGGTGAAGGCCATCTCGATAGGGTTACCGGTGCCGAGCCAGTAGCCCAGTGTCGCAACGGCAATCGCGATGACGACCGGTACGAAGATACCGGCGATCCGATCGGCGAGGCGCTGAACTTCGGCCTTGCCGTTCTGGGCGTCTTCGACCAGTGCCGCCATCTGGGCGAGTTGGGTGTCGCTCCCGACCCGGGTTGCCTCGACGGTCAAGGTTCCACCGACGTTGACGGTGGCGCCGACGACAGTGTCCCCGACACCGACTTCCTCAGGCACGGATTCACCCGTCAACATGCTCATGTCGACGGCTGAGCGGCCCTCGGTGATGATGCCGTCGGTGGCGATCTTCTCGCCGGGCCGGACGATGAAGGAGTCGCCCGCTGCCAGTTCTTCGGCGGGGATTCGTACTTCGACGCCGTTGCGCAATACCGCGACGTCTTTCGCACCGAGCTCCATGAGTGCGCGTAGTGCGGCGCCGGACGTGCGCTTGGACTTGTGCTCGAAGTAGCGTCCGGCCAGCACGAACGTGATGACGCCCGCGGCAACTTCGAGGTAGATGTTGGCGCTGCCGTCCATCCGGTCGACCGTCAGCCGGAAGGCGTGCTTCATACCGGCTTCGCCCGCGGTGCCGAAGAACAGTGCGTAGAGCGACCAGACGAAGGCCGAGATGGTGCCCAGCGAGATGAGCGTGTCCATCGTGGCCGCGCCGTGACGCAGGTTCACCCAGGCAGCTCGGTGGAAGGGGAGGGCCGCCCACACGATGACCGGTGCGGCCAGCGTGAGGGAGAGCCACTGCCAGTTATCGAACTGCAGCGCAGGAATCATTGCCATAGCGATGACCGGCACGGAGAGAAGAGTCGAGATGATCAGGCGGGTACGAAGCTCGCGCAGATCACGATCCTGCGGGGTTTCCGCATCCGGGTCGACGGTGTCCGGTGCGCTGGGCGGTTTGGGGAGCGCGGCGGAATAGCCGGCATTCTCGACGGCAGTGACCAGATCTTCGACGGGCACCCCGTCCGGGAAGGTGACCTTGGCCTTTTCCGTCGCGTAGTTGACGGTGGCTGTGACGCCGTCGATCTTGTTGAGCTTCTTCTCGATTCGTGACGCGCAGGAGGCGCAGGTCATCCCGGTGATCGCGAGTTCGACGCTGCTCGAGTTGGCAGCATTGTCGACCGCAGTCGGTGACGTCATCAGTGCCCTCCCTCGTGATTGTCTGGAACTGAAGCCGTGGAAGTGCCTGCATCAACAGTGAATTCGGCGGTCCGAACCACGCCTTCGTGCTGGAAGTCGAGGAACAGCCGGTATGTGCCTTCGCTCGGTGCCTGTGCGTGGAAGGAAATGTCCGGACCAGGAGCTGTGACGCCGTCGCCTGGCTCGCCTTCGGGGTGCACGTGCAGGTAGGCGAGGTCGCCGGTGCGCAGGGCAACGAGGTGACCGAAGGCACCGAGGTACGGATCGAGATCGGTGACCGGGGCTCCGTCGCGAGCAACGCTCAGCGTGATCGGGCCGCCGGCAGTGGTCAGATCACCGTCGAGAGTCACGGTGTATCCGTCGACGGTTGCGGTCGCGCTCTTCGCAGGTAGCGGCGCGGGAGTGAATTCGCCTGCCACGTCGAAGTTTCGGCCGAGTGTCAGTTGGGTGCCGTCGGTGGGATCGAAGTCCGCGAAGACTCGGTAGGTGCCGGCGGCGGGCCAGGCCCAGTCGATCGACCAGGTGCCGTCTGCAGCGAGGGACGGATGTACGTGGCGGAATTCGCTGGTGTCGTTTCGGACGACAATAAGGTGGAGTTTCTTCTCGTGCAGGAGGTCGAAATCGACGACGGGCGTGTTGGTGTCGTCGAGAATCCGGAAGGTCAAGGTTCCCGGCTCCCCAGCTCGACCGGGTGCGGTCACATCGGTGAGTGTGTATCCGCCGGAGGAGACTTCGAGTCCTGCAGGTGTTGCCGAATCCATGCCTGGCATCGATTCGGTGGTTGATTCGTGGGTGCTGTGCTGGGTGGTGGACATGTCTATCGGGCTTCCGATTGCGGCCCCCACGCCGAGGGCGGCGCCGAAGACGGCGACCAGCCCTACGGCGTAGGCGGCAAGTGTTGTCGAGGTGCGCACGGCTGACTCAGCTTGGTACGACTGCGTAGCCGGCTTCGTCGACTGCTGCGACGACGTCGGCTGCGGAGACGGGAGCATCGCTGGTGACGACGACGCGTCCGCTCGCCAGTTCGACATCCACCGCGGTTACTCCCGCGATGTTGCCGATCTCTTCCTTGACGGATCCGACGCAGTGTCCGCAGGTCATTCCGGAAACGGTGTATTCGGCGGTGGTCATCGCAGATCCCTTCGGTTGTGGAAAGCTTATTTTACGGATACCCGGTGTAGGTATCGCTCTGCAATCGAAGGTACCCCCAGGGGGTATGCCTGTCAACGGGCTGGGCAGTGATGAAGGCCTCAGGGAAGACAACACGGCGGATGTGTGGTCTACTTGTGGTGGTCGTAAGTGTTTGTGTTTGTGTTTCCACGCTCGCAAATGGTTAGGTTGCGAGCGTTTGGACATCCTCCACGGATTTGTCTCAGAACGGTCGTAGTAAGTGACCCGGGCGGTCGAAGCGACTGCCTGTTGACACTGTGTTAGAGGAGATTTACATGGCAGAGGGCATCGTGAAGTGGTTCAACTCCGAGAAGGGGTTCGGCTTCATCGCTCCCGAAGACGGCAGTGCTGACGTCTTCGTTCACTACTCCGAGATCCAGAGTGGCGGCTTCCGCACTCTCGAGGAGAACCAGCGCGTGGCGTTCGAGATCGGTCAGGGCAACAAGGGCCCGCAGGCCACCGGCGTTACCATCGTCTAAGACGTCCATGTGAGTCGGGCGACCGACGCATGACGTACTGACAAGACCCCAACTCTTCGGAGTTGGGGTCTTGTTGTATTTGGGTGAAAAACGCTGTCATGCATCGAGATACCGCTGAGTGGCGACTGTCGTTTCCGCCGCGATCGTGCGGCATTCCTCGCGGAGTTCAGGTGGATTCACAACGGTGAAATCGACGTCGAAAGCTCTGAGCCAGTGTGCGATCGATCGCAGAGAAGTGCCCGAAAGCACTATGACGCAACGCCCTTCGTCGGTGGACTCCACCGATCCCCACTGTTCGCTGACCATGGGTGCTATCTGCTCGATGGGTGCATGCAGTAGAACTGTTGCGCGCGTGGAGGAATAGGCCCGAGCGACACCGCGGGAAACGAAGTCTGCTGCACCACCGGCGGGTAGTTCCCGCGGCACGAATCGTGGGCCGGTGGGGATCTTGGGTTCCATTCTGTCTACGCGAAATGATCGCCAGTCTTCGCGAGCGAGATCCCAGGCCACCAGATACCACCGGACACCCGACCGTACGAGCCGGTACGGTTCCACCTCGCGCCGGCTCTGGGTGCCGTCGTGAGTGATGTAGTCGAATCGCAGGCGTTCGTGGTTGTGGCACACCGACGCGATGGCGGACAAGACCGACGCATCGACTGCGCTCGCGGCGGGCTCGCGTGGCACGACGTCGATCGACAGCGACTCCAGACGGTGTCGCAGCCTCGACGGCATGATCTGCCGCAGCTTCGCCAGCGCGCGCATCGAAGCCTCGCCGATGCCGACCACAGAGCCGGTCGCTCCGGATTGCAGTGAAAGTGCCACCGCGAGCACTTCTTCGTCATCGAGCTGTAGCGGGGGCATCTCCGCGCCGGCACCCAGGCGATATCCGCCACCGACTCCGACTGTCGCGTCGACCGGATAGCCGAGATCGCGGAGGCGGTCCACGTCACGTCGAACCGTGCGCGGGGTGATCGCGAGTTTGTCTGCGAGTTCGGCACCGGACCAGTCTCGACGCGTCTGGAGCAGTGACAGCAATCGCAGTAGGCGAGCCGATGTCTCCTTCATGGCCAGAAGTCTGCCAAACATTTAGGACCGTATGAGTCCTCAATTGAATTTAGGTTGGTCCACATCCGACCAGTCGAGAAGAAATTGGGGCCACGTCATGTGTCGCATCAACGACGGCAGACCGATGATCGAGACGAAGGCGCTCACCAAGCACTTCGCTCAGGGCAAGAAACTCGTGGAAGCAGTCAAGGGAGTCACGCTCGACGTAGCGGAGGGTGAGTTGGTTGCCTTGCTGGGGCCGAACGGCGCCGGGAAATCGACGACGTTGCGCATGTTGACCACCTTGCTCGAGCCCACGTCCGGCAGCGCGCGAATCGCAGGATTTGACATCTCCGCGGCGCGGAACGAGGTGCGATCGAGCCTCGGATACGTCGGGCAGGGGAACGGCGCCGGCCACAACCAGCGAGTTCGCGACGAGTTGGTGACGCAGGGGTTGTGCTACGGAATGCCCAAGGGTGACTCGCAGGTCCGGGCCGACGAGCTGCTGCGTGATCTCGAACTCACCGAGTTGGGCACTCGAAAGGTCAGTACGTTGTCCGGCGGGCAGCGCCGGCGGCTCGATATCGCCCTCGGCCTGGTGCATCGCCCACCACTCCTGTTCCTCGACGAGCCGACCACGGGCATGGACCCGGAGAGTCGGGCCAACCTCTGGGACCACATCCTGCGGTTGCGGCGCGAGATGGGCACCACGATCGTGCTGACCACGCACTACCTGGAAGAAGCGGATTCGATGGCGGAGCGGGTCATCGTCATCGACGAGGGCACTGTCATCGCGGACAACACCGCCGCTGCACTCAAAGCGGATCTTGCGGGGGATCATCTTCTGCTCACCTTCGACAGCGTCGAGGCGGCCGCCGTCGCAGCGTCGGTGGCCGAGCGACTTGTCACTGTGCGTGACGTCACCGTCCAGGCGAGTTCGGTGAGTATCCGTGCCGGCGAGGGTGATTCGACGCTACCGGTGTTGCTGCGTGAAGCCGATGCCCGTGGTGCCCGCGCACTCACTGCCGACATCACCAGGCCGACTCTCGACGACGTCTTCCTCACTCTCACCGGCCGCAGCCTGCGCGAGAGCGCCGCCGCGGTCGCTTCCTGAAACACGACAAAGAACTTCGACGAACAGGAATCCGCCATGACAATCACACTCGATACCCCACGTACCTTGCACGGCGACATCGTTCGAGACAGCGCAATCGTGATGGGCCGTGAGCTGCGACCGATGTTGCGCGACCCGGTCAGCGTCATCTTCAGCCTCATCCAGCCGCTGATCCTGTTGGCGTTGTTCGGGCCTCTGCTCAAAGGGGTTCCGGGTACCGGTGACGGCGTATGGAATTGGTTCATTCCCGGTGTGTTGGTGATGATCGCGATCTTCGGAACGACGATGACCGGGTCCAACCTCTTGATGGAGATGCAGCAGGGATCGCACGAGCGAATGTTGGTGACTCCGCTCCGACGCTCGTCCTTGTTGATCGGGCGAGCGTGCAAGGAGATGGTTCCGCTTGCCGCGCAGGCGATTCTGATCATTCTGGTCGCACTTCCGCTCGGATTGGACGTCAATGCAGCGGGCGCCGCGCTCGGGATAGTCCTGCTGGGAGTGTTCGGCGTCGGACTCGGTGCGCTCTCGTACGCTCTCGCTCTGGCTGTGCGGGAGCAGGATTGGATGTTCTGGGTCGTTCAGCAGACGCTGATGTTCCCGCTCCTGATACTGTCGGGAACCATGCTTCCACTCGAGGACGCACCAGGTTGGATGAAGGTCCTCGTGAACATCAATCCGCTCGGCTACGTCGTAGACGCCGAGCGGGCACTCTTTGCCGGAGACTTCGCGTCGAGCAGCGTTCTGGCAGGATTCGTCGCCGCCGTGTGCGTGGCGGTGGTCGGTCTGGGCGTAGGCGTGCGCGCGGTGAAATAGCGTGGGTGTGCTGGCTGTCGGACGGGGTGCGGCGGTCGCAGGTTTTCGCCCAGGTGTTCGCAGCGCCTATTGTTGTTCCTTGTGCTCTCCGTCGTTCCACGCCCCGTAGTCGTCCGGGCCCCGTCCAAGGTGAATCTCCACCTTGCCGTCGGGGACCTGCGAGACGACGGCTATCACGAGCTGACGACGGTTTTTCAGGCTTTGTCGCTGGCAGACACCCTCACGGTTGCGCCTGCGGACACCTTGACCGTGCGGGTGATCGGCGACGACGCCGCGGCCGTGCCGACCGATCGCACCAACCTCGTGTGGCGTGCCGCCGAGATGCTCGCCGTCGAGGGTGGCGTGGCCCCGAACGTCGAGATAGTCATCGAGAAAGGCATCCCCGTCGCAGGCGGAATGGCCGGCGGGAGTGCCGACGCAGCCGCCGCTTTGGTTGCGCTCAATGCTTTGTGGAAGCTCGACTTCTCGCGGCCTGATCTCGACGCTTTTGCGGCACGCCTCGGGAGTGACGTTCCGTTCTCGCTGCACGGTGGCACTGCCCTCGGAACCGGCCGCGGCGAACAACTTGTCCCCGTGTTGACCCGCCACACTTTTCACTGGGTGTTGGCGCTGGCGAAGGGTGGCTTGAGCACACCGGTCGTGTTCCGCGAGCTGGACAAGCTGCGGGCAGAAGGCTCCCCGAAACGGGTGGGGAGCGCCGATGCGTTGATCCAGGCACTGACCACGGGTGACGCTCATCTGCTTGCGTCGCTGCTCGGCAACGATCTGCAGGCTGCGGCACTCTCACTCAACCCGGATCTACGACGGACGCTTCGAGCGGGCGTCGAAGCCGGAGCTTTGGCCGGCATCGTCTCCGGCTCCGGACCGACATGCGCCTTTCTCTGCGCCGACGCACAGTCCGCGGTGGAAGTGAGCGCAGAACTTGCGGGAGCGGGGGTGTGCCGCACCGTTCGCGTGGCGAGCGGACCCGTTCCCGGAGCACGAATACTCGACAATGCGGCAAAGGGACAGCACTGATGGCGAATCTGATCAATCTGGAAAACGTGTCGAAGTCTTTCGGCGTCAAGCCGTTGCTCGACGGGGTCTCCCTGGGCGTCGAGGAGGGCGAGCGCATCGGCGTCGTCGGCCTCAACGGTGGCGGTAAGACGACCATGCTCGAAGTCCTCGCGGGTGTGGAGCAGCCGGATTCGGGACGCGTCAGCCGCGTCGGCGGATTGCGTATGGCCGTCGTGACGCAGCGCGGTGTACTGCCTCCCGGCTCCACCGTCGGTGAAGTGGTCCTGGGGCCGCTCGGAGTGGCGCAACACGAATGGGCCGGCGACGCGCGCATCCGTTCGGTGCTCTCGGGTATCGGCATCGACAACCTGGGCGCCGGCGGCGAGCGGTCCGCATTGGATGCCAAGGTCGACGGCCTGTCCGGCGGTGAGCGTCGCCGCGTGGCTCTCGCTGCGGCCCTGGTTCAGGACCTCGACCTGCTGGTGCTCGACGAGCCCACCAACCACCTCGACGTCGAAGGTGTTCAGTGGTTGGCCGAGCACCTCGTCTCGCGTCGCAGCGCGCTTGTCGTCGTGACCCACGATCGCTGGTTCCTCGACACCGTCGCCACCCGCACCTGGGAGGTTGTCGGCGGCGGCGTCGAAAGCTACGAGGGTGGCTACAACGACTGGGTGTTCGCTCGCGCCGAGCGTTCGCGTCAGGCTGACGCTTCCGAAGAGCGTCGACGCAACCTTGCACGCAAGGAACTCGCATGGCTGCGCCGCGGTGCGCCGGCCCGTACGTCCAAGCCGAAGTACCGCATCGAGGCCGCGGAGGCCCTGATCGCCGACGTTCCGGCACCTCGTGACGCGGTGGCACTTGCGTCCTTCGCCCAGCGTCGACTCGGCAAGGTTGTCATCGAACTCGAAGACGCGCGTCTGGAGACTCCGGACGGCCGTGTACTCGTCGAGGATCTGACCTGGCGTCTCGCTCCAGGTGAGCGTGTCGGCCTGGTCGGTGTCAACGGCTCGGGCAAGACGACTCTGCTGCGGACTCTGGCCGGCGAACTCGAGCCTGCCGCCGGAAAGCGCATTCAGGGGCAGACCGTCCACATCGGTTGGCTCAAGCAGGAACTCGACGATCTACCGACCGACATGCGCGTACTCGACGCGGTCAAGGATGTAGCCGAGCGAATCACGCTGGGAGACAAGGAAGTATCGGCGGGTCAGCTGGCTGAGCGGTTGGGCTTCACGCCGGCGCGTCAGCGCACCCCAGTCGGTGATCTCTCCGGTGGTGAGCGCCGACGTCTGCAGTTGACGCGTGTCCTCATGGCCGAGCCCAACGTCCTGCTTCTCGACGAGCCGACCAACGATCTCGACATCGACACGCTTCAGCAACTCGAAGATCTGCTCGACGGCTGGGCGGGCACCATGGTGGTCATCTCGCACGACCGGTACCTGATCGAGCGCATCTGTGACACCACTTGGGCGCTCTTCGGTGACCGCAAGCTCACCAACCTGCCCGGCGGTATCGAGGACTACCTGCGTCGGCGCGCAGCAATGGGGGATGGCGACAACCCGTCGGTGGCTTCGACGGCGAGTGGTGCGTCGAAGAGCAAGCAGGTCCGCGACGGCGCCGCGGATCGCGCTGCACGCAAGGAACTTTCGAAGCTCGAGCGGTCAATTGCGAAGTTCGACGACCGAGAGAAGAAGCTGCACGCTTCCCTCGCCGACGCGGCCACCGACCCGGACAAGTTGCAGAAACTCGGCGCAGAACTCAAGCAGGTCATCGCCGACAAGGAAGCCGCCGAAGAGCAGTGGATGGAGCTCTTCGCCGAGCTGGACGGCTAGGGGAACTTCGCTGCGAACCTCTTGAAGATTCGCTCGGGATCCAGGGTTTCCGGAGCATGCCTGCGCAGCAGTGCGTCCAGAACGAGCCCGTCCAGTGCTGCGACCAACTCCGTTGCATCGGACGAGGTCATGCCGCGTTCGATCAAGATGTCGACAAACCGATCCCGACCACGCACCAGTTCCACTGCGAGGTCGGGATCGTGGAATGCCGCGATGATCAGTTCGTAGCGAGCACGAGTGCGACCGGACTCCGGCCCCAGCCACCGGGCCACCTGTTGCTTCGGCGTCTCGCCCGGGCGAGGAAGATCACCGTCCAGAAGATGCCGCACCACCTCGACTATCAGTCCACGCTGGTTTGCGAAGTAGTGCCGTGCGCTGCCGTGTGGCACGCCCGCCTCGTCTTCGACGCCTCTCATCGACCAGGCTCGAAACCCAACCCGGCCCAGCAGGTCGAGCCCGGCGTCCAGAAGTGCTTCTCGAGTCGATTTCTCCACGCAGAGAAGATACCGTGATACGTTCTTCTCCACGTGGAGAATTTCTTCTTTTTGGAGAAGTTTTCGAACTGGGTTGAACTCACCGGGGGTGAAGCATGGTCGTCTTTTTCGACATCCTGCTCGTGCTGTGCGTTGTTGCGATTGCGTGTTTTGCGGGGTATGTCTTCTATCGCGTGATATTGGACGACTAGGCGAATGTTTATGTACTTCAACAGGTCTCGAGACTTCATGTTCCCGAAGTTGTCCGGTTTGTCTCTGGTTATCGAAAGTATGTTCGATTAAACTTTGAGCATGGACAGTCGGGAAGCGTGGCAGCTGGATGGCGAGGACCTCAAGAGTGAGGTTCTGGATCTGGTGCGCGCCCGACACGAATTGCAGTCGCGGATGGTGTTGTTGATCGTGGAGATGTTTTCCCGTGAGGTTCTCGGCGGGAAGGGTTTTCGGGCGATCGCGCAGTGGTTGCATGGTTCGACGAATCTGGAGATCGGTGAGTGCAGCCTGCTGGTCGGGTTGGCGCGGTTGTTGATGCTCGAACCTGTTGTCGCGGATGCATTCCATCGCGGTGACGTGGATGCGTTGAAGGCGCGGCAGGTGGCGTCGTTTTGTCAGCATCCGCCGAAGAACATGACCCTGGCGGATGTGGACAAGGCCCGCGGGATTCTGTTGGGGTTGGCGTCGAAGAACATCGCCGATTGTGATGCGGTGCGGGCAGCGATCCGGCGGATCGAGAAGCAGTACGGCAAACGCGAAGACGGCGTTCCGGTGGGTGAGGATTCGGAGCGTAACGAGTTCTACGCCTCGAAAGGCTTGTACGGGCGGGTGACCGTGAAGGGCGACCTGGATGCTGTGAACGGGGCACGTCTGATCACGTTGCTGTCGAGCCTGTCGGCGCCGACGCCGGAGAAAGACGGCGTCAAGGACGCCCGCACGCCGGCATTACGACGGGCGGATGGGTTCTGCGAATTGTTGCGGCGGTACGAGCGGGCGGGGCTGGGTCCGATCGAAGGCGGAGTGAAACCGCACATCACAGTCACCGCCAGTGCAAAAGACATGACCGACCTCAAAGCATTGAAGGATCTACTGCCGTCGACTCAGGAACTGGGTTTCGCGTGGACGGATTGGGTAGGTCCGATCAGTATCGATACTGCCCGGATGCTGGCGTGCGACTGCACGGTCACCCGGATTTTGTTGGACGAGAACGGTGTTCCGCTCGACTGCGGCAAAGAAGCAAGGACCGCGACGGTACCCCAGCGGCGGGCGTTGGCGGTTCGTGATGGTGGGTGTGCGTTTCCGGGATGCGGGACACCATCGGGGTGGTGCGATGCCCATCATATTGTTCACTGGAACGATGGTGGCCCAACAGATCTCGACAACCTGATCTTGTTGTGCGGTCATCACCACCGGACGATGCACCACACCGAATGGCGGGTGGAGATCGGGCCGGATCGCAAATCGGTGTTCTATCCGCCGATGTCTGTTGATCCGTATCAGCAGCTGATCGGCGGGAACAGCCCACCCACCGCGGCGTGAATCGCGACAACTGAAGACGTGAGCACCGGGGCATCACCATGCCCCGGTGCTGACGGCTGTCTACTGTCAGAACGCTACTGTCAGAACGTGAGCGTGAGTCGCCCGTTCTCGTCGCTGATGTGAACAGTTCGCCCGATCGACGGAGGGTTGTCACCGCGAAGCTGGGTCAGTTCGGCGGCATTCTCGGGACCGGTGTGACCGGCGACGCGGCCGCCGTCCGGCGTTGCCGCGATCACGAACCCGATCTCAGGCTCCCCGGTGCGGCCGTATTCGACAGAGGCCGTAACTATTTCCGCCGTGCCCGTGTAATCAGTGATCAGTTCCGGAACCTCCGCAGTTAGCGCGCGTGCGTCGGGATCACCGACGTACCCGCCAGCGTGAGCGGCGGACGACAGCAGTACGCAGTGCTGGTAGGTGAGGAATCCACCGTTGCCGTGGACGAGGGCAAGGTTCGCGCCGTCGCGAATTCGCCTGGTGACTTCAGCGACGGAATGCAGGGTGTAGCTGTTGAGCGGTCCGCCGAAGAACGAGTGTCCTCCGGTGACGCTTGGGATCGCGGTATCGGGAAGTCCGAGTTCGCGGATCAACAGCTTGGGCACGATCGGGAAGCAGCTGTAGGCATCGACGATGTCGAGTGCGTCGGCGCCGACTCCGGCACCGTCGAGTGTGCGATGTACGGCGTCATGCATCGCGGCCGAGCTGTCGAAGCTGTTGCGGCTGAGTATGTCCAACGGATCACTCGCACCTGCGCCGCCCCAGAGGTACACCAGCTTGTTTTCATCGATCCCGAACTCGCGGGCCGTCGACAACGAGCAGACGACAACGGCCGCAGCCTGATTGACGAAAGGCATGGCGTTGAGCATCAGCGGGTACGGCTCGGAGACCATCCGATTGCCGGGGCCGACGGTGCCGATCTCGTCTGCCGATCGGATCTCCGACGTCCAGGAGGCGGGATTCTTCGAAGCCAGTTCCGAGAACGCGGCGTACATCCGCGCGGACCAGTCGAGCGATTCACGGGCGTCGTGGCCCTCGGCAGCACTGAAACAGTTCTCGAAGAGCGGGTAGACACGAGTCGGCACGATGAAACCGGCGCGCTGCATTTCGGGGCTTCCCAGGTCGGTCGGATCGAATCCGGGAGGCCCACCGGGCGCGGCTGTCCACCCGATCGAGTCGGGGGCGACTCCGGACTTTCGCAGCGCGGTGCTGCTGGCGTGCGATTCGCCGCCCACGAGCAGAGCAGCCGAGGATTCACCGCGAGCGATGGCCGCGCCGATCCGATCGAGGAGCGCCGCGGGCCAGTGGCCACCGATCGGCGAGGTAGAGGTGACCGTGGGGGTCGCGCCTAATCGTGAGGCAAGCAGCCCGGGGAGATCGTCGTACGACCAGCTGACTGTCTTGATCGCGAACACGGAATCGATCTGTGTTCCCAGTTCAGCGTGTCCACTGTCGTTCAACGCGGCGACGGTGGCGTCGTGAATCAGATCGAGGGGTTCGCGGTGCCCGTCGGCAGGATTCCAGCGCAGATCGCCGACGCCGACGATGACCGGGATTCGTGATGCGTCAACCATCATGTACCTCTCGTTGCCGACCCGTAGCCGGGAGTTGCAGTCACGATATCGGGGACCCTGGTATGTGTAACTCTGGGGTCACAGTCAACAATTTTCGGGTTCCTATTTAGGTATGCCTAACGAAAGTCCTATACTCGTCTTCATGACAGCTGTGGCAGAGAGAATTTCGGTGCCCGTGGGGCCGCGTTCCATCGATCACCCCTACTCGATGACAACGGTGACTCTGAAGCTCTCTCATCAGCGGCAGTGGGCCCCGCATCGTCATCCTGAACATGAGCTGATCTGGGGAAACTCCGGTGGAATGCTCACGGTTGTCGCTGACGGCATCACTTGGGAGGTGCCGCCTTCGGCCGGACTGTGGCTGCCTGCCGGGGCGTTGCATGCCGTGAAGGCCGGTCCGGGTACGGAGTTCTTCTGCACCTACTTCCGGCCCGAGGCTCACGAGGCGCCGTCGGGTGTTCCGGGCTTGTTCGGTGTCAGCGCTCTCCTGCGTGAGGTACTCCTGCACATGCATCGGCGGAACATGCCCGACGAGGCGCGCAGTCGCGCCGAGCGGGTGGCCTTCGACATGTTGCAGCCGCTCGAAGTCGCTGCGGTGGAGGTTCCGATGCCGACCGATCCGCGAGCGTTGTTCGTTGCCGAAGCGTTGGTCGCCAATCCGGCAGACCAGCGGTCGCTGTCCGAATGGGCGCTGACGGCTGGCGGTAGCGTCCGTACGCTGACGCGTGTGTTCGCGCAGGGCACGGGAATGACTTTTGCGCAGTGGCGAATTCAGGTACGTGTCCGCGCAGCATTGACGTATTTAGCTGCTGGAGTGCCGGTTTCGGTTGTCAGTAGGCGGGTCGGATACGAAACTCCGAGTGCCTTTGTCGCAGTGTTCCGCCGGGTCACCGGCCGCACACCCGGCAGCATGATGAACAAGGGGAGTGTGGCGCCCGAATCGGTGCCGTACCTTCTGCACGCATGAGTTGGGTTGCACCGGGCGGAAGTGCTCGGTGCAACCGTCGCGGTCAACTCCGCGGAGCGGACCACGCTTCCCACAGCTCCGCGTACCGACCCCCGAGGTTGACCAACTCGTCGTGAGAGCCGTGCTCGACGACGCGGCCGTCGTCCATCACCAGGATCTGATCGGCGTCGACGGCCTGTGAGAGTCGGTGTGCCACTGTGACAGCAGTGCGACCCCTGGTCAGAGCGAGAGCGGCATCGTCGAGGACCCTGGCTCCGGCGCTGCCCGCTTCGGCGGTCGCCTCGTCGAGAATCAGCAGCGGCGGATCCAGTAATTCGATTCTTGCCAACGCAAGTTGTTGTGCCTGTGTTGCGGTCAGCCGGTGTCCACCGTCTCCGACCACGGTTTCGAGTCCGTCCGGGAGAGCCCGCAGCCAATCCGACGCGCCGACGGTATCGAGCGCCGCGGTGATGTCGTTGTCGGTTGCCGACGGGTCGGCCAGCCGCAGATCCTCGGCCAACGTGCCGGCGAAGACGTGGACCTCCTGAGTCACGAGGGCCACCGCGCTCCGAGATGTCGACGGTGGCAGTTCGTTCCGGGGCACCGTCCCGATCTTCACGACGCCTTCGGTCGGTTCGTAGGTTCCCGCGATCAGCTTTGCGACTGTAGATTTTCCGGCTCCGGTAGCGCCCACCAGTGCGGTGACGGTTCCTGCCGGAATGGTGATGTCGATGTCTCGCAGAACAGGAGCGTCGCCGCTTCGGTACGAGAATGTGACGCGTTCCAAAGAAGCTGAGCTGTCGACAGGTTCCTGCGGATCGGTCGGTGCAGATGGCACGGGCGCAAGCGTGACTCCGACCAGGCGAGCCAACGCGATTGTGCCTTCCTGCAATTCGTCGAACACGCTGAGAACCGCGCCCACCGGATCGAAGAGGCGGTGGAAGAACAGGGCTGCGGCGGTGGCGGCACCGATGCTGATCTGACCGTCCTTCACCAGCCAGAAGCCGGTGATCAGCACAGCGGACAGGCCGATGAACTCCGCGATGTTGAGCCGGCCGAAGAACCTGGTGCGTAGACGCGTGGTCAACAAGCTCAGCCGGACGGCCGTCATCGATCGAGATTCGATCTGTTCGAGATGCGGCTGGGCCAGGCGAAGCGATCCGACGGTGTCGGAGTTGCTCAGCGAGTCCAGGAGCTGTTGCGCACGTGCACCTTCTGCCTCCCGCTCCTCGCGGTAGACCGGTGCCGACCTCGAGAGGTACCAGCGCAGCGCCTGGATCTGGATGGGTGCCGCGATCACCGCGGCGACGGCGAATCTCCAATCGAGGCTACCCAATCCGATCAGGGTCAACACGATGGTCAGTGCCGCGGTGGCAAAAACCGGAAGTGCTTCGGATACGGCCCGGGTCACCAACCGCACGTCGCCGGTGATGCGGGAGACGAGATCTCCGCGCCCGGCCCGTTCGACGTCGCTCTGCGGAAGGTCGAGAACCCGGACGACGACTTCTTCGCGAAGGTCGGCGACAACGCGCTCGCCGACGCCGGCGAGCAGGTAGTTGCTCACTCCGACGAGAAGGGATGAGGCAACCGCGATACCGACCAACGCGAGAGTCAGTGTGCCGATGCGAGAGACAGCGTCGCCGTCTGCGTCGGTCACGGCGTCGACCATGGCGCCGAGGACCAGCGGTGTGAGCAGACCGATCGCGGTCGCGGCGGTCAGGGTGACGACTGCTGCGATCGCGGAAATTCGGTGGGGTCCCATCAACCGAAGTGCCGCGCGCCGCGCCTGTTTCGGTGTTGCGGTGGGGAGTAGTTCGTTCACAGCTCGATCACCCGATCGCAGATATCGAGCAGCACGGGGCTGCTGGTCAGAAGTATTGTGGCGTGTGCCCCGCGTACCTCGGCGATCCCGCGAGCAATGCGCGCTTCGGTGACGGAGTCGACGGCAGTGGTGGGATCGTGCAGCACCAGGACGGGAGCTTCGCTCGCCAGTGCCCTCGCCAACGCGATGCGCTGACGCTGACCGCCGGACAAAGAATTCCCTTGCTCGGTGACTCGGGTTGCGAGGCCGAGCGGCAGTGCCGAGATCACTTGATCTGCCGCAGCAGCGGCGATGGCCTCGTCGTTGCGGCTGCCGATCGGTGCGAGGGCGTCGATGTTGTCGCCGACTGTGCCGATGAACAGTGCCGCGTCGTGCGGTGCTGCCAGAACGTGAGTGCGAAGTTCGTCGATGTGCAGCTCGTGAATGGCGTTGTCGCCGAGATGAATTGTTCCGCTCGAAGGCTCGATTCGACGCGCCAGTGCGTCGACCAACGCATCCGCCCAGGCGGCATTCTCGGTGACGATGCCGATGATCTCGCCGCGTTTGACGTCGAGATCGACTGGTGACGCTCCGGCCAACACGACGTCGCGCAGCGTCAGGAACTCGGAGTGATTCAGGGACACAGGTTCACCCGCGGGAGTCACAGCCTCGGTGGTCCCGAGAAGTGCTGCGACGCGGTTGGCGGAAGCACGCGCCCGTGCCAGACCGGCGCCGAAGTAGATGATGTCGATCAACGGACCCCGAAGGAACTGTGCCAGACCAACCACGGCAACGAATTCACCGACCGAGATGCTCCCGGACGCTGCCATCCGTCCGCCCACGTACGCGATGACGGCGAGGAAAGCGCCGGCGATCGCAACGTTGGCGGCGGAGTACATCGCTTGGTATCTCTGTGCGCGAAGGGTTGCTCCCAACGAAGTCCGGCTGGCTCCCCGATACCGCTGCGCTGCAGCATCTCCGGCGCCGATTCCGGAGAGGATTCGGAGTCCGGAGAGTAGATCCGCGGCTAGCGCGCCGGCCTTGGCGCCCTGCCACTGATCGGTTTCGGCTCGGCGTTCGAGCGGCCGACTGACCACCTGCATGAGAGCCAGCACCGGGGGAGTGCCGAGGATGACGAGCAGGCCGAGTGGCACCGAGATCACCAGTAGCGAAATCGCGGCGGTCAGCACTCCGCAGGCGGCCGCAAGTTTGGTGCTCAGCGTGTGCGTGAATCCGGCCACCGAACCCGCGTCGGATGTTGCAATCGAGTAGACCTCGCCCGGCATACGCCGCGGCGACATGCCGTGCGGATCGAGGCCTCGGCGCGCGATGTCCATCCGCAAGCGATGTGCTCCGTGCTCGGTGACGGAATCGGAGATGCGCGCCGCGAAGCGCCAACTGAGCAACAAGCCGGTGAAGAGAATTCCGAGAACGAGGATCCACTTTCCGAGTGCGGCGGCATCGCTGGTCGCCACAGCACGGTCGATGACCGCACCGATCACCACCGGCACCAACGCTTCCGCGACCTGGTGGCCGGTGAAGCCGACGGACGCGGCCGCCAGCTTGGCTCCGCGACCTTCGGAAGCGATCGCGCGTGTGATTACCTGACGCGGCGTGATCGCCGGGCTGGTTGGGGGACCGTTTGTCTCGGCCGAAAGAAGTGGTGTCGAAGGCACTGGGTCCACGCTAGGGATCGTGGGCGGTAGTCAGAAGTCACACCGGTGCCAATACTTGTCGTGAACAGGCCATACGTATTGCGTTGGCCGAATTGCGATAGTAGTTGGCCCCGTTGCAGCGGAGAAGGCATCGACTCATCGACGACACTGCAATAAATTAAGGTCTACCTTACTTAGCGCGGGTTAACTATGTCCGGAAGTCGGATAGATCCTCGTGTTCGGGTCCGGTTCATGTTCCATCGATGTTGGAGATTGTTGTGAGTCTTGTGTTCGGCGAGGTACTTCACAAGGAGTACGTGACCCCGGGAATGGTTCGTATCGTGTTCGGTGGGGAGGAGCTGACCGCCTTCGAAACCACCGGTACCGGTGACGAATACCTGCGCCTCCACTTCCCGGTCCCGGCTACAGGCAAGTTCGTTCTACCGGCGGAAGATCCGGATGCACCGCGCGGTTGGCGATACCCGGAGGGAGAGGAACCGTCCCCGTGCCAGCCGTACACCGTGCGACGGTTCGATTCCGAAACCAGCTGCATGACGATCGACTTCGTCGTTCACGAGGGTGGTATCGCCAGCGACTGGGCACAGAAGCCGAGATCGGTGACAAGTTGGCGATCGGCGAGTCTCGTGGCCTCTACGAGCCCCCGGCCGACGCACGCTGGCAGGTGTTCGTCGCCGACGCGACTGGACTCCCCGCACTCGGGCGCTTGATCGAACAGTTGCCCGCCGGGATGTCGGCCAAGGCGATCGTCGAGGTGGTGGACGAGTCTCACAAGCAGCAGATCACCTCGGACGCCGACGTCGAGTTCATCTGGCTGGTCGGCAGTGGCAACGGTGTTGCACCGTCGAAGTTGCCGGACGCGGTTCGCGCGATGAACCTGCCCACCGAACTCGGATACGTGTGGGTTGCAGGCGAGAGCACGATGCTCCGTGACATCCGCAAGTACCTTCGCCACGAACTGAAGTTGCCGGGTGAGCAGTACAAGGTCATCGGCTACTGGACGTACAAAGCCGAGGTGTGGAACGCGAAGTACGAGGCCCTCGACGAAAGTGTCCGCGCGGCACTCGATGCGGCCTGGGAATCGGACCGCGACGAGGAAGAGATCCGCGACGAGGTCGAGAAGACTCTAGAGAGCGCCGGCTTGTGACCGTTGGATTCGACAAGAGTGCTGTCGACAGCGGTGCGGCGGACAAGAGCGCAGTCGACAAACACACCGAAGAACTGATCGACGAGTCGCTGCACGAGAAGCAGAAGCAACCGGACGGGCTGGTATCGACCAACTCTCGTCGTATGGCGGGTCTTCTGGTGTGCCTGGTGGTGCTCGCCGCCGTGCTCCTTCTGAGTATCGCGGTGGGATCGAAGACCATTCCGTTCGGCACCGTGATCGACGCGCTGGTGAACTACGACGATTCCAATGATCACGTGATCATCCGTGACCTGCGACTACCGCGTACTCTGCTCGGTCTGATAGTCGGTATGGCACTGGGTGTGGCCGGTGGCCTCATCCAGGCGATGACACGAAATCCCTTGGCTGATCCCGGAATTCTCGGTGTCAATGCCGGAGCAGGCTTCGCGATGGTCGTTGCCGTCGCGGTCTTCGGCCTGACCAGCATCTGGTCGTACATCTGGTTCGCGTTCCTCGGAGCGGTGATAGCCACGGCGATCGTCTACACGCTGGGCTCGATCGGTCGAGGTGGTGCGACGCCCATTCGGCTGACGCTTGCCGGTGTTGCCATCGGCTCCGTGCTCGGCGGCATCTCGTCCGGGATCACCTTGCTCAACCCGACCGCCTTCGACCAGATGCGCCAGTGGAATGCCGGCTCACTCAGCGGGCGTTCGTTGGAAATCGTTCTGGCCGTTGCCCCATTCATTCTCATCGGGCTCTTCCTGGCGCTCGCGTTGGCGCGCCAACTCAACGCGGTGGCCCTGGGTGACGATCTGGCACGTTCGCTCGGTGCCAACATCACTCGTACTCGCATCCTCGGTGTCATCGCGGTGACATTGCTGTGCGGCGCGGCGACAGCTGCGGCCGGGCCGATCGGATTCGTCGGTTTGATGGTTCCGCACGTCGCGAGATGGTTCGTCGGACCGGATCAGCGATGGATTCTCCCGTACACGTTGGTGTGCTCGCCGATTCTTCTTCTCTTCTCCGACGTCGTCGGCCGAATCGTGCTGCGCCCGGGTGAACTTCAGGTCGGTATCGTCACGGCCTTCATCGGCGCTCCGGTGCTGATCATGCTGGTGCGTCGAAGCAAGGTGAGCGGTCTGTGAGCATCGATTTCGGGCGCGCCACCACGGTGGTGCGCTCACCCAAAGAAGGCTGGTCCGCGCGGATCGACGTCCGCACGGTCACAGTCTGCCTCGTCCTCGTTGCGCTTGCATTGGCCATCGGTGTCATCGCGCTCGGTAGTGGTGACTACCAAGTGCCGATCGGGGACGTCCTCGGTGCACTGTTCGGCGAAGCCCCCGCGCGTATCCACATGGTCGTCGTGGAATGGCGTCTGCCCCGAGTTCTGTTGGCGCTGATGCTCGGTGCGGCGCTCGGTATGAGCGGTGCGATCTTCCAATCGCTGACCAGGAACCCGTTGGGTAGCCCGGACATCATCGGCTTCAACTCCGGTGCGTACACGGGCGCTCTGGTGGTCATCCTCCTCATCGGTGGTACTTACTACGAGATCGCAGTCGGTGCTCTGGTGGGCGGAATCGCCACCGCAGCAGTTGTTTATCTCCTTGCGTACAAGCGAGGTGTGCAGGGATTCCGGTTGATCATCGTCGGTATCGCCATCAGCGCGATGTTGGGCTCGGTCAACACCTGGATGATCCTCAAGGCGAAACTTGACGACGCCATGGCTGCCGCAGTGTGGGGTGCCGGTTCGTTGAACGGCCTCGGCTGGACTCAGGTGTGGCCGGTGGTCGTCGTGCTGGCCATCCTCGTTCCGCTGATCCTGGTGTTGGGCAGGCGGATGCAGATGCTCGAGATGGGCGACGACGCCGCCAAGGCGCTCGGCGTCCGGGCCGAACCCACGCGGCTATCCCTGGTTGTTCTCGGCGTCGCCCTGACGGCCATGGTGACAGCAGCGGCCGGTCCCATCGGGTTCGTCTCGCTGGCGGCTCCGCAGTTGGTGAGGCGATTGACCGGTAGTGCCGGAGTGACCCTGCTGCCGTCGGCAGCAATGGGTGGCGCGTTGCTGATGGTCAGCGACTGGGTGGCGCAGCGAGCTTTCGCGCCGACACAGTTGCCGGTCGGCGTCGTCACCGTCTCCATCGGTGGCATCTATTTCGTATGGCTTCTCGCGCGAGAGGCACGTAAGCAGTGATCGGTGAAGGAACGAGGAACAGCGTGAACGAGACAAGTACGGCCGCCGTCGTGGTCGAAAGGACGAATCGGCTTCGCGCCGAGGACGTCACGATCGGTTACGACAAGCGCGTCATCTCGGAACACCTCGACGTCGAAATCCCCGACGGTGGCTTCACCGTCATCGTCGGTCCCAATGCCTGCGGCAAGTCGACGCTTCTGCGTGCGCTGTCCCGGTTGCTCAAGCCGACCACCGGCAAGGTCCTTCTCGACGGTAAGGCGATCACGTCGTACCCGGCAAAGGAAGTTGCGAGGCGACTCGGGCTTCTGCCGCAGACGTCGATCGCGCCGGACGGAATCAAAGTCGCCGATCTGGTTGCGCGAGGGCGTTATCCGCACCAGAAGCTGATCCGCCAGTGGTCCCGAGAGGACGAGGCCGCCGTCATCAAGGCGATGGAGGCAACCAAGGTCACGGATCTGTCGGCCAGGCCGGTCGACGAACTGTCCGGTGGTCAGCGCCAACGTGTCTGGGTAGCTATGGTTCTCGCGCAGCAGACTCCGTTGGTGCTACTGGACGAGCCGACGACGTTCCTCGACATCGCGCACCAGATCGAGCTGCTGGAACTCTGCCGCGATCTGAACGAGAACGACGGACACACGCTGGTGGCGGTGCTTCACGATCTCAATCACGCGTGCCGCTACGGAACTCACATCATCGCGATGAAGGACGGCGCGGTGGTCGCCGAGGGCCCGCCCGCGGAGATCATCACCGAAGAACTGGTGCAGGAGGTGTTCGGCATGGCGTGCCGCATCATCGACGATCCGGTTTCCCACACACCGCTGGTCATTCCGCTGGGACGCGAGCGTCAGCGAAACATCGAAGGAGCAAAGGTATGACACTCGTCCTGGATGCGCAGGTTACCGACACGGAGTGGGCTCAGATCGTCGACCGCATTTCGCGACGCCGATTCTTCGGTGGCGCAGCTGGTGTGGCTGCAGCATTGGCGCTGAGCGCCTGCGGAAGCTCCGATGGCGAATCCGACTCTGCCAGTGACACTCTCCCGTACACGTGGGCCGAGTTCAGCGGCGACGTTCCGCGCGACCCGAAGCGTGTGGTGGTGCTCGACGGCCGCGTCGACCTCGAATTCGCGATGATGATGGACTACCCGATCGTCGGATCGGGCAACTTCTGGTTCCCCGACGCCAAGGCAGGATTCCAGTTTCCCGGCCGCACCATCGAGGACGCGAGCTTCGTCAACGTCGCCGGCGACTTCTCCACCAACTTCGAGGCTCTGCTCGCTCTCGAGCCCGATCTGATCGTCATCACTGCGATCGGATACACCAGTGACTGGTACGGCACCGAGCGATTGTCTTCCATCGCGCCGCTGTTGGTCGTCGGCGACGACGTCGAACCGATTGCCGGGCACCCGGTCGACTGGCGAGGTGCTCTGATGGCGCAGGCGAGCCAGCTCGACCGGGTGACGATCGCCGAGGCTTCCATTGCGGAGTACGACGACAAGCTCGCGAGACTGCGACCGATGTTGCAGGAGAAGCTGGGCGGAAAGAAGATCGTGTTCGGCGTTCAGACGCCGACGGGCTTCCTTGTGCATCAGCGGAATCTGCGAATCAGTGTTGCACTCGATGCCGGCCTGGACGTGCTTTTCCGTGACGACGACAATGCAGAGAACTCGTTCGAGTTGTCGTTCGAGCAACTCGACACCTTGGCTCCGGCGGATGTGATCATCGCTCAAGCACGCGATCAGGAAGCGCTCGACGCGATCAAGACGCAGCCGACGTGGCAGCGGTTGCCTGCAGTTCAAGCGGGCAACGTGTTGACCAGCGACGCGCGATACAACCAAGGATTTGCGCTCACCGCGGCCATCTTCCTCGACGTTCTCGAGGAAGCGGCCGGGCGAATCACTGCTGGGCAGTAATTCAGGCGACGTTGCGGGCCTGGTCGAGTAGTTGTGCAACCTGCTCGAACCAGGCGCCGTAATTGGCGTAGGTGTTGGGACGCTTGTCGTCGAAGTCGATCACCTGGTTCGCGGTCACCGCGGGCAGCTTGACGAACACAGGTGATGCCGCGAATGCCTCTGCCGACTTCGCGAACTGGAACACGATGTCCGCCGGATAGTCCGGTACCTGTTCCCAGCTGAGATCGGCCCAGCCCTTGTCGACTCCCGGACCGGTGAACTTCACGCCCAGTTCCTTCAGGTAACCGAACTGAGCGAGCGCAGTTGTGCCTGCGTACAACTCGGAGCTGTCACCGTTCAGGGCGAGGACTTCGATGTCGTCGACCTTGGCCGCAGCAGTTCGGATGCGCTCTGCACCGGATTCGAATGCTTCCTTGCCCTCGCGTGCTGCGGCTGTGTCGGTGTTCCCGCCGAGTGCTTCGGCGAGTGAGGCGTACTCGTTCAACACGTCCGGTGTCGAGGCTCCGGAGAACTTGACGCCGACAAACGGTGCAACATTGTTGACGGTCTTGCCCATCGGCTCGTCCCACCAAGTCCATCGTGTCGGGTCGTCGCTGTTGCCGTACCCGATGACCAGGTCTGGGTCCAGCGCCGCAAGAGCTTCCGCGCTGAGTTCACCTTCACGGCCGACGACGGTCATCGTCGACTCGTCAGCGCGATCGGTGACGTCTGGATTGCCGACGCCGTAACCGAAGATGCCGACCGGCCGAATGCCGTAGTCCCACAGAGCCGCAGCGGAGTACGCGTCGACGACGATCCGCTCCGGGGCGTGGTCGAGGGTGATCGTGTTTCCGTATCCCGTTGTGTAACTCCAGGACTGGTCGGCAGACCTGGTCTCGGTAGAGGGCGCTGCGTCGCTACTTCCGCAACCGGCGAGTAGGAGCGTGGCGACGGCGGGTAGTGTGGCGAAGCCGGCGAGCCGGCGATTGATTTTCATGAGAACCTTCCGAACATGGCGAAATAAGCTAGGTAAGCCTAACCTGACATGTCATTCGGGTGTTCTCGGGGTCAGTTGCCCTGCCACATCTGAAGCCATTCGCTCCAGGACGGGGGAGTGATCGTTGGTCGAGGTGTTCCGCCACGAAGTCCGTCGAGCATGAAGTCGAGATAGCGCGTGTGTATTTCGGTGGCTCGATCACCCTCGATCGGCAGAGTCGGCCGCAGATGCACTGTCATGAGCATGACGTCAGCAGCAGTGAAGTCGGGCGGGACTTCGCGAGCGTCGATGCAGACGTCGACCATCGATTGCAGTGCGGCCTCCAATTCTTCGGCGGCACGAGTGACTTCGGCGTGTTCAGGTAACTTGCCGCCGAGGACCGGAATGAGCGGTCCCACTGATTCGGTGAGATATCGCGAGAAGAACGTCTTCAATACGGCTTCATCGGTTTTCGCGGTGCTCATGCACTCTCGGGCGAGGGTGGCGAGGTGGTCGATCGCCCAGACGCGCAGGGATTGCGCCAGTTCCTCCTTGCCTCGGTATCGGCGATAGATGCTGCCTACTCCCACTCCGGCCCGGGTGGCAATTGCCGATACCGGTGCATTCCAACCCTGTTCGGCAAAAATCTCGCGCGCTGCTCGCAGTACGGTGACGTCGTTGTCTGCGGCTTCTCGGGCGCGTCCGGGGAGGCTCGCATTCTCTTTCGCCATTCCCACAGGCTAGCAATGCATGGTTTACTCAATCGGAACGGAGTGTTCCGTTCCGATTCGATTCATGATTGGAGGAAGGTGTCGATGACAACCTTGGCGGAGGCGCCCACGCGATCCGGGAGCCGGGTGATCGCCGCGCTTGCGGGGGCGGTACTCGTCTACTCGCTCATGCAGACCATGCTGGTACCGGCGTTGCCGGTGTTGGGTGAGCATTTCGACACGTCCGTGGCGGTGACCGGCTGGATCCTGACGGCGTACCTGTTGGCGGCCGCGGTGATGGCTCCGATAGTCGGCGCGATGGGTGACCGATTCGGCGACAAGCGAGTCCTGGTGATCGTCCTGATCATCTTCGCTCTCGCGACATTTGCCGCGGCAGCCGCCCCGAATATCGGGGTGCTGCTTGTCGTTCGAGCTGTCCAGGGAGTGAGCATGGCGAGCTTCCCGCTTGCGATGGCAGTACTGCGGAGAACGGTAGTAGGTCCCGAGTTGTCTTCAGGGATAGGTTGGCTCGCTGGGACTTTGGGAATCGGTGCCGGAAGTGCACTGGTGATCGGCGGTGTCATCCTCGAGTATCTCAGTTGGCAGTGGTTGTTCGTGATCACCGGGATCTTGATCGTGCTCGCATTGGTCGCAGTGGTGGCCGTGGTTCCGGGCTCGCATCGCCGCCCGGGTATGCCGACGGACTGGGCCGGTGCCGGCGCTCTGGCGTTCGGATTGGTGAGCCTGCTATTGGCGATCACGAAAGCCTCCGACTGGGGAGTTTTGTCGCTCGGATTCTGGGGTCTGGTGGTAGTCGCGTTCGTTTCGTTCGCGACACTGATTGCCGTCGATTCCCGCCACGACGCGCCGATCGTCGACATGCGAGTTTTTCGGGACAAGCCGATGATGATCACCAGCGCACTCACCCTGGTGTTCGGGTTCGTGCCGTACATTTTCTATCTCTGTCTGCCGCGGATCCTCCAGGCGCCGGAAACGTCCACGTATGGAAGCGGATTCACCGTTGTGCAGACCGGCTTGGCGCTCTTGCCCGCCGCTGTCCTCGTCTTTCTCGGTGGCCGCTTGACGCCGGCTCTCGCGCGGCGATTCGGGCCGCGGGTGCCCGCTGTCATAGCGCTGGCCCTCATGGCGGCGGGCGCAGTCGGACTCGCGATCTGGCCGAGTTCGGTGGTTGCGATCGTGGCGTTCTTTTCCCTCGTCGGATCGGGGAACGGCGTGGGGTTCGCGGTCTGCGCTCTGTTGGTTGCCTCGATCGTCCCGCCATCGGAAATGGCAGCAGCCAGTGGAGTCAACAGTGTGATCAGAACCGTCGGTTCGGCGGTGGGCGCCCCGGTGACCACAGCGGTCCTGGCGATCGGCATTTCCGGCGACTCGTTCGCGCTGGCGTTCGTGATGGGTGCCGTCATCAGTGTTGTCGCCTGTCTGCCGGCGATTGCACTTCCAGCGACGAGGACTGCACAAAAGGCGTGACTTATTGTAGGCTCCCCTAATCGAGACAGCGTGTAACTAAAGCGGGGAGAGAAGGATGCGGCAGCAGTGGGGCCTGCGAGCAACGGCACTCGCAGCGACAGCAACGGCGCTTGTCGGTTGCTCCGTGGGCGGCGATGACGCAGACGCATCGGAAACAGGCGAGTCGTCGGCCGTACCTGCACCTCAGAAACTGCTCGCACTGGACGAGTTCGCAGCGCTCAACGCACTCACGCTCGGGGTCAAGCCCGATACGGTCTTCGCCACGCTGCAGTCGCAGGCGGCGAAGGAGATATTGCAGAGTGAGGGGATCGAGGTCGTCGACAAACCGACGTTCTTCCAATCACCAGATGTGGAGCAGATCGCGGCCGTTCATCCTGACCGAATCCTGCTCAGTGATGTCGGCTCGTTGACGTCGATCACCGTGCAGGCCAACGAGATTGCCCCGACGACGGTGCTCGCCTATGCGGCGCCGTGGCGCGAAGTTCTGAATACCGCGGCGACTGCACTGGGTCGAGAGTCCGAAGCTCGCGAAATCGTGTCGAGGCTCGAGGCCAAATTTGCCGAAGTATCCGGAACGGTCGAGGCGCAACCGCAGACACTGTCAGTGCTGGTGGGATTCTCCGGCGGCATCTACACCGTCATCCCACAGTCGCCGATGTCCTCGATCATCGAGGAAGCCGGTTTCGGGCGCCCGCAAGCCGAACTCGACGCGAAGATCGGCCCCAACACAGGTGTTGCCACGTCTTCGGTGTCCGGCGAGGAGGTCGGACAGCATGCGGCGGACGCGATGGTCGTGACCTCGGGCAACATCTACGACGGCGCTCTAGTTCACGCAAATCCACTGTTCAACGAGATCTCCGCAGTAAAGGCCGGACGCACGGCAGACGTGAGCGGTGAACTTTGGTTCGGCAGTTATCCTTTCGCGGTCTACTGGATCCTCGAAGACCTCGAGGCTCTTGCCGATCGCACTCTCACCGGCGCGGAACTCCAAGGCCGCATCGCATCCGACGCCGACGCAGTTACCCGATGGAAGGCGTTCTCGAAATGACGACGACACAGGCCACGAAAGCAGACATTTCATCTGAAGAGGCCGACGCATCACAAGGAGCGACGGCCGAAGCCTCGCAAGCCAAAGCTGAAGCGGCGGCGCACAAGAGCGCGCTTCGCGAACTCCTTGCGCCAGTTCGTACACGGACCACCATCGCGATGGTGATGCAGGTGATCGCCGCGGTCGCGGCCATCGTGCCGTACGTGGCCATCGCCGAGTTGGGTAAGACGCTGATCGTGGGCGGCGACATCGACTCGTCTCGCGTCTGGACGATCGTGTGGGTGGTCGTCTTGGGTCTGGGTATGCGTGCGTTCTTCGGAGGCGGTGCATTGATCGTGACGCACTTCGCCGATGTCAATCTTCAAGCTGTGCTTCGGCGTCGAATCGCAGCGACACTGGGTCGACTTCCACTGGGCTGGTTCACCTCCCACTCGTCCGGAACCGTGCGAAAAGCCGCGCAGAACGACATCTCCGATCTCCACTACCTGGTTGCGCACAGCGCCGTCGAGACCACCGGCGCCATCGCGGTGCCGCTCGTCGGGCTCGGCTACGTGATCTCGATCGACTGGCGTCTGGGACTGGTCGCGATTGCCACCCTCCCGATCTACATGATCGCCTACGCGATGATGACCAAGGACATGGCCGTCAAGATGAGCCGGATGAATGAGGGCATCGCGGCCATCAGCAACACCATCGTCGAGTTCGTCACCGGCATCGCAGTGGTCAAGACCTTCGGTCAGGACAAGCAGTCACATTCTCGATACCGCGACGCTGCCAAGGCGTTTGCCGTCTCGTACGAGGGCTGGGTTCGCCCGATGCTCCGGACCGAGGCGCTGGCCTCGATTGCGTTGAGCGCACCGGTTGTGCTGGTGGTCAACCTTGGCCTCGGCTCGTGGTTCGTTCACTCCGGATGGGTGTCACCCATCGATGTGCTGACCAGTTCTCTTGTCGCGATGGTGATTCCGGTGTCGGTGACGACCATCGGTTTCGGTATGCAGGCTCGCCGTGAGGCAGCCGCCGCTGCGGCGCGACTGATCGCGCTGTTCGCAACCGACGCTCTGCCGGAAACCGATCATCCGAAAAAGCCTGTGGGGAACGAAGTTCGATTCTCCGGAGTTTCCTTTGCATACGACGACGGCGCCGACGTTCTGACCGACATTGATCTGACGCTGCCGGAGGGTACGGTGACGGCGCTGGTCGGACCTTCGGGTTCGGGTAAGTCGACGCTGGCAACGCTGGTTCCGAGGTTCCACGACGTGCGTGCCGGATCCGTGGCCATCGGTGGTGTCGACGTCAGGGAAGTCGCTACCGACGAGCTGTACCGCCACGTCGGATTCGTTCTGCAGGACGTGCAGCTGGTCGAAGCGACCGTGCTCGACAACATTCGGCTTGCCCAACCGCAGGCGACTTCGGCCGAGGTGAAGGCCGCTGCCGCAGCCGCGCAGATCGACACCCGAATCGAAGCGCTCCCGAGGGGGTACGACTCGGTGGTCGGGGTCGACGCCAGATTCTCGGGTGGTGAAGCCCAAAGAGTCTCCATCGCGCGTGCGATTCTCGCGGACACTCCTGTTCTCGTGCTCGACGAGGCAACCGCGTTCGCCGACCCGGAGTCCGAAGCCGATATCCAAGAAGCGCTGTCGCGTTTGACGGTGGGGCGCACCGTGCTGGTGATCGCGCACCGGTTGGCTTCGATCGTGAGTGCCGATCAGATCGTGGTCCTCGACGCCGGACGGATCGTGGAGAAGGGCACGCACGATCAGCTTGTGGCGAGTGGTTCAACCTATGCGCGGATGTGGGCGAGTCACAGTCGGGCCGACTCGATTGAACACAGTCGGGCCGACTCGATTGAGCACAGTCGGGCCGACTCGATTGAACGCAACACCGCAGGTAAGTCTGACGCAGCAGGAAAGGCCAACTCATGATTCGCGACCTCTTCCGGATACTCGGCCCGCAGAATCAGGGCCGTTATCGCGAGTTCCTGGTGTGGGCAGTGTTGTACGGCGTGATGCAGGGTTTGGCAGTGGCGCTTCTGGTCCCTGCGGTGCAGGCACTGTTCGATCAGAGCTGGGGCAGTTTCGTTCGGTGGCTCGCCGCCATGGCCGTATGCGCTGTGATCAGTTCGATTGCGCACTACCTGCAGGCGATGAAGGGTTTCGAGTCGGCCCTCACTCTGCTGCGGACGATGCATCTGCGCCTGGGAGATCATCTCGTCACTCTGCCGCTCGGCTGGTTCGGCGCCGGCCGACTCGGGCAGGTATCGCAGGTTGCCAGCAAGGGCACCATCTCGGTGATGGGGGCCGCTGCGCACCTGATGACACCGATCATCTCCGGAATTGCCAGCCCGGCAACCATTGTCGTGTGCATGTTGTTCTTCGACTGGCGGCTCGGGCTCGCGCTGGTAATCAGCGTTCCGATTCTCTTCGCGGCAGCACGATTTGCCTCGACGATGACTGCCAAGGCCGACGATCGGGCTCATGCAGCGGCCGTCGAATCGAACAATCGAGTGCTCGAATACGCGCGTTGCCAACCGGTCCTGCGTGCTTTCGGACGCACCCACGGGGTGTACGAACCGCTCGACGACGCGATCGAAGCGCAACACACTGCCGGTCGTTCACAACTGTGGTTCGTGGTGATCGGGTCCGTGGTCAACGGGATCGCCCTGCAATTCGTGTTCTCTGCCGTGATCATCTTGGGCGCGTTCCTCGCGCTCGGCGGCGACATCGATCCGGTCACGTTGATCGCGCTACTCGGACTGACCGCACGGTTCATCCAGCCGCTGGGTGAGATCGGCGAGTTCGGCGGTGCAATCAGAATGGCACGCAATGAAATCCGGCGAATGTCCGAGATCCTCGAAGTTGAACCAATGGTCGAACCCGATACCAGCGGGACGGCGACGGGGGAGACGGCAGTGCAGTTCGACGCCGTCGACTTCGGATACGCGGACGGTGGGCAGGTTCTGCGAAACATCTCCTTCGACGTGCCACGGAAGTCGTTGACGGCGTTGGTCGGTCCGTCAGGGTCCGGCAAAACCACCGTCACCCGGTTGATCTCGCGCTTCTACGACGTCGACTCCGGTGTGGTGCGTGTCGGCGGCGTCGACGTGCGGGACCTCACGAGTGCCGACCTGATGTCGCAGCTGTCTCTGGTCTTCCAGGACGTGTACCTCTTCGACGACACGTTGATCGCGAACATCCGCCTCGGCCGCCCCGAAGCCACGGACGAAGAAGTCTTCGACGTGGCTCGGATCGCGGGCGTCGCGGAAATCGTCGAGCGGCTTCCTCGGGGTTGGGACACCCGTGTCGGTGAGGGCGGGACGGCACTGTCCGGTGGAGAGCGGCAGCGGGTCTCCATTGCACGCGCACTCCTCAAACGCGCACCTGTCGTTCTGCTCGACGAGGCGACTGCCGCGCTCGATCCCGAGAACGAGGCACACGTTCAACGTGCGATGCAAGAACTCGCCAGGGAAAGCACACTGCTCGTGATCGCTCACAAACTGTCGACCGTCGTGGCCGCAGATCAGATCATCGTGCTCGGTGACGACGGTTCGATCGTCGAAGTGGGCACCCACGAAGTCCTGCTCGCAGCCGGTGGGAACTACGCCGCGTTCTGGAATCAGCGCCACCGTGCGTCGGGATGGCGGTTGGTGGCAAGCTGAGCAGAATGCAGACCGGAAAGAAGACGGGGCGGCCGCCGACGTTGTCGACAGTGGACATCGTCGAGGCCGCCCTCGCCGGTGATCTGAGTGAACTGACCATGCCGAGCGTGGCAAAGCGGCTGGGCGTCAGTCATTCTGCACTTTATCGCTACTTCGCAGACCGCGAAGCGCTGCTGCGTGCCTGCTCGGATCATGTTGTGCGTCAGACTGTATGGCCCGATACGAATCGTCCGTGGCGCGAATTCCTGAAGGATTTCTGCGACGTTCTGTGGTCCTCGTTCGAGCGCTATCCAGGTCTGGCCCAGGTCGGTCTCGCAGTTCCGGGCACGCCGCCGGCGATAATCGAGATCGTGGAGAAACTGGTCGGTTCGTTGACTGCGCAAGGCTTCACACCCCACGATGCGATATTGGCGGTGGACTTCATCTCCGAGGTGACGATGACGCAGTTCGCAATGATGGCGGCGATGGACAAGACCGTCAGCTCCGCCGATTCACGTTCCGCGCGACAGGCGTATCAGGAAAGTTGGAATGCATCGGAGTCGTTGATCGAGGGAATCGGCGACGAATCGACGTGGCACGGGCGAGGTTGGTTGGACGAGAAGATCACGATCATGCTCGACGGCCTGGAAAAGCGTGTTATCGGCTGACATTTCTACTAGCTTTGAGAGTAATGCCCGTTTCGGCGTGATACAGGCTAATGTGCACACATAGGACGGGTGGTTGCTGCACCGGGAGGCGGGGATCATGGATCTCGAAGCGATTGTTCTCATCCAAAGACTCAAGTACCGATACGCACGCGCCTTGGACACCAAATCGTGGGTCGAATTCGCCGACACTCTGACCGTCGACGCCACCGCGATCTACGGAGAACAACTCAGTTTCGATTCCCGAGATTCGTTCGTCTCCTTCCTCGAGAACACTCTCGGATCACACATCATCACCGAACATCAGTGCGGGCAACCCGAGATCGACGTCGACGGAGACACCGCAACCGGGATCTGGTGCCTCGCGGACACAGTGGTAATCCCCGAAGACGGCATGCTGCTTCGCGGATCGGCCTTCTATCACGACAGATACACCCGCTGCAGCGACGGTGAATGGCGAATCTCCCACACGAGCTACGAGCGGACCTGGGAATCGGTGGTGGCGCTCGCCGACATGCCGAGTTTCCGATTGACGTCCAACAAGTGGGCGCTGCTGCAGCAACCGTCGTTCGGCGACTCGGTAGTTCGCAACGTCTCCTGAGGTCGCCCGCGATTAGAGTCGGCTCATGGTTGATGCAGATTTTTCGCTGCCTGACGTACGGACGTGGATTCGCGGTATCCCCGCGCTGACCGGAACTCCGCCGCCCGCGCCCGAGTGTTTTCCGGAAAAGCCGGGGGAGTTGTTCCTCGACTGGCTCCGTGCGGCCGTGGCCTTCGGCGTCGTCGAGCCACACGTGTGTGCGCTCTCGACCGTGGACGGCGACGGTATGCCTGATTCTCGCTTCCTCATCCTCAAGGACGTGACCGAGGGTGGGTTCTGGTTCTCTGGTTCAGCTGCTTCGCCGAAAGGTGTTGAGCTGAAAGAAAATCCGCGAGCATCGCTCGCCTTCTACTGGCGCGAGACGGGTCAACAGATCCGGATTCGCGGAACGGTTCGCGAGGGCGACGACGCACTTCGACGCCGAGACTTCGTCGAACGCTCCGTCACGGCGAGAGCGGTGGCGACGGCAAGTGAGCAGAGCGAGGTGCTCGAAGACTTAGGGGCGTACGACACGTCGGTGGCCGCTGCGGAAGCAAGAATCAGCGACGACCCAGGGTTCGTGTCGGAGGACTGGCGTGCGTGGTGCCTCCAGCCGGAGTCTGTCGAGTTCTGGCAGGCAGACTCCGGGCGTCGGCATCAGCGGTGGTTGTACCGGCGCGGCTCGGACCGAGCATGGACACGAGCAGTGCTGTGGCCCTAAGGGGCAGCTGGGCCCAGATCAGCTCGCGCTGATCTCCGGCGATACGAGGTTGACGACGATCGACTGTCCGCCCAGCTTGGCGTGGATTTCGGGATGTTCGAACCCCGAGGACAACAGGTAGCTGCCGAGCATCGTGAGCAACTCGTCCAGATCCGTCGTGGGATCGGAGGAATGTGCGCTCGAGGGTGAGGCCTGATTTGCGATGAGTTCGGTGTGGGTGAGTCGACCGGCCACTCGAACGGCGGCTACGCCCATCGCGTCGCGACGTACGACGGTACGACTCCGAGTTTCGAGCGTCCTCGATGATTCGCGTGTTGAAGCTGGCACTGAAAGGTCCTCTCCGCTGCTGTGTGCGGCCGTGGTTCGGGCAGGAAGCGGAAACGTGAATGCATCGGATTGCTTGGGTGCGGTCGACAGAAAATCCGCTGTGGCGGTGGCACTGCTGGAACCGTTACCCGTGGAAAGGTTGCTCCCAGAACCATTGCTTGCAGAACCATTACTTGCGGAACTATTGGCTCTCGATCCGTTGCCGGAACCGTTGGGGCCCGCTATTCCGTGAGAATTCTTGTCTTCCATTGTTTCGCTCCTGATGCCCGTAAACAGACCGCCGGTTTGCTTAATCGACGCAAACATACCAGGAGTTGGTTTACGGTCACACCCCTTGTGGAGTTCGGCGTTGAATGCGCAGCCACATTGCGAAGCCCCACAGGACGAAGAATGCATAGACCAGATAGAGGATCGCCGAAGGGTAATAGCCGGCTCGGAAAAGAAGGGGAACACCAACGGCGTCGACGCCGATCCAGATGAGCCAGAATTCGGTCCAGCCGCGCGCCATGCCGTATGTCGCGAGGATGGAGCCGGTGAAGATCCAGGCCTCTGCCCACGCTCCGTACGAGCCGAGGAGGTCGAAGATCCAGGCGAAAGCGATTGTGCCGCTGGTCATGACGGCGATCATGGCGACGCGCTCGCGAGTTGTCGCCCAATGGGGCAGGACTGCGCGACCGGAGTCGCGTGCCCCGCGTCGCCACTGAGTCCACCCGTAGACGCTGACGGTGATGAACAACAACTGACGGCCGGCCTGGCCGTAGAGATTGAGCTCTTGCGGCGTGTGGAAAAGTGCGCCCATGAACACCGTGAACAACAAGGCATTTCCGGCTATGCCGACGGGCCACGCCCATACCGAGCGTCGCGCGCCCGCGATCGCGGAGCCGATTCCGAACGCGTTTCCGATGATCTCTCGCCAGAGAATCGTGGCGCTGCCGATGTGCAGTTCGGCGTCGAACAGCGCCTCGATCAGGCTCATCAGTCCGCAGCAGCGACGAGGGGTTCGAGCGTCAGATCCGGGAGTTCCTTCTGGATGTACTGCAGGCGCCACTTGTCACTGACCAGGGCGAGCAGAACACCGTCGGAACGGGTGAAGACCTCCACACCTCGTTGACGGTTCAGTTCGACCTCGGACGCGGCGTCGGTACGGCGAGCCAATGCGTAGCCGAGCGGTTCCATCTTGGCCTCGACGTTGAACTCGGCCTTCATGCGTGCTGCGACGACCTCGAACTGCATCGGGCCGACGGCCGCCATGACGGGGGAGGCGTCGCCGCGGATGTCGTTGCGGAGAATCTGGACGACGCCCTCGGAATCGAGTTGGTCGACAGCACGGCGGAACTGCTTGTACTTGCCGGCGCTTTCGGCGCGCAGGATCGAGAAGTGTTCCGGCGCGAACGACGGGATCGGCGGGAACTCCACCTTCTTCTCGGTGTACAGCGTGTGGCCGGGTGCGAGTGCGGTGGCGTTGACGAGGCCGACGACGTCGCCGGGGAACGCGGATTCGACGGTGGAACGTTCACGTCCGAATACCGTCTGGGCGTACTTGGTCGTGAAGGGCTTGCCGGTTTGGGCGTGTGTGACAACCATGCCGCGCTCGAACACGCCGGAGACGATGCGCATGAACGCCAGACGGTCGCGGTGCGCGGTGTCCATACCGGCCTGCACCTTGAAGACGACCGCACTGAACGGATCGGTGACCTCGCGCGGCTTGCCGCTGAGGTCTTCGCGCCCACGCGGCGGCGGCGCCAATTCGACGAGGGTGTCGAGGATCTGGCGGACGCCGAAGTTGAGCATCGCGGACGCGAAGATCACCGGGGAAGTCTGACCGGCGAGGAACATCTCCTGATCGTGGTCCTGGCCGGTAGCGGAGAGCAGTTCACTCTCCTCGGCCGCGGTCTCCCACTCGGAGCCTTCCTTGGCGAGCGCCGCGTCGGCGTCCATGACCTCTTCGGGGGCGATCTTCGCGCCGCCTGCGGTACGGGTGAAGCGGACGTACTCGCGAGCCTCACCGTCTTCACCGCGCCGCAGCAGTCCGCGGAAGTCGCCGGCGATGCCGACCGGCCAGTACAGGGGGGTGGGTGTGAGGCCGATCCGTTCGCTGATCTCGTCGAGCAGTTCGAGAGGAGTCTGACCGGGACGGTCCCACTTGTTGATGACGGTGATGACCGGAATGCCGCGGTGACGACACACCTGAAACAGCTTGAGCGTCTGCGGTTCGAGGCCCTTGGCAGCGTCGATGAGCATGACCGCCGCGTCGACGGCGGTCAGGACGCGGTACGTGTCCTCGGAGAAGTCGGAGTGACCGGGGGTGTCGACGAGGTTGATGACGTTGATCTGCTCGTCCGGGGTCTCGGACGAGTGGTAGTTGAACTGCAGTGCGGTGGAACTGACGGAAATGCCGCGGGCCTTCTCCATCTCCATCCAGTCCGAGACCGTCGACTTGCGGCCTGCCTTGCCGTGGACGGCTCCTGCCTCCGAGATCTTCTTCGCGTGCAGTGCCAGCGCTTCGGTCAGCGTCGACTTTCCGGCGTCGGGATGCGAGATGACGGCGAAGGTTCGGCGACGCTCTGCCTCTGCGGACAGGCCCTTGGTCGTCGTCGTGACCGCGACCGACCCGCTCTCGGTTGAATCGGGGCCTTCGGTGTCGGACTGGACAGTCGAGTCGGAAGGGACGGTCGAGTCGGACGGGGTAGTCAACGAAGAACCTCTCGAAGTGGGCGTCGGTGCCGGCGACGTGCCGGTGCGCGGACAGGTGGAGAGTGCGGCAGCACAACAGAGAAAGGATACTCGCAGACCACGATGCGATAGCCACTGCGGCGTAACACTCGGCGAACGATCGCTGATTATCCATGTATGTGTGTGTTCGAACACACAGCCATTTGTGTCCTGCGAAGAGTTGCACTGATCGAAGAGTGACACTGACCGAGGAGTTGCGTTGAGCAAGTTCACCGAAGAGATGTATGCGACCGCCGCAGTCACCGACCGCGGCCTGGTGACGGGAGAGCCGGACAACGCTTTCCGTCAGACCTGGGGCGACATCCACCAGGAGGCTCGGCGCATGGCCGGCGGCCTGGCCGAGGTCGGTATCGATCGCGGCGTCGCGATCGGCATTCTCGCCGGACAGCCCGTCGACATCGCACCTGCCTGCCAGGCGACGTGGATGCGCGGTGCGTCGGTGACGATGCTGCATCAGCCGACCCCCCGAACGGATCTGGGCGTCTGGGCTCAGGACACCGAGACTGTGATCGACATGATCTCCGCGAAAGCCGTCATTCTGGGTGCGCCCTTCGACGCGGCCAAGCCGCTCCTCGAAGAGCGTGGCATCACCGTCGTGACGGTGGACGAGCTTCGCAGCGGAACGTCGATCGATCCCGTGGAGACGGCCGAATCGGATATCGCACTCCAGCAGTTGACGTCCGGTTCCACCGGTTCGCCCAAGGCTGTGCAGATCACGCACGAGAACTTCTACACAAATGCCTACGCCATGATCAACCGCATCAAGTTCTCCATCGAAGACGACGTGATGGTGAGCTGGCTTCCGCTCTTCCACGACATGGGCATGGTCGGTTTTCTCACGGTTCCGATGCAGGTGGGCGCAGAGGTCATCAGCATCACGCCGATGGATTTCCTGCGCACCCCGGTGCTGTGGGCCGAGCTGATGGGCAAGTACGGCGGAACTGTCACCGCCGCACCGAACTTCGCGTACTCGCTCTTGGCTCGTCGACTCGCACAGGCGGAAGACGGGGCAGTCGACCTGTCCAGCGTCCGATACATGTGGAACGGCGCCGAGCCGGTGGATCCCGACACGATGGATGCACTCGCCGAGGCCGGTGCGCGTTTCGGTTTGAACCCGACTGCGCTGGCGCCCGTGTACGGAATGGCGGAAACCACGCTCGCCGTGTCGATTCCGGATCCCGATCAAGGTCAGGTCCTCGACTACGTCGATCCAGACTTTCTCGAATCGATGTCTCGAGCGGTGCCGTCCAATCGCCCCAACGCTCGTGCCCTCGCCACACTCGGCAAGATGGTGCCTGACCTCGAGGGACGCATCGTCGACCGTGACGGTCAGGTGCTTCCGGCCCGCGGTGTCGGAATCATCGAGGTTCGCGGCAAGGCAGTCACTCCCGGGTACGTCACGGTCGACGGACACAAGCCGGCCCAGGACGACGACGGTTGGCTCGACACCGGTGACGTCGGGTACTTCACCGAGGAAGGACTGGTCGTGGTGTGCGGGCGTGTCAAGGACGTCATCATCATGGGCGGCCGGAACGTGTACCCCACAGACATCGAACGGGCGGCCGGAACCGTTGCCGGTGTGCGTCCCGGAAACGCCGTCGCGATTCGTCTCGACGCCGGCCAGAAGCGTGAGAGCTTTGCAGTCGCCGTCGAGACCAACGCTTTCGAAGATCCGGAAGAGGTCAAGCGTATCGAACGCGAAGTGGTCCACGCCGTGGTTGCCGACGTCGGTGTCCGACCTCGCGCCGTTGCGGTCCTGGGTCCCGGCAGTATCCCGAAGACGTCGTCGGGGAAGCTCCGCCGCGCGAATTCGGCTGCACTGCTGGGTAACTGACCGTCAGTGCAGGCGGTTCTGTGCGGCTTCCAACCCGAGTTCGAGCAGTAGCTCCACTGCATCCGCAGCCTCTTCGCATACGAGATCGAGTTCTTTTCGCTCCGTGGACGAGAACGGCTTGAGAACGTAGTCCGCCGGGTCCATGCGGCCCGGCGGACGACCGATCCCGACGCGCGTGCGCAGGTAGTCCTTGGTGGTCAACGAACTCGAAATGGACCGCAGGCCGTTGTGGCCGCCTTCGCCGCCGCCGAGTTTGAGTCTGATCGTCCCGAAATCGAGATCCAGTTCGTCGTGGACGACGATGATGTTCGCGGCGTCGACCGAGAAGAACCGTGCGAGACCGGCGACAGCGCCACCCGAGAGATTCATGTACGAGCGTGGTTTTCCGAGAATCACGCGCCGGCCGGCGAGGCGACCTTCGACGATTTCGGCACCACTCTTCTTGTGTACGTTGAACTTTCCGCCCATGCGCCCGGCAAGGGTGCCGGCGACCATGAAGCCGACGTTGTGCCGGGTCTTCTCGTACTGGGGGCCGGGATTACCCAGGCCGATGACGAGGGCGGTATCTGTGCTCAACGGACGCTACTTTCTGGCTTGATTTTTCCTGCTACGCACGAACGGCGCGTCACTCCGAATCGGAATGACGCGCCGCGCGCAGTGAGTTCTGTTGGAACCGAGAGGATCAGGCCTCTTCTGCAGCCTCGTCGGCGGCGGGAGCTTCTGCGCCCTCTTCGAGGTCTGCCTCGGTGGGTGCAGCAACGACGTTGACGATCAGGGTGTCGGCGTCAGCCTGCAGGGTCGAGCCCTTGGGCAGTTCGAGCTGGCTGGCCAGGATCTGGGTTCCGATCTCGAGACCCTCGACCGAAACCTCGATCTGCTCGGGGATGTGAAGCGCGTCGGCCTCGATGGAGATCGTGGATGCGTCCTGCGCGACCATCGTGCCTGCAGCAGCATCGCCGACGACGATGACGTTCACGTCGATCGTGACCTTCTCGCCCTTCTTGATGACGAGGAGGTCGGCGTGCTCGATGTAGTTGCGGATGGGGTGCACGACGACCGACTTGGTCAGTGCAACCTGCTCCGTGCCCTCGATGTCGAGGGTGAGGATGGCGTTGGTGCCGTGTGCACGGAGGATGGCGGCGAAGTCGCGAGCCGGCACATTGAGGTGGCGGGGATCTTCACCGTGGCCGTACAGAACCGTGGGGACCTGGCCGTCACGACGTGCGCGGCGAGCTGCGCCCTTGCCGAATTCGGTGCGGACGACGGCGACGAGGTTGTTTTCTTCAGACATGATGAAACGGCTCCTACAACTCACGGGGTTCGTGCTCGGTTTACTGACGTGTGGTTTTGCCTGCGGCAAGGCGGACAGGCGCGCACACGGCCAGGAGCGAAACGCTCGAGCTGAGCCGTAGCCGCGTCGATCACGGTAAACCTGCAACGTGTGGAACTGCTGCGATTCACCCTCGCCGAGACAACTTTGGATACGTTACCGGAGTTTGCTCCCGGCCGCTAATCGCAGGTGGTGGGGACCTGGCCGTGTGGACGTGGTTCGCGTCACATCGAAAGCGGTAGCCTGACGGAGTGACCATCGTGGGGAACGCTCCCGAAGGCAGTCGGCTCGGTGCCGTCGTGCCGGGTACCGACCTGTCGCAGCATGCTCGCCTACTCAGTCGGGTGCACGACGCAGTTCTCTCCGGCCAGGAACCACCGGCGCAGCCGCGGACCGTCGTGGCGCGGTCGTGGTCGAGGGTGGCCGCCGGCGGGCTCACGCCGGATCACTGCGGTGCGTCTACTGTCGCCGATTTCTCCGAGTTGGAGGCGAGGCGTTCGCGTACCGCGCTGCGAAGCGTTCTGCCCGAACTGCGAACCACGCTCACCGAGGTCGCCGAGGACGCGGGCTTCATCGTGGTCGTTGCCGACGCCGACGGTGTCCTGCTCTGGCGCGAAGGGGCGAAGACCGTCAAACGTGCGGCGGACGCTCTCGGGTTCGCGGAAGGCGCACGCTGGTCGGAGCAGTCGGTGGGGACCAACGCGATAGGTACCGCGCTGATCGAAGACTCTGCGGTGCAACTCTTCTCGGCCGAGCACTATGCGCCCACGCATCACAATTGGTCGTGTACCGGCTCGCCCGTGCACGACCCACGGACGGGCGAGATCCTGGGCGTGGTGGACATCAGTGGATCCGCAGCTTCGGTGCATCCCACCACCGTCGCGCTGGTGCGCACCGCGGTTCGCCTCGCGGAGGCGACGCTGTGGCGCGAGCACGCGGCTTCGCTCGAGCGCCTGCGCTCGCGGGCGGCACCGCTGTTCGCGGCAGGAACAGGTCCGGCATTGGTGGTCGACGAGTACGGCTGGGTGGCCGGCGCCAGCGGGATTGCCGCGCCCGACCGCGTGGCAGCACCCAGTGCGGGAAAGCCCGTCATCGTGCCAGGTCTGGGGATGTGTCTGCCTGAGCCGCTCGGAGACGGCTGGCTGTTGCGCACCGGCGTCGGCGGGCCGTTGATCGAGCTGGAGCTGGCCCTCGGCGCATCGCCGCAGGTGACGGTGCGTGGTGACGCCAACTGGACGCGCGCGCTTTCGCCGCGTCACGCCCAGATCTTGCGGGCACTGGCAGCCGTCGGTTCGGCAGGTGTGGATGCCGCAGGCCTGAGCGAAGTGCTCTTCGGTGATCGCGAGCATGTCGTGGCAGTGCGCGCCGAGGTGTCCAGACTGAGGAAACACCTCGGCGCGGTCCTGCAGACTCAGCCGTACCGCTTTGCCGAGGGCGTGCGAGTTGTGGTGATCTAGCGCGCCGCGCTGATTCCGGCACGACGTCCGAAGAAGCTGCCGTCGCCGAGACTTGTCCCGCTGGCGTAACCGCCCGCACAGACACCGGACGTGCAGCGACCCGCTGCGAAAAGTCCGGGGATCGGCGCACCCGAGACGTGCAGAACCTCGGAATCGACGGTGGTCTTCAATCCTCCCAGCGTGAATCCGCCTGTGCGGCCACGGAGATCGATTGCCGCGAACGGGCCGACGATCGGCTTCACCCACTCGGACTTCTTGCCGAGCACCGGATCCGAACCTTCAGCCGCGTGCCGGTTGTAGAGGTCGACGGTGGATTGCAGCGATCCGGCGGGCAATCCCATCTCGCCTTCGAGTTCCTCGACGGTCTCCGCCACCCAGCTCGGCTGCGCCCGCAACTGTGCACTGGACGATTCGGCATTCATGCCTTCCTCGTACGCAGCTTCGTCGATCACGAGGAATGCCTGGTTGTCCTGCTGGAACAGCGTTGCCTGGCCGACGCGGCCGGGGTAGGTGTCCTCGGGGATGTATCGCTGACCGCGGCCGTTGACAAGAATGCCGCGCACCATCAACTGCGGGTCGCAGAAGAACGCGACCTCGGTGGCGTCCATGTGTGCGGTGTCGGCGCCGAGTGCCTGACCGATCTGGATTGCGCGGCCGTCGTGCGCCTCGATGGAGGCCGCCGGGTGGCCGAAGATACGCGGTGCGTTCGAGCGCACCATCTCGTTGTTGTACGCGAAGCTGCCCATCGCCAGCACTACGCCTTTGCGGGCACGAATCGCGACATCCTTGCCGTAGCGCTTGGCGACGACGCCGACAACCCGATCGCCGTCTACCACCACAGTTTGGACGCGCAGATCGTATTCTGCTCGGACGCCGAGCTTTTCGGCCGTCTCGACGAGTGGCTTCATCAGCATGTAGCCGCCGCCCTTCTCGCCGGTGTTCTTCTCGGACATCTGCGGAACGTGTCCGCGGGGCGCGGGGTCGACGAGGGTGTTGAACGGCGCGGCGTTCTCGCCTCCCGAGTACATCAGGCCGTCGTCGTACGGCGGTTCCCAGCCGGGCTGACCCCAGAACGATTCCTTGAACGGGACCCCGGCGTCGACGAGCCAGTTGTAGTGATCGACGCTGCCCTCGCAGTACGCGTCGATCTTCGTATCGTCGGTTCCGGGGCCGAGCGCTGCCTTCATGAACGTCTTCATGTTCTCGACCGAGTCCTCGAACCCGCACGCCTTCTGCAACGGCGTTCCACCGCCCAGGTAGATGAATCCACCAGCCAGTGACGCGGCTCCGCCCCAACCGCCCGTCCGCTCCAGGACGAGCACCTCGGCGCCGGCACGAGCTGCTTCGATCGCAGCGGTGACGCCGGCGATGCCGTATCCCGCGACGACGACGTCGGCCTCGTAGTCCCAGGTGGTGATGTCGGCAGCGGAGATCGGTCTGACGGTGGGGTCGGCCATGCGAATAGTCCTCTCGGAAGGCGAAACTGCTGATCACCCCACAGTTGCAGTTTCGACTTCCGCAGATCAGGCATGGTCCCGGTCAACGGGAGGTTTGCAAACTCCTCACCGCGCCCAGAAATGTGTCCAGGTCGGCTTCGTCGACGAAGTAGTGCGGCGATGCGCGAACCACGGCGTCGAGTCCGCGGGCATCCATGTCGAGGAGGGTGGACCCGCGACCGCTGACGGTGACGGTGATGTTCTGTGCTGCAAGCTGATCCCGAACCAGGTGCTCGGAAATACCGTCGACGGTGAAGGAAACGATGCCGCTCAGATGGGTTCCTCGATCGCGGACTTCGACTCCGGAAATCGCTGCCAGACCTTCCCTCAGCGTGACTGCTCGGGATTCGATCTGCTCCCACGCCGTGTCGGTGCCGATCGAGAGCAGATAGTCGGCGGCGACGCCGAGACCCAGGCGCGCCGCGACACTCGTTTCCCAGAGTTCGAATCGTGTTGCATCCGGCGCAGGGACGAAGCTGTTCTCGCCGGTCCATTCCGCTCCGTGCAGGTCCATCGCAGCGGGTTCGAGTGCGTCGACGAGTCCGGGGCGGACGTACAGGAATCCGGTTCCGCGTGGCCCGCGGAGCCACTTGCGGCCGGTTGCGCTGAGGGCGTCGACGCCGAGTTCGGTGACGTCGATGGGCAATTGGCCGACGGACTGGCATGCGTCGAGCAGAACGAGCGAGCCGTGGGCCCTCGCGAGTTCGACGACCTCGCGAACGGGGTTGATCAGGCCGCCGTTGGTGGGGACGTGGACGACGGAGACGACGCGAACCCGATCGTCGAGCATGTTCTCGAGTGCGTCGAGGTCGATGCGTCCGTACTGATCGCTCGGGATGATCTCGACGTGGGCACCGGTCGAACGCGCCCGCCCCAGTGCAGCGATGGCGTTGCTCGCGTATTCGACTCCGCTGATGAGAATTCGATCACCGGGTCCGAGCGGAACGGCAGCGAGGAAGTCGTTCCACGCGCGGGTCGCGCTGTCCGTCAAAGCGATATCGGTTGCCTGAGCACCGATGACCCGGGCCAGCGAATGGGGAACAGCAGCGAGGGCGCCGCTCTGACGAGCAGCTGCGACGTATCCGCCGACGTCGGCTTCACGTCGCAGGTGCTCGATCATCGTGGCCGGCACCGGCTCGGGCGGGAGCGAGGATCCCGCGCTGTCGAGGAACACCTTGTCAAGGCATCCGGGAGTGTCGCGGCGGATCGTGTCGAGATCGAACATGGCACCTTCCGTTCATGTCGGTGTGGTTCAAACTACCTGTGAACGAAGCTGTCCCGATGGAGCGAAGACTGGGCACGGCCGATGCCGTGGTGATCGGCCTCGGCGCGATGATCGGCGCCGGAGTCTTCGTGGTGTTCGCGCCCGCTGCCGCAGTAGCCGGTACCGGGTTGCTTGTGGGCCTGGCGATTGCAGCGTTCATCGCATTCTGCAACGCGACGTCGTCGGCGCAGCTTGCGGCCAGATACCCCACTTCAGGTGGGACCTACGTCTACGGACGTGAGCAGCTCGGACCCTGGTGGGGGTTTGCCGCCGGCTGGTCGTTCGTGATCGGGAAGACCGCGAGCTGCGCGGCAATGGCTCTGACTTTCGCGACGTATGTTGCGCCTACGGCGTGGCGTGTCCCCGTCGCGGTATTGGTGGTGGCAGCGCTGGTTGCAGTCAACTACCGCGGAGTCACGCGGACGGCGCACATGGCCAGGGTGATCGTCGCCGTGTCGACGACGGCGCTGTGTGTAGCGCTGGTGGTTGCCGTCGTCGGTCCTGGTGCGGTGCGCGAGTTCCCGGATCTCGCATTCGGGTCGTGGTACGGCATTCTGCAATCGGCGGGACTGCTGTTCTTTGCCTTCGCCGGGTACGCCAGGATCGCGACGCTGGGGGAGGAAGTGCGTGATCCGCGTCGAACGATTCCGCGGGCGATCCTGATCGCACTCACCGTCGCCGTCATCCTCTATGCGCTGGTAGCGGTGGTGCTGTTGGTGACGCTGGGACCTGATCGGCTGGCGAATTCGGCGCGACCACTGGCAGATGCGGTGGGCGCAGTCGGGTGGAGTTGGGCCGTTCCCGTAGTGGTGATCGGTGCCGCGGCGGCGTCGGCGGGGGCGCTGCTGGCTCTGATCGCCGGCGTGAGTCGTACGGCGATGGCGATGGCCCGCGAGCGCGATCTGCCAGTGGCCCTCGCTGCAGTCCATCCACGGTTCGGGGTCCCTCACCATGCGGAACTTGTGGTCGGTGCCGTTGTGATCGCCTTGGTCTCGACAACCGATCTTCGTGGGGTGATCGGCTTTTCGTCGTTCGGAGTGCTGCTCTACTACTTCGTCGCGAACGTGAGTGCGTACAGCCAACGCGGTGTGGACCGGATGTATCCGAAGTGGCTGCAAGCGGTCGGCGCGGCTGGTTGTGTCGTTCTGGTGGTCACACTTCCGTGGATCGCGGTTGTTTCCGGCGCAGGTGTGGTTCTGGCCGGTTGTGGGTACCGGTGGATACGACTGAAGAAATTCAACGACACGTAACACCACAAAGGGTGCATCTCGGACGTTGGCGTTCTATCGTCGGTAGCGACCGCGAAGACCGCCCGAAGGGGAAGTCGAATGGTGACAGCAGCGTTGACAGCAGCACAGACCACGCAGGTGGATTCACGTCCTGCGGCCGAGGCCTACGTCGGTGGTGTGTGCTTCAAACAGGGGCCACCCCGTTTGGTCGGAGCTGAGCTCGAGTGGCTGACCAGCCAGGTTCCCGGTGGGGAGCGGCCGTCAGCAGCGACTCTGGCAAAGGCACTCGGGCGACACGCACCCACCAGTATCGACCCGGATTCACCAGCGGTTCCGCTTCCTCGTGGCAGCCTCGTCACCGTAGAACCTGGCGGACAGATCGAACTCTCGTCAGCGCCGCGGACGTCCGCCCGAGAACTGTGTGACTGTCTCGACGAAGACCGTCGTACTCTTGAAACACTCCTCGCGTCGTACTCCATCGAAATCAGTTCTGCCGCGGCCGACGTCGCCCGCCCACCTTCCCGGATTCTCCGGTTGCCACGTTATTGCGCAATGGAATCCCGCTTCGCCGGGATAGGACCGTACGGCACCTTGATGATGTGCAATACAGCAGCAGTGCAGGTCAGTGTCGATGCCGGCGGCAGCCCGGAGTCCATTGCCCAGCGTTGGCGGCTCCTCGGGGACATGGGGCCGGCGCTCATCGCTGCGTTTGCGTGTTCTCCACGCTTGCAAGGGGTTCCGAGAGGGGATTGGGCGTCCCAACGCATGCGGACGTGGCTCGAACTCGATTCCTGGCGAACGGTCGCAGTCCCGGAAGTGCAGGACTACGCCGGCTGGGCGCTCGATGTTCCGCTGATGTGTGTGCGAAACGAGGGCGACGATTGGACGGCTCCGCGGGGTGCCACTTTCGGGGACTGGATAGACGGCGCTTTGGATGCCGAGATCGGACGCCGACCCGTCTGGGCGGACTTGGACTATCACCTGTCCACGCTGTTCCCGCCGGTTCGCGCTGTCGGCCATCTGGAGGTTCGCTACATCGATGCGCAGCCGGGAGATCTGTGGCGAGTACCGGTAGCAGCGATCGACGCGTTGCTGTCCGGGCCTGCCGTGATGCGTGAGGCGAGTGATGCCGCAGCGTCGACGGCCGGGAGATGGCGGGATGCGGCAGAGTACGGTTTGGACGACGTCGAACTGCGTTCGGCGGCAACCTCTCTGATGTCGCTTGCCGCGTCGTACGCGCCGGAGCCGCAGTTTGTCCGTCTTCTCGATGCCGCAGCCGAACGGTGTTGTCGCGCAATTGTGCCCGGTGAGAGCGACACATGACGGGGGAGATCACCAAGGAAGCGGTCGAGGCCGTACTTCTGCGAGCGCGTGAACGGTCGACGCTGCTCACCGACTGCGTCGACGATACCGAATTGGTCGCTCAGCATTCTCCGTTGATGAGTCCACTCGTGTGGGACCTGGCGCATATCGGCAATCAAGAGGAACTCTGGCTGGTGCGAGATGTCGGTGGCCGCGATCCGGTGCGTAGCGACATAGACGAGCTGTACGACGCGTTCAAGCATTCGAGATCGTCGAGACCCACACTTCCCCTGCTCAACCCGGCCGAGGCGCGCGAATACGTACGTACGGTTCGCGGGAAGGTCTGGGATGTGCTCGAAGCCAGCACCTTCGGACGCACAGAACTCGACATGGACGGTTTTGCCTTCGGGATGATCGCGCAGCACGAGCAGCAACACGCCGAAACCATGCTCGCAACACACCAATTGCGTTCGGGACCCACGGCACTCGTTGCCACACCCGCTCCGCAAGCGGCCCGCATGCCGGAACTCGACGAGGTCACGATCCCCGCCGGCCCCTTCGTCATGGGGACCGACGACGAACCGTGGGCACTCGACAACGAGCGCACTGCGCATCAGGTCTATCTCACCGACTTCGCGATCGACAGATTCCCGGTCACCAATGGGCAGTTCGTCGAATTCATCGAGGACGGCGGCTATTCCCGACCGGAACTGTGGTCTCGAGACGGTTGGCGGCATCGCGTCGACGCGAAGCTCCGTGCACCACTGTTCTGGGAACGCGACAGTTCGGGTTGGTGGCACGAGACTTTCGGCGTCGAGGCTCCGGTCCCACCGGACAAGCCCGTCGTGCATGTGAGCTTCTACGAAGCCGAGGCCTACGCGTGCTGGGCAGGCAAACGGCTTCCCACCGAGGCGGAATGGGAAAAGGCCGCGCGGTGGGATCCGGAATCCGGAAGATCGCGACGATTCCCGTGGGGGGACGTGTCCGCAGACGAGAAACTTGCCAATCTCGGTCAGCGCCATCTCGGTCCCGCCGGCGTCGGCTCGTACCCGGCGGGTGCATCGGCAGCAGGTGTCGAGCAGTTGATCGGTGACGTGTGGGAGTGGACGTCTTCGGGTTTCCATCCGTATCCGGGTTTCCGGGCCTTCCCCTACCGGGAGTACTCGGAGGTGTTCTTCGGCGGCGACTACAAAGTGTTGCGAGGGGGATCGTTCGGGACCGACAGCGTTGCCTGCCGGGGGACGTTCCGCAACTGGGACCACCCGATCAGGCGCCAGATCTTCTCGGGTTTTCGCTGCGCCAGAACGATTTCGGGTAGATCCTGACATGTGTCGGCACCTCGGGTATCTCGGGCCGCCGCGTTCGGTTCGTGAACTCCTCCACGACGGCGAGAACTCACTGATGCGACAGTCGTGGGCACCTCGCGAGATGCGTGGCGGCGGGACCATCAATGCCGACGGATTCGGCGCGGTGTGGTGGAACGGTGGAAGGCAGGGACGGTACCGCAGTATCTCGCCGATCTGGTCGGACCCGACAGTCGACGAGACGTTGTCCCACATCATTTCCGGATCCGTTCTCGCCGCCGTACGTTCCGCGACGGAGGGGATGGCCGTCGAGATCGGCGCCTGCGCACCGTTCGTCGACGGAACCTACGCTTTCAGCCACAACGGAGCGGTATCCGGTTGGCCTGGCTCACTCGCCGACTTGGCAGCAGAAGTTCCGGCCGTCGAATTGCTGAAGATGCCCGCGCCGACGGATGCTGCCTTGTTGTGGACAGTGCTTCGGCATCGGTTGAAGTCGAAGCCCGCGGAAGCCGCCGTGACGAGCCTGGTTCACGATGTGGCTGCGGCGGAACCGGATTCACGATTGAACCTCCTGTTCGGCGACGGGCAGGAACTGTGGGCCACGGCGTGGGGCCACACGTTGTACACGCGGGTCGACGAGTCGCGGGCACTGATCGTTTCCGAACCGTCCGATGGTTCGCCGGACTGGGAGCAGGTGCCGGACCGGCACATCGTCTGCGCGCGTCCCGGCCATTTGATCATCACCCCGATACCGATGGGAGAACAATGAAAACCCCTACGCTCGAGGTTTATCTGACACCGGCCGAATCGGTCGACGCATTGCGAGCCGAGGCCAGGGAGGGCTTGACCGCTACGCCGAAGTGGCTCTCGCCCAAATGGTTCTACGACGCGCGTGGAAGTGAACTGTTCGAGGAGATCACGGCCTTACCCGAGTATTACCCCACCCGTACCGAACGCGGCCTGCTCGCTCGGTACGCCGACGAGATCGCGGCGTTGACCGAACCCGAGATCCTGATCGAACTGGGTTCAGGTTCCTCTGAGAAGACGCGGTTGCTCCTCGACGCGATGACGGCTCGCGGAACTCTGCGAACGTATGTACCGCAGGATGTTTCGGTGACGGCCCTCGAAGGTGCGGCGCAGCAAGTCGGTGCCGAGTTTCCCGGAATCGAGGTGGTAGGGGTGGTCAGTGACTTCACCGGTTCGCTGCATCATCTCCCAGGTGGTGGACGGCGGGCGGTCGCGTTTCTCGGTGGAACTCTCGGCAATCTCGTTCCGGCAGAACGCGCCGAGTTCCTCTCGGGCATTGCAGCGGTGCTCGATCCCGGTGAGAACCTGATCCTGGGCGTGGGATTGGTGATCGATCCCGCAGTCCTCGTGCCCGCCTACGACGACGCTGCCGGTGTGACTGCGCAGTTCAATCTCAATGTTCTCTCGGTCCTGAACAAGCAACTGGGAGCGAACTTTCCCTTGGAGGACTTCCGTCACGTCGCGCTCTGGGATGCCGAGAACGAGTGGATCGAGATGCGCCTGGAAGCACTTCGTGAAGTCTCGGTGCACATCGACGACCTGGATCTGGAGATCACCTTCGCAGCGGGCGAGCAGCTGCGCACCGAGATCTCGGCGAAGTTCACCGAGGAGGGGATTGCCGCGGAACTCGCGTCCGCGGGCTTCGGGGTACGGAAGGTGTGGACGGATCAGGATCAGCGCTTCGCGTTGTTGTGCGCGCAGCGTGCGTGAGCGTTCTCTAATCGACTCGAAACGCGGGTTTCCGCGTCTGGGAACGACTTCTGTGCGCTCGGTTCCGGCAGCGCAGACCGATTTGTCTGTTTATAGTGAGGCGCAGAACGGTTTCCGACCCGAGGAGAACGCGTGCGTCATCCGAAGCTCGCCGCATTGACCGTGGCCCTGACTGCAGTACTGGTGATGCCGGTAACGCAGAGCGTGGCTCAACCATTCCCCTTCGACCCCGGCAGTTTCGGCAACGGAAGCACCGGATCGTTGGGGAGCGACGACCCGGACATACCCATCGAGGACACCCTCCCGCAGTTGTCGGTCACCACACTGGTCGACGGACTCGACCACCCCTGGGACGTGGTGGCGGCCCCGGACGGTGCAATCCTGACCGGACAACGATCCGGCGGATTCTTCGTTCGCCGAGGCGACAACACGACAGGTCCAGTCGCTGCTGACCTTTCGGATCTCTACGCGCAGTCCGAAACCGGGCTCATGGGCATCGCGCTTGCTCGCGACTTCGCTCAGTCGCGCACCTTGTACACCTGCCAAGGATTCAGCGCTGGGGGAGTCACGGACGTTCGAGTGATCGCGTGGACCGTCGACGCCGGATGGACCGCACTCACGCGAACCGGAACTGTATTGCCAGGAATCCCGGTCTCGTCCGGGCGTCACGGGGGTTGCCGAATTCTTGCGGCGCAGGACGGAACGCTGTTCGTCGGGACGGGTGACACCGCGACGCCGAGCGTCCCCCAGGATCCGAATTCGCTGGGCGGCAAGGTCTTGCACATCAACGCCGACGGAACTCCGGCGGCGGGGAATCCGAATGCTTCCAGCCCGGTCTACACGCTCGGGCACCGCAACGTCCAAGGCTTGGCCGTGCAACCCGGAACCGGCCGGGTGTACTCGGTTGAACAGGGCACAAGTGTCGACGACGAAGTCAACCTGCTTACCCCCGGCGGAAATTACGGCTACCGCCCGGATCGGCTTCCCGGAACGTACGACGAATCCGTGCCGATGACCGACCCGGTGCGAGTGCCGGGAGCAATTGCGGCGGTGTGGCGTTCGGGTAGCTCGACGTTGGCTACCGCCAGCGCTGCCTTCACCGGTGGAGCTGCATGGGGTGCCTGGGACGGTGCGCTCGTAATGGGTGGCCTCAAGAGCAAGGAACTGATCTTCCTCCGCCTGAATGCCGACGGACGCTCGGTCGACGCGCAGACCTTCGGGTTGGAGAACCAGTTCGGTCGCTTGCGGTCGGTGACCCCGACGCCCGACGGCTCGCTCCTGGTGACCACCGACAACGGCGCCGGCGACAAGGTGCTGCGGGTGACGCCCACGCCCTGATCTTCAGTACCAGGCGATGACCCGGCACGGACCACCCGAACCACCCGCATGCGTCGGCGCTCCCACCATCACCGTGGCGCCGACGGCCGGAAGTGCGGACAGATTTGCGATGGCTTCGACTGCGTACTTTCCTGAGCCCAAAGCGCTTCGGTGAGCCCCGTGGGTGGTGCTTCGGCCCGCGTCGATGCTGAGGGTGTCCGAGCCCACGGCGACGATGTTGCGCTCGCGGACGAGAAAGTCGATCGCCTCGGGGTTGAATCCCGGTGTGTGTTGCACGCCGAGTGCATCTCGATTCGTGAAGGCGCCACCGGCACCGGCCCGGGTATCCCAACCCGAGTTCATCGCAACCAGGCTGCGGGGAGCGATGGTCCCGTGAAGGGACTCCCAATCGAGGATATCCTGGCGGGTGAGCAGTGTGTCGGGGTCGACGGAGGCTCGGGCACTGATGTCGACGACCGCAATCGGCACGACGAGGTCGGCGACGGGAATCTTCTCGACGGTGATTCCGTCCGCACTGGCGTGTGCGGGAGCGTCGATGTGAGTACCAGTGTGTTCTTCTAGGCGGAGTTCGTTGAGGTAGAAGTTTCCACCTGACTCGGCGGAGCCGAGCGAGCCCAGAGATCCGGCGGCGTCGGCGATCTTCGCCAGGTTCCTCATCTCGAACGAGCGCGCGCCCGGCCACACCGGGAACTCCGGCGTCAGTACGTGGGTCAGATCGACAATGGTCCGACCCGATGGCGTTGCCGACGCAGTGGGCTGTACAGCGCCGGCCATGACGGTCGCGCCGAGGGCACCGGTGCCCAGCGCCGCGAACATCGATCGACGGCTGATCTTCCTGCCTTCGCGTCCGATCGATTCGTAGACCTCCGACAAGACCTTCGGTGAGCACATCAGAAACTCCAGATCACTGGGATCAACACCGTTGCAACTATCAGGAACCACAACAACATCGGGAGTCCGAGCTTCCAGTAGTCGCCGAACTTGTAACCACCAGGGCCCATCACCATCATGTTCGCGGGAGTGGCTACGGGCGTCAGGAAGGAGGCCGCGGCAGCGACGGTGACCGTCATCAGAAGGGGCAGCACCGAGATGTCGAGTTCGATGGCGACCGAGATCGCGATCGGCGTGATGATCAACGCGGTTGCAGTGTTGCTGATCAGCTGGCCCAGAGTCGCCGTCACGACGAAGAGTCCAGCGACGACGACATACGGGCTTGCCCCACCGACGACGTCGACAAACGCATGCGCGAGCTTTTCGGCCGCGCCGGTCTGCTGGATTGCGGTCGACAGCGGGATCATTCCGCCGACGAGAATCAACGTGGTCCACGAGATGGACCGATGCGCCTGCTCGACGCTGATGACTCGTAGCAGCACCATCGCACATGCCGCGAGGAGTCCGGCTATCGCGGACGGCACCAATCCGAACGTCAGCATCACTACCATCGCCGCAACGACGACGAGAGCGATGACCGCGCGGGTTCCCAACGGGGCTGCCTGCTTACGGATCTGGGCAGGTGCGTCGACCACGAGGACGTTCGGATCGACGGCGGTGTGGGTGTCGAGATCGTCCCAGCTTCCTTGCAGGAGAAGCGTGTCACCGGCCGCCAACTTGACGCCCTTGGGGCCGCAGTCCTCACCGGCGCGCTGGACTGCGAGTATCACCAGATCTCCACTGTCGGTCACCATGCCCGGAAAAGCCCTGTCGCCGATCATTTCCGAGCGCGGCGGGATGATCACTTCGACCACGCCGTCGTGCTTGGTGATCAAGGGCTCTGCGGACGGCGCATCCTTTCCCATGAGCTGATACTGCTTCGCGAGGGTCTTGGCATGCCGGCTCAGGTCAGGCGACATCGACGTCCCCGCACGATGGGGGAGGACGTGAGGACCGAGAAGTACGGCGATCGCAATCGTTCCCAATACGAGCGGCGCACCGACCAAGGTGAAACTGAAGAACCCGAAAGCACCGGCCCCGGATTCCTCGGCGGCTTCGGAAACGATGATGTTGACCGGTGTTCCGGTCAAGGTGAGCATCGATCCGGCATGGGCGGCAAATGCCAACGGCAGAAGCAGTTGTGACGTCGATTTACCGAGACGTACCGCCAAGACGACCACCATCGGTACCAACGCGGCTACGGCCCCGTTGACGCTGATCAATGCGGTCAACGCGGCAACCAGCAACATGATCGCACTCACGAGACGGACTCGGGATTCGCCGACTTTAGCCAGCAGTTTCTCGCCCGCCCACGTGGTGACACCGGTGGCGTCGAGGGCTTCGCTGACGACAAAAAGCGCGGCGATGAACACCACCGTGGGATCGCCGAATCCGGCGAGCGCCTGCTCCATCGTGATCACACCGGTGGCGTACAGCGCCAGGGCAGTGCCGATCGCGATGATGCCGACCGGGATTCGGCCGATCACGAACAGCGCCACGACCAGTGCAAGCACGACGAAAGTGATGGTGATGTCATTCACGATTCGTAAAGGTACCTGCTCATACAGAACGGCCCCGTCTCGCAAGTGAGACGGGGCCGTGGGACGGACGCGAGGAGAATTAGTTGGAGGCGGCGATGCGGGCCTTCTCGAGAGCGGCCAGCGTGCGAAGAACCGTGGCCTTCTGCTTGTTCAGATCGCTCAGTCGTGCGCGAGCCGGCAACCCTTGTGCGAGTTCGGCGACCTTGATCTGCTCGTCGATCGAACCGAGCTGATCGAGAAGCCCTAGGACGCGCGTCTGGAGCGTGTCGATGTCCACGGTGTCGGTCTTGACCGGAGCGGCAACACGCGTCGCTGTGCCCGTGCTGGCGGGGCGGGAAGCGCGTGCGGGTGACGTGTCGGCGACAACCGTTGCGGCGCGGGGCCGAATTGCCTTGCGAACAGCGGCCGCATCAGGAAGGACGTCCATACGGATCTCGTTCAGGACTCGGCGGGCCTCGCGTGCGTTGACGCGGTACTCGCGCTCTTCGTCGTCGTCGGACTGCAGCGTGCCGCCGAGCGGGCGCAGACCGTACATGCCGAGGAAGCGCTTGGCGTCGTCGATGATGCCTTCGTTTTCACGGCATTTTCCGCAGCGGGGTTCGTTGCGGAACATGTCCACGGAGTTGTCGTCTCCGCACCAGACACAAGATCCTGGGCGCCACCGCCGGATCGTCGGAACTGATGAATTCAGGGAATGAGATTCGGGCCGGGATTCCAGGGTTTGCGCGTCGATCACGACGAGCCACACTAGGCGAAGATTGCGGCGCGGTGAACACCGCCCCAACATCGACCTGGGTTTCTCGACGGTAGCGTGATCAAGATCATGCCAATCGTCGCATTCGGCGGTATTCGTGTGTCCCACAGGTGGTTTCATGATGACCGGGTGGTCTGTTTCTGAGAGGTTCACGAAGACGACGACGGGCGCGTACCGGTGACCGTGAAGTCACAGGTACGCGCCCGTAGTGCGGCGCGAGACTAGGCGCTGCCGTTGAACAGCGAAGTCACAGAACCGTTCTCGAAAACTTCCTTGATGGTGCGAGCGAGCAGCGGTGCGATGGACAGCACCGTCAGCGTCGGGAACTTCTTCGACTCGTCGATCGGAAGTGTGTTGGTGACAACAACTTCCTTCGCGCCACACGTCGACAGACGCTCGGCCGCAGGGTCGGAGAGGACGCCGTGGGTTGCAGCGATGACGACGTCACCTGCACCGGCCTCCTTGAGCACCTTGACCGCGCCGGCGATGGTTCCGCCGGTGTCGATCATGTCGTCGATCAGGATACAGGTGCGACCTTCGACCTCACCGACGACGCGGTTGGACTTGACCTGGTTGGGTACCAACGGGTCGCGCGTCTTGTGAATGAATGCCAGCGGTGCTCCGCCGAGCGAGTCGGCCCACTTCTCGGCGACACGAACGCGGCCCGAGTCGGGGGACACCACCGTGATGTTCTCGAGGTTGTAGCCCGCGCGAATGTGGTTGGCCAACTGGCTGTGTGCGTGCATGTGATCGACGGGGCCGTCGAAAAAGCCCTGGATCTGATCGGTATGCAGGTCGACCGTGATGATGCGATCGGCGCCGGCGGTCTTGAGCAGGTCGGCAATCAGGCGAGCGGAGATCGGCTCGCGTCCGCGATGCTTCTTGTCCTGGCGGGCGTACGGGTAGAACGGAAGAACGGCGGTGATGCGCTTTGCCGATCCACGCTTGAGAGCGTCGATCATGATGAGCTGCTCCATCACCCACGTGTTCAGCGGTGCCGGATGACTCTGCAGGACGAACGCATCGGAGCCGCGAACCGACTCTTCGAATCGAACGAAGATCTCACCGTTCGCGAAGTCGCGCGCGGTCTGCGGGGTGACGCGGATGTCGAGTTCCTTCGCCACCTGCTCCGCCAACTCGGGATGTGCGCGACCCGAGAACAACATCAGGTTCTTCTGGTTGTCGATCCAATTCGCAGTCACTGGTTCATGCCGTCCTTTTGTACTTGCCGGTCGATCTGGTGGTGATCTGTGCTGTCTGTTGTGCAGGGCTGTCAGGTTGTTGCAGGGCCGTCAGGTTGTGCAGCTGCTGCAGCGGCATCGGCCGCGGGTGTGCCGGGACGATTCTTCTGGACCCAGCCCTCGATGTTGCGCTGCACCCCACCCGAGACGGCGAGCGCCCCAGGCGGTACGTCGTTCTTCAAGACCGTGCCCGCACCCGTGTATGCGCCGTCTCCCACGACGAGAGGGGCGACGAACATGGTGTCGGAGCCTGTTCGGACATGCGACCCCACCACAGTACGGCTCTTGTTCACCCCGTCGTAATTGACGAAGACGCTCGAAGCTCCGATATTGCTGTGATGGCCGATGGTGGCGTCGCCGACGTAGGTAAGATGCGGAATCTTCGAATGCTCGCCGATATCCGCGTTCTTGGTCTCCACGTAGGCGCCGATCTTGCCGTGTGCCCCGAGGCGGGTACCAGGCCGGAGATAGGCGAAGGGGCCCACAGCCGCGTCCGCGCCGACAACGGAGTCGGTCCCGTGCGAGCGGACGACTACTGCGCGCTCACCGACGGTCACGTTGTCCAAGGTGGTATCCGGGCCGATCACGGCGTCTTCGCCCACCGAGGTTGTGCCGGTCAACTGAACTCCGGGCAGGAGCGTCACGTCCTGTGCGACGTGCACGTCGCAATCTATCCATGTGCTCGCAGGATCGACGACGGTGACGCCGGCACGCATCCACTTCTCGAGGATCCGACGGTTCATCTCGCGGGCGAGCGTCGAGAGCTGCACGCGATCGTTGGCGCCCGCGACGAGAACCGAATCCGCGATGTGCTGAGCACGAACACGCTTGCCCGCGCGACGGGCGATCATGATCACATCGGTGAGATAGAACTCGTGTTGTGCGTTGTTGGAGTCGAGGGACGCCAGCGCGTCGCGCAGAGTTTCGAAGTCGAAGGCGTAGACCCCTGAATTGACCTCGGTGATCGAGCGCTGCGAATCGGTGGCTTCCTTCTCCTCGACTATGGCGTTCACCTCGCCGTCCGTCGTACGAAGGATTCGCCCGTAGCCGGTGGGGTCGACGGCCGTCGACGTCAACACCGTCACCGCGGCCGCGGGAGCAGCCGTGTGCTGGGCGAGGAGGTCTGCGATGGTCTTTCCGTCGAGCAGAGGCACGTCGGCGGCTGTGACGAGTACGGTCCCGGAGAAGTCGGCCGGCAACCCCTCGAGCCCACAACTGACAGCGTGCCCGGTGCCCTTCTGCTCGTCCTGAACAGCGACGGTGACGGAACGGTCCAGTTCCCCGGCGACTGCGTTCACGGCTTCGGTGACACGCTCACGATCGTGACCGACGACGGTCACCAGGTGCGTGGGATTCAGTGAGGTTGCCGCGTGAAGCGAATGTGCCAGCATGCTGCGTCCGGCGAGAGTGTGGAGGACCTTGGGAGTCTTCGACTTCATTCGTGTACCGGCACCCGCTGCGAGAACGATCACGGCGGTCTGCACTGGTTTGAGCTCCCTCTGTCGATCAAACTGTCGATCAAGACATACATTCCGCTCGGGAAAGCATGTTGTTCACCAGCTCCGCCGCCAGGACTCGAACCTGAACTATCTGAACCAAAATCAGAGGTGCTGCCATTACACCACGGCGGATTGCCACGCATTGCCGAGCCTTGCGGCCGAACGCGCGAAAGAATAATCGCATGCCGACCCGCCGTAGGTCGAACCGCTCCTCCGATCGGGCCCCTGAAGTCCCGATAGGCTGAGCGTCCACAGCAGTAATTTGTGTGTCGGCGAGAGGAAGACAATGGCGACGGTGTCCGGTTCGGGTGGCGGGGATCCAGTTCCCGAACGAGTGACACGGATCCGGATGACCGGTACCCAACGTCGGCAACAGCTGATCGAGATCGGGCGGGCATTGTTCGCCGAACGGGGATACGAAGCGACCTCGATCGAGGAGATCGCCCAGCGCGCGAACGTGTCCAAGCCTGTCGTGTACGAGCACTTCGGCGGCAAGGAGGGGCTGTACGCCGTCGTAGTGGACCGGGAGATGTCGCGACTCCTCGAGATGATCACGTCTTCGCTCTCACAAAATCGCTCGAGAGTTCGAGTCGAGCGGGTTGCGTTGGCTTTGCTCACCTACGTGGAAGAGCACACCGACGGATTTCGGATACTCGTGCGCGATTCGTCCGTTGTCGCGCCCAGTGGGACATATTCGAGCCTCCTCAACGACGCGATCAGTCAGGTGGGCTACCTGTTGGCGGGGGACTTCTCCAGACGCGGTTTCGACCCCGGACTAGCAACGATGTACGCACAGGCGCTTGTCGGCATGGTGTCCACTACGGCTACTTGGTGGCTCGACGAACGGACTCCGTCGAAGGAAGTTGTCGCCGCTCACCTCGTGAATTTGTGTTGGAATGGGCTGACGAATCTGGAAGCCGATCCACAATTGGAGGGTTAACCAGGCGCGCCTGCCGCGCAGAGATGGATCGCGGTCTAAGCTGTGTTCGCTGTATCACGATCGTTTGATGGGCAAATGTCTCATTTGTTTGCAGGGTGGGTTGAATGCCGAACCGTGCCATCCATTTTGACGCTGTGAACGGGTAAGACCAAGAATTCGTTCGATGTGTGGTGATTGGAGGCCGGATCGATGGTGAGGCAAGAGCGGGCAGAAGCCACCCGTGATTCGGTGCTGCGCGGAGCAGCGGGTGTGTTCTTGCGCCTGGGCTATGCCAATGCCAGCTTGAGCGAGATCATCGCCGAGTCGCAGGTGACGAAAGGCGCCCTGTACTTCCATTTCGGGTCCAAGGAAGAACTCGCGCTGGCGGTGATAGACGAGGGTTCGGCACGTTTCGACGCAAAATGTGAGCTCTGGTTGGACCGTCGAACTCCCGCACTCGAGTCACTGATCGGTATTTCGTCGGTCATCGTCGACATCGGTGCGCATGACGCCATGGTTAGAGCGACGTTCCGCTTGTTGGTCGAGATCGGGGACTACCGGGGCTCCGGGCCGGCGACTCTGGACGTGTGGCTCGACATTTACCGTGAACTTGCCAGCCGTGCCGCCGACGAGGGTGATCTGCGTTCGGACGCGGATTCTGCTGACATTGCTCGTTTCCTGTTGGAAGTTGCGTCGGGAGTTCGGCTGATGGCAGCCGCGACCGGGACCGTTCGTGAGCTTTCGGACTCCATGAAGGCATCGTGGAATCTGATACTTCCGATCGTGGTCCCGGAATCGAAAGTGGAGTACTTCAGGCAATTCGCGGCCCGTCGCCTTGCCAGTGATCACTGAAATCACTGGCTCTCCGCACTGCTCCTTTGGTCAATTTGCTGCAAATGTCCTGGTAGGGACATTGTTCTCTTTGTTCTGCATTCGAAACAAACTGAGAGTATGTTTATAGTGTTGATGGGAATCTGGAAGTCCGATCTTGCCGTCAATCTTCGGATTGCGGTATGTTCTATCGGTAGCTGAAGAATTGCTGAGAATGAAGGTTTGTCAGGGCAGGGTGACGGCGTCGGCGCACCGGGCAGCATAGGGGGCTGCCCGGCGTGTACGACCCCAGATGGGGAGTCGACAGATGGGTGACACTGCGCCGACGCCGATGCTCGACATCGGCCCGCGGATCGGCTGTGACGTAGTGAACGTCGTGGATGTCACTCGAAGTATTGAACTCTTCGGGCGGAGGTATCTCGATCGGACCTTCACCCCGCACGAATTGCAGACGTGCGCCGGGCCGGCGCGGGATCAACGATTGGCTGCACGTTTCGCCGCCAAAGAGGCTGTGGTGAAGGTAGTGCGGCCTGGTGACGTTCCCGTTCCGTGGAGTTCCATCGAAATCACTCGGGCCGAGTGGGGTGGCTGTGGGGTGACACTGTCCGGTAATGCCGCGGAACTCGCGCGGGCCCAGGATCTGCACGATTTTCAAGTATCTATCTCGCACGAAGCGGACGTGGCCATCGCAATGGTGATCGCAACACGCTCGGGCGCTCGCATCGAAAAGAAGGACGACATCGCTGATGATTGATCAGGCAATTCGGAAAGTGCTCGTCGAGCACGGTCGGCTGGCAGTCGACGTGAGCACGATCGACGGAGAGGCCGATCTTTACGAGTTGGGTTTGACGTCGCACGCGAGCGTGAATGTCATGTTGGCGCTGGAGGATTCGTTCGACATCGAGTTCCCTGACGAGTTGTTGCGGAAGAGTACTTTCGCAAGCGTCAAGGCGATCGAGGGTGCGTTGACGGAGTTGGGTGCTGCATGAACGCTCCGCAATCGCAGTGCTCCACCGGAACGGCCCTCGAGCGGGCCGCACGGTTGGCCGACGAAGTTGCAGCGGTGTGGGCCGACGAAGTCGATGCAGAAGCAAGGTTTCCGCGTGAAGCTGTCGACGCCATGCGAAGCGAACGGCTGCTGTCCGTAGCTGTGCCGAGGGAACTAGGCGGCGAAGGGCTCTCGCTGCAGGAAGTGTCGCAGATCGCCCGTGTGATCGGAACACGCTGTGCAGCAAGCGGAATGATTTTCGCGATGCATCAGACGCAGATATACTCGTTGGTCAAGCACGGCAACACCGAAGCACTACGCGAGTTTGTCGAAGAAACGGTCGACAAGCAATTGCTGTTGGCATCGGCAACCACTGAGCTGGGAATCGGTGGTGACGTCAGCCGGAGTTACTGCGCGGTGGAAGACTTGGGCGGTCACCTGCTGTTGATCAAGAACGCGCCTGTCATTTCGTACGGTGAACACTCCGACGCGATAGTCGTGACGGCTCGGCGAACACCGGAGAGTCAGCCGAACGATCAGGTTCTCGTGGTGTGTCGTACCCCAGACCTGACGCTCGAACGCACCACCGAGTGGAACACGCTGGGGCTGAGGGGAACTTGCAGTCTCGGTTACATCCTTCGGGCCACCTCGACGCCGGAGATGGTCGCCGACGTACCGTATTCCGATATCTCCACCCACACGATGCTTCCGGTCTCGCACGTCGTCTGGAGTTCGGTGTGGTTGGGAATTGCCGACGCTGCAGTCGAGAAGGCGCGCAAGTACGTGCGTGCCGCCGCCCGCAAGCAGCCCGGGGTCACTTCCCCCGGAGCGCTGCGGCTCGCCGAAGTTGCCGCTTCGGCACAACAATTCGCCGATCTCGTCGGCGCCTCTGCACGCAGGTACGACCGCGCAGTCCACGCGGAGGAAGGCGTTGCCGATTTCGAGGCGACGGGAGCGGTGGGATTTTCGCTCGCAATGAACAACCTGAAAGTCACAGCGTCGACAGCGGTGGTGGAAATCGTGGGGCAGACAATGTTGATCTGTGGAATCTCGGGATATCGCGAGGACACCGAATTCTCGCTCGGTCGGCACCTTCGTGACGCGCACGGCGCAGCGGTGATGGTGAACAACGATCGAATCATGGCAGGTTCAGCGCACATGGCTATCGGATACCGGGGAACGCTATGACGAACGAGACTGTGACGACCGAGACTGTGACAGGCGAGACCGATCTGGATCGGGCCCGGGCTGCATTTCAACGTGAACTGCTCGTCGAAGGACTTCTCGTCGAGACGGAGGTGCCGGGACTCTACGGGCGTTCCGGAGTGTTCGAGGACATCGTCGACGGTATCGACCGAGTGGTGATTGCAGCGGGGCCAGGCGACGCCGCGACTCGGCTGCGGTTCCCGCCGGTGTTCCCGCGGAGCAGTTTCGAGCGCACCGACTACATCGCTTCGTTTCCCAACCTCACCGGCGCCATCAACACCTTCGCCGGTTCCAATCGCGATCACGCGCGACTGCTGGCCGATCGCGCCGACGGACAATCGTGGGACCGCCACCTCGAGCCGACCGAGACCATGCTCGTGTCCGCAGCGTGCCATCCTGCCTATGCGCGGTACACCGGAGTTCTGCCCGAAGGCGGCGTGCTGCTGGACATCTACGGTTTTTGCTTCCGGCACGAACCGGCCATCGATCCGGCTCGCATGCAAGCGTTTCGGATGCACGAGTTCGTGACGATCGGTGACGCCGCGGCAGCGCGAGCGCATCGCGAGCACTGGATCGAGCGGGGGCTCGAGGTGCTCGGCCGGCTCGAACTCGACGCTACCCCGGTGATCGCCAATGATCCTTTCTTCGGGCGCGCCGGAAAGATGCTTGCAGCCAACCAGCGTGAAGAGAATCTCAAGACGGAACTGACAGTTCGGCTCTACGGAGATCTCGACGAGGGCACGGCGATCGTGTCCTCGAACAAACATCTCGACCATTTCGGTGTCAACTTCGACATCCGAACGGCGGAGGGGGAGGTGGCACACAGCTCGTGCGTCGGCTTCGGGATGGAGCGAATCGCGTTGTCCTTGTTGCGGACTCATGGTCTTGACGTGGCTGCATGGCCAACCTCCGTTCGTGAACGAATGGGCATCTGATGTCACGGCTCATCGACATTTCACCTGATCGCTACCGGCCCCATTCGTTGCACCAGGACGACCGCGTGTGGGCGCAGACCAACTGCTACACGGATCTGTGGATCGAAGTGTTGCATTCGCTGGGGTTGGACCCCGTCCCGGCATTGGCATGTGCCTTCTCATCGCGGTTCGACGGGACTCAGTGGACGTTCCTCAAGCTCAAGGCCGAGGACATCTACGCGCTGTACGGAATCGAAGTCGCCGAGATGAACGTCTGGCGGGCACCGCTGATCCATGTCGAGGACAACCTCGCGGTTGGGATGCTGTCGACGGTTGAAGTGGACGGATACTGGCTTCCCGACACTCTTGGAACGAGCTATCACGAGGGGCACACCAAGACCACGATCGTGCCCAATCGGATCGATCGCGTTGCCGGCGAGCTCGAGTACTTTCACAACAGCGGGTACTACTTGCTGCGAGGCGACGATTTCTCCGGCGTCTTCGATCTCGATCGTTCCTCACTTCCTTCGTTCGTGCCCTATGTCGAACAGATCAGGTTGAATCCGGTTCACGCGACCAACGCCGGAAACATCGCCGAAGTGGCTCGGCGGAATGTAGCGGTTCGAGCGGTGGGTAATCCCGTGCGAGAGCTGGGACGCAAGGTGATCGAAGACCTCGAATGGGTGCAGGGGGCGGGTATGGATGCCTTTCACCTCTGGTCCTTCGGGCTACTTCGTCAGTGCGGGGCCAGCGCGGAGCTGGCTGCCGACGCCAGCGAGTTCTTGGACACTGCAGGTTTCTCCGGGACAGGCGAAGCTGCGCCAGATTTCCGCAAAGTGGCATCCGGTGCCAAGAGCGTGCAGTTTCAGATGGCGCGTGCCTCCAGGGGTCGCGCGGTGGACCCGCGTGAGCAACTCGACGAGATGGCCGTGTCGTGGAAGAGGGCGATGGAAATCGTTGCCGACACAGTCGGCGTCGACTCGCATCGACACCTGAGGTTGGTCTGACAGTGCCTCGTTCGTCAGCAGACCTGCTGGCCGGCGCGATATGGCGATGCGCTGCAACCGAACCCGGATCCATATCTGACCCGGATGCCCTCGAAGCCGTGACCGAGTGGGTCGCAGCGTCCGTGCCTGGAACAGTCGTCGGTGCGTTACGTGCGGAGCAGACGGACGCCGGACGCACGAAGTCCGTTTCGTCGTCGTCTGTTTCAGAATCATCCGTTTCATCGTCGGACTGGTGGTTCGTGACTACCGTGGCCACGACTGGTGAGGGGTCGTGGCTGCTCCAGTTCGACGGTATGACGGCGTTTGCGGATGTCTGGATCGGCGGTGTCCGTGTCGCGTCCACTGAATCCATGTTCGCACCTGGGGAAGTGAGCATTCCGGCCGGAGTCGGCGCTGGTAAACGTGTCCAGGTGGCTGTTCATTTTCATTCTCTCTCCGCGATTTTGAGATCGAGGCGTCCTCGAGGACGTTGGCGATCGTCGATGGTCCGTGAACAGGGTCTTCGGTGGATACGAACCACGATGCTCGGTATGGCTCCCGTGTTCAGTGGTGTACCGGTACCGGTGGGTCCGTGGCGGGGTATCCGCTTGTTGGACAAGGGGATTGCCGCCTTAGTCTCTGCTGTCAAGCATGCGAGTGTTGACGGCACAACCGGTCGTGTTGCCGTCAGTGCTCGGCTCACCGGATTGCCGGCCTCGCTGGAGTACGTGACCGTGCGCGTCGGCGATCACTCGCGGCAATTGGCTGTATCCGCCGGACCGGATGGATTTCTCGAGGTGTCCGGCGTCGTCGAAGTGCCGGACGCGCAGTTGTGGTGGCCGCACACTCATGGCACCCCGCGCACTTATCGGGTGACGATGGAAGCGGTCGGAGTCTCCGAGCATCTCGGTTCAGTTGGCTTCCGGACGGTGGAGTTCGACAGATCCGATGGTGGATTCCGTTTGTATGTCAACGGCATCCGGGTGTACTGCCGTGGTTCGGTGTGGGTGCCGACCGACCCGATCTCGCTTCAAGGCGACGCCGGCACCACTCGCGTCTTGGAACGCCTGGCAGAGGCCGGCCTGAACATGATTCGAATCCCGGGGACGATGGTCTACGAGAGCGACCACTTCTGGGAGGAATGCGCGCGACTGGGCATTCTCGTGTGGCAGGACATGATGTTGGCGACGCTCGATCCGCCCGACACCGACGAATTCTTCGAACTCGTTGCCTCCGAGGTCACCGAGTTCTTGCACAGAGTGCGCGGAAATCCCGCTTTGGCAGTCTTCTGCGGCGGCAGCGAGACCGAACAGCAGCCGACCATGCTGGGCTTGGTCGATCAACACATCCCGCTCATTCATTCGAGACTGCCGGAGTTGATCTCGACGGTGGCACCCGAACTCGAGTACGTGACTTCGTCCCCCTCGGCGCCTCGCGGGGGCGAGCAATTGGCAACGCATGTCGGAAGCGGGGTCGCTCACTACTTCGGGGTGGGTGCCTATCGTCGTCCACTGGCCGACGTGCTCAGCGCGCGAGTACGTTTTGCGACCGAATCATTGGCATTTTCGATTCCACCGTCGAATGCGGTGATCGAGAACGAATTCGGTTCACTCGCCGTCGCGGGGCACCACCCGGCATGGAAAGCCGCGGTGCCTCGGGACAACGGATCGTCGTGGGATTTCGAGGATGTTCGGGACCACTACGTCCACGCGCTTTTCGGCGAAGACGCTCGTGAAGTCCGGTGGTCCGACCCGGAACGCTATCTCGACCTGGGGCGAGCAGCTGTATGTGAGGCGTTCGCATCGACGCTCGGATACTGGCGTCGCCCGGACTCTCGGTGCGACGGCGCCTTGACACTCGCACTGCGAGACCTGGAGCCCGGACCGGGATGGGGGGTCCTCGATTGGAGCGGCAGCCCCAAAGCTCCGTGGTTCGTGCTCCGTAGGAGCGCCAAACCGATTGCGCTCCTCGTCACGGACGACGGTATGGACGGATTGAGGCTCGACGCGATCAACGAGACCGCCGAACCTGTCGTCGGCGAGATCAGGTTTCGAGCGCACAGTCGGTCAGGTGTCGTCCCGGTCGACGTCGCGCTACCGGTCAAGGTGGAAGCGCATTCAAGTCTGACCTGGTCCGTGGACAGCCTTGTCGGCCGTTTCACCGACCTCACTCACGTCTTTCGGTTCGGGGCGCGGACATACGACGCCGTCACCGTCACACTCGAAGACGAAGACGGCGAGATGGTGGACGAAGTGGTCCACCTCCTGGGGGGTCCGGCGCGGCCTCGCGAGCGATCGGTCGGACTTGTTGCCACAGCGCGCAACGTCGGTGACTCGGAGTGGGTAGTCGACGTCTCGACGGATGCTTCAGCCCAATACGTTGCCCTCGAACTGCAGTGCTTCGAGCCCGAAGACTCCTGGTTCCACCTCGCGCCGAACGGTCGCAGGACTGTACGCCTACGGAGAACCGGTCAGGCGACGAAAGTGATCGGTCGCGTTCGGGCGCTCAACTCGCACGTGAGTGTGGCCGTGGCGCCGCCGATCACTCCGGTCACACAATCCTCGCCGTCCAAGCGGACGTCGAAGAAGACGAGTGCTACGGGAAACTGAACGGATCGGACTGCGCTGCGAGATCGCACACCGATAGAATCGAACCGGCGCACAACTCTGCCTCGGTGGGGATATTGCGCTCGGGCTGTGCGTCCGCAACCCGTCATCACTGTTCAGGAGCGCGTTCGTTGACTTCCTTGTCCTCTGCCCAGACTGCGCTCGCTGGACTCGCCGAGGTCGCCCTCGCAGATGCCGCGTTCACTCCGGTGATCGAATCCATCGGATCGGCCGCCTTGGACATCGTGGCTCCGAAGCCGGCTCGACCGTTCATCGCCGCTGCACTCGCCGCTCGCACGCCGGTGCTGCTGGTGACAGCCACCGGTCGTGAAGCCGACGATCTGACTTCGGAACTCACCGAGATGCTCGGTGGAGGAGTGGCGCAGTTTCCGTCGTGGGAAACATTGCCGCACGAGCGACTGTCGCCGAGCGCGGATACCGTTGGGCGACGGGTGGAGGTACTGCGCAGACTCGCCAGACCAGACGACGCCTCGTACGGATCGCCACTTCGGGTGATCGTCACCACGGTGCGCTCTCTCGTTCAGCCGATGGCGCCAGGCCTGGGCGAGATAGAACCGATCACGTTGCGCGTCGGCACCGAGATCGATTTCGATTCCGTTCTGGTTCGTCTGGTGGAGATGGCGTACAGCCGCGTCGACATGGTGGGAAAGCGTGGTGAGTTCGCGGTCCGTGGTGGCATTCTCGACCTGTTCTCGCCGACGGCGGATCATCCGGTCCGTATCGAATTCTGGGGTGACGAGGTATCGGAGCTTCGCTACTTCTCAGTTGCCGATCAGCGTTCGCTAGCGGACGTCGACGTCGATTCCGTGATCGCGCCGCCGTGTCGTGAACTGATTCTGACAGCTGATGTTCGTGATCGAGCTACCGCACTCGCTGCTGAGAACCAGGCTGACGCGTCGTTGGTCGAGATGCTGGACAAGATCTCGGCAGGTATCCCCGTCGAGGGGATGGAAGCTCTGCTCCCGGTTCTCAAACCCGGTGAACTGCAACTACTTTCCGATGTACTTCCCGAAGGGGCGCACATTCTTCTGTGTGATCCGGAAAAGGTGCGCACCCGCGCCACCGACCTGGTGCGCACCGGCCAGGAATTCTTGGAAGCATCGTGGACGGCGGCGTCGATCGGCGGCGCTGCACCGCTCGACACGTCGATCCTCAACGGCGGAGGAGTCGATCTCGGTGCCTCCGCGTACCGGTCGCTTCGTCATGTTCGCGAATCTGCCGAAGCTGCCGGCCGACCCTGGTGGACAGTCAGCCCGCTGGCGTCGGGAAACGGTGAAGAACTCGAACTCCCGGTGCATGCGGCACCGCAGGTGCGCGGTTCCGACGACCTGTTGGCCGAGCTGTTCGTCAGCCTTCGGGCGCACGTGAGCACGGGCGGTCGCGCGGCGATCGTGGTGGCAGGTGCCGGAACCGCAAGCCGCGTCGTGGAGCGACTCGGTGAAGCCGAAGTGCCCGCCAAGATGCTCGATGCCGGCGCTACCCCCGCCCGTGGACAGGTCGCGGTGCTCCGCGGATCACTGCATGACGGACTGGTACTCGCCGGCGACGACTCGACGCCTGGGATGGTGATCGTCACCGAGTCCGATCTGACCGGCAACCGCGTTGCTGCGGTCGGCGACGGAAAGCGCTTGCCGGCCAAGCGCCGCAATCAGGTTGATCCCCTCGCGCTGTCGGCAGGGGACATGGTCGTGCATGATCAGCACGGTATCGGCCGGTTCGTCGAAATGGTCGAACGCACCATCGGTGGGGCGCGTCGTGAATACCTGGTCATCGAATACGCGCCGAGCAAGCGCGGTCACCCGGGCGATCGTCTGTTCGTCCCGATGGAATCGCTCGATCAACTCTCCCGATACGTCGGTGGGGAGTTGCCGGCGCTGAGCAAGCTCGGTGGATCCGACTGGGCAAACACCAAGCGTAAGGCCCGCAAGGCAGTTCGTGAGATCGCGGGCGAGCTGGTTCAGCTCTACGCAGCGCGTCAGGCTGCTCCCGGGCATGCGTTCGGCCCGGACACACCGTGGCAGAAGGAACTCGAAGACGCATTCGCGTTCACCGAGACGATCGACCAGTTGACCGTTATCAGTGAGGTCAAGGCCGACATGGAGAAGCCGGTTCCGATGGACCGGGTGGTCATCGGTGACGTCGGGTACGGCAAGACGGAGATCGCCGTCCGCGCCGCGTTCAAGGCAGTGCAGGACGGCAAGCAAGTGGCGGTGCTGGTGCCGACGACTCTGCTTGCACAGCAACATCTTCAGACCTTCACCGAACGAATGGCGTCGTTCCCGGTGAAGGTGCGAGGGCTGTCCCGGTTCACCGACGCCAAGGACTCGAAGGAAATCATCGCCGGCATGGCGGAAGGTGAGATCGACATCGTCGTCGGTACTCACAGGTTGCTGCAGACCGGTATTCGCTGGAAGGACCTCGGGCTTGTGATCGTCGACGAGGAACAGCGATTCGGAGTCGAGCACAAGGAACACATCAAGGCGCTACGCACCCACGTCGACGTCCTGACGATGTCGGCTACCCCGATTCCTCGTACTCTCGAGATGAGCATGGCCGGGATCCGTGAAATGTCCACGATCCTCACACCGCCGGAAGAACGTCATCCTATCCTCACGTACGTCGGCGCGTATGCGGACAAGCAGGTTGCCGCGGCCATCCGGCGTGAACTTCTGCGCGACGGTCAGGTCTTCTACGTTCACAACCGTGTCAGCTCGATCGACAAGGCAGCCAAGAAGATCCGCGAACTCGTCCCGGAGGCTCGCGTCGTCGTCGCGCACGGTCAGATGAACGAGGACACTCTCGAAAAGACTGTGCAAGGATTCTGGGAACGCGACTTCGACGTGTTGGTCTGTACCACGATCATCGAAACCGGTCTGGACATCTCGAACGCGAACACACTGATCGTCGAACGCGCGGATTCGCTGGGCCTCTCGCAGTTGCATCAGCTTCGCGGACGCGTCGGGCGTAGTCGTGAACGTGGATACGCCTATTTCCTGTACCCGGCCGAAAAGCCTTTGACGGAAACGGCATACGACCGACTGGCAACGATTTCGCAGAATTCGGACCTCGGCGCGGGTATGGCCGTCGCGATGAAGGACCTCGAAATCCGTGGAGCCGGAAACGTTCTGGGCGCAGAGCAGTCCGGCCACGTCGCGGGGGTCGGGTTCGATCTGTACGTCAGGCTGGTCGGTGAGGCGGTCGAAGCCTTCCGGGCTGCAGCCGACGGCAAACCGATCACCATGGACGAGGGCACGAAGGAAGTCCGGATCGACCTACCGGTGGACGCACACATCCCGCCCGACTACGTCACCAGTGACAGGCTCAGGTTGGAGGGGTACCGCAAGCTCGCTGCGGCAACTGATTCCGACGGCATCGCTGCCGTAGTCGAAGAACTGGTCGATCGCTACGGCCCACTGCCCGAAGAGGTTCGACGGCTGATCTCGGTGGCCAAGCTTCGACTGCTCTGCCGCGAGTATCAACTGGAGGAAGTCGCCGTCACCGGAACTCAGCTCAAGATCTCGCCTATGTCACTGCCCGATTCCAAACAGATCAGGCTCAAGAGGATCTATCCGAGCGCGCAGTACCGGGCAACGACCGGGCTCGTGCAACTCCCGCTGCCTCGCACCGGCGGAGTCGGCTCGGATCGCCTGCGGGACGTCGAACTACTTCAATACATCGCGGACTTCGTCCTGGCGATTGACGGGCGCGCCGCCGGTGCCGTCCTGGTCGAGGCGTGAGCACACGGTGAACGAGATATCAGATGGCGACCACCAGCCGACTGTGGTCGTGCTCGACCCGTTTCGCCCCATGTCCGTTCCAATTGATGCCTTGACTGCCCTCGCCGGTCCTGTCGAGATTGCCGAAGATGTGCCATCGCAGGTTCGGGACCGATTTGCCGAGTCTGTACCCGGCGCCCGGGTATTGGTGACGACCGACCGCGAGTGTGAGGCGGCGCGCAGCAGGCTCGAGGATGGTGCACGTTTGATTGCCGCTGAACGCGTGAAGGGCGACGGACTTGTCGCAGCGAGTGCGTTGATGGACCGGATGTGGAGTTTTGGCGGCTGGGAGGTTGCTCAGACTCACGAGAGCTTGTCGAACTACCTCCTGGAAGAGACGTATGAGGTGCTCGATGCGATTCTGGCCGGCGACCGCGAGGCGCTGAACGAGGAACTCGGTGACCTTTTGTTGCAGGTGTTGTTTCATGCACGGATAGCGGAGTGCGAGCCAACTGCACCGCCAGTCGACATAGACACGATTGCCGGCGCATTGGTGGCGAAACTCTGCCACCGGAGCCCACACCTGGCCGGCGAACCGTCGGAGTCGGTCGACATTGCGGCGCAGGAGCGAGCATGGGATCAGCGAAAGGCGGAGGAGAAGTCGCGTGCCTCAGAGCTCGACGGCATTGCACAAAGCCAACCCGCAGCGATGCTGGCTGAGCAGTATGTGAAGAGGGCTGTCCGTGGAGGGTTCCCCGAGGACCTGGTACCGGTTGAGTTGCGGGACGCGGTTGCGCGGTCCCTTGACGCCGACGAGGCTCTTCGCCTCGAGGCTCAGCGCTTTGCTGAACACTTTCGTGATGCGGAGTCGATGATTCAGTCGTCGGCGAGAAATTCGGTGAATGTGCAGGGCGAGGAGCCTTCTGCTCGTTCGACCGCACGGTGGGCTGATGCTTGGCGAATTCGGCGGCTCCCGTGATTTGATTGCCGTTCTGTAGCTGAGTGGAAGGTCACCTGAGTTCGAGGCTGCGAAATAAACAAACTCAAGGTATGTTTATCTCCAGACAAGCAAACCGTGCCGCTCTACGTGCAGGGTTGGGGGTACCAACCGTTGGTTCGGTACAGGTCAAGCGAGAGGCGAGCCAGTCTTCGTCGGACGGTGGGGCGTTCGGCGGTTGGCCAACTATTTGCTTGAAGCCAAAGGTTCACCGTTTTGATATCTGGCGGGGGACGCAACCGGGGAGACAGAGGACCAATGAGCGTGGACACAACTGACCGCATCCAGATATCCGAGCAGGAGCATGCACCGGCTTCACAGCGTCCCTCTGTGACGGTGGTGGTGCCGGCGATGAATGAGGCGAAAAATCTGCCTTACGTTGCAGAGCGGATGCCTGACGGAATCGATGAGATCGTTTTCGTCGATGGCCATTCGATCGATGATTCGGTGGATGTTGCCAAGCGGTTGTGGCCGAAGGCGACGATCGTAACGCAGACGAGACGAGGGAAAGGCAACGCACTCGCATGTGGATTTCGGGCGGCAACGAGTGACATTGTCGTCATGATCGACGCTGACGGTTCGACGGACCCTGCGGAGATTCCTTTGTTCGTCGATGCGCTTGTGCAGGGGGCCGACTTTGCCAAGGGGACACGGTTTGCGCAAGGAGGGGGGAGCGATGACATCACTTTTTCTCGTAAACTTGGAAACAAAGCACTGAATGGAATCGTAAACATCAAGTTCCGTGCGTCTTTCAGCGACCTATGCTACGGCTACAACGCGTTCTGGCGTCGCCACATACCTGTCATGAACCTGCCGGAGACTGGTACCGCGGAGGCGCAATGGGGCGACGGTTTCGAGATCGAAACCTTGATCAATGTTCGGGTAGCCAATGCAGGACTGAAGATATCCGAAGTGCCGAGCTACGAGCGCGACCGTATCTATGGCGAGAGCAATCTCAACGCAGTACGTGACGGATTTCGAGTACTGCGAACCATCCGGAGTGAGCGTCGGGTTCCGCTACGGGAAGCGGCTCGCGCAAAGTAGTCGGTGACTGGCGAAGGCCCTCCCACCTGTCCGGCGGGAGGGCCTTCCTACGTTCAATCCCCGCACGAGACGATCTCGATGTGTCAACATTGTTGGATGTCGACATTTCGCCTCACCGGTTCGAATCTGCAGTGTCGCTGCGGACATGCAAATGACGCCCACCGGCACTTGCGGTCGGGGAGTGATTGTGGCTTATGTGAATGCACTCGATTTCGCCGCAGCAGTGGTCTCCTGAGCCGAATCACTCAAAGCCTCCGGCGGCACTGAGAGTAGTCGTGAACTCGGGATTCCAAACGTCGTCAAGATTGAATTCTTCATTTCCTTGTGAACCGAGGCGCGAATCCTTGGTCCGATCAACGCGTGATCACCCTGCGAAAGCTGTCGAATCTCGATGGTGCCGAACGCTTTCCGTAGGCGTTGGACTCCGCTGCGACCGCGATTCTCGTTAAACCATTCCTCGTCGGTTGGTGATACAAGCACTGTCGTTGCGACGCCTGCTTGGACCAACGGCGCGAGAAGCACCTCTGGGACCTGCACGAGACCAATCCGACCCAATGCGAGCCAGACGCGATACGGCAATCGGTCACGAAGCTTGTCCTTGAACCTGACGGCCCAGTTGTGTGCTCGAAGCGCGAAGGTTCCTCGCGAGCATTCTGCAGGCGCGAGAGACTGGCTTCGCGTGAACTCTAATTGTCGCGTAGTCCACCGAAGGGGGTTGACTAGTATTGCGCGATTTGCTCCGAGTTCTGCGGCAGCGATTGCGGCACTCCACGATCCGGAGCACAAGCCGGCAACTACCAGGTTTTCTGGGCACACGCCAGCGTTTCTGGCTGCCTCTACGCCATCAGCGCGTTGCTCGGGTGTGTAGATGGTGCTGATTTCTCGATCCTGCGCAGCGGTCGTTTCGCCGGTTGAAGTGCGGTCGAAGCGGATAGTCGTGATTCCGTAGCCTGCCAACTCTCTTGCCAACTCAACCCAAAGGCGACTGGGACCGATCCGGTGTTCGGACGCGGTGCCATATAGAACTAGAGTCGGGCCGCCGGGGATGCTCGAGGCCGGCGCTGTGCGGATAGTCAGCATACGGTTCGTGCCGGCGTAGGAGATGTATTCGGTGATCGGGATTTCGAACTGAGAGTTCAACAAGGTCGTGGAATGACGAAGATGTGCGGTGACACTTGTGCGTGGCGAGCGCGTCGAATCGCCAATCCATTGCGCCAGAGAAGACACTGTATGCCAGGGTATTTGGACCGCGAAGTCGGCTGGCTCGATGAAGGGGGCCTGGCCGTCGATGTTCATGTGGTCAGCTGACAGTGATTCTACGAGTTGTCTTACTCGTGCAGTGTCGGCGTGCTCTGGCCGCGACGCAACTAGGACCTTAATTGAAGGGTCGATGGGGAGCGCAGTGAGATTCATACCCGAAAGACGTTGTGCAGCAAGTGGGTGCACCGACATCCCGACGAGCGGGATGAGTGGATCGTCGGCATCGGGGGCCGCTGTGAGCCGATTCAATGCCTTCTGCTGCTGAACGAACGTGCGCCCACGGATGACGGGGTCCCAAAGTACCAGCGTCGTCATATCTCGTATCCTCGACGCCGCGGAAGTTGCGACCAACGCGCCTACTCGCAGCCCGACCAGTGTGATCTCGCGAACTCCGCAGGACTGGAGAAACTCAGCAGCCTCCACGACGCTCGACTCCCATATCTGGACAGCGTCTTCTCGGGTCTGTTCACCGGACGAGTCACCTGTGCCTAGATAGTCGAACCGAAGGACTAACATGCCCTGCGCGCAAAGTTTTTGAGCCAGGAGCATCAGGCCGCGATAAGAATCGACATGCTCCTTTCCGATCGGAGGGCACAGCACGACCCCTCCGCGTGCTGTGCCCCCAGCCGGAACGTGCAGTGTGCCGAACAGTGGCGAAGCCTCGTTGCCGAACCAAGTCGTGAACTTTCCGCCATCGGTGGCCACATGCGTTGAGGATGCGCTCTTGTTTATCTCGATGGTGTTCCCAGCAGTGCTCGGTGACGCTCCGAAATGACATGTCGAGCTTGCCGGTTCGACGTGACCGCGCGCTAACCGCATCTGAATCCTTCGACATCCGATTGGACTGAGAGGATGTCCTCAGTCGAGAACGTACTCATCGACAGCTGATCTGCCACAAAACAATCTACAGGTTTGTTTTGGAAATTGCCAGACAGTTGCGGAAAGTTGACTTTCGTCAGCGCTGAACGAGTGTGCTCACGATTGCGAGGTGGTCGGAGCCAGCGATCTCGACGGTATCGAACGTTGTCGCCGTCAGTTCGGGCGGGACGAGAATATGGTCGAGAGCGGCGAATGGCGGCCACGACCAGTTCGCGGGAAAGGTGTTCACGTAGAACCGACCAGCCTGCCTCGCGGCATCCTGCGTTCCACCATGCAGTAAACCTCGAAACTGTCTGTGATCGACGGTTGCGTTGAAGTCGCCGGCGATAACGAGTGGGTTGAGATTCGTGTCCAATAGTGCGCGGATTTGTGCGAGTTCATTGATCCAGTTCGTGGAATCCTGATCTTGTATCGGGGCTGTGATGTGTGTCGCCACCAGGTCGTATTTTCCGCCTTTGAATTCGATTGTTCCTGCGACGCAGGCAAACCCGAACCCTTCCATTTGACGGGGTTCGCTGATCGGGAATCGGCTCCACAGTCCGGTTCCTCGTGCGTCATTGTCTGGCCGGATGACGCTGAACGGGAAGATCCCGGGCATTCCTGCAACTTCCAGTGCGGCCGCAAAGGCCGGGGTCAATTCCTGTACCGCGACAGCGTCGACGTTGTGAAGTCTCGCTGCATCGACGACTGCGTCCACGTCGGCCGCACCCTTTGCGACATTGATCGACATGATTCGCATGGCCTCGCCTGTCCGAGGCGGGGTGACGGGCACCGCGACCTGTGTGCCGATTGCAAACATGATCATCGCCAGCCCGATGATCGAGCCGACCCACTCGCGAGTGGCGAGCAATGTCAGCGTTGCAGGCACCATTGCGAGCGGTAGGTATGGCACTGCGATCACCAGTGAAAGCAGTGCGGGGTTGCGTAGCGGCAAGTATCGAAGGACGAGCAGTCCTGCGCCCACGACGAGGGTGGTCCAGCATGCCCATTTCAGAAACGTCACAACCTCGGTTGTACCGCATCGGTGAAATGATCGCTGGGACGTTACTGGGGTACATTGGTCCACGACAGTCGGCGGGGGAACCGTCAAGTAAATAGCCAAAGAACAGACCGATAGTCTGTCAATCTGGGCTTTTGTGGCGACTGAGATGTTTTGGTCTGTGTGTCCAGGCGGTGGTCCGGACGCGAGCGGGACGGGAAATCGGCCGGCACGATGATTGGAGACGTGACCATGGTCACACGACATGGCCTCAATTCGAATAGCGGTGCGGTAAGCGTCGTCATGGCTTGTTATTCGATGGAGCGGTTGCGGGGGATAGTTGCTGCTGTTCATTCGATTGCAGCGCAGACCTTGCAGCCTGCCGAGATCATCGTTGCGGTCGACCACAATCGCTCGCTCGCGCACACCTTGCGCCGCGAAATGCCGGGCATCTGTGTGATCTCCTACGAGGACGGGCCTCGAGGTGCGTCTGGCGCTCGCAACGCTGGAGTTGCTGTCGTGTCGACGCCCTACACTGCCTTCATCGATGACGACGAGATTGCTGACAGCAGCTGGTTGTCGGAGCTGATCAAACCGTTCGCGGACGAGCGGGTCGTCGGGACGGGCGGACGGTACAGGGCAGTATGGCGATCACCCAAGCCTGATTGGTTTCCGGACGAATTCGGGTGGGTCGTCGGAGAATCGTTTCACGGAATGCCGATCGAGACCTCCCGTGTTCGCAACGTCTGGAGTGGCAGCATGGCCGTTCGTACAGCGGCTTTCCGCGCGGTCGGAGGATTTCGAGTCGGGTTCGGCAAGAGCGGCGAGCGATCGCAACCCGAGGATACCGACCTGTGTATCCGAATGGCGGAACTTGGCAACGACTTTCATTGGATGTACGTGCCGACATCGGTGATCGATCACGATATTCCTTTGGAACGCAGCACGTTTCGCTTCTTCCTGGCCCGCTGCTATTCCGAGGGGAAGGGAAAGATCGAACTGCGAGACGACCGGAACGGCTCGGAGGAACTCGACGATGAGCGTGACTACGTGCGCAGTGTTCTCACCAGCGGGCTTCGGCGATACGTCTTGGGGGGTCGGGTGTCCCTGTCGAGGGCAGGGGCCGTAGTTGCCGGAATCGTTTCGGCGGGTATGGGCGCCCTGTCCGCTATCGTGTGCAGGCGTCGGCACTTTGTAGGCCCGTGATGACGAACAAGGGACCGCGAATCTACGCGGATGCAGCGTCGATGGCGTCGTCCCAGGTCATCAATGCCGCACTAGGCATGGGATTTTGGGCAGTCGCGGCTGTAGTTTTACCGCCGGCACAGCTGGGCGTCATGACAGCGCTGCTTGCGCTCGTTACCGCTCCGGCAATGGTAATCGGTACCGGAGTCGGCGATGTCTTCAATTCGATGATGCCCGCAGCAGGTGCAAGCCTCGGCGCCGTGCACCGGCGAGGTCTGCGGGTGTTCTACATGTTGTCGGTTCCTGTGGGCGTCATTGCAGCAGTCGCGGCGGTTTGGTTCATTCCGGAAGTGAGGGGCTCGATTCCGGTTGCCTGCCTAGTGTTTGTGGGTGTTGTCGTCTGGGGCATGTTCATTCTGCAGAACAGCACTTTGACCAGTTTGGACGAGTCCCGGAAGCTGCCCTTGATCAACGGGATCGTCAGCGCTGGTCGCATTGGTGTTCTTCTCGCGTTGGTGTGGTTAGCGAATTGGCAACCGGTGGTCATGTCGACGGTCGTGGTAGGCGGAGCGTCGGTTGTGTTCATGCGGTTGATGATCGGCCGTATCGTCGAACGGCGATCGGCTACCTCGCCCCCTGGCCTGTGGACTGAAGGCAACGCGTCGGCTGAGGTCGTGAGAATGTGCAGGCAAGCTGTCCCGACCCAAGCCATGGGTGTCGGGGTGATCCTTCTGATGCCATTTCTCGTCACCGCCTATTCCGGTCCAGTTCAGGGCGCAGTTTTCTCTCTTTCGATGAGCATCGCACAGACTCTCGAATTCGTCGGCTCTGCCATGGGGACTTCCCTCGTGGTTCACGCCTCGAAGAACCCGAAAGATGGTTCCAAGATGGCGTTGGTTTTGTTTGTGAGGGTTTCTGTTCTGGTCGCGGTGGGCGGGGTATTGGTCTCGCTGGGTGCACCGATTATCTTCGGAATACTCGATCCCGAGTATCTGGATTTGGATGCCGAACTTGTCGTGATCATCCTTGCGATCGGGTCGTTGATGAGAACGATGTTCGTGGTGTGGTCTGCGTTGCAGCGAGCGAGGCGCGAGATCGGACCATTGGTGGTCATCAACGGTCTGTTCGCCGGACTTCTCATGGTGGTCTTGCCTTTCGCGTGCTTTCTCTGGGGAGCTGTGGGTGCTGCGGTTGCTGTCGGTGTGGCCCAGACGGCGGCTAGCATCGCCGCAGTCTTCGGGATAGCTCGGCGTCGAGATGCAATAAGAAGGCGGGTGTTTCAGTATGAGGTTTGAAGAAGATGTCAGAAATCAGGACGCCGGTGAGCCAGCCGCACAGGGCCTTCGGCGTGATGGACTCACGAATCTCGATCCGGTGATGACGCCGACGGCCGGAATCGAATTGTGGGCAGGGGTCATTTGGATAGGTCAGGTGGACGAGTGGGAGCTACTTGCATCGAGTGTCATCGAATTGACCGGGGGAACAGCGTACGGACGTGCTCGCCTGCTGGTCGCCCGACTCAACGGATCATTTGCCTTTGTCGAGGTTCAAGTCGCGAACGGAATGATCAGATCGAAGGAAGTACTGGCCTACTTGCCGGATTCCGAGCCTGTAACCACTTCACCGGCTCCCGAAGTGCCTGTCACATTGATCATTTGCACGATGAATCGACCGGACATGCTCCGTGAAGTTTTGACTTCACTCGCCGATCTCGACTACCGAAACTACGACGTGCTTGTCGTGGACAACGATCCTTCGTCCGGGTTGACACCGCCGATAGTGGACGCTTTTGCCGGAGTTCGGATCGTTGATGCGCCGGAACGTGGCCTGTCCAAGGCACGAAACATAGGCCTAGTTGCGGCCACTGAAGAGTTCGTGGCATTTACGGATGACGATGTCGTGATTGACAAGAACTGGCTCCGTGAGTTGGTCGGCGGATTCGCAGTCGCGGAGGACGTCCACATCGTCACAGGTCTCGTGCCGACAGGTGAGGTATCGACTCCTGCTCAAGCCTTTTTCGATCGTCGCGTGAGTTGGTCGAAGAATCTTGTGCGAACGACGTACCGCTTGTCAGCTCCGCCTGAGAACGACGCTCTGTTCCCTTTCCGTGTGGGCGATTTCGGGACGGGTGCCAATTTCGCGGTAAGACGATCCGTGATGCTCGAACTCGGCGGATTCGACGAGGGGCTAGGGGTGGGATCGCCGTCAGGCGGCGGTGAAGATATCGACATGTTCGTCAGGGTCATTCTCGACGGGGGTGCGCTGGTCTACGCGCCTGCTGCGCGAGTCTGGCACCGCCATCGCATCGATTCAGCGGGATTGAGTAAACAGATGGCCGACTACGGCCTCGGCTTGGGAGCCTGGTTGACGAAACTCGCTATGGATCCGCGAATAGCGATGATGTTGGCGACGCGTATGGTCAAGGGACTTTCGCACTTCGGGAGCGTCTCCCAACCTGAAGAAGGTCAGATTCGACTTACACCCGATCTTGACAAATTGCCTTGGATCGAGCGGCGCGCATTGTTGCGAGGCCCCGCAGCGTTGGTGCGCTCGCGTTTGGGGGGATTGCGGGGGCGACCACTTCTCCCGAAGGGAACGCGCCCGGTGCGCAGTTCGATAGCCGTCGAATTTCCCGGCGCTAGGTCGATTCGTCGGGCGACTGCGATGGTTGACGCGCGGTGGCCGACCGACGAGCACAGACTGGCAATTCTGGGATTGGTCGGTGGAGTTTGTGGTCTGGTCGGCGCCGGCCTGGGCGCGATCGGCGCTCTCACCGGTGTAGCCGTGATCGTTTTTGTCGCGGTCGGCCCGGGTGCGGCAATTATGTCGTACATGCCTGATCAACCTGGCTACGTACGGGTCGCAGCTGTTCCGGCCCTGGGGATCTCGATCGTCGTGCTGATGACATTCCTGATGACCACAATCGAGGAGTACTATCCCTTTTCGCAGCTCGTGATTCCCAGTCTCGCTACCATCGGAGCATCTCTAGTTCGACTTCTCACCCTCGATAATCGCCCGGAAGTTTCCGGTCGCGAAAACCTCAAGCGACGTATCGGGGCTGTCCTGTCGGGGTTCCGGCGGTCATGACGAGATTGAAGGAGCGTAACGAGCTGTCGTCGACGAAGTCATATGATGCTCCGACTGACCGGCTGACGATTGCTGTCGTATCCGACAGAAAGAGGCGCGATTGGATTTCGTGGGGGATTCTCGTTGCAGCACTGGTGAGTTGGTGGATCGCTGCCCCTTCGCTGTCGACTGCACAGGCGTCGGATTTCGGCCTGCTGTTCGCGGCGTCACCGTTCTTCGCCGGTGCAATCACTTTGTCGGTGATCGGCTTCGCAGTCGCAATGTCACGAAGGAACGACCGTGCAGCGTTCGGCGCGGTGGTGACTGTTGCGCTCGTGCAGAGGACCGCGACACTCATGGCGTCCGATGTGCCGCTGTATACCTGGACGTACAAGCATCTTGGGGTCACGGATCTGATCCAGCGAAGCCATTTCCTGGCACGAGGTGTCGATGTGTACAACGGGTGGCCTGGCCTCTTCACGGCAACGGCTTGGTTCTCTCGCGTTACCGGCGTGCCGGACATAACCGTTGCGAACTGGTTCGCGATCGCTGCGCATCTCCTCATGGTGATTCTGTTCTACTGCATGGCGAGGGCGTGGAGGCTGGATGTCCCGACCGCTATTTCCGCCACGTTTCTCTTCGAGGTGCTCAATTGGGTGGCGCAGGATTACTTCGCCCCTCAATCGCTGGCTCTGATCCTAGTTCTTGCGTTCTTAACCCTGGTTGGATCCTCGCGAGACCGACCTAACCTTGTCGTCGTCATGATCGTGGTCTTCTGCGCGATAGTAGTCACTCACCAACTCACTCCGTATTGGATGGGATTGATCCTGTTGGCGCTCATGATCTTTCGAATGCTTCGGCCGTGGTGGTTGACATTCGTGTTCGCTGCAATAGCCATTGGTTTCCTCATCTACAACTGGGACAGTGCAGGTGACTTTGCGAAATTCTCTTTCGACGTGACGTCGAACGCGAAGTCCAACCTCGCCGGAGCGAATCTCACGCCGACTGCAGGACAGGCATTTGCAAGTAAGACGATGCGTTTCTTGACTGTCGGACTGTTGGTTTCCTCCGCGGTCACGGCAATTATCATGTGGCGCAAGAAGATGCCGGTACTTGCTCTCGCGATTGTCGCGTTTTCTCCCCTCGCCATTCTGGCCGGGCAAGGCTATGGTGGTGAAGCGATCTTTCGTGTCTATCTTTACTGTTTGGTGGGTTGTTCCCTGCTGCTTGCATTTCCGGTCACTGCGATGCTCCGCGCGTGCCGAGCCTCGAGGATGAAGCTAATAGCGGCGGGCATCCTGCTCATCGGTGTCACGCTGTCTTCATCAGAAGCGTATTTTGGTGCGTGGTTCGCCTACTTGACGAAACCTGCAGTAGTCAAGGGCGCTTCCGAGGTGTTGGAGTCGGCGGATCCCTATGGTGTACTGAGGGTTCCGTCCCCGGCGTGGCCTGATCGGCCAACTCAGGCTTATCTGCGGTTGGCCGGCCTCGATCCGAAGTTCGATGTGCAACCGGAGGCCGCGACTCTTTTCTACGGTGCAGACTTTGCGACTGACGAAGAGTACGCGAAGTTCAATGAATACTTCGTCGCTGACCACCGGACAACGTACTTCGCGATTTCCGATCAAATGGTTTTCTACAATTGGTACTTCGGGCTCTCCCCACGGGACGCATTGCCGAATCTGGAGGCACGAATGCGGTTGGACCCGATGTGGAAAGTCTTCCTCGAAGGTAGTGGATTCGTAGTCTTCGAGCGAGTGGCCGTTAAGGATGAAAGTGGTAACGATGGCTGATCGCAGGCTGCGAATTCTTGCGTCGACGCTGACTCGCGATGTCACGGGTATCGAGCACAGTGTTATTCGGTTGCTCCCACGTCTCGGTGAGCAAGGTGTGAACGTTGTCATGGCCGCGCCCTCTGGTGGTGAGCTCGAACAGACGTGGAACGAGATGGGACTCGAATTCATACCGATGCCAGACGGGGCGCGTGTCGGTCTGCGTGATTCCTCTGGCGCTTCTCAGACTCCGGCGAAGTTGTTGTCGCAGATCCCGCGGTCTGCGACGTGGGTTTCAAAGCTTTTGGTACATGCTCGGCGTGCTGATGTCGTCCACTCGAATTCGCTCTTGTCACATCTGGATTGCGTTGCGGCTGGCAGGTTGGCGCGAACACCTGTTGTGCTCGAGATTCACGACATACTCGACCCGGGGCGAGGTCGGAGTCTGCTGAGTTCGGCCGTTCGTGGGGCCTCAGCCGCGATCGCAGTGAGTAATGCTGCACGGCAGCAGCTTTCGAAGGCGGCTCAGGGAAAGACGACAGTAGTTCCTCAGGGCGTCGATTCGGCGGTCTTTGCGCCAGGACCAGCTACGGTGCGAGCTGAGCTCACCGATGCCCCCGATTCTGCATTGGTCGCAGTCATTGGACGGGTCGACCCTGTCAAAGGAATCGACACCTTGATCGAGGCAGTATCCCAGATCCGTTCCCGCGGCAAGGACTTACATCTGGTCATCGTTGGCAGGTCGAGCCCGGGGAACGAGCGCTATGGCGAGAATCTTCGCCGAAAAGCTGCGGAATTGGCTCCTGGTGCTGTCAGATTTGTCGGACAACGGAACGATGTTGCGGCCATTTTGCGGTCGGTTGACATCCTGTGTGTTCCCTCCGTGCGAGAACCCTTCGGGCTCATAGCGATCGAAGCGATGTCAGTTGGTACTCCGGTGGTGGCCAGTCGGACCGACGGTTTCCTCGATTACGTCGTCGATGGTGAAAACGGACTGCTGTCCGTACCGGGTGATTCCGCAGACGTGGCCGGGAGAATTCTGTCCCTTCTGGATGACAGGCAGCTTCGCGCTCGGTTGGTGACCGGTGCACGCAGGTCGGTATTGGAGGACCACGCGGTCTCAGCGCGAGCTGATCGACTGATTGACGTCTATCGAAGGGTTGCGAAATGAGTGGGAGTACGCGTGTCGTGGTGCGGGCTGGGATGATTCTCTCGGTGGCCTCACTACTATTGGCTACTTCGTGCACCACCGGTGAACCCCCGAGTCCAATGATGCGAATGGTCTCAAGCGATTTCGGCACAGACGAATTCGATGGTGCTGCAGGGGATTCTCCTGACGCGGCGATGTGGGGATTCGATGTCGGGGGCGGAGGTTGGGGAAATCAGGAGAAGCAGATCTATACCGACAACGCCGAAAACGCGCGTTTGGATGGAAACGGTAATCTCGTGCTCGAAGCTCGTCGGGTCCTGGGGGGATTCACTTCGGCGAGGATCGTGACAAGGGACAAGTTTTCGTTCACCGAGGGCACGATTTCTGCCCGCATAAAGTTCCCGATGGCGCAGGGAATCCATCCGGCATTCTGGTTACTCGGCGAGAATTTGGCGACGGTGGGCTATCCGGAGAGCGGCGAGATCGATGTAATGGAGTTGGTGCACAATGCCACTGAGTATCACAACGCAATCCACGGTCCGTGGTCCGATCCTTCTGCACACACAGAAGGCAAGTGGAAGATGTCGTCGGATGGTTATCTCGGCGGTGATGCCTCGGACACCTTCCATGTCTACGAGGTGACGAGAAGATCTGACTCCATCTCGATCTTCATCGACGGTGTAATGGTGGGCGAGTATTTGCGCAGCGAGTCGCCGGACGGCTCCAAATGGGTATTCGACAAGCCGTTCTATGTCGTAATGAACATAGCGGTGGGCGGAGAATGGCCCGGGCCGACGGATGCAACCACCCCGGAGGTGTCGACCTTGACCGTCGACTGGATTCGATTCACGCCTTGAAAGTGAATAATGTCTAGGTACAAAATTTCTGCAGTTGATCAGATGCGGGTTCGTGATCGTGCGCTCGTCATCGGCGGACCAGTTGGTGTCATCTCGTCGAGTGATCTGCGGAGCGCGCTGATCGAGATTGCTCGGATCGGTCCGCAGACGAGGTTCGGATTGCGCGCGGATTCCTCTCGCCGTCGTTGGCTGTTCGATCCGGATGCTGTTGGCGCGGCAGTCGAAGAAGTTCCGCCCACCGACGCGGCGGACATTTCGAGATTTGCGACCGCCGTATTCAATTCGGATTTGACGCACTCGTCGATCCGAATCGTTGCGTCGGGGGAGTATGTTGCATGTTTGGGTTCGCACGGCATCTCCGACGGGATCGGTGGTTCGCGATTGTGGGCTGCCCTTGTCAGCACCGCTCAATCAGGGCAACTACCCTCATCTCTGCATACAGCGGAGTCGAGACTTCCTTTGTCGCGCACAATTATTCGGTCTTTTGCAGCTGATCCTCGGCGGCTCGGAGCGGCCGTTCGATGGCATTCGCACGTGCGTGGAACACGGATTGAGGCGGTTTCGGCGACTCGCCGAACGCCCTGGCGGCCCAACCCGGTCAGTCTTTCGCTCCCGATGGATCCGCAAGTTGCACGTCGACTAGTGTGCTGGCGCGACGAGCACGCACCGTCGGCGTCTCTGCGCGCGATAACACTGTTTGTTTTTCTTGCTGCCTTGCGAGGTCATGGAGTGGAAACCGCGTCCAATGCGCTCGTGTTGATGGACGCGCGCAGATATGCGCATCCGTCGACCGTGGTCAATGGTAATTTTGCTGTGGGGCAATATGTTCCGGTGGGTGAATCCGTGACTTTGTCGGAGGTCAGTCGGGGTATCGCGGGGGCACTCGTTTCGGGTCACCCGTTGCTGACCCTTTCAGCGATCAGTGCGAAGGCGACTGTAGCTTCGGTCCTCGGGAGGTCCCACGCCACGGTCGCCGAGGCGAGCGTGAGCATCAAGCCTCACGCCTTGGTTTCATACTCGGACATAGGTCGTCTTCCCAATTCGGATGAAATCAGATGGACAGGCGATCCGCTGTGTGTGGCGGCCACCGATCCATATGGAGCGGAAGGAATCGCGTTCCTCGGTGCAGAGATCGATGGGCGACGTCACTTTTCAGTTACCTTCCACAGCAACGTATTCGATACCGAAATGATCAGGAGGGTGCTTCGAGCGGTCGCTTGCGATCCCACCGCACTGCTGGATGAATGTCGGTAACTCCGCGTATCAGTTCTCGTGGAACCAACGTACGTAGTCGACAGTCATCGTGGATGGCCAAGGTGTGGTGGAATCGGTTAAACCTGGCCAGGTTCCACCAACGGCAATATTCAGTAAGGTGTATGCGGGAGCGTCGAACACCCATGCCTCCGCTCCGGATACCTGTGACCGATCGAGGTACAGCATTCGAACGCCGTCGATGTAGGTCTCGATTCGTCCGGGCCGCTTGAGTATCCCGTAGGTGTGGAATGCGGTGAAGTCGGTGCCGGGTCGTGCGCCGCCGACACTGCGGTCCCAAACTCCGGTCACTCGTGTTCCTGATTTGGTAGGGCCGTGCACGGCGCTCGTGTATGTCTTCGCATCGTTGATGGTTTCGATTGCGTCGATTTCGCCACAGCCGGGCCAACCGGCTGTATATAGATTCGTGCCGAGCGTCCAGAATGCCGGATGCATGCCCTTTCCTGCTGGCAGTTTTATTCGCGCCTCGACTAGTCCGTAAGTGAAGTCGACCTTGCCGAAAGTTCCAAGTCGTGCGGAAGTGATTGTGTTGCCTACTTTTTGGGCCTGAATGAGGAGATTTCCTTGCCCATCCAGTCTCGAGTTGGACCGCGAGTCGGTGTACACCTGCTTTTCGTTGTTCCCCCAACCTCCGCCGGTTTCGTAGCGCCAGATGGCTGGGTTGGGGGCTGAATTTGCAGGGCCATTGAACTCGTCGTATGCATAGACCGTAAAACGATCTGCTGCGCGTGCTGGCGACATAAGAGGAGGCAAGCTAATCGTTGCCGTCGCCAGAGTCGTTGAAAGAAGGGCAATTCGAAGAAGTGCTGAAATTCTCATGCGCAGATCGTATGGGCGAGATATCACCTTCGGGACCATTGATCCCAAGATTGTTATCGGTTCGATATATAAAATTACTCGAAGTTTGTTAGCAAGTGTGGTATCCAACCAATTGATCGACTATTTGGGGTTGAACAGTGTTTCGCCCCAGTAGCTCCCGTCGGCGAGACCGCCGGGGCAAGCGAAGACCGCAGAACCGACGTGCTGGATGTATTCGTTCAGCGCATCGTGTCGTGAAAGGTTTTGCTGCATCGGAACAAACTGCTCGACCGGATTCCGGCAGTACGCAACGAAAAACAGTCCCGCGTCCAGGTGGCCGAAGCCATCGGAGCCGTCCGTGAAGTTGTATCCGCGGCGCAAGATCTGAATCCCACCGAGTTCCTCGGCAGAGGCCAGGCGCACGTGTGAATCCTCCGGGATGACGAAGTCGTGTCCCATTTTGGAATCGAGATCGAGCTCGTCGAACTCGTCCTTGCCACCGAGCGGCGCTCCGCTCCGTTTGGAGCGGCCGATGACAGCTTCCTGTTCCTTGAGTACTGCGCGATCCCACTGCTCGATCAGCATGCGGATTCGTCTGGCGACGAGGAATGATCCGCCTGCCATCCAGGCCTGATCGTCAGTGGGATCAACCCAGACGTGCTGGGCGAGTGCGTTTGGATCTTCCGCCTTGATGTTGGCTGTTCCGTCCTTGAACCCGAACAGATTTCGTGGTGTCGCCTGCGTCGTCGAGGTCGAGGATGTTCGTCCGAACCCGAGTTGCGACCATTTGACCGACGCGGTCCCGAACGCGACTCGCGCGAGGTTGCGGATCGCATGGACGGCAACCTGGGGATCGTTGGCGCACGCTTGGATGGCGATGTCGCCCCCGCTCCGATTCGGGTCGAGGTTGTCCGCACGGAAGTGGGGGAGATCGAGCAGGGCAGCAGGTTTCTTGTCTGCGAGACCGAACCGGTCGTCGAAAAGTGACGGTCCGAATCCGATGGTCAGGGTGAGTTGCGACGGCGCGAGATCGAGTGCCTCACCCGTATCGCTCGGTGGTGCATACGGACCGTCGCCGGTCGCTCCGTCCTCGGTTGCTTCCTGACCCGCCGTCATTCGTTCGGCCATCGCCGTCCACGTCTGCAGCAGCGTGATCAGTTCGTCGCGCGACTTCGTCGTCACATCGAAAGCGACGAAGTGCATACGATCCTGGGCCGGCGTCGTGATGCCTGCCTGATGCTCGCCGCGAAAGGCCACCACGTCTGCGTGATCGGCGCCGGAACTCTCGTCGGCGGTCACCCGCCCGATGACGGCACCGGCACCGGCCAGGACGGCGCCGGCCCCCACCGCGCCGAACAGTCGGCGCCGTGAGACTGCGTGCGGTGCTGCGTTTTCCGCAGCGGGTGTGCCTTCTGGTGAATCAGTCATCTACTGTCCCGCGACTACTTCCTGGACCTGGCTGACCTCGGCGGACAGTGCATCGATTTTACGCGAGAGTTCCTGACGCTGCGCCTCGGTGACGGTGTCGTAGTACACGAATCCGTCGCCGACCCGGAACTGCGCCAGCGCAGCGTCGAGGTCGGCGAATCGGTCAGCGATGCGCTGGGCGAGCTCGGGATTACGTTCCTGCAGAATCGGGTTCAGTGCCGCGATCGCCGCTTGCGAGCCGTCGACGTTGGCCTGGAAATCCCACAGGTCGGTGTGCGAGAAGATGTCTTCCTCGCCGGTGATCTTGGAAGTCGAGATCTCGTCGAGCAGTCCTTGGGCGTCGCCGGCGATCTTGGTTGGATCGATCGTGTAATCCTCGGCATTCAGCTGGTCGGCAAGATACTGAATGTCTTCGAGCAGTTGATCGGCGACCGCGTTGGTATCCGGCTGAAGCCCGGTCACCCACAAATCTTTCTCGAGGCGGTGGAATCCCGTCCAGACCTGACCGGGCTCCAGATCCGCTTCGCGCAGGTCCAGCTTGGGATCGAGTTCGCCGAAGCTCTCGGCTTCGGGTTCGATGCGCTCGTAGTAGGTACGTGCGATCGGGAAGAGTGCCTTCGCCTGGTCGACGTTGCCGGACTGGACGGCGGCGACGAACTGAGCTGCGGTGTCCTGCAGCGCGACGATCTGGCTGCGGATGTACCTCCGGTAGCCGTCGGCAGCTTCGGCGAGTTGGCCGCTCTCGTCGGTGGCCGCCTGCGAATCGCCCGTGACGACGAAGTCCTGACGGATGCCGGTTCCGACCATGCCCGGCTTGCACGCGAGTTGATAGGTCGCAGCCTCGGGGAGGGAGACGATCAGCTGCCGGGTAAGGCCGGGGCCGATGTTCTCGACTTCGCCCATCGCTCGATCGCCCTCGGCGAAGACGTAGAACTCGGTGACCTTCGAGCCGTTGTTCGTCACCTGGAACGTCGAACTGCCAGTGGTTCCAGTGGTGGCACTGACGTCACACGAATCGTCGGTGGCCGTGACGACGATGTCGCCGTCGCTCGCGGTCGTCTTCTCGGTGCATGCGGCGAGGGAGAAGGGAAGTACCGCGGCCGTGGCCAGTACGAGGGTGGATTTACGCATGTCGGCAATGCCTCTCAGGATTTTTCGGGAACGTGTGTGTCGTGCGCAGGCGGGGTTGTCGGTTCCGATGGGCTCGACGGAAGGGGACGTAGGAAGAGCGCGAGGACGACTACGAGGTAGACGACCCATGCGACGGCTTGCAGGACGGTCGGGTCCGGGCGGAAGTTGAAGATTCCGGCGAGGACGGTGCCGTACCAGGTCGACGGGTCGTAGCCGGGTGTCAGGTTGAACGCGAGATTCGAACCGCCCGGCAGGACGTTTCCGGTCTGCAGAGCGCGAACACCGTACGAGAGGATTCCGGCGGCTACGACGATGAGGAAGATCGCCGTGTACCGGAAGAACGTCGTCAGGTTGAGACGGAGGGCGCCGAAGTACATGGCGACGGTCAAGACGGCGGCCAGGAGAATTCCGAGGAGCAGTCCGACCAACGGCCAGGAGCTGCCTGCGGTGTTCTCGGCGTAACCGACCATGAGCAACGCAGTCTCGACGCCTTCACGACCGACCGCGAAGAACGACAGCGACAAGATGGCGACGGGTCCGGCGATCAACGCCTTCTCCATCCCCGCTTTCAGATCTCCGGAAATGTTTTTGGCGGCCGTGCGCATCCACAAGACCATGATCGTGACGATGACGACGGCGATCAGGGAGGCAACGCCCGCGATGATCTCTGCGGTCAGGCCGTCGACCGTCGACGTTCCGTAGTGGATCGCGAAGAAGATGATCGCCACCATCGCGACGGCGATCGCGACGCCGAGCCACACCCATTTCAGTGCGTCCTTGCGCTGGGCCTTCACGAGGTAGGCGGCGAGAATCATCACCACGATGCCCGCTTCGAGGCCTTCGCGCAGACCGATCAGGCCACTGCCGAATAGCTGGGTGGCAACTGATGGTGTGCTCGCGGCAGCGAGTACCGACACGGGCACGGGCGACTCCTGACTGAGTGAGTGCAACAGCTTCTGACGAAACGCATGAGGCTAGGCCAGCCTTAACTCAGAAGAAGATACTCCATCATCGACGGCGAACCATGCTCTCACCTGTACTTTTGCTGTTCTTTACCAATGGATTCGGGAGTAGTTCACTCGCATGTGGATGATGGAGGGGTGTACCGAACTCCCGCAGCCCGCAGAAGTCCCCGGCGTCTCTCGCGAGCCGTAGCAGCAGTAGCTGCCGGAACAGCTTTGCTGGGCGCAGGCGTCGTGGCTTGCGGATCGAACGAACCGAAGGTTGCTATTCCCGAGGGCATACCCCCAGGTACCGGCTCTCCGACGCCGCCGATCGACATCAATGCTCCCGGCCGCAGTGCTGATCAACTCGCCGACTGGGCAGCGGGATTGTCGGACGACATCGGGATCGGGACGACGGCACTCGAGGCCTACGGGTACGCCGCCGCGGTGATGGCCGAGACGCTTCCCGGCTGCGGAATCGGGTGGACAACTTTGGCCGGTATCGGCAGCGTCGAGAGCCGCCACGGGACCTACGACGGCTCGTCGGTCGACGCGTTCGGCCAGGTTGCTCCGATCATTCGGGGAATCCCTCTCGACGGTGGCCCGGGAGTTGCCGAGATCCCCGACACCGACGGCGGGGCGATGGACGGCGATCCAGTGCACGACCGTGCGATGGGGCCCATGCAGTTCATCCCCGAGACGTGGCTCAAATGGGGAGTCGACGCCAACGGCGACGGCCGGGTGGACCCCGACAACATCGACGACGCTGCCCTCACGGCCGCCCGCTACCTGTGTGCACGCGGGGGAGACCTCACTTCCGCTGCCGGATGGCAGCAGGCACTGATGGCGTACAACCTCTCGGGCGACTATCTCGCGCTCGTTCGTGATCGTGCGTCGGCGTATTCAGTCGGGGTACGGCCGGACTGACGGTGATCGATCCGCAGGTCGGACCCGTGACCGCGCGTCGATAAAGAAGCCTTCGGCCCGTGCGGTTAGGCTGTGTGCTGGCACTACAGAGGTGCTGGCACTGCAGAGGCCCAGCCGCGATCGTGGTCCTCTTTCGACCGGAGGGGTCGGAGCCCAAGTGTCAAGCACGCAGAGCGTGCCCCAATGCGAAGCCCATTCGAAGGAGAACCACACAGTGGCCAGTATTGAGCAGGTCGGAGCTCGCGAGATCCTTGATTCCCGTGGTAACCCCACGGTTGAGGTCGAGGTTCTGCTCGAAGACGGAAGTTTCGCCAGGGCTGCGGTGCCGTCCGGCGCTTCGACGGGTGAGCACGAAGCCGTCGAACTGCGCGACGGTGGCGCACGCTACGGCGGAAAGGGCGTCGAGAAGGCCGTGGAGGCTGTGCTCGGCGAGATCGCTCCTGCCATCATCGGCATCGACGCAACCGAGCAGCGCACGGTCGACCAGGCGCTGCTCGACGCGGACGGCACCCCGGACAAGTCGCGTCTCGGCGCAAACGCTCTGCTCGGTGCCTCGCTTGCCGTGGCTCGCGCCGCCGCCGAGTCCTCGGGCCTCGAGCTGTTCCGCTACGTCGGTGGCCCCAACGCTCACGTTCTCCCTGTCCCGATGATGAACATCCTCAACGGTGGCGCACACGCAGACACCGGTGTCGACGTCCAGGAGTTCATGGTTGCTCCCATCGGCGCACCGAGCTTCAAGGAATCGCTGCGCTGGGGCGCCGAGGTCTACCACTCCCTGAAGTCGGTTCTCAAGGAGAAGGGCCTCTCCACCGGTCTCGGCGACGAAGGCGGATTCGCGCCCGACGTCGCAGGCACCAAGGAAGCACTCGACCTCATCACGATCGCCGTGAACAAGACCGGCCTCAAGCTGGGTACCGACGTCGCGCTCGCTCTCGACGTCGCTGCCACCGAGTTCTACACCGACGGCACCGGCTACAAGTTCGAGGGCAAGAACCGCACCGCGGCCGAGATGGCGGCGTTCTACGCCGAGCTCATCGACGCCTACCCGCTCGTTTCCATCGAGGATCCGCTCGACGAAGACGACTGGGACGGCTGGGTCGCACTCACCGATCAGATCGGCAACAAAATCCAGCTCGTCGGCGACGACCTCTTCGTCACCAACCCCGAGCGCCTCGAAGAAGGCATCGTCAAGGGTGCGGCCAACGCACTCCTGGTGAAGGTCAACCAGATCGGCACCCTGACCGAGACCCTCGACGCCGTCGATCTCGCTCACCGCAACGGCTACAAGACGATGATGAGCCACCGTTCCGGCGAGACCGAGGACACCACCATCGCCGACCTCGCGGTTGCCGTCGGCAGCGGCCAGATCAAGACCGGTGCTCCGGCACGCAGCGAGCGCGTTGCCAAGTACAACCAGCTGCTGCGCATCGAGGAAAACCTCGGCGACGCAGCACGTTACGCCGGCGAGGTTGCGTTCCCGCGCTTCGCTTTCGAGGCCTGACGGAAATCTAAGATTCAGTAGTGTCTGCACAGCGCGGTAAGCCACGATCCCCCGGCGGAAGTCCGGGGGGTCGTGGTTCCCGTCGTGGGGACACACCGTCGCGTGCGCGTCGGGACAGCGCCCGACGCCCGCGCGTGTCGGAACCTTCGGTAGATCCGGAAGCAGTCGATTCCGCTGTGACAGACCCCGCGCAACCGGGGGTCTCCGCCGAGAAAGCGTCGGCGCGAGGGTCGAAGTCGGCCCGGGGGAAGAGCGGAACCAACAAGTTCTGGTCTCGGCTTCCGAAGTCGGACAACACCATTTTCGGCTTGTCCACCAGTCGGGCAGTTGTGCTCGCGATGGTTGTGCTCATGCTGGCGCTGACACTGGCAGTGCCGCTCCGTACTTACATCAGCCAGCGTTCGGATGCCGCGCAGGTGGCGGCCGAACGTCAGGTACTCGAGGAAGAACTGCGAAAGCTGCAAGGGCAGAACGCGCGCTTCGACGACCCTGCGTACATCGAAGCTCTTGCACGAGAACGCCTTCGGTACGTCAAACCGGGCGAGACCCCGTTCCAGGTTCAGCTTCCCGGTGACTACAAGGAACCCGAGAAGAAGCAGGAAAAGGAAACACCGCTCACAGGTCCGTGGTATCGCGATCTGTGGCAAACGATTTCGGAACCGCCAGTGGTTCCCGAGACGACGACACCGGCCCCGATGCCGTTGGCGCCGATAGAGCCAGAAGAACAAGGAGTACCCACCGGGTGAGCAACACGTCCGAAAATTCCCCACAGGTTTCACAAGCGGATCTCGACGCCGTTGCCGCTCAATTGGGCCGTGAGCCACGCGGAGTGATCGAGATCGCGTACCGCAGCCCGGACGGTCAGCCGGGCGTGGTCAAGACCGCCCCCAAACTTCCGGACGGAACACCGTTCCCGACGTTGTACTACCTCACGGACCCGCGACTGACTGCCGAAGCGAGCCGTCAGGAATCCGCCGGCGTCATGCGTGAAATGACCGAACGCCTGACCCAGGATCCGGAACTTGCCGCGGCCTATCGACGGGCATACGAGTCGTACCTTGCCGAGCGTGACGCGATCGAATCTCTGGGAACCGACTTTGCCGGCGGTGGGATGCCGGATCGTGTCAAGTGCCTGCACGTGCTGATGGCACATTCGCTTGCCAAGGGACCCGGCGTCAATCCGCTCGGTGACGAGTCCGTCGCGTTGGCCGGTCACGGAAAGCTGCGCGGCACTGCAATTCCCGCGGACTGGCCTGGCATCGACGATGCCGACAACACCGACCGGTGACTCGCCGTGTCGCCGCAGTCGATTGCGGTACCAACTCCATTCGACTGCTGATCGCCGACGTCGGCGCCGACGGTCGTCTGGTGGATGTCCGGCGCGAGATGCGCGTCGTGCGACTCGGTCAAGGTGTTGATGCGACAGGGACATTCGCGCCCGAGGCCATCGAACGCACCCGGATCGCGCTGGTCGAGTACGCGTCGATGATCGCCGATGCCGGAGCAACCGCCGTTCGCATGGTCGCCACCTCGGCTACTCGCGACGCTGCGAATCGGGAAGAATTCTTCACGATGACGCGGGACGTGCTCGGCGCGGTGATTCCCGGATCCGGAGCAGAGGTCATCACCGGCGACGAAGAGGCGCGCCTCTCGTTCAGCGGTGCTGTGGGAGAACTCGATCCGTCGGAGGGCCCCTTCGTGGTGGTCGATCTCGGCGGCGGATCCACCGAAGTTGTCCTCGGCGACACGTCGGGCGTCCAGGCTGCGTACTCCACCGACATCGGCTGTGTGCGCGTCACGGAGCGTTGCTTACCGTCGGATCCGCCTACAGCAGAGCAGGTTTCCGAGGCGACGGCTTTCGCGACCGCGAAACTTGCCGAGGCGTTCGAGGCCGTACCCGTCGAGAAGGCGCACACGTGGGTGGGTGTCGCTGGAACCATGACGACGCTGGCCGCGATCGCGCAGGATCTTCCGGAGTACGACGCCGAGAAGGTGCACCTGTCGAGGATTTCGTTCAATCAACTGTTCGACGTGTGCGAGCGTCTCATTGCTATGCCTCGGGTTGATCGTGCTGCCTTCGGCCCGATGCATCCGGGGCGGGTGGACGTCATCGGCGGCGGAGCGATCATCACCACGGTGCTGGCTCAAGCGTTCGAAGCCGAAGCCGGGATCACCGAACTGGTTGTCAGCGAACACGACATACTCGACGGCATCGCGATGTCGGTAGCTCAGACCGACCCGATAGTCTGATCCCTGCCGCACCCGACCCGTCGGGTGCGGCAAGGCCCCCATAGCCCAATTGGCAGAGGCAACGGACTTAAAATCCGTCAAGTGTCGGTTCGAGTCCGACTGGGGGCACCACGTAGATCCTCCTGCACATTGAATCGAAAAACCCCGCTCGTCCTCTTCGGGCGGGCGGGGCTTTCCGTGGAGCAGCAACTGACCACCAAGTGGCTACTGAGCCCAGACGGTCGTCCCGGCAGGAGCATTCAGCGTGTTGACGAGATCGATGCCGGCTACGACAGCCGCGCCGCCGCCGCCGAGGATCGTTCCGGCGACACCGCCGATTCCGGCGCCTGTTGCGAGGCCACCCAGACACAGTGCCGCGGCGACGGGGAGTCCGACGATGGTCAAGCCCAGCGGAGCGCCGACAGCGCAACCGATTCCGGCGCCGACGATGGTGCCGAGCAGGCTGCCGACCTGAGTGCCGAGTCCGAGTTGGCTCTGGAAGTGCGCAATCGCCCGATCATTCTCCTCGGGCGAGGCGACGGGCGTCCATTCTTTTGCCGCAGGCGCACTCTCGGGTCGAGGTGTTGCCTTCGCCGAATCGGTGATCGGTGTCAGCGTGAGGGTCTTACCGTCTTCACTGATCGTGCGATCGAAGGGGAACTGTAGATCCCCGAGGTTGTATGCGAGAGGCAGGGAAACAAGGTCGGCTCCCTTGCTGTCCTGCAAGACGACGGACTTGCCGTCGCCGGACACCTTGAACAACCCGGCGTCGATGGTGGTGACGATCGACTTGTCGACGACCTTCGCTTCGTAATTCACGTCGGTCGACGGATCAGCTGATGCGATCCCTGTTGATGCTCCGACTGCAGTGACCGCTAGAGCAGTCACAGCCGCCTTCTTGAAGAAACCCATAGTTCAACCCCGTGTTCGCCTGCGTGTGCTCGCAGAAACTCGACAACTTCGGACATTGGTAAACCCCCGACAAAGCCTTCGTATTAAAGCAGACCGAAGTGACGGAAGGGATAGTTGCGCTCGGGCCGACCGGAAGCGGCCGGTGCAATCGAATGTGCAGCGTGCAGTACCAAGTTGTCGAACATGTGTGCGAAAATGTGGAGATGCGGTTGACCGAGCAATCCCCGGACTGCTGCCCCAACGGACACCGGCTCACGGCGAACACATGCCTTGTCGGTTGGGAGGTCTGCGGGTGTGCCTCGGCGGAGAATGGCGGACACAGGACCCATTACTGCAGGCGATGTGGTGAAACTGTCCGGACGCCGGAGTGCGTAGGCGTGAATCCGCAGAAAAGTCGGTGGAGTTGAAGTGCTGTTACGTTGTGTTTCAAAGAGATTGGCGAGAGCCTCACCCGGCGGATCGGTGCCGGGTGAGGCTTGTGGATCAGGTAGGCGGCGCGACGGGTGCGTCGCTGCTTCCTCCCGAGCTCCCGCTCGACGAGCCGGTGCCGAACAGTAGGCCGAAGAAGCCGGAGATTGCGCCGAAGAAATCGAACATGGGCGAGCCTTTCGCGAGGACGAATGCGGTCACGACAAGTGGCCGACTTGTGGTGGTGTTCAGAGAAGTTCCGTCGACATTGACGGCAAAGGCGTCGGACGAAGGCCGACTGCCGGATGAAATGTACGATTCGCCCCGGTTTGATACAAGTCTTTCCCGAGTAACAGTTACTTGAGGCTTAAATTATCGGGGGTGCCTGCCTGATCTGGGGTGCCTGCCTGATCTGGGGTGCCCTGCCTGCTTGGGTGGGGCAACCAGGCAGGGCAGTGGTTGGCCGTCCCTCTCAATACCGACCTACGGCGAACCATCGGCGTTGAAACTACCCACAGTTCGTGACGTGCGCCACTTACGTACCGGTACCTTCGTTAGCCGAGGTCGGACGTTGCGGCGAAGGCGGTCGTCGACGTCCCCGCGGGGACGTGGTTCATCGAGAAATCGCGGTCCCGATCAGGGTTGACGACGCTTGCCAACAGGAGCATGGCGGCGACAAAGAGAACTCCTGCGGCGAGGTAGGCGATTCTCACGGGCAGGCGCGGGCGTCGATCTGAATTCGTGGACATTCACGTTCTCCATCGGTGCATGTTGGACGAACGCCTAGTTTAACGATCAACTAATGAAAGGGTGCGAACAGTGACGCAAGATACGAAAAGGCCCTCGATCTCGGGGGAAATCGAGGGCCTTTCCGGTCGAACGTCGGCGCCGCCAAGCACATAGCGTCACCGACCCACTATCGGTGTCGAGCGTGACCCCTCATGTCCGACCCCACTTCTCGACACTATCCAGTAACTTGCGACATTGTGGATGATTCGGACATTGTCGTTCGGATGGGGGAGATCCCGTCCGCAGCCCCTACTTTCGTCCGGCAGCCCATTTCATTCCCCAGTTGTAGGCCCGATCGAGATCTGACTGACTGCCGTTGATGTACTGAACTTCGCGCGTCACCGTCACGCCTTGACCTGAACTCTGGATGAGAGCGATCGCGCACAGTCGCTCCTGGTTGCTGGCGGAGTCGAGTCGCACTTCCACCTCCGGCCCGTTGGTGGGATACAAGGTGACGACGCCGTCCACCGCCGCCCAGTTGGGAGCGCCGTCGTAGATCATCGCGAAGATCAGGATTCGCCGGAAAGCGCTTGGGTCACCAAGATTGACGTGCATGTTCTCGCCGCCGGTGTTCGCACCACTGCGGTCGTCGCCGTCGAGGGAGATGTAGGGCGGAGAAGTCAGTGAACCGAAACTGTTACCCAAGGCCTGAACTACTCCCTTGGACCCGTCGGCAAGTTCGTAGAGGCATCCGAGGTCCAGGTCGACCGCACCAGAGCCTGCGCCGGCGAGCTTGGCGAGAAAACCGGTCTTCTTCGGTGGTGCCCCCTGTGACCAGTTGAGGTTCACGCGCATATTGCCTTGTCGTTCACCCGCCTTCGCGAGGTTGACCGTCGGCGCCGATTTTGTGAGCGTGATCTTGCTCAAGCTGACCGGCGCTTGCGACGGAGTGGACTCGCCGGAACGTCGGGTGTAGTCGATTGCCATCGTGATAGTCCTTGTCTGAACTCGAATGAGTCCGATCGTGTTACCCGTCGAGGAATCTCCACCGACGTGATCGGCGATCTCCGGCCATTGTCCCTCATGTCTGATTTCAACCCATGGGCATCAAACTTGCGGCGCCAACTTGCGGCAGACCAGCAGTTTGCTGATTACTGTGTCTGTGGGCAGACGCGACTCCGAAATAGGGTGGACGCACTGGTTGACACGGCAACGTCCAATTACGGAAGAATTGCTGAGTCGGACGTCCGATTCAATTGCGTCGTGGGAGCGGGAGGTAAGTGATGCCAGTCCTGTCGCTTCTGCAACCCCGCCAGAGAGAAAGACTGACGCCCGCCCAACGTGATGACGTAACTCGTGAGCAGATAGCCGTTACCTTCGGCGTGCTGCCATGGGCCGCTGCCGTCCACCTCGTCGTCACACTCGGGCTGACGTTGTATGTAATTCCCCCGGACGGCGGACCGCTGCCGCGTGTGTGGCCATTGCTGTCCGGCGTGATCGGGTTGGTGGGGATGTGCGTGGGTCTCGCCATTCATTTCAACCTGATCACACCCACGTACCGGATGTCCTACGCGTTTCTCATCGTCGAATTTGCTGTAGTCGGGATCCTGTATTCCTCGCTCGCCCTGGTCCTGTACCCGATCCTGGACGATTCCGGCGATCTGATCCTGATAGCGGTCACCACATCGATCACCGGTGCCGGAGCCGTGGCCACCGCGATGTTGCGAGTGGTGGGGGTCACCTGGGTCCTGTCCAATCTGATAATCCTCGGGGTGGCATTCTGGCTTCAGCCGGGACCCGAGTTCGAACGAATTCTCATTGGAATGATCGCCTATGGCGCGGCTCTGATCGGCGGCACGATAGTGGTCTCGGGCAACCTGGAATCTCGCTATCGAGCTGAATTGAGCGCCGCGTCGGAACGATCGGTCGTGCAGATGCTTCTCGAAGACTTCGAAGGCAACGCCGGGGACTTCGTGTGGGAGACGGACCAGAAAGGCAAGTTCAACCGAATCCCGACGCGGCTCGCGGTCGAAGCGGGGCTGGACTCCACCGAGTTGCAGGGAACGGCGTGGCAGGACCTGTTCATGGAGTTGGGCACCCTACGGATCCCCGGCGGGATCGATGCGCTCATGGAGTTGCAGCAGGCCCGCCACACGAAGACCGCATTCGTCGACGTGCTCGTTCCGGTCCGAGTTCACGGTGAAATTCGGTGGTGGCAGATCTCCGGACGCCCGCGCCCCGGCCGTACACCCGACGAGTTCGTCTGGCGAGGAGTCGGTTCCGACGTCACGGAAGTAAAACTGCAGAGTGACGAGATCGTGCGGATGGGTCGTGTGGACGCACTCACCGGTATGCCGAACCGGCACAGCTTCTGGACCGAGCTCGAGCGACTGCTGCGCGAGCCGTACACAAGCGAAAGTGGTCTCGCGTTGGCCATGCTCGACCTCGACAACTTCAAGTCGGTCAACGACACACTGGGACACACCGTTGGCGACGCGGTTCTGCGAGAGGTCGCGGATCGCCTGTCCGAAGCCGGCGGGGTGTCACAGTTGTTCGCACGTCTGGGGGGAGACGAGTTCGCGGTTCTTTTCACCGATGTGGGCGACAGCTCACAAGTTCGTACTCTGCTCGGCCGCTACATCGAAACTCTGCACGAGCCGATCACAGTGGCCGGTACGCGGTTGGAGATCGGATGCAGCATCGGGTACTACCTCCCCGACGAGCTGCCGTCCTCCGCCGACGAGATGATGGGCGCTGCGGACCTGGCTTTGTTCGCGGCAAAGGAATCCGGGCGCGGGGCCGTACGTGAATATCGAGACTCGATGAAGTCCGTGGCCGATCGGCGGGCCCGCCTGCTCGAAGATCTGGGAAACACTGTCGCGGAGAAGGACCTCGAACTCGAGCTGTTGCCCAGGATCGACGTGGTTTCCCGCGAGATCGTGGCCGTGGAAGTCCGCGTGATCTGGCACAACGCCCGCCTCGGTGCCGTTACGTCCGCCGAATTCATGAGCGTCGCAGACGACACCGGTTTGGCGTACTCACTGGGGACTACCGTCTTCGAGTTGGCCTGCGAGGCGGCGTCCCGCCTTCCTGATCACCTGCGGGTAGCCGTCGCGGTATCGACGCGTCAGCTCGAATCGGATTCCTTTGTCGTCGCGATAGGGGACTCGCTTCGACGATCAGGTGTCAGTGCACATCAGCTCGAGCTCCAACTCAACGAATCATCGGCGATCACCGACGAGTCCAAGTTTGCGTTGCACGCCATCGCGGACATGGGAATCGCGCTGACCGTGGACGAGTTCGGCGCCGGATTCTCCTCGCTCGCATCACTGTCCGGCCTTCCGTTCACCCGAGTCCGGATAGAACGCTCCATTTCGGGTGCAGTGCCTGGTGGACGGTCGATCCTCGAAGCTGTCGTGGATCTGGTCGACGCGTTGGGAATGGAGGTCGTCGTCTCGGGAGTCGACGGTGAGGAAGACTTGAAGTCCGTGGCCGCTGCAAGGGTGAGGACTGTTCAGGGATACATCGCCGGCGGAGCCATGTCGGTCGACGCGGTCGCAGCGGCGGTAGCAGGCCGACGTGGATGACCCGGCAGTACTCCGTAGGCGTCGCGTCGGGACGTCGGTGCGCAAACTCGGTCGCAGCGGCACGGAACAACACCTCTCGGATTACGATCGCCGTCGCCTACTCGATCAACGACTGCGGTTCACCGCGCGCGTACTGCCGTGGTCGTTTCTGACCGCGGCGGTTGCCTTGTCAGCGATCGTGGTGCTTCTGCCGGTGGATGCCGGATGGTTCACCTTCGCCTGGTCGAGCGTCATGCTGTTGTCGAGCGCTGGATTCAGTGTGTATTGGCTCCGGCGCTCGCGTCTCGGCGTCTCCGAGTCCCAGACCACCGAACTGGTGGTACTCACAGTCGAAATCATTGTCTGGGGAGTGCTCCTGGCGTGCTTGGCTCTCGTTCTCTTCCCGATGCTCGATCCTCGTGACGAGTTGGTACTGAGCTCGACCTTGATCGGTGGGATCGCGGTCGGCGTGTTTCCCACCATGATGTTTCGCGGAATCACTGTGGTCTGGATCAGCCTGGTGGGAGTCGGGTTGGCCGGGGCGTTCTGGACGGAACCGGGCACATCGCGTTTCGTGCTGATCGGGGTGCTGGTCGTCTTTGTAGGTTCGCTCTACAGCGGAACTTTGCTGTTGGCCAAACTTTTCGAGAGACGGCTACGCGCCGAACTCATAGCCGAGGACGAACGAGATCTCGTCGAGTTGTTGCTCAACGATCTCGAAGACGGAGCACAGGATTGGCTCTGGGAGACCGATTCGCGCGGTATCGCCAGTACCGTGTCGTATCGATTCGCCGAGCAGGTCGGTTTGCCGGCAGCACAGATTCGGGGCCGCACAATGCACGAGATCCTGATCGGGATCGGCGCGTCCCGAACAGATGTGGGCAGGAAGTCCCTTGATCTCCTCGCCGCGAATTTTCAAGCCGGGACGGCGTTTCGGGACCTCACCATGCAGGTCGTCGTTCGGGGCGATACTCGCTGGTGGTCGATGTCAGGTCACCCGGGCAGTGGCGATGGGGCGACCTACGGGTGGCGCGGTGTCGGATCCGATATCACGCACTCGTATCACCAGCGCCAGAACATCTTGCGATTGGCAGAGATCGATTCGTTGACCGGTCTCAGAAATCGGTACAGCTTCAACGCTCAACTGTCTTCGCGGATTCGGGACGGACACAGGGTGTGGCTGGCAATTCTGGATCTGGACAACTTCAAGTCGATCAACGACCGGTTGGGACACCACATCGGAGACGACGTGCTTCGCGATGTTGCCGGCAGACTGCACAGCGTTCTGCGATCGAACGAGATCTGTGGCCGACTGGGGGGTGACGAGTTCGCCATCGCCTTCGACGACGTAGCCTTCGACGACATCGGGAGTGCAGATGAGGTGGAGAAGAGATTCCAAACGATTCTCGACTCATTCGAACGACCATTTTCACTGGTCGGCAACCAGATTCGCATTCGTGCCAGTCTGGGGTACGGCTCGATGCCCGACGACGCCGACAGCCTCGAAGACCTGGTGATTGTCGCGGACCTCGCGCTTTACCACGCAAAGGAGAGCGGTCGGAACCAGATTCGCGCCTTCGATGCGACTTTGCGGGATCGTGCGACGGGTAGGGCCAGGGCATTGTTGGATCTTCGTCGTGCGTTGATCGACGAAGAGTTCGAGTTGGTTTATCAGCCACAGGTCTCGGCCGCGACGGGAGTTGTCGTCGGGTTCGAGGCTCTGCTGCGGTGGAACCATCCGACTTCAGGTCTCGTCTCGCCGGGAGACTTCATTTCGGTCGCCGAGGAAACCGGCTTGATCGTGCCGATCGGTGCAGGTGTTCTGAGGGCTGCCTGCACGGCGGCGACAACGTGGCCGGAGGACATTCGGGTTGCCGTCAACGTTTCTCAGGTGCAACTGCGTTCGAGTCGATACGTCGACTCGGTACGCCGGACACTGATCGAGGTGAACCTCCACCCCAGCCGACTCGAGATCGAGGTGACCGAATCGTTGGTCATCGACGACGCCGACCGAGATGTGTTGGTACAGCTCTCGGCGCTCGGCATCGCCATTGCGATGGACGACTTCGGCACAGGGTTCTCCTCGGTTGCCAGCTTGGCCCGGCTGCCGCTCGATCGGTTGAAGATCGATCGGGCGTTCGTCGCACCGCTGGACGCGGATCCCTCGAATTCGAGGTTCGCTGTCTTGCGAGCCGTCATCGCGATTGCCAAGTCTCTGGGGCTGGACACCGTCGCCGAGGGCGTGGAGACGGAGAGGCAGCGCGCGATAGTGACCGAGTGCGGATGTGACGTGATCCAGGGGTACCTCGAGGGAATGCCGATACGGGCAGCCGAGATTCCGCACTATTTGAATGGGCGACTCGGCGGTTCGAGCAGGTGGGGTGTCGCGGCTACCACTGAGTGAGAACTTTGCGCCCGTTTTGCCGATCGATGTGTGACGGTACGCCGAAGTGCTTCACATCGAACTGCAGAAGGGTGTCTTCGTGGTGGTCGGATCGGCGTACTCCCCAGGGCCGATGTTGGTGGGTAAGAAGGCAGTGGTCACAGGCGGTTCCCAGGGAATCGGCGCAGCGATTGTTCGAGCATTTGCATCGCATGGCGCGTCAGTTCTGGTTGTCGACGTGGCTCCTCTTGGCGACGTCGAATTCGACTCGGCTGCAGGTGGTTCGATCAACTATCTCGAGTACGACGTGCGGACGCGGGAAGTCCCCGTCGCGTTGACCGAGTTCGCCCCGGACGTCCTTGTGAACAACGTGGGTCATTTCCTGAACCCGCCGACAGAGTTCACCGGTACGGATCCCGGTTTCTGGTCCGAGGCCGGCAGCATCAATTTCGATCACGTCGTGCGTCTGACCCATGCACTGCTTCCCGGCTTGATCGACCGCGGTTTGGGTGGATCGATCGTGAACCTGACGACGGTGGAGGCGCATCGAGCGATCCCGGGCCACACGATGTACTCGGCATACAAGGCCGCGCTGACACAGTTCACCAGGAGCCTTGGTGTGGAGATCGGTCGAACCGGAGTGCGCGTCAACGCCATTGCCCCAGATCTGATCGAGTCGGTACAGGTGCCGTATCGCACGATCGTTCCTGCCGACGACTGGGACAAGTGGCCGGGGTGGGCACCGTTGGGCGGACCGGGCCAGCCGGTCGACATTGCCGGCCCCGCACTGTTCCTGGCTTCCGACCTGGCGAGATACATCACCGGAACCGTGATCCACGTCGACGGCGGCTCGCACGCTGCCGGAGGCTGGTTCCCCACAGAAGAGGGTGGCTGGACCAACCGGCCCCGAAAGGCTTGACACATGACAACTTTCAGTCTGAACGTTCCCAACTTCGGCACCACTCTCGCGGAGGACTCCTACGCGAAACTCGTGCAGGTCTGTCAGAGCGCGGAAGCTGCGGGCTTCGACCGGGTCCTCGTCACCGATCACGTGGTGATGGGCTCGGACAACTCGGCGTACACGTGGTCGGCGTTCCCCACCGAGCCCGACGCCAACTGGCTCGAGCCGCTGACCGTCCTGGCTTTTGTTGCCGGACAGACGAAGACAATTCGCTTGGGGACCGGAATCGTCATCGCGGCGCTGCGCGGGGGAGCGGTACTGGCCAAGACGGCCGCGACACTCGATCTGCTCTCCGGGGGCCGACTCGACCTGGGCGTCGGAACCGGTTGGCAGGAACGTGAATACGAGGCGGCAGGTATGGACTTCGGTAAAAGGGGACCACTGCTCGACGACGCTCTCGCAGTGTGCCGGGCCCTGTGGAGTTCGGCGCCGGCGAGCATCGACACCCCTCGTCTGAAGTTCGACGACGTGTACTGCGCGCCCCGTCCGGCCGCTGGAATCCCGATCTGGGTGTCCGGTTCGCTCTCCAAGGCCGTTGTACGACGCGTCGCAACCTGGGGTGACGGGTGGATTCCGATCATGGGTGCCGCGGACGACGACCTACGTGAAGGGATCGACGTCATCGGCAAAGCGATGGCGGATCTCGGACGCGATCCAGCGGAATTGCAGGTCCGTGGGCGACTGACCGTCGTACGCGGGTCCGACGGTTCGATCGACCTCCCGGCGACGATGATCGGCGCCGAGCAGCTGCTCGAATCCGGTGCCACCGATGTGCTGGTTGCGCTGGCGGCAGTAGATCCGGATCCGGATGCGGCGATGGCAGAGTTCGGCGAGCTGGTGGCGGCCTTCGCAAAGGTGACCCGCTGACGATTGCGTCGAGGCGGTAGTTCTATCGTGCGAAGTGTTGTAGTGCAGCCTGATCGAGGAGAGAACACATGACCGAGAGCATCGTCGTGGATACGAGCCTGGAAGCGTTGCTCGACGCCCGGATCAGCTGCCGCGCCTACGAGGACCGTCAGGTGCCACGTGAGGTGATCGAGGAGATCCTTCGGCTGGCGCAGAAGACGCCGTCGTGGTGCAACACGCAACCGTGGCAGGTCGCGATCACCGAAGGGGAGGGCACCGAGCGATTCCGCGCCGGCCTCGGTGAGTACGTGATGGCCAACGCCCAGGAGTCGGACTTCGAGTTCCCGCGCGCGTACCAGGGCATCTACAAGTCGCGTCGGTTCGACTGCGCGATGGCGCTGTATTCGAGCGTCGGAATCGAGCACGGTGACCGCGCCGGATCCGCGGCACAGACGATGAAGAATTTCGAGCTCTTCGGCGCTCCCCACGTCGCGATCATCACCACCGACGAGGCATTGGGCACCTACGGCGCAGTCGACTGCGGGTTGTACGTGAACAGCTTCCTGCTCGCGGCCCAGAGTCTGGGGGTCGCCACCATTCCGCAGGCGGCGCTCGCGGGCAGCTCCAAGTTCATTCACGAGCATTTCGGTATCGACGACACTCGCAAGGTTGTCTGCGCGATCTCGTTCGGATACCCCGACGCCGACCACCCGGTGAACGGATTCCGCACCGAACGCGAAATCGTCGACAACGTCGTGCAGTGGATGTCGAACTGACAGGGATGTCGAACTGACAGGGATGTCGAACTGATCACCTGCTGGTCGGGGGATTGAGTGTTGCGTAGTTCCACCTGAAAGACTGGTGGCATGTCCGACACACCCGAACTGTTCGATCGTCTGCGCCGATTCCCCGATGTCGAGGCACCCAATCTCTTTGCCGTCGATGCGGCTGATCGTCTGATCCTCGACGAGGCCGCCGACGCTCTGGCCGCAGCGCCGGCGGGCACCGTCGTCGTGATCGGCGATCACTACGGTGCGCTGACTGCCGGTGTTGCGCTCGTGCACGGAATCGCCGCCGTGCGCGTTCACCAGGATCCGCTCACCGGAGAGCTGGCCCTCGCGAACAATGCGCGCGAACTCGGATTCAGTGACGCCTTCACCTCGCACGGACTGGACGAGGAGTTGCTCAGCGGCGCCCGCGTCGTGCTCATGCAATTGCCGCGTAGCCTCGCCGAACTTGCCGAGATCGCCCAGCTGATCGCGCTTCACGCCGACCCGGCGGTTCGTGTCTTCGCCGGTGGGCGTGACAAGCACATCACCCCAGCGATGAACAAGGTTCTCGGCGAATCGTTTTCCGACGTCAGCGCCTCGCGTGGGCGTCAGAAGTCCCGCGTACTCAAGGCTTCGGAACCGAAGCCCGATGTTGCTATCACGTTCCCGGTGACCGAACGCCTCGACGAATTCGACCTCGACGTCGTTGCTCACGGCGCAGTGTTTGCCGGTGCGAGCCTGGACATCGGCACCCGGTTGCTCCTGGAGAACCTCGGAAAGATTGCGGTCGATCCGCTGAGCGACGTGATCGATCTGGGTTGTGGCAGCGGCATTCTCGCGGCGGCGATCGCGCGGAAGTTCCCGGACGTGCACGTGATCGCAACGGATCAGTCCTCGGCAGCCGTCGCTTCGGCTCTGGCGACCGCGTCCGCAAATGGCGTCGGCGATCGAGTGAGCGGCCTGCGCGACGACGCCGTGAGTTCGTTGCCCAGTGCGAGCGCGGATCTGGTTCTGTTGAACCCGCCGTTCCACGTCGGCGCGGCGGTCCACACCGGCGGAGCACTCAAGATGTTCGAAGCTGCCGGCCGTGTCCTGCGTCCCGGTGGCGAGTTGTGGACTGTTCACAACGCGCATCTGGGGTATCGCGAACCGTTGAAAGCCGCGGTGGGTCCGAGCGAGGCGATGGCGAAGAACGCGAAGTTCATCGTGATGAAGTCGGTCAAACCGTCCTAGTATCGAAAAGGGACGAGTGTCGAAGAGTGTTGATCTTCCGGAAATGCGCCGGGAACTACAACCGAAGCTTCGACGTTGTAAATTACGAGTGCTTTACTTTTAGTCAGGTACACGGACCGTGTCGGAAACTCGGATCCGTCCGGCGAACCCGCGACGCACCCGTCGTAGGCCACCACGATGAAGGGATGATCACGGTGCGCACCACCAGCAACCCGGTGTTCCGCAATCTGCCCAAGCAAGAGGGCAACGGATACGCCTCGTTCGGATCTGCGACGGCGGGCGCCTCGCAGGCAACCCAGCAGTTCGGTCAGCCGCAGTACGCTCCGGCCGAGCCGTACCAGACCGGTCCCACCTCGCGGGCCATGACGATCGACGACGTCGTCACCAAGACGGGCATCACGCTCGGTGTGCTGACGATCTCGGCACTGGTGTCGTACTTCCTGGTCAACAACAACGCCGACCTCGCAGCCCCGCTGGTCATCGGCGGCGGTCTCGTCGGCCTCGTTCTGGTTCTGGTCGCGACGTTCGGTCGCAAAATGGACAACCCGGCAATCGTGTTGGCGTACGCCGTCGCCGAGGGTCTGTTCCTCGGTGCGCTGTCGTTCATGTTCACTGATATTCAATTCGGTGGCGTCGGCGGATCCGCACTGATCGCGCAAGCAGTCCTCGGAACGTTCGGCGTGTTCTTCGGCATGCTGGTCGTCTACAAGACCGGTGCGATCCGGGTGACACCGCGTCTGACGCGAATGATCATCGGCGCATTGATCGGCGTTGTCGTTCTGGCCCTCGGTAACCTCGTCGCGAGCTTCTTCGTCGAGGGCGGACTGGGACTGCGTGACGGCGGAACGCTCGCCATCATCTTCAGCCTCGTCTGCATCGGCATCGCAGCCTTCAGCTTCCTGCTCGACTTCGACGCCGCTGATCAGCTGATCCGCGCACAGGCGCCCGAGAAGGCAGCCTGGGGCGTCGCATTCGGGCTCACCGTCACCTTGGTCTGGCTGTACGTCGAGATCCTGCGTCTGCTGAGCTACTTCAACAACGACTAGTTCTCGAGTCGATCCGTAACACGAAGAAGGGCCCCGCGCGGGGCCCTTCTTTTGTCGTCTGTGGGCGGTTACGGTGCTTGGATGCCTAGCAACTGCTTGGTTTGGAACGAAGGGGAGCGAATGTCGACAAACACCTCTGAACCCATCCTGGTCGCGGATGCCGGAGCAGTGCGAATGCTGACCTTCAATAATCCGAGTCGCCTGAACGCATTTGATGCAGCCGGTTTTCGAGCGTTCACCAAGGCGCTCGACGACGCGGCGTCGGACGATGCCGTGGCCGTGGTGATCGTCGAGGGCGCAGGCAAGGCATTTTCCAGTGGTGTCGACCTACGGGCACTGGCCGAACCAGACACGGACAATGCCGACTTCGGCCACGCATTCGCGCCGCTCATCGTTGCGCTGGTGGAGTTCCCGAAGCCTTTGATCGCCGCGGTGCACGGCGCCGCCGTCGGCATCGGGCTGACCATGCTGCTCTACTGCGACCTCGTCTACGTTGCCGAGGACGCACGCTTGCGGGCACCGTTCACCTCGCTGGGTACAGCTCCCGAAGCTGCCAGTAGTTGGTTGCTGCCCAAGGTGATCGGAACGCAGCGAGCCGCCGAGCTGATCCTGTCGGCCCGGTGGCTCAGCGGCGTCGAAGCGGCCGACTACGGACTGGCGCACGTGGCCGTACCGGCCGAAGAGGTTCACATCCGTGCTCGGGAGAGCGCCGAGCAGATTGCCGCCAACGTCGGACCGGCAGTCCTTGCCGCCAAACGACTGCTCCGTCACGGATGGGCGGACGAAGCTCGCGCTGCCGTGCAGCGTGAGGACGACGCTGCGCGAGAGTTGATTCGCGAGTTGGGGAGTTTTGCTCGGAAGTTCACGACTACCTGAAACACGACCACACGAAAGCGGCCGCCCGGCAGAAGCCGGGCGGCCGCTTTCGACGTGCTCAGGGGATCAGCTGAGGCGCTCGATCACCATTGCCATGCCCTGTCCGCCGCCGACACACATGGTCTCGACGCCGAAGGTCTTGTCCTGCTCCTGCAGGTTGTTGATCAGGGTGTTGGTGATACGGGCACCCGTCATACCGAAGGGGTGACCCAGCGCGATCGCGCCACCGGAGATGTTGAGCTTGTCCTCTTCGATGCCCAGTTCGCGAGCGGATCCGAGGACCTGCACGGCGAAAGCCTCGTTGATCTCGAACAGGTCGATGTCGGAGATCGACTTGCCGGCGATCTTCAGGGCGTTCTTGACAGCCTGGATCGGGCCGAGACCCATGATCTCGGGGGACAGGCCCGAGACGCCGGTGGAGACGATGCGAGCGAGCGGGGTCAGGCCGAGTGCCTTTGCCTTGGTGTCGGACATGATCACCAGTGCGGCTGCGCCGTCGTTGAGCGGGCAGGCATTGCCGGCGGTGACGGTGCCGTCGGGGCGGAAGACGGGCTTGAGGCCGCTGATGCCCTCGTAGGTGGTGCCGGCGCGGGGGCCGTCGTCCTTGGAGACGACGGTGCCGTCGGCGAGCGTGACGGGCGTGATCTCACGCTCGAAGAAGCCGCGAGCGATGGCTTCCTCGGCGCGGTTCTGGCTGCGAACTGCCCAGCGGTCCTGGTCTTCGCGGGTGATGCCGGTGGCCGAAGCGACGTTCTCGGCGGTCTGGCCCATGCCCAGGTACACGTCGGGGATCAGGCCCTCTTCGCGAGGATCGGTCCAGGCGACTCCACCTTCGGCGAGCTTGGCGCTACGGGCCTGCGCTGCGTCGAAGAGCGGGTTCTTGGTGTTGGGGAGGCCGTCGGCGTTGCCGGTGATGAAGCTGGAGACGGACTCGACGCCGGCGGAGATGAAGACGTCGCCCTCGCCTGCGCGGATGGCGTGCAGAGCCATGCGGGTGGTCTGCAGCGAGGAGGAACAGTAACGGTTGACCGTGACGCCGGGGAGGAAGTCGTAGCCGAGCTGGACGGCGACGACGCGGGCGATGTTGAAGCCCGACTGACCGGCGGGCTGGCCGCAACCGAGCATGAGGTCGTCGATCTCGGTGGGGTCGAGCTCGGGGATCTTTGCCAACGCGGCGGCAACCATCTGAGTTGCGAGGTCATCCGGGCGGATGTCCTTGAGCGAACCCTTCATTGCGCGGCCGATTGGCGACCGTACTGCTGAGACGATTACTGCCTCGGGCATGAAAACTCCTTTTGTGTACTGCTCGCGGGCGGCTTGAAACGCCGTCGAGCAGGGCAAGTTGAATGCAGCTTCGACTTACAATTTACGTTGCCGCTCCCAGATGGTGGTCACGCAGTCTCACTCAGTTGACGTCGGGGCGCTGACCTGCAGGTTTGGTGCGTCTCGCGAAGGCTTTCCACTGGGTTGCCGCCGCCGTCAGTCGGGCCGCGACGGTGCGGGCTTGCGCCGCCTCTGAAACGTGGGGGAGCTCGGGTAGCGGGCCACCCTGCCATTCACCCAGAGCCGACGCGAGAACCGGGACGATCTGCTTCGCCGCGAGTTCGTATCCGGCCGCGGACGGATGGAAACGGTCGGCCGAGAACATCGTGTCGGGCGAGGCCAGGAATTCCTTGGCCAGCAGGTCGGCCAGTGGAACGGGATGACCCCCGGCGTTTCTGGTCGCGGCCGCCTGGGCGAGTGCGAGGCGATGGCCCCATTCACGCACCACGGAGCGCAGAGGTTGCGGGATCGCCGTGACCACCCCCAGATCCGGGCAGGTGCCGACAACAACGACGGCGCCGCTCTCGCGTAAGCGTCGAACCGCGTCGCCGAGGCGTTTAGCCGACGCGTGAATCGCGTTCTTGGCGGTGACGTCGTTGGCGCCGATCAGGATCACCGCAGCGTCCGGGGGAGGACCGGCGACGAACATGGCGTCGACCTGCCCACTCAACCCGCGGGAGGTGGCGCCCCCGATGGCCTTGGTGCTCAAACGGATTCGCTTCCCGGTTTCACTCGCAAGCAGCTTCGCGACCTGAACACCCGGAACTTCCGAGGCCGTCAGCGCGCCCACGCCGGCCGCAGACGAATCGCCGAAGATCATCAAGTGGAGATCGAAGGGCACGGCCCGCCACCAGAGTTCCGGGTTGTCGGCGCCGGGCGCGTACACCCCGTCCGCCTCGGGTGGCTTGGCGATATTGCGACCGATCACCCCGCGGGCCGCCCCCGCCTGCGACATCAGATAGTTGTAGCCCAACCAGGAGAGCGTGCCTGCACTCGATCCGGCCACCACCGTGGCCACCGACGCTTTCAGTCCGGTTCGACTCACACTTGCCAATCTAGCCGGATTGCACCACCTTCGCCCGACGTCCGCGCGCACCGTTTTCTTTCATCTGGGAACATGGACGAATGCGCATCGCGGAACACGTCGTCGACCTCATCGGCAACACCCCACTCGTCAAGCTCACGTCCGTCACGGGCGAAAACTTCGGCACGGTGGCAGCCAAGGTCGAATACCTCAACCCTGGCGGTAGCTCCAAGGACCGCATCGCCGTCAAGATGATCGACGCAGCCGAGGCTTCGGGTGAACTGAAGCCGGGCGGCACCATCGTCGAGCCGACTTCGGGCAACACCGGAATCGGCTTGGCGCTCGTGGCGCAAAAGCGTGGATACAAGTGCGTTTTCGTTTGCCCAGACAAGGTCAGCGAAGACAAGCGCAACGTCCTGCGCGCCTACGGCGCCGAGGTGGTCGTGTGCCCCACGGCCGTCGCGCCGGACAACCCGAACAGCTACTACAGCGTCTCCGACCGTCTCACCCGTGAGATCCCCGGCGCCTGGAAGCCCAACCAGTACTCCAACCCGGGCGGACCGGAGAGCCACTACGAGACCACCGGCCCCGAGATCTGGGCCGACACCGACGGCAAGATCACGCACTTCGTCGCGGGCGTCGGCACCGGCGGCACCATCACCGGCACCGGCCGCTACCTCAAGGAAGTTTCGGGCGGCAAGGTCAAGGTCATCGGCGCAGACCCCGAGGGCTCCGTCTACTCCGGCGGCACCGGTCGTCCGTATCTGGTCGAAGGCGTCGGCGAAGACTTCTGGCCGTCGGCATACGACCCGTCCATCCCGGACGAGATCATCGCCGTCTCGGATGCCGATTCCTTCGAGATGACGCGTCGCCTCGCCCGCGAGGAGGGACTGCTGGTCGGCGGTTCCTGCGGTATGGCCGTCGTCGCTGCCCTCGAAGTAGCCAAGCGTGAGGGCCCCGACGCCCTGATCGTCGTCCTCCTCCCGGACGGTGGCCGCGGCTACCTGTCCAAGATCTTCAACGATCAGTGGATGGCGTCGTACGGATTCCTGCGCACCCCACTCGACGGCAAGACCAACGTCCCCACCGTCGGCGACGTTCTGCGTGGCAAGTCGGGCGAGCTGCCGGACCTCGTTCACACCCACCCGTCGGAGACCCTGCGCGACGCGATCGAGATCCTGCGCGAGTACGGCGTGTCCCAGATGCCCGTCGTCGGTGCGGAACCGCCGGTCATGGCAGGCGAGGTCGCCGGAAGTGTGTCCGAGCGAGATCTGCTGAGCGCGGTCTTCGAAGGCCGTGCGCACCTTGCGGATTCCGTCGAGAAGCACATGAGCAAGCCGTTCCCGCTCATCGGTTCCGGCGAGCCGGTCTCGGCTGCCACGAAGGCGCTCGGGGACACCGACGCACTCATGGTCGTCGACGACGGCAAGCCGGTCGGTGTCATCACGCGCCACGATCTCCTGGGTTTCCTGAGTTCGGATTCCTGAGTTCGGATTCCTGCGCCGGCACCGGCGCCATTAGGCTGGGGACCATGAGTGAGCAACGCAGCAAGGCCGACAACATCAGCTGGCAGGGTTTCTCCACGAAAGCGGTGCATGCGGGTTACGAACCCGATCCGCTGACCGGTGCGGTCAACGTGCCGATCTACGCGAGTTCCACCTTCGCCCAGGACGGCGTCGGTGGAATGCGCAGTGGCTTCGAGTACGCGCGAACGGGTAACCCCACCCGTCGCCCACTCGAGGCGAACCTCGCCGCGCTCGAATCCGGAACCTACGGCCGAGCGTTCAGTTCGGGAATGGCGGCCACCGACTGCCTGCTCCGTTCGGTACTTCGACCCGGCGATCACCTGGTCATCCCCGACGACGCGTACGGCGGAACCTTCCGTCTCATCGACAAGGTGTTCACGCAGTGGGGGATCGAGTACACCCCGGCTCCGGTGTCCGACGTCGATGCGGTGCGCGCGGCGATGAAGTCCAACACCAAGCTGGTCTGGGTCGAGACGCCCACGAACCCGCTGCTCAATATCGGTGACATCGAGCTCCTTGCCGAGGTCGCCCACGAGGGCAACGCAAAGATCGTGGTGGACAACACCTTCGCCTCGCCGTACCTGCAGCAGCCGCTGCAGCTCGGTGCCGACATCGCGCTGCACTCCACGACCAAGTACATCGGCGGACACTCCGACGTGGTCGGTGGCGCTCTCGTCTGCAACGACGAAGAACTGGACACCGCGTTTGCCTTCCTGCAGAACGGATCCGGCGGCGTTCCCGGCCCCTTCGACGCGTTCCTGACGTTGCGCGGAATCAAGACACTGGCGCTGCGCATGGAGCGTCACAGTGACAACGCGGAGAAGGTCGTCGAATTGCTCGACGGCCACCCCGCGGTTGCCAGCGTCATCTACCCCGGACTGGCTTCGCATCCGTCGCACAAGGTCGCGGCCAAGCAGATGCGACGCTTCGGCGGCATGATCTCCGTCCGTCTCAAGGGCGGCAAGGCGGCAGCTCTCGACCTGTGCTCGCGCACCGAGATCTTCACGCTGGCAGAATCTCTCGGCGGAGTCGAATCCCTCATCGAATTCCCCGGTGCGATGACCCACGCCTCGACGGCCGGTTCCGCTCTCGAGGTTCCCGACGATCTGGTTCGCCTGTCGGTCGGCATCGAAGACGCCTCCGATCTGGTCGGCGACATCGAGCAAGCGCTGTCCTGATCTTCGCTCTACAGTAATTCGACTTCGAATCTGCAGTGCGCCTTCACACCTCACGAGGGTGTGGAGGCGCACTTTCTGGAGGCATGCGTGAATCTCGAACAGATAAAGGCTGCACAGCAACTGCTCGCCCCGGTCATGCGACGCACCCCGGTCGTGGCCTCGCGAGTGTTGTCCGAAACCACCGGCTTCGCCGTGAGTTTGAAATGTGAAAATCTGCAGCGCACCGGCTCTTTCAAACCGCGCGGTGCGTACAACCGCATTGCCAATCTTTCCGCAGAGGAACGGGCAGCGGGCGTGGTGGCGGCCAGTGCCGGTAACCATGCGCAGGGAGTTGCCTGGTCTGCAACAGAATTGGGAATCAAGTCGACCGTCTTCATGCCGACGGGTGCGCCGCTGCCGAAGTTGGTGGCCACCAAGGCATATGGAGCTCAGGTCCACCTGCACGGTTCGACTGTCGACGAAGCGCTCGTGGCCGCTCGCGAATTCGCGGACCGAACCGGAGCAGTTCTGGTCCACCCGTTCGACCACGAGGACGTCGTGGCGGGGCAGGGGACTGTGGGGCTCGAAATCCTCGAGCAACTGCCTGAGGTCGGCACGATCCTCGTTCCCACCGGCGGTGGCGGTTTGATCGCGGGAGTGGCTGCAGCCGTCAAAGCTGTGCGCCCGCAGGTCCGCATCGTCGGAGTGCAGGCCGAGACCGCGGCTGCCTGGCCGGCGTCGTTGGCAGCCGGGAAGCCGACCGCCTTGGCGTCGATGTCCACGATGGCAGACGGTATCGCCGTTGGCTGCCCGGGCGAGGTTCCGTTCGCCGAAGTTGCCGCCCATGTCGACGCCGTGGTGACGGTCAGCGAGGAAGCGCTGTCCAAAGCGCTCCTGCTGTGCCTCGAACGCGCCAAGCTCATCGTCGAACCGGCCGGCGTCGCGGCCGTCGCGGCCTTGATGACCTGCACTCCGGAGGAGCTGGGACTGACAGGGCCGGTGTGCGCCGTGCTTTCCGGCGGCAACATCGATCCGCTACTTCTCACGCACGTCATCTCGCACGGTCTGCGAGCGGCCGGACGGTTCCTCGGCGTTCACATCACCATCGACGATCGGCCGGGCGCACTGGTCTCGTTGCTCGAAGTGGTTCGAGCGAACGGCGCCAGCGTGGTCGATGTCATCCATTCCCGTACCGGTGGCGAACTTGCACTCGACGAAGTGGAAGTCTTCCTCACCGTCGAGACGCGTGGTCCGGACAACAAGGCGGAACTTCTGACGGCCTTCGACCGCGCCGGTTACGCAGTACGACTGCAGAACTGAGGCGAGTTACTCGTCAGGCCAGCCGCCCAGAACCGTCACGCGGTACTCCTGGTCGACCAGCCTGGCGGGTACGTCGAGTTGATGTAGCCAGTCGATGGCCGAACCGCCCATGCCGACCGCAACCCGACTGAATGCGGCGGCCTGGGCGCAGGAGGATGCAATCACCGACACCGTGCGCCACATCGGCGTCGCCGTCGATTCGCGGTGCAGTGGCTTGACGGTGCTGGCCGTGGCGATCCCGCAGTCGGACGGAAGTGCTACCTGGCAGGTCGGGTCGCCGGGCAGGTCTTGCACCTGAATCTGCCAGCCGTCTTCCGGCGCCGGGCCGGCAACCGCGATGTCCCCGCCGAGGCCGACCAGCACGCCACACCCGAGAAGAGTCGCAGTGGACGCGGCACAGTGGTCCGCTGAACTGGCGCGGGCCGTCGCGGACAGATCGAGAACGACGTCGTCCGGGCTGTACACGCGGTTGTTCTCGACGCGAATCTTCCACCAGGAGTGAGGGTCTGCCGACCCGGCCGTCGGCGTGAGTTTGCCGTCGGTCAGTCGTGCGACAGCCAACGCGTCTTCGAGGAAGTGCGCGAACATCGGGGTCACGGCGACGCCGTCGACGTTGCTCGCGGCGCTGACATAGGTACGAATCTCGGAGTCGGCACGATCTCGATTGGTGGCGGCGTCGGCAGCGGTGAGGTACCCGCGAACCAGGCTGGCCGCGGAGGGAAGGACTTCAGGGTCGGTGACGACGACCCGGGCCTGAACCCCCCACGTGAGCCACTCGGAGGCCGAGCGCGGAGTACTCACGAACCGTTGGAGACGGCGTCCGGGGTTCCGAATCCGGCGACCACGACGGGCCGCTTCGCTACGGGATTCTTGGTGTGAGAAGCCGACGTGTCCGGTGCGAGTGCCGTGGCAGTGGGAGAAGAAACGAGTGAAAGTCCGCCGCTTGCGAGTGCTCCCGCCACAGCCGTGGCTGCGAGGGCGAGGCGAACGGGTCGATACACCGTAGTGCGTCCCCGGGCGGGTCGTGGCCGATCGTCGCTCATGGACTCAGCTTGCACGCCGAACCTGAGAAAAGCCTTGGCGTCTGTAGTCATTTGCGTAACGCCCGCCGAGATAAATGAGACATTGGTTACAGGAGTCGCGAGACTGAGCCGTGTCGAATGCATGTTCGAAAGAGTAGATGTTCGCACCGACAAGTTTCGGGTACGACCACGTACGTGGATTTTCAGAGGTTTATCGGAGGTTCGGATGGCAGTCGGTGTCCTGGCGATCGCTGTGTCGATCGGCACCGCACTGGGCGTGATGAGTGGAACTCTCGGAGCGCCCGCACAAGTCGAGAAGAACGAGTCTTCGAATGCTGCAGTCTCACTTGCAGCCTGGAACGGACCGGCACGAACTCAGGACACACCTGAGGGAATCGTGCCTTCCGTACCCTCCAACTTTCCGGGAGCGACATTGGCGCCCGTGGGAGCGGTGGCAGTGTTCGCGCCGTGGATCAAAAAGGCCGGTGCTCTGTGCTCGGAGATCACGCCCGCGGTGATCGCCTCGCTGTACTCGGTCGAGAACGGATTCAAGTACGGACCCGATACCGACATCTCACCGGAAGGTGGGCGCGGGCCTGGCCGCTTCACCACCGCAGCGTGGACGGCATACGGCAAGGACGGTGACGGCGACGGAAAGATGGACATCCTGGGCGTTGCCGATCCGGTGATGACAACCGGATACCGGTTGTGCGATCTCGTGAAGCAAGCGCAGTCCTGGCAGAAGTCCGGTGAGGTCGAGGGCGATACCGTCGACCTCGCGCTCGCTGCCTACGACGTCGGGCCGGACGCAGTTCGCGAAGCGGGCGGCGTTCCGGCAGACAAGTCGGGCGAGGTTCCTGCGGAGCAGGCGGTCGCCGCTCCGTTCGTCGCCCAGATCAAATCGTTGCAGGACTCGTTCGCCCTGATGCTTGCGCCCTTCGACTACAACAACCTCGCCGCAGCGGTGGGCGGCGTCGTCGAGGCCGGTCTGAAGTTTCTCGGATTGCCGTACGTGTGGGGTGGCGGAAACATCAACGGGCCGTCGATGGGCGGGTTCGACTGCTCGGGGCTGACGTCGTACGCGATCCACGCGGCCACCGGGGTGACTCTGCCCCGGACCTCGGAGACGCAGTGGGGTGTCGGCGTCGAGATCCCGCTGGATCAGGCGCAGCCCGGTGACCTGTTGTTCGGCAACTGGCAGGCAGGCGGCCCCGGCCACGTGGCGATCTACGTCGGCAACGGTCAGATGCTTCACGCACCCACGTTCGGCGACGTGGTGAAGGTCGGCCCGATCTTCGCCGGCATGAAGGCTCGCCGCGTGGTGTGAGTGGGCAGGAAACGGCGAGCGTCGACAGAGCAAGAAGCGCCACCCGACCGAGTCGGGTGGCGCTTCTTTTCAGAGCTGGTACAGCCGATCAGCTGTGGTAAGGCTCCGCGCTCAGCAGCGTGACCTTCATGGTGCTGCCGTTGGGCAGGTTGTACTCACGCGTGTCGCCGACCTTGGCTTCGAGCAGCGCGCCGCCCAGCGGTGAGTTCGGCGAGTAGACCTCGAGCTTGGCGTCACGTGCGCCTTCTTCGCGGGTAGCGATCAGGAACGTCTCGGTGTCACTCTCGTCGCCGTCGTAGTAGACCTTGACTACGGATCCGGGCAGTGCGACACCGGACTGAGTGGGGGCCTCGCCGACCTTTGCGCTGTTCAGCAGCTCCTGGAGCTGGCGAATGCGGGCTTCCTGCTGACCCTGCTCTTCGCGGGCAGCGTGGTAGCCGCCGTTCTCCTTCAGGTCGCCCTCTTCGCGACGCTCGTTGATCTCGGCGGCGATGACCGGGCGATTGGCGATGAGCTGGTCGAGTTCGTTCTTGAGCCTGTCATGTGATTCCTGGGTAAGCCAGGTCACCTGGGTCTCGGTCATCTCGATCACTCCCTAGTAGTCGGAGCCGGGGGCTCCCTCGACGATCGCTGCAACAGCAGCGAACAACGACACAGAAGCACCACCAGGGATGCAACCTTGCCGTCAAACCTTGCGTCAATGCAGCAATACACGGTTCCACCCGGAACCGTGTATCGGGCAATTCTATCACGCATGACTACCCGCCCTGTCCGGCGTCAAACGTCCGGCAGGGTGGGTGCGTTCCGAGGTCAGCTCTTGGTCAGGTACTCCGGAACGTCGAAGCTGCAGCCGTAGACGTCGGCCATGCCTGGCGGCTGGGACGTCTTGACCTCGGTGTTGAACTCGAGGGTCTGATGTTCCGACGACGGGACGTAGACCTCACGTCGACCGGTTTCGGAGCCGTCCTTCGAGCGTGCGCGCACGATGCACATCGCTTCACGCGACGAGTCGTCGCGTGTGACGGTGAAACGGATCTTCACCGTGGAGTCGTTGGCGATGTCGAACGAGATGGTCTCGGTCTCGATTTCCTTGACCGCAAATTTTCCGTACGCGTAGTACGCGATTCCGCCGCCTACGACGATGACGAGAGCGGTCAGAGCCCACACCATCCACTTGCGGGGACTGCCCGTGCGAGTTGTGCTCGGGTACCGATCTTGGGGAAGCGGTTTGCTCATCACTCTGCTCTCGAAGACTCGAGTTCGCGTGTCGTGCAGCAACTGACTGTGTCCCGCCGGATTACCGAAGGGGTCACGGCTGCGCCAGGAACTCTCGGGTGGAACTATAGAGGACGTATCCCGTCGCGCCGTCGGTAGGTTTGTCGGCAGTCGGTACGTTTGACGGCAACGGCCCGGAGTAATCCGAGCGGTGCACAGCGTGTGATTCGAAGACTGCCGGTGACGGCTACAGGTGAACTGCCGGTGACGGCTACAGGTGAACTGCCGGCAACGGCTACAGGTGAAGTTGAGGTGAACGAACACGTGAGCGGATTCCGGCTCATGGCCGTCCATGCCCATCCCGACGACGAGTCGAGCAAGGGTGCGGCCACCACCGCCCGTTATGCAGCCGAAGGCCACGAAGTGATGGTCCTGACGCTCACCGGGGGTGAGCGTGGCGACATTCTCAACCCGGCCATGGACGTTCCCGGTGTCCGCGATCGAATCAGCGAAGTTCGCCAGGAGGAGATGGCCGAGGCCGCTCGCATCCTGGGCGTGAAGCAGCGCTGGCTCGGTTTCGTCGATTCCGGGCTTCCCGAGGGCGACCCTCTTCCGCCGCTGCCCGAAGGGTGCTTCGCCCTCGTTCCGCTCGAAGAGTCGACGCGCGCTCTGGTCAAGGTGATTCGCGAGTTCCGTCCCCACGTCGTCACGACGTACGACGAGAACGGCGGATACCCGCACCCGGATCACATCCGGTGCCACGAGGTGACGATGGCAGCCTACGAAGCCGCCGCCGATCCCGAGTACTTCCCCGAGGACGGTCAGCCGTGGGAAATCAAGAAGGTCTACTACTCGCACGGATTCATCCGTAAGCGCCTCGAACTCTTCCAGGAGGAGTACGAGCGTCGCGGAGAGCCGTTCCCGATGGCGGACTGGCTCAAGAAGTGGAAGACCGAACGCGGCGACATGATGGTCCGGGTGACCACTCAGGTCACGTGCGGCGACTACTTTCCCCAGCGTGACGATGCTCTGCGCGCACACGCGACGCAGATCGATCCCAACGGTTCGTTCTTCGCTGTGCCGCTCGACATTCAGCAGAAGATCTGGCCCACCGAGGAATTCGAGCTCGCCAAGACGCGGGTCACCACGTCCATTCCGGAAACCGACCTGTTCGCAGGTCTCGAAGAGGACGCTCAGAAGTGAATGCTCTGTCCGCCGAGGTAGTTCTCGGCACCACACAATTTCTTGCTCAGACCCCGAGTAACCCATCCGGCCCGGAGTTCGGAAAGTCGTCTCCGGTCGGCCTGCTGGTGATTCTTGCGCTGCTCATCGGTGTGATCCTCCTGGTTCGGTCGATGAACCGCCAGCTCAAGAAGCTGCCGGAGACGTTCGAACCGGATCATCCCGAACTCGATCAGCAGGCAGACGAAGGCACCGACCGGGGAGCTATCACTGCTCCGAGCCCGGCGGAACCCAACGTCTCTACCGAGAAGAAGCCCAAGCAAGAATCCTGAGACGAACGAGGTAGCGGCGATGGACCCACGGATGCGGAACAACCTGGGTGGGTCCTCGAGCCCTTACCTGCGTCAGCACGCCGACAATCCGGTCCACTGGCAACAGTGGGGCGAAGAAGCGATGGAGTGGGCGCGCGAGCGCAACGTGCCGATTCTCCTCTCGATCGGATACTCGGCGTGCCACTGGTGCCACGTCATGGCGCACGAGTCGTTCGAGAACGACGAGATCGCGGCCGTCATGAACGCGAACTTCGTCTGTGTGAAGGTGGACCGAGAAGAACGTCCCGACATCGACGCCGTCTACATGAATGCGACGGTTGCGATGACCGGCCAGGGCGGCTGGCCCATGACCTGTTTCCTGACTCCCGACGGTTCACCGTTCTACTGCGGCACGTACTACCCGCCGACGCCTCGCGGCGGAATGCCTTCGTTCACACAGCTTCTCGAAGCGATAGTCGACACCTTCACGAATCGGCGCGACGAGGTCGACAACGCGGCGCAGTCGATCGTCACGGAACTTCAGCGCGCGTCGGGCGGGATTCCGTACGGCGGAGCACCCATCGACGCCGAGCTGCTGAACGCGGCGGGTCGGTCGATCCTCGGCGACGAGGACGTCCCGCGCGGAGGATTCGGTGGGGCACCGAAGTTTCCACCGTCGGCACTACTGGAGGGGCTGCTCCGACAGTACGAGCGAACGGGTTCGGGCGAGATCCTCGGCGGCATCGAGCGCACCGCCGAAGCAATGGCACGTGGCGGGATCTACGACCAGTTGGGTGGCGGTTTCTCGCGGTACTCGGTCGATGCCGAGTGGGTGGTTCCGCACTTCGAGAAGATGCTCTACGACAATGCGCTGCTCCTGCGGTTCTACGCGCACTGGGCGCGGCGCACCGGATCGGACCTCGCCACTCGCGTCACCGAGGAGACCGCAAGGTTCCTGCTCTCCGATCTGCTGACCGAGAACGGTTGCTTCGCTTCGGCTCTCGATGCCGACACCGACGGCGTCGAAGGCCTCACGTACGTATGGACGCCGACGCAGCTGGTCGAGATTCTCGGCGCGGAGGACGGGCAGTGGGCGTCGGAGTTGTTCCGGGTCACCGATACCGGAACCTTCGAAGAGGGTGCGTCGGTACTGCAGTTGCTCCGTGACCCCGACGACTGGTCGCGCTGGCAGACGGTCTCCGACGCTCTCCGTGCCGCCCGGGCTCAGCGTCCACAGCCTGGCCGCGACGACAAGGTGGTGACGGCCTGGAACGGGCTGACCGTCACGGCCTTGACGGAAGCCGGACTTGCCCTGGACCGACCCGACTGGATCACCGCGGCGGCCGAGTGCGCAGGCGCTCTTCTCGACCTTCACCTGGTGGACGGTCACTTGCGTCGCGCTTCCCTCGGCGGGGCTGTCGGCGTCCCGACGGGCGTGCTCGAGGATTACGCAATGTTGGCCACCGGACTCCTGGCTCTATACCAGGCAACGGGATTGGCGCGGTGGCTCGATGCGGCGCAGCAGTTGCTCGACGTCACTGTCGACCACTTCGCTGATCCGGCCGAGCCGGGAAGCTGGTTCGACACGGCCGATTTCGCGGAGTCGCTCGTGACTCGGCCCCGAGACCCGTTGGACGGCGCGACGCCGTCCGGTGCGTCGAGCGTCGCGGAGGCTCTGTTGACCGCAGCGGCGTTGACCGATGCCGAGCGCTCTTCTCGTTACGCCCAGGCCGCGGCGGACGCGCTGGCGAGGGCCACGCTGCCGCTCGAGCGTGCGCCTCGGTCGGCGGGGCACTGGCTCGCGGTGGCGGAAGCGTCGTTGCGTGGTCCGATACAGGTGGCCGTCGTCGGGGAAGGTTCGCTGTTGGCCGATGCCCGCCGGCTTGCGCCGGGTGGTGCAGTGGTTGTCGGGGGTGCCCCGGATTCTTCACCGCTGCTTGCAGATCGACCCCTCGTCGACGGTGGTGAAGCCGCGTACATCTGTCGGGGATTCGTGTGTGATCGGCCGGTGACGACGGTGGTGGAACTGGCGAGTCAGTTGAACACGACGAGCCATACCGCGATGTAGTGGCAGATCGCTGCGACGACCGTCGCGGCGTGGAAGAACTCGTGATGCCCGAACGTCGTGGGCCACGGGTTTGGCCATTTCGTCGCGTACAGAATTGCGCCGACGCTGTAGAAGATTCCGCCGACGAGCAGCAGCACCATAGGCGCCACACCGACCTGGTGCGTCAGTTCACCGACCACGGGAACGATCGCCCAACCGAGGAGCAGGTAGAGCGGGACTCCCACCCATTTCGGGGCGGTGGGCCAGAGCATCTTGAGTGCGACGCCGGCGAGCGCGCCTGCCCACACGATCGCGAGGATGATCTTGCCGGTGTGAGTCGGGAGGCCGAGCATGGCGAACGGTGTGTAGCTGCCGGCGATGAAGAGAAAGATCATCGAATGGTCCGCACGCTTCATCCACGTACGGCCCTTGACCGTCTGCCACTGGATGCGGTGATACGTCGCACTGATGCCGAAGAGGCCGCAGATCGTGACGCTGTAGATCGCGGTTGCCCAAGCCGCTTTTGCGCCGACCTGAGCGCCGGCTACGGAGACGAGAACGATGCCTGCGACGACGGAGACACCGAGCGCCCACAGATGGATCCAACCGCGCATGCGTGGTTTGACCGGAAGCTCGTCGAGCCCGAATGCCGTCATGTGCAACCCCTCTCGTTCCGTACTGTTGCGAACTGCGTAACCTACGGTACCGTAGGTTACGCATCAGTAGCATAACCTACCTGCGGGTTTTCGACGCGTACAAAAACCGTGACGGCGCTCGCATGTGCCTGTCACTGCCGGGCGTAGTCTTTGACACCATGGTGATGTCACGGTGAATCTGCGCGGACTGCTGTACAGCATCTACGAGCGACGACTCCTCAGTCATCTCGACGGTCTCGCGCACCCACGGCACGTAGCCGTGATGTGTGACGGAAATCGGCGATGGGCTCGCGAGAACGGCTTCACCGATGTCAGTCACGGGCACCGCATGGGCGCGCTCAAAATTGCCGAATTGCTCGAGTGGTGCGACGCCGCCGGAATCGAGATGGCAACCATCTACCTGCTCTCGACCGAGAACCTGCGCCGCGAGCCGGAAGAGCTCGACACCCTCCTCGAAATCATCACCGACGTCGTCGAAGAGATCTCCGGGCCCGGCAAGAACTGGAGTGTGCAGATCGTCGGGGCTCTCGATCTTCTGCCTCCCGAGCAGTCCAGGCGCTTGCGGGAAGCGGCGGCGGGGACGAGCGGCCGAACCGGGACACATGTCAACGTCGCGATCGGATACGGCGGGCGTCAGGAGATCGCCGACGCCGTCCAATCGCTCCTGCGCGACAAGATCGGTGCGGGCCTGAGCGGAGACGAACTGATCCAGGCCGTCACGGTCGACGGCATCGACGGGCATCTGTACACGTCGGGACAGCCCGATCCGGATCTGGTGATCCGCACCTCCGGCGAGCAGCGGCTCTCCGGATTCCTGTTGTGGCAGAGCGCCTATTCGGAGATCTGGTTCACCGAGGCGTACTGGCCCGAGTTCCGTCGAGTCGACTTTCTTCGAGCCTTGCGCGATTACGCGGCGCGCCACCGCCGGTTCGGCGCCTGAGCCGTCTCAGAGCTTGCGCAGCCGCAGCCGGTTGATCGTGTGATCGGCGTCCTTGCGCAGCACCAGGGTTGCGCGGGGACGGGTGGGGAGAATGTTCTCCACCAGGTTCGGGTGATTGATCGAGTTCCAGATCTCCTTCGCCGCGATGGTCGCGTCACGGTCGGAGAGGCCGGAGTAGTGGTGAAAGTGGGCGTTCGGATCGGCGAACGACGTGTTGCGTAGCGCAAGGAACCGCTGGATGTACCAGGCTTCGATGTCCTCGATGCGGGCGTCGACGTAGATCGAGAAGTCGAACAGATCGGAGACCATCAGACGCGGGCCGGTCTGCAGGACGTTGAGGCCCTCGATGATGAGGATGTCGGGCTGGCGGATCAGGTGGTACTGGCCCGGGATGATGTCGTACGACGTGTGCGAATAGACCGGTGCCGCTACCTCTTCCGCCCCGGACTTGACTTCGGTGACGAAGCGCAACAGCTTGCGGCGATCGTAGCTTTCGGGAAAACCCTTGCGGTGCATGATGCCCCGACGCTGGAGTTCCCTGGTCGGATAGAGGAATCCGTCCGTGGTGACGAGGTCGACGCGCGGATGGTGATCCCAGCGGGCCAGGAGAGCTTGCAGCACACGAGCAGTCGTGGATTTTCCGACCGCGACCGAACCGGCGACACCGATGACGAAGGGCACCTGACGGTCGGGATGCTTCTCACCGAGGAAGGTCGCGGTGGCCGCGAACAGCCGTTGGCGCGCCGCCACCTGCAGGTGGATCAGACGTGCGAGGGGGAGATAAACCTCGGCAACTTCTTCGAGATCGATCTGCTCGCCGAGACCACGCAGGCCGTACAACTCGTCCTCGGTCAACACCAGTGGCGTCGACTTACGCAGTGTCCGCCACTGCTTGCGGTCGAACTCGACGTAGGGACTCGATTCGTTGGTGCGCGCCATCAGCCCAGCTCACCGGCACGTAGTGAACCCGGGGCCCGGCGGACGAAACAGCTATGCGAGCAAGCCAGGCGCGTGTGCGCACGATCCGAGTGCATAGTCGGATTGTGCTCGGTGCCACGTCCGGGACTTTCGCCGGGTGGCATTCCGGAGCGAGCGACTAGGCTCGGTCGTTATGGATCCAGACACACTTGTTCGCCAATACCTGCTGCTCGGACTGGGTTTCGACCGTCTCGAAGACGGGTTCGTCGACGCGTTCACCGGTGACCCGGCGCTGCGTAAGCAGATCGAGAGCGCCCCGAAGCCCGATCCGCGTGAACTTGCCCGCACGGCACGTGAATTGCGGGGCGAGTTGGCCGGAAGTGGTCTGAATGCCGAACGCGCCCACTTCGTCGACGTACACCTTCGCGCCCTGGAATGCTCCGGGCGCAAGTTCGCGGGTGAGGACATCGGCTTCGTGGACGAGGTCGAGGCGTACTTCGACGTCCGAATCGAGAAGGGAAACGAGGACGCCTACAGCGACGCTCACCGGTTGATGGGTGAAGTTCTGCCCGGTCCGGGACCGCTGGCGCAGCGGGTGCAGGCGCATCGCAAGGCCGACGAGATCCCCGCGGCGAAACTGAACGAATGCGTCGAGGCAATGTCGAGTGCGCTGCGCGATCTGGTCCGCGGCACGTTCGGGCTTCCCGCGTCGGAAACCGTCGAATACGAAGTGGTGGGGGACAAGCCGTGGTCCGGCTTCAACTACTACCTCGGTGACTACCGCTCCAAGGTTGCGATCAATTCGGATCTGCCGCAGTTCATGGCCAACCTGCCGCGGCTGATCGCGCACGAGTCCTACCCCGGCCATCACACCGAGCATTGCCGTAAGGAAGCCGGTCTGGTCGGTTCGGGCCAGCTCGAGCAGACACTGTTCCTGGTCAACACGCCGCAGTGCATCATGGCCGAAGGCCTCGCGGATTTGGCGCTGGAAGCGATTGTCGGCCCGGACTGGGGTTTGTGGGCGCAGGACATCTACGCCGACCTCGGCTTGTCTTTCGACGGGGAAAAGGCGCAACGGCTCTCCGCCGCGTCGGGGCAACTGCTGAGTGTCCGGCAGGATGCGGCGCTGATGTTGCACGACGAGGGGCGCAGCCTCGACGACGTGGCGCTGTTCCTCGAACGGTGGTCGCTGTCGACGCCGGAACGCGCTCGCCAATCGCTCAAGTTCCTGTCTTCGCCGCTGTGGCGGGCATACACCAGCACGTATGTCGAGGGATACCGGCTGCTCGGGGGCTGGCTGGACGAGGTGCCGGTGGGCGCGGAGCGCACCGAACGCTTCCGCAGGCTGCTCGACGAGCCGCTGGTCCCCAGCTCTCTGCGTGCTGCCTAGTGCCGGGTGGAGACGGCGGGAGCGAACTTCGTAGACTGGACGCATTCGTTTCCGCATCCAGCTTGGAGATTCCTCGATGACCGCTGTGCCCGGCTCCGACGTCAACTCTGCATCACTCGCCGAACTCGACCCCGAAGTCGCCGAGGCGATGGCTGGTGAATTGGCTCGTCAGCGCGACACGCTCGAGATGATCGCGTCGGAGAACTTCGTTCCCCGCTCGGTTCTGCAGGCTCAGGGCAGCGTCCTGACGAACAAGTACGCCGAGGGCTACCCGGGACGTCGTTACTACGGCGGTTGCGAGCACGTCGACGTCATCGAGGATCTGGCGCGCAACCGTGCGAAGGAACTCTTCGGTGCAGAGTTCGCGAACGTTCAGCCGCACTCGGGCGCACAGGCCAACGCTGCTGTTCTGATGGCACTGATGAACCCGGGTGAGAAGCTGCTCGGCCTCGACCTTGCACACGGTGGTCACCTCACGCACGGCATGAAGCTGAACTTCTCCGGCAAGTTGTACGACGTCGCGTCCTACGGCGTCAGCAAGGAAGATCACCGCATCGACATGGACGAGGTGCGCTCGATCGCCCTCGCCGAGAAGCCGAAGGTCATCGTTGCCGGTTGGTCCGCGTACCCGCGTCAGCAGGACTTCGCGGCGTTCCGTGCGATCGCCGACGAGGTCGGGGCGTACCTGTGGGTGGACATGGCTCACTTCGCCGGACTGGTTGCGGCAGGCCTGCACCCGTCGCCCGTCCCGTACGCAGACGTCGTCTCCTCGACCGTCCACAAGACCCTCGGTGGTCCGCGTTCGGGCCTGATCCTGGCGAAGAAAGAGTGGGCCAAGAAGCTCAACTCCGCTGTCTTCCCCGGTCAGCAGGGTGGACCGCTCATGCACGCCATCGCGGCCAAGGCAGTCACCTTCAAGATCGCTGCCGGTGAAGAGTTCAAGGATCGTCAGGCACGCACCCTTTCCGGTGCGCGCATCCTTGCCGAGCGTCTGGGCAACAAGGACGTCGCAGACCAGGGCATCAGCGTCCTGACCGGCGGCACTGACGTCCACCTCGTGCTCGTGGACCTGCGTAACTCGCAGCTCGACGGCCAGCAGGGTGAGGACCTTCTGCACGAAATCGGCATCACGGTCAACCGCAACGCTGTTCCGTTCGATCCCCGCCCGCCGATGACCACCTCCGGTCTGCGTATCGGTACCGCAGCGTTGGCCACTCGCGGATTCGGTGATGCCGAGTTCACCGAGGTCGCCGACATCATCGGTACCGCTCTGGCCGGCAACGCGGATCTGCCGGCGCTGCGTGCGCGCGTCGCCAAGCTCGCTCTCGACCTTCCGCTGTACGACGGTCTCGAGAACTGGGGCCTGCTCAGCAAGAACGTCTAGGAATTCCTTCACCGACGGCCCGGTCCCTTTCGAGGGGCCGGGCCGCTGGTTTTGCCAGTCGCGGATTGTGGCATCGGTCACATGACCGATGGTGGCCGAGTTCGGTGCTTCCTAGCCTGAGAGCATCACCCCTCCGGCGAAGGAAACCCCATGACCGAACAGAATCTGCATTGGCTCTCCGCTACCGAGATGGCGGCGTCGGTCGCGTCGAACAATCTCTCGCCCAACGAGATTGCCGAAGCGATGATCCAGCGCGTCGACGCCGTCAATCCGTCGATCAACGCGATAGTGCAGTTCGATCGCGAGCAGGTGACGCGCGATGCGGCCGAACTCTCACGGCAACAGGAAGCGGGCGAGAAGCTCGGCCCGCTGCACGGCGTTCCGTTCACGATCAAAGATCTGACGGCAGTCGACGGGCTGCCGACCACGTTCGGGATGAAGCCGATGGCCGACAACATCGCGACGGGAAATGCCGTCGTCGTGGACAGGCTGCGTGGCGCCGGCGGACTGTTCCTGGGAAAGACGAATACTCCCGAAAGTGGTTACTACGGTGGCACGGACAACCACCTGTACGGGCCGACGCACAACCCGTGGAAGCTCGGCAACAGCGCGGGCGGGTCCAGTGGCGGTGCGTCGGCTGCCGTGGCTGCAGGCCTCGGGCCACTCGCCGAGGGCAGTGACGGCGCGGGATCGGTGCGTATCCCGTCGGCGCTCTGCGGGGTCGTCGGGTTGAAGCCGACCACCGGCGTCATCCCGCAGACCATCCTGGCCGGGCGCTTCTACAACTGGGCGTATCACGGTCCGATCACCCGGACTGTTGCCGACAACGCGCTGATGCTCGACATCATGGCCGGGCCGGACAATGCGGACCCGCTCTCGATCGAGCGTGCCGAGACCTCGTACGTCGAAGCCTCGAAGGGCGACGTGAAGGGCCTTCGCGTGGCGTGGTCGACGAATCTCGGTCTCGGCCATGTTGATCCGGAGGTGCTGGCGGTGTGTCTCGACGCGTTGTCGGCATTCGAGGAATTGGGTGCCCGGATCACCGAGGCGACCCCGCAGTGGGGAAATCCGTCGGAGTCGATGTGGAACGGCATCTGGGTTCCCGGTTTCGCTTCCGAATACGACTTGCTCGACTGGGAGAACCAGCGCGGCGAGGTCGACGACAACCTGATCGAGATCATGCACGAGGCCGAGCGGCTCACCGGTGTCGACGTCGGGCGGGCCGACGCATTCCGCGGCGTCATGTGGGACACGTGGACGACGTTCATGAACGACTACGACGTGTTGGTCTCGCCGACCCTGGCTTCGGCCACGTTCCCGCTCAGTCAGTTCGCGCCGTCGTGGCTCGAAGGTGCGTCGCTGCGTGAGCAGTTGCTCGATTGGCTCTTCACCTACCCGTACAACATGCTCAACAATCCGGCGATCACCGTGCCCGCTGGATTCACCGCCGACGGTCGACCGGTGGGGCTGCAGATCGCCGCACGTCACCGCCGGGACGCAGTGGTCCTGCGGGCTGCAGCGAACTTCGAAGCGGCACGTCCGTGGGCGGACAAGAAGCCGGCCGATTCACTGGTCGTGGCCTAGCTCACACGATTGGCTAGATTGGTGTGATGACGTCTGTACTGCCTGATCGCGGCGCTGGACCTGACATGTTCGCGCCGCGATCGCCGGCGGCCGGGGCGTACGGCATTCTCGGCCTGTGCGCCGAAGAACTCCGCGCACGTGGACTCGCGTACTCGGCTGCGGCGGTCACGTACCGGGACCCGTCGAGCGGAAGGCATCGGGCTCTGGCGAGTTCCGGATACGACGCCAGGGTGCTCGAGTTCCTGCTCGAGGACTTCGTCGCCGATCGCAATCTCTTCGGCATCATTCGCGAGGCTTCGGGCGTGCCCGTGTTCTGGCAGGACGTGCCACGATTCGAGCAGGTCGAGATGGTCACCGATGTTCTGCGGCCGTCCGGGTACGCCGAGGGTGCCTCGGTCGCATTGGGGTTCTCCGGCCGTGAGGTGACCGGATTGCTGCACATGAGCTTCGCGGATTCCGGCGTCGTCGATCGCGTACGGGAGGTGGTGGCGGCGTCCAGCGCAGCCTGCTCGCGCGTCGTGGGGGACCAGGTGGCGCTCGATCGTGTCCATCTGAGCCCACGGGAGATTCAAGTACTGCAATTGGTGGCCAGGGGCGCGGGCAATGTCGAGATCGCCGAGGAGTTGTTCGTCAGCCGTCGCACCGCCACCCATCTCGAGAACATCTTCGTCAAGACCGGAACCAATTCGCGGGTTCAGGCAGCGGTGCGCGCCGCGAAGTGGGGTCTGATCGAGTCCTGAGTGACGCCGAATCACACGAGTGGCATTTTGTTACCTGGCGTTCACCAGATGTGCGGCTCGTTCCGTGGCGCGAGTGTCCGATCCGCAGTACCGTCGGCAGTAACGAGTAACCAGAAGTTACTTGTGCGGGAGGTTCTGATCGTGACTGAAACACTCAGTACGAGAGGGCCGGCGCCCGGCCCTTGTTTCAGCTGACACAGCGTCACCTGACACCAGAGCCGTCCGGCCCAGCGAGCTGAGTTTGCGCGGGTGCCGCGCAGACCTAGGAGCCCAACGTGACTGCATCACGCTCCGTCTCTGCCCACTCGGCCCGGGCTGATCTATCAGCCGGGAATCATTCGGGAGATGCACTTCGCACGTACGTCTTGGATACCTCGGTACTACTGTCCGATCCATGGGCTGTCACTCGATTCGCCGAACACCACGTGGTACTCCCACTGGTCGTGATCAGTGAACTCGAAGGCAAACGGCACCACCACGAACTGGGATGGTTCGCCCGAGAATCGCTCCGCATGCTCGACGATCTACGGATCGAATACAGCCGCCTCGACCGTCCGGTGCCGATCGGCACCGAGAACGGGACGCTGCAGGTCGAACTCAATCACACCGACCCTGCGGTCTTGCCAGTCGGATTCCGCACGGACAGTAACGATTCGAGGATTCTGGCGTGTGCGCTGAACCTTGCGGCGGAGGGCAAGGACGTAGTCCTCGTCAGCAAGGACATTCCGCTTCGTGTGAAGGCGGGCGCGGTGGGACTACCTGCCGACGAGTACCACGCTCACGACGTCGTGCCCTCCGGATGGACGGGTATGACCGAGCTGGACGTCGCCTCGACGGACATCGACGAGCTGTTCAACGAGGGTTTCCTGGACCTCGACGAAGCGCGAGATCTGCCGTGTCACACGGGTCTTCGCCTGCTCGGTGGTTCGTCGAGCGCCCTCGGTCGGGTGACTCCCGACAAGCGCATCCAGTTGGTGCGCGGTGAGCGCGAGGCGTTCGGGTTGCACGGCCGCTCCGCCGAGCAGCGCATTGCGCTCGATCTCCTCATGGACGAGAGCATCGGCATCATCTCTCTCGGTGGTAAGGCGGGCACCGGTAAATCGGCCTTGGCTCTGACGGCAGGTTTGGAAGCCGTTCTCGAGCGGCGCACTCAGCGCAAGGTTGTCGTCTTCCGTCCGTTGTATGCCGTTGGCGGACAAGAACTCGGCTACCTTCCCGGTAGTGAGAGCGAGAAGATGGGCCCGTGGGCTCAGGCCGTTTTCGACACTCTCGACGGGTTGGCCTCGCCAGAGGTTCTCGAGGAGGTTCTCGCCCGCGGAATGCTGGAAGTGTTGCCGCTGACGCACATTCGCGGTCGGTCGCTGCACGATTCGTTCGTGATCGTCGACGAAGCGCAGTCGCTCGAACGAAATGTTCTGCTGACAGTGCTTTCTCGTCTGGGAACCGGCTCGCGAGTGGTCCTCACGCACGACGTCGCGCAGCGTGACAACCTGCGAGTGGGCAGGCACGACGGAGTTGCGGCCGTCATCGAAAAGCTCAAGGGGCACCCGCTTTTTGCGCACATCACACTCACGCGCAGTGAGCGTTCGCCGATCGCCGAGTTGGTGACCGACATGCTCGAGGAGTTCGGCCCCACTTCCTGAGAAGTGATCTCCCCGTGCGGACTTCCGTCTGCACGGGGAGATGCCTGGGTTTGAAGTTGTTCAGTTTTGCAGCGGTCCCAGTTCGTTGTCGAGAACTTCCTGCACGACACGCATCGCCGCCAGTCCGGCCGGAGCGCCGCAATACGCGCTCGCGTGGATCACGGTTTCGACGATCTCGGTGCGCGTCAAGCCGTTTCGCAATGCCCCACGTACGTGGCCTTTGAGTTCGTTCTCGGCGCGCAGCGCGATCAGCATCCCCAGATTGATCAGACTACGACTGCGGCGATCGAGTCCGGGACGCGTCCATACCGAACCCCAGACGTTGGCCGTCACGAAGTTCTGCAGTTCTTCGCTGTCCGTTCCGCGGGTGCGCTCGAAGGCGGCGTCGACGAAATCGGCCCCCATGACTTCGGTGCGCACAGCCAATCCGGCGTCGAAGGAGTCAGGCGTGGTGTTTTCGGACATGGCAGGTTCGCTCGCTTTCGGCAGGTGATTTCAGGCCGGAGCAAGCCTACTTCGTGTCCCGGTCCCGACGACTGCGCGGCCGACCGCGCTCACCACGCCCCACGCGACGTCTCGCAGACTGAAGTAGTCCCGCCAGACGCAGACCTTGCCGTCGCGCAGTTCGAAAGTTCCGCATACCCAGAACTCGATGCGCAGCGGTCCGACGGTGAGGATGTCGGTGCGTTCGGTGAGCACCGTGGACTCGTCGCCGACGATGTGGTGCATCTCCGCCTCGAATTTCAGTGAAGGCTTGGTGACCAGACGAAGCGCTCGTACGACGGTCTTCTTGCCTCGCAGGGTGGGGAGTGAGACGTTCTGCCAGACGATGTCGTCTGTCATCAATTCGGCTGCGGCGTCCACGTCGAAATCGGTGAGGGCCGCGAACATTGCGTTCACCGTGGCTGTCGAACTACTCATGGGGTGTCCTTGGCTGATTATTCGGCCGGTGTTGCCCGGATGAAGGTACCGAGATGATCGTGATCGAAGTACTCCAAGGTTAGCGAGTTTCCGTCGAAGGTGGCCTTCGAGACCGTCCCGGCCGGTGCGTTCTCGCCGCTGAGCGGGAACGTGAAGGTGTTTCCGTCCCAGTGGGTCAGAGGGTACGTCGCGGCCGCGGGACCCATGGTCAAGGTCAGCGCACCGTTCTGCTGCGTCACGAGCGCGGGACCCCAGTACGGATTGCCGTAGTCGCCGGTCAATTGGTCTGTCGGTGGCGCGGGAGCGGGGGAGGCCGGCGGCGTCCTCCCGGCAAGTTCGCCCTCAGGGTCGGCTTGTGAGGCAAAGGACGCTTCGTACAGCGGGCGCCACTCGCGGGTGATCTTCCCGAACTGCACCAGATCGGCGAATTCGGCGGTCAAGGTCTCTGCGACGCCGGTAGGCGTGCCGTTGGTCAGAACGACTATGCCGACGTCAGCGGAGGGAATCGTCACGAAATTGGTCCCGGCACCGAGCAGGAAGGCACCGGAGTGGCTGGCGGTCACACGGCCTGCCGCGCTGTCGGAAACATTGAACCCGTAGCCGTAGAAGCCGGAGCGTTCCCCGATTTCCTGCGCATGGCGCGAGACGATTTCCGGGTTGACTGCGGGCACGAGCGCATCCGTCTGAACGACCTGCTGCCCCTGATACCGACCGCCCGACAGCACCATGTCCAACCACTTGGCCATGTCGTTCACCGAGGAGCTGACTCCACCGGCGGGGGATTGGGCGTCGGCGTCCCGAACCGGCCCTACCTTGTACTTTCCGTCTTCGAGGATGTGGCCGACTGTTCGATTTTCTCGGGCTTGGTAATCGGCGAACCGCGAAGACGTCGATGTCATACCAAGCGGACCGTAGATCGTGTTCTGCGACAGCGTTTCCCAATCGGTGCCCGCCGCGGCTGCAACGGCCTCCGCACCGGCAGTGACGCCGAAGTTCGTGTACTCGTATGTGATTCGGAAGGGATTGAGCGGTAGTTGGCGAAGTTTTTCGAGCACCTGGGCCCGGTTGTAGCCCAGGTCCTCCAGCCCGTCGCCGGCGTGGTCCGGTAACCCCGACCGATGCGTGTAGAGATCGGAGATCGTGAGGTGGTCGGTCACCCACGGATCGGCAAGCGCAAACCCCGGCAGTTTCGAGATCACCGGAGTGTCCCAGTCGACGGTCCCGATTCCGACTTCGTGGGCGACCACCGTGGCCCCGACCGATTTCGACACCGATGCCAGTTGGAACACGGTGTCGGCATCGACGGTGGCGCTCTTACCCAACTCGCGAACCCCGAATCCCTTTGCGTACACAGTCTTACCTCCGTGCACCACGGCCACCGCCATGCCGGGAACACCGGAACTTGCCATGAGGTCGTTCGCGAGGCCGTCGAGCTTCCCGACCGCGTCGTCGATTTGCCCGTCCGGGATCGGCACCCCGACGTCGAGACCCGGGCTGCCGTCGCTGACGACCGGCCCGGGCGCCGACGTGGTGTCTGAATTCGACGAGCATCCGGCGAGCAGGGCGACCGTCAGTACTACCGGAACCGCCGCTGCCGACAGTCGCGAGCTGTTTCTACTGGTGATGGACACGAGATTCTCCCTAGCAGGGTTGTCGTCGGTACCACTCGGTCAATCCAGTATCGGGGAACGGCGGGCTGATATTGGGACAAATCGGGAAACCTTGTAGCTACTTCGGGGTCTTGGTTGTCAGACTGCCGAGAATGGAGCCTTCCGTGACCGGCTTCCAAGGGAGCAACAACGCGACCAGCAGAGCGGTGATCAATGCTGCTCCGACTGTGAAGTACGACGCGATGGCGAAACCTTCCAGGCATGCGGTCTTCATCGTGTAGATCAGACTGTCCTTCTGCTGCTCGAAGAGCGGACTGATGTCGCGGGAGCGGATCTCGATGACGCTGAGCACGGACTCACGAGCGAAGCCTTTCTCCTGCGCCGACATCACGGCGTCGGGAATGGCGTCGACGATCGGAGCCACCTTGGACGTGTAGTACGAGGCGACGATCGAACCGATGACGGCGACGCCCAGGGTCCCGCCGAGCTCACGCGTCGTGTCGTTGACTGCCGAACCTGCGCCGGCTTCGTCGAGGGGCACCGAGGACATGATGGAGTCGGTAGCCGGTCCCTGGACAATTGCGAGGCCCAGACCCATGAGAACCATCGAGATCACGACGGGTCCGAGGTAGGGCGTCTCGACGGTCGTCTGGCCGGCCAGGAACATGCCGCCGCTGAGGACGAGGAGGCCGAACACCATCACTGCGGTCGTGCCGAGTTTCTGTGCCGCCAAGGTGGCGACGGGGGCGCCCACGGCAACAGCGGCGGCGAAAGGCAAAGAGTGGATGCCGAATTCGAGCGGCGAGTATTCGCGAACGCCCTGGAAGTACTGCGTGATCAGGAACAAGAACCCGAACATACTGAAGTAGCTGACCGCAATAGCCAAGGCGGGGAAAGAAAACCGCCGGATTCGGAAGAGATTCATGTTCAGGATCGGCGCGTCGGTGCGCAGTTCCCATGCTACGAATGCGGCCAACAACACTGTCGCAGAGAGGTATCCCGTGATGCTGAATGTCGACACCCATCCGCGATGTGGTGCGTCGATGATGGTCCACACCAGAATGACGATGCCCAGTAGCGACAAGATTGTTCCGACGAAATCGAATCGGCCGACGTGGAGCGCCTTCGATTCCGGAACAACCAGCAGCACACCCACGATGACCAACAATGCTGCCGGAACGTTCATCCAGAACACCGAGTGCCAGGAGAAGTGCTCGAGAAGCCAGCCGCCCGCAGTCGGGCCGATGGCAATCGCGAAGCCGGCCATTGCGGTCCAGGCCGCGATGGCGATGGCTCGTTCTCTGGCGTCGGTGAAGATGTTGGTGATCATGGCCAACGTAGCCGGAAAGACAGCTGCGGCAAAGACACCCATGGCGGCTCGCGCCATGATCACCTGTTCGAGGTTGGAAGCCAAGGCGCCGACGAGCGACATCGCACCGACGCCGATCAAGCCGATGATCATCACTCGGCGGCGTCCGAAGCGGTCACCCAGGTGGCCGAAAGTGAGTAGGAACCCGGCGAAGGTCAACGTGTACGCGTCGACGATCCACTGCAGGTCGCTGACGCTGGCGAACAAGTCGACGCTCATCGTCGGCAGTGCGACGTTGACCACTGTGTTGTCCAGCACGACAAGGAGTTCGGCGAGGCAGATGAAGATCAGCGCAGTGAATCGACGGGACTTGGTCATCATGGGCGCCGAGGGCGCCGGTGCAAGTGTGTGAGACATGTTTGTACGCCATCTCTGCTCCTGCGCGGACGGCAGCAGCGGTTGGAAGAAAGAGGGTTGGTCAGCTCGGGGCCGAGACCAGAGCATTGAGGTGAGCGCCGATGCGATCGAGAGGCGCCGTGGTGTGCTGAGCTTTTGCCATCAGCGTCGCGCCTTCGATTGACGCGATCACGACGGTTGCCCACTGTGCTGCAGTCTCGGACGGCTGTCCCTGCTGCCAGAAGAACGATGTGAGAAGCGATTCCCACGAGGTGAAGGATTCGCCCGCAGCAGTTAATGCCGCCGGCGTCGACGCGCCCTCCACTGCCGCGGCTGCGACCGGACAGGAGGAGGTGAAATCGCTCTCTACCAAGCTGTTTCGAAATATCGTGACAACCGCGTCGATGATCTCCGGTGGGGAAGACTGAGCGATCATCGAACTGATGGCGGCACTGACGCCCCGGCCGAAGTAGGCAACTGCTTCGCCGGCCAGCTGTCCTTTGCCCTCGGGAAAGTAGTGGTACACCGACCCGCGGGGAGCTCCCGAGCGTTCGACGATCTCGGTGAGCGAGGTCGTCGCGATCCCGTGTTCACGGAAGGCATTGATGGCGCCGACCAGCATCAGAGTGCGGGAATCGGAGTCGGCCATCCCGCCATCGTATGCAATCGCAGTGCTGTTCGAATCATCTGGTGCCGCTGATTCTCTTGGTACTCCCCACTTGCGACGCGCTGCGGCGATCGGACAACGCGTCTGCGGGCCGGTCATGGCAACGAGGCGTCTCGAGGTGTGTTCATCACTGCCTCCCAGTATGTCGATCGGTATAGGAACGAATCTGAGACTAGATGTAACCGACAGACACAGTCAAGTGTTGTGTGCAGGTGGTGGGTATCGATGGAGATTCTTGGTGGCAAAACTCCCCGAACAGTGGTTATATCGTGCGGTATAGAGCTGTTGCTTCGAGCACCAGCTTCGGAGGAGAGGAAACGACATGCCGGTACCGACGTCAGTTGCACGAAAACGAAGAATCGAAGTCGCAGTCGGGAAGTATTTCGCCAATCCGCTGGTCACCGGATTGAATCGGATCGGTTTGATGCCGTCGTTGATGACCGAGATCGAGACGGTTGGACGCCGAACCGGTCTGACCCGCCGAGTGCCCGTTGCGATCACCTACGACGGTGACGAGGCGTGGGTCATTGCGCAGCATGGCACCGGCACGGGGTGGGGTGCCAATATCTCTGCGACGCCGAAGGTTCGGATCCGTCGCCGCGGCGAGTGGGTGGACGGACAGGCCCAGATCATGCCGGACGACGACGTGCCGGCGCGGGTGAAGACATTTGCGTCGGGGAAGATCAGATCGGCGCTGACGGCCTCTGCCTTTCGCGGATTGCAGACCGACCCGGTCAGTGTTCGCATCAAACTCGCACTCGATTCGTCAACCGATTGAATCAACGGGAGTTGAAATGGCCGGTGCGGAATGACCCGGTGCGTTCTCGTCGTTGACGAATGCAGCGGTGGCGCGATCGCCACTCCACACGACGAAGGAGCAGGGTCATGCGCATCGGAATCATCGGAGCCGGTCAGATCGGTGGCACGCTCACACGTAGGCTCGCTGCGCTCGGTCACGACGTGCGCGTCTCGAACTCGCGGACACCGGACACGCTTGCAGAACTGGAAGCCGAGACGGGTGCGAAGGCAGTCCGCAGCACCGAGGCCGCCGAGGGTGCCGAGCTGGTCATCGTGAGCATTCCGCAGAAGAACGTGGTTGATCTACCGGCGGGGATTCTCAGCGGTGCGGTCGCCGGTGCCCCGGTCATCGAGACCAACAACTACTACCCGCAACAGCGTGACGGTCTGATCTCGGCCATCGAGGACGGGCAGACCGAAAGCGGATGGGTGCAGGAGCACCTGGGTGTTCCGGTATTCAAGGCGTTCAACGGAATCTGGTGGAAGCATCTTCTCGAGAAGGGCCTTCCCGAAGGTGCAGAGGGGCGCATTGCGCTACCCATCGCCGGCGACGACGACGCGAACAAGCAGGTCGTCTTCGATCTGATCAATCAGTTGGGCTTCGATCCCGTCGATGCGGGAACGATCGACGATTCCTGGCGTCAGCAGCCGGGAACTCCGTTGTACGGCAAGGACTTCGATCGAGAAGCGACGTTGAAGGCATTGGCCGAGGCGAGCCCCGATCGCACCGACGAGTGGCGGGCAACCGCTGCGGTGTGAGTGCAAGGGTGGCGGTTTCCGAAGTGGAAACCGCCACTCTTTTGTTTGTTCAGTCCTTGACCTTCGCCATCGCCAGAACGTCGAGACGCTTGTCGAGTTCTTCCTCGCTCAGCTTGTCCGGGACGAGTCCGCGCTCGATGACGACCTGACGGATCGTCTTCTTCTCCTTGAGTGCCTGCTTCGCGACGGCTGCGGCTTCCTCGTAACCGATTGCCGAGTTGAGCGGTGTCACGATCGACGGCGACGATTCGGCGAGCGTCTTGAGGTGCTCCTCGTGCGCGACCAGTCCGCTGACGCACTTGTCTGCGAACAGACGAGAGACGTTGGCCAGCAAGGTGAACGACTCCAGCAGGTTGCGGGCCATGACCGGGATGTAGACGTTGAGTTCGAAAGCTCCGGCGGCGCCACCCCACGCGATGGCGGCGTCGTTTCCGATCACCTGAGCCGCAACCTGAGTGGTTGCCTCGGGCAGGACCGGGTTCACCTTTCCGGGCATGATCGAGCTTCCCGGCTGCAGATCAGGGAGTGCGATCTCGCCGAGTCCGGTCAGCGGACCCGATCCCATCCACCGAATGTCGTTGGCAATCTTCGTCAGTGAGACGGCGATGGTCCGCAGCGCGCCCGATGCCTCGACCAGTCCGTCACGCGCGGCCTGCGCTTCGAAGCTGTTCTTCGCCGGAGTCAGCGCGTCGACACCGGTCGACTTGACCAGTTCGGCAACAACTTTGGGGCCGAATCCATCCGGAGCATTGAGACCGGTGCCGACTGCTGTTCCGCCGATCGGCAGCTCGCCGAGGCGGGGGAGTGTTGCGTTGACGCGCTCGATGCCGGCCTCGATCTGACGTGCGTAGCCGCCGAACTCCTGACCGAGCGTGACCGGCACAGCGTCCATCAGATGGGTGCGTCCGGATTTGACGACGGTCTTCCACTCGGTCGCCTTCGTTGCAAGCGCAGCATGCAGATGTTCCAGTGCCGGAACAAGATCGGTGACCGCTGCTTCGGTAGCTGCGACATGCGTGGCGGTGGGGAAGGTGTCGTTGGAGGACTGCGACATGTTGACGTGATCATTGGGATGTACGTCCACACCGGCGGCCTTCGCGATGGATGCGATGACCTCGTTGGCGTTCATGTTCGAACTGGTTCCCGAGCCGGTCTGGAAGACGTCGATGGGGAACTGATCGTCGTGCTTGCCTTCGGCGATCTCGTTCGCGGCGGCGATGATTGCGTCGGCCTTGTCCGCGTCGAGGAGTCCGAGGTCCTTGTTGACCTGCGCACACGCTGCTTTCAGCAGGCCCATTGCGCGGATCTGGGTGCGCTCGAGCGGGCGCCCGCTGATCGGGAAGTTCTCGACTGCACGCTGGGTCTGTGCTCGCCACAGTGCGTCGATGGGCACCCGAACTTCGCCCATGGTGTCGTGTTCGATTCGGAACTGTTGATCGTTGCTCTCCGTCATGGCTCCACATTGCCACTTTTCGAGAGCGGGTAGGGGACTACGTCCCCCCGTGAGCGGTTAAGGAGCGCAGGGACTCCCTAACCGCTCACGGGGCGGAGCCCATCAGAACGTCGGGGGAACCGCGCCCTCTTCGCCGTCGAAATCGACGGAGCTGTACTCGCGCAGCTTCTCGAGACGGTGGTACGCGTCGATCATGCGAACGGTGCCGGACTTGCTACGCATCACGATGGACTGCGTGCTGGCGCCGCCGCCGTAGTAGCGGACGCCGCGCAGGAGGTCACCGTCGGTGACGCCGGTGGCGCAGAAGAAGACGTTCTCGCCCGAGACGAGATCTTCGGTGGACAGGATCCGATCGAGATCGTGACCGGCGTCGATGGCCTTCTGACGCTCTTCGTCGTCGGTGGGGGCCAGCTTGCCCTGCAGCGAACCACCCATGCAGCGCATGGCTGCTGCGGCGATGATGCCCTCTGGCGTTCCGCCGATGCCCACAAGCATGTCGGTGCCGGACTCCGGACGCGCTGCGGCGATCGCGCCGGCAACGTCACCATCGGAGATCAGACGGATACGGGCGCCGGTGTCGCGAACGTCCTGGATCAGCTGGTTGTGACGCGGGCGGTCCAGGATGCAGATCGTGATGTCGGAGACCGACGCCTTCTTGACCTTGGCTACGCGCTTGATGTTCTCGGCGATCGGTGCGCTGATGTCGATGACATCTGCGGCATCCGGCCCGACAGCGATCTTCTCCATGTAGAACACGGCCGACGGATCGAACATCGCGCCGCGCTCGGCAACAGCCAGAACGGAGATCGCGTTGGGCATGCCCTTGGACATCAAGGTGGTGCCGTCGACCGGGTCGACGGCGAAGTCACAGTCGGGGCCGTCGCCGTTTCCGACCTCTTCGCCGTTGAACAGCATCGGCGCTTCGTCCTTCTCGCCTTCACCGATGACGACGATGCCGCGCATCGAGACTGAGGAGACGAGCTGACGCATGGCGTCGACGGCTGCTCCGTCGCCGCCTTCCTTGTCGCCGCGGCCTACCCAGCGGCCGGCAGCCATAGCACCGGCTTCGGTGACTCGGACCAATTCGAGTGCGAGGTTACGGTCCGGGGTCTCACGATGAGTGCTGCTGGCCGTCATGTGCGGTGCCTCCTGGCGCGGTCGCGGTCGACGGGGTGTGTCGACGCAGTGGTTTCTTCAGGCGTCATTGTCCCAGATGGGAGCGGCTACGTGCGCTGTCGGGTCGCCGCAGAGACGTTTTGTCTCGCTCGAGGGGGACCGGGAATCGTATCTACTGCGGAGTACCTGGATACTGGGGGTGTGGCATCGAAGAAACCCCGCATTCTCGAAGACAACAAAGACATGGTCTGGTCTCTCGTACCGTTGGTGCTGTTCTGCATCATCATTGCGGGCATCGCCAGCCAGTGCACGTTCAGTCCTGGCGGCCCGACGCAGGGGCCTATCCCGAGCGTCGACGTGGACGCAGCTCTGAACTACGACGCGAAGGAACTCGGATTTCCCATCCGTAATCCCGGTGTTCCGGACGGGTGGACTCCGAACTCCGGCAGTCGCAAGATCATCTCCGGCGACGGCGGCGGAGATTCGAGCACTGTGGGATTCATCACGACCAGTGGTCGCTACATCCAGCTGACACAGAGCAACGCCGAGGAATTCCCGTTGGTGTCACATGTTGCCGGTGGACAGCGATTCGCGACCGGAGTCGAGACCGTCGGTGCCGATACGTGGAACGTCTTCGGCGGCGAAGGTGTCGAGTCGATCTGGGTCACCGACGTCGGGGATGTTCGCCTCTTGCTCACGGGCGCGGCGACGCCGGAAGAGTTCCGGATTCTTGCCGAGAAGGTCGGCGCAGCGCAGCCGATCTCGCCATAGGATTTGCGGTCGGAGCGGACGTTACTCGTCCGCTTCGGCCAGAGCCTTTTCGACGCGGGCCCTCGCGCCGGCCAAGTGCTCTTCACAGCGCTTGGCCAACGCTTCGCCTCGCTCCCACAGTGAGAGTGACGCGTCGAGGTCCAGACCGCCCTGTTCGAGAATCTTCACGACGCTCACCAGTTCGTCCCGGGCTGCTTCGTAGCCGAGTTCGTTGATGTCGGTGTCGGTGGCGTTGCTCATTTTTCTCTTCCCATCACTGCGGCGCGAACGGCGCCGTCTGCAAGTCGAACTCGAATCTGGGTACCGGGTGGCGCGTCCTCGACCGAGCGCAGAACCTCCGGATCGCCATCGGCGACAACACGTTGCACGACTGCGTACCCGCGGGCCAGCGTCGCGGCGGGGCCCAGCGTGGTGAGCCGGGCGCGCAGATGCTCGATCGTTCGGGACTCGGAGTCGATCAACCGAGTCACATCGCGTCGCCCGGCGGCTTGGAGCCTTTCGACCTCCTCGGCGCGACGGTCCACCGCGAGCAGCGGTGATGCCATGACCGGTCGAGTGCGCAACTGTTCGATCAGATGAGACTCACGCTTGACCCAGCTGCGCAGTGCCGCAGCGCTGCGGTCACGCAGATCCGCAACCAGGGCAGCTTCCGCAACCGCGTCGGGTACAACGCGCTTGGCAGCGTCGGTGGGTGTGGCTGCGCGCAGGTCGGCGACGTGGTCACTGAGCGGGCTGTCCGGCTCGTGTCCGATGGCACTGACGATCGGCGTCGTGCAGGCCACGATGGCGCGGCACAGCGCTTCGTCGGAGAACGGCAGGAGATCCTCGACGCTTCCGCCGCCGCGAGCGAGGATGATGACGTCGACTACCGGGTTGGCGTCGAGTTCCTTCAGCGCTTCGATCATCTGGGGAACAGCAGTCGGGCCCTGAACCGCGGTGTTACGCACTGCGATGGCAACTGCTGGCCAACGACGATGGGCGACTGAGACGACATCCTTCTCGGCCGCACTGGCTCGGCCCGTGATCAGGCCGATCGTGCCGGGCAGAAACGGAAGCGGCCGTTTGAGCCGCGGATCGAACAAGCCCTCGGCGGCGAGCAAGGCGCGCAGTCTCTCGATGCGGGCAAGCAGCTCACCGATACCCACGGCGCGAATCTCGGTGACACGCAACGACACCGTTCCGCGTCCGGTGTAGAACGAGAGCTTGCCGAACATCACGACACGCGAGCCCTCGGTCAACGGCACCGGGGAGTTGTGCAACAACTGCGGTGAGCATGTGATCGACAGCGACATGTCTGCCGACGGATCACGCAGGACGAGAAAGGCCGTTCGGGTGCCGGGGCGTGCATTGATCTGGGTGATCTGACCTTCGACCCAGATGCTGCCGAGCCGATCGATCCAGCCGGCGACCTTGGCGGAAACCGTGCGGACCGGCCACGGCTGCTCAGCACTGCTGGCGCCGGACGATCGCTGCGATGAAGCGGGGGGCGTTGCGGAAGTCACTTTGCCTTGGCTGTGGTGATGCGGTTGGTGAGCATGGTCTGGAACGGTGCGCGGGCGAGCGTTGCATTCTCGTAGTCCAGGACGGCGGTCAGCTCGTCGATGCTGAGCGTCCGGATACGCGCACGGAGCTGTGCGAGTGTGAGGTTGGGGTAGTCGAGTTCGGTGACGATCTCGGGCTCTTCGGCAGGTCCGTCCGTCGTAGCTGCCGCGGATTCGGACTCGGCGCCGGGTGCGGGCTCCTCGATGGGGGCGGTCGGCTCGAGCGAGTAGAGCGCGAAGCGTCCGGCGTTGGTCGGGGTGTCAGCGGTGGTCGCGCCGGTGGTCGACGCCGAGTCTGCGGGAGCGTCGGCGTCTTCGTCGAAGACCGCCCACTCGGGCTGTTCGTCCTCGGAAGACCAGTTGATCAGTGCAAATGCCTGATCGCCCTTGATGGCCAACGAGGTGATCGACTGCTGCACGCGCATGCTTGTCTGCAGCATCTGGCTCACGGCGGTCATCGGCAGGGCGACGGCGGTGGTGGGCAGCTTCTTTGCCTCTTCCATCGCGGTGACGGCGAGTCCCGCGGCAACGCGCGCCACGAACGGTGGTCGGATCATTCCCACAGCTTGCCGCAAAGCTCCGACAATCGGTAGCCGACTTGCCTGTGACGGCCGTACTCGTTTACTTCGGAACCTTCGATCGGATCCCGAAACCGAGGTGTTCACGTTTGCCGGAGTGTCTCACGTTCGAGGTGCCAGTAGGCTGGTCACATGTCTTCGGCTGTTCCTCTCAATCTCGGTATCGCGCACTCGGCTGATTCGCCGTCCACCCGCAAGGGCAGCGCCAAGCGCGTGCTCCTCGCCGAGCCTCGCGGCTACTGCGCCGGCGTCGACCGCGCGGTCGAGACCGTCGAGAAGGCCCTCGAGAAGCACGGCGCACCCATCTACGTGCGTAAGGAGATCGTCCACAATCGCCACGTCGTCGAGACGCTCGAAGATCAGGGCGTGATCTTCGTCGACGAAACCGACGAGGTTCCCGAGGGATCGTTGCTCGTGTTCTCGGCGCACGGTGTGTCGCCGGCCGTCCACGACTCGGCTGCCGAGCGGAACCTGCGCACGATCGACGCGACGTGCCCCCTGGTCACGAAGGTGCACCAGGAAGCGAAGCGATTCGCCCGCGACGATTACGACATTCTGCTCATCGGCCACGAAGGCCACGAGGAGGTCGAGGGCACCGCAGGTGAGGCTCCCGATCACGTCACCATCGTCGACGGCCCGGATTCGGTCGACGCGGTCACGGTTCGTGACGAGTCGAAGGTCATCTGGCTTTCCCAGACCACACTGAGCGTCGACGAGACGATGCAGACCGTCGCGCGCCTGCGTGAGCGCTTCCCCAATCTGCAGGACCCGCCGTCCGACGACATCTGCTACGCCACGCAGAACCGTCAGGTCGCGGTCAAGGCGATGGCTCCCGAGTGCGATCTCGTGATCGTGGTGGGTTCGCGGAACTCGTCCAACTCGGTTCGCCTGGTCGAGGTCGCGCTCGGGGCGGGCGCTGCCGCGTCGTACCTGGTCGACTACGCCCGTGAGGTCGATCTCGCGTGGCTCGAGGGTGTCCAGACAGTCGGCATCACGTCAGGCGCATCGGTACCCGAGGTGCTCGTGCGCGGCGTGATCGAACTTCTTGCCGAGCACGGATACAACGACGTTCAACCCGTCACCACTGCCAACGAGACTCTGGTGTTCGCCCTTCCCCGTGAATTGCGAGCAGCGCGCACGTCCTGAATCAAGAAAATGCGGGGCACCTTCCATCTGGAAGGTGCCCCGCATTTTTTGTGCTACCGGGCGCGTCTGTTCAGGGCTCTTCGCGATCGCGGTACCGAACTCGCGGCGGCGGATACGCGGGAAGATCGACTCCGGGTGGGCGGCGGCGAGGGGGCAGCGGCGGCGATACGTCGTCACCCGAAGCGAAGAAGGGCTCCATCCGCTCCTCACGTCTGGGCGACGGAGTGGGCTCGGGCGCCCGGCGGCGACCGTACGACGGGTAGTCGTCGTCTGCCACGGGCCGACTGTCGGGCTGGGGGCGACGCGTAGGCGGTTGGTGCGTGCGATCGACCCTGGGTGGCTGAGGGCTTCTCCGAGGCGGCAGCGGACGCTCGTCCTGGATCGGCTCGCGCCTGGGGGTGCTTCGGTAGGCGGGCTGCTCGTCCACCTCGGGGGCGCGGCGACGCGGGGGCCCGGGGACGGGCGCGTCCGAGACTCTGCGTCGACGCCCGGTCTCGGGTGCGGGTTGTTCTCGCGTGGCAGCCGCAGAGGAGTCACGAGTGGTGGCCGCCGAGCGGCGGGAGCGGGTCGAGCGCGCGGGCCCGGTGGGGCGCTGATTGAGCAGGAAGTACCGGAAGCCACCGATGATCAGCACGACCACGGTTGCGGCCAACATGATCGGAAAGCGGTTGACCAACGGGTACGCGATGTTGATCGCGATATCGCGCAGCGCGGTGCTGTTGTCCTTGCCGATGAGCGTGTGCCCGATCGGCACCGCAGCGAAGAGCAGCAACGGCGGTTGGGCCATCGCGGTGAAGAGGGCCTTGTTCGAAGCGGCAACCACAGCGAAGAGACAGCCCAGGAAGTAGAACGTCGAGAACACCGCGGTGAGCTCTCCGCCGCCTCCGGTGGCATCGATCAGTACGCCGACGGCGGTCACACCGGCAGCAAGCAGGATCACTCCCCACCAGGGCAGGCCGGGGACGGTCACGATGAGCGATCGCTTGTCCAGCGGTACCCCGGAGCGAGCACGTTGGGTTGCAGACACATAACGACATTAGCGGTTCTTGCGTTGTCGGCCGTGTTTGTGCGGGTCGTGGCTGGCGCATTTATCGACGCGATGGCGCGATGGTTTCGGGTTCTTCGCCAAACGAACCGGACGGATTGTGTGCAGGGTCACCGGACGCTCGTGGGTTGGGGCACACCGACGAAGCCGTCAGCGTGGGAGATCGGCGGTGTCGGTGGGCTGCTCTACCGTCGGATTCATGAAGATTCTGCACACCTCCGATTGGCATATAGGTCGCACCTTTCACGGCGTCGATCTGCTGGCCGATCAGTCGAGTGTGCTCGGTTCCATCGCAGATTCCGTCCGCGAACACGGCGTCGACGTCGTGGTCGTGCCGGGGGACATCTACGACCGCTCGATTCCCAGTTCCGACGCGGTCACCGTGTGCAATCGAGGCTTCGAGGCAATCCGGGCGGCGGGGGCGGTCATCGTCGCGACGTCCGGCAATCACGATTCCGCGGTGCGGCTCGGAGCCGGGGCATCCTTTGCCGCTGCCGGCGGCTTGCACCTGATCACTCGCGTCGGCCAGATCGGTACTCCGGTGATGCTGAGCGATCAGTTCGGTCCTGTCGCCTTTTACGGGATTCCGTACCTCGAGCCGGAGATCACGCGCGTCGAGTTGGACGTGCCCCGGGCTCGTACTCATTCCGACATCCTCGGAGCGGCCATGTCGCGTGTTCGGCGAGATCTCGCCGAACGAACGGCTGCCGACCCCGCGACTCGATCGGTATTGCTCGCCCATGCCTTCGTCGTGGGCGGTGAGGCCTCCGAATCGGAACGCTCCATCTCGGTCGGCGGAGTGGAGACCGTCGCAGTGGGCGAGTTCGACGGCGTCGACTATGTCGCCCTCGGACACCTGCATTCTCCGCAGATGCTCTCGGAGAATGTGCGGTACTCGGGTTCACCGTTGCCGTATTCGTTCGGTGAACGCAGCCACCGTAAGGCGGCGCTGCTGATAGAACTCGACGCAGCCGGCCTGTCGTCGGTGCAGCGACTGGATCTCCCGGTCATTCGGGGGCTGAGCCAGGTGACGGGAACTCTCGAGGAACTACTCGGTGAGTCGAAGTACACCGATTCCGAGCAGTGCTACCTCTCCGCATTGCTTACCGACCCGGTCCGTCCCGTCGATGCCATGAGGCAACTTCAGGCACGTTTCCCGTTTGCCGTTCATCTCGAATGGCAAAGGCCGGAAGGGCAATCGGATCTCAAGTACCGCGATGCGGTACGGGGTCGAACCGACATGGAGATCGCCCGCGGCTTTGTCTCGGCAGTGCGTAGTGACCCGTCCGAGCGTGAGGTAACGTTGATGGCCGAAGCGCTCAGCGCTGCCGCGCGCGCCGAGGAGTCCACGGTAGAACTGAGTGAAACCGCGTGAGGCTGCACAAACTCGAAGTCAGCTCTTTCGGGCCCTTCGCCGACACGGTCGAGGTCGACTTCGACCGTTTGGGTGCAGACGGGCTGTTCCTTCTGCACGGTGACACCGGGGCAGGCAAGACCACGATCCTCGACGCGGTTGCGTTTGCCCTGTACGGGCGGGTGCCGGGTGCGCGCAACGAGGGCAAACGGCTACTGTCCGATCACGCGCCCGCCGGTTCGGTGCCGCGCGTGGAACTCGAAGCGACCATCAGTGGTCGCAGAATCAAACTTGTTCGCAGTCCAGAGTATTCGCGCCCGAAGAAGCGTGGCACCGGTTCGATCACAGAGAATGCAAAGGCCACACTGACGTGGTTGGACGGCCGCGGCGAAAACCTTTCGCGCATCCCTGACATCGGTGACGAGATCAACCGCCTCATGGGCATGAGCGCTGATCAGTTCTTCCAGGTGGTGCTCTTGCCGCAGAGTGAGTTCGCCAAATTCCTGCGTGCCGAGAGCGACGAGCGAGGCAAACTGCTCGAGCGTCTGTTCGACACCAAACGTTTTGTCTCCGTCGAGGCATGGTTCGACGCCAAGCGAAAGGCAAGTGCGACCGCGCTCGCGGCCAGGGAGCAATCCGTGCGGCTGCTGCTCGCGAAGGTCGAGACAGCTGCGGGACTCGAGGTAGGCGCCGAGGCACACCCACTGGAATGGTCGCGCAAACTCCTCGCCGAGGCTCAGGACACCCGCGATGCAAGTCTTGCGGAGCTGGTGACCGCGAAAGATGCAGCAGCCGAGGCTAATCGGGTTCTGTCGGCGGCGCAGCGAACCGCAGATCTGGTCGCTCGCCGTAATCGTGCGACCGCTGAACTCGCAGCATTCGATACGGGCGCCGCCCAAAGAGCTGTGATCGGCGCTGAACTCGAGACCGCCAAGCGCGCACTGCCGGTGGCCGCTGTCGCCGGCGATGTGGACGCTGCCGGCTTGCACCTCGCTGCCGCACTCGAATCGATGACCGCAGCGATGTCGACCTACTCCGCAACGGGCGGTCCGGAGATTTTCGTGCCGGAGGTGTGGCCACCCACCGACGACGAGCGTCAACGCGTCGTAGCTCGGATCCGGACCTGGCGTGACGAGATCGTTCGCCTGGACGCAATGGCGGAGGATGCTCGCAGAGCCGATGCGGCAGAAGCCGAGATCGAGAAACTCGGAGTTCGGCGAGACGCTCTGTCCGAGCGCATCGATGCCATCGCGGTTGAACGCACTCAACTGCCAGAAATGGTGCGCTCGGCCGGCCAACGACTGGAGGATGCGCAACGCGCGCACGCGGCTCTGCCCGGCCTCGAAGCTGCACTGGCCAAAGCATCGGATGCTGCGACAGCGGCTCATGAATTCGTCTCTCTGCGTGCGCAAGCCGAGAAGATTCGTGTGCAGGTGTTGGATGCGCGCGACGCCCATCAGAGTGCTCGCGGGCGCTGGCTCGACCTCGTGCAGAAGCGTATCGAGGGCCTGGCTGCGGAGTTGGCGAGTTCACTCGCGCCCGGTGACCCATGCCAGGTGTGTGGTTCGCGTGAACACCCTGCGCCGGCGCAGTCTGATGTCGTGACGGTCACCGAGCCCGATCTGGAAGTCGCGTCCGCAGCCGAGCGTGCGGCCGAGAAAGCCCTGAGCAAGGTAGTCGACCGCCAGGTAACCGTCGACCGTGACATCGACCGGGTGATCGCCCGCGGCGGGGACGGCGACGTCGCAGAACTCGACAGGCTCCGCGCCGCGGCTCGGAACGCCGTTGACGAGGCGACCCACTCTGCCGGTCAGGTTGGAGGGTTGGCCGACAAGCTCGGGCATCTCAACGAGCGTGACGGCGAGCTGCAACAGGAATCCGCTTCTCTGACGGCCGAATTGGCGGCACTGACCGAGCGTACGACGACTCTGTCGGCCACGGTCGAGCAGATTCGAGCGGCGATCGTCGCTGCGGTGGGAGAAGATTCGACCATCGCTGCTCAGCGCTCGCGGTTCGAGAGGCTTGCCTCCGCTGCCTCGGCGGCGTCTGAGATGCGTGACGACGCCGTTCGTGCGCAGGCGCGATCGGCGGAACTGTCGACCAAACTGGCCGCTGCGGCGGCCGCTGCTGGATTCGATTCGGTCGAGGCTGCGATCGAAGGGGTGAGATCGCCGGCCCGAATCGCAGCGATCGAAACGGAACTCGCCAAAGCACGCGACCTCGAGGTGGCCGCTCGGACGGTCCTCGACGACCCCGAGGTCGTTGCGGTGAGCGAAGTCGAGACAGTCGACGTCGACGGTCCTCGCGAGCGTGCTCTTCAGTGCGCCGAGGTGGTGAACTCGGCTGTTGCAGCTGCTTCCCTGGCCGAGAACCGTGTGTCGGATCTCGAACGGTTCAGCGGACAACTCGAGAAAGCATACGAAGCGGTTGCACCTGAGCGGGAACTGCACGACGAACTCGCTGCCCTCGCCGACGTGATCGCCGGTAAAGGGCAGAACAGTCGCAAGATGTCGCTGAGGGCTTATGTACTCGCGTCGCGGTTGGAAGAGATCGCGGTGTCGGCATCGGTTCGGCTGCAGCGGATGTCCGGGGGCAGATACGAGTTCGTGCACAGTGACGAGGCAGGTTCTCGGGGTCGCCGCGGCGGTCTGGGGCTCGACATCCGGGACGACTTCACGGGTGTCGTTCGCTCGGCGAAGACGCTCTCGGGCGGTGAATCATTCTTGGCGTCATTGTCTTTGGCCCTCGGACTTGCCGATGTGGTTGCGGCGGAGTCCGGCGGAATCGTTCTCGACACGATGTTCATCGACGAAGGATTCGGCACTCTCGACGCCGACACCCTCGACTCGGTGATGGCTGTGTTGGACGAGCTTCGCGACGGTGGACGAGTGGTGGGCATCGTCAGTCACGTGGACGAGATGAGGCAGCGAATCCCGAGTCGCCTGCACGTCATTCGCGGACGTGCAGGCTCCTCGGTGAAGGTGATCGCGGGCTGATCAGGCCTTTTTGTTCTCTACCTCTGACTCGGCGTCGTCGTCTTGATCCTCGAGGATGTCCGACGCATCGCCGGCGGGCATCGGCTCGTTGTCGCTTGCGCGTTCGTCGATCTGCTCGCCGATGTACCGGATGACAACTGCTGCCACAGCGGCGACGGGCACTGCGAGGAAGGCGCCGACGATGCCGTACAGCGAGCTACCGGCGGCCACGGCAAGCAGCACGATGACGGCGTGGAGTTTCATCGACTTGCTCTGCAGCACAGGCTGAAGGACGTTTCCTTCGATCTGCTGAACGGCCAGGATGATGATCAACACGATGATGGCGGTGGTGAGACCGTTGGCCACCAGCGCAACCAACACGGCCAGGGCGCCGGCGACAAAGGCACCGACGATCGGGATGAAGCCACCGATGAACGTGAGAATTGCCAGCACCGGTGCCAGCGGGACCCCGAGTATCAGCAATCCGGCGCCGATGAAGACCGCGTCGATCAGACTCACCAGTGCTTGTGTCCTGATGAATCCGCCGAGCGTGTCCCACATGCGGGTGAGGACCTCTTCGAGATGCCGACCGGCACGGCCGCCGCCGACAGCGTGGAGCCAGGGGATGAACCTCGGTCCGTCCTTGATGAAGAAGAAAGCGAGAATCAGGACCAAACCGAGCGTGACCAACAACGAGCTCGCTGTGCTCACCCCGCTGAAAACGCCTGAAGCGATGGCGGTTCCACTTTCCTGCACCTTGGTGATGACGGCATGGACGGCGTTGTCGATCTGGTCGTCCTTCAGGTTCAGCGGCGGACCCTGGAGCCAGTCCTGAACCTGGTTGATGCCCTCGGTGGTCTTGTTCGCGAGCTCGGGGGCCTGGCTGACCACTGACGGAACGATGCCGGCGATCACACCGGCCAGGATTCCGATCGAGAGCACCAGGGTGATGCCGGCTGCCGCGGCCGGTGGCATACCGCGCTTGATCATGCCGCGGGTCGGCGGCCACATGACTGTCGCAACAACGATAGCCAGAGCCACCGGCAGGATGATGACCCAGAGCTTTTCGATCAGCCAGCCGAAAATCCAGGCGCCCAGCGAAATCGACGCCAACACCAACGACCATTTTGCGAGCCACATACCCCCTTGCCCGATGATCTCGCCGCGGTCGCGCTTGCGCACCACTGCGGACGTCCCCTTGTCTTGCTCGCTCACTGATCGTCCTTTCCGTCGGCGCAGGGATCTCCTCGCCGATGTGCGAATCCGGTGATCTAGCTGAGCTGATCGTAACGACTGCATGCGATAACTCGTGTGTTGCGCTGCAATACTGTGTTTTGAAGCATGCTGATCGGACTAACATTTCCGTCATGAGAATCGCAGCAGCAGTCGGGGCAGCAGCAATCGTCGTTCTCGGGCTCACCGCGTGTAGCACCGAGGATCAGGACAACGCGCAGAACAAGATCAGCGAGGCAGTCACGAGCGGGCAACAGGCGCTCGAGACGGCGAAACAGTCAGCGGGCAACGCCATCGATCAGGGCAAGACGGCGCTGTTCGTCGCCACGTTCCGTGGGGCTTACGCACCGTTGGCGGAGAACCGCGACGACGCAGACATCGAGGAGATCTTGACGACCACGTGTACCGAGGTCGCCAACGGCACGGACGAGGCGGAGGTCAAGACCAAGATCACCGACCTGGCCGAGAACAACGGCAACAAGCCCACCGACGAGCAGGCCGGCCACATTTACGAACTCGCGAAGGCCACCTGCCCCTGACCGGATTCAGCAGCAGCGGGCGCCTGGGTTGGCGTCGGCTGCTGCGTGTCGGCGGCGCCAGAACTCTCGTTCGCTGATCACCGGTGAGTCGGCGTGGTGGCGTCGGGTGTGCTCGACGTAGCGCTGATAGTCGAGATCACCCATCACCGAGCGAACCCACCACAGCGTTCCGCGGAACGCTGTGGTGAGTTTTGCCGTCATGGTCGCCGTCGTCATGGTCAGTGCCCACCTCCGTGTGCGGCGCCGGGCGCCCGGACTTTCCCGGCTTTGATCAGCTCGTCCCATTCTTTCTGGATTTCCTTCTCCGCGGGCGTCGGAATGAAGCTGGCGGGTCCGAAGATTTTCGACGGTTCTTCCGGGGACTCGGTGGTCGGCAGCCCGCCCGCTCGGATTGCCTTGGCACATACGATGATCCCGGCGATGACCACGACGATCACCAGTGACGCGAAGATGATCGACAACGTGCCCTGGATGAAGGTGTTGCGAATGACGGCATCGATGGCCTCCGGAGTCTTCGCGGAACCGTGCGCCGTCTCGCCGGCAGCCTTCGCGTCCTTGAACGCGTTGTGCTGAGCCCAGTACCCGATCGCGGGGTTGTCGGAGAAGATCTTCTGGTACGACGCGGTCATGGTTACGACCAGGTCCCACACCAGCGGCACGCCGGGAATCCAGGCCCATTTGAACAGGCCCTTCTTCATGACGATCGTCATGACCACCGTCAGCGCGATCGCGGCGAGTAGCTGGTTGGCGATGCCGAAGAGCGGGAAGAGTGTGTTGATTCCGCCCAGCGGATCGGTGACACCCATGAGCAGAATCGCGCCCCAGGCAGCGACGACGATCAGCGAGCACAGCCACGCGCCGATGCGCCACGACGGGTCCTTGAACTTCTTTGCCGGACCGCCGAAGTTGCCGAGCGAGTCGGAGAGCATGAATCGAGCGACGCGGGTGCCGGCATCGATCGTGGTGAGGATGAAGAGCGCCTCGAACATGATCGCGAAGTGGTACCAGAACGATTTCAGCGAGTCGCCGCCGAAGACGTCGCTGAGCACTTCGGACATTCCGAACGCGAGCGTCGGGGCGCCGCCGGTTCGCGAGATGATCGATTCTTCGCCGACGGCCTCGGCTGCCTGAGTCAGCACGTCCGGTGTGATGGGGGCAGTGCCGAGGGGCAGATTGTTGACGTATTCGGCTGCGGTTTCCGGTGTTCCACCGGTCAGTGCCGCGGGAGCGTTGAGTGCGAAGTACAGGTGCTGATCGAGGATGCAGGCGGTGACCAGAGCCATGATCGCGACAAACGATTCGGTCAGCATGCCGCCGTACCCGATCATCTTGGTCTGGCTTTCCTTCTCGAGCAGCTTTGGCGTCGTACCGGACGCGATCAGTGCGTGGAAGCCCGAGAGTGCGCCACAGGCAATGGTGATGAACAGGAACGGGAACAGTGAACCGGCAAAGGCCGGGCCTTCGCCGTTGGAGGCGAATGGCGTCACTGCCGGCATGTTCAGAGCGGGTCGTGCGACCAGAATTCCGATGGCCAGCAGCGCGATGGTGCCGACCTTCATGAACGTCGACAGGTAGTCGCGCGGTGCCAGGAGCAGCCAGACTGGCAGCACCGATGCGGCGAATCCGTACGCGATCATCAGCCACGCAATGGTGACCTTCGAGAGTGTGAACCAGTCTGCGCCCCAACCGGTATCGGCAACCCATCCGCCGGAGACGATGGCAAGGAGAAGCAGGACGACGCCGATCAGGGAGACCTCGGAAACCTTGCCCGGCCGCAGATACCGCAGGTACACGCCCATGAACAGCGCGATGGGGATGGTCATCGCGATCGAGAACACTCCCCACGGGGACTCGGCGAGCGCATTGACGACCACAAGTCCGAGCACCGCGATGAGGATGATCATGATGACGAACACGCCGATCAGTGCGGCGACGCCGCCGACAAGGCCGAGTTCTTCGCGGGCCATCTGACCGAGGCTGCGCCCGCGGCGCTTCGACGAGATCCACAGGACCATGAAGTCCTGCACCGCCCCGGCGAACACGACGCCGACGATGATCCAGATCGTTCCCGGAAGATATCCCATCTGCGCGGCCAACACGGGTCCGACCAGGGGGCCGGCACCGGCGATTGCCGCGAAGTGGTGACCGAACAGCACCCGACGGTCGGTCGGCATGTAGTCGGCGCCGTTCTCCATGATCTCGGCGGGAGTGGCGACGTCGTCGCGGGGTTTGACGATCTTGCGTTCGATCAACCGCGCATAGAAGCGGTAGGCAATCAGATAAGTGCAAATTGCGGCCAACACGAACCAGACGGCACTGATGTGTTCACCGCGGACGATCGCAATCATGTACCAGGCGCCCGCGCCGACCAGTCCGAGAACAAGGAAGACGACGCGCGCAGTCGTGGAGATGGGTGTTTTGTCGATGACGCCGACAGGTGGCAGGTCAGGATCGGTTTTCAGGTACTCGACATTTGGTTCCGGCGCAGTCGTCAAGCTCATCGTCGAACTCCGTCCACTAGTGCACGTGTGGCCGCCGTCACAGCGGGCCATCTGTCACTGTAGGACCAGAAGGGTGAATCCGCGCGATCTGAAACGCGGGAGTCGACCGACGTCAGAATCGGTGAGCGTCGGCGTCGATCCAATCGGTGAGCCAGCTCTGCGGCGGGGAGTCGAGCAGTTCGCCCGGCATCAGCCAGTCGAACAGGTCGGCATAGGTGCGAGTGGTGAGACCGTCGACGCGGCGGTTGAGCATTCCCGGTTGCAGTTGGTCGAAGGAATCGATGCCCATCGACGCGATCATCTGTTGCGCGCTGGCGACGGTTGCCTTCTGGAATCGGTAGACGCGCTCGCTCTTGTCGGGGATGTCGAGTGCGCGGGTGCGTGCCGGATCCTGAGTGGCAACGCCGACCGGGCAGCGGTTGGTGTGGCACATCTGGGCCTGAATACAGCCCACTGCGAACATCATTGCGCGGGCCGCCATCGTGAAGTCTGCGCCCTGGATGATGCGTTTGACGATGTCGGAACCGCTCGCCACCTTTCCGGAAGCGCCGACTTTCACGAGAGGGCGCAAACCAGTTCCCACCAGAGCGTTGTGCACCAGCATCAGGCCCTCGGTCAACGGCATGCCCATGTGGTCCTCGAACTCCACCGGACCTGCGCCGGTGCCGCCTTCGGAACCGTCCACGATGATGAAGTCGGGCGTGATACCGCGTTCGATCATCGCCTTGCAGATTCCGAGGAATTCACGACGCGAGCCGACACACAGTTTCATCCCGACCGGCTTGCCTCCAGACAGTTTTCGCAGGGTCGCGATGAAATCGACCAGTTCGACCGGGGTGCTGAACGCGGTGTGCGCGGGTGGCGAAATCACGGTCTGGCCGACGGGTACCCCGCGGGTTTCGGCGATTTCGGGGGAGACCTTGACTCCGGGAAGCACGCCACCCAACCCGGGTTTCGCACCTTGCGAGAGCTTGATCGAAATGGCCTTCACCTGATCGAGTCCGGCACGCTCGGCAAAACGGTCAGGATCGAATCGGCCGTCCTCGGTTCGGCATCCGAAGTATCCCGAGGCGATTTCCCAGATCAGATCGCCGCCGTGTTTGCGGTGATACGGACTGATCGCGCCTTCGCCGGTGTCGTGGGCGAAGCCGCCTTTGGCGGCGCCGGCGTTGAGGGCTTCGATTGCGTTGGCGGACAACGACCCGAAGCTCATCGCGGAGACGTTCAGGAGAGCGATGTCGTACGGCTTCGTGCAATCGCGTCCGCCGAGGCGAACTCGGGGAACGGTGTCGGGGGCGGTCCGTGCGCGAATCGAATGCGTCATGAACTCGTAGCCGATCGCATTGACGTCGCGCTCGGTCCCGAAGGGCTCTTCCGCCAGTGTTCCCTTTGCCCGCTCGTAAACCAGATCTCGCGTTTCGCGATCGAATGGCATTCCATCGGTGGATGATTCGACGAAGTACTGCTGGATCTCCGGTCGAATCTTCTCGAGGAGGAATCGCGCGTGCCCCAGGACCGGATAGTTACGGAGGATGCTGTGGGACTTCTGAGTGAGGTCGTAGGTGCCCATGGCCGCCAGCGCGAGTGTGACGACAGCGATCACCCACCATCCGGGCGAGGCGACAATTGCGAGCGCGGCGGTGCCGAGACCCACTATCCAAATCAAGAGCACGATCAGCATCCGAGTCACCTCGAGAGCGTAGGCGCTCACTGTGACACGGCAGCGGTAAGTCTCCACTAGGTTCTGCGATAGAGAACCGAATCCGACTCTTTGGGGGAATGATGACCGAACCGCAATATCCGACCGACCCGCAGGATCCGAAGGAGCAGCAGTATCCGGCGGGCCAGCAGTATTCAGCCGGTCAGCAATATTCAGCAGGCCAGGAATATCCGACGGGCCAGCAGTACCCGACCGACCCGCAGTACTCAGCCGGACAGCAGTATCCGACCGGTCAGCAGTACAGCGCAGCCCAGCAGTACAGCGCTGCTCCCACGTACGCGGCGCCTCAGTACGGTCCGCCGAAGTCCAACGCGGGATGGGCCGTCGCGTCGATCATCTTCTTCTGGCCTATCGCGTTCGCCGCGTTCAACCATCTCCACGACATCTACCCGAAGTGGGCGATGGGCGATCACCAGGGCGCGCAGTACGCGTCCGAGCGGGTGAAGAAGCTCGGGCAGATTTCGCTCCTGATAGCCGTCATCTGCTGGGTGCTGTTCATCGCGTTCTACGTGATCTTCCTGGTTGCGATCGTGTCGTCCGTCGATTCGTATACCTACAACTGATCACCTGCCGCGACGTGACGGTGGGGCGAGTACCCGTCACGTCGCCGCGAGGCCGTAGAATCCACAGACCGTGAGCCTTACCCTCGGAATCGTCGGACTGCCCAACGTCGGCAAGTCCACCCTTTTCAATGCACTGACCAACAACGACGTGTTGGCAGCGAACTACCCGTTCGCGACCATCGAACCCAACGTCGGTCTGGTCGAGCTGCCCGATCCGCGGCTGCAGAAGCTCGCCGAGATCTTCGGCTCCGAGCGCATCCTCCCCGCGACCGTGTCGTTCGTCGACATTGCCGGCATCGTCAAGGGCGCGTCCGAGGGCGCAGGCCTGGGTAACAAGTTCCTGGCCAACATCCGTGAAGCGGACGCCATCTGCCAGGTAGTTCGCGTCTTCGCCGACGACGACGTCATCCACGTCGACGGCAAGGTCGACCCGGCCTCCGATATCGAGGTCATCGAGACCGAGCTCGTGATCGCCGACATGCAGACTCTCGAGAAGGCTCTCCCGCGTCTGGACAAGGAAGCTCGCAAGAACAAGGAGCTCAAGCCGGCCCACGACGAGGCACTCAAGGCTCAGGCATTCCTCAACGAGGGCACGACGCTCTTCAGCGTCAAGGACAAGCTCGATTTCTCGTTGCTGCGTGAGCTGAGCCTGCTCACCACCAAGCCCTTCCTGTACGTCTTCAACGCCGACGAGTCGGTGCTCACCGACGAGGCGAAGATCGCGGAACTGCGCGCTTCCGTCGCTCCTGCCGACGCCGTGTTCCTCGACGCGAAGGTCGAGCAGGAACTGCTCGAGCTCGACGAGGAAGATCGCCAGGAAATGCTCGACTCCATTGGTCAGACCGAGCCCGGCCTGCACGCTCTCGCGCGCACCGGCTTCCACACTCTCGGGTTGCAGACCTACCTGACGGCTGGTCCGAAGGAAGCTCGCGCCTGGACGATCCACAAGGGTGACACCGCGCCCCAGGCTGCCGGCGTCATTCACACCGACTTCGAGCGTGGCTTCATCAAGGCTGAAATCGTGTCCTTCGACGATCTCGTCGAGGCGGGTTCCATGGCCGCGGCCAAGGCTGCCGGCAAGGTCCGCATGGAGGGCAAGGAATACGTCATGGCCGACGGCGATGTGGTGGAGTTCCGCTTCAACGTCTAAATCCGCGGCTTCTGGTCCTCACCCCACGGGCATCTCGCTGAGCGTCCGACGGGTGACAAACCGCCGCGCTTTCCCCGACAACGGGTCGGTGAATTCGAGTTCCCTCGCGAGCAATTGGAGTGGGAGAGAATGATCGTCCGGGGCGTCGGGAAGCAGGTCGGGGTATCGCCGGTCGCCCAGGATCCCGGCGCCGAGAGCTGCCAGATGCACCCGCAACTGGTGCATCCGTCCGGAGCGCGGACGTAGAACCGTGTGCAGCACAGCACGTCCGGAGGCACTCACGCCCGTCCCTCGTGCCTCGATCATGGTCTCGGAGTTGGGTTCACGGCTGTCGTCGACGACGACTCGCAACTCGCCGCGTCGAGCTTCGATGTGGTTGCGGTAAACGAGAGGGACGTCGAGCGCTGGTGCATCCCGGCCCCGCCGGGTCGGTCGCGCCGACACCGCCTCGTAGACCTTCGTGACCTGACGCTTCTCGAACAGTGACTGGTACGCGCCGCGCGTCGCGGGGCGGGCCGAGAACAACACCACCCCTGCGGTGCCGCGGTCGAGTCGATGGATCGGGGTCAGATCTGGGTTGTCGAGACGAACCCGCAGGCGGATGAGCGCCGACTCACGCAGGTATCGCCCGCTCGGAGTGGTCGGGAGAAAATGTGGCTTGTCGATGACGACGAGATCGTCGTCGGTGTGCAGGATCTCCTCGTGGAACGGCACCGGGTCCTCCGCCGGCAACTCGCGGTAGTACCAGACGAACCGGTGCGCACTGAGTTCTGTGCTCCGGCAGAGCGACTGGCCGTCGATACCCACGAACTCGCCGTCGTCGAACCGCCGATACAGGTTCTCGGCGTCCAGATGGTCGAACTTGGCCACGACGTACTCGGCGATCGTCGCCCACGGCCCCGAGAGCGGGATGCGTAGGCGCGTCGGGCCAACCCCGTTCTTGACGGGCAGCGGTGGAGACATGGACACGCAGGTCATCATTCCATCGACTGCTGGTCAGCGGTGATTCGGTGTGGCCTTGCCGAGGACGTCCCCGCGGGGACGCGGAAACCGAACTCACAGCGGTGGTCGGTGTAGATCGTCTACTCGAAAATCAGTAGCGCGGACGAGATGCGGGCCCGTATGGTTCGGCAGAGAAAGATCGCAGTCGAAAGGCGCTGCGGTCCATACCTTCTGTAGCTCAATTGGTGAGAGCACCCGACTGTGACTCGGGCGACGGCGGATCGTAACCGCCCAGAGGGACCAGCTCAGATACGGAGGTCGGGCCTGTAGGCGCAGAGGCCGGCGGCCCTTTGCCTGCACAGTTGTCGAACGAGCCTGAGCCGGTATTCCCTGAATCGCCGGACAGCATTCCAGTCGCCGGCCATTTCCGCGTCGGCAAGTAGGTATTCGCAGTTGTCCAGTTGGTCCTTCAAAGACATCATCAGAATTCACCTCCGATCACCCGAGCAAGTACCTGTCCAGGATGCGTCCGGTAGGACCCCGGGGACATCGGCCGTAGTACCTGTTCAGGTACCTGCTTCGGTGCGCGGTGGAGGCTACTTCTTGACCGCAGGCGCAGGTAGCGGCATACCGCGCTCGGTCAGGACGGCGCGGAGACGGTCGGGGTAGTCGGTGATAATTCCGTCGACACCGAGGTCGATCAGGGCGTGCATGGTGGCCGGATCATCGACGGTCCACGGGATGACCTTCATGCCACGCGCATGTGCGCTCGCGATCATGTCGGCTGTCGGATAGAGGGTGAAACCGGGATCCCCGACCTTTCCGCCCTGCGGAGTTCCTTGGACGGGGGAGTAGGCGGAGGCACCAAAGGTTGCTACCGCCGCGATGCCGTCGCCACCGAAATCATCGATGTCCAGACCGCCGAGCCACGGCGATGCTCCGTCCTTGCCTACCTGGAGAAAGTCGCCATTGGTGAGCGCGACGACAGGCACACTGGGCGCGAGTTGACGGGTGAGCATGAGTGAGCCCCAGTCGAAGCTCTGAATGGTGACGCTGTCCAACAATCCGGCTGCCCGGATCGTGTCGAGAACAACAGAGACGAACTGCTCACGCGGGGCGGTCTCGTGAGGTGCTCCCGCTTCCACCTTGGTCTCGATATTGAGCTTGATTCCGGGTGCGTTGTACGACTTCACCAGAGCGAGCACTTCTTCGAGTGTCTGCATTTTCGCTCCCGGAACATTTTGCTGCTCAGGGTATCCGGCAAGGGGGAGCGTGCCGCAGTCCATGGTCTTGATCTGCTGCAGGCTCAGCGTGTTGACGAATTTGCCGACGTACGGGAACTCCGGGTCGCCGGTAGTGGCGGGCTCGGTGTCGAGGCATTTCTTGTTCGAGATCTTGCGATCGTGCGTGACGACAGCGATCCCGTCCTCGGTGATCTGGGTATCGAGTTCCAGTGTGCTGACGCCCATTTCGAGGGCATTCGCGAACGCGGCCAGGCTGCTTTCCGTGTACAGGCCGAGCCCGCCGCGGTGGGCTTGGACGTCGAACGTCGAAACCGGCTGGGGCGCTGAACTACCGAACGAACCGGACCAGTCGAGACTGCCGGTTGGCGATGCGGCGGCCGGGGCCGCCAGGGCGGTGAGGGGGAGTGCGACGGTCACGGCGGCGCACGACAATATTCTGCTCAGTTGCATGAAAGGAACGTAGAGGCGTCGAATGGCTCGCCGGGGTTCGTTAGGTAAACTAACGGTAAAGGTCAGGCCGCGTGAATGCGCTGCCCGACGCCGCTCGCGTGGACCTTCATCCACGACGCCAGAAGCTCACACCCGGTCAGTCCGCTCTCGTCGAGAGGTTCGATCGCGTAGCTGATGTGTCTACCGCCGCGAGGGTTCTTGAGCTGAAATCGGTTCAGGTTCAACTTCGTCGGCAGGTAACCAAGTACTTCGAGGAACGCGGTGCGAATGCGTCGTAGATCGGTACGCCACTGTTTGGGGCTGAAACGAGTCTTCTGCGCATTCTGGAAAGCATTGCTACGAAGTAGTTCCCAAACCTTTCCTGCCCACACGCGTGCCTGCGAGAAGGACATCCAGCGCGTCAAGTCTGCGATGTCGCGAATGTAGCTGTCGTCGCTGGCATTACAGATCATGTCCTGCGGGTGCCCGATCCACTTGACCGGAATCCACGGCTGGATATCGGGTCCGTCGCCGGCAACTCCGTGTCCCTCACAACCTTCGATCACGCCTGCCGGTTGTTGAGGATCGGAGATCAGTCCGACTCCGATGATGTTGGCGCGGTTCAGCGTCGGAAGAGCCGAGCGGATCACGGTGCATCCCTGTGAGTATCCGATCAGCATGACCGGGCCGTCTGTCTGTGCGATTTCGGCGGTGAGGGCCTTCACACCCATCGCGGTGCTGTGCCGAAAGCTCAGGCCGCCGTCGGCGACCGGACCGTACGACGCAGGATAAGCGACCCAGCGAGAATCGAATCGACTGTCGAGTTCGTCGGTGACGGCACTGAGGAGTCCGCGCACACGGGCGCCGTGGTCGCCGACGTGGGATTCGCCGGTGCCGCCAACTGCAAGAACGGTTACCTCAGCCATGTCAGCGATCATCCACGTCGATTCTGAGAGGTCTGCATCCAAACCCTGAGAAGAGACTGGCAATCCGTTGTACTGCGAAATCGTTATCGAGCGAGCACCATTTACCCATGACGACGCCGAATCGTTCATCCAGACGAAAAGTGTCCGTTGTCGGTGCGGGAAGTGTCGGCACCGCAATTGCGTATGCGTGCCTGATACGCGGATCGGCCGACGCGCTCGCCCTCTACGACACCAACAGCGCAAAGGTCCGGGCCGAAGTTCTCGATCTCAACCACGGCACCCAGTTCACACCGCCGTGCACTGTCGACGGAGGCGATGACATCTCGGTCACCGCGGGATCCGACTTGGTCGTCGTCACCGCGGGTGCCAAACAGCATCCCGGTCAGTCGCGGCTCGAACTTGCCGCGGTGAACGTCAAGATCGCGCAGACACTGACCGAACAACTGTTGGCGGTGTCACCGGACGCGGTCCTTCTCTTCGTCACCAACCCGGTCGACGTGGCGACCTACGCAGCGATCCAGGCCGCGGGACCGTCGTACCGCGGCCGAATTTTCGGATCTGGGACCGTGCTGGACACGGCCCGATTGCGATTCCTGCTGGCTACCGAACTCGGAGTCGCGGTGGAGAACGTTCATGCCTTCATCGTGGGCGAGCATGGGGATTCCGAGATTCCGCTCTGGTCGAGCGCAACCATCGGCGGAGTGCCGGCAACCTCGTTCGTGGGACCGTCGGGTGGCGTCCTCGGCCCCGACCTACGCGCGAAAGTAGCGAAGTCTGTAGTCGAGAGTGCTTACGAGATCATCGAGGGTAAGGGTGCGACCAACCTCGCCATCGGATTGTCGAGCGCATTCATCGCGGAAGTCGTGTTGCGGGACGAACAACGGGTTCTGCCGGTGTCGACTTTGCAGAGCGGCGTCCACGGACTCGAGCACGTTTGCCTGTCCCTTCCCACGATGGTTGGTCGTGCTGGTGCCGGCCGAGTCCTCGAAGTGCCGCTATCGGAAAAGGAGGCTTCGGGGCTCCGATCTTCTGCCCGGACATTGCGAGAGGTGCAGGAATCTCTGGGATTGTGAATATCTGTTCTCCTTGATATCCGACATATAGGATCAACAAATGATCAGCTTCCTGATTCGCGCCGCGATCTTCCTGGGTTCTGCCGCTGTCGGGCTTCTAGTTGCGTCGTTGATTCTTTCGGGCTTCTCGGCGCCCACATCCGGATTCATCGTTGCGGTCGTGATCTTTGCGATTGCGCAGTCGGTCCTGGCGCCGTTCATCGCCACGGTGGCAAAGCGCCATGCACCGGCATTTCTCGGCGGAATCGGATTGGTGTCGACATTTGTCGCGCTGTTGGTGGCGTCGCTCTTCTCCAATCTGTCGATCTCCGGTGTCTCGACGTGGATTCTGGGAACCGTCGTCGTGTGGCTTGTAACCGCCGTTGCGACGTTGGTTCTTCCGTTGTTGTTCGTGCGTAAGAAAGTTCAGGAGAAGAAGGCACAGTGACGCGCCCGAACATCGGCATGGACTACACAGTCCTGGACTGCCCGGATCCGGCTGCATTGGCCAACTTCTACGTCCAGGTCCTCGAGTGGAAAAGTGTTCGCGACGAGGATGATTGGCACGTGATCGAAGGGCCCGGCGGGGGGCGGCTCGCATTTCAGCTCGCTCCGGATTTCGTTCCGGTGGACTGGCCGACCTCCGGTGTCGGGATCCATCTGGATCTGTTCGTGGATTCTCTCGACCCCGCCGAGGCTTGGGTGACGAACCTTGGAGCGCAGCGGGTGACCGACATTCCGGAGCATCAGACTTTCCGCGTGTACCGCGACCCGGTCGGTCACTATTTCTGCCTGTGCCTGCGGGACTGAGTGTCGACTCGCTCCGATCTCGTCGACCGTGGATAATTCCGAACACTTGTCACGCCCGAGAATTGGAGATCGACGATGGCTTCGCAGAATTCCAACGAATTCCTGGTAGAACGTACGACGATCGTCAAGGCAGAAGCACCGGTCGTCTTCGCGTTGATCAACGATTTCCATCAGTGGACTCAGTGGTCGCCGTGGGAAGGTCTCGACCCGGCGATGCAGCGTACGTACGCGGGTCCTGACGCGGGCGTCGGGGCTTCGTACGCCTGGGCGGGAAACAAGAAGGCGGGCTCCGGTTCGATGGTGATCACCGAATCCGTCCCGAATGAACGAGTAGTTTTGGACCTGGCCTTCCTCAAGCCGTTCAAGGCGCAGAACGTCACCACGTTTCTCATCTCGCCGAATTCCGGTGAAGTTCAGGTGACGTGGAAGATGACCGGAAAGAAGAATCTGTTCTTCAAGATCTTCGGTTTCATCTTCAGCATGGACAAGCTTGTCGGAAAGGATTTCGAGAAGGGCCTGTCCCAGCTGAAAGCTGCTGCAGAAAAGAGCTGACAAGCCGGTGGTACCGTCTCCCGGTGTTACGGATGACGCCCACCGATGCCCAAACCTTCTGGATTTCGGAGAAGATCCCGAACGATCAGCTGCTGCTCTACTGTTTCGACGGGCAGAGCCAGCACATGGACGAGCTACGACGCTCGGTGGTGGAAAGAGCGTCGCTCATTCCGGATCTCAATGTTCGGATTCGTGAATCACCGTGGCACCTCGACTATCCGGTGTGGGAGCCCATGCCGGTCGACGCCTCCTTGGTGAGAGTGCATGAGCTGCCCGAAAACTCGTGGCTCTCGTGCATTCACGGAATCGAGAAACTACTCGAGAACCACGTCGACCCGCGCGAGTCCCCGTGGACGCTGCACCTGTTTCACGGCGTCACCGGCGTCCCGCGCTGCAGTGGCCCGGCGCTCATCGCAGTTCTGCAGGTCGCTCATTCTCTGGCGGACGGCAAACGCGCGTCGGCGATTGCTCGCCAACTGTTCTCGCCGCAACCGCCCGCAAAGCAGAAGACGGACGTGCGGCGTAGCGGAACAGCCGAGATTCTGGGCCGCGCCGCCCTGCGCCTTCCGGGCCAACTTGTTTCGCTGTTCCGCGACGGCCGGGCGGGGCACCGCGCGCAGTTACAGCTCCAGGCGGACACCGAATCGGGAGTTGTTGCGCCGCAGGCGGCGAGCCGTCCGAAGGTGCGCTCGAACATCCCTCCCGGACCGCACCGACTGGTGCGCATGGTCGTGCGGGACAGCGCAGATTTCCGTGGCGACGGCGTATCCGTCACAGTCGGAGCGATGACAGCCATCTCGGTAGCGATGGCGAACTACCTCACCGAGCGAGACGGCTCGGTACCGCCCGAATTGGGAGCTGAGGTGACCATCGCCAAGGCAGGTACACCCACGGCGCGCAATCACTTCCGCAATGCAGGTGTCGGGCTGTTCCCGGAAGTCGATGATCTTCGTGAGCGAGCCCAACTGATCAAGGAGTCGATGGACGAGCGTCGCGCACGTGCGTCCCATCCATCCAGCGCAGCGTCGGATCTCGCGCTGAACGCGGTTCCCGGCCCGCTGGTCCGTTGGGGCGTGCAGCAATACGATTTCACGGCAGTACCCGACGAGGTCACTGGAAACACCGTGGTGTCGAGTGTCGCGCGCGGTGACGCGGATCTGGCGCTCGGAGGCGGCGTCGTTCGGTTCACAGCGGGCTTCCCGAGTTTGTCGCCGGTCATGTCGTTGACCCACGGCGTACACGGGATCGGGGACACGGTGACGATCAGCATCACCAGCAGTCCGGCCTCGATTCCGGACATCGATGTGTACGAGCAGATGATGCACGACGCGATCGACGAGGTGCGCGAGGCGCTGTCGTGACGGCCTGATGTACTGGCTGCATGGGATTCACGCGCGCCGAACTGGAATCGTTCCGAGACGCCGAGATCGAGGATCTGATCGGGTCGGATTGTCGGCTGTTGTTCGTCGGTATCAATCCGGGACTGTGGACGGCGGCGACCGGCGCGCATTTCGCCAGGCCGGGTAATCGGTTCTATCCGGCACTGCTGAGGGCAGGCATAATCAAGCATGCGATCGATCCTTCCGCGGGTATGTCGGACGCTGACACACAGCATCTGATCGATCGGGGAGTGGGGATCACCAATTTGGCGGTGCGGGCAACTGCGCGCGCCGATGAATTGACGTCGGAGGAACTCGCAACTGGCGGAGTTCGGGTCCGAAACATCGTGCGCGCAACCAATCCAATAGTTGTTGCCTTCGCCGGGATCACCGCCTATCGAACAGCTTTCGGTGACAAGAAGGCGATGGCCGGGCGTCAGGACCGTGATTTCGAGGGGGCAAAACTGTGGATCGTGCCCAATCCCAGTGGTCTCAACGCACACGAGACGGTGGACACCTTGGCAGCGAAATATCGTTCCGCCGCATTCGAAGCCGGAATTCTCTGAGAGAAGTCGCAGTTCCGTTCGGCCAGAACAAGGTACAAGTCAAAGTGCTTGTATGTCTGTTCTATACAACGTCTTTGTAGTGATTCACCTACTCGGCATGGCTGCCCTGGTCGGTAGCTACTTCACCGTCCTCAAGGCTCCTTCGATCACCGAGGTCATGGTGTGGGGTGCCAGGATGCAGTTCGTGTCCGGCCTGATCATCGTCGGGTTGGGCGAAGACGCCCTGGACAAGAACTACATTCACGCGAAGATCGCTGTGAAACTGGTGCTTTCGCTGGTCATCGTGGCGCTTGCCGAGATCACCCGTGCGAAGCAGAAGAAGGGCCAGCCCAATCCGAACCTGGTACACGTCGTCGGCGGTTTGTCGATCGCGACCGTGTTCGTGGCCGCGCTCTGGACCTGACAAAGACACAAAGAGCCCCGGCGATCGAAACTCGCCGGGGCTCTTTGCTGTTGACGTGTCTACAGGCCTGGACGCTTACCGATCGTCAGGGTCACTTCACCGGTATGGGCGAAGAAGTCGTTGCCCTTGTCGTCGACGACGATGAACGCGGGGAAGTCCTCGACATCGATCTTCCAGACGGCTTCCATACCCAGTTCGGCGTACTCGAGGATGTCGACCTTCTTGATGCAGTCGAGGGCCAGACGAGCCGCGGGTCCACCGATCGAACCGAGGTAGAAACCGCCGTGCGAGTTGCAGGCGTCGGTGACCTGCTTGGAACGGTTTCCCTTGGCGAGCATGATCATCGAGCCACCGGCGGCCTGGAACTGCTCGACGTACGAGTCCATACGGCCGGCTGTGGTCGGGCCGAACGAACCCGACGCCATGCCGTCGGGCGTCTTGGCGGGGCCGGCGTAGTACACCGGGTGATCCTTGAGGTACTGCGGCATCTCTTCGCCTGCGTCGAGACGCTCTTTGATCTTGGCGTGCGCGATGTCGCGTGCCACGACGAGCGGACCGGTCAAGGAGAGACGAGTCTTCACCGGGTGCTTGGAAAGCTCGGCGAGGATCTCCGACATCGGCTTGGTCAGATCGATCTTGACCGCAGCACCCTTGCCGGTACCCGAAATGCCATCCGTCTCTTCGTCGAGCTGAGCGTCCGTGACCTCGGGCAAGAAACGGCCCGGGTTGAATTCGAGCTGTTCCAGGAACACGCCCTCCGGGGTGATCTTGGCCTTCGCCTGTCGATCTGCCGAGCAGGACACCGCAATGGCGACGGGCAACGAAGCGCCGTGGCGGGGGAGTCGGACGACGCGGACGTCGTGGCAGAAGTACTTGCCACCGAACTGTGCGCCGATGCCGATCTTCTGTGTCAGCTCGAAAACCTTCTTCTCGAGCTCGTGATCGCGGAAGCCGCGACCCGTGATGGCGCCTTCGGTGGGCAATTCGTCGAGATAGTGCGCCGACGCGTACTTCGCCGTCTTCATCGCGAACTCGGCCGAAGTACCGCCGACGACGATTGCAAGGTGGTAGGGCGGGCAGGCTGCGGTGCCGAGTGAGCGGATCTTCGCCTCGAGGAACTGCATCATCGAGTCGGGGTTCAGGATCGCTTTGGTTTCCTGGTACAGGTAGGACTTGTTGGCGCTTCCGCCGCCCTTGGCCATGAAGAGGAACTTGTACGAGTTCTCATGTCCGGCAGCAGTATCGGCGTACAGCTCGATCTGCGCGGGCAAGTTGTTGCCGGTGTTCTTCTCGTCCCACATCGTGATGGGGGCGTTCTGCGAGTAGCGCAGGTTCAGACGCGTGTAGGCGTCGTAGACTCCGCGGGCAATGGACTTCTCGTCGTCGCCGGGGGTGAGCACATGCTGTCCACGCTTGCCCATGACGATGGCGGTTCCGGTGTCTTGGCACATCGGCAGAACGCCGGCAGCGGCGATATTGGCGTTCTTGAGCAGATCGAGCGCGACGAACTTGTCGTTGTTCGACGCTTCGGGATCGTCGAGGATGCTCGCGAGCTGCGTCAGGTGATCTGTGCGCAGGTAATGAGAGATGTCGTGCAGCGCCGTTTCGGTCAGCAAGCGCATCGCTTCCGGCTCGACCTGCAGGAAGGTGCGGCCGTCCGGTCCCTCGACTGTCGACACCCCTTCGGTGGTGAGCAATCGGTACTCGGTGGTGTCATCACCGATCGGCAACAGGTCCTCATAGAGGAAGTCGGCCATCATCTCTCCTGAACAAGGGTGCGTGCGAAGGTCGCATTCAGGTTATCGTTGGGGGTTTCCTTCTCCGAATCGGGGCGGGTGTGAGCTGGAATTATCCGGATGCCACTGGCTCGATCAAGATACTTCGACCAGTTCGGAGAGCTCGACGCCGCGAAATTCGGCAAGTATTTCGGCCTGCTCGGCCACTGCTGCGCGGGCCGATCGAGACCACGTTCCCCACGGGGTGATCGCGACCTTCAGCTTCTTTCCGGATGCTCGTGGTCGCCACAATCCGGTGATCGTGCCACCGACCACCACCGTGCCCGGTCGCCCGAGGGTCGGCCACACCGTCTTCTGGGCGGTCGGATCGGGAACCAGGGTCTCCCGATCCTTGAGCTGTACATACGGATCGAAAGGCCCGAGCAAGCGCGTACTCGAATCGGTGGGGGAGCCGAACAAGTCTTCGCGGTCCTGTTCGAGAATCCACCGCTTCTCGCCGTTCACCTCGATCTCCTCGGCATCGACTGGCCAGTGGGCTTTGACATCCCTGACCGGAGCATCGAGAAACGACGCGACGTGAGCAGGAGTCGCGGGGCCGTAGAACCGCAGATAACCCCGGATCACGTCGAAGCGGGAATCTGCGTCTGCGCCCGTGGCGCTGAATGGGCGTCGGCGCCAACCCGGAATGCGTTCGAGCACTGGGGGAGATGTGTCCGGCTGTAGCTCGAGGCCTGCCTGGAGTGCCGCGAGCCGGAACGGCATCTCGTACAGATGAGTGGCATTGCACGGGCGGCAGAATCTCAGATAGGGCTCGGTCACTCGGTTGGTCAATTGCGCGGACATCTCGCCCTTGACGGTTGGTTTCGAGACGATGTCCCGCATCGCTGCAGCAATTGTTTGCAGGGAGGTCATCGTCGGGATGCCGGCGGCCTTCAGTGGCCGATTCGCGTCGTAAATGCGTTTGGCTGCATCGGCTTCGCTGAACGGCGACGTGGCGACGGCGATGGCAGGCAGGTCGCCCCGACGGTAATAGTGGGGAGCTCCGCGCAACGTCCAGGCAAGAGCGAGCTCAGTGGCGTCGCCGCGGATGCCGCGGATCCGCAGGGCCCAGGCGGCTCCGTCAGGTCCGGTGTTCTGAATCCCGAGATCGAGAATGCTGCAATCGCTGTGATCGGCGTCACCGACAACCGCTCGGTCGAGTTGATGGCGGTGCCACCGGAAATTAGCTACCTGCGTGAGTGAGGTTGCGCTAGACATGATTTCAGTTTACTGGTGGGTAACCGCAGGATTTAGGGCGGTTGATCAATGCGGCGACAGAATTGGTCAAATTCGACCGATTCGCCGGAATTTTTTCAGTAGCAGACCTTATTAGTCGAAATAATGACCCCATTGTCGGAATCCTTTGCCAACTGGTCGTTCGTATGATTACTGTTACCCACGTCACGGATACATTACAGATGTGATGCAGCTGTCACAGCACTGTCGGGTGCTTTTGGCAGCTGACCTCTGACCTCTCAAGGAGATTCACATGGGTTCGATGGAATCGATTCTCGCCGCTGCCCTCGGCGGCTTGGGCTCGTTGTTTGCTGCTGACGGTCTTCTCGAAACTTTCATGGGTTCGGTTGAGACCAACCTCGGTAGCTTCGGCGGCTAAAAGTCTGGCCTCTCAGGGGTCTGCAGTCATCTGCTTCAGCTTGGCGTACAAAGCGCCCACCAACATAGGAGTTCACATGGGTTCGCTCGACATCATCAAGATTCTGACCACGGGTTCGAGTGCGATTGGCACCGAGATCGTCAACCTGTTGACTTCGCTCAGCGGAGGAACCCCTCCGGCCTGATCGGAGGGCTATAGGTTCCGAAAGGCTCACGCACTCGGTGCGTGAGCCTTTCCGTGTCGACCGGATCGAGTTTTTCCGATCACGTCGGGTTTGCCTGTTTCAGGCGGTACCGTTCGAAAGGTTCCGCTGCGGAAGAGAGTGACCCGGATGATCGAGACTCGTGCGTTACGAACGGTTTTCCGTGTCTTCGTGGCGTTGGCCACGTCAGTGTGTGGGTTCCAGCTCCTCACAGCACCGGGTCACGCGCAGTCGGCGGACAGCAGGCTGGTCGACATCTCGGTGTACTCACCGTCGATGGGGCGCGACATTCCGTTGCAGGTCTTGCGGCCGGCTGATACTTCGACGCCTGCTCCGACGCTCTACCTACTCAACGGAGTAGACGGAGGAAAAGACGACGCGACGTGGTCGGTGCGGACCGACGCACCGAAGTTCTTCGCGGACAAGCACGTCAACGTGGTCACCCCTCTCGGTGGAGCATTCAGCTATTACACCGATTGGGAGCGGCCGGACCCCGGCCTCGCGAAATCCGGCAACAACAACGGGGTCAACATGTGGACCACGTTCCTGACGGAAGAACTACCGCCAGTCATTGATTCGACATTCGGGACGACCGGCGAGAACGCACTGGCAGGCCTGTCGATGGCAGGCACGTCGGTACTGGATCTGGCTATGGCGGCGCCCGCGCTGTACAACAGTGTCGGGTCCTTCAGCGGGTGCGCGATGACGAGTCCGGGCATCGGGCAGGACTTCGTGAAACTCGTGGTCGCCGTCGGTGGGGGTGACGCGGAAAACATGTGGGGTCCGTACGACGGCCCGGGTTGGCCGGCTCACGATCCGGTTGTCAACGCGGACAAGCTACCTCGAATCCCGATGTACATCACAACCGCAACCGGAATTCCGGGTCCGTACGACACACTTGCCGATCCGCGGATCGACAACGACGTCACAGATTTGGCGTTGCAGCTTGTTCTCGGTGGCGGAATCGAGGCGGCAACTCACTACTGCACCACCCAGCTTGCGGACAGGACGAACGCATTGGGTATGAACAACATTCGCTACAACTTCAAGCCGGCAGGAACGCATTCATGGGGATACTGGGAAGACGACTTACACGACTCGTGGCCGATGATCGCCGCGTCGCTCGGCGTGTGAGGCCCCAACGAGCAAGTCTTCGAAGCGTCGTTCTCGTAGGCGCGCTCGCCTTGATTTCAGTACTGGCGCCGCCTTCGACCGCGCTCGCCGACGAGACTCCGCAGATAACGAGTGTCACCGAACTGTCTTCGCGCTTGGTGCTTCTCGACGTCGCGAGTCCCGCCATGGGGCGCACCATGGCGGTGAAAGTGCTGCTTCCTGCCGACCGCTCGGAACCGCGCGGGACGCTGTATCTCCTGGACGGCAATTCCGGGCAGATCGAAGAGAACAACTGGTTGGCCCCGGCTAACGGCGATATCGTCCCGTTCTTTGCCGACAAGAATGTGAACGTCGTACTCCCCATCGGTGGAACCGGCACCATGTACACCGATTGGCAGGAAGACCACCCGAAATTCGGTCGTCTGAAGTGGGAGACATTCCTGACAAAAGAGCTTCCCCCACTGATCGACACGAGGTTCGCCACCAACGGGCACAACGCAATCGGCGGGATCTCGATGGGTGCAGAAGCCGCGCTGATCCTGGCCCAACGCTCGGCCGGGTTGTACGACGTGGTCGCGGGCTACAGCGGCTGCTACACAACCGTCGGAGGATTCGGCAAGGCGTTGACCGATCTTGTGGTGATCAACGGAAATGCCCGTTCGGAGCAGATGTGGGGTCCGGCCGGCAGTGAGGCTTGGCAAGAGCACGACATTTTCGCCAATGCCGACAAGCTGCGCGGCACCAAGGTGTATCTCGCCTCGGGATCGGGACTACCAGGTCCGCACGAAACTCTCGATACTCCTGCCCTGGGCCGGGTATTGGTCGTCGGCGGGGTCATGGAACTGGGATCGAACCTGTGCACCAACCAGATCACTCAGGTGTTGCGTGATCGCGGAGTCGATGTCGCCCGCAGCGCTCAACCGGTGGGGACGCACGGTTGGCCGTACTGGCGCGACGAACTCGTTCGCTCCTGGCCGATGCTTGACTCTGCGTTGTCGGCTTGAGTAATTCCTTGCGATGAGTTTCCGGTTCGGGCCGGGTCTATAACCCTGTACACCTGTTTCGTAACCTCTCCGACAAGGACAGAACATGCCTTCCATCACTCCCTGTTTGTGGTTCGACAACCAAGCAGAAGAAGCAGCCAACTTCTACATCTCGGTGTTCGGTTCCGGGCAGATCCTGGGAATCGAAAGATACGTCGAGGGATCGCCTTCCGGAATGCCGGCGGGATCGGTGATGACCGTCAGCTTCGAGCTCGACGGTCAGCGATTCACCGGATTGAACGGCGGACCGATGTTCACGTTCTCGGAAGCAGTGTCTTTCGAGATTCCGTGCGTCGATCAGGCTGAGGTCGATCATTACTGGTCCAGGCTGACCGAGGGTGGGGAAGAGGGCCCGTGCGGATGGGCCAAGGACAAGTTCGGATTGTCCTGGCAGGTAGTCCCGAATCGCCTTCTCGAACTGATGAAGGATCCGGATCGGGCCAAGGCGCAACGCGCCACGGACGCGATGATGAAGATGAAGAAGATCGATATCGCGGAGCTCGAACGGGCCGCAGACGCGTCCTGAACACGATCTGGCCGATGGGCGACAGCCTTCGTTAGCTGATGCTAGCCTTCCCTAATTCTCGCTGGAGCGTTGGAGGAGTGCTGGTAACCATGCGAATCAAAGTCTCTCGAATGAAGATTGCAGTCACCGCCTTGGCCGCCTCGCTCGCCGTCGCCGGACTTGCCGGCTGCAGCAGCGACAGCGCTGACGCACCCGCGGAGGCGGGAGCAACCGTCTCGACCATGTTCGGCGACGTCGAGGTCCCGGCCAACCCGGAGCGCGTCGTCGCGCTCGGTTGGTCGGATGCCGAGACGGCACTCGCTCTGGGCACTCAACCAGTGGGCGTCGCGGACTGGATGGCGTTCGGCGGCAAGGGCGTCGGACCGTGGATTGCGGACGAGTTCACCACCGACCCGAAGATCCTCGGAACGATGGACTTGAGCGTCGAAGACGTCATCGCGCTCGAACCGGACCTCATTCTGTGGACGCGAAGCGACAACACGCAGGCCACCTACGACAAGCTCAGTGCCATCGCACCGACGGTCGGGCCGCCGCCGGGTCTCGCCACGGCCTACGGGACGACGGTCGAGCAGCAGACCGAACTCGTCGCCAAGGCACTCGGCAAAGAATCGGAAGGCAAGGCGCTACTCGACGGCCTCGACGCCAAGTTCGAGGCCGCGATTGCCGCCAATCCGAACTTCGCGGGCAAGACCGCGGCGGTCGGCGCCTACAGTTCCGACGGCTACGGCGCCTACGTACCCGGCGACGCACGCGCAGACTTCATGACCCGCCTCGGCTTCACGATCCCGACGGCGATCACCGAAAAAGCCACCGGAAACTTCTACATCCCGGTCGCCAACGAGAACCTGAACCTGTTCGACGCGGATCTCACGGTGCTGTTTCCGATCTTCCTCGACAGCAGTGCGTTTGCGAACGATCCGCTACTGCGCGCAATCCCGTCGGCTCAGGAGGGACATCTGTTGATCCTCGATGACCCGGCACTCGTCAATGCGTTCTCGAGTGGCTCGGTACCGGGGTTGACCTACGCAATCGACAACGCCGTTCCGAAGTTTGCGAGCACGCTCGGCGCCTGATCAGAGCTGTTTCGGGACCTGCCCGTCACTGTGAGCGTGTTCGCAAACAGTGGCGGGCAGTTCTCGTGCGCCGGTACACTGGACAAAGTGAACTTTCAGCTAACGAGCGGCGGCCCAGTGGAGATCGAAGCGACCGCTCCTCGTTTTCCGCGGATGCATGCATACGTGGATATCGCTGTTGTGATCGTGGTGCTGGTGGGAACCAATCTGATCGCACATTTCACCACCGCCTGGGCAAGCATCGCGACGGTACCCATCTCTGCTCTCGTCCTGTTGGCGCTCACCAAGCGCCGGGGAATGGGTTGGGCGGAATTGGGGCTGTCCCCTCGTGACCTGCGGCGAGGTTCGAAGTACGCGCTTGCTGCCGTCGGCCTGGTCCTGACCGTTGTCGCCGTCGGCGCTCTGCTTCCGCTCACACGTCCTTTCTTCATGGCGGATCGCTACGCCACTATTTCCGGCGCGATCATCGCGTCGATGATCGTGATCCCGCTGCAGACCGTCATTCCCGAAGAGTTGGCTTTCCGTGGCGTCCTGCACGGCACGTTGAACCGGGTCAGTGGATTCCGCGGCGTCGCCGCTGCCGGTTCTCTGATGTTCGGACTGTGGCACATCGCGTCGTCGATGGGTTTGACCAGCGGTAACGAAGGGCTGTCCGGCTTTCTCGGTACCGGAGTCGTCGGCCAGGTCGCCGGCATCCTCGGAGCTGTTCTCGCCACCGCTGCGGCCGGTCTCGTGTTCACCTGGCTTCGTCATCGCAGCGGCAGCCTGATTGCGCCGATTGCTCTGCATTGGTCGTTGAACGGTGCAGGTGCGCTGGCTGCGGCTCTTGTTTGGCATGCAACTCTTGCCTGATCCCAATATCTGACAAAAAGGACAGCATTCGCCGCGCGGCGCCGGGTAGTTTTGTGCTTTGCTCAGTAAGTGACGCACCTTCATCGAGGCCATGTCTTCCACATCTCCGGTCGTCCGACGGTAGAGGATGCGGCGCAGTCGCTCGTCTCGATCCCTGACGGCGTCCTGGCGATCGACGATGCCGGAACGATCGTCTACTGCGGAGAATTCGAATCACTCCCGAGCGGTCTCGAAGGCGCTGAAACCCACGACCACCGACCGGGTTTCCTGCTGCCCGGATTCGTCGATGCACACATTCATTTCCCGCAGACCTACGCCGGCGACGCCTACGGCGGCGGCCAACTCCTCGAGTGGCTCGACCTGTGCGTCTTTCCCTCCGAATCGAGATTCGCTGATCCGGAATTCGCCCAGCACGCTGCCGAGGCCTTCTGCGCTCGCCGAGTCGCCACGGGAACTACGGCCGCGATGGTGTTCGGATCGGCCTTCCCGCACGCGCAGGACGCCCTGTTCTCGGAAACTCTGAAACGCGGCCTTCGAGTGGTCAGCGGACGTGGGATTCAGACCACCGGCCCGGCCTCCGCTGCCGCGCTGATCACCTCGGAAGAGGACGCGATCAGACTCACCCGCGAGGAGATCGACAAGTGGCACGCGGCCGACACCGGCGACGTGAACACTGCGCTCATTCACGTCGCAGTGGTTCCCCGCTTCTCTCTCGCGGTGACAACACGGACGCTGAAGGACTTGGGGGAGTTGTACGACTCCGTCCGTGACCGGGGCGTCTACTTCCACAGTCATCTCAACGAGAACAATCGGCCCGGAACCGGCGAGGTGGCGACCACACTCGCCGAGTACGAGGTCGAGACCTATCTCGACACGTACGACGGCAAGTTCCTCCCCGGCTCACAGGTCGGCGGAAAGAGCTTCCTGGGTCCACGCGCGATACTCGCGCACTCGGTGCACTGCCAGGACTCCGAACTCGCACGAATGGCCGAGACCGGAACCTCGATCGCACATTGCCCTACTTCCCAGCAGTTTCTCGGCTCCGGCACCATGCCGTGGAAACGAACCGTTGCGTCAGGGGTCAACATCGCGATCGGATCGGACTTCGGTGGCGGCGACGAGTGCCTGCTCACCCGAGTCCTCGGCGACGCCTTCAAGGTTCACATCTCCGAAGCCGGCGACGACGGAGTGTCGATGCACCCTGCCGAACTGCTGTTCACCGGAACACTCGCCGGTGCTCGCGCGCTGGACATGGAGAACCGGATCGGCAACTTCGACGAGGGCAAAGAGGCCGACTTCCTGGTGATCGATCCGTCCGGGTGGCCGCCGCTCGCCGGGCTCGTCAACTACGGAACGCGTTCGGATGATCCGATACTCGCCCGCGACCAGACGCTCTTCGGGCTCCTGATGGCGATGCGCGAGCCCGCGATTGCGCACGTGTACGTGCAAGGGCGCCGGATATCGGGCTGACGTGTCCGCAACTGCCATCACCGGGTACCACCGAACGAGTTCGGGATTCCGGGCGTGGGTCGAGCGTGCGGCCGAGACCGCCGGTCGATTCGACGGCTACCTGAGCTGTGGCATCAGTGATCAACCGGAACCGGTGTCGCACGGCGTGTCCGTCACTTTCGACAGTGCCGACGATCTTCATCGTTGGCTGGAGTCGACTGATCGCCGCGATCTCGAAAGATCAGCTGCTGCAACGGGAATTCTGGCGCAGACGAGTGATCTCGTTCTGATCGACGGCGTGCTGCCGCCGCCCGGTATCGGTGTGTACGACCACGCCGTCGTCGTGGGTAAGGAGAACGAGTTTCTGCGAACGCAACGACACCTCATCGATCTCAGTTCGCGATTCTCCGGCTACGAGTCGGTGATGTTGTTGCGGTCGGTCACCGACTCCACCCAGTGGAAGTCCGTCCTTCGGTTTCGGACAGAGCAGCAGTTGGCGGTGTGGATGGCGTCGCCCGAGAGGGCCGCAGCACTACCGAAACTGCGGGCCGAGTTGGCCGAGGACTTCACCGAGACCACGCGGTCGACACCGTTCGGCACCATCCTGCGCACGGAGAACGGGCAGACTCGCGCGACGCCGAATTGGAAGACGGCGATGATCATCCTGCTCGTCCTCTATCCGACGGTGATGACGCTGTCGAGGTTTCTCGGGCCGCTGCTCGACGGGATCGGAGCGCCGCCGTGGCTGTCGATGTGGTTGAGCCAGATAGTCAGCGTCGGCGCCATGACGTGGTTCCTGATGCCGACGGTCACCAGGTGGTTCCGCCACTGGCTCGACCCGGTCGACGGCGCCGTTCCCCGCACCAACTGGCGCGGTGGCGCAGCGGTAATTGCGGTGTACGTCGTGACTCTGACGCTCTTCGCCTCCGTGAAGTGGCTGCAGTTCTGGGACTACTTCGACTGAATCCGGCCTCGGCGGAAGTAGGTGAGCGGTCCGAAGAAGTTGACGAAGATGATCGCCGCCCACTTCTTCTTGCTGCCGTTGACCGTATCGGCAGGGCGTCGCGCCAGGTCGGTCCACGCTGCGATCGCCAACAGGGACTGAATCGTTGCGAGCAGGGAGACGACGCGGCGCTGCGCGGGTGACAGCTCACTCCAGGATTTCTTTTTTGTGAGGTTCATGAACTCCACTGTGCCCTCGAACGTCCAATCGGTGTCGAGATCCGGTTGTTATCGGTGCCGGGAGTTCCTCAAATCAGTGTGAATAGCGTCACCATGACGACCGATAGGTACTGTCTCGCGGGCCGTCGGGACGGTCGTTTTCGGCGTAAAGATCTCGCTAACTCGAACTGTGGCTGAATGTTTGCGCCGGCACTAAGCTCGCGTGGCTACATTGCCGCGGGGGATTTGGCCAATCTGCTGGTACGCCCTCTATCGGGAGCAACACCCATCCTGTTAAGTAAGGCTTGCCAATCTTGTGGTCGCCCTACGGGTTTGATGCTGTGCGGTAGCTGCTATCGGGAACGATGTTCGGAATACGTCAATAAATCGTCCTTAGGTGACAGTTTGATCACTGCCGGTGGGTGTTACCTGTGTGTATGTCCGCGCCCCGAAGGGGTCGAAATGTAACGTCCCGGACACATTTGGTGTCGCGGAAGTAACGGAAGGCCTCTACTCTTATCGCCAGCAGCCACTCACGTGGCGGCAATCCTCTGGACCGTATCTTCGACAGGAGCACATCGCATGAGCAGCGCAGAATTCTCGGATGCCTTCACCTTCCTCAACGACTTCTTCAGCAACGCGTCTGATCTCTTCAGCGCTCTGAGCTTCTTCACCTCGCTCAGCTGATAGCTTCCGGCCGCTAGGCCGACTCAGTGGCCCCCGAAGGCGATGCCTTCGGGGGCCACTGTTGTCTGTCAGGCGTCCAATTTGGTGACAATGTGAGCATTGTTGACCAAGTGCATGGCGGGGTTGATGTGACTGTGGTGGAATGCGAGCGAAAGAAGATAGCTTGCCTGCCCGCCACTTCGAGCGGGACACGCCGATGATCGGAGCTTTGTGCACGTCTCGCGAAGAAACCTCTTCAAGTACGCAGCGGCTGGATCGGCGGCTGCCGGACTCGCTGCATTGAGCGGTACGACGTCGGTGGCCAATGCCGGTTCGCTCGGGACCCTGCTCGATTACGCCGCCGGTGTGCCGTCCGCTCAGGCAATCAAGGCCGCCGGGTATGCGGGCGCCATTCGATACGTCTCGGACAGGCGCCCGGGCGCCGATTGGATGGTCGGCAAGCCCGTACTGGCGCGGGAAACCGACGCGTTGACCGCGGCCGGACTTCAAGTCGTTTCTTGCTATCAATTCGGCAAGGGCGGAACGGCGGACTGGCGCGGGGCCCGCGAAGCGGGCAAGCGTCATGCTGCCCGTGGCCTCGAACTACATGCGGCGGCTGGTGGGCCGTCCGGTCGCCCGATCTACGCGTCGATCGACGACAACCCGACCAGTACTGAAATCACTACGCTGATCGCGCCGTACCTCGAGGGGTGGGCCTCGGTTGTCGGCAACGGAGCGCTCGGCGTCTACGGAAACACTCGCGTGATCGACGCAATGATCAGTGCCGGCGTCGGAACCTGGTTCTGGCAGCACAACTGGGGCTCGCCCGCAGGGTATGTGCACCCGCGGGCAAACCTGCATCAGTTCGAGATCGACAAGCGCAAGGTCGACGGCGTCGGCGTGGATCTGAACTCGATCCTCGCTCGGGACTACGGGCAGTGGTCGTTGGCCGGTGCGGTCGGTCCGGCCCAGCCGGTCGGATCCTCGTTGCCGACAGGATCTATCGCACCATAGCGCCGAATTTGGCGAGCCAGGCCTTGGCGTCATCGGGGAGGGTGCCCGCCGCTTCCGCGGCGAGGCACCATGCTTTTGCCATCGACAGGAAGTTCATCGGGTTGTAGGCGTCTTCTTCGCGAGACCACAGTCCGTTGCCGGCGTAGTGCAGGATCGTGATGTTGGCGGCTCCGTGCTTGGATCCGTCACCCGGATCCTCCATCGGGTTGTCGATCTCGCACACGATCCATCCGCGCTGCTCGTCGATCACGAACCAGTTGGCCGGGAATTCGGTCATGCGGTGCCCCGGGAACTCCGTCATCGTGCGAGTGACCCACTTGCGTACGGCCTCTCGGCCATTGAGGGTGCCGAAAGCGTGTTCCACGTAGACGACGTCCTCGGTGAACATGTCCGCGAAGGCGTTCCAATCGCCGGAACGAGTGCACTCGACAACGGTGTTCTGGTAACCCGCGAAGGCGTCTTCGAGTTCGGTGCGTGTCCAGGTCATGAAAGGCTCCTCGGGTAGTCGTCGCCTCAAATTAGAACACGTTGCAGAATTGATTGTCGGCGATTCGATGGAGAAGAGTTCTGCGGTACCGTCGTTGTCGGGTCGGGGACCCGTTATGTGAGAGGGCACCACGTGGATATCATCATCAATTTCATCTACACACTTCTGTCGAAGTTGCAGACGGGCAGCATCGAAGGCTCTTCGGAGAAGTGAGTCCTCCGCCGGGTTGATTCCCTTACGAGACTTTCTGTTTGGGAATCAACCCGGCGAACACCATCGTCACGACGGCGGCGGCGATGGAGATCAGGAACGTGGCACGAAACGCCTCGAACGAGGGGATCACTGCGGTGCCGACGGTGATGGTCATTCCGGCCAGGACGACGCTCACGATCGCGGCAGACGTCGACGTGCCGATCGATCGCATCAGTGAGTTCAGTCCGTTCGCGGCTGCAGATTCCGTGATGGGGACTGCGCCCATGATCAAGGCCGGCATGGCCGAGTACGAGAGCCCGACGCCCGCTCCGATGAACATTCCGGCCACGGCGACCTGCCAGACGCTCGACACCGTGAAATATGCGAAGGCGTAACCCAATCCGATGACGAGGGCGCCGAGCATCAACGTGATTCGCGGGCCGCGCCAAGCCGAAATTCGAGCGGAGACGGGCGAGAGCGCCATCATGACGAGTCCGCCGGGGGCCAGTGCGAACCCCGCTGCAACCATGGACAGTCCGAGTCCGTAACCGGTGGACGTCGGTGCCATGAGCAGTTGGGGGAGCGTCAGGGAATTGCCGTACATGGCAAAACCGACGGCGATCGACGCGAAGTTGGTGAAGAGAACTTGCGGCCGGGCCGATACGCGGAGGTCCACCAGCGGTGCGTTGCGTCGAAGTTCCCACCATCCCCACACCAGGAAGCTGAGCGCGGAAACCGCAAGGAGCCCCAGGGTTTTCGCGTCGCCCCATCCCCAGGTTCCGCCCTTGGTGATGGGGAGTAACAGGGTGATCAGACCAACGGTGAGGCCGAGCGCACCGACGAAGTCGAAACGTCCCGGGCGTCGTACGGTCGATTCGGGAATGACGAACGCAACCAGTGCGATGCAGATCAGCCCGAACGCTGCCGATGTGACGAAGAGGAAGTGCCAGTTGGCATTCTGGGCGATCACCGCGGCGATCGGCAGTCCGATCGCACCGCCGACGCCGAGGGTGGCGCTCATGACCGCCATCGCGCCGGCCACTTTCTTCGGTGGAAGAACGTCACGAATGATGGCTATGCCCAATGGAATTGCCCCGACCGATGCTCCTTGAAGTGCACGGCCGACAACGAGCACGATCAGTGAAGGTGCGATCGCGCAGATGGCCGAGCCCAGAACGACCATCGCGAGACTGACCAGCAGCATTCGTTTCTTGCCGAACATGTCGCCGAGGCGCCCGCTGATCGGCGTGATCACCGCGGCGGCGAGGAGTGTTGCGGTGACCGCCCACGAGGTGTCGGCGGGAGTGGAGTTCAACAGGTGCGGCAATTGCGGAATGATGGGGACTACCAGCGTCTGCATCAAGGCGACGACGATTCCGCACAGTCCTAGAACGGTGAGCACTGGACCCGAGGATGCGTAGTTCGTGTCGGGGATTTTCTCGTCGACATTGGACGACCCTGCGTGAACGGACATGCGGCTCCCGCCATGGCGTGTTCTGATTGGTGCGTTCGCCCCAGTGTGCACGCTACACATCGTGTGTAGTCTGCACAATATGAGGATGGACCGGGACCCTGATCTGGTGAATATCGAGTACGAGTTGACTCTGCTCTCGCGTTACCACGCGCTCGCACAACGGGCCGAACTTCATCTGGACCGGTCGGCGTATCTACTGCTCGGTCGACTGGAATTGCAACATCCCATGAGCCTCAAGGAACTCTCCTGCGCTTTCTCGCTCGACATCTCCACCATCAACCGGCAGATCGGCGCGCTGAGGCGTCAGGGCTTGGTGGAGCGAGTGGAGGATCCGGACGGAGGGCTCGCGCGAAAGGTCCGGCCGACGGCGCAGGGGCTGTCGAAACTTCGTGCTGATCGCGAACATTCGACAGCCGGTGTCGAAAAGGTCCTCCGCGAGTGGACGCCGGAGCAGCGTCTCGCGCTCGGTGACCTACTGCGGCAATTCAATACCTCGGTCGAAGCGCTGGAAGGCCGCGAATGGCCGCGACCGAATCAGGTCTGAGAGTGCGAGACGGATCGTAGTGAGCGGTCCGGATCGCTCGAATCCGATTCCGGCGCAATGACAACAAGTTTCGGGTGTTCTTCGGGGGCTGCATGATTTCCACGCCAGGAGAGCAGTGACCAACGTGAGAGACCGGACAGCGCGGACCCGAGACTGGCGAACGAGCCCGAACTCAGGACCGACGCCGTAGACCCGATGCTTCCGATCGAAAGAAAAGAGCCGACGCTACCGATCGACAGGATCGAGTACGCCGATCCGATCGAGAGAATGGACCCCTCGGATCGGATGGACAGTATCGATCGCGTCGACTTGTGTGACCGTATCGACTGGTCTGGGCCGGATTTCTTCTCTGGACGACCGTGCGTGATGTCCACTCGTAGATGTCCCATCTATCGGGTCTATCACGGTGATCGGAGATGCAAAAGGGACCCACCGAAATTCGGTGGGTCCCTTTCACAAGACTTCGATCAAGCTACCGCGAACATGCCCACGGTCGGAAGGAAGCTGCAGGTGATGCGATCTGCGCCTTCCGGCTGGGTGGTCAGCGAACCGCTGATCACCGAGAGAACGCGTCCGGGGCCGGTATCGGCGATAGCCGACAGAGTGGCTGGGCCGTCCGGGTTGATGCGTGCGGCGTTGGTCAAGTTCTGGGTGGCGCTGCGCTGGTTGTCGATGTTGACCCAGGTAACGGTCATCGGCACCGGCTGGTCGTCGACGGCGGGAGCCGTACCGAGAGCGGTGAAGACGAATCCGGCCTGACCGGCAGCGGGACCGGGAGGAGGCAGGTGAGCCGGGCCGGGAACGGCAAGTGCGGTTCCGACCGAATCGGCGGTGGCCGAGATGCAGCCCTTGCCAAGCGTCGGGTAGAGGAACTGCGCGATGACGGGGGCGTTCTCGTCCGGGATCGCCGGTCCGCCGCCGCCGCTGCCGTCGAGGAAGGTGATGACCTTCTCGAGGGTGGCCTTGATCTCGGGCGGAATGCCTGGGGAGTTCAGGATCGCGCGAGCCTGGTCGAGCAACGCTTGCTGCGGTCCGCCTGCAACATCGGCCGGACCTGCGGCGGCGCCGATGATGGCGGGCGCAAACGATGCGAGGAACTCGATCGGCACACTTTCGGGTGCGGGCGGTGCTGCCGGATCGGCCATTGCCTGTGCCGGCAATGCCAGTCCTGCTACTGCGGCAATAGCGACGGCGGTGAACGCCTTTCGCATACCTCGGGTTCGAAGCACTGTTTCCCCATCCTTAGTCATACCGCGCGGGCGCCTAGGCGAGCTCCGCATTTGACGGCTCGAGGGGTCACTCTATGTACAGAGCCCCCGGGTTGTACAGCTGTTCAGTTGCTGAGCAGCTACGCACCGGGGGGAGTCTATGGCATGACCGGCCTCGATCGTGATTTACGGCGACCATACCTGTGACTGAAGTGATCTATGTGAAATTTGATGCAACTGTTACGTCAGATTGCGAGGTTTGTTCACTCGAAGATCAGTCGAAACGGACCGAATCGTCGACGAGTACGTCAATTCGACGGGCAAGGTCGAAGTCCAGTTCCGTGAGACCGCCCGCCGAGTGTGTCGAAAGCGTGTACGTGACCTTTCGCCAGCGAACGTCGATGTCGGGATGATGATCCGCGGCCTCGGCGACTGCCGCGATGCGTTGAAGAAGTGCGATGGCGTCCGGGAATGTCGCGGAGTCGACCGTGCGAGTGATCGACCCTGGCGACAGTTGCCAGGCGGGCAGTTCGTCGAGAGCGTTTTGGATCGCGGAGTCGGACAACAAAGTGGCCATACTCCATCATGGTGCGATGAGTGATGCACCTGCAAGGGATCGGGAAGTTGTCGCCGGTGCGATCTTCCGCGAGGGAAGGCTGCTCCTCGCGCAGCGGACGAGTCCGCCGGCTTTGGCCGGTCGTTGGGAGCTGCCGGGCGGGAAGGTCGAAGAATTCGAATCGCCACAGAACGCGTTGGCGCGGGAGCTGCTCGAGGAACTGGCGGTCGAGGTGAGATGCGGCGCCAGAATCGGCGTCGACGTGCCACTCTCGCCTGGGTTGGTCCTGCGGGCCTACCGGGCGGAGTTAGTGTCGGGAGAACCGGTCGCGCTCGACCATGCTCAATTGACATGGGTCGACGCCGAAGAACTGTTGTCGATGGATCTGGTGGACAACGATCGAGCCTGGATCCCCGAGTTACTCGCGGAATTGAGCGCGCTTACGCCGCACGAGCCTTCTTGAGACCCGCTTTCAGTTCCTTCTTGGATGCGCCCTCGTTCTCGAGCTTCTTCATCCGCATGATGACGACGGGACACTTGATGCACCGCGTCTTCTTGCGGCAGCACTTCTTCTTCGGTTTGAGCTGCGAGACCTTGCTTGCCTTGACTTTTCCCATGTGACGCTGCGGCTTTCCTGTTTCACTACGGCGGAGAGCCCGCTCTTGGAACGAGGTTAGCGTACCCTTAAATGACCTGTTTCTCCAGGTCGTAATCCTACGCGCATCGGCGTGGTGCAGATCACTATTCGCTGCTGGGGGCGGTGATAGAGGCCGCACAATGCAGGAGTATCAGCCCGGAGCGAGTAGTATTTACTAGGCCGCGGTGCCTTCTCAGGCGATTCGTGCCCTGATTCGGATCACACACTCGTGCAGCGGCCACCAGAAGAGCCGTGCGACTTGACTTTCGCGTGGCCGAATCAACTCAGCCAGGAGAGCCATCGCGTGACCATCACCAGCTTCCGTAACGTTGCCATCGTCGCACACGTCGACCACGGCAAGACCACCCTCGTCGACGCCATGCTTCGTCAGTCCGGCGCGTTCGAGGAGCGCGCCGAGCTGGTCGATCGCGTTATGGACTCCGGCGACCTCGAACGCGAGAAGGGCATCACCATTCTCGCGAAGAACACCGCAGTACATAAGGTCAACGAAGACGGTTCCATCACCGTCATCAACGTCATCGACACCCCCGGCCACGCCGACTTCGGTGGCGAGGTCGAGCGCGGCCTGTCCATGGTCGACGGCGTCGTCCTGCTCGTCGATGCTTCCGAGGGACCCCTGCCGCAGACGCGTTTCGTGCTGCGCAAGGCACTCGCCGCTTCGCTGCCCGTCATCCTGGTCGTCAACAAGACGGACCGCCCCGACGCCCGCATCGAAGAGGTTGTCACCGAGGCTCAGGACCTGCTCCTCGACCTCGCATCGGACCTGTCCGACGAGGCCGCCGAAGCCGCTGAGCTCGCACTCGAACTTCCCGTCCTCTACGCGTCCGGTCGCGAAGGCAAGGCATCGACCGTGCAGCCCGAGAACGGCAAGGCTCCCGACGCCGAGGACCTCACCGCACTCTTCCAGGTGCTGATGGAGTACGTCCCCGCGCCGAAGGGCTCGGTCGACGCACCGCTGCAGGCTCACGTCACCAACCTCGACGCATCCGCATTCCTCGGTCGCCTCGCACTCGTTCGCATCCACAACGGCGAGCTGCGCAAGGGCCAGACCGTGTCCTGGTGCCGCGAGGTCGACGGCGAGCCCGTCGTCACGAAGACCAAGATCACCGAACTCCTCACGACCATCGGTGTCGAGCGCGTTCCCGGTGAGGTCGCCGTCGCCGGTGACATCTGCGCCGTCGCAGGATTCCCGGACATCATGATCGGCGACACCCTCGCCGATCTGGAGAACCCGGTCGCACTGCCCCGCATCACCGTCGACCAGCCGGCAATCTCGGTCACGATCGGCACCAACACGTCACCGCTCGTCGGTCGCGTCAAGGGTCACAAGCTGACTGCACGCATGGTCAAGTCCCGCCTGGACCAGGAGCTCGTCGGTAACGTCTCGCTCAAGGTCCTCGACATCGGTCGCCCCGATGCGTGGGAGGTCCAGGGTCGTGGAGAGCTCGCGCTCGCCATCCTCGTCGAGCAGATGCGTCGTGAGGGCTTCGAACTCACCGTCGGTAAGCCGCAGGTTGTCACGCAGCTCGTCGACGGCAAGGTTCACGAGCCTTTCGAAGAGCTGACCATCGACAGCCCCGAGGAGTACCTCGGCGCCATCACGCAGCTCCTGGCCAACCGCAAGGGCAAGATGGTCCAGATGTCGAACCACGGCGCAGGCTGGGTTCGCATGGAGTTCATCGTTCCTTCGCGTGGCCTCATCGGCTTCCGCACGGACTTCCTCACGGAAACCCGCGGAACCGGTATCGCCAACGCCGTGTTCGACGGATACGGCCCGTGGGCCGGTGAGATCCGTGCGCGCCACACCGGCTCGCTCGTCTCGGACCGCTCCGGCACGGTGACGCCGTTCGCCATGATCCAGTTGGCCGACCGCGGAACCTTCTTCGTCGAGCCCGGCGCAGACACCTACGAGGGACACGTCGTCGGTATCAACCCGCGTCAGGAAGACCTCGACATCAACGTCACCCGCGAGAAGAAGCTGACCAACATGCGTCAGTCGTCCGCAGACGTGATGGAGACCCTCGCAAAGCCGATCAAGCTCGAACTCGAAGCAGCGATGGAGTTCTGCTCCAGCGACGAGTGCGTCGAGGTCACCCCGGAGGACGTCCGCGTCCGCAAGGTGCACCTCAACGCAACAGAGCGCGCTCGCGAGCGTTCACGTAGCAAGGCACGCGACAAGGCTGCTCTGTAGTCTTTCGTCGGTTACAACCTGACAGGCGGATGTGCCTTTCAGCCGAGTTTTCGGCGGAAAGGTACATTCGCCTTCATGGTTTCCAGGCGAAAGATCTGCCAGGGAATCGAGTTGCAAAGGGGCGACGCGGCCCCGTACGGAAGGAATTGTCTGTGGCCTCAGGACGTCGCTACCTGGCGTTGGCAGTGGCAGTGACGGCGTTGTCACTGACTGCATGTACAGCCGATCCGCCGCCTCCGGTCGAGAGCACCGAAACCGTCAAGCCCACACCGACTCCGGTCGTTCCGGCGATGAAGCAGGTCACTGTGGCAATCGACGAGGTGGGAGGCGGATTCAACCCGCACCTGCTCGCGGATCAGTCGCCGGTCAACTCCGCAGTCGGCAACCTCGTACTGCCCAGTGCGTTTCGCCCGATCAATTCGCCCACACAACCTGGCGCGACGGAGTGGGCGATCGACGATTCTTTCCTCGTTTCCGCTGAAGTGACGTCGGAGGCCCCGTTCACGATTCGCTACCAACTGCGCAACGAAGCCCAATGGTCGGACGGCGCTCCCATTGCGGCAGAAGACTTTCGCTACCTGTGGCAGCAGATGATCTCGGTTCCCGGTGTGGTCAATCCCGCGGGCTATCAGATGATCGACGACGTGAACTCGTCCGGCGGCGGCAAAACGGTCAACGTCGTGATGCGTGCGCCGTATCCGGCATGGCGAGAGTTGTTCACCGATATTCTTCCGTCCCACCTGATCAAGGACACTCCCGGCGGTTTCAGCACCGGCCTGAGTGAGGGGATTCCGGTGTCGGGAGCCCACTTTCACGTGCGCTCGGTCGACCGCGGCCGGGACGAAATCGTGCTCGAACGCAACGACCGATTCTGGGGCAAGCCTTCAGACCCGGATCAGATAGTTCTGCGACGCGGAGGAACGGCTGCACAGTTGGCGGATGCGCTGCGTACCGACGATGCCCAAGTGGCGCAGGTTCATTCGGGTAGTGCTACGGATATTCAGCTGTCTGCAATCCCGGGTGTCAGGACGGCATTCTCCTACGTTCCGCGCACTCTCGACATCAACGTGAACGGGCGAAGCAAGAACTTCGCAGATGTTCGGGTGCGTAAAGGTGTTCTGGGACTGCTCGATCCGGACCTGCTCGCCGTGGTGGCGGCAGGGAGTGAATCGGCGTCCGCCCCGGTGAAAGCTCAGATCCTCGCTCCGTCGGATCCAGGATATGCGCCCACCGCGCCGCCGAAACCGACCAGGGAGCAAGCACTGGGCGAGCTGACTGCAGCCGGCTACCTGACGGCACCGCCCACCGGAATCGTCACGGGCACTGGAACGGTCGGATCGATCGTCCGTGACGGCGCCCAGTTGACACTGCTGATCGGCGCTCCCGAAAACGACGACATCGCGATCGCCGTGGCAAACACCGCTGCCGACGAATTGCGTGACGTGGGAATCCTGGCGACCGTCGAATCGGTGGCGCCGGAGGAACTCTACGGCGAGGACCTGACGACAGGACGCGTCGACATGATCGTCGGTTGGAGCCGGGCAGGCGCCGACACGGCCACTTCGCTGGCCTCGCGGTTCAGTTGCCCGAGCGCACCTTCCACTCCGGCAACAAGTTCGGCAGTGCCCGCACCGACGCCGTCGCAGACACCGGAGCCCATCCGAACGACAAGCGTCGAGGCTCCGAGCAACCTGTCCGGGCTGTGTGATCCGGCGTTGCAAGGTCGGATCGACGAAGCGCTCAGTGGCATCGGGGATCTGGGGTCGTTGATCGCCGATGCGGAACCCAAGCTGTGGGATCTTGCGGCGGTTTTGCCGATCGTGCAGAGCCGAGCGCTGGTCGCGGTCGGGACCGGAGTCGAGGGCGTGGTCCTCGACGGGCCGGTGCAGGTGGGGATATTCGGAAACGCTACGGACTGGGTGAGGGTGGAAAAGTGACCGCGTCGGCGAAGCGACTTCTGTTGGTACACGCACATCCGGACGACGAAACGATCACCACCGGTGGCACCATCGCGCGATACACGTCCGAAGGCGTCGAGGTCACAGTTCTCACCTGCACGTTGGGGGAGGAAGGCGAAGTGATCGGTGATGCGTGGGCCGGGCTCGTGGCTTCCGAGGCCGATCAACTCGGTGGCTACCGGATCGCGGAACTGAGCGCTGCTTTGTCGGCTTTGGGCAGTGCCGCTCCTCGCTTCCTCGCCGGTGCCGGTCGGTATCGCGACTCCGGAATGATCGGCACACCTTCGGCCGCCAATCCCCGTGCTTTTGTCAATGCTCGACTCGACGAAGCAGTCGGCGCGGTGGTCGCCGTCATTCGTGAGATTCGGCCGCACGTCGTGATCACGTACGACCCCAACGGCGGCTACGGGCACCCGGACCACATCCAGGCGCACGCGATCACGACAGCGGCCGTCGAAGCTGCAGGAACGACCGCGTATCCCGAGACCGGCGAGCCGTGGTCGACTCCGAAGTTCTACTGGACCGTGACCGAGCGCAGCGGACTCGAACGCGGCATCGCGGCGATTTCCGAGTTCCCGGAGAACTGGCGTCTGCCCGAGCCCGGGGAATTGCCGAGTGTCGAGGACGCAGACGTGACGACGGCAATCGACGTTCGAGGCGTCATCGATGCGAAGGCGAGGGCATTGAGCGCCCACGCCACTCAGGTGACGGTAGCCCCGAGCCGAGCCGAGTTCGCATTGTCGAACAACGTGGTCCAACCGATCCTGACGGTCGAGCATTTCGTATTGGCCGCCGGCGCGCTCGGTCCGGTGGGTGAGGACGGCCGCGAGCGCGATCTGTTCGGCGGGCTGCACAGCTGACCTGGGCGTCGGCTCTCAGGCATTGCGATCGACGCCGTAGTGGTGTGTGATGCGTGTCACCGGATGGGTGGTCCTTTCGGTAACAGCAAAGCCTGGGGGCTGAAGAAATGTACAACTGGGACCTGCAGAACCAGATCGTCGCCTTCGTCGATTCGTTGCGTCCGATGGCTGGTTATTACCACGACTTGTATTACGGGTCGCTCTACGCATTCGCAGATCAGCAGAGTCATTTGCTGACTCTGCTCGGGTTCCCGCCGGTTCCCTGATCAGCTTCGTGCTTTTCGGGCGCGAGCCGGGGTGCTTGTCGGGAGGGACCCCGCGCTCGCGCGATGACGACCGATAGACCACTATCAAAACCATGACGACGGTCGAGAACAACACGGACGCCTCGACAGGAACGTCGCTGTCGTGGCTCGACCCTGTCATCCTCGGCGTCCTGATTTTCGACGGATTCTTGTGCGCGGTGTTGTCCGTCCTGTTCTTGCCGACTCATCTCGGTACGACGGCATTTCCCATCAGCATTCTCGTAGCCGCAACCGCGAACCTCGTATTGGTGATCGCCGCCCGCACGGTTACGACGCCGGGTAGGGCCGCATTGCCGCTCGCCGGTTGGATCGTCGGGTTCTTGGTGTGCATGGTGGGCGGCCCCGGCGGCGACGTACTCGTGCTTTCGTCCCCTCTGACCTTCCTGCTGCTGGTCGGTGCGATCGCTCCGGCCGCCGTTTTCCTCTTCAAAGTGGCGATCAACAGACTCGCCACCCTCAGCTCGCAATAGTTCTCGGCGCGCGCGTAGGAAACTGACCCGTGCATAAGGGACACTCAGCCTGTGGCTGAACATGATTTGGCGGGTGCGACTATCGCCTTGACCGCAGAACGGCGTGTCGAAGAATTTGCGACGCTCCTCGAACGTCGAGGCGCGGAGATCGTGCGGACACCGGTGATCCATGTGCTGCCGTTGGTGGACGATCGAGACCTGAGGACTCAGACGTCCGCTTTGATTGCCGATCCTCCGGAATTGGTCGTGATCAGTACCGGGATCGGCTTCAGGGGTTGGCTCGACGCCGTCGCCTCGTGGGGTTTGACCGAGGAGTTCCTCGGGGCTCTCGCCCACACGCGCATCATCGCCCGCGGCCCCAAGGCGACGGGTGCCATCCGAGGCGCCGGACTGCGCGAGGAATGGTCGCCTTCGGGTGAGTCGTCCGAGGAAGTTCTGGCACATCTCGGAAGCGAGGGAGTGGCAGGCTTGCGCATCGCAGTCCAGTTGCACGGCACCATCACCGAATGGGAGCCGTTGACGGACCTGAGCGCCTCCCTCGCCGACATCGGCGCGGTTGTCACTCCGGTATCGGTCTATCGGTGGATCCGGCCGCCGGATCAGTCGCCGGTCCGCGCGTTGGTCGCTGCAGTTCGTTCCGGTGCGATCGACGCGCTGACCTTCACCAGTGCCCCCGCGGTCTCCTCGATGCTCAGCACGGCAAAAGAAATGGGCGAGCTGGAGCGGTTCGTCGCAGCTATGCGCGGACCGGTACCGACCTACTGCGTCGGACCGGTGACGGCCGCCCCGCTGGAACTCCTCGGTGTTCCGACCATCCAGCCGGAGCGATCGCGTCTCGGTTCGCTGGCGCGGCTCATCATCGACGACCTGCCCACACGTCGCCACCGCCCGGAGTGACGGCTTCGATCAATGCCCACGCGTTCTCGGCGGGGAGATCGATCACCTCGTAGCTTCCGGTGCCGGCGGGCGTCGCGGCGACGACGGTTGCCACTCCCGCGCGTCGTTGGAAGAACGTCTCGCGCACCGTCCATCCGATGACACCTTCGGATTCGAGACTGTGACGCTGGCGATCGAGCGAGCCGTTTCGGGTGATCAACCATCCGGGTAGTACTGCGTGGCCGAGGCCGTTGTATCGGTCGAAGGCGAGGGCAGTGCCACCGATGGCGAGTACGGCGACCCCGAACCACGCGTAGATCGGTACATCGAGTCCAGAAGCCGCGCACGCCACACAGACCAGGAACGCCACCGCGGCGAGGAACAGTGCTCGGGTGTACCGGCGACGCCGCGCGGCCGGGCCGTGCGGGATCAGCGGGGCGGACGCCTGGCGTGAGTCACCGATCACGGTGGCCATCACTCGCTCGGCTTCCCTGCGCGGTCCCTGCGGGAGCAGTAGCGAAGATTCCTTCTTCTCGGCGTTGACCCCGGTCATGATGGCGTCGAGCCGCGCGCCGCGAGCCAATCGCAGCAGGAGCGGTTCCTTGAGCGTCGTGCCGCGGAGGCGGGCGCGGTCGAGTGTGGTTTGCCGAGTCTTCAACAGGCCGTGACTGACATGCAGGATGCGGCCGTTGTCGGTGAGTTTCATGTTGCCGAACGCGATCAGGTACTGGACGCAGGCGAGTGCACTCGACAGCACCAGCAGCACGACGAGTGCGATGACGACCATCAGTGCGATGCCGAGGCTCTCGAGTGAGTCGAAGCTGTCGCTCACTGCCGAGGATTTCGCGACGGCAGTGCCGATGCCGTATTGGAACGAGATGCCGATGATGGCTGCGATGATGGCGATTCCGGTGAACGAAAAGGGGGCGTAGCGAACCCAACTCGGTTCCCAGTGACCGATTTCGGTGTCGACCGGTTCGGTGATGCTTTCGACCGGCGTGCCCGGGGTTTCCAGTCGCCGTGCTTGCTGGGCGCCGGCCAACAGTGCGGCGCGTAGGTCCGGAACCAGGGCGGTCGACAGGGCGTTGAGCTCGAACTTGTTCGAATCGTGGCCGCTCCCGGCGCGCTGGCCGGTACCGATGCGCACGATCGACAGTCCGAGCAACCGGTGCATGACCCCGGCCTCGACGTCGACGGATCGGATGCGGCTACGCGGGACGGAGAGCAGCTTTTTCTGGAAGACCCCGGTGCGCAGTTGAACGTGGACGGGTCCGATTCGGTACGTGGTGGTGAAATACCGCAACAAACCGAAGATGACGAGCAGAGTGACGACGCCGAGTCCCCACCAGTGGTTTCCGGATTGGCTGCCGAGAACTACGGAGACGAGTAGGACCGGGAGCAGTTTGACGACTTCGTTGACGGGGTGGACCAGAAGCATGCGTCGGTCGAGGCGGAGCCAGGGCTGTTCCTCTTCCGCGGCCTCGGCAGCTGCCGTTTCCGCCTCTACCGGGATCTCGATCGCGGTCGGGTCGCCCAACTGTTTCTCGTTCACGTCGCGTCTCCCACGTTGGTACCCGCGATCTCCGTCAGTTGAGCCACCGTGCGGTCGGCGACTTCCTGGTCGAGTGCGGAGATCTTCACGGCCCCGGCCGACGACGCTGTCGTGACCGTGACGGTTGCCAGACCCAACATGCGGTCGATCGGTCCGCGCTCGGTGTCCACGGTCTGCACGCGCGAGATCGGTGCGATGCGTCGCTCCTGGGTGAACCAGCCGGTGCGGGTGTATACCGCGGTGTCACTGATCTCCCATCGGTGGACCCGATACCGCCACGCCGGGACCATCAGAATGTAGGTGGCAGCGAAGAGTACGGTGACTGCGAATACGGTGCCGACCAACCAGGACGGGATTCCGGGTACCAAGACGGCACAGACGATTTCGGCGACGATGACGGGTACCCAGAACAGTGAGGCAGTGATTGCCCACAGCCTCGGGGCTTTGGTGCTGGGTCGCCATAAGGGGTCGGCCATGGTCAGCGGTTGCGGCGCAGTCATGGGCACTACTTTGGTCGAGTGAGGGGCGATCTGTCGACATCGGCCCTATCGTGGAGTGTGGCGACCGCGAAGGGAGCACGTGATGACCGAACAAGATGCGACATTCGACCCGGAGGCTCCGGAATCAGATGCGCTCGAACAATCGACACCCGTAGATCCGAACGCCCCTGAAGAACCCGATCTGACCGACATTCCGCTCGACGCGCCAGTGGCTGACGTGGTGGATCAACGAGTCGAGGTTGCGGTCGACGACGACTACCGGCCGTCGTGATCGAGGCGGTGTCGGGGCGGTGAGGCCTCCTACTTCTGGCACCGGGTGGCACTAGTCGTCCCACATGGCGCATGATCGCTAGGTGAACCGAACTGGTGATGACTCCGGCAAACCCACCATGCTTCCGATGCCAGGTATTTCCGCGTCCGCCTCGTCCAGTCCGTCGCCCGGCCCGTCAGCGTCGGCGATGCGGCGAGTTCTCCGTCGTGCACGCGACGGAGCGACCCTGAACGTCGACGAGGCGGCAACGCTGCTGCAGGCACGGGGAACCGATCTGACCGATCTGTGTTCTTCGGCGGCCAAGGTTCGCGATGCCGGTCTGCTGGCAGCGGGTCGGCCGAACACCGTGACGTATTCGCGAAAAGTTTTCATTCCGCTGACCCGTCTGTGCCAGGACAAGTGCCACTACTGCACATTCGTCACGGTGCCGGGGAAGCTGCGTGCCGCTGGGCACGGCATGTTCCTGGAACCGGACGAGGTTTTGGACATTGCCAGGGCAGGCGCCGAATTGGGCTGCAAGGAAGCGTTGTTCACGCTGGGGGATCGCCCCGAGGCTCGCTGGCCGGAAGCCAAGCAATGGCTGGACGAACGCGGCTACGACTCCACCCTCGACTACGTGCGAGCGATGTCGATCCGGGTACTCGAGGAGACAGGCCTGCTCCCACACCTCAATCCCGGTGTGATGAGCTGGCAGGAACTCTCGCGGCTCAAGCCCGTTGCGCCGTCGATGGGCATGATGCTCGAGACGACCGCTACCCGGCTGTTCACCGACAAGGGTGAGTGCCACTACGGCAGCCCGGACAAGGACCCGGCGGTTCGGCTACGCACCCTGACCGACGCAGGCCGACTGAACATCCCCTTCACCACGGGAATTCTCGTGGGCATCGGGGAGAACTTCCTCGAACGTGCCGAGTCGATCATGGCGATACGCAAGTCGCAGAAGGCGTTCGGCCACATCCAGGAAGTGATCATTCAGAACTTCCTGGCCAAGCCCGATACCGCGATGCGCAATACGCCTGATGCTGGACTCGACGAGTTTCTCGCGGCCATCGCCGTCGCACGCCTGCTGCTCGGGCCGACGATGCGGATCCAGAGTCCGCCGAATCTCGTCTCGAACAGCGAGTGCCTCGCGCTGCTCGGCGCAGGCGTGGACGACTGGGGCGGGGTATCACCGTTGACCCCCGATCACGTCAACCCCGAGCGTCCCTGGCCGAATCTCGAGACCTTGGCCGAGATCAGCGCCGAGGGCGGCTTCACGCTGACCGAACGCACTGCGGCTCAGCCGGCATATGTCCTGGCCGGGGCTCCGTGGATCGATCCGCGTATTGCGGGTCACGTGCAGGCGCTGGCGGATCCCAAGACCGGTCTCGCCTTGCCCGACACCAAGCCGGTGGGTCGGCCGTGGCAGGAACCGGACGAGTCGTGGGAATCGAGCGGACGCGTCGATCTCAATACCGAGATCGACACGGACGGGCGCAACACCGAGACCCGCAGTGACCTGGGCAGTGCGTTCGGCGACTGGGAGACCGTGCGCGAACAGGTTCTCGAGCTCAGTGCTCCGATTCGCGTCGACACCGATCTGCTGGCTGCGCTCCGCAGTGCCGAACGCGACCCGGCCGGATGTTCCGACGACGAGTACCTGGCCCTCGCCACGGCGGAGGGCCCGGGCCTGGAAGCCGTTGTGGCACTGGCGGATGCGCTGCGCAAGGATGCCGTCGGCGAGGACGTCACCTACGTGGTGAACCGGAACATCAACTTCACCAACATCTGCTACACGGGCTGCCGATTCTGTGCGTTCGCGCAGCGCAAGGGTGACGCCGACGCGTTCACGCTGTCGGCAGAGCAGGTCGCCGACCGTGCGTGGGAAGCGCACGTCGCCGGCGCAACCGAGGTGTGCATGCAGGGCGGTATCGATCCGGAACTTCCCGTCACCGGTTACGCCGACCTGGTCCGGGCCGTCAAGAAGCGCGTGCCGTCGATGCACGTCCACGCGTTCTCTCCGATGGAGATCGTGAACGGTGCATCGCGCAGTGGTGAGAGCATCAGGGATTGGCTGACGGCCCTTCGTGAGGCGGGCCTGGACACCATTCCCGGTACGGCAGCGGAGATCCTCGACGACGAGGTGCGCTGGATCCTCACCAAGGGCAAACTGCCGACGGCGGAATGGATCGAAGTGGTCACCACGGCCCACGAGGTGGGGCTGCGGTCGAGTTCGACGATGATGTACGGGCATGTCGATCAGCCGCACCATTGGGTCGGGCACCTGAACGTTCTTCGCGGAATCCAGGACCGTACAGGCGGATTCACGGAGTTCGTGCTGCTGCCGTTCGTTCACCAGAGCGCGCCCCTGTACCTGGCGGGCGCTTCACGGCCAGGGCCGACTAATCGGGACAACCGCGCTGCGCACGCGTTGGCACGCATCATGCTGCACGGCCGCATACCCAATATCCAGACCAGCTGGGTCAAACTTGGCATCACCGGAACGCAGATGATGCTCAACGGCGGCGCCAACGACCTCGGCGGAACGCTGATGGAAGAGACGATCTCGCGGATGGCCGGCTCCGAACACGGTTCCGAGAAGACCGTCGCAGAACTGCGCGCCATCGCCGAGGGAATCGGACGTCCGGCACGCGAACGAACCACCACACATGCACGACGCGAAGGAGCGATTGCCTGATGGCTGACGTACTGGGGGACCGCAAGGTCGTCGAGGTTCTCGATCGAGCGGTGTGGGGGATCAACCCGGTTCTCGACCTCGCCTACAGCGATCCGCTCGGTATCAAGCGTCGGACGTTCGAGCCGACCGATCCCGAGCGAAACGCTGCTGCGATGGTGTTGGACGCGGCCGCTTGGGTCCTCGACGTCGTCAAGTTCCCCGGGACGGCGGCGTGGTCGGTGATGACCGACGAGCAGCGCTCGAAGTGGTGGACGACCCGGTTGGGTGCACTCAACACCGTTGCCGTCGCGTTTCCCGGCATCTTCGGTGTCCTCCTCAATCGGTTGCCGATCCAGGACCTGCTGGCCTTCGCGAATCAGGCCGTTGTGCTCGTTGCGGTTGCCCGTGAACACGGAGTGACCGAACGGGATCAGCAGGTGGACCTCCTGGCGTCGGTGCTGTGCCGGCGTGAGACGAAGTCTCGAGAGCTTCTCACCGGAGTTGACTTCGCCGAGAAATCAGCCAGCGGCGCCGACGAGACCTGGCGCCCGTTCGCGCTCATCGGAACGTTGTGGCGCACGTCCAAGACTTTTCGTGCCATCACGGACGAGTTGCACAAGCGGCCGTCTCGGACAAAACCGTACGAGATTTTCGGCAAGATTCCGGTGGTCGGCGTCGTGGCGGATTACCTCGGTGAGCGGGGCGCACTGGTACGCGCGGCCGCTCTGGGGGAGAAGTGGATCGCGATTCGGTCGAGGAACATCACCGCAGTAGGCTGAAATGTGTTACCCCCGCGTGCTCAGAGTCGGTCGGCAGGGGGATAATAGGCTGTTCCCGCGGTACGTGAGAGTCGTATCGGATTTTCGGCCCCTTGCAACTGCGTGTTGCGGCGGCGATGCACGACAGGAAGGCAGGGAGATCGGCAGTGACCTACACGATTGCTGAACCGTGTGTAGATGTGATGGACAAGGCGTGCATCGAAGAATGCCCTGTCGACTGCATCTACGAGGGTGGACGCATGCTTTACATCCACCCCGACGAGTGTGTCGACTGCGGCGCGTGTGAGCCTGTCTGTCCCGTCGAAGCCATCTTCTACGAAGACGACGTCCCGGACCAGTGGAACGCGTACATCAGCACCAACGTCGATTTCTTCGACGATCTCGGCTCACCGGGTGGAGCGGCCAAGCTCGGCAAGGTCGACTACGACACGCCGTTCATCAAGGCGCTGCCTCCCATGGGTGAGGAATAGAGATCTTGTCTCGTACTCCGGTGGCCGCTGGGCTTCCTGATTTTCCGTGGGATTCGCTTGCCGATGTCACGGCGAAGGCGCACTCTCATCCCGACGGCATCGTGAACCTGTCCGTGGGGACGCCGGTGGATCCGGTGGACCCGGTGATTCAGGAGGCTCTGGCCTCTGTTGCCGAGGTGCCCGGATACCCGACGACTCATGGCACGCTCGCGCTTCGCGAGGCCGTGGCGGAGTCACTGGATCGCCGCTACAACATTCCCGACGTCGATCCGGCAGCGGTGCTGCCGGCCATCGGTACCAAGGAAATGATCGCGTGGCTGCCGAAATTGCTCGGTCTCGGAGCCGACGATCTGGTAGTCATTCCGGAGTTGGCGTACCCGACGTACGAGGTCGCAGCGAAACTGGCAGGTGCTCGCGTCCTGCGCGCCGACGGCTTGAACAAGCTCGGTCCCGAGTCGGCGGCGATGATCTTCGTGAACTCGCCCTCGAATCCCACCGGCAAGGTGCTCGGCCTCGAGCACTTGCAGAAGGTCGTGGCCTGGGCGCGCGAGCGCGGCGCCATTGTCGTCTCCGACGAGTGCTACCTCGGATTGACGTGGGAAGCGGATGCGCTCTCCATTCTCGATCCTCGTGTCAACGACGGTGATCTGACCGGTTTGCTTGCGGTCCACTCACTTTCGAAGACGTCCAATCTCGCGAGCTATCGCGCCGGGTTCGTCACCGGTGATCCGGCTCTGGTGTCGGAACTGCTCGAGGTGCGCAAGCACGCGGGCATGATCCTGCCGCTACCGATCCAGGCGGCGATGACCGCAGCCTTGGGCGACGACCAACACGAGAACATCCAGCGCGAGCGGTACCGCGAGCGTCGTAGTGTGTTGATCGAAGCTGTTCGAGGCGCCGGATTCACCGTCGACAATTCCGAGGCAGGTCTGTACCTCTGGGCGACGCGCGGCGAGGAATGTCGAGCGACGGTCAGTTGGTTCGCCGATCGTGGGATCCTCGTTGCCCCCGGTGAGTTCTACGGACCGAGCGGGAGCAAGCACGTGCGGATCGCGCTCACTGCAACAGACGAACGAATCGCTGCGGCAGCAAAGCGCCTCTCCGCCTGAATCGTGTGCTTCCCAGGTGTCAGGTTCCCTGATGTCGGTATCGGTCCGATGTAAGGTCGCGCTGTGACCACCTCAGGGACCGGCGGCTTGGACGCGGTACTGATTGTCGCCGTCGTTGTTGCCTCGATCGCGCTGATGCTCGCGTGGCTGAAGGATCGTCGAATATTCGGAGACCTACCTCTTTCGGCCGTTGTGCTTTGGCTCGTGGTGGCAGTGCCGTCAATTTTGCAGGCGCTGATGCCGGGACTGTTGGACATGTTTCGCCGTGATCCCACGTTGATCCGCGACGGTCAGTGGTGGCGGATTCTGACGTCGGTGTTCGTCCAGGACGGCGGCCTTGCCGGGACGGTTGCCAACCTTCTCACGTTGGCAGTGGTGGCGCCGCCTGCTTTTCGGCTCTGGGGCGCCGCACGTGGCTGGGCTCTCTTCCTGCTCGGTCAACTGTTGTTCGGTTTGCTCACCACCGCAGTCTTCCCGTCGACCGGCGCAGGCAACTCCGGTGCCACGCTTGCTCTGGCAGCGGCGGCCGCGGGGATCGGCGTTCTGGTGCGCCCGCGAATGCCTGAGATTGTTCTGACGGTCGTGATTGTCGTCGGCGGCGCAACATTGGTGACGGTCGACGACGCACACGGATTCGCGGTGCTTTCCGGGGCGCTCTTGGGGGCTGCGCTGGTGACGCTGTTCCCTCCGCACTCGATGGACGCGCGTCGGGCAGGAGAAAGTTTGCGACCATCCGCGCTGTGAGATGCTGTCGTGGTGCTGCTGAGATCCTTGAACCCCCTTGCTGTTGCCCGCGGTGACGACCTCGACGACGCCGTGACGATCGGTGACACGGTTCTCTCGCGGAGTGCCATTCTCGGTGCCGCGACCTCGGTCGCGGAGCGAGTGGCGCAGGCCGATCGGGTTGCCGTATTGGCAACTCCCACAGCAAAAACGATTCTCGCCGTCGTTGGGGCGTTGATTGCCGGCGTCACCGTGGTGCCGGTCCCGCCGGACTCGGGGAAGGCTGAGCGAGAGCACATTCTGCGTGACTCCGGTGCCCAGGCGTGGCTCGGCGAAACGGACGACCACTGCGAAGGTCTGCCCGTGGTTCCCGTCCGATTGCACGCTCGCTCGTGGCACAGCTATCCCGAACCGGCACCGCAGTCCACAGCATTCGTCCTGTACACGTCCGGAACTACCGGCCCACCGAAGGGCGTTCTGCTCAGTCGCTCGGCTATCGCAGCCGGGCTCGACGCGCTCGCCGAGGCCTGGGACTGGACGTGGCGAGACACCCTCGTACACGGGCTTCCGCTCTTCCACGTGCACGGACTGATTCTCGGAATCCTCGGCCCCCTCCGGATCGGCAGCCGGGTGATCCACACCGTCAAGCCGACGCCGGAAAACTACGCAAGGGCCAAAGGCTCCCTCTACTTCGGTGTCCCCACCGTCTGGTCGCGTATCGCCGAAGACGAAGAAGCTGCCCGCGCGTTGTCCGGTGCCCGACTTCTGGTCTCCGGTAGTGCGCCGCTTCCCGTGCCTGTCTTCGAAAAGCTGCGGGAGCGAACAGGATTGACGCTCATCGAGCGTTACGGCATGAGTGAGACGATGCTGACCCTGAGCACGCGTTTCGACGGCGAGCGACGCCCGGGGTGGGTCGGCGTGCCGCTGCGCGGAGTCGAGACTCGTCTTCGTGACGAGAAGGGCAACGATGTGCCGCACGACGGCGAGAGTATCGGCGGCCTACAGGTACGTGGGCCGATGCTTTTCGACGGCTACTTGAACCGTCCGGACGCAACCGCCGAGTCCTGGACGGAGGACGGCTACTTCAAGACCGGTGACGTCGCCGTCATCGACGAGGGTGGGTTCCACCGAATCGTCGGCCGCGAATCCATCGACTTGATCAAATCCGGTGGATTCAGAGTCGGCGCCGGCGAGATCGAGACCGCCATCCTCGGGCACCCTTCGGTGTCCGAAGTTGCGGTGATCGGTGTCCCCGACGCCGATCTGGGGCAACGGATCATCGCCGTCGTAGTCCGTAAGCCCGGGACTCCCGAGGTCACCGAAGCCGAATTGGTCGAGTTGGTCGGGGCGGAGTTGTCGGCGCACAAGCGTCCCCGTGAGGTTCGATTTGCCGAGACTCTGCCACGTAACGCGATGGGCAAGGTTCAGAAGCGTGAGCTGCTCTAGGCAGGTCAGTTTGCTGAAAAGTCGCTGCGACGCTTGAAGGTTCGTGAATTCGGCCGGCCTGTCCCGAAATGTGGGCTCGCCGGTTCTCCGACGATTCAGCGCTAGTTGGAATTTCTGTGTTCTTGGCTACACTACCGCCCGGTAGGGACAGTTCCAGTCGCGCGCATACCGTCGGTATGCCTGAGTGCGAGTGGCCTCGGAAGGGCAGATTTCATGGCGGGCGGACGGCATTCGAGTCCTGACAGCGGGCGGTCGATCGGGTTCTACGCAGTGGGTGGGTTGGTTGCCGTCGCGGTAGTCGCCACCGGGGTGGTGGTCTTCAAGGCAACACAGTCCGATTCCTGCGAGAGCGTCGACGAGTACTCGCTGGCAGCGGATCCTGCGATCGCGCCGGCAGTCACGGAGATCCTCGCAGAATCGTCGCCGGAGCAGACAGGCTGTTCACGGATCACGGTCACCTCTGCGCTGCCCGGGGACGTTGCGGGAACTTTAGGTAAGGGCGTGGACGCTCCGGACATGTGGATACCGGATTCGACAGCGTGGGTCGGCAAAGCTGCATTGACGGCCAAGGGGCCGGTTGCTGCCGCGGGAGGTTCGATCGCCACCTCGCCTGTCGTTCTCGCCTCCGGCGGTGGCGAACAGTTTGCCAGTTGGCTCACGGCGCTTCAGGTTCCCGACCTGGCGTTGGGCAATCCGTTGTTCACAGGGGTTGCGTCGGCGCCCATTCTCGGAGCTCTCGCGGAGACCGGGGCCACCTCCGAATCCGTTCGAGCGGCACTCGTACCCCATGCGCAAGCGGAGAGTGTTCGTACCGAAGATCAGCCGGTAGGACAGAAGATGCTCACCGAATTGGTCAGCTCCGGAAAGGTCGGTGTTTCGACCGAGCAACAGGTCGTCGAGTTCACGAAGGCTGAGTCGAAGATTTCCGCGACAGTACCGGCGACGGGAACCATGATCATGGATTACCCCCTGGTGGTCAGTGCTTCGGCACCGGACCGGCACTACGCCGCAGCCAAGAAGGGTGACGCCATCGCCGAGCTGTTGCACAGTGAATCTGCTCAGGAAGTGCTGACGCGCAGCGGGTTCCGTACTTCCGGCGGTGGAGCCGTCGAAGGTGGAGTCGGTGACGTCACGGCACTGACCGTGTCCGAACAGTCGGTGGCCGATCAAACGCTGGGCGCTTGGGCTCTGATGGCCAAGCCGATCCGGACACTCGTTGCGATCGACGTGTCTGCGTCGATGGACTACCCGGCGGCAGGCGGCAAGACGCGCATGCAGTTGACCACTGCTGCTGCTCTGGCCGGCAATCAGGTCTTCCCAGACAGCGTCGCTGCCGGTCTCTGGGCGTTTTCCCAAGGTATGAACGGAACCCAGGACTTCCAGGAATTGGTGCCGATCAGGCGCTACGACACGATCGTCGACGGTGTGACTCAACGAAAGTTGATGGCAGATCAGGCGAACCGGCTCACCGAACTCAAACGTGGCGCCACAGGTTTGTACGACACGACGCTGGCCGCATTCCGTAAGGTTCAGGAATCGTACGATCCGCGAGCAGTCAACAGCGTCATCATCTTGACCGACGGCGCAAACGAAGATCCTGACAGCATCAGCCGTGAACAGTTGCTCGATGTTCTTGCACGCGAGCAGGATCCGGCGCGTCCGGTCATCATCGTCACCATCGGCATCACCGATGACGCAGATGCGGCGGCGCTCGCCGATATCTCCCGCGTGACGGGCGGTTCGACGTACATCGCTCGTGACCCCTCGGAGATTTCCGAGGTGTTCGTGAACGCATTGGCTCACCGAGGAACTTAGGCCGCATCCGGACTGGTCCAGGGTGCCGGAAGTGGCGGAGCCTCAGACGAATACCGGTGCCCGGTAGGTGTCGTTGTGGTGAAGGTGTGCCGGTTACCTGGTACAGGTTCGGCAGTCCAGTCCGAGCCCTGTTTCGCGTAATTGCATGCCGCACACAACCCGGCACCGTTGGCTGCGCTGGTGAGGCCACCCCTCGAGTGATCGCGAATGTGGTCGCGGTGGCGAACCGGCGCGTCGCACCACGGAGTACGGCAGCTTCGATCACGGAGTTCGATCAATCGCGCCAACCCCTTCGGGAAGGTTCTCGCCGTGGATTCCATTGCGGTCAGTGCGCCCGTATCGGGGCGTGCGTAGAGCTTTCGGAGCGTTGCCACCGTTTCGGAGTCTTCGCTGGCCTTGGTGATCCATTCGCGTGCAATAGCGGCTGGTACAGGTCCGTACCCGTGGACGTACGCCGGGTCGGAATTTTCGCCCAACAATGACTGGTCGGAGACAACCAGATTCACGGTGACGGGTGTCGGTGTGGCGCGGCCGATTCCGGTAACTCGCTCGACCAGGAGATCAGCCATGATTTGCGCTCGGGTGCGCTTGTCCCCGCCGGCAAGTACGGAATCTGCGTCGCGCCTGAGCGTGGCGTGCACGGCGATACCTTCGGCCACGGGAAGAAATACATTGAGCCAGCACATCGTGTCGGGCGCAGGCCGTGACGTCACTCGTCTGTCTCCCACGGCTTTGCGTGCTCGTCTGGCAACACTGTCGGAGTCTATTTCGGCAGTGCGTGCGCGGATTCTTTGTGTCAGTTGGTGGTTGCCGCATCCGTCCAAGATTGCAGCGTCGCAGCAGAACTCGCGATCCAATGTAGCGCGATCCTGGGCGGTGAGACATGAAGTCTCGCGCATGAGGATCGTCGCTTGATGCTCACTGATGGAGCCGTCGACGAGTAGTCGAAGTGTGTGAGGCATCTCGTCGTTCAGTGCGCGGGCCAGGTTCAGATGCTGAGTTCCGAACCAAGCCGACTCTCGCCGTGCGAGGGCAATCTGCGCGTTGATTCCACGGCCTTGGTATGCGCGCGGCACTCCCCGTTCGCCGCGGTCGTTGCGGGTGAACGCGTCGAGATCGGCAGCCAGCAATGCCTGGGCACCAGCGCAACTGGCCTTCAACTCTTCCAATGCGCGCAGAAGATCCACGCGTGCTGCGTTGTCGATGGATCGATCCATGCTGGCGAGTGATGCCCGGAATTGTCCGATGGTCTCTTCGGATATCGCCTGTTTGGATATGGCCTGTTCAGATACTTGCGTCGTCACTTTTACCCCCCGGTAGTGTCGAACATACATTCGATACTAGCCTCGACAGCGAACGGACGCAACGCCTTTCTCTGTTGGCGTCTGAAAGTTCCGACAGTTCGGTTTTCGTGGTTGACTGGTCCTCATGATCGAGCTGAGGGGATTGACCAAGGTTTACGGACCGACGAAAGCGGTGGACGATTTGTCGTTCACGGTCAAGCCGGGCATCGTGACGGGCTTTCTGGGCCCGAACGGTGCTGGTAAGTCGACGACGATGCGGATGATCCTGGGTTTGGATCAGCCGACGTCGGGTGCGGCGTTGATCGAGGGCAAGCCGTACCGGGAGCTCAAGACGCCGTTGCGGACGGTGGGTGCGTTGTTGGATGCGAAGTGGGTGCACCCCAATCGCAGTGCGCGGGCGCATCTGCAGTGGATGGCTGCTTCGAACGGGATCCCGAAGTCCCGCGTCGACGAGGTGCTCGGGTTGGTCGGGTTGTCCGAGGTGGCGGGTAAGAAGGCCGGCGGGTTCTCGTTGGGTATGTCGCAGCGTCTGGGGTTGGCGGGTGCGTTGTTGGGGGATCCGAAGGTGTTGTTGTTCGACGAGCCGGTCAACGGTCTCGATCCGGAGGGCATCGTCTGGATTCGTAAGTTCATGCAGCGGTTGGCGGCCGAGGGCCGCACGGTGCTGGTGTCGAGTCACCTTCTGTCGGAGATGGCGCTCACGGCGGAGCAGTTGGTGGTGATCGGTCGGGGTCGGTTGATTTCGGATTCGACGGTGGCGGAGTTCGTGGATCGTTCGTCGGAGTCGACGGTGCGGGTGCGTAGTCCTCAGCTCGATGCGTTGCGCAGTGTGTTGCTCTCGCAGGGGTTGACGGTGCGTGAGGACGGTTCCGGTGTTGCCCCGGCATTGGTGGTGGTGGATTCGACCACTGATGTGATCGGTGGGTTGGCTGGTTCGCAGGGGATCGTGTTGTACGAGTTGGCTTCTCAGCAGGGGTCGCTCGAGGATGCGTTCATGAAGTTGACCGGGGACGATGTCCAGTACCACGCATCCGGTATCGATCCGGGTGTCGGTGCACACCACGCAAATACACAGCAGGCAAACACGCAGCAGGCAAACACGCAGCAGGCTATGGGAGGTGCACTGTAATGGCTGTTCTCAGTGCTGAACGTATCAAGATCACCACGACCAAGTCGCCGCTGTGGTGCACGATCATCATCATCGTGCTCGGGTTGGGACTCGCTACCGTTTTCGGACTGAGCGCCAAGTCGTCGCTCAGCAACCCCAACGGTGCAATGATGCCGACAGTTTCGGGGGCACTCAGTGGAGTGACCGGCTTCGGTGTGTTGGTTCTGATGATCATGGCGGCTCTCGCGATCACCAGCGAATATCGTTTCGGGACCATCCGCACCACCTTCCAGGCGGTTCCGAACCGCGCCTCGGTGCTCGTCGCCAAAGCGGGCCTCATCGGTGGGTTCGGAGCGGTGCTGACTCTCGTGTTGTCGTTCGGCGCCTTCGCCCTCACGAAGGCCACATCAGGTGACGCCGGAAGATTCCTGACTCTGTCCGGCGACGAGAACTGGTGGGTCGTCTACGGAACACCGATCTACGCGTTCTTCTGCGTAGTTCTAGCAGTCGGAGTGGGCACGTTGCTCCGGCAGTCTGCAGGTGCGATCGCGCTTCTGCTGTTGTGGCCCTTGCTGATCGAGAATCTTTTCAACCTGTTCGGAAGTATCGGCGAGAAGATCATGCCGTTCCTGCCGTTCATGAACGCCAACAACTTTCTCGGTTCCAGCGGTGGCGTCGATTTCCACTGGGGACCCTGGGGCAGCCTGATCTACTTCGCCCTCTTCGTGCTCGTCGTATTCGGTCTCAGCATCGTCGTCGTGAACAGGCGGGATGCATAGGCACACGGATCAGACGGGCTGATTCTGCTTACGCCAACGGGCGTTCAGGAAACCCAATGCCGCGATCACGAGGAACAACACGGTGGTCGAGATCAACTGTGCACGGGCATCGGCGTCGAAGAGCATGAGGACGACGAACACACCGAGCATCGCGAGTGTCGCGTAGCTCAGATACGGGAACAGCCACATCCGAACCGTCAGCTTGCCCGACGCTTCGAGTTGTTTTCGCAGTCGCAGATGCGAGACGACGATGAAGATCCAGATGACCAGCAGCGCAGCGCCGACTGCGTTGAGCAGGATGCCGAGCAGGTCGTCGGGGAGCAGCCAGTTGAGCAGGACGCTGACGAAGCCGAAGAACACCGACAGCAGAACGGCATTGGTCGGAACTCCGGTGCTCGACAGTTTCGCCATGAAGGCGGGTCCGTCGCCGCGGCGCGAAAGTGAGAACGCCATGCGAGAGGTGCCGTAGATGTTGGCGTTGAAGGCGGAAAGCAACGCCACTACTACGACGAGTTCCATGAACCCGGCAACGCCTGGAATGTTCGCCTTGTTCAGGACGGCCACAAACGGGCCGCTCTCGAGTTCGGGGTCGTTCCAGGGCAGCACCAGAACCATGATCGAGATGGCGCCGATGTAGAAGACGCTGATGCGCCACACGACGCTCCGGACAGCGACGGCGATGGAGCGTTCCGGATTCTCGGATTCGGCTGCGGCGATGGTGACGATCTCGATCCCACCGAAGGCGAATGCCACGACGAGAAGTCCTGCGGCTATGCCGGACAATCCATTGGGCATGAAGCCGCCCTGCCCGAACAGATTGCTCGTACCGACCGGGTCGGTATCGGGGAGGATGCCGAACACCAGCAGGACACCGATGATCAGGAAGCCGATGATGACGGTGACTTTGATTGCGGCGAACCAGAACTCGAACTCACCGAAGTTGCTGACTTTCGCCAGGTTCACCACGGCGAAGAACACCACGAAAACCAGGGCGACAACCCATTGCGGGATCGACGGCACCCAGTCGTTCACGATCGCCGAAGCCCCGGTGATCTCGGCGCCCAGCACCATGATCAGCATGAACCAGTAGAGCCAGCCCATCACGAAGCCGGCCCACTCGCCGATCCCCAGGCGCGCGTAGTGAGAGAAGGAACCGCTGGCCGGGATCGCGGCGCCCATCTCGCCGAGCATGCGCATCACGAACACCACGACGGCGCCCGCAAGGATGTAGGAGATCAGGACGGCCGGCCCGGCCTTGGCGATACCGACGCCGGTTCCGAGGAACAGGCCGGCGCCGATGGCCGAGCCCAAGCCCATCATCGTCAGATGGCGGACCTTGAGACCGTGGCCGAGAGCAGTGGTTGTTCCGTCGGAGACGTCGGTGCTACTCATCAGTCGTTAGCGTGCAAAGCAGCGTTCAGTTCGACGCCGGTGCCCTTCCACGGCACGACCTCGACGGCACCCGAGACCGAGTTACGACGGAAGAGAAGGTTCGACTTGCCGCTCAGTTCCTTGGCCTTGACGACGGTTCCGTCCGGGCCGGTGACCTTGGTGCCGGCGGTGACGTAGAGGCCCGCTTCGAGGACGCAGTCGTCGCCGAGCGAAATGCCGAGGCCGGCGTTTGCGCCGAGGAGGCAGCGCTTGCCGAGGGAGATCGTTTCCTTGCCTCCACCGGAGAGGGTGCCCATGATCGAGGCGCCGCCGCCCACATCGGATCCGTCGTCGACGACGACGCCCGCGGAGATGCGGCCTTCGACCATCGAGTTGCCGAGGGTTCCGGCGTTGAAGTTGACGAAGCCCTCGTGCATGACGGTCGTTCCGCTGGCGAGGTGTGCACCGAGTCGGACACGGTCCGCGTCACCGATGCGAACTCCGGACGGCACGACGTAGTCGACCATGCGGGGGAACTTGTCGACGCTGAACACGGTCACGACGCCGCGGATGCGCAGACGCGAGCGAACCTGCTCGAAACCTTCGACGGCGCACGGGCCGAAGTTGGTCCACACGACGTTGCTGAGCAGGCCGAACTGGCCGTCGAGGTTGACACCATGGGGTGCGACGAGACGGTGCGAGAGGAGATGGAGGCGCAGGTAGACGTCATGTGCGTCGACCGGCGCCTTGGAGAGATCGGCGATGGTGGTGCGCACGACGACCTGCGATACCTCGCGAGCGTCGTCAGTGCCTGCCAGCAGTGCAAGATCGGAAGGAATATCTGTTCCCTCGACGTTCTCGGTACCGGTCTTGTCGAATGTTCCCAGCTCCGGTGCCGGGAACCAGGTGTCGAGGACGGTTCCGTCCGCGGTCACGTTGGCGATACCTACTGCTGTTGCTCCCTGTGCGCTCACGGGACTAGAGATTACTGGGTGGTGGGTGCACCGGCCTAGGCTGGTGCGTGTGAGCATCCTCGATCTTGCTTCGGACCCCATCGACTTGACGGCCGCCCTGGTCGACATCCCCAGCGTCTCGCACGACGAATCCGTCATTGCGCAGGCTGTCGAGGATGCGCTGCGTGAGCAGACTTCGGGCTTCGAGATCATCCGCAACGGCAATGCCGTGTTGGCGCGTACGTCGCGTGGTTTGCCCAGTCGGGTCATGCTCGCCGGACATCTGGATACGGTGCCGATCGCGGACAACGTTCCTTCGCGGCGTGACGGCGACATCCTGCACGGCTGCGGGACCGTGGACATGAAGTCGGGCGACGCGGTCTTCCTACACCTTGCGGCCACCATCGAGAACCTGGCCCACGATCTGACCCTCGTCTTCTACGACTGCGAAGAGATCGCCGCAACGTACAACGGCCTGGGACGGATCGAACGCGAGATCCCGCAATGGCTCGCGGCGGACGTCGCAATTCTCGGTGAGCCGACGGCCGGTTTCATCGAGGCCGGGTGCCAGGGCACGATGCGGGTTCGGTTGACGGCTTCGGGAACTCGCGCACATTCGGCCAGGTCCTGGCTGGGGGACAACGCCATTCACAAGTTCGGCGGTGCGTTGGAGCGGTTGTCGAGTTACCAGCCGCGCTCGGTCGACATCGACGGTTGCGGCTACCGCGAGGGCTTGTCGGCGGTGCGGATCTCCGGTGGCGTCGCCGGAAACGTCGTCCCGGACGAAGCCGAGATGGACGTCAATTTCCGATTCGCGCCCGATCGCAGCGAGGTACAAGCCGAGGCGCACGTGCGCGAAGTGTTCGACGGTCTGGGCCTCGGATTCGAGGTCACCGACTCCTCGCCCGGCGCGCTGCCCGGCTTGGCGAACCCGTCCGCTGCCGCCCTGATCGAGGCGGCCGGTGGTCAGTTCCGTGCGAAGTACGGGTGGACCGACGTGTCCAGGTTCTCGGCGCTCGGCATTCCTGCCGTGAACTACGGACCGGGTGATCCGAACCTCGCGCACAAGCGCGACGAGCACGTTCCGGTGCAGCAGATCACCGACGTCGCGGCCGTGCTGAGGAAGTATCTGTCGGCCTGACCGTTAGCCTTGCCGCATGGCACCAGAGAAGAATTCGGCTTCGAAGAAGCAGAGCTCGTCGATCAAGCACCGCGGGCCGGTTCAGCTTCGACGCAAGCGCAAGGACGAGAAGACCACGACGGATCAGCGCTTGCTCGACAAGCGCGGACCCACGGATTGGGTACACACCGATCCGTGGCGTGTGCTGCGTATCCAGAGCGAATTCATCGAAGGTTTCGGCGCACTCGCCGAGGTCCCGCGTGCGGTGACGGTGTTCGGTTCGGCCCGCACCACGGTCGATCATCCCGAGTACCAATCCGGGCGCGAGCTGGGAACGGCGTTGGCCGAGGCCGGGTACGCCGTCATCACCGGTGGTGGGCCAGGAGTGATGGAAGCTGCCAACCGCGGTTGCAGTGAGGCCGGCGGGTACTCGATCGGCCTCGGCATCGAGTTGCCGTTCGAGCAGGGACTCAACGAGTGGGTGGATCTCGGAATCAACTTCCGGTACTTCTTCGCACGCAAGACGATGTTCGTGAAGTACTCCCAGGCATTCATCTGCCTGCCGGGTGGCTTCGGAACACTCGACGAGCTGTTCGAGGCACTCACCCTGGTGCAGACCCACAAGGTCACGCGCTTCCCGATCGTCCTGTTCGGTACCGAGTACTGGTCCGGACTCGTCGATTGGATCCGCGGCACCCTCGAGCGTGACGGCAAGATTTCCGAAGGTGACGTGAACTTGCTGCACGTCACCGACAGTGTGGAAGAAGCAGTACGAATCGTCCTCAACGCCGACAAGGGCGTCGACGAGGCCGCAGATCTGGGGAAAGAAGAAGAATGGTGACCGATTCCGACAAGAAGTACTCGATCTGCGTCTACTGCGCGTCGGGTCCGGTGGACGAATCGTTCCTGGCGTTGGCTGCCGAGGTGGGAACCGCGATCGGTCGACGCGGATGGCAGTTGGTCTCGGGTGGCGGCAACGTGTCGATGATGGGCGCTGTCGCCGAGTCCGCTCGCGCGGCGGGTGCCTGGACCGTCGGCGTCATCCCGAAGGCCTTGGTGCACAAGGAAGTTGCCGACGTCGATGCCGACGAGCTGATCGTCACGGACACCATGCGCGAACGCAAGAAGCTGATGGAAGACCACGCCGACGCGTTCATCACGCTGCCCGGCGGAATCGGGACGCTGGAAGAGTTGTTCGAGACGTGGACCGCCGGCTACCTGGGAATGCACGAGAAACCTGTCGTGATGCTCGATCCCGTCGGCCACTTCACTGGCCTGCTCGAGTGGTTGAACAAGCTCGACGGGACGGGCTTCGTCGGGCGTCAGGCGCTGGACACTCTGCTGGTGAGGACGGACGTCGAGGCCGCGCTCGACGCGTGCGTCAAATCCTGATCAGACGCTTGCGTGAAACCCTGACCTGGGGCATGGCGGGCTTTATTACCGTGCAGTAAGGTGGCCGCAGACTGGGCGGCCGAATGGGCGCCGGATACGTGTTAGGGGAGCCATGAGTTCGGAAGCCCGTTCGACCGTCGGCCTGCTCGATCTGGCGGCAAAACTGCCGTCGATGATCACCGAGGTGCCGATCCTGGCGCGGGGGGCCGCCGGGCTCACCCGTAAGCCTTCGGCCAAGGAATCGATCGGGTTGATCTTCCAGAAGGCCGCGCACGCGCACCCGTCGCGCCCGTTCATCCGGTTCGAGGGCCACGCGACCAGTTACGCGGAAGCCAACGAACTGGTGAACCGCTACGCGGGCGTTCTCCGTGGTCGAGGAGTCGACCGCGGAGACGTCGTCGGAGTGCTGGCAAAGAACACTCCCGAAGCGCTGTTGATCGCCTTGGCCGCGGTAAAACTCGGCGCGGCAGCGGGCATGCTGAACTACAACCAGCGCGACGACGTTCTGGCACACAGCCTTACGCTCCTCGACGCGCGGGTCCTGGTGGTCGCCGACGAGTGCGAAGAAGCCCTCGAATCGTTGCCCGCCGGATTTAGCGGACCGAACCAACTTCTCGTCAGCGAACTCGCGGATCTGGCGAAGACGGCTGATCCGTCCAACCCCGCGGTCACCGCCGAGGTGCTGGCAAAGGAGAAGGCGTTCTACATCTTCACCTCGGGCACCACCGGAATGCCCAAGGCCAGCTTGATGACTCACTTCCGTTGGTTGAAGTCGATGTCGGGGCTCGGGTTGATGGGCGTGCGCTTGCGCGGCTCGGACACCCTGTACTGCTGCCTGCCGCTCTACCACAACAACGCGTTGACGGTCTCGCTGTCCTCGGTGCTCGCGTCCGGTGCGACAATCGCGATCGGACGTCAGTTCTCGGCCTCGCGGTTCTGGGACGACATCGCACTCAACAAGGCGACCGCGTTCACCTACATCGGCGAACTGTGCCGCTATCTGCTCAACCAGCCGGTCAAGCCGACCGACAGCGACAATGCTGTTCGGCTGATGGTGGGTAACGGTCTGCGCCCTGAGATCTGGGCCGAATTCACCCAGCGGTTCGGCATACCCCGCGTCGCCGAGTTCTACGGTGCGAGCGAATGCAACATTGCGTTCGTCAACGCACTCAACGTCGACAAGACGGCCGGCATCTGCCCGTTGCCGCACGCCGTCGTGGAGTTCGACGAGGACACCGGAAAAGCGTTGCGTGGAGCCGACGGTCGACTCCGCAAGGTTTCCACGGGTCAGGTCGGACTCCTGCTGTCGAAGGTCACCGACCGGGCGCCTTTCGACGGTTACACCGACGAAGCGGCGAGCAACAGCAAACTGGTACGCGGCGGATTCAAGGACGACGACACCTGGTTCGACACCGGAGACCTGGTGCGCAAGCAGGGATGGGGCCACGTCGCCTTCGTCGACCGCCTCGGCGACACCTTCCGTTGGAAGGGCGAGAACGTTGCCACCACGGAGGTCGAGGGCGCACTGAGTTCGCACCCGGCCGTCGAGGAAGCAGTTGTCTACGGCGTCGAGATTCCGGGCACCGACGGTCGCGCGGGCATGGCGGCGGTCAAGCTGCGGGACGGTCAAAGCTTGGAGGGAAGTGAAGTCGCGGCACACCTATACGGCAAGCTCCCCAACTACGCGGTCCCGCTGTTCATCCGCATCGTCGACTCACTCGAACACACCAGCACTTTCAAGTCGCGCAAGGTGGAATTGCGCAACGAGGGCTACGACGTCGGCGCCGACACTCTGCACGTTCTCGAAGGCCGCGAGGGTGGTTACGTGGACTCGTACGACGAATACGTCGGAAAGGTCGCGGCGGGCTCGGTACCCAAGGGCTAGACCGAGTTCCGTCATGCCAGTATGAGTGGCATGTCTTCACTCCCCGGTTCTACCGCGCAGCCAGGTCCGGCGCCCACCCTGTGTGGGCGTCCGGTCGCGGTCGACCGTGCACTGGTGATGGCCATCGTCAACCGCACTCCCGATTCCTTCTACGACCAAGGCGCGACGTTCTCGGATTCGGCAGCGATGGCTGCCGTCGACAGGGCCGTCGACGAGGGCGCCGATCTGGTGGACATCGGGGGAGTGAAAGCTGGGCCCGGTGACCTCGTCGACGCCGACGAAGAGGTCAGGCGAGTCGTTCCGTTCGTCGCCGCGATCAGAGCCAAGTACCCCGAGCTGATCATCAGCGTCGACACCTGGCGGAGCGGCGTCGCGCGGTTGGCACGCGTCGAAGGCGCCGACCTGATCAACGACACGTGGGCGGGTGCGGATCCCGACCTCGTCCTGGTTGCTGCCGAGACTGGTGCCGGGATCGTCTGCTCGCACACGGGTGGCGCGGTTCCGCGCACCCGCCCGCATCGTGTCCGCTACGACGACGTCGTCGCAGATGTGGTCACCGAGGTCGTGTCGGCGGCAGAGCGCGCCCTGGCACTCGGGGTTCCGCGTGACGCGATCCTGATCGATCCCACCCACGATTTCGGTAAGAACACCTTTCACGGGCTCGAGTTGTTGCGGAAAGTGGACGTTCTTGTAAACACCGGGTGGCCAGTGCTGATGGCGCTGAGTAATAAGGACTTCATCGGGGAGACTCTTGGTGTGGAGCTTTCCGAGAGGTTGGAGGGAACATTGGCAGCGACAGCAATGGCCGCGGCGGGCGGCGCCCGGGTGTTCCGTGTTCACGAGGTGGCGTCCACCCGTCGAGTCGTCGACATGGTGGCCGCGATCCAGGGACGCCGTGCCCCGGTACGTACGGTTCGAGGTCTGGCATGAGCATCACTGGTGCGGGCCCGACCCGCGTATGGGCAGACGCCAACAGTTGGGACCATCCGAGTTGGACGGTCGCCGAGCTCGAACGGGCGAAGGGTGGCCGAACCGTCTCGGTGGTGTTGCCCGCACTCAACGAAGAGGACACCGTTGCCGCGGTGGTCGACACCATTCATCCGTTGCTCGGTGGCCTGGTCGACGAGTTGATCGTTCTCGATTCCGGTTCGACCGACAGAACCGCCGAGCGTGCTCGCGCTGCTGGAGCAACGGTGATCAGTCGTGAGAGCGCGGTCCCGTCCATCCCGCCGACTGCGGGCAAAGGTGAGGTGCTCTGGCGTTCGGTCGCCGCAACGACCGGCGATCTGATCGCATTCGTCGATTCCGATCTCATCAATCCCGATCCGGCGTTCGTGCCCAAACTGCTGGGGCCACTGCTCACGGTTGACGGCATCCATCTGGTGAAGGGCTACTACCGCCGTCCGCTGCGCGTGAGCGGCACGGAGGACGCCAACGGCGGCGGGCGAGTCACGGAATTGGTTGCGCGGCCCATGTTGGCCGCGCTGCGGCCGGAACTCACGTCGGTACTGCAACCGCTTGGCGGTGAATACGCGGGCACCCGTGAGCTGCTGTCCGCTGTCCCGTTTGCGCCCGGCTACGGCGTCGAGATCGGCCTTCTGCTCGACACGTACGACACGTTGGGGCTGGCGGCGATCGGTCAGGTCAATCTCGGTGTGCGCAAGCATCGCAACCGGCCGCTCGCCGACCTCGGTGTGATGAGCCGGCAGATCATCGGAACGATGCTCCGGCGGTGCGGGATCGAGGATTCGGGTGCCGGGTTGACCCAATTCCTGGTCGACGGCGATTCTTTCGTGCCCGAGACCACCGAGGTTTCGCTACTCGATCGACCCCCGATGAATTCGATAGTGCGCACCGCGGGGGTCTGACCGCTCACACTCGGGTATGGGAGTATCGGTCCATGATGACGATCCTCCTGTACCTGATTGTCATGGCACTGGTCGGCGCGATGATCTTCCTCGCCGCCAGTGCTGTGTTCGGGCGCTCGGAAGAGCTGCCGCCGCTGCCTCCTGGCACGACGGCGACCGTACTCCCGGCAGAGGACGTCACCGGGGCGGATGTCGACGCGCTGCGTTTTCAGCAGGTGCTGCGTGGCTACAAGGCGAGTGAAGTGGATTGGGCCCTGCATCGCCTCGGGTTGGAAATCGATTCTCTGCGTGCACAACTTGGCCGTGACGAGCGGTCTGAGGTCCTGGTGAAAGCGGATGCTCCGGCCAAGGCCGAAGCATCGCAGGAGGAGCCTGAGACCGTATCCGAATCGAAGGATTCCCAGGGCTGATGGCCGACGGACTCGTTCGGTGCGGCTGGGTGGTCGAGACGCCCGGCGACACGCTCTACCGCGACTATCACGACGAGGAGTGGGGGCGTCCGCTGCACGGGCGCGACGAACTGTTCGAACGACTCGCCCTCGAAGCATTCCAATCGGGACTTTCGTGGATCACGATTCTGCGCAAACGCGAGGCGTTCCGCGAAGCCTTCGACGGGTTCGATCCGGACAAGGTCGCAGCGTACGGAGTTGCGGATGTCGAGAGATTGCTCTCCGATGCCGCGATCGTCCGCAATCGCGCGAAGATCGAGGCGACGATTTCCAACGCCCGAGTGCTCGTGAATTCGCCCGATCTGGACCTCGATTCGTTACTCTGGTCGTTCTCGCCGCCTCGACGCACCAGAAGACTGACATCAATTGCAGAGGTTCCCGCGGTCACTCCCGAGTCGACTGCCATGGCTAAGGAACTCAAGCGGCGCGGGTTCAAGTTTGTGGGTCCTACCACGGCTTATGCGCTCATGCAGGCCACCGGAATGGTCGATGATCACGTGGCCGATTGCTGGGTTCCGGCGCAGGTGTGACGGACGACTGAACACCCCTAAATGTGACTCAGATTCCCGGTTCCCGCATCCATAGGGAACAATGGAGGGTACGAGCCTCGCTGATTGTTGGCGGGGCGCACCGTTAGTCGAGGCGCAGAGCAATGCAGCGCAGATCTGGAGGGAGCAGAGGATGGCGGCCATGAAGCCCCGGACCGGGGACGGTCCCCTCGAAGCAACCAAAGAGGGACGAGGAATCGTCATGCGGGTTCCACTCGAGGGTGGCGGACGCCTCGTCGTCGAGCTGACCCCGGATGAAGCTGCAGCGCTCGGTGTGGAACTCACGAACGTCACCAGCTAGTCGGGTCCAGGTTGTAGCAGTACGAACAACAGCACGTGATTGCACGCAGGCTCCGTATCCGTTTCGGTACGGGGCCTGAAGTGTGTGCGCACCGCCGGTAGCCGAAAGGACGGATCAATGCTTGCCGCCGTGATCGATCTTCTGTCCTGCCCGCAGTGTGCTGCTGATCTGGAATTGGTGGACGGCGCCGCCGAGTGCGACCGCGGACATCGATTCGATATCGCTCGTCAGGGTTACGTGAGCCTGATCAGTGGCGGTGCCACGAAGTTCACCGGCGACAGTGCCGAGATGATTGCCGCGCGTGCACGATTGCTCGGCGCCGGCCACTTCGGCCCGCTGATGGATGCCGTCACCCGGGCCTGCGCGACGACGGCGGGGTCGGACCCCGCGCGGATCGTCGAAATCGGCGCAGGCACAGGACAATACCTCGCACACGTCGTGGATTCGCTGCCTGATTCTCGGGCGATAGCCTTGGACGTGTCCAAGTTCGCGGCCCGGCGTGCCGCGAAGGTCCACGAAAGAATCGGTTCGATCGTCGCAGACGTCTGGCAACCACTACCCATTCGCGACGGAGCGCTCTCTCACGTGCTCTGTGTGTTCGCTCCTCGTAACGGTCCGCAGTCCCATCGAGTTCTCGCCGAAGACGGCGTTCTGGTGGTCCTGACGCCCACCGACAGGCATCTGCGCGAGCTGATCGACATTCTCGCGATGGTCCGGGTCGACGACCGCAAAGTGGAACGTCTCGAATCGTCGATGGCCGGATACTTCGAGCGTGTGAGTAGCGACGAGGTCGAGTTCACGATGTCACTCTCACACCAGGACGTCCTCGACTTGGTGGGGATGGGACCGTCGGCGAGACACCTGACGCCCGCTGATCTGGCTGCCGCCGTGGCGAAGCTGCCGCAGCCGAGCACCGTCACCGCGTCGGCGACGGTCTCGACCTATCGCAAGATCTGACGCGGATCAGCGTCTCGTGACGGCGTCCGCGTAGACCTCGAGCGTCTGCTTGGCGATTTCGGCCCAGGAGAACTCGTCGATCGCACGGATCCTGCCCGCACGACCCATCGCGTCGGCGCCTTCTCGGTCGGCGACAACGGCATTGACGGTGGCCGCGAGCGATTCCTCGAATGCGTTCGGCTCGTAGGCGTTGTAGTGCACGAGTCGACCGGTGACGCCGTCGGCGACCACCTCGGGGATGCCGCCGACGTCGGAAGCGACCACGGCGGTCTCACACGCCATGGCTTCGAGATTGACGATCCCGAGGGGTTCGTACACCGAAGGGCAGACGAATACCGTTGCTGCCGAAAGTATTTCCCTGATCTGCTCGGTCGGGAGCATCTCGCGCACCCAGTAGACATTGCCCCGGTGCCGGGCGAGTTCGGCCACCGCCTTCTCCGTCTCGGCGGCGATCTCCGGCGTATCGGGAGCGCCGGCGCACAGCACGAGCTGAATCTCCGGGTCGAAGTGGTGGGCTGCCGCGACGAGGTGCCCGACGCCCTTCTGCCTCGTGATGCGTCCGACAAAGGCCACGATGGGTTTCGCCGGGTCGACGCCGATCGACGCGAGTGCGGACTGTGCTCCCGGCGCAGATCCCCCGGGATGCCATACCTCGGTGTCGATTCCGTTGCGCACTACGTGAACGCGACTCGGATCGACAGCGGGATACGCGTCGAGGACGTCGAGTCGCATACCGGAACTGACGGCGATGATCGCGTCTGCGTGCTCGACGGCGTTGCGTTCGGACCACGACGAGATCCGATAGCCGCCGCCTAGCTGTTCGGCCTTCCACGGGCGTCTGGGCTCGAGTGAGTGCGCGGTGAGGATGTGCGGCACGTCGTAGAGAGCCGACGCGAGATGCCCGGCCAGTCCGGTGTACCAGGTGTGGGAGTGGACGATGTCGACACCGGCCGCGGCGTCCGCCATGCGCAGTTCGGTGGAGAGCGTCGTCAGGGCCGGGTTGGATCCGGCGAGAGCGGGGTCGGGAGAGTGGACGATCGCGCCTTCGCGCGGGGCGCCCATGCAGTGCACGTCGACCTCGCACAGCCGTTTCATCTGAGCGACGAGCTCGGTTACGTGTACTCCTGCACCGCCGTAGATCTCCGGCGGGTATTCCTTGGTCATCATCGCGACTCGCACGCGCTAAACCTAACCGCCCGTGGTCGATCCGGCTACCGATCACGTTATCCCCGACCGTTCGGAGGGGGACACGATCGGACCTCTCGGACTGCTTCGCTAGCGGGAGTTCACCAGTGCGGATAGGTTAGCGGTGTGAGAAGCCAGCCGCATGTGCTTGGAATCGTGCTCGCCGGGGGCGAGGGCAAACGCTTGTATCCGCTGACCGCGGACAGAGCGAAGCCCGCAGTGCCCTTCGGAGGTGCATATCGACTTATCGACTTCGTGTTGAGCAACCTTGTCAACGCGGGATATCTGCGTATTTGTGTGTTGACGCAATACAAGTCACATTCACTCGACCGCCACATTTCGCAGACGTGGCGATTGTCCGGGTTCGCGGGTGAGTACATCACCCCGGTCCCGGCCCAGCAGCGGCTCGGGCCGCGCTGGTACACCGGCAGTGCCGACGCAATCCTGCAGTCGCTCAATCTCGTTTACGACGAGGACCCCGAGTACATCGTGGTTTTCGGTGCCGACCACGTGTACCGGATGGATCCGGAACAGATGGTTCAGCACCACATCGAATCCGGGGCAGGCGTGACGGTCGCGGGTATTCGTGTACCGCGAAGTGAGGCTTTTGCTTTCGGCTGCATCGACAGTGACGAGTCCGGACGCATCACCCAGTTCCTGGAAAAGCCCGCCCATCCTCCCGGGACACCGGACGACCCCAATTCGACGTTCGCGTCCATGGGTAACTATGTGTTCACCACCAAGGTACTCGTGGACGCCATCCGCGCTGATTCAGAGAATTCCGATTCCGATCACGACATGGGCGGAGACATCATTCCCGCCTTGGTCGCCGCGGGTGAGGCGTCGGTCTACGACTTCAAGGACAACGTCGTTCCCGGCGCCACCGATCGAGACCGCGGTTACTGGCGTGACGTCGGTACCCTCGACGCCTTCTACGACGCTCACATGGACCTGGTGTCGGTGCACCCGATCTTCAATCTCTACAACCGTCGCTGGCCCATCCGCGGCGCCACCGAGAATCTCGCGCCCGCAAAGTTCGTGAAGGGCGGACTCGCGCAGGAATCGGTGGTCGGTGCTGGGTCGATCCTGTCCGCGGCGACCGTGCGCAATTCGGTACTCAGTTCCAACGTGATGATCGAGGACGGTGCGACCGTCGAGGGCAGCGTGCTGATGCCGGGTGTGCGCATCGGCAAGGGTGCCGTCGTACGGCGAGCGATCCTCGACAAGAACGTCGTCGTCGGTGACGGCGAAATCATCGGCGTCGATCTCGAACGTGACCGCGAACGATTTGCCGTCAGTCAGGGTGGCGTCGTCGCCATCGGTAAGGGCGTCTGGATCTAGAGCTTGCTCGCGCAGAGGAGGCCGTCACCGAGGGGGAGGAGGACTCGAATGAGTCGCTCGTCCTCGGTCACGGCCTTTGCCGCTTCTCGGACCGCAACCGTTGTCGCGTCGCGTGCGGAGCTGTCGGCAACGCGGCCGTCGGCCAGGGCGTTGTGCAGAACGATGACACCGCCGGAGCGCAGCAGGCGGACACCTTCGCGGACGTAGTGCGGGTGGTCGATCGCGGCGCAGTCGACGAACACCAGGTCGTAGCCGCCGTCCGCGAGCCGGGGAAGCACGTCGAGAGCCCGTCCGTTGATGAGGCGAGTGCGTGCCGGAGCGATTCCGCTTTCGCGGAAGGTCAGCTTGGCTGCTCGTTGATGTTCGGGTTCGCTGTCGATCGTGGTCAGGACGCCGTCGTCGCGCATGCCGTGCAGAAGCCACAGGCTGCTCACGCCGGCTCCGGTACCTACCTCGACGGCCGTCTTCGCGTCGAGCATCCTCGCGAACATCGCGAGGGTCGCGCCGACGGCGGGCGTCACCGGATGGGCTCCGAGATCCAGCGCTCGATCTCGCGCCGCGGTCAAAATCTCGTCCTCGGAAACTACGTCCTCGACGTGGCGGAGTATCTGTTCGGCGTGGGTCACGCTCATGAGGTTATCGGGCGGTTCGGATTGTCGCTGCAAGGCGCGCAGTCACCAGGATTCTCAGGAATCCCTCAGGCTCCTCATATGGCGTGCACACCGCGATGAGAAAAGGTGTATACATCGCCGGATCGAAGATCGCACGGCGGTATCGATTTCTACCAAGTTGGTCTTTCGCAGCTCGGTGATCGGGAACAAATCACAGCAACGGCTGGTTCTCCCGAATATCGCGCATCACGTGATTCGGACAACGCGGTGATCGAACTACGCGATCCCGAGCAGGAGGATCAACTTATTTACCAGGTCAACGACGAGCCTCGCCCTCGAGAGTCGGAAGTTTTGACGACGGAATCGGCTGTGGATTCCGAATTGATCGGCACTGCTGTGTTCGATGCAACTGGTGAGAAGTCCTCCATGCCGTCTTGGGACGAACTCGTGCGTCAGCACGGTGACCGGGTGTACCGCCTGGCCTACCGGTTGTCAGGCGATGCCCAGGACGCCGAGGACTTGACGCAGGACACCTTCATCCGGGTGTTCCGCTCGCTCTCCGATTATCAGCCCGGAACTTTCGAGGGCTGGTTGCACCGCATCACCACAAACCTGTTCCTCGACATGGTTCGCCGACGCAATCGCATCCGTATGGAAGCGCTGCCCGAGGACTACGACCGCGTTCCCTCGCCCGGTCCGGACCCCGAGCAGATCTACCACGACGCGCGCCTCGACGCAGGTCTGCAGGCCGCACTGGACTCACTCGCACCTGAATTTCGTGCCGCTGTCGTGCTCTGTGACATCGAAGGTCTGTCGTACGAGGAAATCGGTGCCACACTGGGAGTGAAGCTCGGAACGGTTCGTAGCCGTATCCATCGTGGGCGACAGGCGATTCGTGATCATCTGGCAGCGCAGCGCGCAGCCGAATCCGAACTCGTCGGTTTCTGACGGTCGGGTTCGAGCTACAGAGCGGGACGTGGTCAATCACCTGGAGGGACGAATGACGGAGGCGCGGGCACATCGCCAGTTCGGTTCGACCGAACATCTGGCCAGCGAGGCAATCGCTGCCTACGTCGACGGAGAACTCCGAATGCAGGCCTACTTGCGGGCCTCGCATCACATCTCGATCTGTGCCGAGTGCGCTGCGGCCGTCGATGCTCAGCAGCAGGCACGTGGTGCGCTGCGTCGAAGCGGCGAGATGACGATGCCGTTGTCCCTGGTGGGACTTCTCAGCCAGATTCCTTCGTGCAACAGTCCGACTACCGGGCCGAATTCGGAAAACGCCGACAGTTCCGTCGGTAATCAACCCGCCGGCTTCTCCACCATCAGCAAGAGGTTGTCCCGTCGCTGGCGCAAATGACGCCGCGCGCCAGCTTCCCGGCGCGGATCAGTGATACTGGACCATGTGACTGACGGAAAAAGGGGGCACTCCGGAGTGAGTTCGGATTCTTCGGCAAACGGTTCGGTGGACAGACCGGCAGATGCGCCGGTTCTCGACCCCCGTCCGGTCTATCGACCCCAGATCGATCCGGCCTCGCGCCAGGTGTTCGGTCGGCCGAGTGGAGTCGAGGGCTCGTTCACTCCGGTGGCCGCGCGATCGACTCCGTCCTCCGATGTCGTGATCGGGACTCCGGACCCGGTTCTGGCCGAAGCGTTCGGTCGACCCGCAGACGCCACCGAGTCGATCGGTCGCGATCCCGATGCGACGTCGAACAACACGCCCGACGAAGAAACGCCGCGTGATCCGTGGCGTGATCCTGAATCCGCCGTCTCGCTGGGCAAGCCCGCAGAGTCCGAGGCGCCGGTGCAGTTGCCTCCCGCCCAGAAACTCGACGTGCGTGAGCTGTTGTTCGGTCGCAAGGTCGCCCCCTCGGCACTGGCCGCGCTTGCGGGCATGGCGCTTGTCATCGCTCTCGTCGGTGGATTGCTTGCCACTGTCATCACTGCCGATCGCAGTTCACTCACCAGCTCACGTGTCACGCTCGTTCAATCCGGCGGTGGGGAACAGCCGGAGTCTCAGGTGGCGAAAGTCGCCGACGCGGTACTGCCATCCGTGGTGTCGATTCAGGTCGCCGTCGGCGACCAGGGCAGCACGGGTTCCGGTGTGGTCATCGACGGCGCCGGATACATCGTCACCAACAACCACGTGATCTCCTCGGCCGTTCCGCCCGCTCAGGACGCGAAGATCCAGGTGATCTTCTCCGACGGAACCAAGACCGACGCCCAGATCGTCGGACGGGACGTCAAGACAGACCTCGCAGTGCTCAAGGTGTCGGCGAACAATCTGACGGTCGCTCAGCTCGGAAAATCCGAGGATGTTCAGGTGGGCGACGACGTCGTCGCCGTCGGCTCACCGCTCGGATTGAGCAAGACCGTCACCCGCGGAATCGTCAGTGCACTGAACCGGCCTCTGCGGTTGTCGGGTGAAGGCACCGACACCAACGCCGTCATCGACGCCGTCCAGACCGACGCGGCGATCAACCACGGCAACTCCGGTGGTGCGCTCGTCGACGACGAAGCCCGCGTCATCGGCATCAACACCGCAATGCTCAGTGAGTCCGGCGGTTCGGTCGGGCTCGGCTTTGCGATTCCGATCGACACGGTGACCGAGGTGGCGCAGACCATCATCCGTGACGGCAAGGTTCATCACCCCGACATCGGCGTGAATGCACGCACCGCGGTCAACGACGCGACCAGTGGTGCTGCGGTGGCCAACGTGCGCGACGGCAGCCCAGCGCAACGTGCGGGGATCGTCGAGGGTGACGTCATCGTCAAGGTCGGTGACCGACCGGTGACAAGCGCCGACGAATTGGTGGTTGCGGTCAACGCGACGACCGTCGACCAACCCGTCAACGTTCAGTTGATCCGCGACGGACGGCAGGTCGACATTTCGGTCACGCCGGTGTCGGACTGATCGGACCCTGCGATCTTCCTGTGAGGTTGATCCGGACATGCGCGCACCGAGCGAGCACACAGTAGGCTGACCCTGTGTTTGGCAACATCGGTTGGGGCGAGTTCATGATCCTCCTCGTAGCGGCTCTGGTCATCTTGGGACCTGAGCGGCTTCCTGGTGCGGTCTCCTGGGTCACGAAATCCCTGAGGCAGGTGCGCGAATATGCTTCGGGCGCTTCCAATCAGCTCAAGGAAGAACTGGGCACCGATTTCGAGGATCTGCGTAAACCACTCGCAGATCTGAACAAGCTGCGCGGAATGACGCCGCGCGCTGTGATCACCCAACACCTCCTCGACGGCGACGACTCCATCTTCACGGGCAACTTCGACAAGAAGCCGCAGAGCGGAGTGCAGGAGCCGAAGACGCTGTCGAAGGACAAGCCACTCACCGCCGGCGAACGTCCTCCTGTGGACTTCGACGCAACCTAGATTCGACATACGCAAGGGCGCCTGTCACCGATCGGTGACAGGCGCCCTTCCGTATGAGGGGGTTCTACAGGTTGCGAACCGTGTTGATACCGAGCGACATTCCGGCCAGCCCGCGCTGACGGACGGCCAACTTGTCGGCGATGTCCTTGAGTGCGATGGCTGCGGGTGAATCGGGAGCGCTGAGGACGATCGGCGTCCCGGCGTCGCCTGCCTCGCGGACGGACGGATCCAGCGGGATCTGTCCGAGAAGCGGAACCTTGGCGCCGACGGCCTTCGTGAGGCGATCGGAGACGGTCTGCCCGCCGCCTTCGCCGAAGACGTCCATGCGGGTGCCGTCGGGAAGTTCGAGCCACGACATGTTCTCGACGACGCCGGCGACGCGCTGGCGGGTCTGCAGGGCGATGGCGCCCGCTCGCTCGGCGACCTCGGCAGCGGCCTGCTGCGGTGTGGTGACGACCAGGATCTCGGCGCTCGGGATGAGCTGAGCCACCGAGATGGCGATGTCACCGGTGCCTGGCGGCAGATCGAGAAGCAGCACGTCCAGATCGCCCCAGAACACGTCGGCGAGGAACTGCTGGAGCGCGCGGTGAAGCATCGGTCCGCGCCAGACGACAGGAGTGTTGCCCTGGGTGAACTGCGCGATGGAGATCATCTTCACGTCGTGTGCAACCGGCGGCATGATCATGCGCTCGACCTGAGTGGGCTTGGCGTCGGTGCCGAGCATGCGGGGGATCGAGTGGCCGTAGATATCCGCGTCGAGCACGCCGACGGACAGTCCGCGCGCGGCCATTGCTGCCGCGAGATTGACTGTCACGCTGGACTTTCCGACTCCACCCTTGCCGGAGGCTACGGCGTAGACGCGGGTGAGTGAACCCGGCTGGGCGAACGGGATGACGGGTTCGGCGGAATCGCCGCGAAGCGACTTGCGGAGCTCGGTCCGCTGGGCGTCGTCCATGACGTCGAGTTCGACGCGAATCGCACCGACCCCGGCGACGTCGGCGACGGCCTTGGTGACGCGTTCGGTGATCTCGGTGCGCATCGGGCAGCCGGCGGTCGTGAGATAGATGCCGATGTCGACGCTGTTGTCACTGGAGAGGGAGATCCCCTTGACCATCCCCAGTTCGGTGATGGGTTTGCGGATCTCTGGGTCCAGAACTCGCGCGAGCGCGGAGCGAACGTCGGACTCGGTCAGTACAGACATGACTCCATGGTAAGTCCAGGTAGGTCAGTGGATGCGCGGCAGGTCCGATGCGGCGGGCACGATGCCGGTGGAGTACCCGAGCGACCAGGCCAGAACGTTGGCGACGTAGGCGGCCGAGTTGTTGTAGCGGTGGATCGCGGAGGCAACCTGGGTGACGTCCTGCATGTTGAGTCCGCCGTCGCACAGGTACTTGCCGGTGGTCAGTGCGGAGTCGAAAAGGTTCTGCGGGTCGGCGATTCCGTCACCGTTGCCGTCACCGGCGTATTGGTTCCACGTGGACGGGATGAACTGCATCGGGCCGACTGCGCGGTCGTAGACGGTGTCGCCGTCGAGGGCGCCGCCGTCGGTGTCCATGATGACGGCCTGGCCGGGGAGGCTGCCGTTGAGTGGCAGGCCGATCACGGGCTTGTAGAGGTTGCCGTTCGCGTCGGCGTCCTTGCCGTCGTTGGCGTGGCCGGATTCGACGCGGCCGATACCGGCGAGGAGCGTCCAGTGCATGTTGCAGTTGGGCTTCTCGACGGCGAGGATCCGCTCGGCGTTCTGGTAGGCGGCGACGCTCACGCTCGGGATTCCGAGTGCTCCCTCGGCCATGGACGCGGGGAGCGGGGGAGTGGCCTGCACGGGAGCCAGCGGCGCGGGTTCCGGCGCGGGGGCGGGAGCCGGCTCGGCGATTGCTTCGACGGCGGGCAGAATCTGCGCCTGCGGTTCCTGCGTGGCTTGTGCGGCGGTGTCCACCGTTTCGGCGGAGCTGGTGTTGAAGAACGGGACCTTGGGAGCGGCGCCGGCCGTGTTGGCTGCGGTGACGAGTCCGATAGGGATGAGTCCGGTGAGCGCGATGACCGAATTTCGACGGATGTGCGAATCTGTCTTCTTGCTGTGCCGACCCACTGTGTATGCCTCCTGAACCTCCGCGAGGAGGTTTTCCGTTCAACTGACGGAGTCGAGGCTACCTGATTTGTTGCGTTTCCGTTATTCAACCGTGATCTAGAAGGGCAGTTTGGGGCATATGCACTGTTCTTTCGTGATTTTTCGGTTACAGAGCGGGCATGCCGGGCAGGCCCGGGAAGAACGGAACGAATGCCGGAGCCGGGGCCGGAGCGGGCTCCGGTGCGGGTGCGGGTGCCGGTGCGGGCTCCGGAGAGGGGGCGGCGGGTGGAGAGGATTCCGCGGGAGCCGCGTCGGTGGTGGCGGGTGCCGTGGCGGCCACTGCCATGCCCGGGATCGTGCACGGCAGAAGGATGCCGTCCTGCAAGGCGTCGAGGGCTGCGGGGTCCGGAAGGATCACACACATGTCGTCGGGCCAGCGCCATCCCTCGGCCGTCAGAATCGGCCACACGAGACCCCGCGAGGTGAGGACGGGGAGCGGGATGATCGGACCGGGAGCTGCGTTCCGGGCGGCGTTGGGTCCCGGAGCGGGGCTGGTCGGCATGACGCCCGGCGGGATCAGTGCCTGGATCTCGGGTGAGAGTGCAGGCATGTCCGGCAGACCCGGGAAGAGGGGAGTGGTGGTCGGGGTCGGCGTCGTCGACGCTGATTCCTTGTCGCCGGCCGCCGGATCGGTAGCCGCAGCCGCGGCGAGTACGGCCGAAGCGGCGGAGTCTGCCGAGGCGGCGGCGTTGATCGCGGAGCTGCCGGTGTTGATGCCCGAGGTGTACGGCAGCTGACCGGAAGGAATGACACCGTTCTTGTATGCCGTCGACCACATGATCACGTTTGCTGCGTAAGCGGCCGAGTTGTTGTATCGCAGAACAGCTTTGGTCTCCTGGGCGACATCGCGCAGGTTGAGTCCGCCGCTGCAGAGGTACTTCGCTGCCGAGAGTGCCGCATCGAAGACGTTGTTGGGGTCCTTGATTCCGTCCCCGTTGCCGTCGCTGGCATATCCGGCCCAGGTGGCCGGAATGAACTGCATCGGCCCGACGGCGCGGTCGTGAGTGGGGTCGCCGTCGATTGCGCCCTTGTCGGTGTCCCGAATGACCTCGTTGCCTGCCAGCCGTCCGTCGAGGACGGGGCCGAGGATCGGGGTGACCGTCGTACCCACCGAGGTCGTCTTGCCGCCGTTGGCGTGACCGGATTCGATGCGTCCGATGCCGGCCAGAAGATGCCAGGGGATTCCGCATCCCGGTGCCTCGGTCATCATCACCAGCTCCGCGGAGCGGTACGCGTTCAGGACGATCTCGGGGATGCCCAGAGAGGTGAGGACGACGGCCGCAGCGTTGGGCGCTGCCGGGGCGCCGGCGACCGTATCGCTGGGCGGGGCAGATCTTTGCGTTCGGACCGTGCGGGGCGTCGGGAGGAAGTCGACAGAGTCCGGCTGCGCAATCGAGGCGGAGCCCGCCAGTGCGATCGGAACCTGTGACCCTCCGGTCGGTGCGCTTCCGGCAGTGAGGGCCGCTGGACCTGTTACGACGAGCAGTCCCCCCACCAGTGTGGATGCTGCAATCATTCCGCGTACTCGCACGATTCCCCTTTGCTGGCGCTCCCGCTCCGGAGTACCCACCGTGATATCCATATTGCTGTGACTTACGTTACATATCGGTCACGGTGCGTGCAGCAAAACTCAGCGAACGCTCAGCTAGTTGTGACTTTGTTTCGCAGTATTCGAGTCACGGTGCTTCTTCTTCGGGGTCGGTTCGCCGTCGGCAGCAAGGATCGACTTGATCTCCTCGAGCTCCCGTCGCAGGTAGTCGCGGGTGGCAACCTCGCCGACGGCGATACGCAGAGCTGCGAGTTCTCGGGCGAGGAATTCGGTATCCGCCTTGGTTTGCTCGGCGCGTGAGCGGTCCTCCTCGAGCGAGACCCGGTCGCGGTTCTCCTGACGGTTCTGGGCCAGCAGGATAAGCGGCGCCGCGTAGGCGGCCTGGGTGGAGAAGGCCAGGTTGAGCAGGATGAACGGGTACGGGTCCCACTGCAGGGCCACCGCGAACACGTTGATCAGGATCCAGACGATCACGATGATCGTCTGGATTGCGAGATAACGCCCGGTGCCGAGGAAGCGGGCGATGCGTTCACTGACGCGCCCGACAGCTTCGACGTCGAAATCGAGATTGAACCGGCGGCTTCCGCGGGGCGTTTCCAGTCGTTGCCGTGCGGTCGTGCTCGACGCCCGTTCGCTCATCGGAGTAGTTCCTCGTCGTCGGAGTAATCCTCACGCCAGTCTTCCGGCAGGAGGTGATCGAGCACGTCGTCGACCGTCACGGCCCCGATCAGGTGGTTCTCGTCGTCCACGACCGGCCCGCATACCAAGTTGTACGTCGCGAAATATCGGGTGACCGACGCCAACGAGTCGTCCGGGGCCAACCGGGGCATGTCGGTGTCGAGTAGTCCGCCTACCAGGCTGGCGGGAGGCTCGCGGAGAAGCTTCTGCAAGTGGACGCAGCCGAGATACCGCCCGGTCGGAGTCGCCGTCGGCGGACGTACGACGAAGACCATGCTCGACAGCGCCGGGGTCACGTCGTAGTTGCGGGCGCGGGCAAGGGCCTCCGCGACCGTCGTCGAGGCCGTCAGTACCACCGGTTCGGGCGTCATCAGACCACCGGCAGTGTCCGGGGAATGCTCGAGCAGGCGTCGAACAGGTTCGGAATCCTGCGGGTCCATCAACTGAAGCAGTGACTCGGCCTCGGTTTCGGGCAGCTCGCCCAACAGGTCGGCGGCGTCGTCGGGATCCATCGCTTCGAGTAGATCGGCGGCGCGTTCGACTTCCAGGTGCATCAGCAGATCGGTCTGGTCGTCCGCCGGCAGTTCCTGCACGACGTCGGCGAGGCGTTCGTCGTCGAGCGCCACGGCCAGTTCGTGGCGGCGCTTCTCCGGCAGTTCGCGCATGGCGTTGGCCACATCGGCGGGTCGCATGCCTTCGTACTGGAGAAGCAGGTGAGCTACGCCCTGGCCGGGGAGTGAGAGATCGCTCTGGGTGAGGCCGGCGACGTGCTGCCAGTCGACGATGTGAATCGCCGCGCGTCGACCGAGGCGTCCGCGATGGCCGCGAACCGCGACCTTGGAGACCACCCAGTCTCGCGTCCGCGTCGATTCGATTCCGAGATCGACGACTATCGTGTCGACGCCGTGAAGCTCCTCGAGTTCCGGGTCGTCCACGCGCACATGCGAATCGAGTACCTGCGCCAGAGCGAGTACTTCGCCCGGGCGCTGGTTGAAGCGCCGCAGACTGACGTTGCCCGTCGTGAGGGTGACTGCACTCGGTTCGATGGCTGTCACACGCAACATCGGAACGAAAATACGTTTGCGCGTGAACATTTCGATCACCAGACCGAGAACCCGCGGTTGCTGGCGTCCGATACGGACCGTGATGACGACGTCGCGCACACGACCGATCGATTCGCCGTCCGGGCCGAGTACAACCAGGCCGGCAAGCCTGGCTGCAAATACCTTGCCTGCTGCTGCCATGATTGCAAGGCTAATTCGTCCAGCGTCAAAATCTGCAACGGCGCCACCGAAATCGAGAAGGGCAGTCCGCAATGACTTCACGCAACCGTTCCCGTCGATCGGTATTGGCAGTTCCCGGCAGCAGTCGGAAGATGATCGACAAGGCGAAGGGATTGCCCGCCGACGAGATCTTTCTCGACCTCGAAGATGCGGTGGCGCCGCTGGCGAAGCAGGCGGCCAGGGAGTCGATCGGCGACGCGTTGGCCGAGGACGGGTGGGGCAAACAGGTCAAGGTCGTCCGGGTCAACGACTGGACCACCGAATGGACGTATGCCGACGTCGTGGAGGTGGTGGGCCGCGCCGGAGCGCATCTGGACGCCATTCTGCTGCCCAAGGTTCCCGATGCGAGTCACGTCCAGGCGCTCGATTTGTTGTTGACGCAGGTCGAGAAGGCCAACGGTCTCGAGGTCGGCAAGATCGGGATCGAACCGCAGATCGAGAACGCGATCGGCTTGACCAACATCGACGCGATCGCCACCGCGAGTCCCCGCGTCGAGGCGCTCGTGTTCGGCCCGGCCGACTTCATGGCGAGCTTGAACATGCGAACTCTGGTCGTCGGTGAGCAACCGGACGGCTACGACCGCGGTGACGCGTATCACCACATCCTGATGACCATCTTGATGGCCGCGCGGGCGCACGGCGTCCAGGCCATCGACGGGCCGTACCTGCAGATCCGCGACGTCGAGGCTTTCACTCGGTCGGCTGCGCGAACGGCAGCGCTCGGTTTCGACGGCAAGTGGGTTCTGCACCCCACGCAGATCGAGGCGGCCAACGAGGTGTTCAGTCCGCGCCAATCCGATTACGACCGTGCGGAACTCATCTTGGACGCGTACGCGTTCCACACCTCGGCCGCCGGGGGAGGGCGGGGCGCCGTCATGCTCGGCGACGAGATGATCGACGAGGCGAGTCGCAAGATGGCACTGGTGATTTCGGCCAAGGGCCGCGCCGCGGGGATGGCGCGCACGTCGGAATTCACGCCGCCCGAACACGCCTGACGCTCGCATAGCCGAACGAATCAGGTCTGTAAAGGGCACAATAGGGGGTAGATGTACTTGCGTCATCCGCGTGGATGACGTGCCCGAAAAGAGGAGCGCAGCCAGCCATGTCCAATCCGCTCGGTCAATCGTCGAATGGGTCGCGCCGTGGAGCGTTGCCGACACCGCCTTCGGGATGGCCCATCGGGTCGTACCCCACCTACGCCGAGGCGCAGCGCGCAGTCGATTACCTCTCCGATCAGGAATTCCCGGTTCAGGACGTCACGATCGTCGGCGTGAACCTGATGCAGGTCGAGCGAGTTCTCGGTCGGTTGACGTGGGCCAAGGTGATCGGTGGCGGCATCGTCTCCGGTGCTTGGCTCGGTGTCTTCTTCGGCCTGGTGCTCGGAATCGTCACCGGTGGTTTCCTCGCTCCGCTGATCGCGGGCATCGTGGGCGGCATCATCTTCGGTGTCATCTCAACGACGATTCCGTACGCCGCGACGCGTGGGCAGCGGGACTTCGCCTCGACGATGCAGTTGGTCGCCGGACGTTACGACGTACTGTGTGAGCCCAAGACGGCGGAGTCGGCGCGCGACCTGCTCGCCAAGCTCGCCATCTGACATTCTCGCTCGGGCTGCCAACTTGTGTGATCTCGGTTACTTTATGTACACGCGGGCGAGATAGTACTCGCTTCCCGTGACCGTTTGCCGGACAAGGAAATAGGTCCCTTCTCCGGCAAAAGTGCCGATGTGTGGTGCGTCGGCCAGCCGTAACGACTGCGCCGTCTCGCCGCCCGAGGAGGACGGCTGTGCAGAACAAGAGATCGCGGGCGGGGCAGAACGAGAGATCGCGGGCGGGACAGAAGAAGAAATTGCGGGCGGGGCTGCTCGGCGCGGCAACATTGTTGTTGGCGCCCTTGCTCAGTGCGTGCGGATCGGACAATGACGACGGCGTGGTGCTGTCCTTCTACACCGCTGCCGACGGCGCCGAGCAGTATGCGGAGGCCGCCGCCAATTGTTCGGCGGCGTCGAACGGCGCGTACCGGGTCGAGCAGAAAACTCTGCCCAAGGGTGCCGACGACCAGCGACTTCAGTTGGCCCGGCGTCTGACCGGCAATGACAAGTCACTCGATCTGATGACGCTCGACGTGGTGTGGACTGCCGAATTCGCCGAAGCGGGATGGGCATTGCCGCTTCCTGACGACGTGGCGGCCGAGGTCAGCAACGGGACGCTCGAGGGTCCGCTGGAGTCGGCGAAGTGGCAGGACCAGCTCTATGCGGCGCCATTGAACACCAACACCCAATTGCTCTGGTATCGAAAGGATTTGATGCCGGACGGGCAACCACCCCAAACCTGGGATCAGATGATCGACATCTCCGAAGGCCTGGCCGCGGAGGGGCGCCCCAGCTGGATCGGTGTGCAGGGCAAGCAGTACGAAGGATTGATGGTCTGGTTCAACACCCTTCTCGCCAGTGCCGGCGGATCGGTGGTGGGGCCGGACGGAACAACCGTGACGGTGGCCGACGGTGATGCTGCCCAGCAGGCGCTGACCGTCATGAAGCGCGTCGCTACCGCCAAGGGTGCGGATCCCTCGATCTCGCAGGGGGATGAAGCGTCGTCGCGACTGGGTATGGAGAGCGGCAAATCTGCCTTCCAGGTCAACTGGCCGTTCGTGCTGCCCGGCATCATGGAGAATGCCGAGAAGGGCGATCTGCCGTACATCGACGACAAGGGCAACGTCACCAGTGAGAACACCGGAAACACGGTGCTCACGGTGAACGGAGAACGGAATTTCCTTGCCGCTCCGTATCCCTCGGTGATCGAGGGTAAGCCGGCCGAGGTCACGATCGGCGGCTTCAACGTAGCGGTGGCCAAGACCAGCCAGCATCCGGACCTCGCGTTCGAGGCGCTCACCTGTCTGCGTAACGAGGAGAATCAGCGCAACAACGCGGTAGCCGGTGGCGTTCCGCCGACTCTCGAGAGCCTGTACGACGACCCGGCGTTCCAGGAGGCGTACCCGGCGTGGCGTGAGGTTCGCGACAGCCTGGACACCGCTTCGGTTCGTCCGGTTTCTCCTGCCTATCAGAGTATTTCGACGCTCATCACTGCCACGCTGAACCCTGTGGGAAACATCGATCCGGAATCGACCGTGAACGATCTTGCCGAGCAGGTACGCAAGGCAGTCAATTCCGAGGGGCTGATTCCGTGACGATCGACAGCGAAAATTCGGGAGCTGCACCAACAGTCGCGACGGCATCGCCGGAGCCGAAGCACTCCGCGAAGTCGAAGATGTCGGACGGAAAGGCGGCCGAGCGTCGCCTCGGTCTCTGGCTGGTGGCCCCGGCCGCGATTCTCATGATCGCGGTGACCGCATATCCGGTGGTCTACGCCGTTTGGCTGAGTTTGCAGCGCTACGACCTGCGCTTCCCGGATCAACGAAAGTTCGTGTGGTTCGACAACTACGTGTCGGTGCTGACCGACGGTTACTGGTGGCAAGCGTTCGCGGTGACGACGTCGATCACGGTTGTCTCGGTCGTCATCGAGTTCGTTCTCGGACTGACCATCGCACTGGTGATGCACCGAACGATCGTGGGTAAGGGGCTCGTCCGCACCGTTGTGCTCATCCCGTACGGCATCGTCACCGTCGCGGCGGCATACAGCTGGTACTACGCGTGGACGCCGGGGACCGGCTACCTCGCCAATCTCCTGCCCGACGGCAGTGCGCCGCTCACCGACCAGATCCCGTCGCTCGCGATCATCGTCCTTGCCGAGGTCTGGAAGACGACGCCGTTCATGGCGCTGCTCCTGCTCGCCGGCTTGGCGCTCGTGCCCGATGACCTTCTCAAGGCGGCTCAGGTGGACGGCGCCGGCGCGTGGACCCGGTTGGTACGCATCATCCTTCCGCTGATGAAGCCCGCCATCCTCGTCGCTCTGCTGTTCCGCACACTCGACGCATTCCGCATCTTCGACAACATCTACGTGCTCACGAAGGGAGCGAACGACACCGGGTCGGTGTCGATTCTGGGTTACGACAATCTGTTCAAGGCATTCAACTTGGGCATCGGATCCGCGATCAGCGTGTTGATCTTCGTGTGTGTGGCCGTGATCGCGTTCATCTTCATCAAACTTTTCGGTGCTTCGGCTCCCGGATCCGATACGGAAGGACGCTGACATGACCGTGACTCCCAGACTCAAGATCAGCTGGTCCGTCGTCAACCTTCTGGTCTTGCTGTACGCGTTGGTTCCCGTCCTGTGGATTGCGAGCCTGTCCTTCAAGCCCGCCGGAACCATCAAGGACGGCAAGTTCATTCCGGAGAAGTGGACCCTGGACAACTACCGAGGAATCTTCGACACCAGCGCCTTCACCAGTGCTCTGATCAACTCCATCGGCATCGGACTCATCTCGACGGTCATCGCCGTGGTGATCGGAACCATGGCTGCTTACGCGATTGCGCGCCTGGATTTTCCGGGCAAGAAGCTGCTGGTGGCTGTTGCCCTGCTGATCGCGATGTTCCCGCAGATTTCATTGGTGAGCCCGCTGTTCGACATCGAACGACGGCTCGGACTCTTCGACACCTGGGCCGGACTCATCCTGCCGTACATCACCTTTGCGTTGCCGTTGGCGATCTACACGCTCTCGGCGTTCTTCAAAGAGATTCCTTGGGAACTCGAAAAGGCGGCGCAGATGGACGGCGCGACGCCGGGGCAGGCGTTCCGGAAGGTGGTGGCTCCACTGGCCGCGCCCGGCATCGTCACTGCGGGAATCCTGGTGTTCATCTTCTGCTGGAACGACCTGTTGTTCGCGATTTCGCTGACGTCGACCGAACGCTCCATCACCGCCCCCGCGGCCATCGCGAACTTCACCGGCGCTTCACAATTCGAGGAGCCCACCGGGTCGATCGCCGCGGCCGCCATGGTCATCACCATTCCGATCATCGTCTTTGTTCTGTTCTTCCAACGTCGTATCGTGGCCGGGCTTACTTCCGGCGCAGTGAAGGGATAAGCCTGTGGCCGAGATCGTGCTGGACAAGGTGACCAAGCTGTACCCGGACGGAGCCAAGGCGGTCAGTGATGTCGACATCACCATCGCCGACGGAGAATTCATCATTCTCGTGGGCCCGTCCGGTTGTGGAAAATCCACGACTCTCAACATGATTGCCGGGCTGGAAGACATTTCGACCGGTGAGTTGCGGATCGCGGGTGAACGCGTCAACGAACGCGCCCCCAAGGACCGCGACATCGCGATGGTGTTCCAGTCGTATGCGCTGTATCCGCACATGACGGTGCGTCAGAACATCGCTTTCCCACTGACATTGGCGAAGATGCCCAAGGACGAGATCAACGCCAAGGTCGACGACGCTGCGCGGGTCCTGGACCTCACCCAGCATCTCGATCGCAAACCGGCGAACCTGTCAGGCGGTCAGCGTCAGCGTGTCGCGATGGGACGCGCAATCGTGCGCAGCCCGAAGGCGTTTCTCATGGACGAGCCGCTTTCCAACCTGGACGCCAAACTGCGCGTGCAGATGAGGACGGAGATCGCCCGTCTGCAGCAGCGACTCGGTACGACAACGATTTACGTGACCCACGACCAGACCGAGGCGATGACGCTCGGCGATCGGGTAGTCGTGCTGCGCGGCGGAATCGTGCAACAGATCGGTGCGCCGCAGGAACTCTACGATCGTCCGAACAATCTGTTCGTGGCGGGATTCATCGGGTCCCCGTCCATGAACTTCTTCCCCGGACAGTTGACGGCGGACGGTGTGAGCACGCCGATCGGCGATGTTCGCCTGCCCGCGGCGGCGCAGTCGAGGATCTCGGGCAGCGGTTCGGGCAAGGACGTGGTGGTCGGTATCAGACCGGAGCATTTCGAGGACGTGGCGCTGGTCGATGCAGCGCAGAAGCCGCACGGCGGGACGTTCACCGTCGACGTCGACGTGCTGGAATCGATGGGTTCGGACAAGTACGCGTATTTCCTCGCTGGTGGCCCCGCCGTCAACTCTCGTGAACTCGAGGAACTCGCTGCCGATTCGGGAACGGCCGTCGCTGGTGGAGGTCAACTGGTTGCCAGGCTCTCGTCCGAGTCCACGGTGGCCCAGGGCAGGTCTGTCGATCTCTGGTTCGATCCCGCCAAGATCGCGGTGTTCGACGGCGGTACGGGAGCCAATCTGCTGCTGTGACCTTTACCCGGGCAAGGTGACCGAATACGTCGCGCCCCAGGGGAGCGGTACCTGTTCGGGGCCGGGCGCTGCATCGGCTGGTTCGGGTAGGGGGACCAGGCGGCCGAATTGTTCGTGATGGGTGGAGGCCGGGGTTGCTTGCGCTGTCCCGGCCACCACGGCGATCGGCGCCGCTGCCAGGGCGCCGGCGACGGCAAATCGAGTGGCGATGCGGCGCTTGCTTGCTCGGGTCGAGATCATGAGCACTCCTGCGTGGTTTCGAGGTTCGGTGAATGCTGTGCCATTCACGGTATTGCGGGTTGATTGTGAAATCTCGTGTGCGAAGCTCATTCACAGGGAACTGGGATGGGCGGCACAGGAGGACAGATGAACGAATCCTCGGTACGAACCGAGCACCTGCCCGGTGGCCCGGACCTCGAGCGGATCATGCGCGAACACGCCTACCGCGGTGCGTACCTCCAACTGACGGTGCGCGGCGCTCTGGTGCTGTTCATCGCCCTGACACTGATTTTCGTCCCGCCGATGAACGACGCGGGATGGTGTTTCGCGATTCTGGGCGCCTATGCACTCTGGTCGGCAGCCGTGGCGCTGTGGATCCGCAAGGGCGGCACCGGTCCGGTGACGATGATCTGGCTCGGCTTGTTCGTCGACCTTGCCGTGCTCGCAACTCTGACATTGCTGACCGGTCTCGCGGCCGAGCAGAGTTGGACCGCCGACATCTTGAGTAACGGGCTCTTCGTCATTCCGGTTCTGGCGTGTACGCAACTGCGGACGGACGTGTGTGTCGGCGTCGTTGCCTGCACGATCGGGGTGTTCTTCGTTTCCAGCTGGGCAACGATGACTTCGAACTCCGAGCCGTGGCCGTCGATCCTGCTGAGCACCATGGCCTTGGCCGGAGTGGGCGCAGGCGCAATCGGACTGACTCGGATTCAAAGATCACGCGTGCTGACCATCGGGCACCTCGTCGGGCATCGCACCAGCCTTCTGGCCGAACTCATGGGGCTGGAGCAGCGTGAGCGCACAGAACTGTCCGAGCAATTGCACGACGGGGCGCTCCAGTACGTTCTCGCGGCGCGGATGGATCTCGACGAATTGGCAGGCAGTGCGGAGCCTGTCGCGTTGGCGCGAGCCGGAAAAGCGCTCGGTGAAGCGACCACGCTGTTGAGATCGTCCGTCTCGGAACTGCATCCCACAGTTCTCGTCCACGTGGGCCTTGCCCGCGCGATCGGGGACCTCGCGCGCTCGGCGCAGGGACGCGGCGGAGTGGTGGTCGACGTCGACACTTCGGGCTGGAACGACGATCTACGCACGTCCGCGGACGAAGTCTTGTTCGGCGCCACCCGAGAGCTTCTGGGCAACGTCGTCAAACATGCCGGCGCGCAGAACGTCCGGATCGAGCTTGCACGACTGGACCACCGTGCGGTGCTCGTGGTCTCGGACGACGGTCGGGGGATCAGCGCCGATCGGATTGCCGAACGACGGGCTGCCGGACACATCGGACTGCTCTCGCACGAGTTGCGGGTGGTTGCTGCGGGTGGCTCGTTCTCGGTCGGACCGGGTGAAGAGTCCGGAACCCTCGCGCGAGTCGAGATACCGTTCGAGATCGTCACCGCCACTGACCACGAGCGCTGAGGAGTTGTCGATGGCTGCACTGATCACCGATCGCGAGCTCAACCTGGCGACTCTGGCGCGGCAGTTCCTGCTGCGGAGGGCCGAGGTCAGTGCGTTGGATGCGATCGAGCACCTGGCAGGTCTGCAGGCCCAGGCGCCGAACCCGCCCTACCTGGCGCTGTGGGCGCGGCTGAAGAACTTTGCGGCAGAAGACCTCTCCACCCTTGTCGAGAAGCGCCAGGTGGTGCGGCTTGTTGCCATGCGGGGCACGGTCTTTGCTCTTTCGGCCGCGGATGCGGGCCCCTTCCGGGCCACGGTTCAGACGATCATGGAACGCGATCTCCACACCAACAGCACACAGCGTGCGGCGCTCACCGGGTTGGATCTCGACGCTCTGGCGCGGGCGGGACGGGACCTCGTAGCGGACGGGCCGCTCACCCAGATGCAGATGAGACCGATACTGGCAGAGCGCTTTCCCGGTCACGCGGCCGAGGGACTGGCGCACGGAGTTCGAGGACTTCTGCCGATGGTGCAGGTCCCACCGCGAGGCCTGTGGGGACGATCCGGAGTACCGGCACTGACGACCTTGGAGAATTGGCTTGGCACGGAAGTGAGTTCATCGCCGGATCCGGATGCGATGGTGCTTCGTTATCTGGCGGCCTTCGGGCCCGCCAGTGTGAAAGATGCGCAAGCGTGGTCAGGGCTCACGAGACTCGCCGAAGTCTTCGAGAGGCTACGTCCCGGCTTGATCACCTTTGTCAACGCGAAAGGGGCCGAGGTGTTCGACCTGCCGGACGCGCCACGACCGACCTCCGGAACACCGCCGGTCAGAATCCTTGCTCCGTTCGACAACATCCTGCTCTCGCACGCCGACCGCTCGCGAATCATGGACGAGCAGTACCGAACTCGCGTCTTCACCGTCAACGGCATCATCAAGCCCGCCATCCTGGTGCGCGGAAAGGTGGTGGGATTCGCGACGGTGACGCCGGACAAGGAGACGGTCGAATTGGGCGCGACTCTGTTTGCGCAGCAACCGAAGACCGCGCTCGCATCCATCGAGAAGGAAGCGCGTGCGTTGCTGAAATTCATGCACCCGAAGATCCCGAACCGAGAGGTGCGGATCGCTGTCGCTACGTAGCGGGCTTGTGCTTTCGCGGTGCTCGATCGCGTAGTTCGGCCACGATCTCGTCGTTCCACATGTGGCGCCGCACCAACCGGTACCGCTCCCGTGCAATCCACAGATATGCCTCGGCGTCGGTGTGTTCGGGCAACATGTTGGCGCCTCGCAGCATTCGCACGACGGGGAGAAACTCCTCACCGAACCAGCGGCGGGCGACGGTGTCCCGGCCGAGAAACTCACCCTTCTCCTGCATGAGGCGAAAACCCCACGCCTCCACGCACTCACTGAGTTCGGCGTACTCCCACGGGTCCGTGACTTGTACGGCTTCGCGTTGTGAACCCTGCAGCGGAACGCGGGTGAGGAAGAGGCGGCGATGATCCTTGATGAGCAGATCGGCGCGCTGAGTGATGCCTTCCGGTGAGATACGCGTGATGATCTCGGTGACGTACGCATCGATTGTCTTCTGGTGCATCGCACACGCAATGGACACTCGGTGGTGCCCGTCGATCACGAAATGCATGGAGCCGACGCGATACAACTGAACAGGTGGTACCGATTCGCCGCGTCGTTGCGCCACCGCAAGTCGCTCCCAACGAGCGCGCGAGTGAGTGGACGTCGGACGGAAGTACCTGTCGAAATCACCTGTGCGGTCGACACTTCCGACTATCGATTCGATGGTGACGACCTGCAGCCCCAGAGACTTCTCGCCGACCTTGCCCAGAGCTGCGACAACCTCGTCGAACGGCAGGATCGCGTTGACGTCGTCGGGTTCGCGTCGTAGCCAACTGACCAGACGTGCCACGTCGGCACGTCGACGCTGACGAGCGAAGTCGTTTTCCGCGTCGGCTGTGGGAAATCCGGTGTCACGAGCCATGTCGGCGCCTCACGATCGTCGGCGGAGTACCTGGGGAAATCTCCATCAGCGTGAAGCCGACGGTATTGAGCACGATAGTCCGGCCTACCTCCAGATCGAGAGGGGTTCGCCCGTGCGGGTGGATGTGTCCGTGGACCATCACCGTCGGATCGAGGTTGTGAATCAAAGGCGTGAAGCATTCGAACCCTCGATGTGGCCGATCCTCGGCGTCGCCGACACCGCGGGCGGGACTGTGGGTGAGCAGCACATCCACGCCCGCCCGGCCGCCGGGAAGCCGCGATTGCCAGGCGTTTCGCCAGGCGAGCGAGCGAGCGCGTCGGCTCTGCTCGCGCTCGGACCATTGATTGGGACCCGTGTTGTATCGGATGGAACCACCGAGGCCCGCGATCCGCAGACCGGCGACGGTCACGATGCGTCCGTCGGCGTTGACTGCGCCGGTAGGCCCCGGCCACTGCGCAGGCATCCCGGCCCGCGTCCAACCCGATCTCTTGTTCGAATATCCGGACAGATCGGCGTCGTGGTTTCCGGGAACGAACACGCAAGGCGCATTCAGTTGGTCCGACAGGTACTCCAGATACGCAAACGGCAGATCGCCCGCGCCCAGGATCACGTCGACTCCGAGTGAACGAACTTGACTGCTCCACAGGAATTCGACGGTCTCGTCGCTGACAGCGAGAACGGAGACCATTTCGACGACGCTACCGCCACCGCGAGGTATCTGCGCTGCGAACCTCGCGGGCACGGTGTTTAGATGGACGAGTGTCAGACAGCGTCGTATCTTCCGTCCGGGCCCATCTCGTCAGCAGCATCGAGGGGCCGGACCCCACCGCGGCCTCGGTGACGTTCCTCGGTGTCGAACCGCTGGACGTGCTGCGTTTCGAATCACCCGACGGCCTGGTCCGCTACGTCACACTGGGGTGCTCGCGTCATCCGATGGGCGACCCCAACGAACTGGTCGCAGACCCCACACGCGGACCCCGCGCCGAGTTGGTACTCACGCTGCGCGGTGGCACCGGTGTGGCGTCAGGTGTGGCCAGGACGCTCGCGGTGCTGGCCGCGGCGCCGTCCGTCGAAGGCGTCGTGCTGCTCGAGGACGCACTGTTGGACCTGGGCGAGCCGCTGTGGAAGGACACTGCGTTCACGGCGGTGCTTCTCGGTGACAGCGGGATCGAAGACCTGACGCTGCCGGAGCCGTTCGACCCGGTGCGCTTCCTTGGTGTGGTCCCCCTGACCGGTACCGAAGCCGCCTGGGTGCGTCTGCGCGGCGCGGAGGCACTGAGGGAAGCGTGGACCGAGGCGGGGATCGACATCCGCGATCCGCACCGTTCCGCTGCCTCGCTCTAGCTGCGCTGGCGCTTTGTCCGTCAGATCATTCGGCGTGCACGAGGATGTCCGCCAAGTTCTCGAGACTTACCCGAACCGTCCGTGAAAATGCTTTCGTGACGATCGGGTCGGCCATCTTGCCGAATACTCCTCCCAGGCCGCTTTCGCTGTCGAGTCGGTAGGTGACCCGAGTGCCGTCACCGACTTCTTCGCAGGTCGTGGTCTGCGAGAAGCTGACCGGACTTTCGACGGACGTCGATTTCGACGATCTCGGTGGGTCGTACTCGGTGAATTCGGATGTCCACTCGAGACGCTTGCCCAGGATTCGCGAGACACCGTGCCAGCGGCTTCCCACGCCCATCGGGCCGTCGGTGATCTGTGTGCACTCGACCATCGAATTCTCCCAGTTGGGCCAGTTCTCGGCGACGGCGATGTACTCCCAGACGTCCTTGGGTGGCAACGCGATCTCCACGGATTGCTCGACTGTAGGCATGGTTGCTCCTCCACTTCTCCTTGGATCTGAATTTGCTTGTCGCAAAATGGATTTCGGGAACGGAATGAAAATGCGTACCCATATCCATTGTCCGCCTGCGACGGTGGCAAGTACAGGGAGTCAGCGTGCGAGGTTCACAGCCAGTTGTTGCGACGGAAGAGAAAGAACAAGCCGACACACACCGACGCGATGAGGAACAGGATGGACTGGTAGCCGTACTTGTAACCGAGTTCCGGCATGTTCTCGAAGTTCATCCCGTAGATACCGGCAACGCCGGTCGGCACGGCGGCGATAGCGACCCACGCGGAGATCTTGCGCATGTCGGTGTTTTGCTGCACCGCGATCTTCGCGAGTGCGGCGTCGACCAGCGAACTCAACACCTCGTCGTATTCCGAGATACGTTCGGCCACGATCGTGTGGTGATCTCGTACGTCACGGAAGTATCGCCGGATCTCCTTCGGGACGAGGCCGCCCGCGGGCTGGGTCAGCTGGAGCAGTGGCAATCCGAGTGGAGTGACCGAGCGTCGTAGTTCGACGATTTCACGTTTGAGCAGGTAGATGTGCTCGACGGCAACGGTGTTCCGCGGGTTGAACACCAACTCTTCCATGCTGTCGACGTCCTGTTCGACGAGTTGGATGACGGAGAGATAGCTGTCTACGACGTGGTCGGTGATCGCGTGCAACACCGCGAACGGGCCCATGGTGAGGCGCTCGGGGTTCTGCTCGAGTGACTTGCGCACGCTTGCCAGTTCGGAGTGATCCCCGTGCCGGACGGTCACCACGAAGTCGGGGCCGACGAACACCATGATCTCGCCGGTTTCGACGATCTCGCTCGCCGTCGCGACGGACTCGTGCGGCACGTAGACGACCGTGCGCAGCACCAGGAACATGACGTCGTCGTAGCGTTCGAGTTTCGGGCGCTCGTGTGCATGGACGGCATCCTCGACCATCAGCTCGTGGAGTCCGAAAGTTGCTGCGACATCTTGCATCTGACCTTCGTCGGGAGCGTGCATGCCCACCCAGACGAACGCGTTGTCGCGACTACGAACCTCGGCCAACGCGGCGCGGTGCGTGTACTTGCCCGGCAACCGCACGCCATCCACGTAGACCGCGCAGTCGACGATCGCGCGGGCAGCCGGAACGGGGATCTTGGGCGCATCGGCTTGCGTCGATTTGCCGTTCGACCAATTCGGCAGTGACGGCATGGTTGGCACGCTCGCTCCTTCTCGGTCTGTAATGCAGTGGAACGGCAGGGGAACGGCACTACAGCGACACCTGATCGAATTGCGCTGCCGCTGCGGCGTAATCGTACGTCAGCTTCCGGCTCGCCCACCGGAGCGCGATGAAGTTGCCGATTGCTGACACACTGGAACAGTGCGAATAGATCTTCACACCCACTCCAACGCATCGGACGGCACCGACACCCCGGCTGCCCTCATGCGCGCCGCAGCCGACGCCGGACTCGACGTCGTCGCCATCACCGATCACGACACGACTTCGGGCTGGGCCGAGGCGGCGCAGGCCTTGCCGGCCGGCGTCAGCCTGGTTCGTGGGATGGAGATGTCGTGCGAAGGTCGAGGTGAGCGTGGTTGGCCGGTCGCTGTACATCTGCTTGCGTACCTGTTCGATCCGACGCACCCCGAATTCGCAAAAGAACGTGAGCGACTGCGCGCCGAACGCGTCGAACGTATCCGGGTGATGACGACCATGATGGCGCGTGACGGTCTGCCCGTCGATCCCGATCAGATCCTCGCCGACGCCGGTCCGTCCGTCGGACGCCCGCACGTCGCAGCGGCCTTGATGCGAGCGGGAGTGGTGTCGAGCATCAGTGAGGCTTTCTCCGACCTGTTGTCCAGTCGAGGGCGATACGACGTTCCCAAGTACGACACTCCGCTCGAGTACGCCGTCGAACTGGTGGCAGCGGCCGGGGGAGTAACTGTCCTTGCGCATGGACGGGCCCGTTCGCGCGGCGGATTGCTTGCGCTCGACCACATCCGTGATCTGGCCGAGCTGGGTCTCGGGGGTCTCGAAGTCGATCACCCAGACCATCGCAGCGACGATCGTGACGTCCTGCGCCGCCTGGCTGTCGACCTGGGTTTGGCAGTCACCGGATCCTCGGACTACCACGGCGAGAACAAGACGATCGGACTCGGCGACGAGCTCACGGACGAGGCCGAGTTCGACAAACTCGTCTCGGCTGCCACCGGCGTGGAGGTACTTGGGCGCTGATGCTCGACACCACGCTCTACCTCACCGTGTTCATCACGCTGTTCGTGATCATGGACCCGCCCGGAGTCATCCCGGTGTTCTTGTCACTGGTCGGCCGCAAAAGCCGTGAAGATCGCAACCGAGCCGCATGGCAGGCCCCCGCCGTCTCCCTTGCGGTCATCTCGGTCTTTGCCATCGGCGGTCAGGCGATCCTCAACTACCTCCACATCGGCATTCCGGCGTTGCAGGGCGCCGGCGGATTGCTGCTGCTTCTCATCGCACTCGAACTGCTGACCGGCAAGGCCTCCAACCGTCCGCAGGGAGCCGACGACGTAAACGTCGCACTCGTTCCTCTGGGAACGCCGATGATGGCCGGTCCCGGTGCGATTGCAGCCGTCATCGTCTTTGTCGCCCAGGCCGACGGTGAAGCGGCGTCGTATCTGGCGATCGCGTTGGCGATTCTGTCCATCCACCTCGTGCTGTTCGTGGTCCTGCGCTTCTCGACCGCACTGATCCGGATACTGGGCGAGGGTGGCATCAGTCTGCTGGCACGCATCGCCGGTCTTCTGCTCGCCGCCATCGCGGTTCAACTCATTGCGGAATCAGTCCGCGGATTCGTCGCGGGAGCGTAAGAGATGACATACGACGACAGGTACGACCGGAACGACAGGTACGAGGACGACTACCAGTACCAGGAATATCAGGACTATCAGTACGAAGACGATTACGACTATCCCGCCGACAAACGACAATGGCTGCTGGTCCGCGCTCTACGCGCCCTGAGTGGCACCGTGGCGGCCGGAATCGTGGTCTTGACACTCGTGATCATCGGTTCGGCATATCTGGGCGGCAACCGCGGATTCCCGGGTCCGGGAACAACGTCGATCACCGCGCACATTGCGGCCTCGGTGGTTGCTCTCGCCGCGCAGATCTGGTGCGACCGCAGGCGGGGTATCGCGGCGGTTGCCGGATCGGTGGTCGTGCTCGTGGTGGCGGGGCTGTTATTGGTGACGCAGTGGTGGGGATGACTGGGTGGGGATGACACGGTGGGGATGACTGGGTGGGGATGACGGTTCGGTTTCGAGTGTGGTGAGGAATCCGACCGCTTGGAGGATTTGATTGTGATCCGACTCTGGTGGCAAACTGGAGTTACTTCGAGGCGGCGCCACAGCCCGGCCCCGAAGTGCAGGTTTCGTCAGAATTTCTCCCGAAACCTAGATTGCATGGGTACGCCAGGGCTCACCCGCCCCACACCATGACGCTTCGGATGTATTGCGGCCCACTTTCTCGCGCACGCCGAATGCTCTTCTTCTCAGTAGTCGTTCGCGGAAGAAATGATCTCTGACCGTTGTGAACGTAGTTTCGCAGCGGTCCGAAGGATTACTTCCCAGTAACCCAGCCCCGCTTGAGGCTGGACTAATCAGGAGTGTCATCGTGTCCCTCGTGACTGAAGCCATCAACGTACCCAAGGTCGAGTTGACCGACGAAGAAATCTTTGCCGCTCACGTCGGTGGCAAGCTCTCGGTCGAGACCACAGCACCGCTCGATACGCAGCGGGCCCTCTCGATCGCCTACACGCCGGGTGTTGCTCAGGTGAGCCGCGCCATCGCTGCAGACGAAACCCTCGCCGATCGATACACGTGGACCAACCGACTCGTCGTCGTGGTCAGCGACGGCACCGCGGTTCTCGGACTCGGCGACATCGGCCCTCGCGCGTCGCTGCCCGTCATGGAGGGCAAGTCGGCGCTGTTCAAGAACTTTGCCGGACTGAACTCCATTCCGCTGGTTCTCGACACCAAGGATCCCGACGAGATCGTCGAGACACTCATCCGACTGCGTCCGAGCTTCGGCGCGGTCAACCTCGAGGACATCTCGGCGCCGCGTTGCTTCGAGATCGAGAAGCGCGTCATCGAAGCTCTCGACTGCCCTGTCATGCACGACGATCAGCACGGAACCGCCATCGTGGTACTCGCGGCACTCAAGGGCGCCGTGAAGGTCCAGAGCCGCGACATCACCACACTCAAGGTCGTCATCTCCGGCGCCGGCGCTGCGGGTGTTGCCTGCGCGAACATCCTGCTCGCCGCCGGAATCAGCGACGTCATCGTGCTGGACTCGAAGGGCATCATCTCGGGTGAGCGCAGCGACCTCAACGACGTGAAGGCAGAACTCGCGGCCCGCACCAATCCCCGTGACCTGCATGGTGGTGCCATCGAGGCTCTCGAAGGTGCTGACGTGTTCCTCGGTGTCTCGGCGGGCAAGATCCCCGAGGAGCTCATCGCTTCGATGGCTCCCGAGTCGATCGTGTTCGCACTCTCCAACCCGGACCCGGAGATTCACCCCGAAACCGCGTCGAAGTACGCGGCGATCGTGGCGACGGGCCGTAGTGATTTCCCGAACCAGATCAACAACGTTCTCGCCTTCCCCGGTGTCTTCAAGGGCGCGCTCGACGCTGGCGCCCGTCGCATCACCGAAGGTATGAAGCTCGCTGCCGCCGAGGCAATCCTGTCGGTGGTCGGCGACGAGTTGGCGGCGGACAAAATCGTCCCCAGCCCACTCGACCCTCGCGTGGCACCCGCAGTAGCGGAAGCCGTCGCGGCCGCAGCGCATGCTGAGGGCGTGACCAGCTAAGAGGGACTACGAAAGCCCCGATCGGAACCCGCACACAAGGTTCCGATCGGGGCTTTTTCGTGTGTACCGAGAGCTACAGACGAGTGAGGTCGGGTGTTCGGCGCAGCCTGCCGGTGCCGGGAACCGATGCCCAGACCACCAGCGCCAGTAAGCCGTCCACGACGAGAGCCACAACCGCGACCAGGATTGCGCCGACGACCACTCGGTCGTACTTGTAGAGCGCGAGACCGTCGAAGATGTACCGGCCGAGGCCGCCGAGGTTGACGTAGGCGGCGACCGTTGCCGTGGCAATCACCTGCAGTGTCGCGTTACGCAGTCCGCCGAGAATCAATGGCAGCGCATTGGGTATCTCGACGCGGAAGAGCACTTGGAGTTCGGTCATACCCATTGCCCGTGCGGCCTCGACGACGCCGCGGTCGACGCTGGCGATTCCGGCGTACGTGCCGGCGAGTAGTGGGGGAATACCAAGAATGACGAGGGCGAGAATCGGCGGCATCACTCCCAGACCCATGAGAAGAACGAGGAAGGTCAGCAGGCCGAGAGTGGGCAGTGACCGCAGTGCGTTGACCAGACTGACGACCACGATCTCACCGCGACGCAGATGGCCGATGAGTAATCCGATGGGCACCGCGATCACAGCCGAAAGTGCCACGGCCAGAACGCTGTACCAGAGGTGCTGGAGGATGCGAGTGCCGATTCCGGTGTCGCCGCTCCAATTTCCGGGATCGACGATGAAGTCCCAGGCCCCGGTGAAGATGCTCATACGGGTTCCCCCTCGGCTGACAGGACGGCGGGAACCTTCGACGAGGTCGACGTTCTGGTCCACGGGGTCAGGAATCGGCCGATCAGATACAGGATCAGATCGAGCGCCAGTGCCAGCACGACGATCGCGATGATGCCCGCAACGATCTGGTCGGGATAGTCGCGGTCGTAGCCTTGTTTGAACAGGACTCCAAGCCCGCCGATTCCTATCAGAGATCCGACTGACACCAGCGAAATATTGGTAACGGCAATAACTCTGATGTTCGCGATCATCACCGGCAGCGCCAATGGCAACTCGACCGTCAGAGCGCGTCGTAGTGGTGTGAAACCGACGGCGGTGGAGGCGTCGATGACGTTGTCCGGCACCGAGTCGAGTGCTTCGGGTACAGCCCGGATGAGCAGTGCCGTCGCATACACGCTGAGTGCGATCACGACGTTGAGAGGATCAAGGGTCTTGAGTCCGAACAACTGGGGGATGGTGACGAACAGCGCGAGCGACGGAATCGTGAACGCAATGCTCGCCAGGGTCAACGTGATTCGGCGCAGCCATCTGACGTTGCGGATCGCTGTTCCGACCGGAACGGCAATCAGGAGACCGATCAGCAAAGGAAGCAGTGCCAGATACAGATGGGTCTTCGAGTAATCCACGACCGTCGAGAAATTGTCGATGAGCCAGCGCATGCCGCTACGACCCGAATCCCTCGGTGAAGGCGACGCGGTTGCGTTCCTCGTCCTCGCGTCGACGCTGATCTGCCAATTTCGCAACGACTTCGGAACCGAGGATCCCGCCGATGACCGCGCCCTCGCCGTCGACGGCAACACCGATACCGGAAGGCGACGAGATTGCCGCATCGAGTGCTTGGCGGAGATCGCCGCCGGGGGAGAACAGCGAACCACCGGCAGACGTCGACTGAGCAAGGGTTCGTCCCGAGCGCAGGCCTTCGACGCCGGTCACGTCGATCCATCCCTGCGGGGTTCCGTTGTCCGTGACCACGAGAACCCATTCGCCCAATTCGAGACGTAGAGCCTTCAATTCGTTCTCGACGGCCGTGCGTATGGGGTGCAACGGAACCTCGTCGGCAGCGCGGAACGACAATCCCCGATAGCCGCGATCGCGTCCGACGAATCCGGCGACAAAATCCGTTGCCGGAGCGGCCAACACGTCGCGAGGTGCCGCCACCTGCTGAAGCCGCCCGCCGGGACCGAAGACGGCAATGTGATCACCGAGTTTGACTGCCTCGTCGATGTCGTGGGTGACAAAGACGATCGTCTTCTTCAGTTCGCTTTGAAGACGGAGCATTTCGGTCTGCAGATCCTCACGCACCACCGGGTCGACGGCGCTGAAGGGCTCGTCCATCAACAGGATCGGCGGATCGGCAGCCAATGCTCGCGCAACTCCCACACGTTGTTGCTGCCCACCCGAGAGTTGCCCGGGATAGCGGGTGGCAAGGGAGATGTCCAGACCGACTCGTTCGAGTACCCCCAACGCGGCTTTGCGCGCTGCGCGGCGGGACTCACCGCGCAGTACCGGAACTGTTGCGACGTTGTCGATCACGGTGCGATGCGGAAGCAAGCCGGCGTTCTGGATGACGTACCCGATGCCGAGACGCAGCTTCACCGCGTCGGTCTGGGCGATGTCACGACCGTCGACGAAGATCTTGCCCGACGTCGGTGTGATCATCCGGTTGATCATGCGCATCGACGTCGTCTTGCCGCACCCGGACGGCCCCACGAACACCGTGAACGACTCGGCCTCGATGGTGAGATCGAGACGGTCGACGGCGGTGGTGCCGTCCGGATACTGCTTGGTGACGCCCTCGAAGGTGATCACGTGACTACGAGACCGGCTTGTCGAGGCCCTGCGCCGTCACCCACGCCTTGGCCGCCGCTGCCGGCTCCGTCTTGGTGTCGCCGGACACCTGGACGTTGAGTGCCAACAACTCTTCGGTGGTGAGCTTGGCGGACACCGCATCGAGGACTGTCTTCAACTTGTCGGAAGACTTCGACGCGCGCAGCACCGGCACCACGTTCTGAGCCGGGAAATTGTTCTTCGGGTCTTCGAGAACCACGAAGTTGTTCTCCGGGATGGAGGCCGACGTCGTGAAGATGTTTGCCGCGGTGATGTCACCGGAGGAGAGAGCCTTCACGGTTGCCGGTCCACCGCCGTCGGCGATCGGAACGAAGTTGGCTGCCGAGATGTCGAGGCCGTAATTGGACTTCAAACCGGGCAATCCGGCTGGACGTTCCTGGAACTCGGCCGGAGCACCGAACTTGACCTCGGCGGAATGCGGAGCCAGATCGGCGATCGTCTTCAGGTTCCACTTGTCAGCGGTTTCCTTCGTGACAACGACGGCGTCCTTGTCCTCGGCGGATGCAGGCGTCGCAATTGCCAATTCCGACCCGAGAGCTGCGGGAAGAGCAGCGAGGACGTCAGCGGAGCTGGTGGCCGTGCTGTCGGGATCCAAGTACTGCAGGAGGTTTCCCGTGTAATCCGGAATGACACTGATGGACCCGTCCTTGAGTGCCGGAATGTACGCCTCGCGGCTGCCGACGTTGAACGACGTGGACACATCGAACCCGTTGACACGCAGTGCTTCGGCGTAGATGTTGGCGATCGTCTCGGATTCGGTGAAGTTGGCGGAGCCGACAACGATCGCGTTGGGATCGCTGTTGGAGTCACCGTCGCTGCTACCGCACGCTGTCAGCGCAGTCAGAGAGACAACGGTTGCCGCGGCTACGAGCCAACGGTTGGAACGAAATCGTGAGGTGCGCATGAGCGTCCTTCCGGTTTTTCGGGCGTCCCGTGTTTCGGGCGTCGGAAACCATTCCCTTGTGGCGAAGCCACCCGAGTGACTTCGACGGCGCCGCCACCGAGTGGCTGCGTCAGGACTGGTTACCGCGCATCGCCCGACAAGTGTAACGATAGGTACCGACATGGCACGGTTTTCGATCCATGGGATTGGATGTGAGGATTTCGGTGAAGAGCACACGCACGAAGTATTCGACTGTTGTTGCAGCACTGATGGTCCTGCCGATTCTCAGCGGATGCGCAAACGGTGATTCGGTGGTAGAGGGTGCCGAAGCGGAGTCTCGTGACCAGATCGTGGTGGCTGCTGACGCATCGGTGGAGAGTTCGGTGTTGGCCGAGGTGTATTCGACGGTGCTCTCCTCCTCAGGCCTGTCGGCTCGCGTCGAATCGGTGGGTGGTGGCCGAAACCAATCACTCGAGGCTCTGGACGCAGCGCGAGTCACTTTGGTGCCCGAGTTCACCGGCGCGCTGCTCGATCACTACGACCCGTCATCCCCGGCCCGCAAGGCCGACGACGTCTTCGAAGCCTTGAGTCGCTCTCTGCCGGAGGGTCTTTCGGTCTCCGACTATGCGATGGCCGAAGATCGTGCGGTCCTCGCACTCGACACCGGATACGCACAGTCGTTGGGAGCGAAGACGATAGAAGCCTTTGCTCCTTCGTGTGCCGCGGCGAGGCCGCTCGTCTCCGCGAGATTCGTCGAGGACGGGGCAGTGGAACAGTTGGCCGAGGGCGCCGAGTGTGTCTTCGCCGGTGTCGATCAGGCAACGCCGGCAGACGTACCCGGTGCACAAGTATTCGGAACCACGACGCTGTCGGCGTTGGCACAATCCGATGCCGTCACAGTGCTCGCTGATTCGAATCACGTTCTGGCTGCGCAGAATGTCGTTCCGCTCTTTCGAGCGGGCGCACTGGGAGATTCGGCTGTCAAGGCGCTCAGCGTCGTTGCCGGTGAACTGTCCACCACCGATCTCGCCGCAATGATCGAGCAGGTGCGGACCGGCAAGGCGTCAGCCTCGGAAGTCGCCCGCACCTGGTGGGACACCCGTCAGTGACATGGACGGAGTGGGCCACCCGTCAGTGACTGTTCGAGCCCACTGCTGAACTCGAATCATCCTTGGCACGAATCAGTTTCGATGCGATGAACTGGCCGAGGTCGGAAACGGCGTCTGCTGCTTCCTTCACCAGTGACGCCTGTGCGTGAGCCACGTGCCACAGTCGCGCGTACTCCACCAGGGACACGTCGACGCCGGCAGCGGAGAGCTTGTCGGTGAACGTCATGATCTGCGGGTAGAGGACTTCCTCGGAACCGACGTGAATCCTGGTGGGTGGCAACCCGTCGAGCTTGCCATGCATCGGTGCGTAGCCGGGATCAGTACGGTCGCCTCCGGCAAGGTAGGCGTCGGCGGCGTCGAAGGACCACGCTGTGTTGACCACCAGGTCGGCCTTTTTGGTAGCACTCCGATCGCCGGGATCGACCCACGGTGAGATCAGGGCAAGCGCGCCGGGGGTCACGCCGTGACGCTCGATCAGACGGATAGCGGTCGCCGCGGCCAGGCCGCCACCGGCCGAATCGCCGGCGATGGCAACGCGGTCTTCCGAATAGTCGAACTCGGTGACCAACTGCATGAAGGCTGAGACCGCGTCGTCGAGAGCGGCGGGATACGGATTCTCCGGCGCGAGACGGTAGTCCAAGGTGAAGACCGCACTGGACGACTCACGGGCGAGATGAGCTGCGAGAGAACGGTGTGTGGACAGCGAACCCAGCGTGTACGCCCCGCCATGCAGGTAGAGAACTGCGGTGGGGCGCTCGGTTGCGCCGACGGTGATCTTCTCTGCCGGTCGGCAAGCCAGCTCCAGCGGGCGCACGACGGCGCCCGCTGGAACCTGCTGTAGCGGTGCCCCGGCCTCGAGCAACAGACGTTGAATCCGATACGGCAGCCGCGAGTTGAAAGCCAGACGGAAGTACGGCTTCAACAAGAATGCGACCACGGGCAGCGGAAGGGTGAACGTGCTCACCGGCAGGGCTCCTGACTCTTTGTGCGAACTGCGCTGTGAAACGAACTGCGCTGTGAAACGAACTCAGCTGGACTTGGGCATCATTCGGCCGGCGACGATCGCGACGATGCGCTGGTAGCCCGATCCTACGAGGCGAACCCAGGCGTCGAGTGCGATTGCGTCCATCCCGATGAGAACTCGCGGCTTGCTCTTCCGAACACCGTTGACGATCGTCTTGGCGGCGTCTTCCGGTGTGGTGCGCGCGAGCTTGCGGTCGAAGAACTCGGAGAAGACCGCAAGATCTTCACCCGGGCCTGCGGTGGCGTTGCGTGCGATGGCGGTCTTGATTCCGCCCGGGTGCACACAGGTCACCTTCACCGGGTGCTTGGCGATCAGCATTTCCTGGCGAAGCGACTCGGTGAAACCGCGAACGGCGAACTTGGCCGAGTTGTATGCGCTCTGACCCGGCATCGACAGCAGACCGAAGAGGCTCGACACGTTTACGATGTGCCCGTCGCCGGATGCGATGACGTGGGGGAGGAATGCCTTGGTGCCGTTGACAACTCCCCAGAAGTCGACGTCCATGACACGTTCGAAGTCCTTGAATTCGGACTTCTCGAAAGTGCCGTGGTAGGCGATTCCGGCGTTGTTGTAGATCTGGTTGACCTTGCCGAAATGGGCGACAACCGCGTCGGCGTACTCGAGAACCGCTTCGCGCTGGGTGACGTCGAGATGGTCCGACTTCACCTCGGCGCCGATGGCTTCCACCAGACGCGTTGTCTCGGCGAGCCCGATGGTGTCCACGTCGGAGATTGCCAACTTGGCGCCCTGGCCGGCCAGGTTCAGTGCTAGTGCGCGACCGATGCCCGATCCCGCTCCGGTGATGACTACGACCTTGCCTGCAAAATCACTCATTGTGCTACTGCCTTCTCGTCGTCGAGGTCGATCTGTGAAGTGGTCGCGGTGCCGACGGCGCCGAGATCCGAGGTGGCGACGCTGCGGTATGCCGCGAGGTCGAAATGCTTGGTGGCGTTGCGGAACTGGAAGGTGAAGCCAGGCCACAGGGTGGTGTTGTTTCCGTGCTTGTCCATGTACCAGCTGGCGCAACCGCCGTTGTTCCACACGCTCTTGGACATAGCTGCCTGCAGGTCCTTGTTGTACTTGTCCTGCTTGTCCTTGCGCACCTCGATGGTGCCGATGTCGTACTTGTCGATGGTGGTGATCGCGTCGACCAGGTAGTTGATCTGCGACTCGATCATGAAGACCATCGACGAATGTCCGAGTCCGGTGTTGGGTCCGACGAGGAAGAACATGTTGGGGAAGTTGGCAACTGCCGCGCCCTTGTATCCCTGCATGCCGGTCTCTTCGAAGACCTCGGCGAGCGAGCGTCCGTCCTTGCCGAAGATTCCCGCGAAGGTGGGGGAGTCGGTGACGTGGAATCCGGTCGCCACGACGATGGCATCGATCTCACGGGTGGTGCCGGTCTTCGAGACGATCCCGTTGGCGGTGACCTCCTCGATGCCTTCGGTCACCAGGTCGACATTGTCCTGGGCGAGGGTGGGGAAGTAGTTGTTCGAGATCAGCATGCGCTTGCAGCCGATCTGGAAGTTGGGCATGACCTTCTTGCGAAGATCCTTGTCCTTGATCTGGGCCTTCAGGTGACGCTCGGCGGCGAACTGCAACGGCTTCATGAAGACCGGCGCCTTGGCCAGGCCGACGACCTGCGTCTCTCGCATCCAGTAGATACCGGTGCGGCACAACTTCTGGAAGCCGGGGAGGTACTTGAACGCGAGGTGCTCGATCTTGGTGTACTCGCGGTCTGCGCGGGGCAGGATCCACGGCGCCGTGCGCTGGTACACGTCGAGATGCGAGACCTTCTTGCCGATGGCCGGCACGATCTGGATGGCCGAGGCGCCGGTTCCGATGACGGCCACACGCTTGCCGGTCAGATCGGCGTCGTGGTTCCAACGCGAGGAGTGGAAGATCTCGCCCTTGAAGCCGTCGATGCCCTTGATGTCCGGAAGTGAAGGCTCACACAATGCGCCGACGGCCGAGACGACGATCTTTGCGACGAATTCGCCCTTGTTGGTGCTGACGTGCCACCGAGCAGACACCTCGTCCCAGCGTGCGGAGAGAACATCGCAGTCGAAGATGTGCTTGTCGAGCACCTTGTGGCGGTTGGCCACCGACTGGATGTACTTGTAGATCTCGGGCTGAGTGGAGAAGGAGCGCGTCCACTCCGGATTGAGTGCAAAAGAGTACGAGTACAAATGCGACGGCACGTCACACGCGGCGCCCGGGTAGCTGTTGTCACGCCAGGTCCCGCCGACGTCGTTGCCGCGCTCGAGAACGACGTAGTCGGTGATGTCGGCCTGTGCCAGTTTGATCGCCGCACCGAGACCGGCGAAACCACTGCCGATGATCAGTGTGCCGACGTGGCGAGTATCCGCGGCAGGTGCTGAGGTATCTGTAACTGGAAGACTCATGTAGGGAACGATATGCCTTTATTGAGTCACGGTCAATAGCTTATTGACGAATATTCAGTAGTCTATTGGGCATGGACGCAGTAAAGCGAACGCGGCTCGACCCTGCGCAACGCCGAGCGCAACTCATCGACCTCGGGGCGCGGATGCTGGCCGAACGGCCGCTCGAACAGATTTCCGTCGAGGACATCGCCGATCAGGCTGGTGTCTCGCGGGGGCTTCTGTTCCACTACTTCGCGTCGAAAAGCGAGTTCCATCTGGCGATCGTCCGACACAGCAGTGAACAGATGCTCCAGCGCACCGAGCCGAGCGAGTCGGACGATCCGATGCTCACCCTCCGCTCGGTGCTGGCGTCGTACGTCGACTACGTGACCGAGAACCGCAATACCTACGTCTCGCTGCTCCGGGGGACCGCCAGCGGGGATCCGCAGATGCGTGAGGTGTTCGAGCAGACTCGCGACATCATGGCCAAGAGAACCCTCGATCAGCTCCCGAAGATCGGCCTGACTCGAACGCCTCAGGTGGAGTTGGCCGTTCGAGGTTGGATCGCGTTCGTCGAGGAAGCCACCATCAGTTGGCTCCGCGCGCCCGCCATCACCCGCGAGGAACTGATCGACCTGACGGTTCAGTCGTTACCTGCGTTGGCACTGGCCGCCGTCGGCTTCGATGCCGGGCCGGATCTGGGTCTGCTGCAATCGAATTGACGTGAACGCAGAGAGGCCGGGCCCCACACTCCTTGCGGAATGTGGGGCCCGGCCCTTGTCAAATTACTGAGATCAGTTGGTCGGCAGGAACGCCTCGTCCAAGATCTCCTGCTGCTCCACCGCGTGGACCTTGCTCGATCCCGAAGAGGGAGCGGACATCGGACGACGCGAGATGCGCTTGATACCGGTCAAGGTCTCCGGCAGAAGGTCCGGCAGAGCCAGCCCGAGGAACGGCCACGCACCCTGGTTTGCGGGCTCTTCCTGGACCCAACGGAACTGATCCGCATTCGGGTAACGGTCCAGGGTCTCCTTGAGGCGACGCTTCGGCACGGGGTAGAGCTGCTCCATGCGCACGATGGCGATGTCGTCTCGCTCGTCCTTGTGCTTCTTCGCCAGGAGTTCCCAGTACAGCTTGCCGCTGACCAGCAGAACCCGCTTGACCGATTCGCGTGCGCTTTCGCCGCTCTCGTATGCCGGCTCCTCGAAGACCGAACGGAACTTGCCCGTCGTGAAGTCCTCGACGTTGCTGACGGCAGCCTTGTTACGCAGCATCGACTTGGGCGTGAAAACCACCAGCGGACGGCGGATGCCGTCGAGGTGATGGCGACGCAGCAGGTGGAAGTAGCTGGCCGGAGTCGACGGAACCGCAACGGTCATCGAGCCTTCTGCACACAGCTGAAGGAAACGCTCGATGCGACCGGAGGTGTGGTCCGGACCCTGACCCTCGTGACCGTGCGGCAGGAGCAGCACGACGTCGGAGAGCTGACCCCACTTGGCCTCACCCGAAGAGATGAACTCGTCGATGATGGTCTGCGCGCCGTTGACGAAGTCACCGAACTGCGCTTCCCACAGGACCAGAGCGTCGGGGTTACCGACCGAGTAGCCGTACTCGAAGCCCAGACCTGCGTACTCGGTGAGTGCGGAGTCGTAGACCATGAACTTGCCGCCGTTTTCGGCGTCGGCAGCGATCTTGGCGATCGGGCTGTACTCGTTGCCGGTCTTGCGGTCGATGAGGACCGAGTGACGCTGCGTGAACGTTCCTCGCTTGGAGTCCTGACCCGCGAGGCGGATCAAGGCACCCTGCTCGGCCAACGAGCCGAACGCAAGCAATTCTGCGAACGCCCAGTCGACATGTCCCTCACGGGCCATCTCGCGGCGCTTCTCGGCAACCGGCTTGACGCGCGGGTGAACGGTGAAGCCGTCGGGGACGTTGACGAACGCATCACCGATGCGCTCGAGGACCTCGGGAGCGACAGCCGTGGTCAGGCGAGCCGGGGGAGTCTGGTCGAGTTCGACGGACTCGGACGGTTCGGGCTGGAACTTCTCGAGTTCACGGACCTCGTTGAAGACCCGTTCGAGCTGGCCCTGGTAGTCGCGAAGTGCGTCTTCGGCTTCCTTGAGCGAGATGTCACCGCGGCCGATGAGGGACTCGGTGTAGCTCTTACGAACGCTGCGCTTGGTGTCGATGACGTCGTACATGGCCGGCTGGGTCATCGACGGGTCGTCGCCCTCGTTGTGACCGCGACGGCGGTAGCAGATGAGGTCGATGACAACGTCCTTGCCGAACTTCTCACGGAAGTCGACGGCCAGCTGAGCAACCCAGACGCAAGCCTCGGGGTCGTCGCCGTTGACGTGGAAGACCGGTGCGGCGATCATCTTCGCGACGTCGGTGCAGTACTCGGACGAGCGTGAATGTTCCGGAGCGGTGGTGAAGCCGACCTGGTTGTTCACGACGATGTGCACGGTGCCACCGGTGCGGTAACCGCGAAGCAGCGAGAGGTTGAGCGTCTCGGCGACAACACCCTGACCGGCGAATGCAGCGTCACCGTGCAGCATGAGCGGCAGGACGGTGAAGCCTTCTTCGCCCTTGTCGAGGATGTCCTGCTTGGCGCGGACCAGGCCTTCGAGAACCGGGTCGACGGCCTCGAGGTGCGACGGGTTTGCGGTCAAGGAGACAGCGATGTCGTTGTCGCCGAACATCTGGATGTACGTTCCGCTGGCACCCAAGTGGTACTTCACGTCGCCGGAGCCGTGAGCGGCTGCCGGGTTCATGTTGCCCTCGAACTCCGTGAAGATCTTGGAGTACGGCTTGCCGACGATGTTGGCAAGGACGTTGAGTCGGCCACGGTGCGGCATGCCGATGACGACCTCGTCGAGCTGGTGCTCGGCGGCCTGGTCGATCACGGCGTCCATCATCGGGATGACTGCTTCTGCGCCTTCGAGCGAGAAGCGCTTCTGGCCGACGTACTTGGTCTGCAGGAACGTCTCGAAGGCCTCGGCGGCGTTGAGCTTGCTCAGGATGTACTTCTGCTGAGCGACCGAAGGCTTGGCGTGATGGCCCTCGACGCGGTCCTGGATCCACTGACGCTGATCCGTCTCGAGGATGTGCGTGTACTCGACGCCGACGTGGCGGCAGTACGCGTCGCGCAGCACGCTCAACACGTCGCGCAGCTTCATCTTCTCTTGACCGTGGAAGCCGCCGACCTTGAACTCACGGTCCAGATCCCACAGCGTCAGGCCGTGGCTGATGACGTCGAGGTCGGGGTGGCTGTGGAACTTGTCCTTGACGAACTGCAACGGGTCCGTGTCGGCCATGAGGTGGCCGCGGTCACGGTATGCAGCGATCAGTTCGAGAACGCGGGTGTTCTTGTCGACAGCGCCTTCCGGCACGTCCTTGCGCCACCGCACCGGCTCGTACGGGTTGCCGAGCGCGTGGAAGATCTCGTCGTAGAACTCGTCGCTGATCAGCAGGTTGTGGATCGTGCGCAGGAAATCGCCCGACTCGGCACCCTGGATGATGCGGTGATCGTAGGTCGAGGTGAGAGTCATCAACTTGCCGACGCCCATCTCGGCCAGCTTCTCGTCGCTGGCGCCCTGGAACTCGGCGGGGTATTCCATCGCGCCGGCACCGATGATGGCGCCCTGGCCCTTCATCAGGCGAGGAACGGAGTGAACCGTGCCGATACCGCCCGGGTTGGTCAGCGAAATGGTGACGCCGGTGAAGTCTTCGCCGGTGAGCTTGCCTTCACGGGCGCGTCGGACGATGTCCTCGTATGCCGCGTGGAACTGGACGAAGTTCATCGACTCGGTGTTCCGGATGGCGGCAACTACCAGTGAGCGGTTGCCGTCCTTTCCGGGAAGGTCGATCGCGAGTCCGAGATTGGTGTGCTCGGGCGTGACCGCGTTCGGCTTGCCGTCGATTTCGGCGAAGTGCCGGTTCATGTTGGGGAACGCGTTGACTGCCTGGACGATCGCGTAACCCAAGAGGTGGGTGAACGAGATCTTGCCGCCGCGGGTACGCGCGAGGTGGTTGTTGATGACGATGCGGTTGTCGAACATCAGCTTCGCGGGGATGGCACGCACGCTGGTTGCAGTCGGGATCTCGAGCGAGAGCGACATGTTCTTGACGACTGCGGCTGCGGCGCCGCGGAGAACCTTGGTTTCCTCGGCTCCGCCGGCAGGGGCGGGCTTGGCAGTAGCGGCCGCGGGCTTGGCTGCTGCGGGCTGGGCCGGGGCGGCCTTGGCGGCGGGCGCTGCCGTCTTCGCGGGGGCCGGAGCGGCAGCCTTGGCAGCCGGTGCAGGAGGTGCGGTCTTGGGGGCGGGAGGCGTGGCCTTGGGAGCAGCAGGCGGAGCTACAACAGCGGCGGGTGCAGCCGCGTTGCCGTTCGAGGCAGTCCCGTTTCCACCTCCCGTGTTCGCCGAGTCCGGCGAGTAATCGGTCAAGAATTCGTGCCAACTGGGATCCACGGACGACGGATCGTCCTGGAAGCGTTGGTACATCTCGTCAACCAGCCACTGGTTCTGTCCGAATTGGGATGTAGAACTGCTGCTCACGGCAGGTGTTCGCCTCGTTTCTATTTCGGTACCCGATCAGAGCGCCTATATACATGAGATTAGCCCGAGCGTGTGACGAGCAATTGTGCGGCACACAATTTGTGAGCTGTCTCACGGAAGTCCGTGATCTTGCGATCGCGCACTACCTCTCGGCGGTACAAATCCGTGCCGACTGTCACGCGACGGGGTTGCCTTCGATGACAGTTCTCGACGTCAGATTATTCCCCTCACGCGCCTGCGATGCATCCCAGAGTCCCGAGTAGTGACCACCGGCATACCGCAGAACATCGTGCGGGCCGTATTCAACGATACGTCCCCGGTCAACTACGACAACGAGGTCCGCTCGGGCAGCTGTCGCGAGGCGGTGAGCTACGACGACGGAAGTCCGTTTCCGGGTGACCGACCGACTTGCTTCGAGCACCATTCGTTCGGTCGCGGGATCGAGCGTCGCGGTCGCCTCGTCGAGGAGCAGAAGGTCCGGGTCGACGAGTTCGGCACGGGCCAATGCGATCAGTTGGCGTTGGCCCGCCGAGAGCCCCTGGCCGCGCTCGCCGACGGGATGATTCATGCCTCCACGCATGTCGGCTATCGAATTCAGTGCGCCGACGGAACGTGCCGCTTCCTCGATCTCCGCGTGCGACGCCGACGGCCTGCCGTACGCGATGTTGTCGGCGACCGTGCCGGTGAACAGATGGGCTTCTTGTGGGACCACGCCGAGGCGACGTCGGTACTGCGAGAGGTGGAAGTTCCGGATGTCGGTTCCGTCCACGTCGACCGATCCGGACGTCGGGTCGTAGAAGCGGGCGAGCAACTTCACGACCGTCGACTTCCCGGCACCGGTTCGGCCGACCAGAGCGACGGTCGTGCCCGGCGGGATTTGCAGATCGAAATCGGAGAGGGCGTCGACGTCCGCACCCGAGTACCGGAACCCGACCCCGTCGAGATGGACGGCGCCGTCGAGTCGTCCGGAGATCGCGATCAGATCCTCGCTATCGGCAGTCTCGATCGAACTGCGAGTGCGCAGCAGGTCGCCGATTCGTTGCAATCCGACGTTTGCCTGTTGGTAACCATCGAACACTTGTGAGAGTTGCTGAATCGGTCCGAACAGCAGACCGAGGTAGAGCACGAAAGCGATCAGTACGCCGGGCGACGTCGACCCGTTGGCGATCTGGTGCGCACCGACGAACACGACCGCGGCCAACGCGAGGTCGGACAGGAACGAGATGAAAGGGAAGTAGATCGAAATGGCTCGCTGCGACCGCATCCGCGATCGGCGGTAGCTTTCGGAGCGTTCTGCGAACCTACGCGCCGCACCTTCTTCGCGGCGGTAGGCCTGAGCTGCTCGCAGACCGGCGATGTTCTCCTGGAAGTCGGCATTGACGAGCGAGATCCGTTCGCGGGACTGGCTGTAGGCAACCGAGGAGATCTTGCGGAAGATCACGGTCGCAACCACGAGCGGTGGGATGACGGCCAGCGCCACCAGGCCGAGCGTCACGTCGGTCGCCAGGAGGGCGATCGAAATTCCGCCGACGGTCAGGACGCTCACGATCGCCGTCGACATACCGGTTTGGATGAACGACGAGAGCGCGTCGACGTCGGTGGTCATACGCGTCATGATGCGGCCGGACAATTCCCGTTCGTAGTAGTCCAGACCCAGGCGCTGCAGGTGTGCATAGCTGCGTACGCGGAGCCCGAACAACACGCGTTCGCCGGCCCGGGCGGTGAGCACCGTCATGACCGCGACGACGACCCAGTCCGCTGCGACCAGGAGCGCGCCGAATGCCGTCGCTATCCAGAGCGTGCTGCTGTCCGCGGTCACGACTCCGTGGTCGATCGCGTATCTGACGAGGGAGGGAAATGCGATCGCCGCTGCGGAGTCCAGGGCAAGGCACACGACAACCGCCAGTAGAACCCAGCGGACCGGCCTCAAGATCTGTCGGAGTGAGAACTGTGGATTCGATTCGCGCAGGCTCTCAGGAGCAATTCCGGGGTCTTCGCGTGCGGGTGGGAGAGCGTCGACTGCTGCCCGCAGGGACGGCGTCACCGCGATTCCGCTGAGCGCTCCGGCCATCGGTCCGCCCGCACCCTGCGTCGTAGCGGCTGTGCTGTCGGCTTCGGATTCCGGTGCCTGCGGCCACAACTGCTCGGTTGTCGGCTCGCTGCGGTCACGTCCGAAAGCATCGGAGTCGACGTCGTCGAGTTCGGCCGGTAGTTCCGGCGGCGAGGAGAACAGGGCACGAAAGAGCGGACATCGCGCTTCCAGTTCGTCCACGGTTCCGGAGTCGATGATCCGTCCGCCGTCGAGAACCGCGACCCGGTCTGCGAGCGTCAGGGTGGACCGCCGGTGAGCGAGGATGAGCGTGGTCTGGCGCCGTCTGGCCCGGAACGCGTCGAAGATCGCGGCTTCGGTAGCCGCATCGACTGCGGAGGTCGCGTCGTCGAGGACCAGGATCCGTGGGTCGACGAGCAGTGCCCTGGCAAGTGCGATGCGCTGACGCTGGCCGCCCGACAGCGTCAGACCTCGTTCACCGACAACGGTGTCGTATCCGTCCGGGAGTGCCTCGATGAACGAATCTGCCTGTGCCAGTGCTGCTGCGTCGCGGATGTCCTCGTCGGAGGCGTCCTCGCGACCCAGTGCGATGTTGGCGGCAATGGTGTCCGAGAACAGGAAAGGTTCGTCGAAGACCAGGCTGACGGCGGCACGAAGCTGCTCACTGCGCAGTTCGCCGATGGGGAACGTCTCGCCCGCGGTATCGACGGTCACTACACCCGAAGTCGGGGCGTAGAACCGGGGGAGAAGCAAGGACAACGCGGTCTTGCCCGACGCGGCCGGCCCCACGACGGCGACGGTCTCGCCCGGTTCTATGCGGAGGTTCAGCCCGGTCAGGACGTCGCGTTCGGTGTCGAACCCGAATGCGACGTCTTCGAAAGTGACGCCGAGCGGACCGTCGGGCAGGTCCACCGGATGGTCAGGATCGGCGATGTCCGGCTGAGCGTTGATGACGTCGTAGACACGCTCGACAGCGGCGCGCGCAAGCTGCGCCATGACGATGACCGACGACAGAGTTCGGGTGACGCCGGTCATCGTCACGATGTAGGTGGCGAACGCGAGAAACGTTCCCACGGTGATCTTGTCGTGCAGTGCGAGATACCCGCCGAGGGCGATCACTCCCACCTGCCCCAGCTGGGGCAAGGCGGCCATGGTCGGCGCGAATTTCGCGTTCAACCACGCGGCGCGAAGACGCTCCGAATACAGCGTGCGGCTGTGCTTTTCGAGTTGGTCGACGGCTCGTTGTTCCTGCCCGAATCCCTTGACGACGCGCACGCCCGTGACGGTTTCCTCGACATGTTGGGCGAGGTCGGCGGCCCGCTGCTGCGCGGACCATGTTGCGGCGAAGAGCATCGGTCGCATCAGGAACACCACCAGCCCTACTGCGGGGATGACGGCGACAGCGACGAGAGTCAACAGCGGCGAGAGCCACGCCATGATGCCGATCGCGAGCACGAATTGCAGGAGCGCACCCGCGGACATGGGCACCATCGCGAGCAAACCCTGGACGAGTTGTAGATCGGTGATGGACCGGGATACCACCTGGCCTGTGCGGATCTGATCCTGCCCGCGTCCGTCGAGGCGTTGCAGCGAGCCGAGCAGGGCGAGCCGCAAGTCGTGTTGAACATCGAGCGAGAGTCGGCCGGCAAGCATCCGTCGGCCGTACTGGCACGCGAAGCGCACGACCGCGAGCAGCGCGATCGCCAGCGCGACGAACCCGATCACCTTGCCTGGGTTCTCCTGGCTTGCGGCGTCGAGCGCATAGCGGGTCAGAAGAGGAAACGAGATGTCGATCGCCGAAGCGATGACGGTCACCAGAAGCGCGCCGATGGCAACTCTTCGGTGCAACCAGCATGCGTGCGCCAAGCGGCGGATCCAGCCCGGAGCTCGATCGACCTCTCCAGCTACCGGACTGTCCGTGTTGATCGTGTTCATCGAGATCCACGGTAGACCCGGCCCCAGACAGCCTTTTCAGGTGATGTCGCGGGTCCTGGTCCGCAGCCAACCGAGCCCGCAGAACAGAACCACCCAAGCTGCCAGCATCATCGGGCCGCTCGGCCAGGACGCAAACGCGTCGACGTCGATCGACGGGGCCGCATTGATGATCGTGCCGATCGTGGCCGACACCGGAAGCGCGGCCCCGACCCCGCCGAGATCCATCGCGAGCAGCACTGCGCGGACGATCCATTCACCGAAGACGAACCACAGGATGACCGAGAGGGCACCGGCCATCGACGAACCGGTGAGCAGTGCCACCCCGGCGCCGAGCAGTGCCCACAGAGCGCACGCCAGAATGCCTGCGGCGCAGATGGCGAAGAGATCGGTGGTGAAGCTGAAGTCCCGGCCGAAGAGCAACATCGCGCCGATGCTGACTACTTCGACCGCCAACGCGTAGCCGACGGCGAATACCGCGACGACGGCAAGTTTTGCGCCGAGAACTCCGTCACGGCCGCGAGCTGTGAGGAACGTCGTGGTGAGAGTTTTGTAGCCGAATTCGGATCCGGCGGTGAGTGCTCCGAAGACAGCCGCGAACACCAGGACAAGCGTGTTGGAGACACCGAGGCTGACGCCGGTGGACACGACATCGACGTCGAAGGTGGTGTCTGCCGAATCGGCCACGGCTTCGACGAACGTCCTGGTGGAGGCAGCAATCAGCACGGCCACGACGACCGGTGCGATGGCCAGTGCCCACCAGTAGCGCAGGGTGAGAACTTTGAGTGTCTCCGCGCGCACGAGCGTGGTCATCGGTGTCCTCCGGAAGGTCCGTATGCGGCAGGGCCGTAATAGCCCGGTCCGGAACCGGGACCGGGTGGGCGGTGGTATCCGACCTGGGGAACCGCGTACTGCGGTGTTGTCATCGCGAGGAACAGTTGCTCGAGATCTGCGCCTTCGGTTGCGACGCCGAAGATCGTGACACCGGCGGCGGATGCCACCGGTGGGAGCACCGACGTGTCGGTGCCGCCCACGGCGAGCCGTCCGTCCTGCGTGATCTGGGCGTCGATGATTCCGCGAGCGGCCAATGCCGTGGCGAGGAGCGCTGGGTTGGAACACGAGACGAGCAGTCGACTGCGCTGCGAGCGGCGAAGTTCGTCCATGGTCCCTTGGTAGACGAGTGAGCCGGCGCTGACGATGACCACGCTGTCGACGGTCGCTTCGACTTCACGAAGCGCGTGACTCGAGATCAGAACCGTTCGGCCGGAACCGGCGAAGGTCTGCAGGAACTGACGAAGCCACGCCATGCCCTCGGGGTCGAGTCCGTTCGCGGGTTCGTCGAGCACGAGGATCTCGGGATCACCGAGCATCGCGGTGGCAAGGATCAGGCGTTGGCGCATCCCGAGCGAGAAGGTGCCGGTCTTGTGGACTCCGACCGATCTCAGACCGACCATGTCCAGCACCTGCGCCGCGCGCTGAGTCGGCATGCCGATAGCGGCCGCGTAGATCTCGAGGTGTCCGAGCGCCGTTCGTTTCGGATGGAGACTGCCGACGTCGAGTACTGCGCCGACGGTCCGAGCCGGGTTGGGCAGCAAACGCATCGGGGTGCCGTTGATCGTGGCCGATCCCGACGTCGGTGACACCAGTCCGAGGAGCATCCGCAACGTGGTCGTCTTGCCCGAACCGTTCGGGCCGAGAAACCCGGTGATCGAGCCCGCCTGAACGTCGAAGCTCAGGTCGTTGACCGCGCGCGCCGCCTTGAACGTCTTCGTCAACCCACGAATCTCGATGGGGGCAGAGAAGGATCCCATTGCGGTGTTCGTCAATGCTGCTCCCGGGTCGGCGGCGAATACGTGATGCGAGCCTACGGCCCGGACGGCTATCTGCGGATGGCCCGGCGTGTCTCCGTCTGGGGAAGCACTGCGGCATCGTCGGCAGGCATCACGATCAGGTGGTCGGTCCACCTGGCCGGTGCCGGTCCGAAGGCTTCGCGCGCATTCTTGACGACGCCCTTGCCGATTGCACGGTTGCCCGCACCGCCGATGACCGCACCGATTCCGGCCGGAACGAGCTTGCCGAGGATCAGTGCGCTGCGCTTGGCGGCGTACTTGGTCACGAATTTCCGCACGAGGGTGCTGTTCATTCCCCTCATCGTGGGTCCGGGAATCTTGCTCGTGATTGCCGTTCCCCAGTTCTTGGCTGTGATTCCGGTGGCCTTCTGCACGATCTCCATACCGGATTCGCCGAGGGCGACTGCCAGGACCAGGGCACGTCGTTGCTGGTGATCCTGTACGGAGATTCCATGCACTGACGCAATTGCCAACGTCAGCAGCGCTGACGCCTCGAGGAAGAAAGCCGATTCCGCACCGACGGCAGCGATGGACGCGACCGTTCCGACGCCCGGCACGGCGGCGGTGGCGCCGACGGCACTGCCGCTTCCGGTCACGGCGAGAATGAACATCTTCTCCATCCGCTCGACGATCTGAGCAGGTGACTCGTCGGGGTGGGCCTTACGGACGTGGTTGACGTATTTGGCCACTGCGGGCGCTTGCAGGCGGCTTCCGTTGTCGAGAACGGAAACGAGGACCTTCTCGATACGCCCGCTGTCGTTGTTCGTCGACTTGCTCATTGCTGCCCCTCCACAGTTGTCCTCCTCTGAAGCGAGGTGGACCGTATCTCGAGAATAGGTGAAGTTTTCGCTGGCGGCGGTGATCACCGGGGCCATAGGCTCGTACGAGACTCGGTTTTCTTCGTGAGTTTTCCCAGGCAGGAGTTCGAGTGTTATGACCGCCACTTCGGAATCTCGTTCGACGACCATCTGGCCGACGCTGCGCTACCTCGACGCCCGTGCGGCAATCCACTTTCTGGTGAGCACCTTCGGTTTCGTGGAGAAGGCCGTCTACGGAGAGGGAGACGTGGTGGACCACGCCCAACTCGACTGGCCGGGCGGTGGCGGCATCATGTTGGGTTCGCCGCGCACCGATTCTGCGATCGCCGGCCTGCCGCCTGGAATCGGTTCGGTGTACATCGTCGTGGACGACGCGGACGCCGCCGATGCACTCCACGAACGCGCTGTCGCGGCGGGCGCCACGATCACGCAGGGATTGCGAAACGAGGACTACGGTTCGCGGGGGTTCACCTGCCGTGATCCCGAAGGTGTGTACTGGAGTTTCGGCACGTACGCAGGGGAGTAGCCCCCCGCGACCTACCTGGTGGCCCAGTGCTCTGCCGGAACCACTTCCGACGGGATGGGCGGATGTGGTGGTGTGCCGTCCCCGAACGGTCGGCCACCCAACTGTTCGCGTCCGTGCGGTTCGAGCCAGTGTGTCAATTCCGGTCCCTTGGGCACGATTCCGGAGGGATTGATCTCGGAATGCACGATGTAGTAGTGCGCTTTGATCTGTGTGAAGTCGATGGTGTCACCGAATCCGGGGGTTTGGAACAGATCGCGCGCGTAGTCCCACAGCACCGGCATCTCGCTGAGTTTGCTTCTGTTGCACTTGAAGTGGCCGTGATAGACGGGATCGAACCGCGCCAGCGTGGTGAACAGGCGCACATCGGCTTCGGTGATGGTGTCGCCCACCAGGAAACGTTGCCGGGCAAGACGTTCGGTGAGCCAGTCGAGGCGAGCGAACAGCGTGTCGTATGCCTCGTCGTACGCCTGCTGTGAACCGGCGAAACCGCAGCGGTAGACGCCGTTGTTGACGTCGCGAAAAACGTACTCGGCCACTTCGTCGATTTCGTTTCGCAGAGGCTCCGGGTACAGATCCGGTGCGCCTTCGCGGTGGTACTTCTTCCATTGCGTCGAGAAGTCGAGGGTGATCTGTGGGTAGTCGTTCGTGATCACCTTGCCCGTGGCGATCTCCACCATGGCGGGCACCGTGATTCCCCTGGGGTAGTGGGGATCTCGGGCGAAGTATGCGTCCTGCAGTCGCGGGATCTTCAGTACGGGATCGACGCCGCCCGGGTCGAGATCGAAAGTCCAGCTTCGCTTGTCGTGAACCGGACCGCAGATGCCCATCGACAGTACGTCTTCGAGGCCGAGCAGGCGGCGGACGATGATGGCGCGGTTTGCCCACGGGCAGGCACGTGCCACGATCAACCGGTATCGCCCGGGTTCGACGGGGTAACCGTCGCGGCCGTCCTCGGTGATCCGGGTCGGGATGTAGTTGGTGTCGCGTTTGAATTCACGACCCTCTTCGACGAATGTCGGTTCGCTCGCGCCGTCTTCCGTACTCATCTGCGGTCCCTCTCGTTCGAGTGTCAACTGGGCAGGTGCACGTGTACCCGAGCGTATGCCCCCAGAACGTCGAATTTGGCTTTACGTGGAAGCGTCGCTCCGATCGCACTGCCGCGACTTGTGCGTAGCTGCGGGATCAATCCGGAATCGAGAGCGTCCTCCGCAGCGAGAAGCGTTACTGCGCAGCCGATTCCGTGACGGCGATGCGCTGGAGCAGTCAGGGTCGTGAGATCTGCCACGAATCCCTGAAATTCGGAGTATGCCGCGCATCCGAGCACCTCGGCGGAATCGGTGAGGGCGGTGAACCACCGCGTCCGGTTCCCGAGGTCGGCTGTGGTGCTGTCGTCGGGTGGGCACAGCGCAGCGACGGCGAGGGCGTCGTCGATGTCGTGGGAAATCAGTAGTTGCTCGTCGGGCGGCGCGTCCGTGTAGTCGCCGAGGAAAGCGAGATCGACGGGGCCGGTGATTCTGCCGCCGTGATCGCCGGCGATCTCGAGCAGACGCGCCGGTTGCAGCAGGGCGTCGACGGAGATGTCCTCGGTGCGCTCGATGAACCACTGCGGCCCGACGATCGCACCTGAGCCTGCCAGATCGAGAACGTGGATGTCGTCGCCGACGACGCGGGCCGTGTGTGCCGGCCGAAGTGCCGAGTCGCCGAGGCCCAGTTCACGTGCCCAAGCGAGTCGGATGATGTCGAGGTGATGTTCGTCCACTCGCTACAGGCTAGTCCGATTCGAACGGGTTGATCGAGATGGACAGAGGTCGTATATTCCATGTGGACTATTTCAGGTGGAATAGTCAAGAAATAGTCAATTGCGGCTTGTCAGGGAGGGGGACTCATGGGTGACGTGTCTCTGACGCCTCTGGGAATCACCGTTCTGGGCCTGCTGTCCGAGCGTTCGATGCATCCGTACGAGATGTATCAACTGGCCTCGGTTCGCCGGGGCGATCAGTTGGTGAAGATCAAGCCGGGATCGCTCTATCACACGGTTTCCCGGTTGGAGAAGCAGGAACTTCTGGCTTCGATCGGGACCGATCGTGAGGGCAACCGGCCCGAACGGACGACGTACGAGATCACCGCCCGGGGCCGTGAGGCCCTCGAGCATCAACTACGTGAGATGTTGGCGGTTCCGGTGCGGGAGTATCCGCGGTTGCCGCTCGCGCTCGCTGAAATGCACAACCTCTCCGCGTCCACCGCGTGTCAGATGCTTCGAATTCGTCTCGCGCACCTCGACAAGACGATCGCGAAATTCGAGGTCGACTACGAAGCGGTGAAGGCGGCGGAAAAACCACGAATCTTCACGGTGGGCGCGGACTACGCCCACGCACTGACCGTCGCCGAAAGAGAGTGGATCGGCGCGTTGGTGACAGACATCGAGAGCGGCGAAATGCCCTGGCTCTCACAAGAACTTCTCGACCGGCTGGCCGGCTCCGCAGGCTCGTCCGCACTACCTAAGGACTGAAGATGGAAAAGCAGGTCAATCCCTGGCACGCGCTGTGGGCGTTGTGTATCGGGTTCTTCATGATTCTGGTGGACAGCACCATCGTCGCTGTCGCCAACCCTGCGATCATGGAGGACCTCGGCACCGACATCAACAAGGTCGTCTGGGTCACCAGCGCGTACCTGCTGGCGTACGCGGTGCCGCTGCTCGTCACCGGCCGGCTCGGTGACAGGTTCGGACCGAAGAACCTGTACATGATCGGCCTCGTACTGTTCACCGGCGCTTCACTGTGGTGTGGTCTGTCCGGCAGCGTCGAGATGCTCATCGTGGCAAGGGCTTTCCAAGGTCTGGGCGCCGCAATGATGACGCCTCAGACGATGGCCGTCATCACACGCACGTTCGCGCCGAACAAGCGTGGCGCCGCAATGGGCCTGTGGGGTGCGGTTGCCGGTGTTGCGACGCTGGTCGGTCCGCTTGCCGGTGGTGTGTTGGTCGACAATCTCGGCTGGGAATGGATCTTCATCGTCAACGTCCCGGTTGGTGTCATCGCCTTCCTCCTCGCGTGGAAGCTTGTTCCGTCGTTGCCGACCAGCGAGCACAAGTTCGACATTCCCGGCGTGATTCTCAGCGCCGCAGGCATGTTCCTGCTCGTGTTCGGAATCCAGGAAGGCAGTTCGTACGACTGGAACGGATTCGTCTGGAGCCTGATCGGCGCCGGTGTGGTGTTGCTCGCGGTGTTCGTGTTCTACCAGTCGCGCAACAAGAACGAGCCCTTGCTCCCACTCGAACTCTTCAAGGACCGCAACTTCTCGCTCGCCAACGTCGCCATCACCGCGATGGGCTTCGCGATCACGTCGATGGTCCTTCCGCTGATGTTCTACACCCAGGCAGTTCGCGGACTCTCCCCGACGCAGTCGGCGCTCCTCCTCGTTCCGATGGCCGTGCTGACCGGCATTTTTGCGCCGATCATCGGCAAGCTCGTCGACAAGACGCATCCGCGCTACATCGCAGGCACCGGCTTCCTGCTGTTCGCGATCGCCCTGGGCTGGCTGGCATTGGTTATGTCTCCCGACGTCGCGATCTGGGAACTGCTCCTGCCGATCGGCCTGATCGGCTTCGCCAACGCATGCATCTGGTCGCCGCTCGCGGCCACCGCCACACACAACCTGCCTCCGATGCAGGCCGGCGCCGGGGCGGGCGTCTACAACACCACCCGGCAGGTGGGTGCGGTTCTCGGCAGTGCCGCGATCGGAGCACTGATCACCGCACGATTGGCGGCTCAGGGTCTGACCGGCGGCAGTTCCGAAGCCGGAGTGGGTCACCTACCCGAGTTCGTCCGTGAACCGTTCAGCACGGCGATGTCGGAGTCGATCTGGCTGCCCGCAGGCGTGCTGCTCATCGGCTTCGTCGCTTCGGTGTGCTTCGCTCGGCCTCTGCGCGGCGACGCACACGACGACGCGATGGCCGTCAGTGCCGAAGCGCGTCGGGAAACATCACTGCACGATTGAGATAGTCGCTCGGGTCCAGGGCTCGCTTGATCGCCCACATCGTGGCTATGTCCTCCGCAGAGAGGGCCAGGTCCAGATAGTTGCGTTTGAGCGAGCCCACCCCGTGCTCGGAACTGACGTTTCCGCCGTGATCGCGAACCAGTTCGAGGACGCTGCGGTACACGGTGTCGGCGTTCGGGCAGTTCAGGACGTTGAGGTGGATGTTTCCCTCGGCGACATGTCCGAAGAGGATCGGAATTGCCTCGGGGGCACGACTCGCGATCACCACCGCGGCGTCCTCGGCGAAGGTGGCAAGCGAGTCCAGCGGCAGCGCCGCGTCGAATTTCAGTGGGGGACCGAACAGTCCGACCACTTCGGCGAAACACTCCCGCGCCGCCCACAAACGCGTCGAGCCGGGATCGTCGACCGCCACTGCCGGGGTCTGCGGTGGGTCGATGCGTTCGAGCAGCTCGGCCAGGTCTCCCAGCGGATCGTGGGCCGCGGACACCTCGGCGAGCAGGTACCACGGTCGCCCCGTCGGCACCGCGGCGTTCAAATGGCGTGCGGCCAATTCGAGTCCACGGCCGTCCACCAACTCCAGTGCGTCGACGCCGTCGAGAGTGCGCAACGTACGCCCCGCGTCCACGACGTCTTGCAGTCGGTCGAAACCGGTCAGCGTCGTGACCCGGTGAGTCGGTACCCGTCGTAGTTTCAGATCGACTGCCGTGACCACACCAAGAGTTCCCTCGCTGCCCACCCACAGAGCGGGCAGGTTGTATCCGGAATTGTCGGACAACACTTTCGGTGACCGGCGCACAGGAGTTCCGTCGGGGAGTACCACCTCGAGTCCGAGCACCTGTTCGGCCATGTTCCCGTATCGAACCGTGTGCAGGCCACCGGCATTGGTGGAGACCATGCCGCCGATCGTCGCAGTGTCCCGCGAGGCTATGTCGACACCGAACTTCAAACCGGCGGCGGCGGCCGCCGAATGTACCTGCGCGAGTGTCGCTCCCGCACCGACGGCGATCCGACCGGCGGCAACATCGACTTCGCCGATCGCCTCGAGGCGTTCGGTGGAGAGCAGGACGTCGTCGTGCTCGGGCACCGTCCCGGCGACCAGACCGGTTCGCCCGCCCTGAATGGTGACCGGTACGCCGCGCGAGCGGCACACGTTCAGCACTGCCGAGACTTCGGCGGTATTTCGGGGTCGGACCAGAGCGCTGGCGCGCCCGCTGTAGCGCCCTGTCTGGTCGGTGGAACGGGTCGCCAACACGTCGGCGTCGTCGACGACGAACCGGTGTCCCACAACGTCCGCGAGTGCATTTCTCAGACCGTCCACCCGACGATCGTAGGCCGGTTCGATGTGGCAGTGTGGCGGCATGACTGCTCCCGAATCGCATCCCACCCGTCTCGAGCGCTTCACCACCGATGGTGGTGCCGAGGTGGCTGTCCTGACGTTCGCGCACGGACCACTCAATCTGTTCGATCAGGCCATGTTCGACGCCGTCATCGCCGATGTTGCAGCGCTGACCGAAAACCCACCGCGCGCTGTGCTTCTGCGCGCCGAGGGCAAGGTCAACTCGGCCGGCGTCGACGTCCATGTGTTCGACGGACTGAACCCGGAGCAGGGAGCGGAATTGTGGCGCGAACTGTTCGCCCAGATCTGCCATCCGCTCGAGGCGTTGCCGTGCCCGGTCATCTACGCGGCGCACGGGCTGACGCTGACTGCTGCCTTCGAGATCTCCTTGGCCTGCGACATCATCCTCGCGGCGCCGAAGGCGAAGTTCGGACTGGTCGAGACAGTGGTCGGTCTGACGCCGTCCATGGGTGGACCGCAGCGTTTGGCCGAGCGCGCCGGTTCCGGACGGGCTCGGGAGTTGGTCATGACCGGCGATCTCTACGACGCCGCAACCCTGCACTCGTGGGGCGTCGTCAATGCAGTTCACGACGATGTCGATGCTGCGGCGCGTGCCCTGGCGGCCCGGTTGGCGGACGGGCCCACGCGAGCCCACGACGCCACCAAGCAGATCGTGGCGGCCTGGCGTTCCGGCGGGATCGCCCACGCGGATTCGGTGACTCCCGGGGTGTCCGGTGCGCTGTTCGCCACCGATGACCTACGCGGCGCTGTGCGCAGTTTCCTCGAGGTCGGACCGGGCAAAGCGGTCTACTCCGGAAAGTAAGTTTGCGACGATTATTGCTAGAGACCTCCACGAACTGTGATCCACGTCATATAGTCGAATGGCCGGTGGGTTGTCAGTGACGTGGAGGTATCGATGCGGTCGACGCTTGTGGAATACCCGTGTTCGACTCAGCTCCTCGCCGACGCCCGTGTCACCCGTGCGGGTGACGGGGTGCTTCGGTACAGCCAACTCGACCCGTCGCTGTCCGAACTCCTCGATATCGCCGTTCATCGATTCTCCTCACGCATCGCGGTGGAGGAGGTCGACGGCGAGCAGGTCACCTTCGCGGAGTTGTGGGCCGAGGCGTCGCGGGTCGCAGGCGGGCTGAAGTCGCGAGGCGTCGAGATCGGTGACCGTGTGGCCATTCGCGTCGCCGCCGGGGTGAGGTGGATGGAGGCGTGCCTCGGCGTCATTCTCGCCGGCGGTGTTCCGGTCTCCGTGGGTGTTCATCTGAGCGACGACGCGGCGGACTTCGTCATCGCGGACAGTGGCTCGGTGTTGGTGCTCGACGGGGAACTCCCACACGGTGTTCCGTTCATCGACGACGGTGCCGCCCCGGAGGAGATGGCGATCCTCGCGTACACCGCCGATTCTTCGGGCGAAATGCTGGGCGTCGAGTTGAGCAACGAGAACGTGCTCTCCGCCATCGTCGGCATTCTGCACTCGCGCGATTACGGCGTCGAAGGTGTGCGAAATCTGTTGGTGGACAATGACTTCAAGTCGGTACGGCAGTTCGTGCACGTGCTCGCGACGTTGGTGGTCGGTGGAACGGTGGTCCTCGCCGGCGACTTCTGGCGTGAGAGTGTGCATACCGTCGACATCGTGACCGGGCGGCCCGAGGACCTGCTCGAGCCACGGTTGCTCACCCTTGGACCGGCGGCGCGTGCCGGTTCGAGGTCGGTTCAGTGGATCGATTGCAGCGGGTCGCCGATCACGGCCGAACAGGAATCCAAGCTGCTGACCCTGTTCCCGGCCGCTCGGCATGTGATCGGGTGGGGCAAAACCGAGACCTGTGGGGCTGGTCTCATTCTGCCAACCGAGTCGGCGCCCACCCACCTCGGAAGCGTCGGAATCGCTTTCGGTGGAATGGAAGTGGCGTTGTACGGCCCGGACGCTCCAGGTGGTTTCGGTGAGTTGCTGTGCCGTGGACCGAGTGTCACGCGTCGGTATTGGAACTCGCCGCAAGCGACCTCGACGAGGTTCACCCAGGGGTGGTTCTGCACTCACGACACCGCGCAGATCGACCCCGATGGCTTCGTCCGTATTGTCGAACGCAACGTCGCGTAGTCACGCGAGCGTGGTCGACAAACGAGAGGGACATCATGGCGGACGAGGTTCTCACCGAGCGGCGCGGGCGGACACTGATCATCACCATCAACCGACCCGAGGCGCGTAACGCCATCAACTCGGCGGTCAGTCACGCATTGGCCGCTGCGGTCGAAGAGCTCGATGCGGACGACGATCTGTCCTTGGCGGTGCTGACAGGGGCCGGCGGAAACTTCTGTGCCGGTATGGATTTGAAGGCATTCGTGGCCGGCGAGAACGTACTCGTGCCGGGACGCGGTCTCGGATTCACGGAAGGGCCGCCGCGTAAGCCGATCATTTCGGCGGTCGAGGGCTTCGCGTTGGCAGGCGGCACGGAACTCGTGCTTGCCACCGACCTGGTGGTCGCGTCGTCCGAAGCGAAGTTCGGTATCCCGGAGGTCAAGCGAGGGCTGGTCGCAGGTGGAGGCGGATTGTTGCGCCTGCCCAAGCGGATTCCGTACCAGAAGGCATTGGAACTGGCCCTGACCGGTGACAGTTTCACAGCCGAGGAGGCCTACCGCTACGGCTTCGTGAACACGTTGACCGAGCCAGGTAAGGCGCTCGAAGGCGCGCTGGAGCTGGCTGATCGCATCACCCGCAACGGACCGCTCGCGGTTGCGGTCACCAAGGAGATCATCGTCAAGGCCGGCGGTTGGTCCGACGACGAAGCTTTCGCGAAGCAGTTGCAGGTCATGGCGCCGGTGTTCGCGTCCGAAGATGCACGCGAGGGCGCGACGGCGTTCGCCGAGAAGCGCGCCCCGGTCTGGAAGGGGCGGTAACACCGACATGGCTACACCTGTCGCAGAGCTGCACATGCACATCGAGGGTTCTCTGGAACCCGAACAGATTTACCGACTTGCCGAGCGCAATCGAATGGACTTGCCGTACAAGGATATCGACGATCTGAAGTCGAGGTACGAGTTCACCGATCTGCAGTCGTTCCTCGATCTCTACTTCGCCAACATGGCCGTCCTGCGCACCGCGGAGGATTTTGCCGACCTGACGCGAGCGTACTTCCGCCGCGCGGCTGCCGCCGGCGTCGCGCATGCCGAGTTCTTCTTCAATCCACAGGCGCACGTGGTCCGTGGTGTTCCGCTGACCGAGGTCCTGGACGGGATCATGGATGCGGTGGCATCGAGTGAGCGCGAGTTCGGGCTCAGCAGCGCGGCAATCGCCGCCATCCTCCGAGATCAGCCCGTCAAAGACGCCGAGGAGATCTTCTCCGAGATAATTCGCCTGCAGGCTCCAATCGTCGGGCTCGGACTCGACTCCGCGGAGGTCGGCAACCCGCCGTCACTGTTCGAGGACGTGTTCGCCCGCGCGCGTGCCGAGGGTTTGCACGTTGTGGCTCACGCCGGTGAAGAGGGACCGCCCGAGTACATCTGGCAGGCGCTCGACATTCTCGGCGCCGAGCGGATCGACCACGGAGTCCGGGCACTCGAGGATCCTGCCCTGATCGAGCGTCTGGTCGACGAGGAGATTCCACTGACGGTCTGCCCGTTGTCGAACGTTCGTCTGCGGGTGTTCGATTCGCTGTCGGATCATCCGCTTCGATCGATGCTCGAGATGGGTTTGATCGTCACGGTCAACTCCGACGACCCGGCCTACTTCGGGGGATACGTCGACGACAATTTCACCGAACTGGGCCGAGCCCTGGGTCTGACCGAGGCCGAGCGAGACACCCTCGCCCGGAACTCGATCAAAGCCTCGTTTGCGAGCGATGCGCGAAAAGCGGAACTGCTGCGGCGCTGACCGTCAGTCGCCCAGCACCTGACGCAAGTATTCGTTGTCGAACACACGATTCGCGTCGTACTTGTCTCGAACGGCGACAAAGTCGTCGAGTCGGTCGTACGTCGGACGCAGGTCGTCGACGGTCCGGTTGTGCATTTTTCCCCAATGCGGCCGGCCGTCGACGGCGCGCGCGATGGCTTCCACCGCGGCGAAGTACTCCGTTTCGGGTCGGCGGTGGTACTGGTGTACCGCGATGTATGCGGTGTCGCGTCCGTGAGCAGTGGAGAGCCAGAGGTCGTCGGCGGCAGCGAAACGTACTTCGACGGGGAAAGCGACGTTGGTTCCGGACTTCTTCATCCAGCGATCGATTTCGTGAAGTGTCTCGGTGACGTGTTCGCGGGGAATCGCGTATTCCATCTCCTTGAACTTCACCCGGCGCGAAGACGCGAATACCCGGTAGCTGCGATCTGTGAACTCGCGGGCGCCGAGCAATCGGGACGACACGTTGTTGATTCTCGGGATCGCGGCCGGTGCCAGGGTGGCAACGCGGTTGACACCTTCGAAGAGTGTGTTCGAGAGGAGTTCGTCGTCGACGAACGCGCGGACCTTGCCCACCGGATCGGGTTCGGTATCTCCGGGCAGTCGCGTATTGCTCTTCGTCAGGACACGATCGGTGTGCGGGAACCAGTAGAACTCGAAGTGATCCAGGCCCAGGCGATCGCCCTCGAGGGTGTCCAGTATGTGAGACAGCGTGTCGGGTTCCTCGATTGCGCGAAGTGTGAATCGCGGAACGCAGGCGAGAGTGATCTTCGAAATGATGCCGATTGCGCCCAATCCGAGGCGGCCCGCTTCGAACAGCTCGACGTTTTCGTCGGCGCTTGCGGTAACGACGGATCCGTCGGCGAGAACGATCTCGATTCCGCGAATCTGTGTGGCGATACCGCCGAATCGTGCGCCGGTGCCGTGCGTGCCGGTGGACGTCGCGCCGGCCAGTGACTGGACGTCTATGTCACCGAGATTTGCCATCGCATATCCGCGTTGCCACAAGGCGTCGTTGAGAGCATGAAGGCGAGTGCCTGCAAAAACAGTGACCAGCGCACCGTCGTCGGTCGGTGTGATCGAGTCGATTCCGCTCAAGTTGTCCAGGCTGACGAGGACACCGTCAGTGACCGCGACACCGGTGAACGAGTGGCCGGCGCCGACGGCCTTCACACGTTGGCCACGCGAGGCGGCCTCGGCGACCAACGACGAAAGTTCACGGGTATTTGTCGGCGTCGCAAAGCGACGCGGCGCGGCGCTTTGAGTGCCCGCCCAGTTCTGCCAAGTGTCCGAAGCCATTACGCAATAATGTACTTGGACGGTCGTCCAGGCAAGTATTGCGCGAAGATTTTGTCATTTGCGTTCTACGATCATTGGATGCTGAACAGGCTCCCGGCGGACGAACGCCGCACACAATTGGTCGAGTCCGCCTTGTCTATTGCGGAACAGCGCGGTGTCAGTTCTGTGACGGTAAGGGCGGTGGCAGAGGAGGCCGGGGTATCGCTCGGCGTCGTTCATTACTGCTTCGAGAGCAAGGAAGCGCTGATCGCGGCAATGGGTGAAACGCTCATTCTGCAGCTCAGTGCGTCGATGCAGTATGCGTTCGCGCAGGTCCGCCATGCGCCGGATCTCAGTGGCGTGCAGGGGCTCAGGGAATTGCTGCACATCGGCCTGACCGGAATGTGGCCGACCATCGAGGCAACCCCGGATCGCCAGTTGTTGACCTACGAAATTACTGCGCAGGCACTGCGTAGTCGCAATCTCGGAGCCGAACGTGCTGGGGCGGTTGCATTTGAGCAGTACCGAATCATGGATGAGCTCGCGGTGTCGTTTCTCGAAGAGTGCGCCAAGATATCGGGCACGGTGTGGACGGAGCCGTTGAGTTCGATTGCGCGACTGAGTCTTGCGATGATCGACGGCCTTGTTCTGCGATGGCTGGTCGATCGTGACTCCGACGCGACTATTGCCGAGTTCGGAGAAATGGTTCAGGTAATCGCCAACAAAGCCGTGGTCGCGCCTCAGTAGAACCGCCATCCTGGACATACGTCCAGGATTGGTGATTGACTGGTCGCACGCCGCGACGATTGGATCATCTGTGACCAGGACCCTTGATCGACTCACTGCTGCCACGCGAGAACTCGACCCGCCTCTGGCTGCTCTGGATCTGACCACACTGCGCAGTAATGCAGCCGACCTGGTGCGCCGTGCCGGTGGAACCCCGGTGCGAGTGGCGAGCAAATCGGTTCGTTGTCGGACGGTTCTGGCTGAAACTCTCGGCGACACACTGACCGCGTCCGGCGGATTCCGCGGAATCATGGCGTACTCACTGCGCGAGGCTCTGTGGCTGGTCGGGCTCGGCGCACGGGACATCCTGATGGGGTACCCGACCGCCGATCGTGGCGCCATCGCGGATCTCGCTGCCGATGACACAGCTCTCGCATCGATCACCTTGATGGTCGACGACGATGCGCAGTTGGACCTCATTCGTTCGGCGTCGACGGGGGATGCGCCTGTCCGGGTGTGTCTCGACGTCGATGCGTCGCTTCGGATCGGTCCGATCCATCTGGGCGTACGACGCTCGCCACTGCGCGAACCTGGCGCGGTCGCCGCACTCGCGGCGCGTGCGCGCCAACGCGGATTCTCCGTCGTCGGAGTGATGTTCTACGAAGCCCAGATTGCCGGCCTTCCTGACACCAGTGCTCCGATCGGTTGGGTCAAGAAGGCCTCTGCCCGCGAATTGGCGTCCAGAAGGGGCGCTGTGGTCGCGGCCGTCACCGATGCCGTGGGTGCACTCGAGATCGTCAACAGCGGCGGTACGGGGTCGCTGGAGGTCAGCTCGGCCGATCCTGTGGTGACCGAGGTAACAGCAGGCTCCGGACTGTACGTACCGACCCTGTTCGACCGCTACCGTGCCTTCCGTCCCGATCCGGCGCTGTTCTTCGCGCTGTCGGCCGTGCGCAAACCGACGCCGTCGGTCACGACCCTGTTCGGTGGCGGATACATCGCGTCGGGACCTGCGGGAGCCACCCGCGTTCCGTCGCCGGTCTGGCCCGCCGGTCTCAAACTGCTCCGTAACGAAGGTGCCGGCGAAGTCCAGACGCCGGTCACCGGGAAGGAAGCCGGCAACATCGCGATCGGCGACCGTGTGTGGTTCCGTCACGCCAAAGCCGGCGAGCTGTGCGAGCGCTTCGACCGCGTGTACGTGGTCGAAGCCGACGGCACCCGAACCTCGGTTCCCACCTATCGCGGCGAAGGGCAGTGCTTCGGGTAGGGCAGTGCTTCGGGTAGGGCAGTGCTTCGGCTAGCTCGTCAGCCTCATGAATGCACCCAGTTCGACCAATCCCGCAGGCGTACTGGGCATGTACTGCGTCAACGCGTGCGATCGAACGATGATCGCGCACCACTTGCCGCGTGAGACAGCAACATTGAGACGGTTTCGCGACAGCAGGAACGACATCCCTCGCGGGACGTCCTCGACGGCAGATGCGGCCATCGACACGATTGCCACCGCAGCCTCGCGGCCCTGGAACTTGTCGACGGTCCCGACCTCGACCTCCGTGAGACCGGCCTCGGTGAGATCGCGCTCGACGGTGCCCACCTGGGCGTTGTACGCCGCGACCACGAGAATGTCCGACTGCTCCAGCGGCCTGGTTCCCTCGAACTCGCTCGGGTCGGTCCAAGGCGTGCCGAGAAGGCCCTGGATCTGGCGAACGATTTCCTGGGACTCTTCCGGGGAGTAGGTGGAATTGCCGCGGTGATCGACGAACACCGTGTGTACTCCGGCAGCGAGTCCGTCGAGCTTTCTTGCCGCACTGACGGTTTCCTGGGAACGCAGCTTGCCCTCGTACGACAATGCGGACACGGGCGCACACAGATCCGGGTGCATCCGCCACGTTTTCTCGAGGAAGTAGCCGAGTTCGGGTGGCAGTGCGCCGTGTCCCTCGGCGAGCCAACCGAGTGCCGATTCGTCGACAGGTTCGGGGTGAGTGCCTTGGCTCACCTGCGGCAACTGCTGCGGGTCGCCCAGCAGCAACAGGTTTCGCGCGGAAATCGCGACGGCAATGGTGTTCGCCAGCGCGAATTGACCTGCCTCGTCCACGACGAGCAAGTCCAAGCTGCCGGCGGGAACACGATCGGTGTTCGCGAAGTCCCATGCAGTGCCGCCGATGACGCAGCCGACGCCTTCGGCCTCGGCGATGAATCCCGCATATTCTTCGGATGCGATGTCCTGCCATTCTGCGGTCTTGCTGCGGCTGCCCTTCTTTGCGACCAGTGCGGGGTCCACGCCGGCCTTCAGAATGCCGCCGAGCATGTTCTCGACCACCGAATGTGATTGTGCCACCACGCCGATTCGCCAATGGTGTTGTTCGATCAGTGTCTTGACGACACGAGCGCCCGTGTAGGTTTTGCCGGTACCGGGAGGACCTTGCACCGCCACGTAGGAATCGTCGAGGTCGAGAAGTGCGGCGGTGATGGCGTCGGCGTAGTTGTTGTCGGTGCCGACAGGTGGCAGCGGTGAACCCGAGAGGGTTCTCGGGGTGCTGCGCCTGAGAATGTCGACTGCCGCGATGTGTGGCAGTTCGGGCAGGCTCTCGCTGGCGCCGGATGCGGCAGCGGCGATGGACTTCTCCATGCGTCCGGTGGGAATCGGACGACCAGGTGCCAATGCGACTGGAGCATCGAGGTATTCGTCACCGCCGAGCAGTTCTTCGACGGTGACCACGTCGAGTCCTTCGGACTTGACCACGGCCGTGACCTTGACGCTGCTGGTGCCGCGTTGGGTGGGGTTCTCGCTTGCAACGGCATCGGGGGAGGGGGTTGCGTAGAGAGCGAACAGATCACTGCCCGGGCTCAAAGACGTTCCGGTGCCGAAACTTCCGGTCAGCTGAATGTGTCGACGGAACTTCTTCTGACGTGGAGTGCTCTTGTGCCAGTCCGCCTCGATTTCGGACTGTTCGACCACCATGACGTCGCGGATGTCCACCAGGTCTTCGATCGGTGTGACCAATCGGTCGAAGTGGGCCCACCAGTACGGCTTCCGCTCACGATTGTGGTACCCCACCGCAGCAGCCAGTAGAGCAGCTGCCTGCTGATCGGGGGTACGCGCCGAACCTGCCTTGTGTCCTGCGAATTCGCGGAGCGCGATCTCCGATTCGGTGAGCTCCTCGAGTGGAATCTTGATCTGCCCGGTCGGCTCACGAAGTTCGACGCCGTGTTCTGCGGCGCGCTCGGCAAGCCAATCGCGCAGGCGCAGAGTGGATTCGCAGTCGTATTCGTTGTAGTCGGAGATGCCCTGAAGAAGTTCCCTGGCCTGGTCGGCTTGTCCGCCGTCGCGCAATTGGCAGTAGTCGGCATAGGCGACAACCGAAGCGGCGGCATTGGTCACGTCGCCGTCGCGGCCGTGCTCACCCATGTATAGCGGCTCGAGTTTCTTGATGCTGTACGAGCGTTGTCCGATCCGCAGGCAGGCACGGACGATCGGGTACAGGTCCACGAGCACGTTCTCGCTGAGCAGGGTGTCCACCGTTTGCTCGCCGACACCGTGACGTGCGGCCAAGCGCAACAGCGCCGATTTCTCGTACGCGGCGTAGTGGTAGATGTGCATGCCTGGATGAGCTTCTCGACGCGCGGTGACGTAATCGAGGAAGTCGAGGAGCGCCTGGCGCTCACCCTCGCGATCGTGTGCCCAGAACGGCTTGAACACGTAGTCGTCCGCAGGCCCTTCGACCACACCGAACAGATACTCCAACCCCCAATCGGTGGACCCGTCCTCGGCCCAGAGCGGATCGCCCTCGAAGTCGAAGAAGATGTCGCCGTCGTCGGGGATGGGGAGTCCGCCGAGCGCCGAGGGTTCGTAGACCTCGAATTCGGCGTCGCCGGACACTTCCTGGCGTAGTTGAACCGCGGCCTGTGCACGGAGTTTGTCGAGTGTTTCCCGGCGGATGCCCTCGATTGGGCCGGTGCTCGCGGCGAGTTCGTCGATTGTCGTGATCCCCGAGACGATCAGCTGTTCACGCTGATTGCCGCGGACGCCCGCAACCAGCAGCAGGTCTCGATGGCTTTCGACCTCGACGCTGCAGGTGTCGCATCGACCACAACGCAGGTACCGATCGTCGAGCCACTGTGTCGGTTTCCCCTCGGCGCGGTGCTCGTCGAGGACTCGTTCGAGTTCAGCTCTACGTGCCGCGAATACCGGCGCGATGTCTCCGATGTCGTGCGACGACGTGCTGCCGTCGCCTAGCAGTAGATGAACTTGATCGGAGGCGGCAATTGCATTGCGCTCCAACGCATCCGCGTATGCGGCGAGTTGTAGAAGTGCCGACACCTTGGCGTGCCGGGAGAGCTTGCTGTCGTAGACCGCGTAGGTGTCGCCTTCGCGGACGAGGAAATCGCAGAACCCGAGGAATCGGCCGTCGAAAAAGGTTCCCTGATAAATGACTGGCGCGCCCGATCGTGCTGCCTCGACGGTGGCCAACGTGGCAGCGGTCAGGCCTGCGCGTGAGTGTTCCGGTCGCGGCATGACGACGACGCCGTCTCCGTGCTGATCGATGAACTTCTGAAGCTGTTCGCGCTCGTGCGAGTCGCCGAGGCTCGACGTCCGTTCGAGCATCGGATCCGCCTCGGCGGCCTCGGCCGCGATCAGACCGGTTCGGGCGTCGAGTTGCCGCAGCAGTGCGAACTCGCACGAGGCCGCAGCCGAGAGGTCGCTGGCGCTGTAGACGATCTGATCATCGAGTAGGAACACAGGGCGATTGTGCCATCGCTCACCGACAAGGCAACCCACCAGTAATCGCTCACGAGCCGCGGATATCGGTAGCGGCGTGCAGAATGACGATCATGCCTTTCTTCGACGGACGAACCGGTCAGGTGCACTTTCGGCATTGGCCGGCGGCAGGGGGTGCGGTGCCCACGGTGTCACTGGTCTTTCTGCACGGTCTCGGCCAGCACAGCGGCCAGTATCACCGCTTCGCGGGCGCAATGACGGCGTCGGGGATCGACGTGTGGGCGATCGATCACACCGGGCACGGTTTGTCGGAGGGTGATCCGGGAGTCGGGGCTCCGCTCTCCGATCTTGCTGCCGATGCAGCCGCGCTGGCTGACATCGCCTTGGCGGAACTGCCCGAAGTTCCGCAGGCGGTGATGGGTCATTCGTTAGGTGCCGTGACGGCGCTGACGATGCTGGCTCATCGCGATCACGATTTTGCCTCCGCAGGGCTGTGCGGCATCCCGCGCAGCGCGGTCGAGCAACACGGGTGGGCGGAACTCTCCGACGCGGGCATCCCGGTTTTGGTCGTTCACGGTACCGACGACCGGATCGCCCCGGTCGATCCCGTCCGGGACTGGGCGCGGACGCTGCGCAACGTCGAGATGCGCGAGTTCGAGGACGCCGGTCACGACCTGCTGCACGAGAAGGTTCACGCCAGTGTCACCAACGTCAGCCGTGAATTCCTTCTCGCGCATTCCAGGTAGTCCTCTCAGGAGAGCGCGCCGAGCACCTCTTTCGACGTGACGGGGTGCGAGAACATCGGGTAGTCGTAGGTGATCGCGTTCTCGTGTTCGGCGACCGAAGTTCCGGCTACACAATCGGTGAGTGTGATGACCCGGTAGCCGTTCTCGTATCCGGTGCGCATGGTCGATTCGACGCAGCAGTTGGTCAGGAAACCGCCGAGAAGTATCGTGCGAATTCCTTTGCTGCGCAGAATGAAATCGAGGTTGGTGCTGGCAAAAGTGTCGAGTCCGCGCTTGCCCTCGATGACGATGTCGCCGTCTTTCGGAGTGAGGTCGTCGACGATAGCGGCGCCCCACGAACCTTTCACGAAGGCCTTTCCGTCGACGACGCCCTTGAGGATTCCGTACGGATGCGAGGTGATTTCGTTGTACCCCTCGGCGAAGGTGATCGGTGCGTGCATCACGGTGACACCCGCCCCACGGGCCGCATCGACCAGCGCGGCGGTGTTCGCGAGGAGTCCGTTCGATTCCATGACTGGTGCGACGGCCTCGTGGAGGACACCGCCCTCGGTGGTGAAGTCGTTCTGGTACTCGATGAGCACGACGGCGGTGGTCGCGGGATCCAATTCGAGCTTGTCGGTCATGGTCGGCACCTTCTCTGTTGTGGTCCGGGTCACGAATCTCCTCAATTAAACAGTTTGTCAGACAAGCAGGCAAGGGGTGGTAGCGTCGCGGCATGGATACGACTCCGTTGTCGCGCATGCCGCTCAGCCTTGCCGTGTCGGGAAGAATCCGTGCTGCCATACTCGACGGCTCGCTTCCCGTCGGCGAGGCATTGCCGACCGAACAGGAACTCGCGCAGACGTTCTCGGTGGGGCGATCGACGGTCCGTGAGGCGCTTCGTGTCCTGCAAGCGCAGGGATTGTTGACCGGCGCGGACACCACTTCTACTGCCAGGCCTCGGGTGACGCACGAGCATACGGCCGATTCCGCGGCCACAGCTCTCAGCACGGCGTTGCAGGTGGGTGCAGTTCCATTGGGCGATCTTGTCGAATTGCGAGTGCTGCTCGAAGCTGCTGCGCTGCGCACTGTCGTCGCGGTGCCGAACGGCGCCCGGGATGCGATCGAGCGGATGCGCGTCGCAACCCTTGCCGACGACTCGGTCGCATTCCACGACGCCGATGTCGACTTTCACGTTGCGCTGGCCGGAGCGGGCGGGAACAAGGCGTTCGGGTTGGTCATGACGGTTCTCCGCGACAGCATCGCCGGCTACCTGCTGAGCGAACTCGACTCGCGCGAGAACTCGGCGGCCACGCTCGGCGCACTGTTGGCCGAGCACGAGGGTATCGCCGACGCGATCGAGCGCGGTGCAGCTGACGAGGCCGCCGTTTTGGTCGAGCGCCATGTGCGCGGATTCTACGAAGGACGAACACAATGACCACGAGTATCGATCTGTTGGGTGAACGCTTGCAGAAAGCGGTGGGGGACAGGGCGACAACCGATCCCGACCGAATGGGCGCGTACGTCCGGGATCAATCACTGCTCACCACAGCCGGAACGCCCGCCGCGCTGGTCAAGGCGAAGACGGTTGACGACGTCGTTGCGGTCATGACGGTGGCCCACGAACTCTCCGTTCCCGTGGTGACACGAGGGGCAGGTACCGGATTGGCCGGCGCCGCCAACGCACTCGACGGATGCATCGTCTTGAGCGTCGCGGGCATGGATCGCATTCTCGAGATCGATCCTGCCGCGCGCACCGCCACGGTGGAGCCCGGAGTGATCAACGGTGACCTGGCGGAAGCTGCTGCACAGCAGGGCCTTTGGTACGTACCGGATCCGGGAAGCCGGTCCATCTCGAGTATCGGCGGCAATCTGGCGACAAATGCAGGCGGCATCTGTTGCGCCAAGTACGGCGTCACCGGTGATCACGTTGCGGCCCTGACGGCGGTACTCGCCGACGGGCGTGTGATCCGTACCGGTGCACGGACGCGCAAAAACGTTGCGGGGCTGGACCTGACACATCTGCTCGTCGGGTCGGAGGGCACTCTCGCGGTCATCGTCGAAGCCACGATGCGGTTGCGTACGGCGCCCACTGCCGCGACCACTGTGGTCGCCTTCTTCGATTCCGCGGAGTCCGCGATCGATGCCGTCCTCGCCGTGTCGGCAGTGGCCGAACCGTGTCAGATGGAGTTGATGGACGACGTCACCATCGGCGCCGTCAATCGGCTGACCAAGATGGGGCTGGACGAATCGGCCGGGGCGATGCTGCTCATCCAGTGCGACGGTAGGTCGGCGGCCGCCGAGGCAGCGGACTGCGCCGCGGCGTGCGAAAGTGCCGGGGCCCGAGAGGTTTTCCACACCGACGATCCGGTGGAAGGTGAAGAGTTCACCGCCGCGCGCCGCATGGCCTTGCCGGCTCTCGAGGCGTTGGGCACGGTACTTCTCGACGACGTCGCGGTGCCGGTGCCGGCGTTGCCGTCCATGTTGGAATGCATTCGTGAAGCGGCCGATCGCCACGGCGTCACGATCGGAACCTTCGGTCACGCCGCCGACGGCAATCTCCACCCGACCATCGTGTTCGACGCTGCCGAATCGGGTGCGCAGGATCGTGCGCGCGGAGCTTTCGACGACATCGTTGCCGGCGCACTGGCGTTGGGCGGAACGATCAGCGGTGAACACGGTATCGGGGTTCTCAAAGCGCCGTACATGGCGGACATGGTCGGCCAGACCGAACGCGAAATGATGCTTGCAGTGAAGGCCGCATTCGATCCGAAGAACATTCTCAATCCCGGACGAGGTATCTGAGCGGTTAGTCCGTGCCTCAGTCGCCGGAAATTGCGCTACCAGACGAACGTGTTGCCGCACGACGCTTTTCAAGTGACGATGGCCCTCATGAAGCTGTTGATGCTCGGAGGAACACGGTTCCTCGGCCGCGCTCTCGTCGATGACGCTTTGGCTCGGGGCTGGGAAGTGACAGTGCTCCATCGTGGGCTCACCGGAGCGCCACCACCTACAGCGGAGGTCCTGTTCGCGGATCGCACCGATCAGCGTGCGATGGTTGATGCGCTCGGTGATCGTCGATGGGATCTTGTCGTCGACACCTGGTCGGGTAGCCCCCGAGTGGTCGGTGAGAATGCACGCGTTTTGCGCGGTCACGTCGACCGGTACGCATACATCTCCAGTGGATCCGTCTACCAATGGGGCTTGCACGTAGACGAGAACTCGCCGGTGGTGGCCGCATCTGCGACCTCCGATGACAACAGCGATTACGCGTCCGCCAAACGTGGGGCCGAACTCGCTGTCCTGGAATCCTTCCCGGCCGCGTTGCTCGCGAGGGCAGGGTTGATACTCGGCCCGCGCGAGGACATCGGGCGGTTGCCGTGGTGGCTGCAGCGCATCGCGGCGGCCGGACGTGTCGTTGCTCCCGGAGTGCCGACCAGACCGTTGCAGTACGTCGATGCCCGCGACATCGCAACCTTTGTCCTGTCCGGACTGGCCGCCGGGATCAGCGGGGCATACGACGTCATCAGCCCGTCCGGCCACACCACTACCTCCGGACTCCTCCAGGCGTGCGTGGTTGCCACCGGTTCGGACGCTGAACTCGTGTGGATCGACGAGGACAGGCTGGCGGCCGCTGGAGCGCAGCCGTGGACACAACTTCCGTGTTGGGTGCCGCAGGAGGGTGAGTTCGCGGGCTTCCTCGAAGCCGACACCGCCAAGGCGGGGCAAGCAGGGCTGCGGTGCCGGCCCGTCGAAGACACCGTGCGCGATACCTGGGAGTGGATGCAGCGGGAAACTCTGCCGACTCAGCGGGAGGATCGTGCGGTGCACGGCCTTCCATCCGAGATCGAAAAGGAACTACTCTCCGCCGGACAGTGAAACGAGTCTGGCCCGGTTCGCATTCGAACCGGGCCAGACTCGTGAAAGACGATCGATCAGGCGTACAGGTCGCTGATCTTGGTCTTGTGAGCTTCGTGAATGATGTTGCGCTTGAGCTTGAGCGTCGGCGTCAATTCACCGGTCTCCTGGGTGAAGTCGACCTCGAGGATCGTGTACTTCTTGATCTGCTCGGGGTTGGAGACCTTCTTGTTCGCGTCGGCAACGGCCGAGTCGATCTCGGCGATCAGGTCGGCGTTCTTCACCAGATCGGCAATCGGGGTGCCGGCGGGCAGGCCGTTGCGCTCGACCCAACCGGGCAGTGTCTCCGGATCGAGGGTGATCAGTGCACCGATGAACGGCTGACCGTCGCCGACGACGAGACACTGGCTGATCAGAGCGTGCGCGCGCAGGGAATCTTCTAGGCCTGCCGGTGCGACGTTCTTGCCGCCCGCGGTGACGATGATTTCCTTCTTGCGTCCGGTGATGGAGACGTAGCCCTCGTTGTCGATCGAGCCGAGGTCGCCGGTGTGGAACCAGCCGTCGACGATGGATTCGGCAGTGGCCTTCTCGTTGTGCCAGTAGCCGGCGAACACGACCGGGCCCTGCAGGAGGAGTTCGCCGTCCTCGGCGATCCGTGCTGCATGGCCGTTGATCGGCTTGCCGACGGTGCCGACGCGCTGCGCGCTCGAGGTGTTGACGGTGATTGCGGCGCTGGTCTCCGTGAGTCCGTAGCCCTCGTAGATCGGGATGCCGACGCCGCGGAAGTAGTGGCCGAGGCGCGCGCCGAGGGCTGCGCCACCGGAGACTGCACGCTCGCACTCGCCACCCAGAGCTGCACGCAACTTCGAGTAGACGAGCTTGTCGAATACCGCGTGCTTGAGCTTGAGTGCCAGGCCGGGGCCACCCTTTTCGAGGGATTCGCTGTATTCGATGGCGGTGGCAGCAGCCTTGTCGAAGATGCTGCCCTTACCGCCGTCGACTGCCTTCTGGCGAGCCGAGTTGTACACCTTCTCGAACACGCGGGGCACCGAGAGGATGAAGTTGGGCTTGAAGCCGGCGAACTGCTCGAGCAGCGTCGTCAGGTCCGACGTGTGGGCGACGGTGACCTTGGCGTCGAAAGCGCCGAAGGAGATCGCTCGCGCGAATACGTGGGCAAGCGGCAGGAACATCAGAGTCTTCTTGCCGGGGACCATGGACTCCGGCATCGCCAGGCGGCAGGCGTTGGACTCGGCGTAGAAGTTGGAGTGCGTCAGCTGGACACCCTTGGGGCGTCCGGTGGTTCCGGAGGTGTAGATCAGGGTCGCGGGCGAGGCAGCGGTGACCTGGTGACGACGAGTGTGCAGTTCTTCGTCGGTGATTGCCGAACCGCGACTGGACAGCTCGTCGATCGCACCCGACTCGATGACAAGAACCTCGCGGAGGGCTTCTGCGCCGTCGGTGACTTCCTTGTGAGTCTCCGCGTGCTTGGCCGTTTCGACGACCAGAAGTGTTGTCGCTGAATCCTCGAGGATCCACTGCGCCTGATCAGGGGAGGAGGTCTCGTAGATCGCGACGGTGCACCCGCCCGCAGTCCAGATGGCGTAGTCGAGAACGACCCACTCGTAGCGCGTCGCTGACAGGATAGCGACGCGGTCGCCGAGCTCGACACCTGACGCGATCAGGCCCTTGGCAACTGCGGAGACCTGCTTCGCGAATTCAGCTGCAGTGACGTCGACCCATCCACCGTTCGACGGCCTCTTGAACGGCACGAATGTGGGGTCTTCTTCGGCGTGACGGAACACGGAGTCGGCCATGGATACGTTCTCCGGAATTGAGAACGACTGTGGAACTGAGAACTCGCGCACTATTGACCCCTCCAGTGACTACTGACATTTCTGATGTGCATTGCATCACATTAGTCGTCATTTTGCACTGTCGTTACTATTCGGTAGAACTGGTCGGGCGCTGACCTGCAGTTTAGTGTGACCGCCTGTTTACAGGTACTCAGGCGACGTGTTGGAGCGTGCGACCGTGCACGGACAGCCACCGCCGAATTGCGTAGTCCAATCGGTCCGGATCCACTCCGAGTTGCTCTGCAGTAGCTGCAAGGATCTCCGAGGTGTCTCCCGGCAACTCGGTGGTGCCGAGTGTCGCGCTGATGAAGGTGTCGGCAGCGGTCCCCAGATCGGTGTGCGGAATTCCGGCCAACATCAACAGGTGGGCCCAGGTCACTTCGGAACCGTCTCCGCACGCGTCCACCCAGGCATGGTGAACGGCGTCGAGAGCGTTGTCGGAATCGGCGGCCGACAGCAGGTCCTCGACGCTGTTGATCCGCAAGTGATGGAGTTTCTCGGCGACCTGTTGGATGTGCCGTGCCTCGATCGGGACACCCGTCGCCGTGTAGCGACGCTTGTACGAGCCGATCTTGCCTGCCCACTGGTCCGAACTGCCGGCTTCCTCGAAGGTGCGGAGTAGTTCGCGTGCGCCATCCGTGACGGGTTTGTCCTCGCGGGCTTTCCGGTACGCCAGGTAGCGATCGACGACGGTCACTTCGCTGTGACCCGACGTGGACTGAACGGATTCGATGATGCACAGGGCGAGGCTCTGTCGATAAGCGTCTGACGCAACCCAGGCGGAAGGGTCGCCCAGGCGGTCACGGCACGCAGCTGCGACGGCGTCGACGGTATCGGTCGAGATGGTCACGGTTCCTCCAGAAAGCCGAATTCTTTTTGTTCCATTTGGGCTATCGGCACCGAGGAGCGAAATGTTGCACACATCACAAATTCTCAGAGATCTCTTGGACTGTGCTCAGGCTGGAGAGGTGTGCACTCAGGTGAGGAAGGACAGCACTTCGTCGTCGCTGAGTTGATGAAAGTCCTCGAATGCAGCACCGACGCCGCCTAACAGGGCAGGAACGAAGGGGCAGACGACCCGATCGGCGGAGCACGCGATCACTCTCATGGCTTCGGGGGAGGCTACTGGGACCGCTACGATCACGGCGGCAGCACCCGCGGTGCGCGCGCATCGGCAGGCAACCGCGGCACTCGCGCCCGTAGCCATTCCGTCGTCGACGATCACCGCAGTGCGTCCGTGGAGGGAAACCGGGGTCCGCCCCTCGCGCAGGAGATGCGCCCGCCGTTCCAATTCGGTTCGCTCGTCGCGTTCGACGGCGACGAGTTCTCTTTTCGAGACGCGAACCGCTGCGATGACGTCGTGGTTGAGGACCCGCACGCCGCCCTCACCGATGGCGCCCATCGCCAGTTCCGGGTTGTACGGACTGCCGAGCTTGCGCACCACCACGATGTCGAGCGGAGCGTTCAATGCCGCAGCCACCTCGGCTGCGACCGGAACTCCGCCGCGCGGGAGTCCGAGAACGACGGGCTTGTCGATACGCAAGGTCTCGAGCCGCCCGGCCAGAAATTTGCCGGCGGAAGATCGATCCCGATACTGGGTCACTGCGTTGTCCTCGAGAAGCTCGAACCCCGACCAGTTCGACGCTACTCGCTGCAGGTCACCGCGACGAGACTGTGAACCTCCGCAGCGCGAGAGCGGGATTCTTCTCGCGTACCTCGGCGATGCGAGCAGCCGAAACGAGTGCGGTGGCGACCCCGACCTGCTCGCCAAGTGAACACATCACGACGCCCATCGGGTCCACGATCATGCTTGCACCCGCGCCGCCGCGCGCGCTCTGATCTGCCGCTGCGATGTACATCGTGTTCTCGATGGCCCGGGCGCGCACGAGAGTGGTCCAGTGGTCTTCCTTGAGCGGCCCCGGCACCCACTGGGCGGGCAGGAGCAAGATGTCTGCGCCGACGTCGACGATGCGCCGGGTGACTTCCGGGAAGCGCAGGTCGTAGCAGGTCTGGAGGCCGAAGGTCAGGCCGTCGCACCCGAAAGTCTGCGGTTCGGTGATCTCGCCCGCGCGGATCACGGCCGACTCCTGGTAACCGAAAGCGTCGTAAAGATGCAGTTTCCGGTAGGTCGCCACCAGTTCGCCGTTCGGGTCCATCGCGACGAGGGTGTTGGAGATTCTGCTCACGTCGTCGATCCGCTCGTTCATTCCTGCCACGAGGAAGATTCCGAACTCCGCGGCGACCGACGCCAGCGCCGAACCGAATTCGCCGTCCAGGTCCTCCGCGGACTCGATCAAACGCTCATCCGTCTTCGGTGCGGTGAACATCGAGTATTCCGGCGCCACGACAACTTTCGCGCCGCGTGCTGCTGCATCGGAAGCCAGTGATCGCAGTGATTCGAGGTTGGCTTTCTTGTCCGTCCCCGGGGCGAATTGGGCAATCGCGACAACGGTCTGGGAGGGGGTGGCTGCGGTGGCTTCGGTCATGCTTCCTACGCTAGGCGAAACCCGCTGGGAGGGTGGATCTGTCGTAAAAGCACCCCCGGTATGTCGTCGTGTCTATACTCTATCCGCTAAACTGCTGGTCAAATGAGTGATATTGAGCGTGACCCCGAACCCCCAACATTTGCCGACCTCGACATCGATGATCGGGTACTGAAGGCACTGTCAGACGTGGGCTACGAGTCGCCCTCGCCCATTCAGGCTGCCACCATTCCGCCGCTGCTCGAAGGCAAGGACGTCGTCGGTCTCGCACAGACCGGTACCGGCAAGACCGCAGCCTTCGCAGTTCCAGTCCTGTCGCGGATCGACACGTCGATCAAGCAGACCCAGGCGCTGGTGCTTGCTCCCACGCGTGAGCTGGCGCTTCAGGTTGCCGAGGCATTCGGCAAGTACTCCGCGCACATCCCCGGACTCAACGTGCTGCCGATCTACGGTGGCCAGAGCTACGGCGTCCAGCTGTCGGGCCTGCGCCGCGGCGCACACGTCGTCGTCGGTACCCCGGGTCGTGTCATCGACCATCTCGAAAAGGGCACCCTGGATCTGACCAATCTCAAGTACCTCGTTCTCGACGAGGCCGACGAGATGCTCAAGATGGGGTTCCAGGAGGACGTCGAGCGCATCCTCCGCGACACCCCCGGCGACAAGCAGGTCGCTCTGTTCTCGGCAACGATGCCCGGCTCGATTCGCCGGATCTCGAAGCAGTACCTGAACAATCCGGTCGAGATCACCGTCAAGTCCAAGACGTCGACCGCCTCGAACATCACGCAGCGCTACATTCAGGTTGCTCATCAGCGCAAGCTCGATGCACTGACCCGAGTCCTCGAGGTCGAGGCATTCGAGGCGATGATCATCTTCGTCCGTACCAAGCAGGCCACCGAAGACCTGGCGGAGAAGCTGCGGGCCCGCGGGCACTCGGCTGCCGCGATCAACGGCGACATCGTCCAGGCACAGCGTGAGCGGACCATCGGTCAGCTCAAGAACGGCGCCCTCGACATCCTCGTCGCGACCGACGTTGCCGCTCGAGGCCTCGACGTGGATCGAATCTCCCACGTCGTCAACTACGACATCCCGCATGACACGGAGTCGTACGTCCACCGCATCGGTCGTACCGGCCGCGCCGGTCGTCAGGGTGACGCGTTGCTGTTCGTCGCCCCGCGTGAGCGTCATCTGCTCAAGTCCATCGAGAAGGCGACCCGTCAGCCGCTTGCGGAGATGCAGCTTCCCAGTGTCGACGACGTCAACGCCCAGCGCGTGGCCAAGTTCGGTGACTCCATCACCGAGAGCCTGGCCTCGGAGAATCTCGCGATGTTCCGCAAGATGATCGAGGACTACGACCAGGAACACGACGTTCCGCTCATCGACATCGCTGCCGCTCTGGCGTTGCAGTCGCGCGACGGCGAAGCATTCTTGCTTTCTCCCGAGCCGCCGGCACCGCCGCGTCGTGAGCGCGAGCCTCGTGAACCACGTCCTCCCCGTCGTTTCGACGACGGCCCGGCCCCGCGCTCGCGTGGGCCCGAGGGCCAGGAGCTGGCCGCGTACCGCATTGCAGTCGGCAAGCGTCACCGCGTCGTTCCGGGTGCCATCGTCGGTGCCATCGCCAACGAGGGTGGGCTTCGTCGAAGCGACTTCGGGCACATCAGCATTCGCCCGGATCACAGCATCGTCGAGCTGCCGGCCGACCTCTCCAACGAGACTCTCGAAGCTTTGCGTCGCACACGCATCTCCGGCGTCCTGATCCAGCTGCAGCCTGATTTCGGGCCGCCGCAGGGACGTCCGAGTGGCCGTGGCGACCGTGGTGGCCGGGACGATCGTGGTGGACGTGACGACCGCCGCGGTGGCGGACGCGATCGCTACAACGACTGACCTACAGCTTCAACGACTGTCATGAAGACTGAAACAGGCGCTGCCCTCCGCGAGGAGGACAGCGCCTGTTTTCTGTGTGGGGGGCAAGGCGCTGCGCGGTATCAGATCGGCGTCGGTGCGAGGGCGCCGTTCTTCCGGGCGTTGGTGTCGAACTGCGTTCGGTACAACTCGGCGTAGCGGCCGCCGCGCGCGAGCAGTTCCTCATGGTTGCCGCGCTCGACGATCTGGCCTGCCTCGACGACAAGGATCAGGTCCGCGGAACGGATCGTCGACAATCGGTGAGCGATCACCACCGCAGTCCGCCCGGCGAGTGCTTCGCCGAGTGCTTCCTGAACCGCAGCTTCCGACGTCGAGTCGAGATGCGCGGTGGCCTCGTCCAAGATGACGACGCGAGGCTGGGCCAGGAGCAGGCGTGCGATGGTCAGGCGTTGACGCTCGCCGCCCGAGAGGCGGTAACCGCGTTCACCCACCACGGTCTCCAGTCCGTCGGGCAGCGACGCAACCAGGTCGGTGAGCCGTGCGCGCTCCAGAACCTCACGCAGATCTTCTTCGGTGGCATCCGGTCGCGCAAGGAGCAGGTTGGATCGAAGGCTCTCGTGGAACAGGTGCCCGTCCTGCGTGACCATGCCGACGGTCTCCCGGATGGAATCGGCACTGAGGTCGCGGACGTCGACGCCGCCCAACTCGACCGAACCGGAGTCGATGTCGTAGAGGCGCGGAATCATCTGCGCCACGGTCGACTTTCCGGCACCGGACGTGCCGACCAAGGCGACCATCTGTCCTGCTTCGGTGCGGAACGACAGGTCGTGCAACACGTCCTCGCCGCCGCGGGTGTCGAGGATCGCGACTTCCTCCAGGGACGCGAGAGACACCTTGTCCGCGGATGGGTAAGCAAAAATGACGTTCTTGAACTCGACGGACACCGGGCCCTGCGGCACCGTGCGTGCATCGGGCTTCTCGGTGATGAGCGGCGCCAGATCGAGAATCTCGAATACCCGCTCGAAGCTGACCAGGGCGCTCATGACGTCCACCCGGGCGCTGGCCAGTGCGGTCAACGGTGAGTACAGCCGCGTCAACAACAGTGCCATCGCCACGACGGCGCCTGCGTCCAACTGTCCGCGCAGCGCGTAGAAGCCGCCGAGTCCGTAGACGAGGGCAAGAGCAAGGGCCGAGACCAGCGTCAGTGCTGTGACGAAGACGGACTGCAGCATTGCGGTCCGGACTCCGATGTTGCGCACACGCCTGGCGCGAACCGCGAACTCCGCAGATTCTTGCGACGGGCGGCCGAACAGCTTGACCAGAGTCGCGCCGGGAGCGGAGAACCGCTCCGTCATCTGGGTGCTCATGAGCGAATTATGGTTGGCTGCTTCACGATTGAGTGCTGCAAGTTTGGCGCCCATGCGCCGTGCGGGGATGACGAAGATCGGGAGAAGTAGCAGCGCGAGGACGGTGATCTGCCAGGAGATCCCGAGCATGACGATCAGCGTGATCACCAGGGTGACCAGATTGCTGACCACTCCGGACAAGGTGTCGCTGAAGGCGCGCTGAGCGCCGATGACGTCGTTGTTGAGACGGCTTACCAGTGCTCCGGTTCGAGTTCTGGTGAAGAACGCGATGGGCATCTTCTGGACGTGATCGAAGACGGTGGTGCGCAGATGCAGGATCAGGTCTTCGCCGATGCTGGCCGAGAGCCACCGGGTCAACAGTCCCAGAGCGGCTTCGAGAAGTGCAACCAGTGCGATCAGGGCGGCAAGTTTGACGACCACGTCGACGGCGTCGCCGCCGACTATCGCGTTGACCACGCGCCCGGCCAGGACAGGTGTTGCCACGGCAAGCGCAGCAGTGACGACACTCAGTACGAGGTACCAGCTGAGGTTGCGTTTCTGTGGAACTGCGAACGTCGCGATCCGCTTCAGTGTCGCCTTCGAGAACGGGCGCCGATCTTCTTGCGCGTGCATCGCGTTGTACATCGCGTTCCACGCGGTGACTTCCATACTCATGACTTCGCCCCTCCGGTCGCCGGCCACGAAGATTACGTGGCCGGTACGACACGAAGGTAGAACCTCAACCAAACTTCAGGTCAAGTGCGGCCTCAGCGGGCCACGTCGACCACCACGCGAGGAGGGTCGCTGAGCGTCGTGACCGTGAACGGCTGCTTCTCGGTCACGCCGATGAACGACTGCGTGACTCCCTCGAAGACGTTGGACCCGTTGACCTCGGTCACGACTCCGCCGACGCCGGGGACCGGGTTGGGGCCGGAGTACTGCTCGACTCCGCTGTCGAAGGGATATGCGGAACCGTCGATCAGGACCTGGATCACTGCGGCACCCTTGATGTCCACGGGCTTACCGCTGCCTTCCTGCGTCGCCGCGTCGACGTACTTGACGCGCCAACCGGGTGTGCCGGTTCCGCCCATTTCGTAGACGACACGATCGAATCCGTCGTGCTCGCCCACTCGGATGTCGACGACGGTGAGCTTGGATTCGGTGCCCGCAGCCGACGTCTTGTCGGAGCTGTCCGTCGGGACTGGTTCTGTGGTCGACGCTGCTGCACTCGAGGTCCAGGTCGAGGTGACGGCCGAGGTGGCTGCCGTGGGAGTGGTCTCCGCGTCCTGCGAACAGGCAGTCAGGCTCACGCCCACTGCGATGGCAGCGACAGCGGCAAATGATCTCGTCCGGTTCGTTGTCATGACTCGATCGTAGGGCTCGCGTTATCGGGATCCGCGGCGACGGTGCCCGGAGTTACCTAACCGATATCGCCGTCGACATAGAGCCACTTACCCTCTGTTCGCGCAAATCGACTGCGTTCGTGGAGCATTCCCCGCTCGCGTCCGAATGCGTAGTGAGCGCGAAATTCCACGACGCCGTCGGAATCGAACAGCCCGCCCCGTTCGGTGTCCAGGATCTCCAACCGGAGCCATTTCTGGTCGGGGTCGAGATCGAGTTGGGCTGGGCGATGGTCGGGATGCCAAGTCTGCGTGAGATATTCGTCGTCCATCACAGCGAAAGCCGTGTAACGCGAACGCATCAGGGTTTCGGCGGTCGGTGCGTGCGCTACTCCGCTGATGTACTTGCCGCAGCATTCGGCCAACGCGTTGCCGCTGCCGCACGGGCACGGATCGGTCGGATTGGGTGTGGTGGGGCGGCGCGAAGTCACCGCCCCATTACAGCACGCGAACTCAGACCAGTTTGTGTTCGCGGTTCTCCCAGTACGGTTTGCGGAGGTCGCGTTTGAGGATCTTTCCGGTGGGATTGCGGGGAAGAATCTCGACGACGTCGATACTGGTCGGGCACTTGAACTTTGCGAGGCGTTCCTGTGTATAGGTGATCAGTTCGACTTCGTCGATCTGCGCTTCGGCAGTGAGAACCACGACAGCCTTGACGGTTTCACCCCAACGGTCGTCGGGAACGCCGATGACCGCGACCTCGGCGATTGCCGGATGCTCCACCAGTACTCGTTCGATCTCGGGGGAGTAGACGTTCTCGCCGCCGGTGATGATCATGTCCTTGAGGCGGTCCTCGATGAAGACGAAGCCGTCGGAGTCGGCGCGGCCCATGTCGCCGCTACGTAGCCACCCGTCTGCGGTAATCGTTTCGGCCGTCGCCTCGGGCTTACCCAGGTATCCGGGTGTGCACTGTTCGGATCGCCACCACAGTTCACCGGTCGTTCCGGTGGGCACGTCCTCGAGCGTGACGGGGTCCACCACGCGCATCTCGACGCCGGGGATCGCCGTACCTGCCGATGCCATGCGCTCGACCTGCGACTCGTCGCGGTGAACGTCCGGCATCAACGCGGTAATGACGCCTGCCATTTCGGTCATGCCGTAGACCTGCACGAATTCGGTGTCCGGCCACGCTGCGAGTGCCGCGCGCAACAGTGGGAGCGGCATGGGGGCGGCGCCGTAGGTGATGCGTTTGAATGCTTTGAAGGCGGCGACCGCCTGCTCGCCTGCGGCCAGGACTCCGGCAATGACCGGTGGGACGAGAAAGGCGATGTTGGCTCCGGCGGCGAGACCGGCGAAGATCGACGGTCCGTCGGCTTCTCTCGTGAAGTAACAGCGGCCACCGGTGTGAATTGCCATGATGGCGTAGCACGTTCCGCCGACGTGGAACATCGGCATCGCGATCAAGAATCGGTGATCCTCGTGGGCCGGCAGGATTTCGAGGACATTGTTGCTGTGCGCGAACAGGTTTCGATGCGTGAGCTGGACACCCTTGGGGCGACCGGTCGTCCCGGAACTGTAGAGAATCAGAGCGGTGGCATTGGGGCTCACCTCGGGGCGGGAGTGCAGCGGTGTGACCTCGTCGATCCACGGCTCGAATTCGTCGTGTTCACCGCCGACGGCGAAGATCGATTCGACGGCCGTCAAGCGGTCTCGCATCGCGACGACCTGGGGGAGTAGTTCGCTGCCGACGAACAGAATGCGAGCGCCACAGTCCGCGAGAACGTAATCCAGCTCTTCGCTCGAAAGTCGCCAGTTGGGAACGACATTCGCGGCGCCGAGTAGTGAGGCGGCGTAGGTGACTTCGAGACAGGACAGATGATTCTTGTCGACGAACGCGACAGTGTCGCCGGCACCGATGCCTGATTCGGCGAGGGCGGCGGCGATACGCAAGATGCGGTCCCGCCACTGAGCCCACGTGAATTCGGTCCCTTGGAAGGTCATCGCTGCTTGATCAGGCTTGACCGTCGCCCAGTGCTCTAGCCGATCGAAAATGATTCCAGCGGTGGCGTCGGACATTCGGCCGCCTCTCTCGTGTGATTGGTGTCACAAGGTTAATGTGCGCCCGGTCTTCGTATCGCTGTTTCCAGTCAATGCGCACAAGCAGGAGGGGTCGCATTCCCCCGACCCTGACCGGCTCGGCCGCAGATATCGGGGTGGTCCCCGATGGCGGGCGCGCCCGCCACCCGACAGGATGGAACCAACCATTGCGGGCGTCCGTGTTTTCACGGGCGCCCGTCACGCCCGCAAAGTAGCACCGAAGTGAACAGGAAAGGCGATCATGAGTTCGCACGCCCAGGATGTCGCGGCCCGCGCAGTCGGCCTGTCCAAGACCTACGGCACCGGAGATACCCAGGTGCACGCCCTCAGTTCGGTGTCCGCAGATTTCGCCCGCGGTGAGTTCACGGCGATCATGGGGCCGTCCGGTTCCGGTAAGTCGACGCTGATGCATTGCCTCGCCGGTCTGGATTCCGCCAGTTCGGGTTCTGTTCTCATCGGTGACACGGAACTCACGACGCTTTCCGACAAACAGATGACCCAATTGCGACGCGATCGCATCGGTTTCGTTTTCCAGGCGTTCAACCTGGTGCCGACCCTGACCGCGCTCGAGAACATCACGTTGCCGCTCGACATCGCGGGACGCAAAGCGGACCCGACCTGGTTGAACAGCGTCCTGACCAAGCTGGGTCTCGGGGATCGCCTCGATCATCGGCCGGGAGAGCTCTCGGGTGGTCAGCAGCAGCGTGTGGCGTGTGCGCGTGCGCTGGCGGGTCAGCCGGAGATCATCTTCGGCGACGAGCCGACCGGAAACCTCGATTCGAAGTCCTCCGGTGAGGTGCTCTCGATCCTGCGGGCGGCCGTCGACGAGTTCAACCAGACCGTGGTGATCGTGACGCACGATCCGCGGGCAGCGGCGTATGCCGACCGGGTGGTGTTCCTCGCGGACGGCAAGATCGTCGACGAATTGCGCGAGCCTACGGCGGATTCGGTCCTCGACCGGATGAAGCGTCTGGACGCTCCGCAGGCGGTCGTGAACGTGGAAGCCGGGGCTTGAGCACATGGCTTCGGTAAGTAACTCGCCGATGCGCAAGGTTTCCCTGCGCAACCTGGCGGCACACAAGGTGCGACTTGCGCTGACGGTTCTCTCCGTGGTGCTCGGCACGGCTTTTGTCGCGGGGTCGTTCGTTTTCACCGACACCCTCCAGAAGACTTTCGATTCGATCTTCGAGAACACCGCCCAGGGCGTCGACGTCCGGGTATCGATGGAAGAGCGCAACACCAGTGGCGTTCCGGTCGAGGATGTCGACAAACTTGCCGCAGTCGACGGTGTCCGAGCGGTGGCGCCGGCCGTCAGCGGACAGATCGTCCTGATCAACGCAGACGGCGGCGCTGTTCAGACCGGTGGCGCGCCGAGTATCGGGCAGTCCTACCTACCGCCGGGCCAGGCGATTGCCGAACCCGACACCTTCGTCGAGGGCGCGCCTCCGACGCAGACCGGTCAGGTCGCGCTGAACACCAGCGCCGCCGAGCGAGCCGGACTGAAGGTGGGGGACTCCGCCAAGGTTCTGGCACCGGCCCGCGGAATCGTGGACGTGACGTTGTCCGGCATCTACGAGGGGGCGGGCAGTGACACCGGCGGGTTCATCGGCGCGCTCTTCACCGACGAGCAGGCCCGTGGACTCTTCACCGACGGCCAACACGTCGAGTACATCGACGTCGCGGGCGACGGGGTGTCGCAGACGGAACTGCAGCAACGCGTCGAGCAGGTTTTCCCCGATCTCAAGGTGCAGACCGGCGACCAGGTTCGTGAGGAGACCAAGGCCGAGGTCGACTCGGCGCTGAGCTTCATCAACTACTTCCTGTTGGCGTTCGGCGCGATTGCTCTGCTCGTCGGAACGTTCATCATCTACAACACCTTCTCGATGATCGTGGCGCAGCGTCTTCGTGAGCTGGCGCTGCTGCGTGCGATCGGTGCGAGCCGAGCGCAGGTCGGCCGTTCGGTGGTCACCGAGGCGCTCGTGGTCGGACTCATCGGCAGCATCATCGGTCTGCTCGGCGGTATCGGTCTCGCCTACGGATTGCGCAGTCTCCTCAACACATTCGACGTCGGTCTGCCGGAAGGCCCGCTCCAGGTGGGTGCCCGCACGATCATCGTCGCGTTGGTGGTCGGCGTCGTCGTCACGACGCTCAGCGCTTACGCCCCGGCTCGTCGTGCGTCGAAGATCCCGCCGGTGGCGGCCATGCGTGAGGAGTTCGCCTCCACCGGCGACTCACTGCGAGTGCGGACGTTGATCGGTGCGATTCTCGGCGTGATCGGTGTGGCACTGCTCGTGTTCGGCTCTCGCGGTACCGGTGGTGGCGCGGCGCTGATCGTCGGGCTCGGTGCGTTCTCGTTGATCATCGCGGTGCTTCTCGGGGCTCCCGCGCTGTCGCGGCCGATCGTCGGCGCGCTCGGTGCCGTGTTCGCCAAGCCGTTCGGTGCCATCGGGCGATTGGCTCGTACCAATGCGGTGCGCAATCCCCGTCGCACGGCCGCAACGGCATTCGCGTTGACTCTCGGTCTGATGCTGGTGACGGTCATCGGAGTGTTCGGTTCCTCGGCCAAGGCGAGCATCAATGCTCTTGTCGACGTGGGTGTTTCGGCCGACTACATCCTGACCGGTCCCAACGCGATCGGCGTGCCGCGAGGTGCGGCCGACGCCGTCCGACAAGTGCCCGACGTGCAGAGCGCGACGTCGTTGCACGGAGTGCGTGCGAAGGTCGACGGTGAGGACGAGCAGGGCGCTTCGTTCGACGGCCCGATCGAAGGCGTGCTCGAATACAAGATCCTCGAGGGCACGGTCGATCTGACCGGCAACAACATGCTCGTCTCGAAGTCGACTGCGGACGCCAAGGGTTGGACTGTCGGCTCGACCCAGACGTTGACCGGTCCCGGCGGCGTCGAGTACCAGACGGTTGTCGCGGGAGTGTTCGAGGACAACCAGCTGATCGGCTCGTGGATCGTCTCGGACGAGGCGTATCGGAAGCTGATGCCGGCCGAGAGTCTGCCGGACTTCGTGGTGCTGGTGAAGGCGAAGCCTGGCGCGGATCTGACAACGCTGCGATCCGAGCTCGAAACGGCCACGGAGAAGTACGTCGTCGTCCAGGTGCAGGATCGTGAGGAGTTCAAGGGAACTCAGGGCCAGCAGATCAACACGTTGTTGGCGATCCTCTACGGACTGCTTGCACTCGCGGTCGTGATCGCAATCCTGGGCATCATCAACACCCTGGCACTGTCGGTGGTCGAGCGGCGACGAGAAATCGGAATGCTGCGAGCTGTCGGCATGCAGCGCGGACAGATGCGACGCACGATCTACCTCGAGTCGGTGCTCATCGCGGTGTACGGCGCGGCGGTCGGAGTTCTTCTCGGCATCGCGTTCGGTTGGGCCTTCGTGAGCACTCTCGCGGATCAGGGCCTCGACAAGATCACGATCCCGTGGGGTCAGGTGGTCGGAATGCTGATCGGCTCGGGTGCGGTGGGTGTCTTGGCGGCGCTGTGGCCGGCCAACCGAGCGGCCAAGACAAAGCCGCTGGAGGCGATTGCAGACATGTAGGGCCTTCGGCCCCCGTGCGCACTTTTGGTAGCGGAAGCAGCCGAAAGTGCGCACGGTACCGTTGCCACATGAGCACCCTTCAAGAAGTCGGCGAACGTGAATCCTGGCGCTGCTGGCTGTGTGACGAACCGGTCGATCCCGACATGTCCGTCAATGATCCGCGCGGCCCGAGTATCGACAGCATCAACACCGCAAAAAAGGGTGGCAAGACCAAAGGCGGCGTCGAACGTTTGGCACATCGCGCATGCAACACCAAAAAGGGTGCGGTCAAACCTGTTGTGGAATGGCCGGATCGGCTGTTCGTCGTCGATCCCGCTCCGATCATCGGGGTCGTGGAGCAGCTCGAGCGCAAGGGTGGCCGCGTCGCCGTCGCTCGCTGCCCCGGCAAGGACGACGCCCAGGAAGCGTCGGATTGGTTGATCGATCGGTTGTCGCGTCTGGCTCCCGCGTTGAATGTCGAAACAAGCATCGACGCCGCGGGCGGGGGTTACCTGTTGGTCCTGAAAACCGTGTAGGAGGTCGGCCCCGAGTGCCGTCTTTTGCGGTACCTGTTCCGCCTCCATAGCTGTCGGGGTACGGTCGAACCGAACATGAATCCGGTTTCGAGTGCGAAGGAATCCCGATGAACCTGGCATTGACCGACGAGGAACTAGCGTTCCGCGACGAGATGCGGACGTTCTTCCGTACGCAAATCCCCGCGGACATCAGGGAGGCGTACGCCCACGGCGAGGAGTTGGGGCGCGACCGTATGGTCGAGGCGCAGCAGATCCTCAACGCTCACGGTCTGGCGGTACCGCACTGGCCGGTCGAGTGGGGCGGCAAGGACTGGACCCCGGTCCAGCACAACATCTGGCTCGACGAACTGCAGCTTGCGTCGGTTCCCGAACCTTTGGCGTTCAACGCCAACATGGTCGGTCCGGTCATCGCGGCCTTCGGCTCGCAGGAGCAGAAGGAGAAGTTCCTTCCGGCGACTGCGAACCTCGACATCTGGTGGTGCCAGGGATTCTCCGAACCCGAGGCCGGTTCCGATCTCGCTTCGCTCAAGACCCGTGCGGTCCGCGACGGCGACGACTGGGTCATCAATGGTCAGAAGACCTGGACGACGCTGGGACAGTACGCCGACTGGATCTTCTGCCTGGTGCGCACCAATCCCGATGCGCCCAAGCGTCAGGCCGGCATCTCGTTCATCCTTGTCGATCTGAAGACGCCTGGCGTCACGGTCCGCCCGATCAAGCTGATCGACGGCGGCTACGAGGTCAACGAAGTGTTCTTCGAAGACGTCCGCGTTCCGGGAGAGAACCTGGTCGGTGAAGAGAACCAGGGCTGGGGCTACGCCAAGTTCCTGCTCGGCAACGAGCGAACCGGTGTCACCCGCGTCGGGTTCTCGAAGGTTCGTCTGGCCCAGGCCAAGGCCCGCGCTGCCGAGGTCAAGGTCGGCAACGGAACACTGCTCGAAGATCCGCTCTTCGCTGCTCGCCTCGCCGAACTCGAAAACGAATTGCTTGCCCTCGAGCTCACTCAGCTCCGAGTGGTAGCCAGTTCCGCCGACGGCCAGCCGAACCCGGCGTCGTCGCTGCTCAAGCTTCGTGGCTCCGAATTGCAGCAGGCGAGCGTCGAACTGCTGATGGACGTGGCCGGCCCTGATTCACTGCCGTACGACGCGGGCAGCGACATCGCCTCCGCGAGCTGGGCGCAGCACACTGCCCCGACGTACCTGAACTACCGCAAGGTATCCATCTACAGCGGATCGAGCGAAGTGCAGCGCAGCATCATCGCCTCCTCGATCCTCGGATTGTGAGGCGTGGCATGGACTTCGAACTCAACGACGAACAAAAACTTCTCCGCGACACCACCAAGGATCTCCTCGCGCGTAGCTACGACGCCGAGAAGCGCAACGCGATCATCGACTCCGATCCCGGGTGGAGCCCGCAGGTCTGGAAGCAGTTGGCCGAGGTCGGCTTGCTCGGCCTGACATTCTCCGAGGACGACGGCGGCATGGACGCCGGCCCAGTGGAAATCGGCGCGGTCATGACCGAGATCGGTCGACGCTTGGCACCCGAGCCGCTACTCGACGCGGTCGTGACGCCGGGCGGCCTCATCTCCGAAGGTGGCAGTGCAGAGCAGCGTTCGTCGATTCTTCCCGGAGTGGCCGAGGGCACCACGTTCCTCGCGTTCGCCGACCAGGAACCCGGAATCCGTTGGCCGGCAACCGAACGGGCCACCGCGGCGGCCCAGGTCGACGGCGGCTGGACCATCACCGGTATCAAGAATCCCGTCGGCCACGGCGCGACGGCGGACATCTTGGTCGTGAGCGCTGCGCTCCCCGGCGGTGGCGTCGGACTGTTCCTCGTCAAGAGCGATGCCTCCGGTTTGGTACGCAAGTCCTACGCCACTCACGACGGGTTGCGCGGGGCGCAGATCGAGTTCACCGATACGCCGGCCGAAGCACTCGGTGAGGGCGGTGACGCTACTGCTCTGATCCAGGCCGCGCAGATCCGTGAGCAGGCCGCGCTGTGCGCCGAGGCTGTCGGAGCGATGGAAGAGGCGCTACGCCTGACCACCGAATACCTCAAGACGCGTAAGCAATTCGGGGTTCCCCTCGCAAAGTTCCAGACACTGACACACCGCGCCGCCGACCTGTACGTCTCGCTCGAGTTGGCACGCAGCATGAGTCTGTACGCAACGATGTCCCTTGCCGACGGCGTCGTCGATCCAGTGATCGCTTCGCGGGTGAAGTTGCAGATCGGGCGTTCGGCTCGGCTCATCGGCCAGGAGGCGATCCAGATGCATGGTGGTATCGGTATGACCGCCGAGTACCCGGTGGGGCACTACGTGAGCCGACTCGTCGCCATCGAGCACACCCTCGGCAGCACCGAAGATCACCTTCGGGTGTTGGCCGCCGGTGTGGCTGATCACGAGATGGTCAGCGTGGTCTGATCTTTCACGAACGACGAAGGGGCCGCATTCCGTTCCAAGGATGCGGCCCCTTCGTCGTTCAGCGGTGATTGCGCAGGACGTCCAAGCGGAGTCGGCGCTGCTCGATGTTGACGGCGCTGTCGGTGAACGCTTGTTGCCACCCGGGGTCGCTCGTTCGTGCCGCCGCGTCCTGCAGAAGCGGTATGGCGTCGAAAGGGAAGCGCGCCTGCACGCTTCGCAGGGTGGAAAAGTGACTGTGACGCGAGTGGATGCCCAAGTCCTCACCCGTCGCAGCATGATCCAGAGCTTCGTTCTCCAAGGCATTCAACAACTTTTCGGCGACGGCCAGGGGCCATGGGCGGTCGATGCCGTCGAGCAGTGCGCTGCCGTCGACGCCCAGAAGGTATTCGTCTGCGTGTCCGGCGACGATGTACTCGACACGCTCGCGTGGGTCCGCGATGGCGACGATTCTCCGGTCCGTCGTGCGCCCGTCCCGCTCCAGAAATGCCGACGCCCACGCGGTGTTCTTCTGGAGAACGGTTGCGGCAGTCCATGATTCGATCATCACCGCGCGCCATTGCTTCTCGATGGGGATGGTGAGGGCCTCGCGTGGCGAACCGGCCATCGATTCCCACAGCGTCAGCGGAGTGGCGGTCACGACTTGCCGTAACCACCAGCGCCGGATGCCCTTGTTCTTGTAGTGGACGTCTTCGATGCCGTCACGAAATGCGAGGTCGTCGAGCGAGCCGGGCAATCGGACGGCAAGGCGCGGCCGCAAGGGCTTCGTCTCGAGCCGCACCCAGGACCGAGCCCGAGTGACCATTCGAGAGGCAAACGGAGATCGGGGGAGTTGCCGTAGTAGTTGAATTGCACGCTCACGGACCCGCACGGCTGGATCGTCGAGTGCACGCTCGAGGAGTGCGTAGTCGTGTTCACCCAGCCCGACGTCGAGATGGTCGAGGAAGTGCAGCCGGCTTGCCGTGGCCTCGTCGTCCCAAGCGATCTCGAGCTCTTCGCTCGCCAGTTCCGGGTCGACCGTACGTATGTAATCGAACCAGGCCGTGCGGTCGTCCGGATCGGGCGAAAGCCACAGCTCGTCCCGGCGTGATCCGATTCGTCGTAGCTGGGCCCAATCCGGGTTCTGCTCCGCCAGGTACTGCCCGCGTCGACCGGCGAGGCGAAGTAGCGCCTCGCGGTGCTCGGGATACTTCAGCGCGGCTTCCATGAAGAGCGGAACGCTGGCAGCGGGCGCGAGGAATCCGCGTTGGTCGGCCATCGCGAACCATTCCGCGAGAGTCCAGGAACGTACTTGCAACAAGGACTGAAGTTGTTCGATCGCGAGGTCGGGAAGCAGCGGTTGAACTGCTGGATCAGTCTTCGATGCGCGCGAGTGACCTGCGTGCGCGTCTGATCGCAGGGAGGTCACCCGCCTACGGTATGGCAGGGGTGCGTCGAGCTGGGTCGCAGGGGTCGGGCGCGTGTCGGCAGATTCTGGAACAGTGGTAACCGGCACCCAGCAGGAGGCGTGAGATGACGGATGGCCGTGAGATGAGAGACGGAACTGACGACGTCTTTGTCGTGGCATCGGTGACCGAACGGCGAACGCTCATCTCCACCCGAGTGAGGGAGTGGTGTGCGGCGGGAACTGTCGAGTCGAACCGGCCGGAGTTGTCCGATGATGTCGCGCTGCTGATTGCCGGGGGGTATGGGGACGAGTCGACGCGATCGATCCTGGCGAACCGGCGCAGTGTCGGACGTTCGTTCCCGGAGATCGGCGGCTTCTCGGAGTTGCGGTATCTCACCGACGAGCTGGCCCGCACCAGACGTCGACTGCTCGCGACTCGCATCGGCCCTGTTCAGGTTGTCCTCGAACGACGGGTGCAGGCGCTCGACAAGCGCGTTCAGTCGATGCGATCGGCGATCGTGCATTCCAATCGTCACTTCGCGAGCAGTGTCCGTGCCATCCGCAAGGACCGGCGCGACGGCCTGCATCTCGACGTCGAGCAACGCGAGGCTCTCTTTGCCGGGCTCACCCGTACACCGGTTCCAGCCAAGCTGCCGGTGGGGCTCGGTGTCGTGGCCAGCAGTGGAAACGCAGCACTCGACAAACTTGCCGCCCAGTTCGGGAAGGTCCAGGGAACCGGTGTCATCGCCGATGCCGGAAGGCGCATCGCGGAAGTCCTCGACGGACTGGTCGATTCAGAACCCGAGGGACGCGCCGGTGAGTACGACGCCTTGCTTTACCTCGCCGGGAATCTGTTCGACCGGATCGAAAGCTCCAGCGCGTGGCATTCCGACCACTTCGTCATTCAACGCAACCAACTCGACCTGGCCGACGAGATCACCCAGATCGCGGTCGACACCGTCGCGCTGCGTTCGATTCTTGCGGAGTTGGACGACGCGGAAACACTGGCACGCGACGAGGGAACCCGAGCCGGAATCGCTTCGCGCAGGGAAGCGCTCGGCGCGGTCTGGGACCAGCTGGTCGAGCGCGTGGCGGCCCTCGCGCGGATCGGTGACCTGGTCGCACGGGCCGAGGATCAGTTGAGTTCGCAGCGCGCGGTTGCGCATGCAGCGAGCCTCGACAGCCGGATCGACGACCTACTTGCGCGCTCCGGCTCACGTGAACTTTCGGCTGCAAACACGCACTACGTCGGGGATCAATTCGACGGTGTGGAAGAGCTGATGTTCGCTCACCGGGCGGCGCTTTACGGGGACATTGCACTGCTGACCTCTGGGAACGAGCGTCGGGCGCCGTAGTCAGGCCGTCGCCGGAGCTGTAAGGTCGGGGGTACTGACCGGCCACACGATCGAAGTAAAGGCCGGGATTTCGCTCAATGCTCGACCCCGATGCCGATCCGGTGATGCGGGCGTACCCGCTCGAGACAGGTCGATCATGGAAGACACCGCAAGCCGCGGCATCAATGCGTTCATTTCCGAAGCTACGCAGCGTGGGGGCAAGGCTGTCCGTCTCACGCACTCACGTCGTAATCCCGTCGAGGTGACGGGCGCTGACGGTGTCAGCCGAATCGTCCGCGTGCGGTCCAAGCTCGACGGTGACTGGCAGGCCAGGCGTCAGGACGAGTCGCTCGAGAGTGACGACACCCGCTCCGAGTTCTGGGTGTTCGTCGACCTGGCAGCAGATCCGCACGAGTTCTACATGTTGCCCTCCAACGAGGTCGCCGACGACATCCGCGCCGAGGTCGACCTGTGGATCATGGACAGCCCCGGACGCAATCGCACCGGCCATCACGCGATTCCGCGTGGGCGCGTCGTGCACGGTCACGATCGTTGGGATGCGCTGGGCTTAGCCGCGGTCAAGGATCCGAGCATTTACGTCGAGACCCCGGTTGCGACCAAGCGTAAGACGTCGCCGGTCGCCGCGAAGAAGCGTCGCGCCAGCGGTGTCGAGGAGATCGAAGTCGTCGACAATCGCCTCGAGATGACAGCCGATTGCCACGGATATCGCTGGGTCGGGCGCTTCGACGAAACCACCGAGGTCGTCGAGATCATGCGTGGACCGATGGAAGGCCGCCGATTCCCAGATCCGACCGCGGCCGCAAATGCTGTCACCGGTCACATCTCAGGCGACACCGAGAGCCATGACGGTTGGTCGTTCTGGACGATCAACAACACGGCCCTCGGCGCTCATCTCAAAACTGCCTGATCTCAGGCTCCGACTGCCGCCGACACCCGTTCGAGAGTGTCCAGTTCGTTCGACGAGAGCACCAGATTCGGGGCGTCCAGTAGCGCCGGGAGCTGCTCGGGCCGGCTGACGCTCGCGATCGGTGCGGTGATGCCCGGTCGAGTCAGCAGCCAGGCCAGCGCGACGGTCGAGATCTCGCTGTCGTGTGCCTGCGCGATTGTCGCCAGTTCCGCGACGACGTCGAGTCCGGCGTCGCTGAAGTATCCGGCGGTCAGTCGTTCGCGGGAGCTGCCTTCGATATCCGCGCGGGTCTTGTATTTTCCGGTCAGGAAGCCGGAAGCGAGAGCGAAGTACGGGAAGACGCTGATGTTGTTGTCGGTGGCGATCTGGGCAAGTTCGGGTTCGTACGACTTGCGGTGAACCAGGTTGTAGTGCGGTTGCAGGGCGATCGGCGCGGCGTAACCGTTCTCTTCGGTGATTCGCAGCCACTCCCGGACGCGATCGGGGCTGTAGTTGGAGATTCCGAGATAGCGAACCTTGCCCGCGACGACCAACGCATTGAAGGCTTCGAGAGTTTCCTCGAGCGGAGTCTGCGGGTCGTCGAAATGCGCGTAGTACAGATCGATGCAGTCCGTCTGCAGGCGCTGCAGCGACGCCTCAGCTGCGGCCGCGATGTTGTCGGCCTTCAGGCCCTTGAAATCGGGATGGCTACCCACCTTGGTGGCGACGACGATGTCGTTCTGCAGTCCCCGATCGGTGATCCATTTCCCGATGATCGTTTCGGATTCCCCACCGGAATTGCCGGGAGCCGACGCCGTGTACGAGTCGGAGGTGTCGATGAAATTTGCACCGGCTTCGGCGAACGAGTCGAGGATCTCGAAGGACGTCTTCTCGTCCGCGGTCCATCCGAAAGGGTTGCCGCCCAAGCTGAGTCGGAAGATGTCGAGATCCGAATTTCCGATGATCGCCACTGTGTGGAACTCCCGTCGATGAAGGTGGTCGCTGCATCCCGCACCGTACCCTCTCACGGCGCTGGCGATGGCGCGCCCTCGCCAGGTTCGCCGAAAAATGTATCGGATCGTGATTGCCGCCGTCAGCGTTGGGTATGGCCTCAAATACTGAATTCTTCGATGGACTGCTGATAGGAGCGTCCGATGATGATTGTGGACGAAGCGACCCGCGTCGTTCGTGGGGTGGCAGACGCAACGACGACGGTGGCCGGAGCCGTCGGCGGTGGAGTGATCGGTGGAGTGACGGGCGGGATACGTGGATCGGCGGAGGGTGTCCGAGACGGAATTCGTGCGGGTAGTTCCTCGACGCCGACGGCGGTTCTCACGATGGCGGCCGTGGGTGCGGCGGGATTGGTGGAATGGCCGGTGCTCTTGGCAGTCGGCGGCACGGCCCTGGTACTCCACGAATGGGATCGCAAGAGCGGTCGGCCGGATCGCCAGGTCAAGGCGGTTGGCCGCACGAGCAAGCCGGAACAGGTAAAGAAGGAATCGAGCGGAAACTCCCACAAGGCGGCCGGCCGGTCACAGGATCGAACTCACAGTTCTTCGCACACTCGATCCACTCACTGATGTTCTCAGCGATGGCCCGGCGTGCGGTGTCGGTGGCAACTTTGCCGCCGCGTCTGGCGTTGTCGGGACTCGCGTTGGTGGGTGGTTCGACGATTCCGCGAACCGCTGTCAGTGACGTGGCGTTGCGGACCGGCACCCTCGCGTTGGCGGGTGTGGGGATGATTCCTGCAGCAGCGGGATCGATATTCGGTGCCCCGCGAATCCCAGGTTCCGCCTATGTCTCGGCGGCCGCGTCGGCGATCAATTATCAACCCCGGGTGCGTCGGCGGATCGAACAGAGCCTTGGCCGTTCGCTCACCGACTTCGCATTGGAGTCGGCGACGTCGTTCGCGGATGTTCTGACCTATGCGCCTGCGTCATTGGGCGTGGATTTCTGGCTGCGGACGATGCTGCTGCGCGAAACTCTGGCGGCGCGAAGCTCTCGGCGTGTGGGGCCACTCGAACCTGGCGGTCGCGGTTCTTCCGTGAGGCCTGAACCGAGTGGCTCAGGTGAGCGTTACGCAGACAGGATCGCAGGGGTTCAGTTGGTGGCCGGGGCTGCACTGGCTACCGTGTCCGCCGGCGGTGACACCGTCGCGACGAGTATCAAGGTTTCGGCGCCGCGGCCGCTTCGGATGTCGCGCGAATCATTCGCTGCTGGTGTGTCATACGGTCTGTGTCGGACGCACCACACCGCCGTTTCGGACTCTGCGGCTCTACGCATGCTCGATCGTATTGACACCGTCCTCGTCGATCCGAGCGTCCTCTTCGACGACTCGCTCCGGGTTTCCGACATACGAGAGGTGGCCGAGTCGGATCGCGTCGCAGTGTGGGAACAAGCCAGGAAAGCTCTGAACGACGGAACTGTCGGAGTGGGAAGGCACCGCATCGGCGGCGCCGAAGTGGTCGTGCGACCCGTGCGAAAAGGTCTGGCGGAAACACTGATAGGCGAAATACGTGCGGCCGGGGTCGCAGCCGTCACGATCGACGACGACGGGCTCGGATCACTGCGAAGTGGATTCGACGAGCTCTATCCGGCGCAATCGACTGCCGAAGCCGGCCTGCGCGAGGCTCTCTCGGCGTTGGTGGCCGAGGGTCGGACAGTTGCGATCGTGTCGAGTAGGGCGATAGCGGGGCAGGCAGTGCTACGCATCGGGATTTCACCACCGAGTGGCGAGCACGTGAGTGCCGACATCCACACCGACTTGGCCGGGGCGTGGCGGGTTGTCCATGCGCTCCCGGCTGCTCGAACAGCGACGAGGCGCGGTGTCGAACTCTCCTCAGGTTCTTCGGCATTGGGTGCCTTGATCATGCTTCCGGGAGTTCGAGGGGCAGGGCCGGGGCCGGTCACGGCTGGTTCGGCCGCGGGACTGTGGACCGGATACACCCTGTCCCGATCTGTGATTCAAGCGCCCGTCCCTGTCGGTACTCCGAGCGATACCTGGCATGAGATGGACGGTGATGCTGTCGTTCGCGAACTATCCGAATCCATCCGACATACACCGCACCGTGCGGAAGCTCGTGTGCGAGCGCCCGCACGGTTCAGGTTGATCCGTGACGGATTGTCGGCGTTGCGAACAGAATTGGCGGATCCACTGACGCCTGTGTTGGCGACCGGCTCCGCTGCCAGTGCAGTCCTCGGTTCACCGGTAGACGCCGTCCTGGTCGGCTCGGTCTTGGTCGGCAATGCCGCGATGTCCGCTGTTCAACGGCTTCATTCGGAGCGGGCGGTGCAGCGGCTCTTGCGGACTCAGGAACCGGTAGCTCGGCGAGTAACCAACGACGGCACGGTCGAGACAGCGGCCGACGCGCTCGAACTCGGTGACGTCGTGGCAATCGAGTCCGGGGACATCGTGCCCGCAGATTGTCGCCTGTTGAGCGTCGAATCACTGGAAGTCGACGAGTCGTCGTTGACGGGAGAGTCCCTGCCCGTCGACAAGCAGACCGACCCGACCCCTGGGATGCCACTGGCCGAGCGACGGTGCATGGCCTACGCAGGGACAACAGTGCTTGCCGGATCCGGTCGTGGCGTGGTCACGGCCATCGGAGCCCGAACGGTGACCAGGCGTGCCGATGTCGGTGTGTCCCGATCCGGACCTGCTGTGGGCCTGACCAACAGACTTCGCGAACTCACGAGGGCGACCCTGCCGGCCAGTATCGGCGGTGGGGCGTTGGTGACAGTCGCGGGTCTGCTTCGTGGTACCGGTCTGCGCCGCGCCGTCACCGGAGGTGTGGCCGTGGCTGTGGCTGCCGTGCCGGAGGGGCTGCCTCTGGTTGCCACTCTGGCTCAGCAGGCCGCAGCGCGAAGGCTCACTGCAGCAGGAGTGTTGGTTCGTGCGCCACGATCGATAGAAGCGCTCGGTCGTGTCGACGTGGTCTGCTTCGACAAGACCGGAACCCTCAGCGAGAACAAGCTACGGGTGGCCGCGGTCGAACGCGTCGACGGCTGGGACGAAAGCGAGATTCTGGAAGTTGCGGCGCGCAGTGCCTTGGGAAGTCGCGACGATCGCGTGTTTCATTCGACGGATGCTGCCGTCGTCGATGCAGCCCAGCAAGCTCTGGACGATGCTTCGGTTTTTGGTGACGTCGAGGCGAACAACCTCGTTCCGTTCAGGTCGGGGCGGCCGTACTCGGCAGCTTTGCTCGGCAGGCGGATCGCACTCAAAGGTTCGCCGGAATTCGTGACCGAAGCAGGACGAGATCCGAATGCTGTGTCGGCGAAGCACGTTCAAAGCATGGCCGGACGCGGACTGCGGGTGGTTGCCGTCGCCCAGCGCGAGTTGTCGGAACACGACGCGCGACGCGCAGGCGAAGACTCGCAATTTCTCGAACAGTGTTGCTCCGAGGGGTTGGAAGCGGTCGGCCTTCTCGGACTCTCGGACACGCTCAGACCCGAAGCAACGCAACTTGTTCGAGAACTTCGAGGCGACGGACGGCAAGTGCGCGTGCTGACCGGGGATCATCCGACAACAGCGGCCGCGGTCGCCACCGAACTGGGGTTGGACGTCGCACGCGAGGATGTTGTCACCGGTCCTGACTGGGAGAACTTCTCTCGCGCCGAAAGACGGGATGCGGTCCGCGGCAGCAGCGTCTTTGCGCGCGTGACACCCGAGCAGAAGGTCGAGATCGTGCAAGCGTTGGAGACCGACGGGCGGGTGTGCGCCATGGTCGGTGACGGCGCGAACGATGCTGCGGCGATCCGAGTTTCCAGCGTGGGAATCGGGGTGGCGTCGACCGACAGTGATCCGGCGCGCGGCGCCGCAGACATCGTGCTCCTCGACGGCCGTGTCGGCGGACTGACCGACGCATTGGACGAGGGCAGTCAATTGTGGCGGCGGGTCAGATCAGCGGTAGGGGTTTTGCTCGGAGGCAACGCGGGCGAAGTCGCATTCGCGCTGATCGGTTCTGCGTTGTCCGGCGAATCACCGCTCAACGCAAGGCAGTTGCTACTGGTCAATCTGATGACGGACGCCTTGCCCGCTGCCGCGCTTGCGGTGAGCACCCCGTCCGAGAACGGATCCGAGAAGTCCGAACAGATGGACGCTCATGCGTTGTGGCAGACGATCGCTGTCCGCGGCGGTGCCACGGCAATCGGTGCGCTGGCAGCGTGGCTTCTGGCCCGGGCGAGCGGTAGGAGGCGGCGAGCGTCGACGGTGGCGTTGGTTGCCCTGGTGGGCACCCAACTGGGGCAGACGCTGCTCGAATCACGCAGTCCGCTGGTGGTCGCAACCGTTGCCGGATCCGCTGCGGCGCTGGCGACGCTCGTCAGCACACCCGTGGTGAGCCAATTTCTCGGTTGCACGCCGCTCGGTCCCATCGCCTGGGGCCAAGCGGTGGGCTGCGCGTCGGCGGCGACGCTGCTCGCGGCGCTGGCCCCGCGGGCGTTGGAGCGGATTGCCGCAACTGAGGAGAACGCGAACGGTCAGTCGACGATTCGCAAGATCCCGACGCGAACGAGCACTGCGTACACCTCCCGAACCGGGGGAGTCAGCGCCCGCGACAGCGTGGAAATCAGCGACGTGGAAATCAAAGAAGCGGAAACCGGTGAATCGGACACGCTTGTGAGCGTCGCTGCTGGAAGTGACACGTCGCCGAACTCCCGGGCGACCCGAGATGAATCCTGAGGAATCGTGACATGTCCCAGAACACCGTCGACCACACGAACCCCGTCGATCACCGCGCGGTAGTCGAATCCGTCCGTTCGGCACGGAGCTTCGAGTTGGAGCTACCGATCGTCGGTGCCATCCCTGTTCCGAGACCCGAGCAGATCGCCTACTTTGCGGTGATGGGACTGATGGTCGCCTTCGAGATCATCGAGTGGCCCGTGGCAGTCACCATTGCAGCGGGGCATCTGCTCGCAACAGAGCAGCACAATCACGTCCTCGAAGAGATCGGAGAGGCGCTCGAGGGCGTCTGACGCAGGCGCTGCCTGGACACAAATCGAGCGGCCCCGCATTTCGCGGGACCGCTCGACGTGCGGAGAAACTTACTGCGCGAGTGCGCGCTTCATGCCGCGTTCGACTGCTGCGATGATCTGCGGACGCAGTTCTGCGGCAGGGACGATCTCATCCACCGAGCCGACCTCTCGGGCCCGCTGGATGTTGTGGATCGCTTCGAATTCGGATGCCACTTCGCCGAGCTTGTCGGAGCGGACGGCGATGCGCTGAGCGTTCAGTTCTACGCGCAGATGTGCTTTCTCCGTGTCATCCTTGGCTGCTGCCAAGTCTGCCTCCAGTTGCTGCACCTTCGGGTCGTTGTTGGTGCGGGTGTTCACCTCACGGGTGAAGACCACTGCGGCGGCGGGGGCGCCGCCGAGTACCGACGCGAACGAGCCTTCGACAGCAAGAACTTCCATGTTGTCGTTGAGCGCACCGGAGAACACGACGAACGCGCCGCCGTGGTAGCGGGAGACGACGCAGAACACGATCGGTCCGTCGAAGTTGACGATGGCGCGGCCGATCTCGGCGCCGTACTCGAGCTGGATGTTGCGCAGCGACTCCGGGGAACCGTCGAAGCCGGACAGGTTGGCCAGCACCACGATCGGACGGTTGCCGCTCGCAGCATTGATCGCGCGGGCAGTCTTCTTCGACGAGTTCGGGAACAGCGTTCCCGACGTCCAGGTGTCGGGACCGTCGGCGGGGAAGTGCCCCTTACGTGGGATCGCGCGGGATTCGATGCCCACCACTGTGACCGGATGTCCGGCGAGGTGCGCGTCCAGAACGACCGAGGTGTCGGCGCCGGCCATGTCGGCCCAACGCTCGAGAACAGAGTGGTCCTGGTCGACCACCGAACGCATTACGGTGCGAATGTCGAAGGGCTTCTTGCGATCCGGGTTCTTCGCCGAGGAGAAGATGTCGCCGACCGTCTCGAAGTCGCTCGACGGGTGGGTGTGCGGGAAGCTACGCACGTCGCGATCGACGGGGTCCGTCGTCGCTGCGCGGCGCGGGAACCGTTCGCCGGGAGCGAGGTACGAGTGTGCGTAGTGACGGAACAGGATCTCGCACGCCGCAGTGAGGTCGGGGGCCCAGTACTGCGCCTGGCCGTTGGGGCCCATGACGCGGTCGTAACCACCGATACCGAAGTTGTCCTCGGCCGACACACCACCGGAGTAGTCGAGAGACTGCTTGCCGGTCAGCACCATCGCGCTGTCCGGGGTCATCACCAGAATGCCCTTGGTGTGCATCAACATGGTGGCTTCGGCGTTCCAGTAGGGCTGAGCGCCGACGTTGATGCCCGTGACGACGATATTGATTTCACCGCCGTTCTGGGTGAAGGTGATGATCCGGCGCAGGCCACGGGAGACCCAGTCCATGTTCTCGGTGCCGCTCTCCATCGAGATGGTGGCACCCGAGGACAGTGCAAACCACTCGACCGGGGCGTTCAACTTCTCGGCCAGGTCGATGGCAGCGACCACGCGTGAGCATTCGGCCTCGGCCACGGTACCGAGCGCCTTGGTGGGGTCACCGAAGAGCGCGACACGGGTCATTCCCTCGGGATAGCGCGGCGTCGGAGTGTTCACGAGGCCGACGACGATGCCGGCCTTGTTGAGCCCGTACGGACGCTCGACAGGTGAGAGGACGCCCGCTTCGTCGAAGTCGTGCTCGACGAAGGTGCCCTTGGTGCCGGTCAGGAGCGGAATCAGCTCGTACGGGTACACCGTGCCGCGTGCCCGCGAACTCTGGACCTTCTGGGCGTACGCGTCGAGGGGGAGCAGCGGTTCAGTGGGAGGCGTGGTCTTGTTGATGACCACACCGGCACCTGCGCGGTAGGAGAATCGCAGCGCAACTTCCTTGGGCGCGCCGCCCTTTCGGTCCTTCAGGCGGGTGATGAGTGTGATCTCTTCTAGCCCGGCGCCGACGGTCAGTCGGGCTGCGTTCTGAGCGATCACGGAGAAGCGTTCGCTGGGAACGTCGGCGACCGGCCACACGTACAGCACGACGCGGTTGGCTGCCAGTCGACGCTTGTCGCCGCGCTGGGACTGCGCACGACGGATACCGTCGAGGCAGGCAGCGAGCGTGCGCTCGATGGCCGGGAGTGCAACCATCTGACCTTCGTCGTCGAGTTGCGGTGTCACGTCGCGGATTTCGGCCAGAGCGATCAGGCGCTCGTCCTTCGGATTCTCCTTGGCCGAGAGGTGGAACAGGTAGGTGTTCTCCGGAGCCGGGAGGCGCTTTCCGTTGAAGTTCTTCAGGCGCCACATGTCCAGACGCTGACCCGTGAGCGGATGCATGTCGCGGATGATGTGGTCCTCGACCAGTTCGCCGTCGACGGGGCGGAAGGTGACCCACCGGACCGGATCCCCGTTCGGGTTGCAGATGATCACCGTCGCGCGGCGAGACCGTGTGATCGTCTCGTTGCGCGAGAGTTCGGTGCGCAGCGTCTCGACGAGCGCGTCGCCGTCGGCGGGCTGATCAGGCCAGTCGAGGTAGATGTCGACTACCAGCCCGCGACCGGATGGAGCATCCTGCGCGATCGTGGCGACGTCGTCGAGAGCCGTACCGAGAGCGTCGAATTCGGCCACCGTCGAGACCAGATGCAGCCCGTCGCCCTTGAGGTCGAAGTTACCGGTTACGAAACGGCGGTCGACGTGCTCGAAAACGCGGACGTCTTCGAACGAGTGAATCTTGTAGTAGCGACGCGTGATGACCTCGAGCAGAGGGCCGCCATCGCGGTTGCCGAGGCCGATCTTTCGACCCAACAGGTCCAGGAGCGGTTCGGGAGTGGCGACGAGATTGGCGATTCGCTCGTCGAAATCTGCAGCGTCCGGCTGCTCTTCGAGGTAGGCGAGGTTGCCGCGTACTCCGTCGTAGACGTCTTCGCGAACTTTGCGGATGCGCGGCTCGTCGAAGAACCGGAAGCGAAGGTTGCGGGCGACGTCGCCGATGACGGGGTAGCGGACCTGCGTCGCGACGATGAGTCGATCGAGAACCTCGTTGAGCTCCTGCGCCGAGCAACCGGGAGCCTTGTCGCCGACGAGCCAGCCTTCGAGAAGTGCTGCAATGACCGGGATCTGGGCTTCCATGCGCTGCAGAGCCAGGAAGAGTCGGTACACCGCTTCCTCGACGGCCTGGCGATCTTCCAGATCGGTGACGTCGTAGTGGCGAAGTGCCCGTTCGAGTCTCGTGCGGAACGACGCCGGCAAACCTTCGCGCTCGGAGTCGAGTGAGTGCAGGAAGGTGTGGAAGTGCTCGCGGGGGCTGTGGACGGACTCGTCCTTCGCGGACTCGCCCGAGGTGGGCTTGTTGCGCGAGAGTTCGCAGATGTCGGCGAAGGTGGTCAGCACAGCCAGTTCTGCCTGGACCAGTTCGCGGTCCTCGGATTCGAGTGCGCTGCGAAGTGCGTCGTATTCGGCCAGAACAGCGTTTGCGTGCTTGCCGCTGACGTCGTAGCCACTGATCATCGCGGTCAGTGCTTCCAGCTGTGCCAATGCATCTGCGCGGGTATCGGACCCGGAAGTTGCTGCGGGAAGATCGAATTGGACTCGCGGAGCCTTCTCCGTGACAGCTTCCTCACTGACCTGGTCGACGCGCAGGAGCGGTGCGCCGGCATCGACCTGGGAGTTGACGGTAGCGAGAACCTCACGCACTTTGCCCGCATACGGAGCGCGAACCGCGGTCTCCATCTTCATGGATTCGAGCACGACCAGAGTGGATCCGGCTTCGACGTCGTCGCCGACCGCGACCGGTACTGCTACCACTACGGCGGGAGCCGGCGCGCGGACTACGCCGGCGTCGTCCTGGCTGATCTGGTGGCTGATGCCGTCGACCTCGACGAGATAGCGAGCCGGGCTCACGACGGAAACGACGTGGAAGCGGCGATCACCGATCACCAGCCGTGACTCGAAGTCACCGAGACGATCGACGTCGACCTCGATGTCTCCGGCGTCTCCGTCGACGCGGTAGCGGTGCGGGCCGATACGCCCGACGGTCAGTTTGTATGCCTGACCTTGGTAGTTGAGCTCGACGGTACGGCCGATCGCGTGATTGGCGCGTGGGCGGCCGCCACGTGCCGAGGCGAGGAAGGCCGCACGCTCGAGGGACTCCTCGGCGTCGTAAGCATCGATGGCGGTGGCGATCAGCGCGACGTCCGCGCGGCGAGTGGTGCCGGTGAGGGCGCCCGTGCGGTCGAGCCAGCCGGTATCCGCGGATGCCGAGATGACCTCGTCGCGATCGAGTAGATCGAGGAGGAACGACTTGGTGGTAGTGCCGCCGTCGAGTACGACAGTGGTTTCACGAAGGGCAGTGCGCAGACGCGCAAGTGCCTCGGAGCGGTTGCGGCCCCACGCGATGACCTTCGCGACCATCGAGTCGTAGTCGGGCGGAATGACGTCCCCGGCAGCGATGCCGGTGTCGACCCGGATGCCGGAGCCGAGCGGGAACTTGAGGAGCTGAACGGTGCCGGGTGCCGGCGCGAAATCGTTGTCGGCGTCTTCGGCGTTGAGGCGGGCTTCGACGGCGTGGCCGAATGCGGGCGGGCAGTCACCGACCAATTCGTCACCACTGGCGACCAGGATCTGCAGTTTGACGAGGTCGATTCCGGTGGTGACCTCGGTGATCGGGTGCTCGACCTGCAGGCGGGTGTTGACCTCGAGGAACGTGAAGAGCTTGTTCTCGGGCTGGTAGAGGTATTCGACCGTGCCTGCGCCCTGGTATCCGGCTGCCTTGACCAGTTCGGCGGACACCTTCTTGAGGTGGTCCGACTGTTCTTCGGTCAGGACGGGGGAGGCGGATTCTTCGATGACCTTCTGGTTGCGACGCTGAATCGAGCAGTCGCGAACGCCCGGAGCCCAGACATTGCCGTGGTTGTCGGCGATGACCTGTACCTCGACGTGGCGTGCATCGGTGACAAGGCGTTCGAGGAAGACGACGGGGTCGCCGAAGGACCGCTCTGCTTCGCCCTGCGTGCGCTCGAGTGCAACTTCGAGTTCGTCTTCGGCCCAGACCTTGCGGATACCGCGTCCGCCGCCGCCGCTTCGGGCCTTGATGATCAGGGGATATCCGATGGACTGAGCATGACGACGAGCGTCGGCGCGCGTTTCGACCGGTCCGCCGCTCCACGGGGCGACCGGTACGCCGACCTTCTCGGCCAGGATCTTGGCGGCAACCTTGTCGCCGAGCAGGCGCATCGCGTCGGCGCTCGGGCCGACGAACGTGATGCCCAGTTTCGCGACGATCTCCGCGAAGGCGGGATCCTCGGCCACGAAGCCCCAGCCGACCCAGACTGCGTCGGCCTTGGCTGCGAGCAGTGCTCGCTCGAGTTCGGCGTAGTCGAGGTACGGGCTACCGGTGCCGGTGCTGCGCAGGGTCACGCCCTCATCGGCCTGGCGGACGAACATGGCGCGGCGCTCGGCCTCGGTGTGCAGTGCAATGACGCGAATGCCGTAGTCGTGTTCGGCGTTCAGTTCGCGTACAGCCCTGATCAGCCGGACCGCGGCCTCACCTCGATTGACCACTGCGATTCGTTTGAACATTGTCACTGCCACCGTCCTTGATGAGATTCTTCGTCACGTACGTTGCGATATGAGCCGACCGTGTCCCACATACCCGGATTCCCCGGTTCGTGAACTACGCCGCGATGCGCTGTGTTTCCCCCGGTTGCGCGTCGGCAAGTGATTGCCCTTCCGGTTCGTCGAGTCCCCTGCGCTGAAGCACTGTGTGCACCGAGGCGCTGTGTGCGCTGAGACACTGTGTGCCTTGTGCGCCACCCTGCAGGCGTGGACTCAGAACCGCTCCAATCACGAATCAGCAACATATTGTGTCTGCTTCCAGGGAATCCCTGGTTTATCTAAGAATGCAGTATGTCGACGCTCATGTCACCTGGGCGAATTGAAGAATATTAGTCAACGTGAACCACGGTTACACATATGGCGTTAAATCATTGCGGTGCAATGGAATTCGGACTTGTGACACGGATCACGATGGTAATGTAATCGGCAAGAAAGTGAATACTCACTGGTAATAAAATCGCATATTCGGAGAATTCTCTGGGTTGCTCGATTATTACTGATCGGTACTACTGGCGAGTATTTTTTATGTCCGGTCGGACCGTATTCGAGAAATCGCGTTCGATGGTTGCGATGTGCTTTGCAATCGCGTCGAGTCCTGAGGGAGGGAGGTGCAATCCGTTGCCGAGAGCAAGTGAAGTCCGCTTGAAGTGCTCCACGAGTGGTTCGTATTTCGTGACCAGCCTCAGCCTGTCGGTCTCGCTCAGGTACTTCACGCTTCCCGCGTTGTCGACGAAGTCGCTGAACTTCACGAGGAATACCGCGGGATCCGCTATCGCGCGGATGACGTGATCCTGATATCCGGCGGTGGTGTTGTCGCATGGGTAGTCGATTGGATTGGTCACTGCCTCAACAAGTTCGGAGATTCTGTGGCCGAAGCGCGAGGCGATGAGTGTTGACGCACGTTCCTGCGCTTCGGATGCGGACATGTCGTCTGCAGTCTGGCCACCGAGGAGCGCGATGACGGCGTGTGGTCGGTCCTCGACCGTGTCGTGAAGCGCGGTTGCGCTCAGGATCTCGACATCGGAGCACCCGTACCGAAGCAGCCGCAATACATTTCGTAGGGGATGAACGATGTAGGGATCCTCGTCGGACTTGATCCCGTTCTTTCTGAACTGATCGAGGTGCGCAAGGGTCGCGACCTCCATGGCGAGCCGTAGGGTTTCACCCGAGATCGCCAGCTCGTCGACGGCGCTCTCGATGGCGAAGACCAGCGTTGCAGCGTCCATCTCCTTCAGGGGCAACTGGTCGAATGCAGACCTGATCGGGTCGGAGTTGCTCATGCCAAATAGCCTTCCGGTTGGTGAGGCGTCGCGACGAATGTCCTGGTGCAGATCTGCAATCGAGCCCTGATTGACGCCGGAAATACAGGTCGAGGTCAGAATCAACTTGATTCTATCCGGCGACTACGACAGCAAGTGTTCCTAGCGTTGTCATAGAGGTGGGCGGGGAGGTTCGTTCGCCTCCATCACAGGCAAATAGGGCAGGAAGAGGTTCGATGACCACGGAGGCGACCCTGGCGTCGTTTGTCGAGACAGTTGACACGGATGTCGACACCCATCCGCTGGACGATCCTGTGCGACAAGGACTTCGCGGACATCATGCGCAATTCGCTCGCTGGGCAGGGAGAGTTGCGCGATACGACCCGACGGTCGCGCCGTTTGTCGGTCATCCGCCCGAGTTGGACGCCGAGGACTGGGAGAACCTACTCACACTCGTAGGTCCTGGCGGCACAGTAGGTTTGCGAGGATTTGATCACCGCCCGCCGGAAGGGTGGCGCGTTGTGGATCAGTTCGGCTCGGTGCAGATGGACGGATCCGCACTCGAAGTCTCCGTTGATCCGTCGGTCGAACTTCTCGGAACGGGCGACGTTCCCGAAATTCTGGCATTGATCGAGCGCACCAAGCCAGGACCGTTTCTTCCTCGTACCGTCGAGATGGGCAGTTACTACGGCATTCGCGTCGACGGAAGACTTGTTGCCATGGCGGGGGAGCGGTTGCACCCTCCGGGATGGACGGAAATCAGTGCGGTGTGCACTGACAGCGACTTTCGGGGTCGAGGCCTGGGTACGACGCTGATCCGTGCCGTCGCTGCCGGGATTCGCGAGCGCGGCGAGCTGCCATTTCTCCATGCAGTGCAATCGAATACGAATGCGATCAGACTCTACGAATCACTGGGGTTCGTTCTCCGGAAGAGATCCAGGTTGACTGCGGTGCAGGCGCCTGCCTGATCGAATTCTCGCCGACGCCTGTGTTTCGGGCGCTCGGCCACTAGTCTGAACAAATGACAGTCGATCAGGCGTTGGACAGTGATTTCCTCACTCTTGCCGATCCGTACCGCCGCGAGTTGCTGGCGCACTGCTATCGCATGATGGGGTCGATTCACGACGCCGAAGACCAGGTCCAGGAGACGTTCATCCGGGCTTGGCGCGGGTTCGACGGTTACAAGGGCCAGTCATCTCTGAGGACCTGGCTCTACCGCATCGCGACGAATACCTGCCTGACCGCGCTGGAGGGGAGATCGAGGCGTCCCCTCCCGACCGGCCTCGGCGCACCTAGTTCGGACCCGGCCGACGATTTGATCGAGCGCAACGAGATTGCCTGGTTGGAACCGATCGCCGATTCTGCGTTGGGCGACGTCAATGATCCGGCCGTCATGGTCGTCAATCGCGATTCGGTCAGGCTCGCGCTTGTTGCCGCTTTGCAGCACTTGTCCGCGCGCCAACGTGCGGTTCTGGTTCTACGTGACGTTCTGCAGTGGAAGGCGTCGGAAGTTGCGGAGGCGCTGGACACCACAACCACTGCGGTAAACAGCCTGCTGCAGCGGGCTCGCGCGCAGATCAATCACATCGGACCCACCGAGGACGATCTCGTGGAACCGACTACCGAGGCTGCCCGGAAGTTGCTTCGCGACTACGTGCACAGCTTCGAGAGCTACGACGTCGAGGCCATCGTCGAACTGTTCACGCGCGAAGCCATCTGGGAGATGCCTCCGTTCGAGGGTTGGTACCAGGGCCCCGAGGCAATCGGGCAACTCATCGGAACCAAATGCCCGGCCGACGGACCAGGAGCGATGCGCCTACTTCCGACCGCTGCGAACGGTCAGCCGGCGTTCGGCCTCTACATGCGCGAGCCCGATGGTGTTCACCGCGCTTTCCAGTTGCACGTTCTCGATGTCACCGAGTCCGGGATCTCGCACGTGACGTGTTTCTTCGATCTGAGTCTGTTCGCACGGTTCGGATTGCCTGCCGAGCTGTAGGGGCCCTGCCGAGTTGTAGGGGCAAGGAGTTGCGCGAGCCCTCCGGTATGGAGGGACCCGCGCGACTGCTCGTTACTGCTGTTGCTGTGCGTTACTGCTGGGGAACAGTCGCAGCCGGGTCCATCCACATGACCTCCCAGACGTGATTGTCGAGGTCGCGGAATGCGCGTCCGTACATGAAGCCGTGATCCTGGGGCTCCATCCACTTGCTGCCGCCGGCAGCAATCGCCGCGTCGACGAAGGTGTCGACTTCCTCCCTGCTGTCGGCCGACACACACATCAGTGCTTCACGAGCTTTCGACGTGTCGCAGATGTCGTCGGCGATGAAGTCCCCGAAACGCGGTTCGTTCAGGAACATGACGGTGGCGGAATCGCTGACGATCATCGAGACAGTGTTCTCGTCACTGAACATGTCGTTGAACTCGAAGCCGAGGCCACTGAAGAATGCACGGGTAGCGACGACGTCCTTGACCGGCATGTTGACGAAGAGAAGACGAGACATTGGGTGCTCCTTGAACTCGGTTGACTGATTACTGAACGCTTCGGTTCCTGTTGGTTCCTGCTCATACAGACCGCAGTGGGCGCAGAAAGTCATCGCGAGAAGTAAAAATTCGAGAAAAGTATCGCCTGTTAACCGGCGTCAGTGCTCTGACCTGGCGATTTGGTGTTCTGTTGATCTTCGCGTAACTTTGTCCAGGTCAGAGCGACACGGACACCGACTCCCACCTGCGAGGGTGAGGGACACGAGGTTGTACGAAGTGCCTGGCGAACACAATCCAGTTTTTCTTCACGGGGTTCCGGTTTGCGCCGGTGACCTGGTTGGGATAGGCTGGAAAAGTTGCCCCGGAGCGGCGGCCATAGGGTCGTGGTGATGGTGTGTGCGTGTTCTTTGAGAACTCAACAGTGTGTCGATGAATGTCAGTGCCAAATATTTTTTGGTACTTCGCATCCGCGAATGATCAACCGCCCCTTGGGGTTTGGTTGGTTTGTGTGTGGTGTGAGTATTTTTCGTCGGTGATTGTTCATTCTTCCGTCTGAATGGTTGC
>NZ_JAZHFF010000018.1:0-63046 GCF_036541985.1 Rhodococcus sp. IEGM 1306
AACCCGGAAGCTAAGCCCTTCAGCGCCGATGGTACTGCACTCGACAGGGTGTGGGAGAGTAGGACACCGCCGAACACCCGTTAACCGAAAGGGGACCCAACATATTGGGTCCCCTTTCGTGCGTTGTATGAGAGGAATGACTGTGTCGGAGAATGGCGACGAGCGTCGGTCCTTCCGTGGGGGAGGAGCGCCTCGATCAGGTGGCCCCCGTCGTGACAACGACGGGCGTGGATCACGCGGCGCTGCAGGCGGAGACCGCCGCGGTGGTGCCGGAGACAACAACCGTGGCGGTGCTGGAAACAGTAACCGCGGCGGCGGATTCAACGGCGGACAGCGTCGCGGTGGCGAGGGTGGGTTCGCCCCTCGTGGACGCGACGGCGACCGCAACCGTCAGCAAGCACGACCTGACGAACCGGATTTGCCCGACAACGTAGAGCCCACGGAGTTGGACCCGGCCGTTCGTCGGGATCTGCTCAGCCTCGACAAGGACAACGCCAACACGGTTGCGCGTCACCTCGTCATGGCGGGCAAGCTCGTCGACGAAGATCCGGAACTCGCACTGCTCCACGCTCGCGCTGCCCGTCAGCGCGCCGGCCGAATTGCGGTCGTTCGTGAAGCTGCCGGAATCACCGCGTACCACGCCGGTGAATGGGCTGAAGCTCTCTCCGAGCTTCGTGCTGCCCGTCGAATGGCTGGCGGACCGGGTCTGATCGCTGTCATGGCCGACTGCGAACGCGGTTTGGGTCGACCCGAACGCGCGATCGAGCTCGGCCGTAGCGACGAGGCTGCCCTGCTTTCGGGCGACGAGGCGTCTGAGTTGAGGATCGTCGTCGCGGGCGCCCGCATGGATCTCGGTCAGTTCGACCAGGCAGTTGTCACACTGCAGACCAAGGATCTGGACGCAGCGCGTACCGGTGAAGCTGCGGCTCGGCTGTTCTACGCCTACGCCGATGCTCTCGTTGCAGCTGGTCGTGTCGAAGACGGACTGAAGTGGTTCCTCAACGCTGCAGCTGCTGACCTCGAGGGTGACACGGATGCTGAAGAACGGGTGGCCGAGTTGACCGGAGAAGATCAGTGACCGTGCTTCGTACTCAGTACGACGTACTTTTGCTCGATCTCGATGGCACTCTGTACGCCGGAGCTCATGCGATTCCCGGCACCCAGGCTGCTCTTGGTCAGGGCACGCAGGCTTTGTACTACGTGACCAACAATGCGAGTCGCTCGCCTTCGGCAGTGTCGGCGCATCTGACCGAACTTGGTTTCGATTCCGAAGACGATCGTGTCGTCACCAGTTCCCAGACGGCAGTGCGTCTGCTGTCGGAGCGTCTCGAACCCGGTGCCGCTGTGCTCGTCGTCGGTACCGACGCATTGGCCGACGAGGTGACGCGCGTCGGGTTGCTTCCGGTGCGAGAATTCGCGGATTCTCCGGTTGCTGTCGTTCAAGGACATTCGACGGAGACCAACTGGTCGATCCTTGCCGAGGCGTGCTTGGCGATTCGGGCCGGTGGGCTGTGGGTAGCGGCAAACCTGGACACAACACTGCCGTCGGAGCGGGGTTTGGTGCTGGGCAACGGCTCGATGGTGGCAGCTCTACGCGCTGCGACCAAGCAGGAACCGTTGGTGGCAGGTAAGCCTGCTGCACCGCTGATGGAGGACGCGCTCGCTCGCAGTGGGTGCTCGCGTCCACTGGTGGTCGGTGATCGTTTGGACACCGATATCGAAGGCGCACACGCTGTTTCGATCGACTCGTTGTTGGTTCTCACCGGTGTGAGCACGCCGGGTGACGTACTGCGGGCTCCGGTTGAGCAGCGCCCCACCTACATTGCAGCAACTCTGGATTCGCTCAATCAGCCGGCCGTCGAATCGCTGGTCGGTGCGGACTCCAAGTGGTCTGTCTCCGTGAACGGGTCGGCGCTGGTTGTCGACGGCCCGGTTGTCGGGGACGAGATGTCGCTTCTACGCGCGGTTGCGCCTGTCGCATGGGCTAATCCGTCGTTCCGGACCCTGGAAGCGTCGGATGCCGGCGTGGCGGATCTGTTTGCATCCTGGCTCGTCTGATCTCTCGCAAATGTGTTCGACTCGCGGGGGTGCGGGTGTATGCGTAACCGAGAGTCATGCACTAACGTTGTGCCCGATGAGCACGCCGACACCGCACCCCGGAAACACGAGTAACGGATCTCCGTTGCCCGGGCCACGCCCTTCCGTCGATCCGGAACGCATACGTTCTGACGTCGACGGTTTGCTGGCGCGCCTGGGCGGCATCGAACAGGATCCGAACGATCAGCACGGAGCAGGTGTGATTCCGCAGAAGGCACATATTTTGGAACAGGCACACGAGGTGCTCGTCCAGGCACTCGCCTCTGTGGACAGGGCTTGACGTGGCACGTAGAGCACGGGTGGACGCCGAACTTGTCCGTCGCGGACTCGCACGGTCACGAGATCATGCGCAAGAACTGATTTCCGCCGGGCGAGTTCTCATCTCGGGAGCCGTTGCGACCAAGCCTGCGACGGCGATCGAAGCCGGTACTCCGCTTCGGGTCGTCGAGGTGGAGCAGGAAGTTTCGTGGGCGTCGCGAGGTGCTCACAAACTGATCGGCGCACTCGACGCCTTCGGTGCCGAAGGATTGACGGTCGAAGGTCGCCGTTGCCTCGACGCCGGCGCATCCACCGGTGGGTTCACCGATGTTCTGCTGACGCGTGGTGCGAAGGAAGTTGTCGCAGTCGACGTCGGCTACGGACAACTGGTGTGGCGCCTGCAGTCCGATGACCGGGTGCACGTCATCGACCGAACCAATGTTCGTGCAATTGATGCGGAGACCATCGGCGGAACTGTCGATCTCGTTGTCGCGGACTTGTCGTTCATTTCTCTCAAACTTGTACTCGGGGCGTTTGTCGCCTGTACTGCTGACGGCGCGGACCTGGTTCCGATGGTCAAGCCTCAGTTCGAGGTGGGCAAGGACCGCGTCGGTGCCGGTGGCGTCGTACGAGATCCGGAATTGCGAATCTCGGCTGTGCTCGACGTGTCGGAGGCTGCTGCAAAGGTAGGTCTGCGGACGTTAGGTGTCGTGGCCAGCCCATTGCCCGGTCCGTCGGGAAATGTCGAGTATTTCCTGTGGCTTCGAAAGACAGGTTCGCCCGGTGATCACGAGCCGGACACCGAGGGAATTCCTTCGGTGGAGGACATGATTCGCAAGGCTGTAGAGGAAGGGCCCCAGTGAACGCGGTCACGAACGGCGAGTCGCGCGAGATCCTTCTTGTCGCACACCCTGGTCGACGTGACATCACGGAAACCGCCAAACGAGTCGGGAAGATTTTCGAACGGGCGGGAATCGGGCTGCGAGTCCTCGTCGACGAAGCAGACAGCTCGCGCATCGAAGCAATGACGGAACCCGCGGGCTTCTCTGCGCCGGGTCTCGACGTCACGGTTGTTCATCCCGGCCCTGATGCTGCCGTCGGATGCGAGTTGGTTCTGGTTCTCGGTGGTGACGGCACATTTCTGCGCGCCGCCGAACTCGCTCAAGAAGCGTCCATTCCGGTACTGGGCATCAACCTCGGACGGATCGGATTTCTGGCAGAGACCGAGGCCGAGCATCTCGACGAGGCTCTCGCACAGGTAGTTCGCAAGGAATATCGCGTCGAGTCCCGTATGACACTCGACGTCGTGATTCGGGTGGACGACGAGATCATCGACCGCGGGTGGGCGCTCAACGAGGCCAGCATCGAGAACCGTTCGCGTTTGGGAGTTCTCGAAGTTGTCCTCGAGGTCGACGGCAGACCGGTATCTGCCTTCGGTTGCGACGGTGTTCTCGTGTCCACTCCCACCGGCTCGACCGCTTATGCCTTTTCCGCAGGCGGCCCCGTCGTGTGGCCAGAACTCGAAGCATTGCTCGTCGTACCCAGCAACGCGCACGCGCTGTTCGCGCGGCCGTTGGTCACCAGCCCGAATTCGATCATCGCGGTGGAGACCGTCGCCGGTAGCCACGACGGCCTGGTCTTCTGCGACGGTCGTCGTACGTTGGAACTGCCTGCCGGCGCTCGCGTCGAGATCGTTCGCGGCGCCACTCCCGTCAAGTGGGTCCGGTTGGACTCTGCGCCCTTCGCTGATCGGATGGTTCGCAAGTTCGAGCTTCCGGTTACCGGATGGCGAGGAAGGAAGCCTTAATCGTGCTCGCAGAGATCCGTATCGACAGTCTTGGTGTGATCTCCGAGGCCAGCGCCCAGTTCCACGAGGGCCTGACCGTCCTGACCGGTGAAACCGGCGCAGGTAAAACGATGGTCGTCACCAGCTTGCACCTCCTCAGCGGAGCGCGAGCCGATGCCGGGCGGGTGCGGTTGGGCGCGTCGCGAGCCGTCGTCGAAGGACGATTCATCGCCGACGACGTCCCACCGGCCACCGAGCGTGAGATCGTCCGAATCCTGGAATCGTCCGGCGCCGAGCGCGACGAGGACGGGACCATCATCGCCGTCCGGACAGTCGGCAGCGACGGCCGCTCACGGGCTCATCTCGGCGGACGAAGCGTGCCGGCGGGAGTTCTCTCAGAATTCACGGACCCACTTCTGACTGTCCACGGGCAGAACGATCAGCTGCGATTGCTTCGTCCCGACCAGCAACGCAATGCGCTGGACCGCTTCGGGGACAAGGCAATCGGAACGCTGCTGACGAGGTACCGCAAACACCGTCGTGAATGGCTCGATGCTCGTTCGGAGTTGATCGAACGCACGTCGAAGGCTCGTGAATTGGCGCAAGAAGCAGATCAGTTGACCTTCGCGCTCAACGAAATCGACGGCGTGGCACCCGAGCCAGGCGAGGACACGGCGATCGTTGCCGAAGTTCGTCGACTCAGTGAACTCGATTCGCTCCGCTCGGCTGCGGAAGAGGCGCACGCTGCGCTCGCCGGTAGTGACGACATGGCCAGCGGCGACGTCGGGGTCATGCCGGCGCTAGACCTGATGTCCGAAGCGCGGGCGCGTATCGAGTCGGTCACCGACGCAGATCTGGACGGCCTCGGTTCCCGGTTGGCCGACGCTATTGCCGTCGTCACCGATGTTGCCGGTGACCTGAACACCTATCTGTCCGGGCTGCCCGCAGACCCGGGTGCTCTGGACTCGCTGCTGTCGCGGCAATCGGAACTGAAGACTCTGACTCGCAAGTACGCCGCCGATGTCGACGGTGTTCTCGAATGGGCAGATACCGCTCGCGCTCGTCTGTCCAAACTCGACGTGTCCTCGGATGCGTTGTCGCTGTTGGCCAAGCAGGTCGAGGAGACGGCTGGCCTCACTGCGGAAGCCGCCACAAAGCTGAGCGCCGCCAGAGTCAAGGCAGCGGCAAAGCTCGCCAAAGCCGTCAGCGCGGAACTCGCCGGTCTGGCGATGGGACGTGCGGGTCTCGAGGTGACTGTGCGCTCGCAGCCTGCCGGCCCGCAGGACTCGGCGCCGCTCAGCGTCGGGGGAGTAGACCTTCATGCCGGGTCTGCCGGCGTCGACGAGGTGGAATTCCGTCTGTCCGCGCACAGCGGGGCACCGTCACTTCCGATCAGTAAGAGCGCTTCCGGTGGCGAGCTGTCACGCGTCATGCTGGCGCTCGAGGTTGTTCTCGCTGGTAGCGACACCGGCGCGACGATGGTTTTCGACGAAGTGGACGCGGGGGTCGGTGGTCGCGCTGCTGTCGAGATCGGCCGCCGATTGGCGAAACTTGCTCGTACGCATCAGGTTATCGTCGTCACCCACCTTCCGCAGGTTGCTGCGTTTGCCGACACCCACCTCGTGGTGGACAAGGTCGACGACAAAGGCGGCGTGGTGAGCAGTGGCGTGCGGACCTTGTCGGATTCGGATCGGGTGGTCGAATTGGCCCGTATGTTGGCAGGGCTGGACGACACCGAGACCGGTCGTGCGCACGCCGAAGAACTGCTCGAGATCGCGAATGCGGCCCGCGTCACAGATTGAAGGTTCTGTGGTGTTGGTGTGACTGATGTGGTAGTTGTCGGCGCGCCTCCACCGGTCAACGCGGTTTCAGGTTCATCATCGAAGCCATGAAGATGCCCGGATTGCTCTCACGTAACACCGAATCCTTGCCTGGGATCAGTGGCATCGCCAGGGCCGATCGGAACACGGCGAAGCTTCTACGCCGCGTCGGTCCTGGAGACATCGTGATCCTCGACGAAGTCGACATCGATCGCCGGACCGCCGATGCTCTGGTGAAAGCCGGAGTCATGGCCGTGGTCAACGCGTCGCCGTCGATTTCGGGGCGGTACCCCAACCTCGGACCGGAAGTGATCGTCGCCAACGACATCGTTCTGATCGATGCCGTAGACGGTGACGTCTTCAAGAACGTCAAGGACGGCAGCAAGATCCGCCTGCACGAGGGCGAGATCTTCAACGGCGAGAAGAGCCTCGTCAAGGGCGAAGAGCAGACCGAGGCCGAGATCTCCGATCGGATGATCGAGGCCAAGACCGGCCTGGTCGATCACCTGGAAGCGTTCTCGGGTAACACCATCGAGTTCATCCGCACCGAAAGTCCTTTGCTGATCGACGGAATCGGTGTTCCGGACATCGACATCGACTTGAAGGATCGCCACGTCGTGGTCGTCTCCGACGGACCCGAACACGAGGCCGATCTGAAGAACCTCAAGCCCTTCATCAAGGAGTATTCGCCGATCCTGATCGGTGTCGGCGCAGGTGCGGACGTGTTGAGCAAGGCCGGATACCGCCCCGATCTGATCGTGGGCGACCCGGAAGAGATCACCAGTTCCACCCTCAAGTCCGGCGCGGAAGTTGTACTGCCCGCAGACCAGGACGGTCATGCGGCGGGGCTTTCCCGAATCCAGGATCTCGGTATCGGGGCGATGACGTTCCCGGCGACCTGCTCACCGACCGACCTTGCGTTGCTGCTCGCCGATCACCACGGAGCTTCACTGATCGTGACGGTCGGCAACGTGGTGTCCTTGGACGAGTTCTTCGACCGTGGGCGTCGTGAAAGCAATCCGTCGGCGTTCATGACACGGCTCAAGGTGGGACCGAAACTGGTCGACGCCAAGGCTGTGGCAACGCTGTATCGAAGTCGAGTGTCCGGCGGCGCGATCGCGCTCCTGGTGCTCGCCGCCCTGGTGGCAGTGATCGTCGCCCTGGTCGTGTCCAATGCCGGTAGTGAAGTTCTCGACTGGGCAATCGCAACGTGGAACAGCTTCGCGCTGTGGGTTCAGGGGCTCTTCAAGTGATTTCGATGCGTCAACATGCAATTTCCATAGCGGCAATCTTCCTGGCACTCGCGATCGGCGTGGTGCTCGGTTCCGGAATGCTGTCCAGTGGATTGCTTTCGGGTCTGCGCGACGACAAGGCGGACCTGCAGAACGAGATCGAAGACCTCAATCAACAGTCCAATCAGCTTCAGCAGCAACTCAATTCCGCGGACGGCTTCGATGCCGCTGTCGGCGGTCGCGTCGTGCGTGACAGTCTCGCTGGTCGCACCGTCGTCGTCATCACGGCACCGGACGCGGATCCCAGTGATCTCGACGGTGTCAACCGACTCGTCACTGCCGCCGGCGGTGCCGTGACCGGACGCGTCTCGCTCACCGATTCGTTTGTCGACGCCACCGGTGGTGACCGCTTGCGGACCGTCGTCACCAATGTCATCCCTGCGGGGATCACCCTCAAGACCGGTGCGGTCGATCAGGGCAGTCTCGCGGGTGATCTGCTCGGTTCGGTTCTGCTTCTCAACGGGCAGAACAGCGAGCCGCAGAGCACTCCGGACGAGATGAATCTCGCGCTCGACTCGCTGCGTAGCGCCGGTTTCATCAGCTACGACGACGGAGCGGTCAAGCCGGCTCAACTCGCCGTGGTTCTCACCGGCGACAACAAGAGTGAATCCGACGCAGCCACGGGTAACCGCGGCGCCGTCATCGCCCGGTTCGCCGGTGCTCTCGACGGACGCGGCGCAGGAACGATTCTCGCGGGCCGGCCTGGCTCGGCCGAGGGCAGTGGTCCGGTTGCCGTCGCACGTGCGGACGCGGCGCTCTCAGCGGGCTTGACGACCATCGACAACATCGACCGGGAATCGGGCAAGATCACCACGCCGTTGGCGCTGCAGGAACAGTTGAACGGCGGCGCCGGCCGCTACGGCACGGGACCGGGAGCGGCGGCGGTCACCGTCGGCGCACCCACCAACTGAACACCCCGGTATTGATACGCCGGTCACATCGGGGGCGGAAAGTCGGCGCGTTGTAGGCACCGACCCCCGATAGGTGTTACCGTGAAATCCCGTGGGTCGGCAGGCCCCAGCATGCTTCATCAGACCAAGCCCTGCACAGTCGTCACGGGAGCCCCTTTGCCACAGTCACGCACTAACACGCGTACCGCCACCAAGCACATCTTCGTCAGCGGAGGTGTAGCTTCCTCGCTCGGCAAAGGTTTGACCGCCTCGAGCCTGGGACAGTTGTTGACCGCGCGGGGAATGCGCGTGACCATGCAGAAGCTCGATCCCTATCTCAATGTGGATCCGGGCACCATGAACCCCTTCCAGCATGGCGAGGTCTTCGTCACCGAAGACGGTGCCGAGACCGACCTCGACGTCGGACACTACGAGCGGTTCCTCGACCGTGACCTCTCCGGCCAGGCGAACGTCACCACCGGCCAGGTGTACTCGACGGTCATCGCCAAGGAACGCCGCGGCGAGTACCTCGGCGACACCGTTCAGGTCATCCCGCACATCACCGACGAGATCAAGCGTCGCATCCTCGAGATGAGCGGTCCGGATCTGCAGGGACACCGCCCGGACGTCGTGATCACCGAAATCGGTGGCACCGTCGGCGACATCGAATCGCAGCCCTTCCTCGAAGCCGCTCGCCAGGTCCGCCACGACGTCGGCCGCGACAACGTCTTCTTCCTGCACGTCTCCCTCGTGCCGTACCTCGGCCCCTCCGGAGAGCTCAAGACCAAGCCCACGCAGCACTCGGTTGCGTCGTTGCGCAGCATCGGCATTCAGCCCGACGCGCTGATCCTTCGTTGCGATCGTGACGTTCCGCAGGGCCTCAAGAACAAGATCGCCCTGATGTGCGACGTGGACGTCGACGCCTGCATCTCGACGCCCGACGCTCCCTCGATCTACGACATCCCGAAGGTTCTGCACCGTGAGGGCCTCGACGCCTACGTCGTTCGCCAGCTCGGTCTCCCGTTCCGCGACGTCGACTGGACCGTGTGGGGCAACCTCCTCGATCGTGTTCACCAGCCGCGTGAGACGGTGCGCGTCGCATTGGTCGGCAAGTACGTCGACCTGCCCGACGCATACCTCTCCGTCACCGAGGCACTCCGCGCCGGTGGATTCGCGAACCGGTCCAAGGTCGAGATCTCCTGGGTACCGTCGGACGCCTGTGAGACCGAAGCCGGAGCGCAGGCCGCTCTCGGTGACGTCGACGGTGTTCTGATCCCCGGTGGCTTCGGCATCCGCGGCATCGAAGGCAAGCTCGGCGCGATCCGTTTCGCACGTTCGCGCAAGCTGCCGCTGCTGGGTCTGTGCCTGGGTCTGCAGTGCGTCGTCATCGAAGCTGCTCGTAGCGTCGGCCTCGACGATGCCAACTCGGCCGAGTTCGAGCCGGACACCAAGCATCCGGTCATCTCGACGATGGCTGATCAGGAAGACGTCATCGCCGGTGACGCCGACCTCGGTGGCACCATGCGTCTGGGTGCTTACCCGGCCGTGCTGACCAAGGGTTCCGTCGTCGCTCAGGCCTACGGAACCGAGGACGTCTCCGAGCGTCACCGTCACCGCTACGAGGTCAACAACACCTACCGCGATCGGATTGCCAAGTCCGGCTTGCAGTTCAGCGGAACCTCACCGGACGGTCATCTGGTCGAGTTCGTCGAGTACCCGCGTGAGCAGCATCCGTTCTTCGTTGCCACCCAGGCACACCCGGAGCTCAAGAGCCGCCCGACTCGCCCGCATCCGCTGTTCGCCGCCTTCGTCGAAGCAGCGTTGACGTACAAGCTCGAAGAGCGCCTGCCCGTCGACGTCCACGGTGACGAGAAGATCGACACCGCCGCCACCGAGACGGCGCTCGACGCTGCAGTCGAGAACATTGAAAAGGTCTAGCCACACATGAGCGATCCCGGTCGGCACGAATTCGACACCCTCGGCTCCAAGACGGTCTACACCGGCGCGATCATCGCGTTGCGCGTCGACACCGTTGCGATGCCTGGTGGTCAGCGTGCCGATCGGGAAGTCGTCGAGCATCACGGCGCCGTTGCCGTCGTGGCACTGGACGAGCACGACAACCTGGTGCTGATTCACCAGTACCGTCACCCGCTCGGGCACCGGTTGTGGGAAATTCCTGCCGGTCTGCTCGACGCTCCGGGGGAGAGCCCGGTCGAGGCTGCAGCGCGCGAGCTGGGCGAAGAAACCGGACTCGGCGCCGACCGATGGTCGGTGCTGGTCGATGTCGCTCTCTCACCCGGGTTCACGGACGAGGCGGTTCGCGTCTTCCTCGCCGAGGGGCTGCACGAGGTGGAGCGCGACGATCCCGAACACGAAGAAGCCGATCTCGAGATTTCGCGGGTTCCGCTCGCCGACGCCGTCGACATGGCGCTACGCGGCGACATCGTCAATGCCACAGCGGTATCAGGCATTCTCGCGATCGCCACCGCACGCGCGACGGGAAAGCCGCTACGCCCCGCCGACGCACCGTGGCCCGATCGTCCTCGCGCATTCGGAGAACGCAAGTCGCGAGCCTGAAGTGCTTGCCCGACAGGTGGACTCGTATCTCGACCATCTAGCGGTCGAGCGAGGATCTGCGCGCAATACTCTACTTTCCTATCGCCGCGACCTGAATCGGTACGCGGAGTACCTGCACGGACGCGGCATCGACGACGTCGCGGGCGTGACGGAGAACGACGTCACCGAATTCGTGACACATCTGCGCCTGGGTGACAAAGATTCCGGCGTCGTACCATTGGCGGCCAGTTCGGCAGCACGCACCCTGATCGCGGTTCGCGGATTCCACAAGTTTTCCGCCGCCGAAGGTCTGGTCAGCGTCGACGTGGCCCGAACGGTCAAGCCGCCGACGCCCGGACGCAAGCTGCCCAAGGCCCTGCCTCTCGACGACGTGATCGCCCTGCTCGACGCTTCGGGTGGCGGTGCGGCCGGTGACGGGCCCCGCGACCTGCGGGATCGCGCTCTGCTCGAGCTCCTGTACTCGACCGGAGCGCGAATCACCGAGGCGATCGATCTGGACGTCGACGACATCGATACCGAAACTCGTTCCGTGCTGCTCAAGGGCAAGGGCGGCAAGCAGCGGATCGTCCCCGTCGGCAGGCCGGCGATCGCCGCCGTCGACGCGTATCTCGTCCGCGGGCGCCCCAGCCTGGCGACGCGCGGTGTTCCTGCCCTCTTTCTCAACGCTCGCGGTGGACGCCTCTCTCGTCAGAGTGCATGGCAGATTCTTCAGGACGCGGCGGCGTCCGCCGGGATCAAGGCGGACGTCTCACCCCATACGCTCAGGCACTCGTTTGCCACACACCTGCTCGACGGCGGCGCGGACGTACGCGTCGTGCAGGAACTTCTCGGTCACGCTTCGGTAACCACGACGCAGATCTACACACTGGTCACCGTCACCGCGTTGCGCGAAGTGTGGGCTCAGGCACACCCGCGTGCCCGTTAGGGGTTGGTTGGCTCATGCGTGTCTGCGAGACCATTCGGTGATGTAAGCGGTAGCGTTCAAGGAGCGCGAGCGGCCTCCACCGCAGTTTCGGGGGTTTGCCGGCGCCGAGAGCAACCGCCGAAAGAGTAGGGGAGCATCGGACCGTGTCGACATCGCAGCCACCAGCGGCGGAGTCCGCGCCGCCGCATGTCAATGCCCAACTCTTCGAGCGCGTGAACGAATCAGCACCAGCTGTACCCTCCGAACCAGAGGCGATGTTCGAAATAGATACGACGCCAGTAGCCTCTCCACCTGCGGAAACCCTCACCGTTTCCGCGGAAGAACTCGGCCCGACAGGTCGACCGGTCCGCGAGGTACCCCAACCGACACCGTTGGCGCACCACGGACCCGCGATGATCATCGCGATGTGCAACCAGAAGGGCGGCGTCGGCAAGACGACGTCGACCATCAACCTGGGTGCGTCGTTGGCCGAATACGGTCGCCGAGTGCTCCTGGTGGATCTCGATCCCCAAGGCGCGTTGTCTGCTGGACTGGGCGTCCAGCATCACGACCTGGAACTGACCGTCCATAACCTTCTGGTCGAACCGCGTGTGTCCATCGACGATGTGTTGATGCGAACTCGGGTCGACGGCCTCGACCTGCTGCCCAGCAACATCGACCTTTCGGCCGCCGAGATCCAATTGGTCACCGAGGTCGGACGTGAGCAGACCTTGGGACGCGTGTTGCACCCTGTTCTCGATCGGTACGACTACGTGCTCATCGACTGCCAGCCGTCGCTTGGCCTGCTCACGGTGAATGCACTGGCCTGCGCCGATTCGGTCATCATTCCGATGGAATGCGAGTACTTCAGCCTGCGCGGCTTGGCACTCCTCAACGACACCGTCGAAAAGGTGCACGATCGTCTCAATCCCAAGCTCGAGTTGGCCGGTATCGTCGTCACGATGTTCGACGCCCGGACTCTGCACGCTCGTGAGGTGATGGCGCGAGTCGTCGAGGTGTTCGGCGACGTCGTCTACGACACGGTGATCAACCGCACCGTCCGATTCCCCGAAACCAGCGTCGCCGGTGAGCCGATCACGACGTGGGCGCCGAAATCGGCTGGGGCCGAGGCATATCGAGCATTGGCCCGCGAGGTCATTCACCGGTCTGGTCGTTAGTGGAACTGATTGCATCGCAAGAAGATTCGGTCGAAGTCGAGCCGGATTCGATCGACCCGAACGTGCCGACCGACGCTCAGACCGCAGCCAAGGCTGCCGGTTTCCGAGTCACTCTCCGGAACTTCGAAGGCCCGTTCGATCTGCTGTTGAACCTGATCAATCAACGACAGCTCGATGTCACCGAAGTCGCCCTGCACACCGTCACTGACGATTTCATCGCATACACCAAGGAACTTGGCAGTGCGATGGGCCTCGATCAGACAACAGAGTTTCTGGTCGTCGCAGCTACGCTTCTGGACCTGAAAGCGGCCAGGCTGTTGCCCGCCGGGCAGGTCGAGGACGCGGAGGATCTGGCGCTACTCGAAGCCCGCGACCTTCTCTTCGCGCGACTGCTGCAGTACCGGGCGTACAAACAAGTTGCGGCGCTGTTCGGTGAGTTGGAGGAAGCAGCGCTGCGGCGCTATCCGCGCTCGGTTGCCGTCGAGGATCAGTTCACCGAACTCCTGCCCGAGGTGTTGTTGGGCGTCGACCCTCAGCGTTTTGCGGAGATCGCGGCGACTGTGTTCACACCACGTCCGGTGCCGACGGTGGGCCTCGATCACCTCCATGTGTCCAATATCTCGATACCCGAGCAGGCCGAGCGAATTCTCGAGTTGCTGCGCGAGCGAGGCATAGGGGAGTGGACACCCTTCGGGGACCTCGTTGCCGAGTGTGAGATCACCGTCGAGATAGTCGCAAGATTTCTCGCGTTGCTCGAGTTGTATCGCCGGCAGGTCATTGTGTTCGAGCAACCCGAAGCACTCGGACCGCTGATGGTGAGTTGGACCGGAGACGACCCGGCCGCGCCGGTCACAGAGGAGGACTACGGATGAACGCCGAGCTGACGGAACCAGAGTCTTCGCAGCTAGACGAGATGATCGAGCCTACCGAACACGCCTCGGAGTCCGAAGATTCCGCCCCCGATTTCGAACTCGACGACGATCAACTCGACGCAGTGCTGGAGTCGCTTCTGCTTGTCGTGGATTCGCCGGCCGAAGTGAACCAACTCGCATCTGTCACCGGAACCGCGCCGGAACGAGTCGAAGAACGCCTGACGTCGATGTCAGCCGCATTGACCGCTCGCGGCAGCGGAATGGACCTTCGCTACGCGGGCGACGGATGGCGTCTGTACACGCGACAAGAGTTTGCCCCGTACGTGGAAAAGCTGCTATTGGACGGCGCACGCACCAAATTGACCAGGGCGGCATTGGAAACTTTGGCCGTAGTCGCATACCGTCAACCGTTGACTCGTGCGCGGATCAGTGCGGTACGAGGCGTCAACGTGGACGGGGTGGTACGCACCCTCCTTGCCCGCGGACTGATCGCGGAAGCCGGGCCTGACCCGGACACCAACGCGACACGGTACTCCACGACCGAACTGTTCCTCGAACGGCTCGGCCTGGCCTCGCTCAGCGAGCTCCCGGAGTTGGCCCCGCTCTTGCCTGATGTCGATCTCATCGACGACATCAGCGAAAGCCTGGAATCCGATCCGCGATTTGCGAGAATGAACAAGGCAGACGTGCCCGCTGACGTAGTGGACACCGAAGTCGACGACTGACCGGAATTCCGGCGCTCGTCAGCACCGAGAAAGACCCGACCACGCTCGGGAAACAGTAGAAAACTGACAGGAAAAAAGTGAACAATCCCGCTCGCCGAGATGGCACACCGGACCGTAACAACTCCCGCGACAACCGCGGCGCACGCAGCGATGCCCCCCGTGGTGGTCGCAGCGACGCCCCCCGCGGCGCACGTAGCGAAGCGCCCCGTGGTGGACGCAGCAACACTTCCCGCAGTACCTCTGGATACGACCGCAACGCCGGATCCGACCGTCCCCGCACGGACGACCGTCGCGGTGGATTCAACGATGACCGTCGCCCGCCGCGCAGCGACGACCGTCGCCCCGCACGTACGGACGACCGTCGTAGTGGCTACAACGACGATCGGCGCGGCCCGCGCACGGACGATCGCCGCGGACCCCGCAGCGATGACCGCCGTACCCCCCACGTCGACGCCCGTCGCGCACCGCGTGGCGGCGCTGACCGTCGTAGTGACGATCAGCGCGGCGCACGCCCCGACGCTCCTCGTGGCGGCGCATGGTCGAACGCACCTCGTGGATCCAAGTTCGACGGACCTCCGCGCAAGCGCCCGGCAGCTCCCACACCGCCGGCGACCAACAAGCGTGGCAAGCCGAAGACCGAGAAGCCGCAGCGTGTCGTCTCTCAGAACCCGTTGGTCTCCAACGCCAAGCCGGCGCGTCACCAGCATGCCGAGATCACCAAGCACGACGGCCCGCCGAAGGGCGACGGCGTCCGCTTGCAGAAGGTGCTGGCTCAGGCCGGCGTCGCATCACGCCGTGCAGCTGAAGAGCTGATCGACCAGGGTCGCGTCGAGGTCGACGGCCGCATCGTGGTCGAACAGGGTCTGCGTGTCGACCCCGAGAACGCAGTGGTTCGTGTCGACGGCGTCCGCGTCGTCGTGCAGAAGGACCTCGTCTACCTCGCGATGAACAAGCCGCGTGGCTGGCAGTGCACCATGTCCGACGATCTCGGTCGTCCGTGCGTCGGCGACATCGTCTCCGAGCGCGTTCAGTCGGGCCAGCGGCTCTTCCACGTCGGCCGTCTCGACGCCGACACCGAAGGCTTGCTTCTCTTCACCAACGACGGCGATCTGGCTCACCGCCTGATGCACCCGTCGTTCGAGGTTCCGAAGACGTACCTCGCCACGGTTCACGGCGTTGTCGAGCGCAGCACCGGCAAGCAGTTGCGCGACGGCGTCACCCTCGACGACGGTCCGGCCAAGGTGGACGCGTTCACCGTGCTCGAGATCAACGAGGGCAAGACGCTCGTCAAGCTCGTTCTGCACGAGGGCCGCAAGCACATCGTGCGTCGCCTCCTCGATGCCGTCGGTCACCCCGTTGTCCGTCTGGTTCGCACCAACGTCGGAGTTGTCGCCCTCGGCGATCAGCGTCCGGGAACGCAGCGCGTCCTCGGACGTAGCGAGGTCGGTGGACTGTACGAGGCGGTCGGCCTGTGACCGATTCGTCCATGCCGCTGGTAGTCGCTATGGACGGACCGTCCGGAACCGGCAAGTCCAGCGTCTCTCGCGCGTTGGCGCAGCGTTTGGGCGCTCGCTACCTCGACACCGGAGCCATCTACCGGATCGCGACCCTGCACGTGCTGCGTCAGGGAATCGATCTGGCGGATTCCGCCGCGATCACGGCCGCCGTTGCGGCGTTGCCGTGGTCCATCGGTACCGATCCGAGCAGCGAGCAGGTGCATCTCGACGGCGCGGACGTCAGTGAGGAGATCCGCGGCGACGCGGTCACCAAGGCTGTCTCCGCGGTCTCGGCTGTGCCCGAGGTTCGCGACCTGCTGGTCGCCACTCAGCGTGAGCTGGCGGCGGGTGCGGAGCGGATCGTCGTGGAAGGTCGCGACATCGGAACCGTCGTACTCCCCGATGCAGACGTCAAGATCTTCTTGACCGCATCGGCGGAAACCCGTGCGGCACGGCGCAATACGCAGAACATCGGCCAAGGCCGTGAAGACAATTACGAAGCGGTGCTGGCTGATGTGCAGCGCCGTGACCATCTCGATTCGACTCGGGCAGTGTCGCCGTTGCGCCCTGCCGACGACTCCATTCTGGTGGATACGAGCGAATTGGGAATTGAAGATGTGATCGCCAAGTTGCTGTTGGTGGTCAGCGACAGAACTGGAGCAGTGCAGTGAGCGACGATCTGGTAACCGAATATGCCGGTGACGGAACTTGGTCCGAGGAATCGGAGTGGGATTACGCCGATCTCGAAGCGGACGGCGAAGGCGAAGCGCACATTGCCGTCCCGACCTTGGCTGTTGTCGGTCGACCGAACGTCGGCAAGTCGACGCTCGTCAACCGCATCATCGGCCGTCGTGAAGCGGTAGTCGAGGACATCCCCGGCGTTACCCGTGACCGTGTCTCGTACGAGGCGAACTGGGCCGGACGACGCTTCCTCGTCCAGGACACCGGCGGATGGGAGCCCGACGCAAAGGGTCTTCAGCAGGCCGTTGCCCGGCAGGCCGAGTTGGCCATGGGAACGGCTGATGCCATTCTCCTGGTCGTCGACGCTGTTGTCGGCGCTACGGCGACGGACGAAGCTGTGGCTCGCGTGCTTCGCCGCTCGAAGACTCCGGTCATCCTCGTTGCCAACAAGGTAGACGACGGACGCACCGAGTCCGAGGTTGCAGCGCTGTGGTCGTTGGGCCTCGGTCAGCCGTACTCCGTGAGTGCGACCCACGGCCGCGGCACCGGCGACCTGCTCGACGAGGTTCTCGAGAAGCTGCCGGAAACCCCGCGTGAAGGTATCCCCGGCGGCGGTCCGCGTCGTGTTGCTCTCGTCGGAAAGCCGAATGTCGGAAAGTCCAGCTTGCTCAACAAGCTGTCCGGTGACGAGCGGTCCGTCGTGCACAATGTTGCCGGCACCACCGTCGACCCCGTCGACTCCATCGTCGAACTCGGCGGGCGCCCTTGGCGTTTCGTCGACACGGCTGGTCTGCGCAAGCGTGTCAGCCATGCCAGCGGTGCCGAGTTCTATGCGTCGCTGCGTACGAAGAGCGCGATCGAGGCCGCTGAGGTCGCGATCCTGCTCATCGACGCACACGAGCCGATCACCGAGCAGGACCTGCGTGTTCTGAGCATGGTGGCCGACACGGGACGTGCATTGGTGATCGCATTCAACAAGTGGGACCTCGTGGACGAGGACCGTCGACTCATGCTGGACAAGGAAGTGGACCGCGATCTGGTCCGCGTTCCGTGGGCTCAGCGAGTCAACATCTCCGCCCACACCGGTCGCGCCGTGGCGAAGCTCGTGCCGGCTCTCGACACGGCTCTGGAGTCCTGGGACAAGCGCATCCCCACGGGTCGCCTGAACACCTGGCTCAAGGAAGTTGTGGCAGCAACGCCGCCTCCGATGCGTGGTGGTCGCCTTCCTCGCATCATGTTCGCGACGCAGGCAAGCACACGCCCGCCGACATTCGTTCTCTTCACCACGGGCTTCCTCGAGGCCGGCTACCGCCGCTTCATCGAGCGGCGTCTGCGTGAAGAGTTCAACTTCGACGGCAGCCCGATCCGCGTATCCGTCCGAGTGCGCGAGAAGCGTGACCGTAAGGGCCGCTGATTCTGCGTCCAATTCGGTACTGAAACGGCTCTGACCAGCCGATTGGTACTTCGGCCCGTCCCTGATGTAATCTTTCCAAGCGCCCGAAACAAGGGCGTGGGACGGGCTGTGGCGCAGCTTGGTAGCGCACTTGACTGGGGGTCAGGTGAGTTAGAGCGGCGGGACTGTCCGAAAGCTAAACAACGGGATGTGGCGCAGCTTGGTAGCGCACTTGACTGGGGGTCAAGGGGTCGCAGGTTCAAATCCTGTCATCCCGACAAAAAGCCCTGGTGAGAAGCAATTTTCACCAGGGCTTCGTCGTTTCTGAGGGTGGTCACTGGCTGGTCCACTTCCCTCATTTGCCTGTGCTGCTCGTTCGCGCATTGGTCCACTTCCATTCAGTGACTTCGGCTGTGGAGTGCACCAAAAGGTGCCCGAGAGGTGCACCAAATCGCGGGCGCGACGGTGCTCCGGCCCCCTTCTGGGAGGGTCGGAGCGTGGTTCCATTCGTGGTCACAGACGGGGTCCGTCGCGGCGGCTCGCATCCTTCCTCGTGGGGGTCTTGGAGAGGAACTGGTTGGCCTGCCTGGCAGCTTCGGCGAGGTGGCGGTGGTCGGGGTGCAGATACCCCTTGGTCGTCTCGATCGACTGATGCCCGAGGATCTCTTGGAGGACATGCAGGGCGATGCCGGCGTCGGCCATCCAGGTCGCTCCGGTGTGCCGGAGCCCATGCCGGGTGAGGCCGGTGAGGTTGAGGCCCGCGACGAGGTCATCCCAGCGGGTGGCGTCTCTGACGGTGGCGGTGGTGAGGACGCCTCCGCGTGGCCCGCGTAAGAGCGGGTCGTCGTCTTTCTTGTCGGTGGTGAGGCGTTCGAGGACGGGTTCGAGTGCGTCGAGCATCGGCACCGGGCGATCGCGCCGGCCTTTGGTCTGTTTGATGACGAGGCCGCCTTTGCCGGGATAGTGCTGGCGTCTGATCCACACGATGTGGTTCTCCCAGTCCACATCCCCGACCCGCAGCCCTGCGACCTCTGAACCCCTGGCGGCCAGGAGCGCGGCGAGCATGACGTGATCGGAATACGACTGATGCACCTCCCCGCACTCAGTCGCGAGCTTCCGCAGCGTCGCCAAATCCGGAAGCGCGTACTGTCGTAGCGCGCCGGTGGTCTGGGTGACGTGTTTGCCGAGGTTACGGCGTGCGCGGTGCTTGGCGGGGTTGATGGAGATGATGTCGTCGCGCACCGCTTCATCAAGCACCCGGACGAGTGGGGCGATGGAGTTCTTGATCGTCGAGGCCGAGTGCTCGGCCTCCCACGTGTCGATGGTGCGGTCGATCATCCCCGCGGTGATCTTCGCAACCCGAACGTGCCCGAGCGCTGGCAACACCCGCAGTCGCAGTCCGGTGTCGTAGAGCTCGGCGGTGGAGGTCGGGTCCAGGCCTCGCTGCCACCGATCCCCGATGGAAGTGGCGTAGTCGGTGAGGGTGATGGTGGTGTCCGCACCGGTTTCGGTCGCTGCCCGCATCTGATCGTAGAACTCCTCGACCTCCTCGTGGCTGCGGACGTGGGCGACGCGGCCGACGCGCTTATGCGTGGAAGGGTCGGTCCATCGCACGCGGGCACGGAATCCGTCGGTGCGGCGTTCGACATCGGTGGTGAGCTTCACCCCGACTGGCGGCATCCGCCTGTTGCGAGGGTCAGCCATGATCGTTCTCCTGCTCGGTGACCCAGGCGCGCACTGTGGCTGGGGTGTAGCGAGAGACGCCGCCGACGCGCAGGAACGGCGGCCCGATCTTTTCCCGTCGCCAGCGCGAGAGGGTGGCTTGGGAGACGTTCAAGAACTCCGCGACATCCCGCGCACACCACAACGTCTCGACCGGACCCGCACCGTGGTCAACGACGGTCGGGGCGTTCATCGTCGAGACTCGCGTAGAAGGCGTCTTCGGCCGCCTGCCGTTGGGCAAGATCGGCTTCAACGAAGGCATCGAAGTCTTCGGCCCGATCGGCGATCACGATGTCATCTACCGTCGGTGCAGGGGCTTCGCCGGGCCAGGTGGTCTGCCGGGTGGGGCGGTCGCGATCCAGTCGGGTGCTGCTCGCGGCGACCCAGTCGCGGAGTCGCTGCCGGGTGTCGGCGAAGTCGCGATGCCACCCGTTGGGTGCGGATCCGTTCTGATCGGGGTCGTAGGCGCACAGCCAGTGCAGGTGCAGCGCGGACAGTTCCCACAACAGCTCGGGGTGTCGGTACCAGAACGGCGGCACCACACTCGCGGGCAGGCCGTATGTGCGTCGGAGCCAGTTCACCCACCGGTCGAGTTCGAGCCACTCGGCCCCGGCCTCATCTGCGGTGAGTAGGTTCCAGTTCACCGGATGCGGTGGCCCCGGCAGTGAGTCCGGATCAGACAACGCCGGCCGCTTCCCCGTCTCCTCCGCGTCGTGGAGTGCGGGTTCGGGCTCGGGTTCGTCGAACTCCGGGGCGTCCTCAGCAACGATGGTGCTCATGGCTTTCCCTCCTCACAGTCCAGGTACGGGAGGTGCCTGCGTGCTGGGCCGGTCCGGTGCCTGGAACTCTGGGGCCGGCCTTGTCGGTGCCTCCCGTGCAGGGCCGTCCTGGTCGAGGGAAGGCGTGTTGCGAGGCGTGCGGTCGACGTCGTAGCGGGTGCGGGCGAGATCGTGGCCGATCTTCTTCGCGACGAACTGCTCGGTCTGTACCTGCTCACCGTCACGAGTGGCCTCGTACTCACGCACGTACCCCTCGGCGATGAAGTTGTCGCCCTTCCTGAACCGCTCGTGCGCCCGCGCCGCGGTGGCCCGGAACATCACCAGGTCGTGGAACGTGGACTCCAACTGCGTGAAGCTGCCATCGAGGTTCCGGTCGAAGTGTTCCTGCCCGAACCGGGCATAGAACCTCGCCTGCCCCTTGTCGTTGAAACCGAGCTGCGGGGTCGAGGCGATGAACCCCGAAATCGACTGCTGGGTATGAATATCCATTGCACTGCTCCTTCACGATCACCAGACCCCGCTGCGGGGTCATCCGTGAAAGTCAGGTGCACTACAACGACACAGCAACCCTCACGAGTCGGCGGGGCGTTGCAAGAGGGCTTCGAGTTCGGTGCGGTCGGTCTTCAACTGCCCGGCATCGCTACGGTTTGGCCAGGCGCGCAGGTCGGTGACGATCGGTGGTGCGGCGCGCAGTAGAGTGACGCCGGTGCCGAACGGCAGGGTTCTGATCCGGTCGGGTGGCAGGATCGGCACCCGCCGCACCGAGCGCTGGTTTGACCTGGTGCCGTGGTCGCCGAGAGTCACCGAATCGGTGTACTCGTCGCGTTCGCCGATCAGGGTGGAGAGGTCTTGGAGGTCTTTCGAGTTCGACGCCCCGCCGAGAATGATCTTCACGATCGAGGCATCCCAGATCGCCCCAGCCTGATTCTCCGACCACTTATCCCGCGCCTGCGCAAGCGACTGCAACACCGGCATCGTCGTGATCCCCGTACCGCCTCCCTCCGCCATGAGCGTCGGCAGAGACGGCAAGGGGGCCAGGTTGCCGATCTCGTCCAGTGCGAGCAGCAGGGGTGGGTCGAGGCGTGCGCCGGGTGAGCGCGCGGCGATGCGACGGGCGGTTTCGACGAGGTCTTCCACGAACGCCGCCACCAACGCAGCCGACGCCCCTGCGCCCGCGCCGGTGGCAAGGAGGTAGAGCGTTCCACGGTTCCGGATGAACGCCTCCGGATCGAACGACTCACCCTCGGCGGGTGAGACGGCATCAAGCACCCTCGGATCGGCAAGCGCCCCCAGCGCGAGGGCGACGCCCTGCCAGATGGAGTCACGGGTACGAGGGTCGGAGTCGATCATCGCCCCCAACGAATCCGCCCACCCCGCAGCCGCATTCGGATGATTCGTCAGGATCGCGGCCGCATCCGCAGCCGCCGACGGATCAAGCGTCCAACGGAACAGCTCGGCAGGCTGCCGATGATCCAACGCTGCCGCGTGGAGCAGAGCTTGGAGTGCTGTTCTGGTTTTGCCTTCCCAGAACCCACCGGATTCGACCCCACCAGCGGAGAGCCCGGTGGCGGAGGCGAGACCGGTCGCGCGGATCATCGCCGTCAGCGGGTCTTCACACCCCCGAACCGGCGACCACCGCAACCCCGCAGGGAGTCCTTCGGCGAGATGCTGCGGATCGAACACCGCAACCGGACGACCGTCACGTCGGCGGGCACGCAACGTCGCAGTGAGGTTGTCCGGCCGCGTGCTCGTGGTGACCACCGCGCCGGGCGCGTCCAAGACGGCGTTGATCACGACGTGCAGGCCTTTGCCGGAGCGGGGCGGCCCAATGAGCAGGATGGAGTCTTCAACTGACGCCCACACCTGTTTGCCGCGTGAGGTTCCGAGTAGATAACCCACATCCTCCGGTGACGGGGCATCCAGTGACGGGCGCAACGAGGCTGCCCGCCGCAGCAGCGCCTTCGGTGAGGCTGCCTGGGTGACTTCGTGCGTGGTGGCGACCCCGGCCAGGTGGCGCGGGTCGGTCTCGACCTTGTGGCTGTGGCGGCGCCATTTCATCCAGCACCACCCCAACCCGACCGTCACCAACGCGAGGAGCAAGGTTGTGACGATCCAATAGACGACCGGGTTCAGCCCCTCGGCTCCGAGCGCTGTACCGGGGTCGCCGGGGCTGAACAGCACACCCAGCCCACCGGCCGGCCCCGAGGTGGGTTGAGCCGTGCCGGTGAGGAACGCGGCGACCGACCCGGCACCGCGGAGGACGAGGCCGAGGGCGAAGACACTGATGAGGGCGATGAGGGCGGCGTTGGTGAGTTCGTCACCCATCGAGCCGGACTGCCGCTCGTTCACGACAACGCCTCGATATGGGTGGTGCCCGAGATCCGACCCAGCAGCAGCACATCGCGCCGCCCACCGTGTGCGGGTGGGAGCTGGTTGAGATCCAGCAACGCACGGGCTCGCCCGTTGGTGGCGTCGGTGTGGGAGACGATGATCGCCACGGCCACGTCCTCACCGGCAAGGAACCCGTCAGCGGTGACCTCGACCAGCGCCGGCCCCTTCTTCTTTCGGGCAGGCCGTGCGGGTTCTTGGGCTGGTTCGGGCTCGGCAGGACGGGTGCGGGTGCGGGGTTGGATGAGGTCGGTGAATACCGATCCGTCGACTTCTCGGACTTCGATCCGAACCCCGATGCTGCGGTTCTCGGTGACCGCATCGAGCAGGTCGGCGAAGGTGCCGCGCGTCCACTCACCCCTGGCTGGTGGCGGGTACTCGGCGCCGTCGACGGTCACGTCGAGCACACCGGTTTCGGTGACTGCGACGCGGACGTGCGGGAGGACAGCCTGTATGTCTTCGGCGATCGTCTTTGCTGCGGGGCGGGCTCTCATGCGCGCTAGGTGCGCCGCGACGCCGATGGGAAACTGGTGACATGGGTTCACGGGCGGATGACCGGCGGCGCTTCGCCGAGGAGTCCATGCCGCGTATCGCCGCTACTGCCGAGGACGAGGGATTCAGCCAGCAGGCGTCTTCTGGTGAGCGCAGGTGGGAATGGGTGAAGCCGACATCACCGACCGTGCGGGCGGCGGTTCTGTTGTCGGAGATGACGCCGAGGAACGTCCGTGATGGCGTGGATGTTCAGGCTTACGGGGCGATCTATCTCGATCAGGTGGAGCAGCGGCTGCATGAGGACGGGCAACGGCACCCGGACGCGGCGACGCTGATGGCTCCGCTGCGGGCTTGGGGATCAACCTTCACCCGTGATGGCGCCTACCGGTTCCGGCGGAGCGCCGATCCGGAGTCCAGGGTGGAGGAGCTGGCCGGGGATCTGAGATCGTTCGCAGCTTTCGCCACCGCGATCCGTGACGTGACGGATCTGAGCGAGGCTCGCTTGGCGCGCTCACGCATCCGCAGGCACGTCACCGCGGGCTTGGCACCCGGCTACGCGGCCCCTCAGGTCGCCTCGCTCATCGCCGAGATGAACACCAACACCGAAACCGGCGTCGAACCGTAGGCGTCATGGACCGGGAAGTTCCCGCGAGAACCGTCAATATTCACGCGAACTTCTAGACGTTCTGCTTGAGCCGCAAGCTTGTGTCGAAGAGCGAATATTCAGCAGGGTGCAGTTGGTGTTGAGTGACGAAAGACCGGTCTTTGATCCGCCACAGCCCCTGCCCGACACCTAATCCGGGTAGGAGTTTCTGCTCGGTGCCAGTGAGCCCGAGTGCGGATGCGGTGGCTCCGAGCTGGTCGGATTCTTGCCGGTAGACGATCCGGGTTTCCGCGTTCGCGAGCAGGGAGTTGGCGAGGGATCGCATGGCGGAGCCTTGGTCGCCGACGTTGTCCAGGTCGGTCAACTTGTGAAAGATCAGCATGTTCGCGATCCCGTAATGCCTCGCGAGACGCCAATGCGCATCCATCCGCTTCAAGAGTGCGGGGTGGCTCATGAGGCGCCATGCTTCGTCGTAGATCACCCACCGCTGCCCACCGTTCGGGTCGAGCAAGGCGGATTCCATCCACGCGCTGGAGCACGTCATCAGCACCGAGATCAGGGTGCTGTTTTCGGTGACGCGGGAGAGGTCAAGGGAGATCATCGGCAGTGACGGATCAAACCTGACGGTGGATGGTCCGTCGAAGAGTCCGGCGAGGTCGCCGGCCACGAGGCGCCGCAGTGCGTGCCCGACCAGTCGGCCGTCTTCGGCGAGGCGTCTGTCGGTGTCGTCGGTGGGGTTCAGGACGTGGTCGACGACCATCGGCAGGATCGGCACATCGTTCTCCCGCACCGCAGCCGTCAACGCCAGATCGATCGCAGTGTGCTCCAACGGCGTCAGCCCACGCGCGAGCACCGTCTCCGCGAGAGCGCCGATGAGATCCCGGCGGCGCGATGCGACGGTCGCGGCCCATTGCTCATCCGACAGCCCTGATGGTCGGTGCCCTTCATCGAGGGGATTGAGGCGGGTGTTGAGGCCGTGGCCAAGGACAATCGCCCGCCCACCGACCGCCTCAGCGACGGCCGTGTGCTCGCCCTTCGGATCACCGGGAACGTAGACTCGCCGCCCGAACGGAAGCGATCGCGTGTAGAGCGACTTCGCCAGGCTCGATTTCCCGCTACCGACTATGCCGGCGAGGACGACGTTCGGGGCGGTGATGACCCCGCGTGCGTAGAGCACCCAGGGGTCGTAAACGAAGCTCCCGCCGGAGTAGAGGTCCTGGCCGACGAAGACACCGTCAGAGCCGAGCCCGCCTTCGGCGACAAACGGATACGCCCCGGCGAGGGTCGCGGACGTGTCTTGGTGGCGGGGCAACTTGAACCTGCCCGGCGTCCGCAAGGTTGCGGCCCCTGGTTCTCCGGCAGCGGGCAGGTAGGTGGTCGCGCGACGTTCCGCGCGCTCGGCTTCTGCTTTCGCGACCGCGACCGCCTTCTCCGTCTTGCGTTGTTCGGCGGTGATCCGCGCGGCGGCCTGCCTGCGCTGTTTGCGGAGCTTGCGGCGTTCGGATGCGGGTGCGACGAGGACGGAGGTGTGCAGGCGCTCGGGCTCAGAGTTCATCGTCCGAGCCCCCGCCCCGCATGCTGCGCCGGGCGAGGCGTAGCCGCGAACCAGTCCTTACCCGCAACCGCGGGTGTCTTCCGGGTAGTGGCGGAGGCGACGGTATCCGTGCTGGGGGCGGCTCTGCCGGCTCCTTCACCCAGGCCGACCGCAGCAACCGCCGGTGCGGGCGCGGGCTCGGCGAGAGCGAAATCGGCCGGAGCATCGTAAGCGCGGAGTAGGGAGACGTGGCTGAGGAATGGATTGTAGGTCAACGTGTAGTTGCCCTCGGTGGTGGTGCGGTCGAGGTTCCCGACCGGTGGGGTGTCGTAGACGTACCCGTTGGTAAGGGCAGCATCGGTGGTCTCTTCCCCGTAATCCCACTGACTCAGGTGCTCGATCCCGGCGGTCGTGCCGTCACGCTGAATGAGATCGAGTACCCGGTCAGCTTCCTCACCATCGAAGAACACAACGCTGACCCACCGCCGCGCGGTTTCGGGGTCGGGGCGCCAGGCGATCCGGCCCGCTGCGTTCATGGCCGCATCGAGCCGGTCATGTGCGGCATCGATCAGGGTCGCGGCCTGATGCAGCTCATCCGCCGCAGCCAGCGCATCCTTCGCACCAATCGCGGCGTCACCTTGGTCGTCGAACGCGCGGGGTTGGCCGGTGACATGAGCGGCGGCGAGCTGGTCGAGTACCTGCCGCAGCGACCGGACACCTGCGAGGAGATCCCCGAGCACCGGATACATCTGCGCCGGCTGGTCAATACGGATTGTCGCGTGCGCAAGACCCCGCAGCGCTTCGGATGCTTCGGCAGCATCGGTTCTCGGATCGGTGAAAGTGGGCATGAGAGTCCTCCCTGACGATGGATGTCGCCAGCCAGGTGCGTCAGCTATTCCATGCGTGTCAGACGCTCCGGATACCCTTGAAGCATGAGTTTTTCCGCTTCCGTGCTTCGGGTGATGATCGCTTCCCCGTCAGACATTCCCGATGCTCGCGATGCAGTAGAAGCCGCGATCAATGACTGGAACAACGCCAACGCTGCAACCAAGCAGGTAGCGCTACTGCCGTGGAGATGGGAGACCTCGTCCGTTCCTGTCCTCGGAGGTCATCCGCAGTCACTGATCAACTCGCAAGGCGTTGACCAATGCGACATCGTCTTCGCTCTGTTTGGCAGCCGGCTTGGCTCCCCAACGCCCGACGCGGTATCCGGCACCGTTGAAGAGATCGAACGCGCCGTGGATAGCGGAAAGCCTGTTCACCTCTATTTCTCAACTGCACCGCTTCCTCACGACGTGGACACCCAGCAGCTCGACGGTCTCCGGGAATTTCGTGCTGCAATCAGCGAGCGAGGTTTGCTTGGCGAGTTCGCCAACACTGGCCAGCTCGGCCACGAGGTCTGGAAGGCCATCGAGTACGACATCGCTTCGTTAGAACTGTCAGCCCCGCAACTCCCTGCAACTAAATCTGGTGTGCGGTTCGCGGCTCAGCCTCAGCAAGAACGAGAACTGACGTCATACGACAGCAAGGGAAAGCCTCGCTACTCCACTCGGCACTGGATCGACATCACCAACACGGGTGACCAAGACGCCACTGATGTGCGATTCGAGGTCGTCGGAGAAAACTCCAGCATGATCCTGACTAGCGGCGATGAACCCACCGTCATCCATGCCGGCCAGACTCGCCGCCTGCATGTGCTTCATCACATGGGTGGCGGCGATCCCGACATCATTCGCATCCGCTGGAGCGAGGACGACGAACAGAAGGAACGCGAGTTCCACGTCGGCTGACGACTACACCTTCCGGCACAGCGGCAATGCCGCCGCCGTGAACGCCGCCGCCTGCTGCCCGACCAGCAACCGGGTCTCGCACGAGGCTTGGATCGCGGCCTGTTCGATCGCGGCGACCGCGGCATCGAGCTCGTTCACGGTGGGTGCGGTGATGGTGATGAGGCCGGTGTAGCGGAGGATGCCGTGCCCGGCAGTCAGGTCTGCCTCCTGCTGCAACACGTCCTGGTACTCCGCCGTCTGGGAGGCGTCTTCGATCTGCCCGATCCGTTGCCGTTGCGCCGCATCACTGATGTGCTCGACCTTCTTCTTCCTGATATCCCGTGCCGCCTGGTCCGATCGCATCGGGGTGCAGATCAGGGAGAACGAGCGCTGTATCCCGGTGGAGAGCAGGACGGGTGAGAGGAATCCGGGGAACACCATCGACCGCGGCCACTCACTGATCCACAGGGTGGCGTGGTGGGCGGAGTCGGTACGAATCCGCGACCACGACTCGTTCACCGCCAACGGCCCCGCCGTAGCAAGCGATTGTCCGATCTGGCCTTGACGCTCCAAGGTCGCGGCGATCGCCGGGTCGTAAGCGCTACGGAGGATGACAGCGATCTGCCCCGCGGTCAGCCACCCGCCGGGATTGAGGTCGGCGGAACGCAGCGCCGCTACCAGGGTTGCCATCTCCTGTCGCAACACGGCGGCGGCTCCGCGGATGCCGCCGCCGGCGGTGCGGATCTGCCGGGCTGCTGCTCGCATGTCCAGTGCGAGCGAGAGCGTGGTCGCGTGCCGTTCCCCGGCAGGCCCCGCCCGGTCGATCAGCTCCGCGTAAGTGGTGGATGCCCAGGAGTCGTCGTGGGTGCCATGCGAGGCCCACCACTCTGCCAACCCCGTACCCGAATCTGGAAGGGTGCGTTCAAGGACTTGGAGGGTCGCGACCCGTCCGGATCGGCAGACAGTGGCGAGCACACGGCCCCAGGAGGTAACGCGGCGTTCCTGCTCTCCCGGATCGAGGAGCACGAACGCGGGATGCGTCACCTCCACCACGACCGTCAGTGTCGAGGCGTGGGGGTCGTGGATCATCCCCGCCTCAGTCTCCGGGTCGGTGTACTCCCGCAGCCGCGCCATGTCACCGGGCAGGGCGAGGGTGCCGACCGGGCGCGGAACCACCACCCGGCGGCGGTAGAGCAGTTGTCCGATGGTGGTGCGGTAGAGCCACCAGCAGGCGACGGGGAGCCATTCGACCATCGGCCGCCCCGCGACCGGTATCCACGTCAACGCAATCGACATGGCCCAGATGGGTGCGGTGTACGCCATGAGTATGCCGCCGCCTGCGTAGAGGGCTCCGACGAAGGCGAGGATGCCGATGGCCAGGGTGACGAGCTGTGAGAGGGAGAGGCCGAGGAGGATGCCGCGGCGTGCGAGGCGGGAGAACTTCACCGGCACCAACTCGCCGCCGCTGGTTGTGTTCGTGTTGTTCATCGGTTACTCCTTGCCGGGCTTCGGGGCAGGTGGCTTCGGATTCGACGGCGGCAGGTCAGACGGCGGGATCGGGTTCTTCGGCACCGGCGTAGACGGCGCTGCCGGAGCGCCCGCGTTTCCGGGCTGGCCCGCACCGTCCGCAGCGGCGTCTGCCTCGTTGGCGAGGTGACCTGCGGCCTTCGGTCCGGCCTCGAAGGAGTCCTTGGCGATCTTCGCCGCAATCAGGCCCGCTGCGATCGGTGCCGCAACGGCCGCACCACCGGCAGCCGCACCGGATCCGCCAGCCCCCGCACCCGCACCGGCACCTGCGCCGGCTCCGGCGCCTGCGCCACCACTGGATGCGGCGGGGGTCGGTTTCGGTGCGGCCGCAGCCGACCCACCGCCCGATTTGCCTCCGCCGCTGCCGGTGCCGTCGAGGACCTTCTGTGGGTCACCACCCTGCGGCTTGGACGGCACCGGCATCGGCCGGTTCAACGACTGCTTGGCGTCCTGTTCGGAGCCGATCGCGTGATACATATCGAATCCCACGAACGAGATGAACTTGTAGGTCAGGTATGGGGCGAATCCGGCCATCGCCATCAGCACCACACCCGCGATCGGGTCAGACACGGAGGCGAGGTCGGCCTCGATGGGTGCGCTGACCTGGGTGACGGCGACGAGGAACATCACCACCAGCACCAACTTCGACGCGATCAGCGCGATGACGAACATGGCCCACTTCGACACCCAACTCCGTGACGCATCCCACGACGAACCGGAGAACGCGAGGGGCGCCATCACGATCGCCACCAACAGCAACGCCTTCCGCACCAGGAGCGACAGCCACACGATTGCGGCGGAGGTGATCGCGAGCCCGGCGAGGAAAATGGTGATGATCGCCCCGACGCCGGGCGCGGCGATGCTGATGCCGGTGAGGCCTGCGACGAGGAGGGTGATCTTGTCACCCATCGTCTCCGTGGTCTCCCCGCCGGCTTGGATGATGCCGGTGCAGAGCTGATCCACGATCTCCAACGCCAGCCCGGTCAACGTGATCACCACGAAACTGCCAAGCACGCTCTTCGCGAGGCCGAGCGCGGCCCTGGAAAGGGCGCCGGGGTCTCGTTTGATCAGGCCGGTGATGAGTTGGAGACAGAAGAAGATCAGCATGATGAACACGGCGATCCCGAACACCAGGTTGTAGACGCTGACGTACCCGTCGGATGTGACGTCGACGAGCGTGGTGGTGTCGAACACGTTCCAGACGGCCTCGAACAACCAGCCCGCGGCCGCACCCATTGCCTGGGCGAGCCAATCGAACGGGGCGGAGATCAAGGCTCCGGCGGCGTCGCCTGCGACATCGCAGACGGTGGAGATGACAGGAACATCGCAAACCCCCATCACAAACCTCCTCAGATCGAGCGGGGGATGGGGTTAGACCTGCTGGCCGACGTTCCAGAAGAAATTGATCAACGTGACCGCAGCACCACAGATGACCGCGGCGCCGCAGGAGACCAGGACGCCGATCTTTCCCCTGCCCGCCAGGTGCGGGTTGCTGCTGTTCGCACCGAAGCCCCACACGATCGCCGAGATGATCAAGGCGAGAACGGAGAGGATGAGGCCGACGGTCATGACCGCGCCCACGATCGTGCGCAGCTGCGCGATACCGGGCAGGCCGGAGTCGTTGGGGTTGATGTCGATGTCCATCGGCACGAGCGCCGGGATCACGGATACAGCGGTGGTGATGAGGTCGAACACGGTGGGGTCTCCTGACACGAACAAGGCCCACAAGCGTGGGCAGCGGAAGGGTTCTGACCTCAGGTGCGCCAGGACAACCACCGCGGAGAAGGCGACTAGCGTGGGAGGCGTGGAGCGTGTTCTCGCCGCCAGCGCGGTCATCACCGACGACGCGGGCCGCGTGCTGCTCGTGCTACGGGGCGAGGAGCCCGAGAAGGGATGCTGGTCGGTGCCCGGAGGGTCTGCTGAACCCGGTGAAACCCCCGCGCAGACCGCCCGCCGGGAGGCATGGGAAGAGACCGGCCTACATGTCGAGATCGGTCAGGAGCTGTGGACGGTAGATGTGCCGACCGGCGACGGGCGCGTGTTCGAGATCCATGACTTTGCAGCCACCGTCACCGCAGGAAACCTCACGCCGGGCGACGATGCCGACGACGCACGCTGGTTCACCCCGGACGAGCTCACTCAGGTACCACTGACGACGAGCCTGCTGGACTACCTCGCCCTCGCAGGCATCGTGCCCGCCAGATAGCGCTACCGCAGCCGTCCACGAGCTGACGTGAACCTCAGAGCTGGTCACCGACCGCGATGAGCCAGTTCATCCACGCCACCCCACCGCCAGCAAGCGCGGCGGTGCCGAGGGCGACGAGGAGGCCGGTGCGGGATTTCGATGCGGTGGCGTGGTTGCCGTGCGCGGAGGCGACGGCCCAGACGATCGCGGACACGATCAACATGAGCACCGCGATGACGAGGACAAAGGTGAGCAGGGCGCCGATGACTTCTTTGAGGTCACCGATACCACCGAGACCATCGAAATCCGGGAACACATTCATGACTCGTTCCCTTCACTGGTGGTGCAGCCGCCCGGATCGGTGATCTCGCCAGCGTCGAGGTCTGCGGCACCGTGCTGTTCCAGCCAGACGGCGGGGTCGGTGTATTCGCCGTTGGTGCCGCCGATCCTGACCTCGAAATGCAGGTGCGGGCCAGTGCTGTTGCCCGAGGAGCCGACATCAGCGATGTGCTGCCCCGCGGTCACACGATCACCCGCCGTGACGCGGATGCCGGTCTCCCAAGAGTGCGCATACGCCGTCGCGACCGTCTTCCCGTCCACGGTGTGCTCAATGACGACCAGGCCGCCGTAGCCGCCGGAGTATTCGGCAACGGTGACAACACCATCAGCGGCGGCGAGGATCGGGGTGCCGTCGGGGCCGGCGAAGTCAGTGCCGGAGTGGAGCTTGTATTCCCCGGTGATGGGATGTTCGCGCATCCCGTAAGGGCTGGTCATCACCCAGGTGCCCTCCGGCATCGGGAATACCACACGGGAGGTCTCCGGCACCGGCCCCAACACCGCACCACCACCAGCGGGCTGTGCTGTGGTGTTGGTGGTGAGGGCTTGGAGGATCTGCTCTGCGACCGACTCATAGTTCCGATACCGGTCGGGGTAGGCGGAGACTTCGACGGATTGGGCGGCCTCGCCCTTGTCCATCGACTCCCGCCCCGCAATATCCAGCAATCCCCGCGGCGACGGATAGTTCGGCCCAGCGGGTCCGCCGAAGAAGGCGCGGACTTGGTAGTTCGGGTCCATGAGATCAGCGACCGTGCCCCACCCGGATTGTGGGCGCATCTGGAACAAGCCCAGGCTGTCGTTGTCGGACCCGTTGCCGTCGTTCGGGTAGTCCGCCGAGTCCGGGTAGTGGCTGGTGTTCGACAGCATCCGCAACGTCGACTCCGTCAGCGCGGCCATGAGCGCGATCTGCACACCGTCACGATTCACACCCTCGATCGCGGAGCCGGTGGTGATGATCGTCGCGGCGTGGGTGAGCTGCTGATGGTTCAGCGTGAACGAGTACCCGGAAGCATCCGTCACGTCGAGTTCGTCCGGGATCGTGCCGACGGTCAGGCCGGTGGACAGGCAGGTGGCGTTCGCGGCCTGTGCGGGGTTGATGAGCGCCCCGATCGAGACGAGCATGATCGAGGGTGCGAGGAACAGCAGGGCGATCCCTGCGATGGCGAGTTTCTTGAACACGATCCACCCCCTGCTACTTCAGGGGGGTGTCGAGTTGGGAGAGCCGCAACAGGTGGCAGTCGTCGCCGTCAGGCGGGCAGACGATGAACACCGTGAACGACACCGCATGCTCACTGGCGACAGGGTCCTCGTTCCAGACACCGGAGCGGTGCCGGGTGCCGTCGATCGTGTACGCCGTTGTTCCCTCTGCGAGCTGGCCCGGCTGTGCCTGCTCGACGGCCGTATCCCACGCCTCCGGCACATAAGCGTTGTCGATGGTGAGGTGCTGGGTGGTGAGGTACTTCCGCAACTCGAGCCACGCCTCTCTCGCTGGTAGATAGGCGGCAACATCGGCCGCGAGGCCCGCCTGCTCAGCACCGTAGGGATCGCCGACATCGAGGATCACTGATGTGTAGTCCAACGGGAAGAAGCCCGACGCGGTATCCCAGGTGAAGAGGGCTTCGGCGACGTTCCGGGCGAAGGTCTCCGGATCATCCGACCTCGACACCACCGGCAACCGCGGCGAAGTGGTCGGCCCCGGAGTTTCGGGTGCGATCGATGACGGTTCCGAACCGGTCGGGTAATCCGTGCCGGTGGCGTTGCGGGGGCCGGTGATGAGGCCGTAGATGCCGATCCCGGCGAGGATCAGGAACACCACCCCGCTCGCAGCGGCGGCGATCAGGCGGCGACGGATGCGAGGGTCGGACACATCGAGAGTTCTCATAACCCCCAGGTGCGCCCCAGCTTCACCAACGCGCGGGGCAGTTAGCGGAGAGGTGCCAGTGCTACGTCCTCAGCCGCTGACCGAGTGGCGGTGCGGGCGGTGCGGAGGTCTTCAGCGAACGTCACCGTGCCTTCGACGACGGTATAAAAGGCGTCGGCTTGTTCGTCGGTGAGGTCGGTGGCGAGCCGGGTGAGGTCGTACTTGATCCACCAGGAATCGAGATCGGTCCACGTGAGCACAAATGCCCGCACCCCCAGCAGCGTGATCCCCTCTTCGACCGGCGACACCGGGCGGGTCTTCCGCGCCTGTTCTTTCTTCTTGGCTTTTGCTTCGGCTTGGACGCGGGCCACGGCTTCTTCGGCCATCTGATGTAGTTCCGCATCCCGGGCCGCGCGGGCTTGCTCGGTCATGCTGGTGGCGAGGGCGCGGACGCGCGTGTATTCCGGGTCGACGGGGCCGCCGTCCTGGATCTGATCCAACGCCGCCTGTGCAGCGACTCGGACATGCTCGGGGTATTTGCGGTCGGTGGCGACCTGTTCGACGTAGCCGATCTTGTCGTAGGTCCGATACGACGCCCCACCCGGAATCATTGCCGCAGCCTGCTCGCGCGTCTTCCCGGCTTGACCGGGTGGGGGTGGAAGATGTCCACCCCCATGCTCACCGGGCGCATGGCCTTTCTGGAACTGCGTGGATTGCTCCCGCAGCGCGGCTTCCTCGCTCATGATCGCCTTGAGCTCCCGATACAACGCTGCCGCTTCCAGCGCGGTGAGGGGCTTGTGGAGCACGTTGTCGTCCTGCTCCGCGAGCAGCTGCCCGAGCCGATCCGACAGCCCGGATCGCACCCACACGTTCACGGTCTTGATGCCGAGCATCTTCAACGCCGCCAAACGTCGAGCCCCGCAAACGAGAAACCCGTCCGGGGTCACGGTGATGGGTTGCAGCAGCCCGTCACGCTTGATCGACGCGGCAAGGACGTCGATGTCGCCGAGTTCAGCACGGTGCCGGTTGCCGACACGGATCGAGGCGACGGTCCGCTCGACCTGCACACTCCCCACTGGTTGCTCGCTCATCACCCATCACTCCCTGGCTCCGGGAGCCGCCAGAGAGAGTGCGAGGACGAGGTCGTCATCGCGCAGCAGCAGCGGGATCGTCTCGCCGATCAGCAGCCGCAGCAGCACACCGCGGCCAGCGCCCGTCGTGGCGTGATCGGTGTCGGGGTTGCCGAGCATCGCCCGCAGCAACGCATGCCACGACCCGGACGGGATATCCAGCAGCACGCGAACTTGCTTGTCACGGCGCAATGCTTCGAACGCTGTCGCACGTGAGCCGGCTTTGATGAGAGCCCCGCACACGTGCTCGACCCCAGAGCGCGCGGTCTCTGGTGTCCAGCCGAGCATGGCGAGGAACGCGATTGCGTCTTCCGCAGCCGACATCGCCAACTGCGTCGCACTGTCCGATTCCTCTTCGCCGGTTGGGGCGTACTTGCCGAGTTCGATGCTGTCGATGATCCGAAACGCCGGATGGTAGTCCGTCAGCGGGTTCTCCCGATCGCTGAACCGCTCGGGATCGTGGAAGGAAGAGATGTGGGGGCGGCGGGCTTGGTGGACGGAGCAGAGGAGTCCTTGGGCGCGTTCTTCGAAGATGCAGGTGATCCGCACCGCATGCGTGATCACACCCCACGGATTCTCCGCCGTGCGTGCCGCCCTGGTGCGCATGACATCGAACGCCGCCGATGCCGCTTCCCACGGGTCCAGGCCGTGCTTACTGGCGAGGGGTGCATACTTCTCGGCGGCATACGCCATGAGTTCCGCAACGACCGGATCGTGCTCCCACGCACCAGGGCCTGCTTCATGGAGTCGGACGAGGAGGGTGCGGAGGCCTTCGCCGGTGCGGAAGTCCTCGGGCCGATCCGGCATCGCGGTCGCTGTTCTGGTGGTCATGGTCGGACACCTCCTCTTCCGCAGTCAGGTGCACAACCTGTACCTAGTGGAGCTGGTGTCAGTGCCTTCGTGTCCATCGCTTCTCACCGGCCTAGCTCTTCCCGACCGAACCACGAGTGACCGGCTCACGCGACGAGCTGCGGCGGCCGAACGCGGACAGCGGCGGCAGTTGACCGATTCGCTTTCCGATCTTGGTTGAGGCGTTTGCGATCCCTGTGCGGGTTTGGCGGGCGAGGTTGGCGTGGAAGTCGATGCCGCGCCGGGCCACGGTGGCTGAGTGGCGGGCCATGAGATCGGTGGGGCGTACCCAATCGACTCCTCGTGCCCGATGCTGCTCCTGCGCGAGCTGCATGGCCTGCTGACGGGTTGCTTCGGCCTCGATCGCATCCGGGGTCAGATCCTCGGCGGGGTTCTTGGTCGGCTCGTTTCGCTTGATGGCCGACGTGTGCTCGGTGGTCATCGAGCGGTCGTCGTTCCAGGGGTTCTCGTTGTTCATCGTGTTCTCTCTTCCTCCACCCACACGGGCGAATCGTTTTCGGTTTCTTCTTCTGGGGGTTCTTGCTCGTCTTTACGTTCTGGGTGGGTGAACCAGCGGCCCACGGTTGAGGGATGCACCCCGAGCTGCCGAGCGATGCGCTTGTTCGACCACCCCGACAACCGCAGCTCCGCCGCATACTCACGACGATCAGGCATCTCCGGGGCGGGCTCGATCACGGAGAAGGAGAGAGGAACAGCGTCGGGACTGTTCGACGGTTCCGGCTCGGCCTGATCGGCTTCGATTGCCGGTTCGGATTGCGGGGAGCGGGTGAGGATCACGGTCAGATGCGTGATCGCCAGCAGCACCACCGGCGGCACCGCAGCCACAGACGCAGCAAGTATTGGGGGCACGTCGGTGTCCGCGGTTAGGATCGCGTGGATCGCATTCGCCGTCACCGACACCGCCGCACCACCAATCAGCAGCGCCCACGGATACCACGCAGCCCGGAGCCCCGCGAGGGCGACGACGGCGACGGTCGCGACGACGATGATGCCGTCCACGATCAGAGGCCATGCCCACGCCTGCCCGACCCCGATCCCGGAGCGACGGGCGAGGTCAGCGAGGGCGGTGTAAGACAGCCAGAACGCGCCGGACGCGATGAACACCGTTCCTGCCACCGCGGTGCGCACCGCCCACCGCCGCGTATTCACGACAACCCCCGACCCGCTGGACGTGAGGCTGCATGCCTCGGGCGGGCGAAACCATCAGACCGTGACGTGCTGGATGTTCTCGGCGGTGGGTGGACGGCGCGGTAGGCCGACCGCACGGTCGTGGTGACTTCCCGCTCGCTCAGCCCGGCGTGTCCGGCGGCCGCGGTGAGCACGTCGAGCGCATCAGACGGTGCGACCCCGTTTTCAGCGAGGCGGCAGGCGGCCCAGAACAGGCCGCGGTTGCGTTCGCCTTCGCCGCGGGTGGCGACCCACGCTGCGATGCGCGACACATCCCGATCACGTACCGCACCCGATGGGGAGATCCCACGCGACACCGGCCGCGATGTTGGTCTGGGGTCGAGGAAGTCACGCAGCCCGCCCGAGTCGATGGTGGATGCGGGGCCGGTGTTGATCTGTCGCAGCGCATACGGCACAGAGGCTCCGTGGATGACGACGGAGGAGGGCGGGATGATGATGTACCCGCCGTCACCGCGGAAGTCGATCCCCGCCCGAGCCGCCTGCCACGAAGGTTGCGCCGTGTCCGGTGTGGCTGGGTAGTAGGCGTGCAGGCCACCCGACGGGCTCGTGACGGTGAACATCCACCCATCGATGAGCCCGGCACGGTGTGCGCGGTTCATCGCTTCGAATCCGTTGACCGAGCCGTGAACATCGACATCGACGACCACGACCCCGGAAGAGGCGCCGGTGGGGAGGCCGACGTTCGCTCCTGGATGCTGCCGCCACCACGCATCCACCAAGGCCGGGTCGGTGCTGGCGTCGTAGAAGCCGTGCTCGGTCAGCGGACGCTTCGCCCCCGACACACACGGAAACACCGGCACCCCGGCCGTGGCGAACTCGCGAGCAGCAGCCGAGACCGGCCAGCGCCCATTCAGCCGCAACAACACCTCCGAGAACGCATCGTGAGTAGCCATCACAGCCCCCGCCCCACCGTTGCCGCAGCCCGCACGGGCTCACTACGCTCCGACACTGGCTTCACCGGCCGGGCCGCCGCACGTTGCGGCTTCTCCTGCTGCGCAGCGTCGCGTTCCAGACCTGGTGGGGTGCCGTCGGCGACCACCACTGTGTCGAGCTGATCGAGAATCCCGAGCGCGGCCTTGCGGACGCGTTCGCCGGTGGCCTTCACCACCTCAACAGGCTCCTTCCCATCGACACGGGCGGCCCAGGTCGAGACGTACGGGATCGTGTACCCGCTGGTGTCCATCCCGTGCGCCGCACCCACCATGAGGGCGACGGATTCCGCCTCGACCTCACCGATCCCGCGATGGTGCCGAGCGTCCTCGTCATCGGGGTTGTGCAGCAGCACGTGCCCGAGTTCGTGCGCGAGGGTTTTTACTTGGGCAGCGGGGTCCATGTTCTCCCGCACCGCCACCGACTTGGCATCCCAGTCGGTCATGCCGTTGGCGCCGTGGATCATACCCTCATGCGGCACCCGCAGCACACGGAACCCCGCAGCGACGACCTGCGCCGACAGGCCCTCCCAGAGCCCGGTTGGTGCTTCACCTTCGAGGAGTTTCGGTGCCGGAGGTTCCGGTATCGGATCGCCATCGGTTTGGGAGGCATCCCAGACGTACGCAGGGCGGGCGGCGATCATCCGGGATCGCACCACCTCACCCGGACGAGGCTTCTCACCCCGCTCCAACCGCCGCCACGAATCCGCAACTGCCGGCGTCGCCGAAGCGAACCGGCCCGTGACAGGGGCGAAAATCTGCAACCCCGGCTGGCCCTTCTGAACTTGGCGGCCGAGCTGCTGCCACTGCCGATACCCAGCCACCAACGACGGAAACGGCTCAGGCACCCGCCCCGCCGAGTAGTTCGCTTCGTGTTGGAACCAGATCAGCAGCGTGTTGTTGAAGCTCCGTGACCTGAACCTGGCCGCGAACGCTAGAGCGCGCCCCCAGTCCTTACCGGAGACCAGCGTCTCGACGGCACCGGTCAGGCGCTCGTGGAGTTCGTCGAGCTTCGCATCCCGTGCCGCTCGGATTTCCTCTTTCGTCGCCATCATCGGACCTCCTTTCGGCGAGGCCCATGACATGACAGCCGAGAGCCCTTGCGACCATGAGGTGCGCCGGGACGTGCGCGAGCACTGGCAGGAACGAAACGAGGTGCGTGACCGCCAGGGATCTGACCAGACCCGACGAGTTCGATCTGGTCTATCTCCTGGCTCGCAGCGATGTCGAGCCTTTGGGGCCTGTCCGGGTCACGTGATGAGTAACGCGGTTCATACGACGAGTTCGAGTGGGCCTCACGCCCGTCGAGCGCGAGGGAACTCGCCGCTACGCAGTTTCGCTGCGGGTCGCGGGCAGACGATGTCGGTAGCGTGTCGGCGTTACTCCGAATCGTCGTGAGAACCATGCGGAGGCGACACGCGGATCGGCCCAGCCGACGGCTTGTGACGCTTGATGAACTGAGAGATCAGTCTCATCAATCAGGCGGCTGAACTCGGTCAAGCGAACTTCGGTAAGAAATCGCATTGGGCTGGCCCCCATGTGCGTCGAGAACAGCCGTGTTAAGTGCGTACGAGACAGCGCGAGTTCTTGGGCCAGTGAAGTAACAGTCCACGGCTCGCCCATGCGCTCCCGAAGCAGCCGCGCAGCCCGCCCGACGTGCCCAATCATTGCCGGATCTGCCTGCCGCCTCGAAGCCGGCACTTGATTCCGGGTGGGCACGTGGAGAGAGCGGCTGTCTTCGGTAAGGAAGACCGGTGCGACTGTGCCAACCCACCTCGCTAGAAGCTCGATTGTGCGAATCGATGTCTCTTCGGGCGATGAACACGTATCTGGAAGCATGCTCAGCTGTCGCCAGATCGGTTCCAGCCGCCGAAAGGACTCGATTCCTGGGGTAAGTACAAGGGAGTTGCCGTCCCAGTCATCAGGATGCACGCCTCGACGAACGCGCTGCCGTGACCGCAAGAGCCAGCGCATCTGCGCCCTAATGAAGGGTTCGTCCGCATAGATCACCCACAACCGTGATGGCGACAGTGGCAACAGTTGATGCCGCTTGTGCGAGCCGAGCGCCACCGCTGACCCGGGCGCCAAGCGCTGTATCGCCACATCCGTACAAAGATCGATCTTTCCGGACAGTACGTGGATGAGCGTGACGACCGGAAACGTCAACTCCTGCGTCGGGACGCAGCGCAGTATCTCGATCGCTGACATGAGCCCGAACTGTTCTCCGGGCGACGCGTCTATCGCAGGGTCGCTCGCCTCACGAAGTCTGCTCTCGCCGGCCGGTTCGGCGGACACGTCCCATCCGCTTCCTCAGCCCAATTGGTGGCGTGGGCTGGCCGGACTCGTTGTAACAGCGAGAAGGAGATTGCGCGTATGTCCATGATCCGACGACCGAGAGGCTGCCGGTTCACAGAGCAGGTCGATGCGCGAGCAAAGGTGATATCGGCCTGCTCGACGTCGAACACATATGGTGTGGTCGCCACTATGCATGGGACTCTCTGGATCTGATCGCGATGCCGATCGTGGTTACCGTGGCCACGATGGCACCGAGGACCGCGGAGAGAGTTTGGGCGTTCGGCGTCACTGCGACGAGTGCAAAGACGAGTGGCTGGGCGAAGCCGATATAGGAGAGCGAGTAGAACGCGGCGTTGAGCCGTGCGCGATCTTTCGGGTGACCGATCTCCTCCATGCGACGAAGACCTGCGACGAGCACTAAGCCGTATGCGGCGCCGAGGGCGATAGCGCTGGGGAGCATCAGGACGGTGAGCCGAGCCGCGAAGGTTCCTGCGGCCAGGAGCATCCCTAGAGCGGCGATTCCCATTCCTAGAGGGAAGGCTCGTCCGGCCCTCCCACGCTCGATGCGTTGCGCCAAAGGCTGGATGAGTGCTCCGGTGCCCATGGTGAGTCCCGTGATGATCCCCGCTGTGGCGGCCTCGAATCCTTGGACATGGATGACCGACGGGATCACGGCGAAGCTCATCGTCGCAGCGCTAAAGACCCACGGTGCCGTGAGCGGAATGGTCCAGAGGAAGGGCCGTGTCGTGATCGCGCTCCAGAAACTCGCTCGGCGTCTCGATACGAGTTCTGTGGCGGAGACCTCAGCCTGCTCGACGAGTTCTTCGTTGTCGAGGGAAGTATCTGGGGCCCGCCACAGCAGCGCAGCCGCGATGGCCGAGATGAGCAGATGGAGGGCGTAGGGCAGGACTTCCGGCAGGGGTGCCCATTGCGCGACGAGTCCTGCTGCGAGCGGGCCGCCACCAAATCCGACGGAGAGCGCGACCGCCACCCGCTTCGGAGCAGCGGAGCGGTCATCCGCAGACAGGTCGGTTACCCATGCCGTGCCTGGACCGAGAACCGCGCCAGCGGCCGCACCGGAGAAGAACCTGCCCAGAAGGAGAAGCCAGGCCTCCTGCGAGCCGAGGCACAGCACGATAGAGGCGACAGCGGACAGGATGACCGCAACCCGGACCGGCCACCGTCGGTCAACTCGGTCCGCGATCTCGGCGGCGACGAAGAGCACCGGGATGAGACCCACGATGTAGGTAGCGAACGCGAGGGCGATGAACGAGTCCGGCAGGCCGGCGGTCTCCCGGTACACCGGTAGCAGAGCAGCGAACTGGTTCGCTCCCCACCCCACGACGGTGATACCGGTCGCGACGCGTGCCCAACCAGGCAATCGAGTTCCCATGTACTCTCCTAAGTAACCGTTCTATCGGTTACTATAGTTGCATGGCTACCGACCTTCGAACCAGCACGGCACTGCGGAAGCTTCGTTTCGACGGTGGTTCCCTCGTTCTCAATCTCACCGCAACCGTCGGGCGGCGGGGCGCTGGCGAAGAGCATCGCGTCGAGCGCCTCGACGGCGAGGGGGCCCTGGAACAGTGGCTCGTCGGTGTAGGTATCGAGGTCGATGCGAGCGTGGATCGGGGAGCGCTGCTGACGGAGTTGCGTGAGCTTCGCGAGGATGCCTGGGAAGTGCTGTCTGGGGTCGTACACGAGCGACCCGTGTCATCGTTCGCCGTGCAGCGGATAGAGCGGTGGGCCAGCGCCGATGTTCCCCCGCCCCGCTTGGCGAACACATTGCATGGACCGCAAGCTCGGATGGTGGCACTCAGCCAAAGCGCGATGTGCGCCCGCGCGGCTCGGGACCTGCTGGACATCCTCGCAAGCCCTGACGTGCGTCATCGACTCCGGGAGTGCGCGAGCGAGGAATGCCGCATGATCTACGTGCTCCCGTCCGGTTCGAGAGAGCGTCGCTGGTGCTCAATGAGCCAGTGCGGTAACCGAGCGAAAGCCGCCGCGCACCGCGCACGTTCGCGCCAACCGAGAGAGCACACCGCCGACGTTGACGTGACGGACGATCGCTCGATCAAGGAATTGGGAAGATGACTTCACCCGGCTTGCATGTTGCGAATCCGGACGGCTTCTGGCTTGACGACCTCGCAGTCGGAATGCGGTTCCATTCGCCAGTTGTGCTCCTGCGCGAGGAAGACATCATTGCCTTCGCCGAACAGTTTGACCCGCAGACATTCCATCTCTCTGTCACGGCGGCCCGAGACAGCTTCTTCGCAGGACTCGCTGCGAGCGGATGGCATACTGCTGCGTTGTCGATGAAACTGCTCGCGCAGGCTTTGCCCTTGGCTACAGGAATCATCGGCAAAGGCGTGGAGATCGAGTGGCCAAGCCCGACACGACCGAATGACGAACTCGGGGTTGTTGCCCGAATCGACACGATCACGCCGTCGAAGAGCCGGCCCGGTCGCGGATCGATCACCGTGGGCTACCAAACTCTGAACCAGAACGGCGACATCCGGCAGCGCGCGCGAATCACGCTCATAGGCTGGAGACGCGACGTTGGAGCTCAGGCCGCAGCACCGGGTGCTGAGAGCGGCGAAAAGGCGATCAAACGCGGAGAAAGTCGCTGAGTCGTACCTGGTCTGGCATTGCGACTACAGGCTGATGCCGGCAATGCCGGCAAGTACGATCACGGCGCCGATCAGACGCCGGGCGAGGTGTCCTTCGCCGAAGAGACGCCAGGCGAGGAGCGCGCCGATCACGATGGATGCCTCCCGCAGTGGCGCGACGAGTGCCACGGGTGAGGTTTGCATTGCGGTCAGCACAAGGATGTACGCGAGCGGGGACAGCACGGCGACCGCGGCGATAGGCGCGCGATTGACGCGGAGGGTGTTCGCGAACGCTGTGCGGCGTCTGATGATGGCTGGGGCCAGGAATGCGACCTGGACGACGAGCGTGCCGGCGTAGTAGCTGACGGGTGCGAGCCCGATGGAGCCGATCGCGAACGCGTCCCACAGCGTGTAGGCGGCGATCGTGGCTCCGGTGGTAGTACCCCATGCGATGCCGCGGAGGGGGCGGTTGCCCGTTCTCTGGAAGGGGTTGCCCGTGACGACGAGGATGCCTGCGAGGATGACGAGCGCTCCGATGATCGCCAGTGCCGTGGGGCGTTCTCCGAGCAGGAAGATAGCGATCACGATGGTGAGCAGCGGTCCGACGCCGCGAGCGATCGGGTAGACGACTCCGAGGTCGGCTCGGTCGTAGCCCGCCTGCAGGGTGAGCGAGTACGTCAGGTGCAGGGCGGCGGACACGGCCGCAGCGGCGACCAGGGTCCAGGTGATCGGTTGCGAACCGGTGGCGGCGGCACCGATCGCGAGAGGGAGACACAGGATCGCGGAAGCGGTCGTGTAGGCGCCCACGAACAGCAGCGTGTCGCCCTTCTTGTACTTCGATACGAGGTTCCAGCCAGCGTGGGCGACTGCGGCGATGAGGACGATCGCAACGGTGACTGGTGGCATCAGGTGATGTCGGGCAGGTCGATCCCGGCCCGCTCGGCGCGCGAGACACGGTCGGGATCGCGCAGTGCCAGTGCTGCCGCGAGAGCGTCGACGACGACAAGCTGCGCCAGACGGCTCCCGGCAGCAGCCATCTGCGTCGTCAGCGGCGCGCCGCCCACGACGAGTGCGACGGCGGAGACATCGGTGAGTGGTGTGCCGTACTGGTTGGTGATGGCGATGACGGTCGCGTCGGCGGTCGCGGCGGCGTCGGCGATCGCGACGGTCATGTCGGTGCGACCGGTCGAGCTGACGGCGACGACGACGTCGCCGGGGTCGAGCAGGCGTGCCGCGATCATCGCGGACTCGTGATCGACGACGCCCGATGTCCGCACGCCCAGCGACCGCAGCCGGAACACGACATCGGCCGCGACCGTCGCCGATGGGCCCGCACCATAGGCGAGGAGCTGCCCCGCGCCACAAATCGCGGAGACCGCTTGGTCGAGAGCGTCCGGGTCGATCGCGCCGCTGAGGGCGGTGAGCGCGTCGATCCCTGTGCGCGCTGTCGTGTCGATGATCGTGCGTGTCGAATCGGTGCTCGTGAGCGTGTGTGGCGGGGCGAAGAACTCCGCTGTTCCGCGAGCGCGGGCGATCTCCAGCTTCAGTTCGGCGAAGCCTGAGAAACCGATTGCGCGGGCGGCACGGACCACGCTCGGCGCCGAGACCCCTGCTCGCTCGGCGACTTGCGCCGTCGTGCTCCTTCCCACGAACAACGGGTCCTCCAGCACGAGGTCGACAACCTTTGCCTCGCTTGCCACCAGCCCCGCACTCCGCGCCTGAACCGTTCCGAGCCAGCGGCGCAGCGGATCCTCGGCGGCAGAAACGGAGTTACTTGATGATCTTGCCATAGGTAATAGCGTAACATTGGGGCATGGTGACAGAGCAGCAACCGAGTTCTTTCAGGGAGCGCAAGCGCGTTGGAGTCGTGGGCCCGGGAGCCATAGGGACGACGGTGTCCGCACTGCTCCATGAGGCAGGCAACACACCGACGCTCTACGGTCGCACGCCGCGAACAGAGCTCACCCTGATCGACGGCGACCGCCGGATCGTCGTTCCCGGCCCCGTGCGCACCGATCCTGCTGCGCAGCCTGAGAAGGCGGATGTGCTCTTCTTGGCGGTCAAGGCCACCCAGACCGCGGCGGCAGCCCCCTGGCTGCGTGCTTTGTGCGCCCCCGGGACCGTGGTCTGCGTGTTGCAGAACGGCGTCGAGCAGATCGCTGCCGTTCGACCCCATGTTCCTGAGGGAGTAGAGGTCGTCCCCGCGGTCGTCTGGTTCCCGGCGCAGTCGCAGGAAGACGGCACCATCCTCCTGCGGGGCGAGCCCTGGCTGACGCTTCCCGCATCACCGGAGGCGGAGCGCATCGCGGATGTCCTGCGCGACACGCGCTGCCAGGTCGAACTCGCGGGCGACTTCACCGCTCTCGCCTGGCGCAAGCTTCTCCAGAATGCCGCTGCCGGGCTGATGGCGCTCACCGGTCGGCGTGCCGGCGTGTTCACCCGCCCTGACTTCGCGGATCTCACTCTCGACTATCTGAAAGAGTGCCTGGCCGTTTCGCATGCGGAAGGAGTAACCCTGAGCGATGACGTGCCCGCTGCCATCCTGGCCCGCTTCCAGGCCTTCCCGGCTGATATGAGCACGTCGATCCTCACCGACCGAGAAGCCGGCCGGCCGCTCGAATGGGGTATCCGCAACGGCGTCATCTCGCGTCTCGCGCGCAGACACGACATCCACACGCCGATCAGCGACGCCATCACTGCGCTCCTCGCCGCCACAAGCGACGGCCCCGGATGACCCGGGACGCTGCTGCTCCGGCTCAGCGTCCGGAGAGATTACTGAGCGACTGGGACCGAGCGGCGAGGAGCTCCTCGTAGGTGTCGTCGTGCTCAGCCCAGCGGAGGGGCTTGGCGCGCTCGACGACGATCTCCTTCGGAGTCGGGTTCTGGGTGAGCAGCCCGATGATCTCGTCGAGGAAGTCGCCCATAGGCAGAGCATTCGGGTTGAGCTTCTCCTGGCCGGCGTTAGCGACGGCCGGCGGGATCAGCTCGGTCACAGCGATACCAGTTCCAGCGAGGTGCGCGCGTAGCGATTCGGTGTACGAGTGCACGGCCGCCTTCGAGGCGCCGTACGTCGCCATGAGCGGGAACGGCAGGAAGCCGATGCCCGAGGAAACGGTGATGATGTCACCGGCGCCACGGCCGAGCAGGTGCGGGGTGAACGCATCGATCACGCGGATCGTGCCGAGCAGGTTCACCGAGATCGTGGTCTCGGCCTGGGCGATGTGGTCCGGGTCGCGCAGGTCCTCAGTGAGCATGACCCCCGACATCGTCACGACGACGTCGAGCTCGGGGTGCTTCGCCAGCACCTCATCGCGCGCCTGAGCGACCGACGCCGCATCGGTGACGTCGATGCGCACCGTCTCGACGCCGTCGACCTGCTCGATGTTGCGCCCGCCGACAACGACCGTGCTGCCCGCGTCAACGAATCGCTGGGCGAGGGCACGTCCGATTCCCGTGGTACCTCCGACGATCAGGACGGTACGTCCGCTGATATCCATGTGCTTCCTCACTTGTCCGTCTCCGACTATGGGCCGGATGGTCTCCCCGGCTCGATCGCCGGCATGCATCCATGCTCGGCCGATGGTCGAAGCCGAGGAAGGACCCCGCTGATCCGCGTCCTGACAGGGCACCTTTCGATCGGTGGGGAATGGCTACCGTTGATCGCATGGACGGCAACAACGACAACCGGCTCGGGGAGTACCTGAGCGCACGCCGTGCGCTGGTCACTCCCGAGCAGGCGGGCATCCCTGCTGGATCGGGGCGCAGAGTCCCCGGTCTTCGGCGTGAGGAGGTTGCGCTCCTCGCCGGTATTAGCGCTGACTACTACTTCAGGCTCGAACGTGGCCGCGACAAGAACCCCTCGCGCCAGGTACTGGAATCGCTCGCCCGGGTGCTGCGCCTCGACGAGATCGAAGCCGACCACCTGATGAGCCTCGGCGGCCCGCGCCCCCGTGTCCGCCGCGCGAAAGCCTCCGGGCGCGCTGAGCGGGTGCCTGCCCGGCTGCGCGACATGCTCGCAGCGCTGAACATGCCCGCGTTCATCGAGAACCGCTACTTCGACGTCCTCGCTGCCAATCCGTTCGCGATCGCCTTCAACCCCCGCCTGGAGCCAGGGAACAACCGACTGCGCTCGTTGATGCTGGACCCCGCCGAGCGCGACTTCCACGAGGACTGGGAGACGGCCGTCGACGATTTCATCGCTGCTTTCCGTCGTTCTCTCGGCGACGAGACCGATGACCCGCGCGCCATCGAACTCGTCGGCGAGCTCTCGCTCGCCAGCGCACGTTTCCGCACACTGTGGGCTCGGCATGATATCCGGCAGCTCGCGGGTGGCACCGCGGTTGTCAATCATCCGAGTCTCGGCGCGCTGCGCCTCCACCGCGAGAAGATGCCGATCGACGACCTTGTCCTTGTCGTCTACTACCCGGCTGAGCACAGCGCAGACGCCGAGAAACTTGACCTGCTCGCATCCCTCACCGCTGAGTAGGAGCGCGGGCCTTGGGAACCGACAGTGCTCAGTTCAGGCAGATCTCTCTCCTGTAATGGCTGGTATCTCGCGGGTCGCACGCGGTCGGATCCCGCCTGTATCGCGCCGTCCAATCGCTCAGTTCGCCGACGTCCCCGAATGGCAGTGCACGCTCGGCTGCCCCTCACAGCGAAGCAGGGTTTGAAGAGCTATCGACGCCTGTCGCGGTGCTACGCCGTTGCCAAGCGCAGCAAGCTGCTGTGCACTGGTCAGGCCGAGGTGCGGAGCGGTGACCCATCCATCGGGTAGCCCCATAAGCCATTCCACGAAATCGGGTGCAGGACGCCAGACGCCAGCTTGGTTCAGAATCGCCGGGGATGGCGCTGGCCGTCCGATGATGCGTTCCCATCGGGAAATGGCGGGGGCGTAACGTCCCCAGCGTCGAAGAACTCCTCGATCAGCGCGAACGTTGTGTCCGATATCGGGTGCCGACCACGCCGGGTCATCAGGTCGATCACCTGATGGCTGAGAGCGATCGTCCCGCGGCGCGCTTTCACCTGATCTAGCGTCTCCCCACCCCTGGCCGAGTCCGAGGCCAGAGGGGTTCGGAACAGCGCGTCGCGCGAGGACGAAGATGCGAAACCGTGGATGCGGCGCGCCGACGAGGGAAGCGGGTATGCCGAGCCACCGCGCGTCATACCGGAGGTCGGCCAGGTCTCCGAGTACGGCACCAAGCGCCCGTAGAGGTCGGGCTGGCTGGTCTCCCAGACCCCACGGGTCGGGTTCGAGGTCGCGAAGGGCTGCGGTGGCATCGGTGCCGGTTGCGTCGTTGGGGTTGCGTGCATCGGGGGATGCTCCTTGCTGGGTGGGGCGGATCGCTTTGGTAGAGAGCAGGCCGCGGACATTCTCGATCACGACGAACTGTGGTTGCAGGATCTCGATCGCTGTCGCCATCTGCGCCCACAAGCCGGAGCGAGTGCCAGGTGCGAGGCCAGCACGCTTGCCTACCGTGCTCACGTCCTGACAAGGAAAACCTCCGCAGAGAATGTCCACCGATGGCACGTCATGCCAGTTGATCGATGTGATGTCGCCGAGGTTGGGGGCGTCTGTCCAGTGGTGGGCGAAGACGCGGGCGACGGGTTCATTGATCTCGGAAAACCAGACCGTCTCAGCACCAAAGACGTGTTCGACCGCGAGATCGAGACCCCCGTACCCGGAGAACAGCGAACCGACACGCATCAGCCGGTCCGGGTTGGTCGCCTGCTCCTCGTGCAGCGTGGCTCCGCCTGGTCGATGACCTTGGCCGGGCTCCACGTCGGAGTTCTGTCGCCGTTCAGGTCACCTGCCAGGTGCGCTCACGCCGCCGCCTCCGCTGGCGCGGATCACCTCCCGAGAGCCACGATTCGGACTCCTGCTTCCGACCCTCGTTTTGAGCTGCCACACGTCTTTCAGAAGAGGCGCGCCGCCCCGCGAGCGCCGCGATCGCTGGCGGTCATCGGACGCTCACCTCTTGTCCAGAAGGAGGTGCCGGGTGACGGTCTCGATGCGTGTCATGTCCGCCGGCGACGGTTACAAATACCTCCTGCGATCCGTCGCTGCCGGTGATGGCGATCGTTCCCTCTCGACGCCGTTGACGCGGTATTACGCTGAGGCCGGGAACCCGCCCGGTCACTGGCTCGGCGCCGGACTCTCGACGCTTGGGAACGGGGAGCTCACCGACGGTGCCCAGGTGAGTGAGGCGCAGCTTCAGCTTCTGATCGGGATGGGCCACGACCCCATCACGAAGGCTCCGTTGGGGCGGGCGTATCAGCAGTTCGCGTCGGTCACCGAGCGCATCGAAGCCCGAACCAACGCCTTGCCTACTGATCTGGGGCCGTCCACACGGGCGGAGCAGATCGTCCAGATCGAAGCCGAAGAGGCCGAGCGTGGCACGCGGCGTGCGGTGGCGGGGTTTGATTACACGTTCAGCGTGCCGAAGTCCGTCTCAACGCTCTGGGCTGTCGCCGATGCGGGCACGCAGGCGCTGATCGCAGACGCTCATCACGCGGCGGTTGCGGAGTTGGTTGCGTTTATGGAGCGTGAGGTTGCATCGACCAGGGTGGGCGCAACCGGACCCGACGGAGCGGTTGCACACGTCGATGTCGCAGGCGTCGCCGCCGCAGCGTTTGATCACTACGACTCGCGGGCTGGTGATCCGCAGTTGCATACCCATGTCGTGGTGAGCAACAAGGTCTTCACTGTGCAGGACGGGAAGTGGCGGACGCTGGCAGGGCGGCCGATGCATCAGGCGGTGGTGGCGATCTCGGAGATGTACAACGCGGTCCTCGCCGACCAGCTCACCCGCGTCCTCGGCCTGACCTGGGAAGCCCGAGACCGCGGACGCGACCGGAGCCCCGGGTGGGAGATCACAGGAGTTCCGCAAGAGCTGATGGACGAGTTCTCCACCCGAACCCGACACATTGAGGCGGAGAAGGAACGCCTCATCGCCGAGTACGTCGCCCAGCACGGCAAGCAACCCACCGCCAGGACCGTCCTGAAGCTCCGAGCCCAAGCAACTCTTGCCACTCGCCCCGAGAAAGAGATCCACTCTCTGGCCGAGCTCACCGCCGATTGGCGTGACCGCGCGGGGCGGGTCCTCGGACAGGATGCAACCGCCTGGGCTCGTGCTCTCACCGCGAATCCGCCCGTGCTGGTGCTGCGTGCCGACGATGTACCGCTCGATCTGATCGGCGAGATCGGGCAGGCGGTGATGGAGACGGTCGGTGAGAAGCGTTCGACGTGGCAGCGGTGGAATCTGCACGCGGAGGCGTCTCGGCAGTTGATGGGGTGGCGGTTCGCCTCGATGCAGGATCGGGAGGCGATCACCGGCATGGTCGCCGACGCCGCTGAACAAGCTTCTCTGCGGTTGTCGCCGCTGGATCTGGCGTCGAGTCCGGTGCTGTTTCGGCGGGCGGATGGGTCGAGCAGGTTTAGGCCAGCGCACGCCAACGTTTACTCATCAAAAACTATCCTCGAAGCAGAAGACCGCCTCTTGGAACGCTCCCGCGCCACCACTGCACCGACTGTGGCGTTGGAGACGGTGGAGAAGATCACCAACCGGCCTGATCGGCAGGGGAGGATGCTCAGCGATGACCAGGCCGCGGCGCTCACCGCTGTCGCCGTCTCCGGCCGCCAGATTGACGTTCTCGTCGGCGCTGCTGGGGCGGGGAAGACCACCGCCATGTCCGCGCTACGGCAAGCATGGGAGGCCGAACACGGCAGGGGTTCTGTCGTCGGCCTCGCACCCTCCGCTGTCGCTGCTGCGGTGCTGGCCGAAGACCTCGGGATCACAACGGAGAACACGGCGAAGTGGTGGAGCAACCACACCCTCCACGGCACCACCTTCACCGCCGGGCAGCTCGTCATCGTGGACGAAGCCTCACTCGCCGGAACGATCTCCCTCGATCGCATCACGCACGCCGCGGATCAGGCGGGGGCGAAGGTGCTGCTGGTCGGCGATTACGCGCAGCTCCAATCCGTTGATGCCGGTGGCGCGTTCAGCCTCCTGGTCTCTGATCGTGACGATGCGCCCGAGTTGGTCGATATTCACCGGTTCACGAACGAGTGGGAGAAGACCGCCTCGCTGTCCTTGCGTCACGGCCGCACCGAGATCATCGACACCTACCTCACCCACCAGCGCATCCACGACGGAGACACCGACACCTCGACCGATGCCGCCTATGCCGCGTGGCGTGCCGACACCCAGGCAGGCCGTGCGTCGATCCTGATCGCAGAGACGAACGAGAATGTCACTGCCCTGAACAACCGGGCTCGCGCCGACCTCATCATCGACGGCACCATCACCCCGATAAAGGAGATCGAGCTGCACGACGGCAGCACTGCCTCAGCCGGAGACACGATCATCACCCGCCGCAATGACCGGCGCCTGCGGAACCGGCACACTTGGGTTCGCAACGGCGACCGGTGGCAGATCACCAACGTCCGTGACGACGGCTCCATCACCATCCGACCCCACGGTAAGCGGTTCGGCGGAGCGATCATCCTGCCCGCCGCCTACGTCTCAGAATTCGTTGATCTTGGTTACGCTGTCACCGCTCATAGGGCGCAAGGCGTCACCACCGACACCGCCCACACCGTGGTGACGGTGACGACGACGCGGGAGAACTTCTACGTCGCCATGACCCGCGGACGCCACGCCAACCACGCCTACGTCGTCACCGACCAGCCCGACCACGACCATCACCACCCGCACCCCAGCGACAACACCGACGCCACCGCGAGGTCCGTGCTCTACGGAGTCCTGCAACACGTCGGAGCCGAACCCTCCGCCCACGAAGCCATCACCGCCGAGCAGGAGCGGTGGGGGTCGATCGCGCAGCTCGCAGCCGAGTACGAAACCATCGCCCAAGCAGCACAACACGACCGCTGGGCGAGGCTCATGCGCACATCCGGCCTCAGCGACGAGCAGGTCGACGACATCGTGAACTCCGACGCTTACGGTGCGCTCTCCGCTGAACTTCGCCGCGCCGAAGCCAACCACCACGACGTTGACGCTCTGCTTCCGCGCCTCGTCAACGCCAGGCCGCTCGGCGACGCCGATGACCTCGCATCCGTCCTCCACCACCGGATCGAACGAGCCAGCGCGCGGCCTGCTGGGTCTGGCCGAGTCCGTAAGGCTCCACGGTTGATCGCCGGCCTCATCCCCGAAGCAAACGGTCAGATGGCTCCGGAGATGCGGCAGGCCCTCGACGAGCGACGCGATCTCATCGAGACCAGAGCAGATGCGATTCTCGACGCTGCCTTCCACGGCAGACAGCCGTGGGTGCGAGCGCTCGGGCCGATCCCGAAAGATCCACGCGCTGAGAGAGTGTGGAGGCAGCAGGCCAGAGTGGTTGCCGCCTACCGCGACCGATACGCCATCACCACTGCGACACCACTCGGCACAGTCTCTGCTGAGTCGGTGGCGCAGAGGATCGACCAGGCGCGTGCACAAGCTGCACTCGCGCAGGCACAATGCATCACAAAGCCGAAGCCGGAACGTGGGCGTCGGACGACCGAGCGCGAGAGCACAGGCCGCACGCTCTGATCGGCGGGGCCTTCCGGCTGTCCGGGGTCCGTCGTAGAGTGGAAGGCGAGGCGGCCTCTAAATATGCGCTGTCGCTCGTCGCGACAGTATGGCTCCACCTTCGCGGGTGAGTCCTTCAAGGTTCTTGTCGCCGAGACCACGACAGGACTCCGCCATGCTCCGACTCCTCTGGACCCTCAGCGTCCATACCCGCACCTACTTGCGCCGCTACATGCCAACCAGCCGGCTCCTCGACGCGATCCGCACCCGGCGCGGCCTCAAGTGGGGCATCCCTGCGATGCTCCTCGCCATCCCATACCTCCTCGCCGCAGCCGTGTGCCGCGAACTCATCGAAGACGGTGGCCCCGGATGGCTCCACCTCCTGGTCATCCTGTTCATCTGGAACGCGATGAAGCTGACCATCATTGGGCCGGTCAGCCTGATCCTCCTGATCCGTGCCCGCATCCAAGAGGCTGCCGCCCGACGGAGCGGGTCTCAGATCGATCGTGTGGAGACGCATGAATCCGTCGAGTTCCACTCGTGACCGTGCGCTCGCAGCCGTCAGCCCCCTGCTCGGAACCGAGGATTGTCTTCTTTGGGAGCGGTCAATACCTTCGCGTCGCGTGAAGGTATTGACGCTGGCGGGCCGGGATCTACCCGCGATCACCAAACGTTTCGCGCAAGAGATCAGCGGTGCCCGGCGCATCGATGGAGAGACTGTCAAGGACATCCCCGTAGTTGGTCTCGCCGCCCCACACCGCTGTGATAGCGGCGACGATCCTGCCGAGGGCGTCCGGGTGGTCCTGAAACAGACCGGTGAGGAAGCCGTCGGGATGCTGCGCTTCCACATCCCACGAGCTCAACCGGTCGGCGGGGAAGTCGCGGAGGTTGTGGGTGACGATCACTTGAGCGCCAGCGTGGATTGCAGCGGCCAGGACATGCCGGTCGTCGGCATCGGGAAGATCGAGCTGGTCGATCAGGTGCTCGTAGCCGGTGACCGTTACGTCACGGATCGCCTCATTCATCAGGCGGCGAGTGCGATCCAGTCGCGTGGGGTCGAGGTCAGAGCGGTTCACGCGCAGGTTTCGGAACACCTCATCGAGAATCTGCTCCGTCCACTTCGGCCGCACCAGGCCTGCGAGCCCTGCCCGGATCAGTACATCCCGCAGGGTGGAGGGGTAGAGCACGTTGGCGTCGTAGACGACGACCTGCATCAGGCGAATCCGAGCTCGCGGGTCTCCGCGGTCAGCGCGTCAGCAGCAGACTGGCGGCGCTCGTCGTCTTCACGCAGGTAGCGGATCAGCGACGCCGCCTTGACACGACGGTGCGTACCTACCGTGCGGTACTCGATCTGTCCGTCGTCGAGCAGCCCAATCAGGAACGGTCGCGATACACGCAGCGCATCGGCAGCTTGCTGGGTCGTCAGCTCTGCCTGCGAGGGAAGAACGGTCACGCCCTCGCCGTGCGCAAAGCTGTCGAGTACCTGCGCCAGTGCGGCCAGCGCAGACCGGGGCACCTCCACATCGCCGACCTGCCCAGCCAGATGCAATCGCACCGGACCCTCAGCGCCGAGCACTGCGTCGAGCCCGCGCAGAGCAGATACCGCCAGCTCAGTGTCGGCCGGCTCAGGAACCAGCGTCGCGATGTCGCTCATCAGCCCATCCTCCTAATCGAAACAATCGAAGCAGTCGCAATAAGTGTACCCGAGGCGGCCTGGAAGAGGTGGCGTTCGGCCCGCCCACAGGGAAGACGAGCGGCTCGTCGCCCCAGGATGGTGTGGGGAGAAGGCAAAGGTGAACAGTTTTGGGCACTCGGCACGACACGCGGTTTGCTTTGATGCGTAATTTACTACCTCCGGGTGTACTCTCGTCATATGAGTGAACGAGATGACCTGGTAGGCGCGCTGGATCGTGCTGGTGTGCTGGCGGGCATCCGCTGGGCCTTCCTGTCGGCTGCGGACCGTGTGCTGGAAGACTATTCGGAGGCCGCGGGCCACGACGCGACGTGGGTCGGCGTGACTCGGTTCACTCTCTTCCGCGATCGCCTCGATCGCGTGTTTTCATGCCGCCGCTACGCCGTCGCGGAAGGAACGGACGGGCAGACGAGCCTCGACCTTCTCCACGCGGAACTGACCGAGCGCGACATCACGACCCTTCCCGCACTTGATCCTGAGCTCGTTGGGCGCGCTGATCTCAGCGGAAGTCCTGGTTGGTCGCACGAGGGAACTCGTTGGCTCCTCGCCTCGTCTGCGTTCGGCAAACTTGATGAGGTGCCGTGGCCGCAAAAGAGCACCACGAAGCAGCGCGTCGCGCAGCAGCCGACGGACGAACCTGACCCGCCGACGTTGTTCGACCACTTCACAAGCGACGAACAGGCTGGCCTGGCAACCCTGATGGCTGGCTCGAAGCTCGACCTGCACACCCTGGTCGTAGGGCACTCCCTGGATGCCGAGCGCGGCGGTCGCGAACTTGTTATCGGCCAGCCTCGCCTGAACTCCGGGGGTGGCTCCGCCTGGTACTGGAAGCACGACCTTCTGCAGACACCTCCGGCGGATGGTGGACGCCTGCGTCCGAGCGCGCCCATGCCTGTCAGTCCCGACACGACGCCTGACGCCCCGGTCAAGCTCCGCCGTCCGGCGGCTGAGCAGCCAAACCACGGACAGGTTGGTCAGTGAACAGAACCGACCGGACAGCGACCGCAGCAGCCTTCTTCGACGGTGCGCGCCTGACCATGGCGCGTCACCTGGCAGGGCTTCGCAAGAGCGATCTTGCGGCACTGATCAAGAAAAGCCCAACCGCAGTATCGGCATGGGAGACAGGCGCAAAAACGCCGACTCCCTCCACCGTCGCCCAGCTCGCTCTTGGACTCTCAGTCGATCCAGGGTTCTTCGCCGCACGCCCGAATGATGTCGCCAAGGCCAGCGCCCTCCCACACTTCCGGTCGCTGCGATCAACGAGCCAGCTCGCACGCGACCAAGCCTTCGCCTACGGACAGATCGCCCTCGACATCGCCGAATCCCTAGAGCGTCACGTCGAGCTACCAGACGTCGACCTGCCATCCATGCCTGTCGAACTGGATGACCTTGAAGGCGACGGTCCCGAGCGGGCCGCGCAGGAGCTACGCGATGCATGGGCGCTCGGTACAGGACCAGCCGGGCACCTGGTGCGCGCCTTGGAGAACCACGGAGTCCTCGTTGTCTTCAGCCCGAACCAGACTGCCTCAGTAGACGCCTACTCCTTCGACAGCCACCTGCGTCCGGTAGTGATCCTCAACCCCGTGAAGCGCGACTACTACCGACAGCGTTTCGACGTCGCCCACGAGCTGGGCCACCTCATTATGCACAGCGACGCAGAACCCGGCGGACGAATCGTTGAGGAACAGGCTCACAGGTTCGCCTCAGAGCTGCTGATGCCAGAAGCCGAGATAGCCGACCTGTTACCAACGGCAATGAACCGGAGCGCTTGGGTCACCCTCGCCAAACTCAAAGAACAGTGGGGAGTGAGCATCCAGGCGCTCCTCTACCGGGCACGGCGCCTCGGACGACTCGGCGACGTCTCCTATCGCAATGCGATGGTCACCCTGTCCACGCGAGGCTGGCGACGCAACGAACCCGGCCTCATCACGGCTATCGAACAGCCATCCCTGCTGCCACGAGCGATCGAGCTACTTGAAAACGAAGGCATCGAAGAACTCAGCCTCATCGAGCAATGCCGTGTACCGGCAGAACTCTTCCGCCTCGTCACAGCACGCACCCCTCATGCCCCAGAACCGGATCAGGCTGATGCTGACCACTCGCTACCCGAGAGCAAGAAAGTTGTATCTCTGCTGCCGCGACTGAGCGCGCGCGCCGAGAACGAGAACGAGAACGATGCACAAGACTCCCAACTCACACAAGGAGAGACCCATGACTGAACCGAACAAGCGCGTCGTCCAGCGCCGAGACGACGGGAACTGGGAAGTACGCAAACCCGGCTCCGACCGAGCGAGCGCCGTCACCCCCACACAGGCTGAGGGCATCAATCGAGCTCGTGACATCCTCCGCAACGACGGCGGGGGCGAACTGCAGGTGCGCTCACTCAAGGGCACTATCCGCGAGCAGGACACGATCCCTCGTGGGAACGACCCACGCTCGTCCAAGGGCTGAGGGACTAAACAGGATGACGACGAACGATCCCCAGCGCTCAGTTGCGTTCTACAAGGGGAAGACCAACACGGTTGACTCGGAGTCATCCGAGACCATCGCAACTGTACGTCGCGATATTGCGGACGCGCTCAACTCAAAGAATCTTGCTTTCCTGCTTGGGTCAGGGTGTTCGTCGTTCCAGCAGGACGGCCGAGAGCTTGGCATTCCCACAATGGGACCAATGGCAAAGAAGTTCATGAACGCCACCACAGGCAAGCATCGAATCACAGCAACGGATCGGCAGCGGCTGAAATCGAGCCTGGGACTGAATCTCGATGACAAGGACTACGGGAACAATCTTGAGCGCCTCTTGGAAGTCTTGTTCGCGCAAGAAATTGCCCTTCGGGCGAGCACGCGGCCGGCGATGCAAAAGGTGCATGCCGTCGTTCAGCGAGTCATTCGCTCAGTGACTGCGTATGTTCGTTCCGCCTGCACGGACGGTGAGTTTTCTCGCGGTGATGAAACCGTCCTCAGAACCTACATGCAGTTTTATCGTCGCCTGGCACAGAGAGACCGGGCACTCCCGCGCCCTTGGGTCTTCACAACGAACTACGACCTCTTCAACGAGACCGCAATGGATCGGCTCGGCATCCCGTACATCAACGGCTTCCTGGGATCAATCGAGCGTCGTTTCAACCCGTCGGTGTTCAGATACGCCCTTTCCGAGCAACTCGACATCAGCAATCGGAAGTGGAGTTCCGTCGACAGCCTGATGTACTTTGCCAAGCTCCACGGTTCGGTGAGCTGGGAGTCTCGTGGCGACGGATTATTTCCGGTCGTCGAGACGGCACCCTCTCTGATATCGAGTGAGCAACTACTCATCTATCCCAGTCCAGCGAAACAGAACGCCAGCTTTGCCGCACCGTACTCGGATCTGTTCCGTGAGTTCCAAACCCGAGTCGTCCGAGACCAAAGCGTCCTCGTCACCGTGGGATACAGCTTCGGAGATGAACATGTGAACAACATCATCTTCCAAGCTCTTACGATCCCCACCTTCCGACTTGTCGCATTCGTCGACCCTTTCGCCAATGAGACGGTGACGAAGCTCAGAGAGCTCGATGACCCGCGAATCTGGATAGTCGGCACGGAAGACAAGCAAGCTACCTGGAAGGCGCACTACTTCTCTACGCTCGTCGAGGACATATTGGCGACAGGTGGTTCCGACAACGCTGAAGAAGCAATCAACTCCGTTCTGACGAACCTTCTTGGGCGCGGGCACAAGACTCCTGACAGCGGTGCACGCCGTTGAGCGCCATCGAGCGCCGACGCTCCCTCGGCAAAGTCATCGCAGTCAACGCCGAGAGGTTTACCGTAGAGCTCAACGCGGGCTCCGACAGCTTCACGCTTGTCGGGTTCGACGCCCAACACTATGTCGCACGAATCGGGTCATTCGTCCTGATCCCGTTGCAGACCGAGCACGTCGTAGGCGAAGTAGTCGGTCTCCGCGAACGCGAGCTGTCAGCTAGCGAGCAACTCCAGTCAGAGCTTCAAGACACACACGCACTTCGAGCATTGAAGTTCCTAGATGTCGTCCCCATCGGCACTCTCTCCTTTCGCACCGAGGAGCGGTTCCGATTCGGCGTCTCAGTCTTTCCTGCGCTGTACACCGAGGTCCTGTATGCCGAATCGCAGGACCTCGATCGAATCTTCGACTCGACTAACGCGATCGAGGCCGACGAATCATCTGAGATTGAACCAGTACCCACCCGTTTGCGCGCATTCAGTATCGGTACATCGGTCGTCTTTGATGACTACGACGTTAAAGTATCCGTCGACGAGTTCTTCGGTGGCCACGCAGCGATCCTCGGTAACACAGGAAGCGGAAAGTCCTGCACCGTCGCATCAGTGGTTCAATCCATCTTCACCAAACATGATGCCCACGCTGCCGTCGGCGCGACGTTCGTATTCTTCGACACAAACGGCGAGTACAGGCAAGCTTTTGCCGACTTGCCGAAGCCAATCAGAAGGCTCTATGCGCTTGTTCCAGGGCGCGAGGCCCAGGCGCCGCCAAGCGCTGACAAGAGGGAGGATGTAGTCGGGTTCCGACTGCCTCATTGGTTCTTGTCCCCGGAAGAGTGGGAACTGCTACTCCGGGCTAGCGACCGAGCGCAGCGGCCGATCTTGAGAAATGCGTTAGGGCTGACGAGCTTGTTCGCGACGAATGACGCAACTCTCGCGCCGCTTAAGAACCATGTTCTTGCGTCCGCGATACTCGCCATCCTGGCCAGTTCTGAAAGCGCGACGGCGAGTGTCGGCCGAATTCAGGGACTATTGCTCTCTTTCAGCACGCCGGAACTCAATCGGCAGACTGTGCACCCGCACCTTGCTATCAACTTTGGCGCCTTCGTGGCTCCCAATGGACTTCCCAACTTATTGCGGCCGCACATTCAAGACGACGTTGTGCTCCCGGACTATAAGTACGCTCCATTCGAGTTTGGCCTGCTGGAGCAAGCTCTCGATCTCGCCATTCTCTACGAGGAGGCGCACGGCAACCGACACGTCCGCGACTACAGCTCATCAATGCTGACAAGATACAAATCGATTCGCGATCGTGCGGAGTTCGCGTTCTTGCGGCCGGATACGACCACGCTGGCTCCCCACGAGACTGACTCGAAGGTCTTCGTGGACAAATGGCTCGGCCTCATCGAAGAGCAACCGAGTGGCGGACTTCGGAAGCGCTCACAAATCACCATCTTTGACATGAACGAGGTTGAGGACGAGGTGGTCGAGGTAGTCTCAGCCGTCGTGACTCGAATGATCTTCGAGCGGCTCCGACGCTCACACGCTCGAAACACCTTCCCGGTGAATCTCGTTCTTGAGGAGGCGCATCGCTACGTCGCCGAGCGCCCTTCTGACTTTGCGATTGACGCGACCAAGATATTCGAACGAGTCGCAAAAGAGGGAAGGAAATACGGCCTCTTCATCCTTCTCGCCTCGCAACGACCCAGCGAACTATCGCGAACCGTACTGTCACAATGCTCGAACTTTGTTGTACACAGAATCCAGAACCCAGAAGACTTGCAGCACGTTCGACGTATGACGCCGTTCATCTCCGAATCGGTGCTGAGCCGACTTCCGTCTCTTCCGAAACAGCATGCCCTCATTTTCGGCAACTCCGTTAGCATCCCCACGACCTTCCGAGTGCGAGACGCATCACCCAAGCCGAAGAGCGATGATTCGCCGATCCGTCAGGTGTGGTTCACGAAGCGCGATCACATCATCGAGATTTGATCGGCAGTACTCAATGGCCAGTACCTATCGCGCAGTTCGACCAAGTGAGACCCGGAGAGGTCTTGGATGGTTGACGAACTTTTCTCCCGAAGACGAAGGTCCGGCTCGTCAGCTGCTCGACTCACTGCGTTTCGTATCTCTCAGCGACGTTCGAGCTGGACTGCAAGTTCGGCTCCACTCTCTGATCGCGCAAGGGAAGATTCAGGCCCCAGCACTCCTGGTCTCCGCACTGTCCATTGAAGATCTCCGCCTCGGCGAAGGTCGGACGGTCCCTCCGGTGGCTTTCGAGAGTTTTCAGCTCGATGACCCAATCAACGTCGTTCCAGGCAGCGAAGGTTTCGTTGGCAACTTGATTCGCGACCTTGTGTCGCCGGCTCTAGTTGGGGCAGATGCACTACTTGCGCCATCTACGAAGTTGAATGAGCTTCGTGGCAAGCGATGTCGGTCGATCGTGGTCATCACCGATTACGCGGGCTCAGGCACACAACTCCGAGACTATGCGATGGCGCTCGTCCGCCATCCGACGCTAAGGAGCTGGCGATCATACGGCCTTCTCCGCATACACGCGCTCTCGTATGCAGGCTCTTCTCAAGCGCTCGCCACCCTGCAGAGGGAAGACGGTCCCTTCGATGGGGTGTGGACGGTCGAAACAGCTCCCTCGTTTCAGGATGCGCCTTGGACTGCGAACCAGCGCGATGCGATCAAGGGCATATGCGCCCGCTACGTGCGCAGGAAGGATCGGAAGAGAGCGCTCGGATTCAAGGAAAGTGCGGGGCTCTTCGCAACTGATGCAAGTGTGCCTAACAATCTCCCGCTAATTCTGAGGCAGGCACACTCCGGGTGGCATCCATTCTTCGAACGACGTACTGTGCCCCCCGATCTGTTCACGGAGCTAGGAAGCTATGCGCCGGATGTGGTCCTCAAGGATGTTGCCACGCGCATCGGCCAGCCCAGGCTGTCGAGCAATCTGGGTGTGAAGTACATGAGGACTGCCACTGACGAGATGTTTCTCGTGTTGGCCTTGCTGCTCGATCGTTCTCGTTCTGCTTCCGAGCTTGCTCGGGAACTCGGCAAACCCGTCGCGACTGTCGACGTGCTCCTGCGCGCTCTGCGCTCGCTTGGACTGGTCGATGACCAGGGCAACGTCACCTCGACAGGCAAGAAGGAACTGACGACGGGCAAGCGGGCTCCTCGCCATGTCTCCGCGGGCATCGAGGGGTCAGACGCCCCGTACTATCCTGAGAGTATGAGATGAGGGGAAGAACTGGTCTGCTTAGTGATGCAGCCGGCACGTTGTGTCGGCTCGTGGAGTCGACTGGCTCCAGGACGCGGCTGACCGCGTTCACCGGACGAGCTCAGGCTACGCGTGGTGGGGCAAACGCCACCTACCTACGGAGCCTGGGGAGGCGTTCGCCCCACCCTTCGGGACCGGGGGTCAAAGTAAGTGGCTGACGCTTCCCCTCATCTCTACATCGCACAGGGCCTCGCGCAGGGACACGCTGCGGAGGTCGTCTCCCGTGCGAGCATTGTTCGCTCTCGATTGCTTGCAAATGGCGTCCCTCCAATCTTGAGCTTGCGACATCTAGCCCAACTGACCGGAGTTTCCTATGGGTATCTCCGTGAAATAGTCGGAAGAGTCAGGGACCCGTACCTTGATATCAACCGGCGGAAGCGAGATGGCGGAATCCGCGAGATATCGAGCCCCGAGCCCGTGCTCATGGACGTGCAGCGCTGGCTCCTCCACAACGTGTTCTCGTCGGTTCCGATGCACCCCGCCAGTTTCGCGTATCAGCGTGACCGTTCAATTGTTCAATGCGCTGAGCAACATGTGGGAGCGCGCTGGTTGGTGAAGCTTGACCTCCATGACTTTTTTGGAAGCATCCAAGAGAAGCGCATATTTGATCTTCTTCTGCGGCTGGGCTATTCGAAGCTCGTGAGCTTGGAGATCGCCCGCATTTGCACTCGACTTCGCGGCCCCCGGTACGAGGGGTATCAGAACTTCTGGGCGTACAACGCGATCCCGTCCTATGTGGTAGGCAGCCAAGGCGTGTTACCGCAGGGCGCGCCAACAAGCGGTGCCCTAGCGAATACTGTGGCGAGCAATCTTGACGCGAAGCTCCATGATCTGGCCGCGTCAAGAGGGTTGGGCTACACAAGGTACTCGGACGATCTCACCTTTTCAGCTGGCCCAGATTACGATCGAAAGCAAGCTACGGCTCTCATCGCCCAGGTCCGAAACATCGTACGGGACCAACATTTTGTACTGCACGAGAAGAAGACCCACGTGGTCCCGCCAGGTGCAAGGACTGTCGTTCTCGGCCTGCTGGTGGACTCACAGGGGGTCCGGCTTCTACCCGAGTACAAGCGCCGCCTTCAGGTTCACGTTCGCGGCGTGGGGAAGTTCGGCCTGGTAGAGCATGCTTCTCACCGTGGGTTTGAGTCGGTTCTGTCGTTCGTGAACCACGTCGACGGGTTGATTGCGTTCGCGGCAGGTGTGGAGCGTGAGTATGCACAGCACGCGCGGCGAGCTTGGAATGACGCCTTAGCCAGGAGCGGCTACCCACTGGAGGTCTGAACCGGAACCGGCTCCCCGGAAGGCCATGTATGCGGTGACATCGGCAAGTGGACCAATTAGGTGACCAACAGCCTGCAAACCCTGCAAAACGTGACGCCCAGAGCACGCTCCTGAAACACAAAACCCCAGGTCAGGTGGGCTATGAGCCCTACTCCTACCACCTGGGGGTCAAGTGGTCGCAGGTTCAAATCCTGTCAGCCCGACCGAAGTTAGATCAAAAAGGCAGTTTCTCAGAAATGGGAAACTGCCTTTTTGTTTGTGCCTTCAGAGGTTCGGCAACGGATCGCGCGGGAAGTCCTGCGGTGACGTGATCTCCGCGTCGGCAGCGTTCACGACTGCAACATATTCTTCGTCGATCTCGTACGTTATGCCCGCCGCAGTGAAGTGCGGCGTGGACGCAGTATCGACCGGGCCGAGGACGGTCATTCTCGGAAACTGGGTGAGGATCGACCTCGGCACTTTTCTGGATCGAAAGCTCGTCGAGAAGACGGTGATCGCCTCTCGGCTCACCACGACAAACACACTCGGTTTCGCGCTCATCAGAACTTCTGCTGGAAACGCGTAGTGGATCTCGTCGTCTGGATGCAAGTGGGAGCGAAGGCGCGCACGGACACTCGCGGAAACCGGCATGCGCGGAAGGCTAGCTCAGGTTCACTGACTGAGGCGAATATTGTGAACGGCAACGGTTACTCCGAAGAGCTGGATCAGAATGGCGGTAAAGATTGCTGCCAACCACCACGGCGCCGAACCTGCTGTATTCAGCCAGATGGTCAGTGCACCGAAAATTGTAGTCGGAATGCCGACAGCACGAGACAGGTCGACGTTCCTCGGATTGACCGGCGGTGTTCTCCACCAATGAAGGCGATGTCCTCGATTCTCACGCAGCATTCGCAGGATGGACCAGACAGTAAGCGGCAGACCAATCGCGAGGATGACCATCCCGCCAATGATCGCCAAAGTGCACCCGTCTCGGAAGTACGTCACGGCAGCGCCCACAACACCTGCAAAACCGATGGCCGTGAATACTTTCCACGCCGGGGTTATGGACTGGCCATGCGGTTGTGTTGCCATGCAAGCACCCTTCCACAAAACATAATCGAAAACTTCAACTCTGTTGCGGCCGTCGATTGTGCATCAGGGTGACAATCAAACTCGGTAGGCCGTCAAACTACTCCGAGTACAGCGACTGCGATACCCGCGGGACTGTAAGAACAACGGTGTAACTCTGAAAGGAGATACGCCACTATGACTGATGTGATTGATCGTGAGACAGAGACGAACTCGGCTCAGCCGGGTATCAGCGATGCGCGGCTCAAAGAGCTGGTCGAGCAGGCGCGAGC
>NZ_JAZHFF010000047.1:0-249 GCF_036541985.1 Rhodococcus sp. IEGM 1306
CCTCGCATCACGACAGATCACATGATCTGCCGGCGAGTGCAATATATCGGCATACTGTTGGGTCCTGAGAGAACACGTGAGTGTTTCCTCTCTAGGAAGTAACGACAAATGACTGCTGCAGTCATACCGCAAGAATTATTCGTGAGAATGTTTTTGTTGGTGTCTGCGTGAGGTGGTTGTTTGTGTGTTGTTTGAGAACTGCACAGTGGACGCGAGCATCTTTGTTGTAAGTAATGAAGAGCGTACGGT
>NZ_JAZHFF010000019.1:0-37308 GCF_036541985.1 Rhodococcus sp. IEGM 1306
TTCACACCATCAAAGGGGCGGGCACTCCGCCGACTCACCACCCCGTCCGGGATCGAGTGAACGACACGCTCACCCTCCTCAACGAGGGGAACGGTACGTTCACTATCAGGGCAGGAATTGGGCGAGGAAGATGCCGCCGCCGATGCACGTAGCGACTTGTTAGCCAAGGTATAGATTGTGAACCGTCTCATAAGTCCGAAGTACTCTCCGATTTTGTGCCTTCGTCCCTAGCACTTTGGCCTAGGCTGAGTCTCATGGTTGGGTTGAGCAGCTCGAGGGTGTCGCATTTGCGACTCGTTCCGACGGAACCTGAAGAACTGCAAAGGTTTGTACTAGAAGCTGGCGGAGGGCGTGGGGGCATTCAGATTGCGCGATCGTTGCGTTCGAAGAGGCGCGCGGTACCGGCGCAATACGCGATACGTATCAGTGTCGACAATGTTTCCACTCAGATCTGGCGACGAATCCTCGTCGCGTCGGATCTGAATCTGGATGACCTGCATTCGGTGGTTCAACGGGCAATGGGGTGGAGTGACCGTCAATCGCACGCGTGGTCCAAGTCCGGCAGCCGATTTCCCGGCGAGGTCGAAGAGTACGTAGCTTCCGGGAGCAACGCAGAGCAGCGTCGGGCCGGCCGAGCGGCGATCGTAGAGTCCGCGGTACGCCTGGACGAGGTCATGGTCTCGCCTGGCGATGAAATCAGTTATCGCTACGGACGCTTCGGGAACTGGCGCCACACGCTGACACTTGAATCTTCCGAAGTACTGCCCGAAGGGTTCCAAGTTGTGTGTGCCGCGGGTCGCGGTGCTTGTCCGCCGGAGGAATGCGTCGGACCTGACGAGTACGAGCAGCTCCTCGGTGTTCTCGCTTCGGAGAAGCTGCGCTCCCATGAATGGACCCTCGAATGGCCACAAACTGATTTCGAGCCGACACGATTCGAGATCGCTGAGGTCAATAATCGACTGCATAGTCCTAGACCGGACGAGATCGCTGCGTCGTACGACATTGCGAAGCTCGTCGAATGCCTGGGACCCTCGCGAGTCCCGGAACTGCATGCGGTCCTCGCCCGAGCAGGCATTGACGATCAGTCGGCAATCGGGGAGTTGGTCCACGTCGAGGCGGGCCAACGCATTCAAGCGGTTCTGGCTCTGATCGGTGTCGAAGGGATCGGTGCCGATGATTTCTTCACGACGGTCGACGCGATGCTCGACGAACCTGAACTGGGACCTGTAAACCTTCCACAAGGGCGATCACTCTTCGCAGTGCTCAAGAAGTTCGGCCTGGTGCGAAAGCACAAAGGGCAGATTGTTCTGACGAAGCGGGGACAGTCGGCAGAGCGGGACGCGTCAATGACGTGGTCGGTGATCGTCGAGGGAGTTCCGGTTGCGCCCGGCGGCTCGCAGAGAGCGGTGGAACTCCTCGTCCTCCTTGCCGTAGCCGCCGGCATGTCCCCGGCGGATCGTCATCGTTTCGTCGCGGGAGCGCTGGAGTCGATTCGGTCGTCGAGCATCCTGATGGCTGGAGCTCAGACTTCCAGACGTGACACGTCCGGGAGCACCGTAGAGGTGCTCGGATTGATCGGCGCTACGGGGTACGAGCTGGGGAAGTTCGGCAGCAAAGCGGACTCGCCCTGGGCTGTTCACCTCGCGAGGGCGATCCTGCGGCGTTAACTCGCGCGTCGACGCAGACAACCGAAACGGGGTTCGATCCGGCAATGCCGAATCGAACCCCGTTTCGTGTACCGATAGAGATCAGATGTTCACGCCGTAGTCGCGGGCGATTCCGGCCAGTCCCGATGCGTATCCCTGTCCGACTGCACGGAACTTCCATTCGCCATTGTGGCGGTAGAGCTCACCGAAAAGCATGGCTGTCTCGGTGGATGCATCTTCGGAGAGGTCGTAGCGTGCCAGTTCGGAGCCGTTCGACAGATCTACGACGCGGATGTAGGCGTTGGTGACCTGTCCGAAGGACTGGAGTCGCGCATCGGCGTCGTGAATCGAGACGGGGAAGAAGATGTTGGTGACGTTGGGCGGTACAGCCGGGAGGTCGACGTTGATGACCTCGTCGTCGCCGTCACCTTCACCGGTGAGGTTGTCGCCGGTGTGCTCGATGGATCCGTCGGGCGAGCGAAGGTTGTTGTAGAAGACGAAGTGAAGGTCGGAAAGGACCTTGCGTTCCGGGCCGGTGACCAACGCGCTGGCGTCGAGGTCGAAGTCGGCACCACTGGTGCTGCGTGCATCCCAGCCGAGACCGACTGCGACCTTGGTCAGATTGGGTGCGGCCTTCGACAGAGATACGTTGCCGCCCTTGGCAAGTGTGACGCCCATTCAGGTTCCTCTCGTTCGAACGAAGTGGATTTCTTCGTTCGGGAGTTCTGTGTTGTCCGTTCGCGACTCACATTACCGTGAGCGGGTAGGTGCGGTTCGACCGAATAGGCACCTCACTCGAACAGCGCGCGAAGATCCTCGGCGTCGAGTCCGGTGCCCAGTGTGCCTTCGGCGTCCATGACATTCGAGAACAATGCCGACTTCTTGGCTTTGAGCGCCATGACCTTCTCTTCGATGGTGTCTTTGGCAATGAGGCGGTAGACCATGACGTTTCGTGTCTGCCCGATGCGGTGAGTACGGTCGACCGCTTGTGCCTCGGCGGCCGGGTTCCACCAGGGGTCGAGAATGAAGCAGTAGTCGGCCTCGGTGAGATTGAGGCCGAAGCCACCAGCCTTGAGGCTGATCAGGAAGACGGGGACTGCACCAGACTTGAACTCCTCCAACACTTCACCGCGATTGCGCGTCGAACCGTCGAGATAGCTGTACGGAATTCTTTCCTCGTCGAGTCGGTTGCGGACAGAACCGAGGAACCCGGTGAATTGGCTGAAGATCAACGCACGGTGTCCGCCGGCAATGACGTCGTCCAATTGCTCGACGAGAGCGTCGACCTTGGCCGATGGGACGGGTCCGCTTTCCTCGTCGACCAGCGAGACGTCGAGACTGAGTTGGCGTAGCAGCGTCAGCGATTGCAGGATCGTGAATCGGTTCTTGTCGACGTCGTCGAGCAGTCCGAGAATCTTCTGCCGTTCGCGTTGCAGGTGGGTGTCGTATATCGCGCGATGGCTCGGATGCAACTCGATCTCGAGTACCTGCTCCTGCTTGGGCGGCAAGTCTGCAGCCACCTGTTCCTTGGTGCGCCGCACCATCAGCGGTTTGACGCGTCGTCGCAGTTGCGCCAATCGTTCTGCATTACCGTCTTTTTCGATGGGAGTGCGGTAGACGTCGGTGAAGGTCGTGGGGCTGGGAAACAGTCCTGGTGCAGTGATTGCGAGGAGCGACCACAACTCCATGAGATTGTTTTCCATGGGTGTACCGGTGATCGCGAGTTTGAACGGTGCGTTCACCGCCCTCGCGCACTGGTGGACCTTGGACTTGTGGTTCTTGGCGAATTGGGCTTCGTCGAGCACCAGTCCGGACCAGCGGCCGGCGGAATACGCATCGGTGTCGAGGCGAAAGAGAGCGTACGACGTCACGACGATATCCGCCCCGTCGACGAGTGTTGCCAGGTCGGTTCTTCTGCGCCGCAGAGTATCCGTGATGACAGCGGTGTGGAGGGTCGGTGCGAACTTCGCCACTTCGGACTTCCAGTTGGAGACCACGCTGGTGGGAGCGACGATCAGAAAGGGAGGCGCGGCTGGATTCGATTGCCTTGCAGCGCAGATCATTGCGAGGGTCTGCAGTGTCTTGCCCAGGCCCATGTCGTCGGCGAGTATGCCGCCCAGGCTGTGCTGGCGCAAGAAATTGAGCCAACGGAATCCGTCGACCTGATAGGGACGTAGCGTTGCCGTCAACGTGTCCGGGACTTCGACCGGATCGATGCCCGAACTGCCGAGCAATCCTGCGATCTGCTTCTTCCATGCTGCTGCTTGATGTTCGACTCTTCCGAGCGCCGTCAATTCTTCCCACAGTCCGGCCTGAAATTTGCTGATCCCGAGTTTGCCGGTAGGCCGATCGAGTAGCGACCGCGCTTCGGTGATGAGACGGTGCAGGCCGAGTAGTTCAGGTGCGTCGAGCCGAAAGAAGGCGCCGTCCGGTAGCAGTATGTGAGTCTCGCCCTTGCTCAGAGCAGAGAACAGTGTTGTGAACGGAACGCTTTGTCCCGCAACATCGACGGTGACATCGAGGTCGAACCAGTCGGATCCGCTGTCCCCGTCGGGGGCTGATGTGCTGAGGCCGATCACGACAGCGTCGTCTGCAGGCCGGTAGTCGGCAGGGGTTCCTGCAACCTTGAGGTCGATGGCGTCGTGCGCTTCGAGTTGGGGCAGGAGGTCGAGTGTGAACTGCATGGAATCGAGGCCGGTCAAAGTTCCCGCGAGAGTGGCCTTCGCCGCGGCCGCACCGAGGCTCTTGGCAATGGCATCTTCGGCAACGTGGTTGCGGATCTCGGACTCGTCGGTGGTTGTGTCTGCGGTAGAAATGATCAGTTCGTCGGCATCGACGGTGTACTTCCATGCCGATTCGATGTCGATGCGGTGGTTGTCCGCGTAAGTGGCCATCAGTTGTAGCCGAGGACCGGACACAGTCGGTGGGTTGTAAGCACCGTCGGAAGATATGACGGGAGCGAGGTTTCCGAGTTTGAACACGAACCGCGACGTGAATGCATCCCGATGCTCGGCGGGTATGTCGACCGATTTTCCGGAGTCGATCAACTGCCTCAATTGGTGAGTTATCGGCGTGTGCAGTGGTGCGAGAGTGATCGCGTTGGCGGCGTCGAGCGCGAAGACGCCATGTGCCGGCGTGCCGACCAGTCCCCAGTCGGAATGAGTCACGATGTGCCCATCGGTCTGAATTCGGGGAGTGAGACGGAGGTTGTTGTCTTCCGCTCCGTGGACGTCGAGGCAGATGTTGGCGTCGTAGAGTAGGGAGATGTTGCCGAGGCCGGCTTTCGAGTGAACGAGTGAAACGCCGACGCTGATGGCCTCACGAAGAAGCGACCAGAGTTGCGGGCTCGCGAACCCGGCAAGATCGATTTCCGCGGCATTTTGATTTCGGTAGTAGTTGCCGGCGCTGTGGAGGAGATGTATGTCGCGTAGAACCCGGAGGTGATCTGCGGGGAACTGAAAAGTGCTTCCGAGTTTGTTCCAGGCGAGCCCGCCGGAGATCCACCCTCTCGCTCCTGGTTGTACGGGTTTGATGATGAGCCTTGTCGATGCGCCCTTGGTTCGGGTGGTGAATTGAATGCCAAGTCCACGTGTAGTGCGGCCGGCCAGGTCTGGTCGGAGCAACTCCTCGAGCGAGCTGTCCCATCCGAGGTGTTGTGGAGTCTTGTTCGCCTCGGCAACCGCTGCGAGCACCAACGCGACTACGTGCTTGCAGTTCATCCGCACGGGACACGTGCAGAGGCCACGCGTGAACGTTGCTGTACCGGCCGCGCCGCGACTTACCGAAATCGTGCAGGTGTACGGCTCTCGCGCAGTTCCCGATACAGCGCCGGTCAAGATGTCAGCGGTGTCGTTCCATCCGATGGATTCGACTGCATTCTCCCGCAGGTAGACAAGTCCGCGGTCGTAGGTGGTTGTGCCCACGACAGCGCGAATTCGGTCGAGGTCGAGGGCCCTGACTGAATCCGGTTGCACGGGGGCCAGCCTAGTAGCGGCGACCGACAGATCTTGTCGTGGTCGTTTGTCCAAGAAAGTCCGAACTGCACGGTATGTTCACGGAAACATCTTTGACTGGTTTGGGAGTTTCATGAGGACTGAGCGGCGTGCGTGGATTCGATCTGCGCGCACAGGTGCGGTGTGTTTGGCCGTCTGTGCACTTTCTTTGCAATTGGGCGGACTGTCGACGGCAGCGCCGAGTTCCGGAAGCTCGGGTAGTTCGGGAAGCTCGGGAAGTCTGGGCAGCGTCGAGGGAAGCGTGAGCTCGGGGTCGACGATCCCGGGACCACTTCAGGAGGATCCGGGCCCCAAACCGGACCTGCGCGACGACATCGTCGTCCCGGCCATCGTCGGCGAGAAGGTGACCGCACCACAAGCGATCAGGCTGACGGTGGCGTCGCCCGCACTTCGACGCGAGGTCGGCGTCGAGATTTTGCTACCCGCTGACAATTCGGTTCCGCGCCCAGCGCTGTACATGCTCGAGGGTGTCGACGCCGGAGAGAAAAGCAGCGGATGGATGACGATCGGCGGCGCCCCGGCGTTCTTCGCCGACAAGAACGTCAACGTCGTGATGCTCAATGGCGGAATCGCGAGCCTGTACTCGGACTGGGAGAATCCGGATCCGCGGCTGGGACTGCACAAGTGGGAAACCTTCATCACCGAGGAGTTGCCACCGCTGATCGACGCGCGACTCGAGACCAACGGAATCAACGCGATTGCCGGCAATTCCATGGGCGCGATGGGTGCAATGATGCTCGCCCAACGCTTTCCGGACATGTATCGCGGCGTTGCCGTGTTCAGCGGCTGTTATTCCACGACGGATCCGCTCGGCCGAACTGCCGTCCAGGCCACGATTTCTTCTCGAAGCGGAGATCCGGCCAACATCTGGGGTGTGCCAGGGGGCCCGGAGTGGGAGGCACACGATTCGTTGATCAACGCAGAGAAGTTGCGTGGCAAGGAAATCTACGTGTCGACGGCAAACGGTCGTCCCGGATCTGACGAGACGCTGCAGACTCCTGAACTGCTCGAGCGTCTGGTGATCGGCGGCGGCATCGAGGTTGCCGCCCACGCCTGCACCAAGATGTTCGACGCTCGGTTGCAGGCGCTGAAGATTCCGGCGCAGGTGGATTACGAGCCGAACGGCACGCACGCGTGGGCGTATTGGCGTGAACGACTGCCGAAGGCGTGGCCGACTCTGTCCCGGGCATTGGGCGTCTGACGGTTCGACAACAGTGCTCGGGTTGTGGATGCACCACAACCCGAGCGTTGGATCACTCGCAGGCGATGCCGTCGTTGTCGCGGTCGAGATGCGGGGCGTATCCGTTCTGGCCCCGGTACAACGGAGCTGCGCCGGCATTACGAACGGCTGTGCAGTTCTGGTAGTACCGCGCTGGTGCGGGAGTGTTCTGCGGCGCCGGCTGGTTCTGGGGCGCTTGCGGAGCGGGCGGCGCCGGCGGTGCGAAGACCGGGGGAAGGAACGGCTGGACTGCGTCGGCAGAGCCAGTCGGAATCATGCGTGCGATCTCGATCGGTAGGAAATCGAAAACCGTGGATGCCTGAGCGGCGGGCGCGGCAACCAGAGTGATTGCGGCGCAACCTGCGACGCTGAATGCCAGACGGCGGAGCTTCATGTGACCTCGTGTTCAACTGGGCAGCCCTTCCACTTCGGAGGGCTGTGCCGGCTGAGCATACTGGTCATAACGACCAAATGGTTTATTTCGGTAAGGGTGAAATCTGGGGTGAAAAGCAGCGTCCCCGCACCGTATTGCTCAGGTGCGAGGACGCTGCTGTAGTCATCGAGGGTTACGCGTCGACAAGTTCCTCGGCGAAGGGGTCACCGTTGCGGGGAGCGTCGAAGCGCTCCTTGTCGAGGATTCCCTCACGCTTTGCGACGATGACCGGGACCAGTGCCTGGCCGGTGACGTTGACTGCGGTACGGCCCATGTCGACGATCGGTTCGACTGCGAGGAGCAGTCCGACGCCGGCCAGGGGAAGACCAAGGGTGGAGAGTGTGAGTGTGAGCATGACTGTCGCACCGGTGGTTCCGGCCGTTGCCGCTGAGCCGATGACCGAGACGACGACGATCAACAGGTAGTCGGTGAAGGTCAGCGGAACGTCGTAGAAGCCTGCGACGAAAATCGCCGCGATCGCGGGATAGATTGCGGCGCAACCGTCCATCTTCGTGGTGGCACCGAGCGGAACGGCGAACGAGGCGTACTCACGCGGAACGCCGAGGTTGCGTTCGGTGACGCGTTCGGTCAACGGCAGGGTGCCGATCGACGAGCGCGAGACGAATCCGAGCTGAGTTGCGGGCCAGACGCCGGAGAAGAAGCTTCGAACCGAGAGGCCGTGTGCGGCAATCAGGATGGGGTAGACCACGAAGAACACGATCGCCAGACCGATGTAGATGGCGGCGGTGAAGACGCCCAGCGACCCGATCGCATCCCATCCGTAGGTGGCGACAGCGTTGGCGATCAGCGCAGCGGTGCCGATCGGGGCAAGGCGGATGATCCACCACAGGACCTTCTGGACGATCGCGAGCAGCGAAGCGTTGAACTCGAGGAACGGCGCAGCCTTGGGACCGATCTTGAGTGCAGCAATACCGATTGCACCGGCGATGACGAGCAGCTGCAGGACGTTGAAGCTCAGCGATGTAGTCGCCACGCCTTCGGCGACGGAAGTCTTTGCACCCAACCCGAGGAAGTTGTTCGGAACCAGTCCGGTGATGAACGCCCACCACGAACCGGAACTCTTGGGTTCCTTCGCGGCTTCGGCGGCGACGTCGGTCCGTGAACCGGGATCGGTGATCAGGCCGACGATGATGCCGATGATCACAGCGATGAAAGCGGTGATCGCGAACCAGAGCAAGGTCTGCACGGCCAGGCGAGCTGCATTGGCGACCTGGCGCAGGTTGGCGATGGAGCTGACAATGGCGGTGAACACCAGCGGGATCACCGCAACGGTGAGCAGCTTGACGTAACTCGAACCGATGGTCTGTACGGTGCCGACCAACCAGTTGACGTTGCCGTCGGCTGCATCAGGCATTGCCCGGGCGACGAGACCGATGATGACGCCGAGTACGAGACCGGCGACGATCTGCGGTCCGAATGCCGTCGCCCAGGACGGAAAACGGGACGTGGACTTTTCCGGCACGCCGGTGGAGGTGGAGCTGGGCATGACTATGCCTTTCGAAAATCAAGGGAGCGAAACGCAGCGCGGCACCAGAGGCCGGGCAGATTCGAAGAAATGTTTCCTGGTACGCGTCAGGTCAGAGCGAGCGCGTACACATTGCGCTCGCCTGCAGGCGAAGGTCGACGTAACGCCGACTGGTCAGGAACAACACTGTCCACACACTACTCGCAGCTTCAACTACTCGATCCCGAGGGTCGCCGCGGGAGTTCGCTTCGTGTTCGTCGGGCGTGCCCCGATCAGTCACTGTTGGTCGGTTGACTAGTCTCGACGATCAGTAGGTGCCGCACCGGCGCCTACGCGTCGGCAAGCGGAAGCGAGAGACCGATGAGCGTTCGGAATGCCGAGTACCCGCGTCCGAAGCATTTCCTGGTGCACCTCAGTGACACGCATCTGGTGGCTCAGGGGGAGTTGTACGACGCCGTGGATGCGTCGACGAGATTGCGGGAAGTGCTCAGCGGGATCGTGGCCTCGGGCGCACGCCCGGATGCACTGATATTCACCGGCGACCTGACCGACCAGGGACACCCCGACGCATACGCGGAACTGAAAGCCATCGTGGAACCCGTAGCGGCCGAGATCGATGCGCAGGTCGTCTGGGCGATGGGCAACCACGACGACCGCCCTACGTTCAGATCTCTGCTGTTGGGCGAGGACGCCACCGATCATCCCGTCGACAACGTCTACGACCTTGACGGACTGCGGGTGATCACCCTGGATTCGTCGGTTCCCGGTCATCACTACGGTGAGATCTCGGATCGTCAATTAGACTGGCTACGAACAGAATTGACGGTGCCGGCGCCCGGCGGAACAATTCTGGCGCTGCATCATCCGCCGGTTCCGTGCATTCAGGATCTCGCGGTTCTGGTGGAGTTGCGCGATCAGTCCCGGTTGGCAGACGTCTTGCGTGGCAGCGACGTCCGGGCGATTCTTGCCGGGCACCTGCACTATTCGACGACGGCGACGTTCGCCGGCATTCCGGTTTCCGTGGCGTCGTCGACGTGTTACACCCAGGACTTGAACGTGGAAGTCGGTGGTCAGCGTGGTCGTGACGGGGCTCAGGGGTGCAATCTGGTGCACGTGTACGACGAGACAATTGTTCATTCGGTCGTTCCACTCGGTGCGCACGTGACGGTCGGTGAGTCCGTCGATGCGGCCGAGGGTGCCCGGAGACTCAGTGCTGCCGGCATTCGAATCCTCGAGAGCGAAAAGGCGGCACGCTCGATCATCTGAGGTGGCAGGCGGTTTCCGGCACCCACGCGCAGTTCCGGGTGATTGCCGGGCGGTCGCGTACTCATTACCGTCGAGGTAGGTGCAGAGCTCCAGCAACAAGGACCGGCTAGCTGGACGGCAACCCTTCATGCCGATGGGGTGCCCCGGAATCACACCTGGCGATACGCGCGGTGCGTGTCGCAAGCGGCAGTCGCCACGAGAACCGTCAGTCGGGTGCTGACGGTTTCTGCGGTCGGCACTGTGCGCTCCCGAGTAGTTCTCGAACAGGAGTATGCGCCGATGACCTCGACCCCTTCTTCTCATCTTGCTCCGCTGCATCTCGCCGTAGCGCTGGACGGTGCCGGTTGGCACCCAGCGGCCTGGCGAGAGCCGCACTCGCGCCCGAGTGAGCTGTTCGGCGCGTCGTACTGGACTGACGTGGTGACGACCGCCGAGCGTGGTCTGCTCGATTTCGTCACCATCGAGGACAGTCTCTCGGTGCCGGCCAACCCACTCGAGCCTGTCGACGACGCGGTTGACCGGGTGCGCGCTCGGCTCGACGCACATCTCGTGGCCGCCCGACTGGCACCGATCACGAGCAACATCGGGTTGATCCCGACCATCACCACCATTCACACCGAACCGTTCCACGTGTCCAAAGCCGTTGCCACGCTGGACTACACCTCGCGCGGTCGCGCCGGGTGGCAGGTGAAGGTGTCGGCGTCGGAATCCGAGGCAGCACAGTTCGGGCGCCGCGACATCCCAGCGCTCACCGATGCCGACCGTCAGTCGATCGTTTCAGGCGTCCTCCCGGACTTCGTGCGCGCGCTGTTCGACGAAGCTGCGGAGGCAGCCGACGTCGTCCGGAGACTCTGGGACAGTTGGGAGGACGACGCCGAGATCCGTGATGTGGAGCAGCGCCGATTCATCGACCGGGACAAGCTGCACTACATCGACTTCGAGGGAAAGTACCTCTCGGTCCGTGGACCGTCGGTGACTCCGCGCCCGCCGCAGGGGCATCCCGTCGTCACCGCATTGGCTCATCAGCGGGTCGCGTACGAGCTGGCGGCGCGGACGGCCGATCTGGTGTTCGTGACGCCGTTCGACGACGAGCAGGTCACGGCAATCCTGGGTGAAGTGCGAGCAGCCGAAGAACACGTGCAGCGCACCGGCGAACCGCTTCGGGTCTTCACCGACATCGTCGTATTCTTCGATGCTCCGGAAGAAACCGGAAAGGAACGGCTCGCTCGCCTCGACGCGCAGGCCGGCGCCGAATACCGTTCGGACGCGCTGACCTTCACCGGCACCGCGGCTGAGTTGGCAGATCTTCTGCTCCGGTGGCAGCAGTTGGGAATCGACGGCTTCCGGTTGCGGCCGGGCGTCGTCGTGGACGACCTCGACGCGATCGCAGGTGAGCTGGTACCTGAATTGCAGCGACGCAGCGTATTCCGCACCGAGTATCCGCAGACGAATCTTCGCGGACTGCTTGGCCTACCCATCGACGTTCCCAACCGCTACGCCGCCGGTACTCCGGCCGCCTGACAGACGAGGAATACATTTTCATGAGTTCTCAGAAGCGTAAGCAGGTCATCCTGGGTGCCTACCTCGGCGGCGTCAACCATCACACTGCATGGTGGGATCCGCAGGCGGGCAGCCAGATCGAGTTCGATTCCTTCGAACACACCGCTCGAACCGCCGAGCATGGGAAGTTCGACTTCTTCTTCCTCGCCGAAGGCCTCGCCCTTCGTGAGCGTGCGGGACAGATTTTCGACCAAGACATCATCGGTAGGCCGGACACCTTCACGGTCCTTGCATCGTTGGCGGCGGTAACCGAACACCTCGGATTGGCCGGCACTATCAATGCCACGTTCAACGAGCCGTACGAACTGGCCCGCCAATTCGCGACGCTCGATCAGTTGTCCGGAGGGCGTGCCGCCTGGAACGTCGTCACCTCGTTCGACGCATTCACCGGCCAGAACTTTCGCCGCGGCGGATACCTCGACCGCGCGCAACGATACGAGCGTGCGGAGGAGACCGTAGCGCTGGTGCGTGAACTGTGGGATTCGTGGCGAAGCGACGACATCGTGGCAGACAAGGCATCAGGGCGCTTTCTCGCGCGACCGGATGCCGGTGAATTCGTCTTTCATGGATCGCATTTCGACGTGAACGGCCGATTCACAGTGCCGCGTAGCCCGCAAGGGCGCCCGGTTATTCTGCAGGCCGGGGTGTCGCCGCAGGGGCGCGATTTTGCTGCCGGCAATGCCGACGCGATCTTCTCACCGTACGGTCAGTTGCCCGAGGCGGCCGATTTCTATCGCGATATCAAAGCACGTGCCGTCGCGGCCGGACGTGACCCGGGTGACATCAAGATCCTGCCGTCGGCGAGTTTTGTTCTCGGCACCTCGGAGGCAGATGCGATCGAGAAGTACCGAGAGATTCGCGACCAGCAGGTCACCGGCCAGACCGCTTTGGTTCTGCTCGAACAGATCTGGAATCTCGATCTGTCGAAGTACGACCCCGAAGGACCACTACCCGATATCGCTCCGGATCCCGAGGCTCCGCCGATCATCCAGGGCCGCGCCTTCATTCACCAAGATCGTTTCGCGACCGTCGCAAAACTGCGCGCGGTAGCCGAGAGCAAGAAGTTGAATCTGCGCGAAGTGGTGATCGATCAGTTCGAGCGTGGACCGATCGTGGGTACACCGCAGCAGGTTGCCGAGAAAATAGATTCGTTTGTCAGCAACGACGGTTCGGACGGATTCATCCTCGGGTCGCACCTCGTGCCGACCGGCCTCGACGAGTTCGTCGACGACGTGGTGCCGCTGTTGCAGGATCGAGGTGTCCTCCGCAGTGACTACGAAGGAACGACGTTGCGTGACAATCTCGGACTGCCCATTCCGGTGCAACGGGAGCATGTGACAGCACGCTGATCGACCGAAGTAGCAAGGGCCCAGCCGAAATCGGCTGGGCCCTTGTTTCGTCTAGGCTTCCCAGGGCGCCGGGATGGGGTAGTAGCTCTCCAGGAACTCCGTGATCTTGCGTGTGCGAAGTTCCAGATCGATCTCCGGAGCGCTGCCGTCGTTGAGGCAGAAGAAGTCCATGGAGCGCTTGGCGAGCAGTGAGTCCATGTCGCGCAAACCGGCCTTGACCGTCGTATCGACGTATTTGACGGCGGCGGACTTCTGCACCACCGACCGTCCACTCATGAGCGTGTAGTAGTGGTACAGCGAATTGGTCACCGAGATATTGGAACTCGCGCGGAAGGTGCTTGCTGCAGTGGCCGCGAAGTCTTCGGCGAACTCGCGTTCCATCTCGGCCATCACGCTCTTGCGCAGTGGCGTCGCTGCGTGCTCCAGATGTCTGGTGGTCATCAGACCGAAGCGGTCCTGTAGCAGGCGGCGGTTGACGCGAGCCGCATTCTCGAACCCGCTGCGGTCGTTGTCGTTGTGTCCCAAACCGATTCTGGTGTCGGCCTCGATGAACATGCTGATCCCGCCGGGGGAGAAGAACATATCGGGGCCGACGGGGCGACCGAAGAACATGTCGTCGTTGGAGTAGAGGAAATGCTCCGCCAGACCCGGAATATGGTGCAGCTGGCACTCGACAGCTTGAGAATTATGGGTGGGCAACACACTTGGATCGGCGAAGAACTTTTCGCTGGGCATGAACGTGACTCGCGGATCGTCCGCAAGCCAGTCCGGACGATCGGAATCGGTTGCGACGAAGATCCGTCGGATCCACGGCGCGTACATGTGGATGGACCGTAGCGCGTACTTGAGCTCGTCGATCTGACGGAAACGCGCCTCTGATTCGTCCCCCTCGCCGACGATGTAGTTCTGCATCCGCTTGGCGCGCTGAGCCTGAAACTCTTTGGAAGAGCCGTCGACCCAGGAAAAGACAAGATCGATATCGAAGCTGATATCGGAGGCATGATCGGCGAACATGTTCTCGATGGTCGGCCAGATCCGGCCGAATCGCTCGACGGTTCCTCGGACAGCTTCTTCGGGGAGGACGGTTCGTCGTGTCAGTGAGTTCTCGACGGGTAGGACGATTTCTTCGTCGGAAATCGACCACAATTCGATTTGAACGCCGATGTTCGCGCCGTAGTTCATGCCGCTTGCGACGTGAACCCGCGGACGGAACAAGCGGAAGATCCGTGACTTGTTGGTTTTCGACAGGGCACCGTCCGCGACAAGGAGCGCGGGGCTCTTCTTCGCGTCGACGGTTTTGGAATAGAAGGGTGCGTTTGCGCATCCCTCGACAAGTGCCTGCCGCAGGTTTTTGCGCTCGGTCCAGCTCACCGCGATCACGGGGCGCTCGTCGTTTCCGCGGACGAGTAGATACTCGATTCCTGCGGCGTCGAGGATGTCGCGGATGAAGAGGAGATCTTCGACCATCGCTTCGAGCGGCGTGGTGGTCGTGATCGCGAGGGCAAAACGATTCTTGAATCGGACGGTCTCGGGTAGCTCGCCCATCCGTGCGCGTGACGCGGCCGACGCCGGCTCCACAGGATTGGGGCTGTCCTGCTCCGGGGGTACGAAGTAGATGTCGTGCGGAGCGGGAGATTCTGTAATGGGATGCCTTCCGATTCTGATCCAGCTGTGTATCTGTCGCCCCCGACGCTGCGAGAGCGTGGTGGCGACGAGCTCAGTCTATGCCGTCGGCGCCGAAAGTCGGACATGAGTGACGGGGATGGGTAGCGCGGGGCGAGTCGGGTACCCCGAGGACCGAAGCGAGAGTGAAGGAGGAGAACCGATGCGTGTGAAAGCGATGGTCGGAACAGGCGCGGTGGCGGTTGCGCTGGCCGCCGGCCCAGTTGCCACAGCTTCTGCTGAAGGCGCCGAGACGGCGGGGTCGGAGGGTTCACCAGAGATGCTGACCTGCGAGGTGGTCTTCGATGCACTCGAAGACATGAGCCCGGAATGGACGGAAGAGGGGATCGATCAGGTCGAAGACTGGTGTGAGGCGATCACCGGCGAAGAAGACTGACCGTCAGCCGCGCGAGATCACTCGTCGCGACAGTCGCCACCGCCCGTCTTCGAGTTCGAACTCGTCCGCGTAGCTCCCGACGCCGCTGAGTTCGGGCGACGTGGCTGTGTCGACGTAGAACGTCCACACCGCATCCGCGCGGGCTGTCGTTTCCGAGGTCACGTCCACGGCGATCGCCGTGGTGACGTGACGTGTGAACGTGCCAGGCCCTTGAATGCCGGCCGCGCGACGCTCGCGAACTCCAGCAGCAATTTCTTCACGGCCACGTCGTACCTGTGCGGGGATACCGCGATCGGGATTGGCCGGCATGTTCCATTCGGCCTCGCGCGTGAACTGCTCCACGTAATCCTCGACCGAGCCGGTATCGGCAAGATGCGCGATGCGAGCGAGCGTTGAACGAATCTGTTCGGCAGGGCCCTCGGGTTGCATGCTGTCCTCCGTAGACGTGGGTGCGGCAGATCGCACGCTACAGCTCATGACGACAACGACGACGGCCTCGTCCCAGTGAGCGGCAATATTCTCCGGCGAGGGAGCGGCGAACTTTGAGATCACCTCGAGTTCAACCGTATTCGAGCCCGCAGCGTAAATGATTGAGTGTTCACAGTAGGCAGCGCCATGACGACTGCCGCGCCCGTAGGCTTGACCGACTCACAGGAGATCGCCATGTCCGTCACCGAACTCGAACGTGTCACCCAGACCCCGGAGCAGATCTACGCTGCCGGCGGAATCACTGTCCACAAGGTCGGTGAGCTGATCGGCGCCCGCATCGACGGCGTACACCTCTCTGGGGATCTGTCCGAAGAGACCGCCTACGCGATCAACTATGCGCTGGCAGCGCACAAGGTTGTGTTCTTCCGTGGGCAGCATCATCTCGACGACACGTCGCAGTACGAATTCGCCGGAACCCTCGGCACCCAGACCACCCCGCATCCGACGGTGAAGTCCAGGGGCGACAAGCTGTTGGTGCTCGACCGTGCCGCCAACAGTTGGCACACGGACGTGACGTTTGTCGACCGCATTCCGAAAGCCTCGATTCTGCGAGCGACGACCATTCCCGAGTACGGCGGAGCGACCACGTGGGCGTCGACCACCGCTGCGTACGACCAACTGCCGCCTTCGCTCAAAGCCTTGGTCGAGAATTTGCGGGCCGTTCACACCAATGCCTACGACTATGCCGAGGTTGTCGATCAGGCGAACCCGGTGGACGCGCAGCGCCAGGCCTACTACGCCGAATTCACCCGTGAGATCTACGAGACCGAACACCCGGTGGTGCGTATCCATCCGGCGACGGGGGAGAAGACCCTCCTGCTCGGTCACTTCTTCAAGGAGTTCGTCGGGCTCAAGCCGTCAGAGTCGGTCGCTCTTTACCAGATCCTGCAGGCACGAATCATCAAGTTGGAAAACACTGTTCGATGGAACTGGTCGGCCGGCGACCTGGCGATCTGGGACAACCAGGCGACTCAGCATTACGGTATCGCCGACTACGGGACTCAGGCGCGCAGTGTGCACCGAGTGACATTGGCCGGCGACGTCCCCGTCGACGTCCACGGCGAGCAGAGTCGAATCCTCCAGGGTGACGCCGCGGAGTATTCGATCATCGCGGACATCGATCGGCTTCCCGGCTTCGCCGCGAACTGATCAGTCGTGCTGCGGGTGATCCGGCGGGAACATCTGTCCCCATGAGTGACTGCACGCTCGGCACGTCCATTCCGGGGTGTCCGGTCCCACGACGCAGCCAGTTACGGCGAGCCACGGTAGGTGATCGAACGGATGGACCGGCATCCCCGGTGCACACTGAGCGGTTCTGTGTGCACCGCAGTGTGGGCACGACGGATTCTTCGCCAGCATGTAGTCGATGAAGTTGGTGTGCCCAGACGTGGCCATCCTTCCGGTGCACTTGCGGCACAGGACGGCTGGGTAGTCGTCACCAGGTTCAGCCTGCCTGAAGATCCGTGATGCGGAATGAAAGTGAAGGCGATCGCTGCTGTTGAACTTTCGCAACGGCATCGGTGAGCTGCAACCCGTGCAGTTGCCCCGCTCGTTCATCAACGTTCGGGCGTGGGCAGCTGTGGACGTCGGATCCAGCGTGTCGATGTCGCCGAAGTAGTGCGCATAGTGTGACTGGCCGGCCGTGAGAATCCGGTCGGCCAGTGCGTCGTCGACCGGCCCTGGATCCGTGGGAAACGTGATGGACCATCGTTGTTCGAGTTCGGGAACGGTGGGCAAACCGTGGAGTTCGTACGGGCGTTCATCGACTTCCATCCGCGACGTGCCGTCGAACGGCGCAGCCACGGTTTCGATGCAGAGCAGCGTGCGAGGAGTGGTGTCGAGAACCGTGACCAGCAGGTCACCGATGACCATCTTTCCGTGCATGATCCAGGGATCGACACGGGCCCGGGGTTCGAGAAACGCGACCACGGCATCGATCCATGGCGTGCCGAGTGCGATGAATACGTGCTGACCGGAGCTCCGCGTGATCATCGAACAATTCTCGCAAGGGCTGCCGACAACGTCAGGCTTTGACCACCTTGCGCCCGAGCAGCGATGCAACCAGTCCGTCGACGAAGGTCGCCTGACGGCCGAGAGGATCGGAATCCGCTGCCGCAACGCTGCCGATCGAAATCGATCTCGTCAGGCCGGTCTCGCTGATGAATTCGGCGGCGAGGTGGGCCTCTCGGAATGTGAGGCCGCCCAGATGTGTCGTGTCGTCGACGCCGAGAACACGCCCGTCGATGATGTCCAGATCGAAGTGGACGTGGACGCCGTTCACACCCTGGCCCGCCGCGGCGAGAACGCGAGGCATCAAGGCCGCCATGCCATGGCGATCGATCTCGTCGATCGTCACCAGCAATACCCCGTACTCGTCGAGTGCGCGCTTGTGATCGACCGTGGCGTTCTTGACGCCCACCAGGACGGTGTTCTCCAAACTGGGGCCGTGCAGATCCGCCGCCGACGACAGCAATTGTTCGATGTCACCGTGGGAGGCGAAAATGATTGCACCCAAATCGGTTCCAGGTTCGGTGGCGATCGGAATTCTGGTGTTCTGCCAGGCTTCGGCAGTGAGCCACAGCGGCAGCGTTGTGAGATCCGCAGCGGCATTCTCGGCTTGAATGCAGTCGAAACCGATTCCGGACATGTCTTCACGTAGACCGTGATCGAGGAGATGGCTTGCCAGGCTGGTAGTTTCGAGGTCGATCAATTCGACGGTCGCATTGGCATCGATCGGTTCGGTGCCCAGAACGTAGCGCTTTTCGACGTAGGGCGATGTCATTGCCATCAAGAGCGCGCCGTAGTCGATCGTGAAGTCGACCGTGCCACCCAGTCGGTATTCGTCACCTGTTTCTCCGGCGTCGACGAGGAGGTGATCGCTGCTGGCGCTGATCACTTTCAGGCGCGGATCTATCGGGGTCAAGCCTTCCGGCGAGATGTCTTCGCGGCCGATGGACAAGATCAGGCGTCGGCTCGGCTTGTCCTCGTTGTCGAAGACGGGGCGTCGGCCGAACGCGTCTTCCCCTGAGACTCCATACGGCCGCGACGGCTTGATCTTGGCCTCGATGATGTCCGCGGTGAGAGTGAAGGCGTCGTTGTTCAGCAGTTCGTACAGTCCGGGGGGAGTAGGTGATTCGGCCAGAACGATGCTGGCACCCAAACGCAGATGGTTGATCCCCTCGGGCATCGTTCCGGTCTCGAGGAGTGGCAGAGAGAACGTATTGCCGCCGGAAACGATCGGCAGTTCGATCGAGAACCGCTTCGTGATTTCGTCGGCTAGGTAGACCAGATTCGACAGGTTGTCGACGGTTGGCTGGATGCCGCCGACGCACGCGAGATTCGCGCCGATTCCGATCAGTCTGATGCCCTCGATGGGAAGGATTTCGGCGACTACATCCAACGCCTCCGCCGGCAGGATCCCTTCGCGGAGATCTCCGAGGTCGATCATCAGCACGATGTCGTGGATTACTCCTCGCGCCCGTGCTGCTCTGCCCAGAGCAACAATCGTCGTCAACTCCGAGTTGAGGCTGATGTCCGCGTAGCGGATCGTGTCGTCGATCTCGTTCAACGACGGTGCGCGGATCAGCATCAGGGGAACGGTGATGCCGTCGCGGCGGATGCGGGCCAGGTTGTCCAGGCGGGAGTCGGCGATCTGTGCGACGCCGCCGCGGACCATTGCTCGCGCCACCTTGGGGGAGCCACATGTAGATTTGCTGACGCCCGCCACCGCAATACCCTTGGCATTGGACGCTTCGACGAGGACGCGCGCATTCTGTTCGATACGACGCAGGTCGACGGTGATGGTCGGTCCGGTCATGATCTCCCCGTTTTCTCCGAAGGTGGTTCACGATCCGGGCATTCCAGACCGGACGGTTGGCGTGAGCTGTGCAACTTTGCTCCAACTGTTGTGTCGCAGGACACTTACGTGCAGTATGAGGATACAACAGTTTCCTACCAGGCACTCTAGAGGAGCGTCGATGGCTACTCTCGTCAAACACGTACTTCGGCGCAAGCCGGCTTTGCAGATAGACCAGGAGACCGGCGCAGATACCAACGGCGGTGAGCTGACCCGCAGTATCGGTTTGGCGCAGTTGTCCATGTTCGGCATCGGCGCCACGATCGGCACCGGTATTTTCTTCGTCCTCTCGCAGGCGGTCCCGGTTGCCGGTCCGGCAGTGATCATCTCCTTCGTTGTTGCCGGTATCGTCGCGGGACTCACGGCGATCTGTTACGCGGAGTTGGCCGGAGCTGTCCCAGCGTCGGGCTCGTCGTATTCCTACGCTTACGCGACGCTCGGAGAGCTTCCGGCCATGGCCGTCGGCGCGTGTCTGCTTCTCGAGTACGGAGTCTCGGCCGCGGCGGTGTCCGTCGGATGGTCGCAATACTTGAACCAGCTGCTTGGCAACCTCTTCGGGTTCCAGATTCCCGACGCGTTGTCACAAGCGCCGGAGCAGGGCGGCATCATCAATCTGCCCGCAGTGATCCTGGTGTGCCTGTGCGGTATTCTGCTCATTCGCGGCGCCAGTGAATCGGCCAAGGCCAACGCCATCATGGTCTCGATCAAACTCGCGATTCTGCTGCTCTTCATCGTGGTCGGCATCGCCGGATGGAACAGCAATCACTTCGCCGACTTCGCACCGTTCGGATTCAGCGGCGTCATGTCCGCCGCCGGAATCATCTTCTTCTCGTACATCGGCCTCGACGCTGTGTCCACCGCCGGCGAAGAAGTGAAGAACCCTCGTCGCAATCTCCCTCTCGCGATCCTCATTGCGCTCGTGTCTGTCACCGCGATCTACATCGCCGTTGTCGCCGTGGCGATCGGTGCACAGGATTCCGCATCGTTCGAAGGTCAGGAAGCCGGGCTGTCCGCCATCCTCGAACAGGTGACCGGATCTACCTGGCCGGGAACACTTCTGGCCGCCGGTGCGGTGATCTCGATCTGCAGCGTCACGCTCGTGGTCATCTACGGTCAGACCCGCATTCTGTTCGCGATGTCACGCGACGGCATGATTCCGTCGATCTTCCACAAGGTGAACCCGCGGACTCTGACGCCGGTGCCCAACACCATTATCGTCTGCGTCGTCATCAGCATTCTGGCCGGTTTCATTCCCATCAACTTCCTCGCCGAAATGACCAGTATCGGAACTCTGGTGGCCTTCCTCGTGGTCTCGGTCGGGGTCATCATCCTGCGGCGCAGTGACCCGGACCTGCCGCGCAGCTTCAAAGTTCCCGGCTATCCGGTGACGCCGATCCTCTCGATCCTGGGCTGCCTGTGGATCATCAAGGACCTCCGAACCGTCACGATCTACGTATTCCTCGTCTGGGTGACCGTCGCGATCATCTGGTACTTCGCCTACGGTATGAAGCACTCGCGCCTCGGGGCGAAGAACCGCGCCGAACTGGGATCGGAGTCCGAGTCATGACGTTGCTCGCGGGATACGCACCCGACGGTGACAGCTCCGGAACCGTCCATCTGGCAACGCTGTTGGCGCGTTCGTCCGGTGAACCGCTGGTGATCTGCGCGGTGATTCCCTCGCCGCCACCGCCCGGGATGGCGCGTGTCGACGCCGAATACCACCAGCAATTGCGAGCCGAAGCCGAAGCGGCACTGGCGAAAGCGCGGGCAGACATGCCCTCCGACGTCGACGTAACCTATGTCGTGCATGAGGCTCAGTCGACGTCGAGTGGCCTGCTCGATCTCGTTCACGAGCACGAAGCCAAGATGATCGTCCTGGATTCGTCTACGGCCGGGGTGTTCGGTCACGTGGCTCTCGGCAGTGTCACCTCACGCTTGCTGCACAGCTCCGACGTTCCGGTCGCCCTGGCGCCGAGGGGATTTCGAACCAAGCCCGGTGAGGTGGTTCGCCGCGTCACCGCCGCATACTCGGGCACACCCGATCAAGACGATCTGGTGCTCGCCGCCGCGACCGTGGCTGCGCGTGTCGATGCCGGACTCAGACTGGCGGCGTTTGCAGTTCGCGCAAACGCGCAGTACACGACCACGCTCGGGACCGAGGGGGATTCACCGATCATCTCTGAGTGGGCCGAGGTGGTCGAGCGCGAGACCAACGCTGCCTTCGAGCGCGTGCGTGCACTGCCCGAAATACCCGACGTCATGGAATCGGTTATCAGCCATGGTCGTAACTGGGCCGAGGCGCTCGAGGGCGTCGAGTGGGACCGAGGTGACGTTCTGACTGTCGGCTCGAGCAAGGCAGGTCCACTGGCGCGGGTGTTCCTCGGCAGTCGGGCGGCGAAGATCGTGCGGTACTCACCGGTTCCGGTGGTAGTGGTGCCGCGATCGGCGTCGACCCGAATAGTCGATCAGGCCGAAGCGGAATAGAGATCAGGGCCGACGAGCGGAGTGCTTGTCGGCCCTGATCTTTCAGACGGAGCGAGCGAAGAGCGCGGGCTCGGAGCCGGGAACCTGAGAGACCTGCTCTCGGGCAACCAGATGGCGAAGGTGAGCTGCACCTTCGGACAACGCCATCGTCTTTCCCATCGGGGAGATCTCGGCCCACGGCTTGTACCACTTCATCTTTGCCGCGACGTCCCACACGGTGAGCTTGTCGTCGGCGAACTCTTGCAGCAGGTGATCGAGTCGCTCCTGGTGATGCTCGATCAGCTCGCCGGCGCGGCCACCGACGTCGTCGATCGGAATGCCGTGAGCGCCGAGACCGCGGGTGATGTTCATGTTCTGCACCCGTGCGAGCGAGTCGAGGAAATCGGCGAGGGCGTCACGCTCGTCGAGTGGGTACACGAAGTTGCCGACGTGTGGTGTCGTCTTCTGCAGGACGTGGTCGCCAGTGAACATGACGTCGGCGTCGTCGAGGTAGAAGCAGACGTGACCAGGCGTGTGGCCGGGGGTGTAGACAACGCGGAGGCCGCGGCCGGTGAGCGCGATGATCTCGTCGTCCGCGAGAAGGCGGTCGGGAGCCGACTCGGGGCCCACCGGAGACTCACCCGCGGCAGCCAGTCGGAAGGCATCACGGTCAGCTGCGGGCGCTCCGGCACGTTCCATGTTGTCGAGCTGGTACGCCATCCACTCCTCGTTACGCGCAGTGGCCATCTGATCGAACAGGTAGTGGTCGTCCTCGTGCATGGCGATCCAGGCGCCGGACGCCTCGCGGACCCGTCCGCACAGTCCGGTGTGGTCCGGATGGAAGTGCGTGACCACGACGCCTTCGATGTCGGTCACCGAATGCCCGATCTCGGCGAGCCCGGCGTTGAGGCCCTGCCAGCCGTTGTCGTCGCCCCAACCAGCGTCGACCAAGATCAGTCCGCCGGGGGATTCCATGGCGTAGACGAGCGTGTGCCCGAGCGGGTTGTCCGTGATCGGGACAGGAATCTGGAATATGCCATCACCGATGGCCGCCGCACCGTTCATAACAAGTACCTCTTAACGATAAGGGAACGCACTCTTAGTACTTCATGTTTACCGTGCGCTCGTTTGGTTGGTGACACAGGTCCTGCCTGGCGGGAGTTCGGCATGTTTTCGGTCGACTTCGGATCGGTGAGAGTTTTATCGACCGAGTGGTCTCTTTGAGTCGAAAGATGTTGCTGATTAGAAGATTTCGCACGTTGGTTGCATTGGGGACGTCCTCGGTTGGCCGATCCGTCGACGAGTCGCGCACTAGCCTCCGAGGGACAGGCGCGCTGTGAGGTTATCGAGAAAGACGGGTCATGCGTTTTCAGGTTCTGGACATCATTTTCAACCCACCCCATCCAGTGACCGGCGAGGAAGTTGCCCCGTCCGATCGGCTCAACCGCGTCGTCGAACTGGCGGTTCTTGCCGAAGAGTTGGGTATCGATTCGTTCTCGGTGGGCGAGCGTCACGCCGGGCCGGTTCTTTCGTCGGCGCCAACCGTCATTTTGGGGGCAATTGCGCAGGCTACGGACAGAATCCTGCTCTCGACAGGTGTCACCGTCCTGTCGCTACTCGACCCGATTCGAGTCGCCGAAGATTTCGGAACCATCGATCAGCTCAGCCGGGGACGCCTCGAGATTGTGATCGGCAAGGGCAACGAGGTCCTTCAATACCCGCTGCTCGGTCTGGACATCACCAAGCAGTACGAGTACCTCACCGAGAACTACGAACTCCTCAAACTGCTGATCAGCGAGGAAAACGTCAAGTGGGTGGGTACTCACCGACCATCGCTCGAGGACGCGACGACGCTACCGCGTCCGTATGACGGCCCGTTCCGTATCTGGCATGGATCGGCTACCTCGTTCGAGGCTGTCGAACTGGCGGCGAAGTGGGGCGACCCCATCGTCACCGCCAACGCCTTCCAGCCTCGTGAGAACTACAAAGTGCTGATCGACCACTACCGCGAGCAGTACCTGGCGTACGGACATGACCCGGCCAAGGCGTATGTCGGTTCGGGTTCGGGCGGATTGTTCCTCGCCGACACGACCGAGCAGGCCATCGAAGAGTTCCGTCCGATCTACGAAGGCGCCGTTGCGCAGGCCGACAAACGCAAGCACGATCCCAAAGCGGTCGGAAAGTCGACAAGCTTCCGGACCATCGAGGAAGCCGTCGACCGTGGGCCGGCGCTGGTCGGGTCTTCGGAGCGAGTCGCCGAGAAGATCCTCGATTATCACGAGAGCTACGGCCACGATTTCCAATCGGTGTCGGTCAATCACGTGCTCGACTTCGAGCAGCAGAAGGACACCCTGCGCCGATTTGCGGAAGAGGTTATCCCGCTGGTGAAGGCCGAACTGTCGACGACGCTGTGGACCTCGGCCGACAAAGATCGGGCGAAGGGTTTCACCGCCGTCGACTGAGCGGAGAAGTCTGACTGTCGGGTAAGCGGGTCCGGCGCTGCGACCGCTCACGAGCTGCAGTAACTTGTTACCGACATCGCGGTCGGTTTTGACCGCAATGAAGGTATCCGTGAGTGGGAGTAGTGCGTTGACGTTGGGTGTGAACTCGCTTCCCGCGAACGAGCTGAGTCAGACGCTGTGGGTCGATCTGTTTCCTTGGCTGGACGACTACGTATCCGATCGTGCTGCGCTGCTCGAGCCGCTGGCACCGTCACCTGATTGGTGGTTCAGCGAAGCGCCGTCGTTCACTGTTCTCGAGGTCGATCTCGAGAAGGTTCTCTCCGAGCTGGCGTCCCTCTACATCGCTCACCACGCGGCAGCGGTATTAAGAGCGAGCTTTCCGCTACTTGGTGAAGATCTCCCGCTGGAGGCGTTGAGTCTGGATAGTCGCGCAGTGACTGCACTGTCTCGGCTCACCACCGACAAAGCAATCGGCGGACTGCTGATGCACACGACCGCTGAGATCTTCGGCGTGCGCGGAACGAGCGAACAGACGGTGCACGACATAGTGCTCAACCTGTTGGTCTGTGCGGTCATGACGACTCCGCTCGCCCGCGTCGAGGCCACTGAGGAAGCAGGTGCCCCACCCGCGATCACAGCGCTGCTCGACGATCTCGCTCAGCTTGCTATGTGGCGACGGGTCCGAGGTCAGGACAGCAGACCACTCGTCACCGTCGAGATCGACGACGAATCTCCGGCCTCGATTCAGGAAGTCGCCGCCCGGATCTCGGCTCTGACGCCGAACGACTTGCCCGACACCGACCGTACCGACGCGATTGACGAAATCGACAATCTCTTCTCCCAGTTGGACGAGCGGGAGTCGTTGGTGTTGCGTGAGCGGATCGTAGCGCGAGTGCCGCAGCGTAGGGGAGCGATCGGAGCCAAGCTCGGAGTGGGCTCGGGGCGGGTCGGGCAGATCGAGGCCGACGTGAAAGCCAAACTCAACGCGGCGTGCGGATTCGGGACAGCCGTGGGGAACCTGCTTGCCAGCCTGCGCGTCGAGATTCAGCCGGTAGCTTCGCTTGATCGCCTCCTCGACGTGCATCCGAGCATCGCGGCGGAGGTGCCTGGTTACGGAGTTCCGCTGTGGTTGGTTCTGGACCGTCTCGACGACTACTTCGAGGTGACTGACGGTTGGGCAGCCGCTCCGGGCGTCGCGGCGGCCAAGAAACGCACTCAAACCTTGTTGGAAGACTTTGAGTCCCCCAACGGTGTAGTTGCACTCGACGACGTCGCCGAAGTTGTGTCGATGTCACGCGGCGAACTGGAGAAGTGGCTTGCGTGGTGCGGGGTCGTCGTAGTGGCGGATTCTGCGCTGACGCGTGCGCGTCGGATCTCCGATCTGGCAGTCGGCGCGCTCGAAGCCGTCGGATCGCCGAAGTCCGTCGTGGAGCTTGTGGAGTTGCTGAAGTCCGATCGCAGTGACCGGTCGATCGAGCGCGCGCTCGAGGCCGACGATCGCGTGGCGCTCGACGGCGCAGTGTGGCGGCTGCACGCCTGGGGAAGCGCGGATTCCGTTGGGGAGGAATCGGTTTCTTCGGGAGAGGCTGAAGAAGCCAGTGAGTTCAACATTGGTGGTGACGGGATAGTCCGGCGCAAGCGGACACGCAACACTGCGAAGACGCCAGAGTTGACTCGCCGCCTGTACCGGTCAGGTAGTACGTGGCGGTATCGACTGACCGTGACCTCTGATCATCTGCGGGGCTCCGGGTTTGCTGTACCCGCCGGTGTCGCGGTCGCTGCCGGCTGTGCGCGCGGCGCGAACATCGAGTTGGAGAGTCACCTCGGCGTTCAAGCAGTTCGATGGACCGGAGCGCAGCCGACGTTCGGCACTATCCGCCGATTCCTGCGTGAACTCTCCGCTGTGGAGGGCGAAGACGTGTTGCTCGAGCTGTGGCAAGACGGAACCTTCCGCGTGGTCCGACCGGCGATCGTTCACTCTGACATCGACCCACTACGTCAGGCACTTGCAGAGGTTGGCAATCGCGAGCCATTGCGAACTGCCGAGAGACATGTGGTGCGGATTCTCGCCGAAGCCGTGTGTCTGGACGGCGAAGACCGTCCACGAAAGATACTGCGCGCGTACGAAGATCGTGGTGAAGACGTGGTTTTGGACTTCCTGGAGGCGGCATGGAGGCGCGGCGAAGCATCCGAAATCGACGAGGTAGAGGGTAAGGATGCATCCCATGACTGACGTCGCGGACACCCGCATAGTGGGCACCAAGATCCTTGCTGCGGACGAGTCCCTCGCCGGCGCCATCGGCTTGCACCACACCATCGCGACAGCGCTCGCCGATCTGATCGACAACAGCCTCGACGCCGAGGCCTCCCACGTGCTGATCAGGTTCGTTCAGGACGGCACACGGATCGTGTCGATGATGGTGATCGACAACGGCTCCGGCATGGACAGTGACACCATTGATTCCGCGATGACCTACGGCCGCCGACGCGACTATGCCGCCGGGGACCTGGGTCATTTCGGTGTAGGGATGAAGGCGGCGTCGTTGAGTCAGGCTCGGTTGCTCCGAGTGTGGTCTCGAAAGTCCGGGCACCCGACGCAGGGCCGCGAGATCGACTCGGCCTCAGTGCAGGGGCGTCAGTCAGTTTCGGTGATCGAGGACCGGCAAGCCGAAGAATTCTTCGACGCAGTCACGCCCCGCTTTCCCTTCAACACCGGAACTGTTGTCGAATGGCGCGGCATCACAACATTTCTCATGTCCGCGCACGCGGACGAGCAGACCAGCTGGCTCGAACAGACCATCAACGACGTGCGCAGTCACCTCGGCATCGTATTTCACCGTCTCATCGAATCCGGCCGGATCGCTCTGACTGTGGATGTCTTCGACGTCGAAGCGGGACGCGCCGGCGCGCTGCGCACAGTCAGTGCCATCGACCCGTTCCGGTATCCGCGCACCGGCGACCCCAACTACCCTCGGACACTTACCGTGTCGATCGCCGGTGCCACAGTAACCGCCGAAGCTCACCTGTGGCCCGCCCGGAGCAATGCACCGGAATTTCGCATCCACGGCGCCCCCGGCCGCGACCAGCAGGGGCTCTACTTCTATCGGCACGATCGACTCCTGCAGATCGGCGGCTGGAACGCGATAGTGCGGGGCCGACCGGACTACGGATTGGCACGAATTGCTGTCGATCTGAACGATTCTCTGCTGCAGAACATCACCATCAATCCCGAGAAATCGGGGGTGACGCTCGACGCCACTGCGTCGGCTGCCGTCGACGGGGCCGTCTTCACGGATGGCAACGGTGGATTCCGTTCGTATCTGACCGATGCCGAGCGCGTCGTGCGAGCAGCCCGAAGTTCTGCACCTAGGCCGATCAGCGTCATCGAGCCGGCATCCGGCTTTCCGGAAGACGTGCTCGATTCCTTCAGCGACGCCTTCGAATTCAGCGTCGGTGATGATCCTGTTGCGGTGGGTTGGCGGGCCTTGGCGCGTGATCAGTTCTTCGAAGTCGACCTCAAGACTCGAACTTTGTGGGTCAATGCGCGTTTTCGGCGTGATCTGCTCGGACGTCGCAGTCTCGACCCGGCTGATGCTCCGGTGCTCAAGACTCTTGTCTTCCTGTTGGTGAGTGAGATGTTCGAAGGAACGAGAATCGGCGCTCGTCAGAGGGAAAAGATGCAGGCGTGGCAGGAAGTGTTGATTTCCGCAGTGGCAGCGCATCGGGAGCAGGTAGTGCAGTGAGTGATGAAGTATTCCGTGCGGTTGCACGTGAACTCGGCGATGGATTTCCGCCCGAGAACGTGCTGTACCCGGTGAACGCGCGCCTGCGAGCGAGCTATCCGGACGGCCTGACCATCGCGGACATCATCGATGTGTTCCTCGATGAGAGTGCTGTCGGTGTACGAACGGCGCTCACCTCGCGTCTCCGGCAGTGGGATGCGGAAAGTGTTGAGACGTGGGTGGGCTCGACTGTTCCGCAGAGCCCGGAACGGCGAGCTCGGATCTACGACTTGTTGGGATTGCCGGTCGACGCCCACGCCGAGATGGATGCGCACTTCCCTCGCGAAGGTGGGCCGGTTGTCATTGCTGCTCAGCAGCCGTGGGACCCCTGGTACACCTCCGAGCGCCGGCGCGAGCACGACTTCTATTGGCGCGCTTACAAGCGAGTTCTAGCCGACAAGAACTGGGACGAGGCGACAATCGGAAAGCTGGACATTGCAACGACTGAAGTTGTGCACCGGCTTGCGGATCCGACGCGGCCCGAGCCGTATCAGTCCAAAGGTTTGGTGGTCGGCTACGTCCAGAGCGGGAAGACGGCGAATTTCAGTGGCGTCGTGGCCAAGGCGATCGACGCTGGGTACCGCTTGGTCATCGTTCTGACCGGCACTATCGAGATTCTCCGGAGCCAGACTCAGCGACGCCTCGACATGGAATTGGTCGGTCGTCAAAACATCAGTGCAGGCGTGGATGACGACTACGCCAACGACGAGGACTGGCGAAACGGGAACTTTCTCGAACACGAAATCGATCCGAACAAGACCAATGAAATCCCGGCTATCCGTCGACTCACCACCTCGACCTTTGACTACAAGAGCCTGCTCGCGGGCCTGAGCGCACTGCACTTCGAAACCGTGGATCACTCCCTTCCGCTGAATGATCCGAAGAATCTGTACCCCAGCAATATTCGCATCGCGGTCGTGAAGAAGAACGTCTCCAGCCTCAAGAAGCTGGTGGCCGATCTGAAGAAAGTGCCGACCGAACTCGATCAGATTCCTGCCCTGATCATCGACGACGAAGCCGATCAGGCATCGGTGAACACGATCGATCCGAAGAAGATGAAAACCGAGCAGGTCGAGCGGACGGCGATCAACGGTCAGATTGCTGAGATCCTCGGTCTACTCGAGCGTGCCCAGTACATCGGTTACACCGCAACACCTTTTGCCAATGTGTTTGTCGATCCGGAAGACAGCGTCAACGTCTTTCCTTCGGACTTCATCGTCAGTCTCGAGCGGCCCGGCCCGTACATGGGTGGTGCGGACTTCCACGATCTAGACGATCTCGAAGACGACGACAAGACTCCGGCCAATTCGAACCAGAAAGCGTACGTACGGGATCTCCGGGCCGAGTGCGACGAGGATCGCTCAGCCGAGCAGTTGCGAGCGCTCGACTCGTTTGTCCTGACGGGGGCGATCAAGCTATTCCGGGAATCGAAGGGCGCCAAGCCGTATCGGCACCACACGATGCTGGTGCACGAATCGGTGAAGCAGGCCGAGCATGACGCCGTAGCCGACGACTTCAAGGCCTTGTGGAAATCGGCCGGATACAGCCAGGCCAAGAGTCTTTCCCGGCTGGACGAGCTCTGGGCCGAAGACTTTGCGGTGGTGAGTGCGGCTCGGGGCAGTGAACTGGAGAATCCTGGTTCGTTTGCCGAGTTGGAGGAATTCATCGGCGCTGCCTACGACAAGATTTCCGAGGGAACCAGCCCCGTTATCGTGGTCAACGGTGCGGCCGAGAAGGACTACAAACAGGATTCCCTCGATTTCCAGGAACGCGGCGTGTGGAAGATTCTGGTCGGCGGCACGAAGCTGAGTCGCGGCTTCACGGTCGAGGGCCTGACCATCACTTATTACACGCGTCGAACGGGCCAAGCTGACACATTGATGCAGATGGGACGATGGTTCGGATTCCGCCCCGGGTACCGAGACTTGGTGCGCCTGTTCATCGGCCGCACGGTTGGCGGACCCGCCGGCGCGGACTACGACATGTACAAGGCGTTCGAGGCGATCGTTCGGGACGAGCAGGAGTTCCGGAACGAGCTCACCAGGTTCAGCGGCGTGAACGAGAAGGGCGAACCGTGGGTCACTCCACGCGATGTGCCGCCGATGGTGTTTCAGCAGCTGCCGTGGCTCAGGCCAACGGCTCGAAACAAGATGTTCAACGCCGATCTGGTTTATCGCGGTATGGGCGGTGAAAGTTTTAGTTTCACGATGCAGCCCCCGCGAGGCGACGGTTCGATCAACGCCCGGCACTTCGACGCGGTTGCACCATTATTGAAGTCGTTGGGCGAAACAGGGTCCTTCAATTTCGTTGACAAGGATGATGTTTCGCGATCGTTCACTGCGCGATACGGCATTGTCCCGGCCCATGTGGTGTTAGAGGCCGTCGACCAGTTCGAGTGGGCGAACGGGTGGGATTTCGGTCCCCACCGCGAAGCGCTCTCGACCGCAATCGAATCCGGATTGCTCGAAGACTTCGCAGTTCTGCTGCCGTACCCCAAGACCCGGGAGCCGATCGAGATCAAGGGTTGGCACGAGAAACTTCCGATCGTCAATCGCAAGCGTCAGGAACGCGAGTACCGAACAGGTTTCACCGGTACGGCCGTCCGTGAGCGCGATGCGATCGAGCACATTGCGGGCAGCCCGAAGAAGAACGGTGGACCGCTTGCGGGTGCACTTCATCGGAAGACTCGCGGTGCATTGATTCTGGTATTGGCGAACGATCCGGCTCCTCGTCAGTTGAAACGGGCACAGGCTGGTCCCGTGGACTCGCGCGATTTTGCGACGTTGTTCTCGTACGCGCTTCCGCACGCGGCGGAGCCGTTGGGGCGAATCGGTTTTCGGGTGAAGCAGTCAGGGACAGGGGCGATCGTCGATGCGAACTAGGTGTGTTGTGGTGGGAGACAGGAATGGGTTCTGATGGCTAAGACGATTGCGACGATCAACCTCAAGGGCGGCGTCGGTAAGACGACGATCACCGCGGGGTTGGCCGAGTTCATGTCGCTCGAATTCGGTCAGCGCGTGCTGTTGATCGACCTCGATGCGCAGATCAATCTGACGACGATGATGATCAGTGAGGATCACTGGCTCGAACTCAACAAGCAAGGGCTGACCAGCGCAACCATTTTCCGTGACGCTGTCGATGGCACGTCGAACTTCGATCTCGAAGCTTCGATTCAGCGCGGAGTCTCGCCGGTCAAGCGAGTGACGGGTGTGGATCTGCTTCCCTCATCTCTCGATTTGATCGAGCTGCAGGAGGAGATCAGCGCCCTTCGGGTTGCTGATCGGAACTCCACCAAGCCGGTTGAATTGTTGAGGGATGCCGTCGCCCCGGTGATGCCGTACTACGACTACGTTCTGATCGATTGCCCGCCGAATCTCGGGCCGATCACACTCAACGGATTGGCCATGGCTGACGGCTACGTGATCCCCACGATCCCGGATGTGCTCTCCACGTACGGCATTCCGCAGATCCAGACGCACATCGCGAAGTTCGGCAAGGAACTTGGTCGGGAACTCTTCGAACTTGGGTTGGTGATCACCAAGTACAAGTCCAACTCGGCGGTGCACCGCACGACTGTGCGAAATCTTCGACGCGATCCCGACGTCCCTCACGTATTGCCGGAATATCTCGCGGAGTCGAATCAGATTGCCGCGTCGGCGGAGTTTCACCCGTACAGCACTTTGAAGGTGAAGTACGGCAATGCAGGTCAGTTCGATCAGATGCGTGCAATTACGCAGAACATTCTCACGGAAGCGCAGGCGAAGCTATGAGTGCGGGTATCGATGAGGCGCGTCGTCGGGTGCAGGTTCAGGAGACCGGTGCTGCGCTCTTGAAGTTGGGTGCAACTAATGCCTCGGCATCGGTGTTGCTGGCCAAGCTGGTTCAGGTAGTCGCGGAGGAAGCTGCCCGTACCCCGCGTTTCGCGAAGGCAATCGAAGAGGCTTTTGCGGTTCCGGCCGATGGATCCGCCGCTGCAGTAGCTGCCCCAGTACCGGCGCCGCGCCGTCGTGCGGCGGCTCCGAAGGTGAAGCGGGAGCCGGGGGCTTTCGACCCGTTCGAGGTCTTCAAGCTCGATGGGGAAGAGGCTCTCTTGGAGCGTCTTTCGGCACTCGACGCAGACGGTATCAAGGACATCATTGCGGAACAGGAAATGGATACGCACAAGGAGACGGGTCGCAAGCGCAAGGTGGATGTGCTTGCGATCTGGACTGTCGAGCGCGTGAAGGCACTGACCTCGAAGGGGAGTGCGTTCCGCTGATTTCACTTCAAACAGAGATGTCCTAATTTCCTCTCGTATTGGAGACCGCAGTGATCGACTTTCAGTTGAATACCGACGAATACACGCTCTACCAAGCATTGCCTGAGGACGGATCTGCCCAGGGGAATATCACTACCCGAAAAGCTCTACGTTGGAGGAAGACAAAATACTGGGAAACTCGTGAAGGGTTGATCCGGAAACAGGCCGCGATTGCGGGGCTTGGTGGTGGGGGAACTCTGCGCCGCGCGCCGGACCAAGTCGATGGAATTGAACTCGCAGGCCAGGTCATTGAATCGGTTGGTGGGGTGCGTATTCCCGCGCGGGTTAGAGAACGTCACCTGTACGGCCCACTTGTCGACACGCTTCGTGAATCATGGAGCCGCGAGACTCGCTCGAATTCGATTGTTGTCGAAGATACCTCGGACCAAGGGAGGCGCTCCACCGGCGGTCGCTGGACCCGCCCTGACATCGTCGCCATCAATCTGAAGGAGTACGACTACCTCCCAGGCAAGTACATCGAAGTGGTGTCATTCGAGGTCAAGACTGCTGATCAGATCAATGTTACGGCGGTTTACGAGGCGCTAGCGCACAGGAGGAGTGCCACCCATGCCTATGTATTGCTGCATATTCCACAGGTGCGCCGAGATTCCTTGGCCGATGACTTGTTGTCAGTGCGAAGTGTTGCAGCGGAGCATGGAGTCGGTGTCATAACTTTCGGAGAACAAGATAACTACGACACATGGTCGATCCTGGAAGTCGCGCTCCGCGTCGAAACGACGCCGGAACGGTTGAACGACTTTATCGAGACTCAACTTTCATCTGATTCCAAACGCAAGATTGCTATGAGTGTTCGCTAGATTAGTGCGGGGGCCGCTTCCGGACGGTTTTTGATCGGGCCATTTCGATAGGGCCAACAGACTGTCAGTATCTCGTAATACGATTTTGTCGGACGGTTCAGGAATGATGTCGATGTCAATCGACCACCGAGCCGATCGTTTGCATAGTTTTCTGATGGAGGAATTTCGATGACTAGTGCGTTGAGCCACGCCGAGACGCTTTGTCTGCCTGCGGACCACCGCTGGGTCGTTCTCGATGTCGAGACGTCAGGAATGCGGTCGGCGTCGCATCGTGTGCTCAGCATCGCCGCATTAGTCCTGCGTGAGGATGGATCGGTAGAGCGCCAGTTCTCGACGCTGCTCAATCCGGGATGCGATCCGGGGCCCGTCCACGTTCACAACCTCACTCCCGACCGCTTGGCCGGTGCGCCGCGTTTCGAAGACGTCGCCGAGGAATTCGGTGAGTTGCTCTCGGGCCGGACCATGGTGGCTCACAACGCGTCATTCGACTACGGCTTCTTGGACGCAGAGTTTCAGCGAGCTGGCTTCGGAACTCCGATCGAAAAACGCCTCTGTACATTGGCACTGTCGCGCCGTCTGGAACTCGACGTGCCCAACCACAGGCTCGGAACGTTGGCCGAGTACTGGAAGATCGAGCAACTCAACGCACATGACGCGTACGACGATGCCCGCGTGCTTGTCGAGATCTTCGGGCGGAGTGCATCCCTGGCAGATTCTCTGCAGCTCCCGCTCCCTGTAGTCAGTTGCAAGGATCGCCGCGTCGCAGTTTATCCTGATCAGATCAAGCGGGTGCCGTCGTCGTTCACCAATCCTGGACGCCTGAATATGGCGTACGGCTTGGTTCAGGGTATGAAGGTCGTGATTAGCGGGTCGACGCAAACTCCTCGAATCAAATTGGCCGCTCGCCTCACGGAGGCTGGACTCGATGTCATGAATTCGGTGAGCCGCCAGACCAGCGTTGTGGTGTGCGACAACGCGGCATCGCAGAGCAGCAAGGTGCGTAAGGCCGGTGCAGACGGGATTCCCGTTATCTCGGAGCAGCAACTCGAAGAGTTGTTGGTACGTGCACTCCCTGGTGAGCTCAAGAACGGTGGCACCGTCGTCATCGATCCGGTTGAAGTGCCAGTATTCCCTGCGGCACCGGAAGTCGTTCTCGTTCCGGAGATCGTCGAGCCTGAGCGTGCAGTCGCTCTGGTTCCGGAGATCGTCGTGCCGGCACAATCGCGCCCCGCTGAGCCGAACTCCGTTGCACGTCCCGCGATGATTGCAGCCGCATCGCCTCTCGCGAATCGGAAGGCGAAGGCGTGGCAGGGTCGTCGCGTGCTCATTCTTGGTGGCAATCACCTCGACGGTGTGATCATGCGGTCGCGCATTCTCCAATTGGGTGCCAGGCCGTCTCTCAACCTGACAACCGCTGTCACCGAGGTCTTGGTGTTGGAGGGCGCAGAGTCTGACAAACGAATGGCACGGGTCATCGAACGAGGGCTTCCGCAGATCAAGGAATCCGATGTCAACGAGTCCCTGGTTTCGGGCGCTGTTCCGGCACACATGAAGCTCGAATCACGCTTGTCTGCACCGATTTTGATGCGGGGCGAGGTTGTTGATCTCCCTGTAGCTCAGCCGACGTGGTCGATCAATGTTGCTTGGCGGGCCGAGAATGTCGGCGACGAATTCGACGTTGACGTAGTTGCCTTCCTCTTGGACGGCGCGAACAAGGTTGATTCCGATCAGGATTTTGTCTTCTACAACAACACCGTGGATGAGGACGGCGCAGTGGAGCTTTCCGTCGACGGGGACAGCGAGCAGAGTATTCGTGCAGATCTCGACTCTCTGCCTGCCGAATGCAAGCGTGTTGTAATCGCGGCTGCAGTGGACGGTGAACGGACCTTCGGCGATTTGGGTGCCGTATCGGTCTGCGTTGATGGTCCCGACGGAACATTTGCCACATTTGTGCTCGATCTTGGAACTGTCGAACGAACCATGGTGCTCGCCGAGATCTACCGCCGCGGCGACGTCTGGCGTCTCCGGGCAGTAGGCCAGGGACACAACCACGACCTCGGCGTCATGGCAGTCGATTACGGCGTCGAGGTGGACGAGGACTGACCTAGATCTTGCCTAGCAGTTCAGATCTCTGGCCGCTCCACGTGACGATTAATTCGTCGCGGGCGCGGCTTGCGGCGACGTAGAGCAGTGAGCGTTCCCGCAGAAGAGCTTCCTCACGATCTTCGGGTGTTGCAGCCTTCGACGATGCCGCAGACGGGATGTTGGCGTCATCGACACTGGCGAGCACGACGCGGGAAAACTCCATACCCTTCGAGCGGTGCATAGTCAGGACCTGCACGTATCCAGGAGTTGGGGATTGCTGTCCAAGGCCCGTGTCTCCACGCTTCGCTCTTCCAACGCGTCGACGAATCGAAGTCGGTCATCATGGCTGCGAGTGAGAACTGCGATCGTCTCGGGAACGATTCCGTCTTCGATCCATTCGTAGACGTGCTGCGCCACCTGGTCGAGCTCGTCGCTCTGATTAGTGCATTCGACCATCTTCGGTATCGGTCCGCTGCGTGCCGAGCGATATTCCGCGGTTGATTCGGTGCCAGTTTCGAGGTCCTTGTACTCGGCTCCAGCCAGGATGCCGACGGCAAAATTGAGGTTTTGTGCGGTGGTCCGGTAACCGAGTGTGAGTCGGCGTGCGCGACCGACGATCTTGACGCCGAGTCGCGATAGGGCCACAGGACGTCCGTAGATCCTCTGGTGAGAATCCTCCGTAATGAAAAGATCATTGGGCCTTTCATTGACCAACGCGCGCAGCAGGGCCCAATGAGTGGCGTGCAAATCTTTTGCCTCGTCGACAATGACGTGCTCGGCCAGTCACGGCTTGTCGGCCACTCGGGATAAACGCAGTGACTGATGATCAGATCATGCGGCCCCGGTTCGGTCCAACTCCCGGGCAAGAACGTCGAATCGCGCGTGCTGAGACCACGCCGCGCGGTCCCCGATTACATACAGTCGCAGCTTCGCCCGGCTGACAGCCACATTGAGCAGATTGGGCTTCGACGACGCCCATCGTTTCGCGCCGGCCTTTGACGGGTCTCCACCCAAGACGAGAAAGACTATATCGGCCTCTTTGCCTTGCGCGGTGTGGACTGTTCCGGCCTTGATGCCCGGGTATTTCTCTGGGAGGTTGGTGAGTCTGCGTGCTACATCACGGAAGGGGCTGATAACGATCACTTCGCTCATCGGTTGGCCTTCAGCGACCAATGACTCTAGGCACCGCAGTAGAAGTATGTACTCCGCCTGCACGAAATGCCCTACTGCGGGACCCGTGACGTCGAGCCATTGAGAAGGCCGAAGAGGGTCCTGAGGCTTGGGGTTTCCACCGTGAACCATCGTTCCGGCATAGGCGATCTCGTTCACGACAGTGAACATAGGATCCTTACATCGCCTGTGTACTCGCAGTGGTGCGCCCACCCAGATCGGCCCGTCAGAACTGTTGAGGGTTGTTCCCCATCGGTTCAGGCGGTCTGCGATCGATTGCGCCGAAGCATGTGCAGGTAACCATGTTTCACTCGCGCCGAACTCCTGACGAACGGCCTGCTGAGCGCGAAACGGGATCGTGACCACGGGTTCGAGTTGCAAAGGATCACCAACTATGACGGTCCGCTGTGATCGCCAGATCGCGCCGACGGGATTCTGCGGCGTCGACTGCCCGGCTTCGTCGATGAGTAGCCAACCGAGACTTGCCGCGTCGAGTCCGCGGAATACCCGGTCGAACGACGCGAACGTTGTGGAGACCAGCGGCACCAGAAAGAACAAGGCACGCCAGGCGTCGGCAACAATATCTGGAGCGAGGTCCTTGGGCGCGGAACCTCCCACGACGTCCATGGCGCCATGAAGGCTCTGCCTCATCTGCTTCGGTACGTGGCCGAGGAACTCGCGATGCAACTCGAGTGCGGCGACGAACAACTGCGATCGAAGTTCGTTGACTTCTTGATCGGCCCATAATGCTGATTTCTCGCGGCGCTGCGGGTCCTCGGGGACTGTAAGAACAACGGTGTAACTCTGAAAGGAGATACGCCACTATGACTGATGTGATTGATCGTGAGACAGAGA
>NZ_JAZHFF010000020.1:0-26627 GCF_036541985.1 Rhodococcus sp. IEGM 1306
CAGGTTCGGAATGCTCTACGCGCACCATTCTTGTATCGTAACAATTTATACGATGAATTTCAGGCGCAGGACACTAGGTCACCCCGCTCGGTCGGATCACCAATTGCATCCTCCTGCCCGGCGGCCCGGCCGCCTGCGGTGTCCCCCGAAGAGAACTCCGCTTCGCTCCGTCTGGAAAAGCGTTCTATTTGTTTCCTTACCGTTTTGCTGGGCGGTACTTGGCGAATATTTGTAGGTTCGGAGCTGCCTGGGAACGCCGGGTATGGCTCTTTTGTTTCTGCTGTGCGCATGGCTGAAGGAGAATGGCCGCCCGGTGTTCTCGACGACTCGACCGCTTATTGAGAGATGCGAACTATATCGCTGTGTAAGGACACGACGGAGAGGTCGTCCACCAGGTCTGTCAACCGAATCGAGAGCCGAAGGGGAACCCATGAAACCACTATGGGCAGGCATCGAGGCAGGTAAAACCCACCACCATTGCGTGGTGATCGACAGCGACGGAACGCAATTGTTCTCCCGCCGTGTCGCGAACGACGAAGCGGATCTGGCGACGCTCGTCGACAACGTCCCCGACCGCGATCGGATACGCATACGCTCGGTGGATGGCGCGCAGGGTGGTGTTTGATCCGACTGAGCGGGAACTGTTCGACGAGCAGCGGCAAGGTTTCGACTGGACGCTTCTGCAGTCGGGTTTCGTGTTCCGGTACGCCACTCGGTTCCAGCTCGACAGCGCGTGCACACGACTCACAGACCTCGGCTATCTGGTGCATGAGCTCGAGGCTCAGGAATGGACTTCCGTTGAGGACATGCACGCCGCGTTCGCAGCATCACTGTCGTTTCCGGACTACTACGGAAAGAACCTGGATGCGTTCAACGATGTCCTCAGTGATGTCGCGAGCTTCAGCTATGGCAGCGACCCTGCGACGGTGGGAACTGTCCTTGCGATCGCGGACTTCGACGTGCTGCTGCACATCGACCGTCGGACCGGCCGGAGCATCCTGGAGATCTTCGCAAGGCAGGCGCGTCTGGCGGCTCTCTACGGACATCTGATGCTGTTCTTGGTGGAGACAATTGCGACGGATCTCGGGAAGGTCGGGGATGTCGACGTCTACGAGGGCACGGTGTGGGATACACCTCCGGACCCGCCGGTTCCTTTCGAGGAAGCTGACGTGCTCGAATTCGGGTTTCGGATCTATGCCACGTCCGATGAGGCTGCTGGGTATGTGTCCGTGCTCGACAAGGTGGTCGCACCCGTTCTCGGCGAGATCGGGCGGTGGCAGATTCTCGATCCCGCACTCGTACCGGAGAACTCAGTCCGTTTCCACCGAGAACATCCCGGTGCACGGCGACAGCCCGGCCAGCAATTCTGGGTCGTCTTCATCGGTGTCCGCGGCGTGGGGGATGCCATGGCGCTCGGCGAAGAGATCTTTCGCGCCGTCGAGCGGGCGGGCATGCTCTTCGAGCAGATGTCACAGACGTTGTACAACATCGGCTATCAGGAAGCCGCGTTCGAAAAATATCAGGAGTTGGCCGACTTCCCGAACGGTAACCGGCAAGTGGATCCGTGACTGGTCCCCGATCCGGTAACGGATAGTGACCGGAGTGAGGATTCTGACGCGCTCGTGAGAAAGAAGCATGACGCGATGTTGCGAACCTGCAATCAGGGAGCCCGCACGCGTCAGCGAAGCTTCGGCGGCGATGTACCGGTCATCGTTCCTGAGTCGAGCTACCGTACCCGGCAATATGATCGACCAGTGCTCAACCATGTGATGGAGTCATGACACAGCGGTTTCTAAAGGTGCCGATTGTGCTCAAATCCGACGCGCCGCCCTCCACCGCGCCTTTCCATCTGGGTGGCCAGATTGGTGTCCACCTGTCATGGACGCCCACGCTGGGACGTTGGAGGCGAACCTCCGGTCGTTCGGTCAGCAGGCCGGCCGCTGCACGGATGCTTCGGATATCGTCGGCAACCAACGGGGCGCGTGGATCACGCTGGATGCCGATCGTTCCTTTCTTGTACGGAAAAGCTTCGACAGTGGGTGGGATCTGCGTTTCGTTGATCGGCATCTCAGGGCCGAAGTAGGTGCAACTGCCCACCGTTGCGTCGCCGGGCACGTTGTACTGAGGTGTGAGCTCCGCATCCCGGTAGAGCACGGCCGTGGGAGCGTCCCAGATATCGGCCATGGCCTGGACGAGTTTCAATGACAGTGAGATCAGAGATTCATCGGCGAAGCCCCCTGGGTACGGCCAGATGAAGGTGCAAAGTAAGGAACCTGCTCCTGCCGTACCCCCGAATCCGATGAGAATTTCGATGTTTCCGTTGTCGGTGAACAACCTGAGTTGATGCCCGAATGAGAGTGGGTAAATCCCGCCTGCGGCATCAGGAGACTTTCTGCTCTCGATCATTGCGGCCTCGAGGGAGGCCTCTGTCTGAGGCGTGAGGATCCGTCTACCATTCGATGCCAGAGCCTGCTCGACCGTGACGCCGTCGGGAAGGTCATTCCTCACGGAGCGATACATGTCGACGTCGAAGACCGGGTCAAGCTCTCGAAGGAACTGCAGTGACCGCGCTGCCAGCACTGCGGTGACCGATTCGGCTTCCGGCGGCCCCTTTCGCGCCATGACTTTCAAGGTCAATCCGGACGTCGGATCGCGACGTAAAGATGAAGCAGACAACGTCACTCCTACTCGAAGACGATCGGCCAATCCGAACAGGCTCTGGCGCTACACCGGATACCCGAACGCTGCGCATACTGCCACGATGTCGGCGGCAGCGACCTCCATTGGCTTGTCTCCCAGCCGGATCAACGTGCCAGTGGGCAGTTCCTCTACCACCGCAGATTGGGGCAGCATGCTGCGATCGAGTGTGATTCCGGAATGGAAGTACGTCTCCCATCCCACCTCGACCTCGCCTTTCGACCGATTCTGAAGTTTCCTGTAGTCGCCGATGCTCCATCGAGCCCGATCCGGTTCCCAATGTTCGACGATCACTTTCATGATCGCGTCTCCGATGCCTGGGTCGAGCAACCGTCGCAGTTCGGAGGGAACATCCTTTTCCGTCGGCAACGCCACCTGAACACTGTTGGGTGCACTGGTTTCCACGCCGCCGACCCAGGCGATGATCGCCCGCGCGGTTCCGTCTTCCGGCGACAAACTGATGCTGTAGCCCGGCCCCGGGGTATCCGAGTATCCCATCTCCCCGGAGCGGGAGTGCTCGAAGATTCGCACCAACCCGTCCACACTGAGATCCGCAGTACCTCGACTTCGCTGCTTCGTATTCACCCACGGCAATGCCCAATCCGGGTCGATCGCTTCCAGGTCGTCGAGGAAGGCCCGCATCGTCTGCGCCACCTCCTGACTCGTCTGCACCCGCGTGCCCCAATATCCGATCACTGTCGGCCATCGCCCGACTATGCTCATCGCCCCGTCCTTTCCAGCCATTGCGTAATAGTCTCCACCGTCACACCGACGACATCTGCTTGCTCGAAACCTTCCCTGGCGAGTTCAGCATATTGCTCGTTGAGCATCACCCACACGAGCTCCGCGTCCATGCCAGCTTGTGCGAGGGCAGCAAGCTGCGCCCGTGCCGTATCAGGCCACTTCACTCGCCAGGTATCAGCGAACCACCCTGTGAGGCGAGGTTCACCGTTCCGGTCGAAGATGAACTCGTAGATGTGTTTCGCGTCGACGATGACGTTCATGTCCGGGAACCACCAACGTGACGAGTTCCTGAAACACCCGATACGGCTTCAACTTCAGAGCGGCGTCGTATCGGTCACCTTCCTTCGCTTCACCCCACACCCCGACATCGGTGCTATCCCGATCACCGATGATCCTGGACTGCAACGTACGCAGATCCAACGGGCCGACTCCTTCGACCTTCACGATGTCCGGCGGTGTTTCGCCGGGCGCGAGTTGCGGTGGTTTTTCTCGTGCGTACGGCATCCACCACAACGGATCCTGTTCAACCCCTGGTCCTTCCGGGCTGTCAGGCTGTGTAGGGGGCATCGTGACCGCGGGTCGCTGCGTCGGATCCTCGATGACGCCAGGGCTGGGAATGGTGCTCGGATCGGTGGCGAAGGGGTCGAATTCCGGTGGGCCAGGTTGCAGCGGAGCGCCGGGAGCATCCGGATTCACCGGCACCTGACCGACATCGGGCAGAGTCGGCACACTCGGTTCCTCGACATGACCTGGCGAGGGAACATTCGGGGTAGAAATCCCTGGTGTCAGGTTCGGCCCTGGATCACCAATCTCACCCGGCGTGGATGGTTCCCACTGGCCACGGTCGGGATCGCCGGGCGAAGCGGGTTGCGAGGGTTCCGGAATCGTGGGATCCGGGCGTGCAGGTTCATTCACGGAAGGGATCGCGGGTTGGTCATGTTCGGCAGGTGGAACGGTGCCGTCGATGACGGGTATGCCGCGCGGTGGCACTGCACCCGGCCGGGGAACACTCTGCGCAGGAACAGCCGGTGCGCTGGTCGGGGGCCGGGTGGGTGTTGTCCGGTTCGAGACGATCAGGTCTTCGGCCCGGATCGCGCCGACGGCCAGACGGGCCCCGCGCAGCGGTGGGACGACGAAGCTCATGACCTCGTCGGTGTAGGGCTGATCGTAAGCGACACCGGGGTCCAGATGCTGCGCGTCGCCTATCCGAACTGGTTCGCCGGTGCTCCAGTCGTACAAGGACAGCACCGAGTTGGAATGGTCGAAAACCTGGTAGGGGCGTCCCTGCTCGTCGTAGGTGACCTGCAGGTCGTGTACTTCTCCCTGCGCGTCGGTGTACGTCCAGCTCCACACGTTCGGCACCTTCGAGGGTGTGCCCGACCAGTTGGTTCCGTTTTCGTCCGTGAACGAGACGTCGGTGACAGCGGGTTCTGTGGTGTAGTCCTGCCCGCCGATGTTCGAAGTGATCGGCTCCTGGGTTTGGTCGGCGAGTATCGCGTCGCCGACGGGGTTTCCGGTTCCTGTGTCGGTGATCGGTGGTTCGGAGACCTCGTGGTTGGGGTCACCGACCATGAGCTGGCCGAGGTCTGAATCTGCCGGCTCCGGGGGGTTGGCGGCGAGGACGTTTTGTGCGTCCCTGCGTGCTTGTTCGCCCTCCGGGGTCATCGGGCCGATGAAGTTCGCCTGCGCTTCGAGCGCAGCACGTTCTTCCGGTGTCAGCTCCGGGTCGGCGAGGATCGGGTACAGCAGGTTCTCTATGCCTGCGGTGTCGACGACCTGGACGAGTTGCCCGTCCCGGATCTCGTAATGCGTCGGAACAGGGGTGCCGTTGGCGTCGTACGCCCACGGGGCATCGATTGTCGAGACCGGGTTTCCGTCGGCGTCGAAGACGGTGACCGTGCCATCGGGGTTGACGCTCATGTGACCGCCGGGTGGCACCGTCACCGGGATCACGGATTCGTGCGACGACGTTTCGTCGTGGATCAGGAAGAAGAACCGGCTTCCGCCGGTGATCGGATCGAACACCCGCAACGAGGACTGCCCGCCAGGTGCGTACGCAGTCAACGGCGACGCGACAGTCCCGACCGCCTGGGAGAGTACTGATTCGGGCGTGCGGGGGCTGAAAGGTCCCGGCCGCCCGCGCACTCCGATACCGGCGGCCGTGAACGCTGCAGCGCCGATCAGCGCGAGTTCGAGATACCGGTCACGGCCCGAGTCCTCCCCGGTTGTAGAGACATCTGTTGCCAGGCCTGGAACCGGTTGGGCTGGTGCGGTATTCGAATCGGTGTCCGTGGGGATCGGTCCGGGACCACGATCGGTGGTCGCTGTCGGTGCGGTCGACCCGGCAGGCTGCGGAATAGTCGGGGCAGGCCCGTCGGCGGTCGTCGGAACCGGGACTCCTGCCGGGTTCTGCACACCCGGCTGTGTTGGTGCGCCGGGCGTTCCGGGCTGTCCTGGTTGCGCGGCGCCGGGGACGGGGACGATGGGGGTTCCGTTGTAGGTGGGGAAGTTCGTCGGAGCGTTGGCTCCGACGTTGGGGCCGCCGCCCGGTGCTTGTGCACCGGGAAGTCCGACCGTTGTTGTCGGGGCGGCCGTCGGGGTCGTGGTGGGAGCGGTCAAGCACGGGTTGATGTACTCCGGCGGGATGGGTGCACCGGGTGGCAGCGACGCAATGAGGTTCAGGTAGATCTGATGATCACGTGCCCGTACCGCTGCGCAGTCTTCTGCTGGTCCTGCGGAGGAGGTCGGGGCGAAGATCAGCAGCGCCAGCAGTGCGATCACCGTTGCGGCGAGCACCACCACGGTGGAGATCACCGTGGTCGGTGAGGTGCGGTCGAACCGGCGCGCAGGCTTCACCGGCGATCACCCGTGTTCGACTTCTTCCGAAATTCGGCGATGAGTGTGTCTGCGCCCCACCAGAACACCCGTCCTGCGATCGACATCCACAGAAAGAATGCCAGATACACCAGAATCGTCCCGTAATCGGTGGCCCATCCTCCGAGGCGTCCGATCACCGCGAACGCCGCGATCAACAACGCGAGCCCGAATACGGTCGCGATCACAGCTTTCGACATCTGACTCAGTTCACTGTCGCGATCCCATCCCTGATCACCTGTACCGACTGCATCGCGGGGTAGGTCGGAATACACCGATGCCGGAGCTGCAATGGTTCCTGGCGGTACGTACGGCAACGCAGGCTCAGCTGTGACGTCGCGGCGGGTGGGTGAGGTCATCGGGGCGTTCGGTGAGGTGGTCATCGGAGGTGAATGCCTTTCCCGCCAACTAGAAACGCGGGACTCGAGATACCCGACACCGACCAAAAGAACGGGCGGTCACCGGGAGGAGATGCAGCAGCGGACAGGAAGAGGGTGCGCTCTACCAGGGGCAGTTGACGTACGAGGTAGCTCCGGCGAGCCACCCTCCTGCCGGCGGGAGATAGAACTGGTACGAGGCGCACCCGTTCGGATACTGGGCAGCAATTGCCGTCCGGCGCGTCAGGACATCAGCCGACACGTCGATCACGGTCTCCCACCCGGGAACGGGGATCATGACGTTCGCGTTCGAGAGTGCCGTCACGATTCCACTGTCGCGGGCCGCCACGGTCAAGGCGTGGCCCAGGGGAACCTGCACCACCGGTGCACCGTACTGCGCCGGAACCGGCCCCTCGAACATCACGGGAGCAGCCATTGCGGCCGGGGCGGTAGCGAGCAGAATCCCGCCGACAGCGAGTGATGCAGCCGCGGTCGTGGCTGCGATTTTCTTCGTGCGAGTCAAAGACATGATGCTCCTTTGAGGGATGGAAAAGTGGAAAGTGTTGGGTAACAGCGCCAACGGCTGCCCAGCACATGAACCGAGTGAACCGAGACGTGCGCTTGTGGGCGCGGAATGCCGTTGACGACAGTCCTGGATCAGAGCCAGGTGGGGTCGGAGTAGACGAACACACTGTTATCCGAGGTCGCCGTCGACACGGCGAACTGCGCGTACGAACGGATCGTGACCGGGCCCATGCACGCATCGACCTTGACGTGCACGTTCTCCGCCGTGATCGACGCTTTCGCAGCCTCGAGGTCCTTCTTGCCGAGCGGGATCGTGGTGATCGTGCCCGGTGCGATGGTGGTCTGGATGCTCGGGTTCACCGAGGCGTTCACGCCGATGTTCGCCGACGGAACCCCCGAAATGCTGACCCCGACGGACGGGCCGAGGGAGAATCCGAGCCCCAGGCCGAGGCCGGAGGACACATCGATTTGGCAACCGATCTCAACCCCTGCTCGATATAGCCTGTCTTCACCGCAGAATCGCCGGATCCGGTGATGGTGCCGGTGACCTTCGCCGACACGAACCCCTCGCGAGTGAACGCTGTTGTCGCCAGGTTCGGGACCGGGTTCGCCGAAAGTTTGGTAGCCGCCAGATCCAACGTCCAACCGTCGTCGGTGACCGTGCTCGCGAACTTGTCCGGCAACGCCGTCGGGGTCGCCGACGCACTGGCTGCGAACGCGAGAGAGCCAGCCATCAAAACCGACGACACCGCAGCACATGTGCCCATTGCCTTTCCGATGCGTCGCTTTCCTGTCAAGGTATGGATGGTCTCGGTGGTGGTGGTGGCCATGGTCGGTCTCCCTGGGGTGAGTCGAAATCCCCGCAACCAGAGCGATTGCGGAAACTTAACTGAACGTCTGACCGGGACGCTACAACACCGCCTGCATGCCCGACTAGCCTCCAATGCCCGAAGCCATCCGCCGAAAGTCGTACTCGAAGTTACGGAAACATTTCCCGAACACTCGGACCAGGCGGTTTGTTCACGGGAAGGGTGTGACGAGCCTCATGATCACGAAATGGTGACCGATGGTTCATGGGCAGTGATTATTCGGCAACCCGACACCGATAGGTGTTGACAGCCGGGACGAGGGTTATCTCGTCGCGGCGGTGCGGCGAGGTCCGACTGCTGCTTCGGCGAGTCGGGCGTAGCCCGGTGAGTCGGCGGGAACCTTCCGGCGTTGATCGGAGATGCGCAGCTTCGCGGCGACATTGGCCAACAGTTCCAGTGAGGTAGCGGAGAGGCCATTCGCGGCCAGAAGTAGGTCTTTCAATTCCTGGTCGTCGAGATGGTCGACGATATCGGCGTCCTGGGCCTCGACGAGGCCGCGGTCGCCGGCCCAGGGGACGGTGAAGAAGTATCCGGGGGAGACGCCGAAGTAGTCGGCCAATGCGGCCACGACCTCATCGGACGGGCTCGTGCGAACACCGCACCGCAGTTGGGAGAGATATGGTGTCGAGATCCGACAGCCTCGCTCGAGAAGGCCTCTCGCTACCGCTGTGTTCGTCAAACGCCGCCCTCGTCGGGCTGCGTCGACGGTGGCGACACCATGACCGCAGCAGCATTCACCTTCACCCCCGATGCAGACTTCGTCGACCGCGCACTCGACGCCGAGCTCCGCCGCGACAGCGAATCCGTCGACCGGAAACTCCGCACCATGCTCGCCGCCCTCGACGACTCCCTCGCCGGAATCAGTGATGCACGCGAAGAACTGCACACCCTCTACACCGCCCCCGGCACGGACACCGCCGAAGACGTTGCCGCCCATGACCAGGACATCGCCACCCACCTCGCCGAGGCTGCCCACAACCTCCGCGCGGCCGCCGAGATCCTGCGCAGCCACCGGCAACTCACCTCACCGCAACCCTGACCTCCCATGCCCACCGGCGACAGCAAGGACCCCGACGTGACACTCTCACTGGCCACCGTCCCCGACTTCGACGACCTCACCGACAACGAAGGCGAGATCGACGAATACAGCACCGCCCTCGACGTCGAGGCTCAACTCCTGTGCTCGCTGCTCTGGGCGCCGGCCGAGAGTGCGAAACGTGCCGTCGCAGCCTTGACCAGCGCCGACTTCTACCGACCCGTGAACGCGGCACTGTTCACTGCCATCTCAGAACTTGTCGAGGCCGGCAAACCTCACAACAGTGCCCACGTCTTCACTACCTTGCAGCAGGAAGGCCGCACCAGCGGTCACCTCGGGAAACAGCTCACCAAAGCACTCACCGACATCACCACCATCGGCGTCCCGTCCGCTGAACTCGAGCACAACATCGCCGCAGTCCTCACCCAGGCATACCGCCGCGGATTCCGCGAAGCAGCACGATCCCTCGCCCAAGCCGCCGAAGAACTCCCCGAAGACCAACTGTTCGAGCACCTGCTCAGCATCGGCCGCGAACGCCGCGCAGCCTCCCAACGCCTCGCCGCCATCCGCGAAGGCCGAGCATGAACACTCCAGACAAGCCAGATCAGCGAATCAGCAGGCCGGGGGTGGTGAAACACAGCATCTTCGGTGTCCTCGCCCTCGCCGTCGCAGCCCTGGACTTCACCATCGGAACCAGCCGAACCCTCATCGCCGGAGCCGGGTTACTCGCCCTTTCGACCTACAGCTTCCTGAAAGCGGCCAAACTCCGAAGGTCGCCCTCGAGCAGACAGGAACCCAGACCATGACCGATGACGAACACGACGCCTGGCAGCTCCACCACCACGGAGCCGACTGGGACGAAATCGGCACCGAAATGGGATGCAGCCCCACCGCCGCGCAAACCCTCGCAGCCGCCTACGAGAAACGCACCGACGACGCCGCCGCGCAAACCCAAAACACTCTGTTCTGAACACCGCCCCACAACGGCTGTTGACCGCAGGAAACAGGCAATGATCAGGTAGAATAGACAACGGTGTGCAGCTCCCCTGCACACCGCCACGCTCGACCGAGTCGACGAAGGAGCACCGGTGACCACTGCACGCAACGCACAGTCGCACATGACCGAAGCCCAGATCGACCGAGCCATCGCCGCCGCCACCGCCGGCCACCGCATGGCCGGCATGGAACCCAGCGAATACGGCATCGAAGTCGGACGCCGGCAACTACGCGGAGAAATCACCGGCGACGAAGCAGTCGCACTCGTCCTCGCCGAAAACCGCCGCCGCCGAGCTGCCCGCAGTTGAAAGACCCGTACGTCGACCCCGAAACCGGGGTCCTGATCAACAAACTCGGGCACACCGACCCGCAAGCACTCCTCGAGGACGAAACCGAAGCGGCGTATCAGCGCATCCTGCAACTCGAATTACAGCCCATCGCAGGTAATTTCGACTTCGAACACCTGAAAAAGATCCACCAATTCATCCTGCAAGACGTCTACGACTGGGCAGGCACCCTCCGCACCCGCGACACCGGCGCCGTCGGCATGAACCTCCCACACTGCCGACCCGAACACATCGAAAACCAAGCCGCATTCATCTTCCGCGGAATCGCCAAAGACAACTTCCCCCAAGGACTCCCGAAAGACCGCGCCGTCGACCGACTCGCCTATCACTGGGGCGAAACCACCGTCCTGCACCCGTTTCGGGACGGCAACTCCCGCTCGCAACGAGTGTTCTTCGACGAACTCCTCAAATCCTCCGGCTGGACCATCGACTGGCAGAAAGTCCACGCCTCCGCAGTACAAGCAGCCCGCTACGTCGCCATGGAAGCAACCCACACACCACTCCGCGACGTCCTCGCCGTCGGCGTACACCGCAACAACACCGAACCGCCCACACTCGCCAAAACCCAAGGCAACGTCATCCACCTCGAGGTGGCCGAGCACCACAAAGCGATGATCGAGCATCTCCGCAGTGGAAACCGCGAACCGTACAACCCCAACGAACTCAGCGACATCGCCAAGCGCGCCCGCATGAGCTTCCCCGCACCACCCGCGCACCGTGCCCGCAGCGCGGCCCCCGAAGACACCACACCGAAGCGGCCGGCCACACCGAAACGCGAACACGACCTCGGCCGCGACTGAAAACATCCGGACAAAAGCGGGCTGACCAGCACAAATGTGGCCGTGAATTGCTCCTACTGAAACTTTTCGGTGTGATCGCTCAACAGCCGAGCAAGAGCGCGAACGGTTTTCGGGTCAGTCATATCGCCACCGCGCGCGCAACCGATCCGCGCACCGGACGCCGCCTCCGCCGCCTGCAACTCCCGATATGCCTCAACAAGCTCAGCACTGGGATTCGCCATCAGCTCCGCTTGACGTTTCTGCTCAGCCTCGCGAGCAACGCGCATCTGGGAAGGAGTCCGAATTGCTGCGCCGTGCGCAGGAAGCGCGCATCACTGTGGCGCGGCTGATGGTCGAGTCCGCCCTCTCAGACACAGGTGAAACCGCCACCGATCGGCGCGATCTTGCCGCGGAGTTGTTCTCCGCGTTCCGGTTGTTGTCGGCAATTTCGACCAACATCAACCAAATGGCGAAAGCAACCAACGCAACCGGAGACATCCCCGCCGAACTGAACGGCGCACTGGTCAGCGTGCGTCGACTGGCGGACCGGATTCACGGCACCCTCGACGAGATGTCCGCGCCGTGATCGTCAAGATTTCCCGCGGCGCCAAAGTCACCGGACTGATGTCGTACCTCGCCGGTCCGGGTAAGAGCAACGAGCACACCGACCCCCATCTGGTGGCCGGCGACTACGCGATCATGGCGTGGCACGACGACAACGAACTCAGCGGCGTCGACGCTCTCGCGATCGGCAAGCAGATCGACCAGCCCCGCAAAGTGTTCGGCACCGAAATCAAGATCCCGAACTACCTGCGCGACGATGCCGAGCAGGACGTCCGCGACAGTCACGGTAAGAAGGTTCGCGATCCGATCGACCCTTATCGCGACGGAAATGTCTGGCACTGCTCACTTTCGCTCAAAGCCGATGAAGGCGAGCTGACGGACGAGCAGTGGAACAAGATCGCCACCGAGTTCATGGACGAAATGGGTTTCACCGAAACCTCCGGTCGCAGCCCCGCCAGATGGGTCGCCGTCCGCCACGAGTGTCCGCGAAAGGCAACGACCACATCCACATCGCCGCATCCGCCGTGCGCGAAGACGGAACCAAAGTCAACCTCTACCGTGACTGGAAACGAGCAAGCGTCGCGGCCGCACGCATCGAACGTGAACACGGCCTCGCTGTCATAGAGTCCCGTCAGAGCAAGACCGGCGAACGCGGCTACCACCGCGCCGAAAATGCGCGCGCAGTACGCAACGGGCAGACCGAACTCGACCGCGATCTCCTCGCACGGCGCGTGCGCGCCTGTGCAACATCGTCGAAGTCCGAAGCGGAATTCGTGCGCCGACTTCGCGGGCAAGGATTGATCGTCCGTCCTCGCTTCGCCTCCGGCCGCGATGACGTCGTAGTCGGCTACAAGGTCGCCGTCAGACCCGACCGCGACGCCACCGGAACCGATGCCAAACCCATCTTCTACGGTGGCGGGCACCTCGGTAAGGACCTCACACTCCCCCGCCTCCGCAAGGAATGGGAAGACACACCCACCAGCTCCGGTGAAGCCGTCGCAGAATGGCGCGCAGCACGACGGGAGATGCCCGCAGTGCGCAAGGGACGCGAGAGCGTCGTCGCCGATCCCGAACTGCTGGCACGCGCCGCGCAGGACATCGAGCAGTGGAACAAATACCTCACCAGCATTCCGGTCACCGACCGAGCACAATGGGCACGCGCCGCCGGCCGAACCGCAGGTGTCTTCGCCGCGTGGTCCTCCCAAGTCGAAGCCACACCCGGGCCACTCGCGAGAGCGTCCGTCCAACTCGCACGGTCCGCGCAGATCCCCGCACACCAACACGCCCCGAAGAAGGCCGGCATCGTCTCCGCGGGCGGCGCAGCGATGATCGTCATGCAATGCAAGCCGGGACTCGACGCAGCCGCCGGCTACGCCCTGCTACTGCGGCAACTGATGAAAGCAACCGAAGCGATCGCTGCATCATCACGCGCCGCAGGAGCCGCTGCCTACGCAGCCCAACTCGAGACCGTCAGCCGAGTGCAACTCGAATCGGTACACCGCCGACTCACCGCCGCCGCACAACGATCCGCCGAGACCGGTTCCGTCGAGCGCGAAGAACACGCGCACGAGGCCACCGCCACGACGGCGGCGGCGGCGGCGCCCGAGTCCGTCGAACGGTCCTACACCGCCGAAGAGCAAGTGGAGATCGACGCCGCACAGAAGTCTTTGCGCTTGTCGTACCCGAGCAGCCCGACCGAAGCAGTACGCCCGTCACTGATCCCCCCCGAAACTCGAACCCAAGCCACGAACCGCCGCACAACCCGACCGCGAGGCTGGACGAGACTTCTGACACCGACTAGGCATCAAGGAAACGGGACTCACCGCAGGAGGGTGTCCTAGTCTTTGTGCCATGGCGAACAGAGATTGTTGGCATTGTGAAAAGTCTTCACACATGACACTCGTGCACACGCAAGTGTTGAACCCTAACGGTGGCCGTGATGGCGATCCGATTGCAGGTTTGTATACGTGCGACAACTGCAAATGGCCAAACGTGGGTCTCGGCGGGAACGTGACGCGGAACTTGCCTGCCGCCACCGTCCACTCGGCTGCGGACATATCCGTCTGGTACCCAGAACGGGCAAGTGGCAGAGACTTCCCTGATGTACCGGCGCACATCGCCTCCGCCGCAGACGAGGCCTACCGGTGCCGAAGTTTCAATGCACTCCGTGCGGCCGTGCTGATGTCTCGATCAGTAATCGAATCCACTTGCAAGGAGAAGGAAATCGTCAAGGGAAATCTGGCAACCAAGATTGACAATCTCGCTGAACAAGGCCACATTCGGGCGATTATTCAGGCAGCCGCACATGAGATTCGTTTTTTGGGCAACGACATGGCCCACGGGGATTTTATAGACGATGTGATCCCGGAAGAGGCCGACGAGATCCTCAATTTGATGTCCATATTTCTCGACGAAGTCTTTCAGACGCCGAATCGCATCGAACGTGCCAAAAGTGCACGCGAGGCCAAGAAGGCTGCGTCGACATAAAATCTCGCGCGACGATCAGTGTCTGATCGGCAAGACGACAAGCATCACCGCTAGCGGACTGCGCGGAGAGCAGGTCTCGTATCCGTTTCACCGAGGATGTTTGCCAGATGGCGCTTGGTCCGGCACAGCTCTTCCGCGAGATCAACATGTGAGAAACCCATCTGCCCGTCAGTTCCAGCGCTTTCGTGGGGAAGGCCGGGTATTTTGCCAGCATCTGAGGTCAGGGTTCTTCGCGCCGAAGGCCGCTGCCGACGATCCCCAGGATGCATGTGGGATATGCATGAGCGGGTGGGGAGCCTCTGCGTGGTGGCGGTGGACATGCGCGCCGCAACTACTCCGGGTGCGGGTGTGTGTTGTTCGCGGGGAGTTGTAGGGCACCAGCCGGTGGGGTAGTACTTACCGCCAGCTTCACCATGCATGCCGCCTTCGCGTGGTCCGTGCGGCCCGCTCCTACGTGTGTCACGACCTAGACCTATTGACAGGACATTTGTTCGTGCGTAATTTTGGACCGGTCCAAGTGATCTGACGCACATCGCAGATGCATCGTCAGACATGCCACAGAAGTGGCACTGCATCGGGGGGAACGCAGGATGGCCGCAATCTCCGTTCAGTTTTGACGAGCTCGGAAGTTAAGGAGACAAGGTTTTGCAGCAATCACTGATAGTCGGTGCGCGCGGATGACGCCGTCCATTGACACTGCTTCGGAGAGGGAGGCAGTGTCCCGGAAGGTAGGGCGTAACCGTCATTCGTATCGCCGCCGTTCTCGTGTTCACAGCCGGGTGTTCCCCTTTCTTCTCGTTGCTCCGACACTCCTACTGTTCATTGCCGTTGTGGCCTACCCTTTTGCGCAGTCCCTTCTTTATGGACTTTTCGATGAAAGTCTTCTCGACACAGGTGGTGCGAGATTCACTGGATTCGAGAATATTGCGAGTCTTCTGTCGAGCAGTCACTTCTGGTCCGTTGTGCAGAACACGGTCGTTTTCGTCGCAGGCTCCACACTTGGTGCTTTTGCCATCGCGCTCGCGGCTGCGCTGGCACTGAACACCGGTATCCGAGCGCGCACTGCGTGGCGGTCGGCTCTGCTAGTGCCATGGTTCTTGCCAGGTGTAGTTGTGGCTTTTCTGTGGCGCTGGATTTTCGACGCGAATTACGGTCTGGCGAACGGTGTCCTTGACTGGATTGGGATTGACTCCGTGAATTGGCTGGACTCGCCGAGTTTCGCGATGATAGCAGTCATTATCGGTAAAATCTGGCATTCTTTTCCGTGGATGATGCTTCTCATTCTCGCGGCTCTTCAAGGAGTTCCAGCCGAGGTCTATGATGCGGCTGCAATTGATGGGGCGAGCGGATGGAAGCAGCAGGTTTACGTCGTACTCCCGCAGATTCGACCAGCTATCGCGCTTACGTTACTACTGGAAACGATCTGGGGTCTTCAGCATTTCGAACTCCCGTACGTGATGACGGGGGGCGGCCCTGTCGGAGCAACGACGACGTTATCGGTCGATCTTTACCAGTCGGCATTCCACAAGTTCGATCTAGGTCAGGCGGGTGCCATTGGCATCCTCTGGACGGCCCTCATGGCTGGAGTCGTGGCGATCTACTTGTTCTATTCGGCACGTCAAGAGCGGGAGGCACAGAAGTGACGCTATCGCCGGTGAAAGCAGTTCCGTCTAAAGTTGAAAAACCAGTTTCGCCAGCTTCGAGGCGCGAGCCAGGTAAGCAACGGTCGAGCACGGGATACGTGACGATCGTGATCGTCGGAATTTTTGCCCTTCTACCTGTCGCGTGGATGATATTTACTGCATTCACAGATACTTCGGATATATTTCAATTCCCGCCATCATTCCTGCGCACCTACACTCTTGATCATTTCATTTCTGTTATCAAGAACGAGACATTGTGGACTTTCGTTCTCAACGGGTTCTTCATCTCGGTGGCCACTTCGGCCTTCAGCTTGATCGTCGGATTTTGTTCTGGTTACGCTTTCTCGAAATTCAGGTTTGCTGCTCGGAGTTCGATGATGTACTTGATCTTGCTTGCTCAGATTGTGCCTCAAGTACTCCTGTTGTTGACCCTGTATACAGCGTTCCAATCGGTTGGATTGCTCAACACCTATACGGCGCTAATCCTCTCGTATACAACGTTCACGCTTCCGCTCTCGGTCATGATGTTGAAGAATACATTTGATGCGCTTCCCGACGAATTGATCGAGGCCGGTCGTATCGACGGCGCAGGTGAGCTACGCATCATGGTGTCAGTGTTGCTACCAGCCATGCGCCCGGCCCTCATCGCGGTCGGCCTCTTCTCGTTCATACGAGCGTGGAACGATCTTCCGTTTGCGTTGACCCTTGCTGACACAGAGCGTCAAACATTACCTGCAGGATTGGCGCTGACATTCATGGGTGAGTTTCAGAATTCCTACGGCGAGATGATGGCGGCTTCGATCCTCTCCTCGCTGCCCGTCGTGGCGATCTTCCTGATCTTCCAGAAGCATTTTGTCAGCGGCGCAATGACAGGAGCTGTCAAATGAGATCCATCAAGCGCAACGCTGATCGAGCACGCTCGACACCTAAGGCACTGGCTGACACGGGTATCTCGCGTAGGGCTTTTCTGGGTACCAGCGCAGGTGCAGTCGGCGCTCTGCTGTTGAGCGGTTGCAGCGCCGGTGGGGGTTCGGGATCCCACAGCGTCAACTTCACATCGTGGATGTTCGGCAACAAAAGCAGTGGAAAAGCATTGCGTGAGGTGACAACAGGCTTCACGCGAGCACACGACATCGAAGTCGTGGATCGGACCTATCCGTACGCGCAGTACCTGAATCAACTCGTGCTCAAGGCGAGAGATGGACGTTCTTCGGGCGTGGTCCACATTGACGAAGAGTGGATGTCCACTTTGGTTACCGCTGGAGTCTTGAAGGAGATGAGTCTCATTGTTGACGAGTCACTCTATCCGACAAGGGTTCTCGACAGCGGTACGTACCAGGGAAAGCGCTATGCAATGCCTTGGACGCAATCGGCGATCGGGATTGTGACCAACACCGAACTCGCCCGAGAGTTTGGTATCGACCTTGAGAACCTCAGGACCATCGAAAATTTCACGGAAGCTCTCCGCACAATCAAACGCTCTGACCCCACGATGATTCCGTACCTCCCGTGCACGAATGTCACACAGCTCAAGGACTACATCCCGTGGGTATGGGCCTTCGGTGGCTCCGTGGTCAGAGGTCGAGAGGTCACGCTGGGTGACGCCGGATCGACTGAGGCACTGGAATACTGGAAGAAGCTTCTCGACGAAGGGCTCATCGCGCCGGGCATCATCCGTGATGATGCTCGCACACTGTTCGGGCAGCAACGCGCGGTTTTCTACGAGGATGCGCCCCAGGCGATCGGAGTCGTCCCAAAGCAATCTGTCGATCCGAATATCGCCGACAAGATGAGTTCCCTCCCTCGACCCACTGGATCTCATGGGACGAGCGCCAATCTGCGGTGGAGCCAACCTCTCGTCGCCCTGACACTTGACGATGACGTACAAACCTTATTGCAATACATGAGCACCGACGACAGCGCTTTGAAAACGATGTTCACGGCCAGTGGTCAGCCCCCGACCTCAGAGTCCTCACTGAGCTCGCCGTGGTTCACCGAAGCGACCTTCCATGCTGAGTGGAACCGGGTCGTTGCATCGTCATCCCAGACCAACCCCCTGTGGAGCTTTCCGCTCGCCACTACAGCGCAACTCATTCTCGACGAATCAATCGAGCGTGGCTTGAAAGGCGTAGTGAGCGTCAAAGCGGCTCTCACCGAAGCCCGCGAAGCCTTACAAGAGGAGTTCGCCAACCACTGATCAAAAATCCGATCTTGTCTTTGAAACAAACCTGAACAAAGAGAGAGAGTACGTAGTGCAGACCATCGAAGAGACATATGACGTCGTCGTCAGTGGCGGAGGTTTGGCTGGCTTCAGCGCCGCCATAGCAGCCGCTCGGCACGGCGCCAGTGTTGTGCTCATTCAAGATCGGCCAGTCCTGGGCGGCAACTCCTCGTCCGAGGTTCGTGTCACGCCGCATGGTGCTGCAGCATTCCACGGTTACGCCCGTGAGACGGGGATTATCTCTGAGGCTCTCATCGAAGATCGCGCCACCAATCACGCGATTATTCGTGAGAACGGTTGGACAAATAGTGTCTGGGACTTGGTTCTGTATGACATGGCAGTTCGCACACCAGGACTGACTCTGCACCTCAATACGACAGCATACGATGCCGAAATCGACGGGGACCGAATCGTCGCTGTCCATGCTCGCGTCGCCAACGCGGAAACAGAACTACTCATCCGGGGGTCGGTGTTCATCGACTGCACCGGAGACGGGACTGTCGCAGCACTCGCCGGAGCTGAGAGCCGCACGGGGGAAGAAGCGGCGAACGAGTTCGACGAACTTCACGCCCCAGATACCGCGACGAGTCACACCATGGGAAGCTCGCTGCACTTCAAAACAATCGACACCGGAGCCCCGATCGATTTCGAAGCCCCGAAATGGGCACACAGGTACGACGATCAGTCCTTCTTCACCAACGGCGGTCGGATGATTCCAACCCTTGAAAGTGGCTACTGGTGGATCGAGATCGGCACTCCATGGGACACCTTGCACGACAATGAGACCATTCGGCACGAGCTGACCCGGCATGTGCTCGGAATCTGGGACTACTTGAAGAATCGGGATCCGTACTGGTCGCCTCGCGCAGCGAACCTCGCCCTCGACTGGGTGGGCCAGATTCCGGGCAAGCGCGAAAGCCGACGAGTTCTCGGCGAGTACCTCATGACCGAGCACGATCTGGGCGCTGAGGACCGATTCGATGATGAAATCGCCTACGGTGGATGGTATATCGACTTACATACCATCGGAGGTCTACTCAAAGAGGTCGCCGAACCGGTCACTACCGCCCGCCTGATGGATCCGGAGTCGAGTTCGGGATCGACGACATACGTCGGACCTTTCGGTGTACCACTGCGTACCCTCATCGCACGAGATTTGTCCAACCTGATGATGGCCGGCCGCAACGTGAGCGCGACCCACGTTGCGCTGGGGTCACTGCGTGTTATGGGAACGACGGCACTCATGGGGCAAGCAGCAGGTACTGCTGCGGCGCTGATCGGTGAGGTCACCGATCTACGCCGTCAGTACTCCGACATCATCGGCGACGTACAGCAGGCGCTGCTACGCGATGGTTGCTTTCTCCCGCACAAGAAGAATGAAGACCCAGCCGATCTTGCGTTGCGCGCAGTAACCAGCTCCAGCTCAACCCAGTCGGTGCACGGTGTCGGCCCGGGAAGCGCGAACTGGCTCGGTGGTATCGACCACTGGCGCGGGTATCCGGTATTTCCTTTCCGTGGCGAGTTGAAGCGTCGCGTCGGTCAGTGGGTGGCAGTCGGTGCTGGACAACCCATCTCGTCGTTGCGGATGGCGCTGCATAACCACGCCGATGCTGATCGTGTAGTGGCCGCAACGGTCCAGTTGGTCGATAACATCTGGGACTACCGTATCGATGCTGGGAAACCGCTGGCTGAGGGCGAACTTCTCGTCAGCCCAGGCGGCCCGCACTGGGTCGACTGGCAGGTTGACATCGACCCGATCTCGGACTCGGAGGTGCGCTTCATCCGCATCGATCTCCATGAATCCCCCGACGTCGAATGGGTCGTCAGTTCAGCGGTGCTGCCAGGTCAGATCGCGGCCTACGAGGACGGCGGTAGATATCGCCGGTTCGGCGGTGGTTCGACCATGAGCTTCCAGATCGAACCCGCCCAAGCCGCGTACCCAGCGTCGGAAGTGACCTCCGGCGTCACCCGTCCGCATCAGTCGCCGAACCAGTGGCGGTCCGATCCGGTTTTCCCACTGCCACAATGGCTACGCCTGGACTGGGCAACACCCCAATCCGTGTGCCAGGTGCAGCTCACCTTTGCCGGGCACCTACTACGGGAATATCACGCGTACCCGCCGCTCTATCGAGATCCGCAGACTGTCCGCGATTACGCAGTAGAAGCGCTGGTGGATGGTGAATGGCACGAGATTGTCAAGGTGACGGGCAATATCCGGACCCGAGTGGTGCACACGTTCGACGCAGTTCAGACATCAGCCCTCCGACTGATGATCTACGCGACCAACGGTGACCCTTCGGCAGGGGTCTACGAAATCCGTTGCTACGCAGACGATATTTGTACGGAAAATATCACACAGCAGTGAAGCGGGCTTGGTGCCGCACGAGGATGTTCTCACCGGACTCCCCGTGCGGCTCCGGCGACAGGACCTGACGCACTTACAGCAGTGCCACAGGAAAATTCACAGATGGCAGGACTCCATACTGATGGGATGATGATGTCAGAGCCTGCAAAGAAGACACGGATTACGATCCGAGACGTCGCGGCGGAAGCCGGCGTTTCAAAGTCTCTCGTCTCACTGGTCTACGCGCGCCCAGCGCAGGTGAGCGAACGAAACCGCCGTCTCATCTTGGAAACCGCCGGCAAGCTCGGCTTTCGCCCGAATTGGGCAGCACGCTCACTTGCTGCCTCCGATGGTGGATTCGTGGGCATTCTCATGGCTGATCTGCACAGTCCAGCATTTGCGGAGATTATCGACGGCGCCCGATCCAGACTCAAAGCAGCCGGACATGTCGGACTGATGACGGCAGTCAGTGCAGACACACGCGCCGGACAAACCTCGCTCGACGCCGATGCAGTGACATTCTTCGGCGATCTCCGACCAACCGCACTCCTGGTCGTCGGTGAACTCGAGGACATGTCAGCCGTGCATCCGATGATCCGCTCGATCCCATCAGTTCTCGCGGGCGCCTCGTTCGACACCGAAACTGTTGCAGCCACGGTCCGTACAGACAATCGAATGGGTATGGCAGCAGCAGTTGAACACTTGACGTCGCTCGGGCACCGCAGCATCGTCCACATCGGGGGCGGTGGTGGACATATTGCGGAGCTGCGTGCCGACGCCTACCGGCAAGCCATGACTCTTCACGGACTCGAATCGGAAGTCCATGTCGAGCCCGCCGACTTCTCGCACGCATCAGGGTTCTCTGCTGCCCGCCGACTTCTGTCCGGTACCACCGAGTTCACTGCCATCGTTGCGCTCTCCGATTACACAGCGATCGGTGCCCTGGGCGCACTTGCCGCCCAAGACAGGAACGATGTGGCGGTCATCGGGTACGGCGACGTCGAGATGGGCAGATCCGATTACATCAGTCTCACTACCGTGCGTCCCAATAACGCTGTGATCGGCGCCCGCGCGGCGGAGGAACTCCTCCATGCGATGGACGCCCCGCGCAACAAGACCAAAGAGGTCCTCATCCCGGCCGAGTTGATCATTCGCCGATCATCTACGAGGGGTGTGCTCGGCGGACAACCCGTAGGGATGGCATCGATTCCGACCTCGAAAAATCATTTTGAAAGGAACAACATTCCATGTCCTCCATCTCCTTCCGCTCGGTATCCCGAGTCTTCCCCGGCCACGAACGGCCCGTCGTAGACCGCCTCGACCTAGACATCGAGGACGGCGAGTTCATGGTTCTCGTGGGGCCCTCCGGATGTGGGAAGACCACTTCGTTGAGGATGCTCGCAGGTCTCGAGGAGGTCAGCGACGGGAACATCTTCATCGGCGACCAAGATGTGACGGCGATTCGACCCAGAGATCGTGATATCGCGATGGTATTCCAAAACTATGCCCTATACCCCCATATGAGTGTGCGCGACAATATGGGGTTCGCACTCAAGCTCAGTGGTGTCGATTCCGAGAAACGTAACAAGATGGTGGAGCACGCAGCGGAGATTCTGGAGCTGACGGCGCTTCTTGACCGCAAACCCAAAGCCCTCTCAGGCGGCCAGCGCCAGCGGGTCGCCATGGGACGCGCGATCGTTCGTGAACCCCGCGCCTTTCTCATGGACGAACCGCTCTCGAATCTCGATGCTCGGCTACGAGTATCGACCCGTACACAAATTGCCGCGCTGCAACGAAGACTGCAGGTGACCACCGTGTACGTAACCCATGACCAGGTCGAGGCGATGACTATGGGTGATCGTGTGGCTGTACTCAACAACGGCAAACTCCAACAGGTGGACACGCCGATGGCCATTTATGAGCGTCCTGCCAACGTGTTCGTCGCAGAATTCATCGGATCACCAGGTATGAACCTCCTCCAGACCACGTCTACCAATGGTCGTGCACAGTTCGGTAGTACGAACCTACCCTTGGAACGTTCTGCTATGGCCAAGGCGGGTTCGGCGAACGTCACCTTGGGTATTAGGCCTGAGGACCTACGCGTGGTTCCAGACGGAAAAGGGCTGACCATTTCTGTAGATCTCGTCGAAGACCTCGGCTCGACTTCCTTCGTATATGGCACGAGCATAGGCGGTGCATCTAGCTCCCAGATTGTCATGCGTGTACCCTCGCGTTCCGATATCTATGCTGGACAATGTCTAGATATAGGTTCGGATAGTAATGCGGTCACAGTATTCGATACAAAATCCGGTAACCGTCTCGACGACTGAGACTTCAGGGTGAACTGAGTCGAGCGAAACCAGTGGCAAATGAAAGACAATCCAACGCCGGCACGGCGTCGCCGAAAATCTAACTTGGAGAATATGGTTAATAGGACTCCTCGTCGAGAAATTTCTGAAATTTTGCAATGTGCTGTGGACTGGTTGCCCTATGGTCGGCCTCCAGAAGAAATTGTATTCCTCCGATTTGGTCTCAACGCGCGACAATTTTCTCATCGTATTGCTTGCGTGCTCACGGAATTTCCGTCCGACTTGTGTCTAGAAGGATCTTTGCGTCAACCTGTTGGTGGAATCGCTGATTCTTTAAAAGCTGAATACGCGAAACGGTAGCGGTTAAATAGTGGTGTTACAGATTCGTAATCTACCCTGATGTTCTTGGAGGGTGAATGTTATTCGGAATTGTAGCGATCGGTCCGTTTTAGAATGAATCCGCATGCAAGTGGGAAGCGTTGGGAAGGTGCGGTAATTTCTTCGGATGGCGGATTAGATGAACAACACCTGAGCGGATCCATGGAAGATTTCCGTTGCAAAATCGAGTCAAATCGTTTGGAGGTTTAGGTTTTACGGTATATGAATGGCGATGCTCCGGCTATTGGAAAATCTAAATCCGTGAAATTCCTGCAATGTGAATCGGAGCAAAGGTTCATCGCAGTTTCATTCCATTGTTATTGCCTGGTCCTGAAAGCCCTTCCGAATTTAGGTCGGTCGTGATCTCCCGGTGAGTTCGTAGGCGCGAGAAAATGCCCCGCACACTCTGTGAGGGGCATTTCCGTCTGTGAGGGGTCCTACCGTCCGGCGTGTTGACGATCGCGTCCCTGCGACTTGTTCGGCTTCCCCTTCCTCGCGACCGGCGGCTTGCCCGGCCCGTTGCGGACCGCATCGCGAGCGGGACGCCCCTGCGCAGTGTCGGCGGACATACGAGCTGCGATCGCTTCGGAGTCGACGCCGGCCGCGTGCATGCTGTTCGCGAACGCGGTGCGCCGGTCAGCGGAGTCGTACTTCTTGACAGCTTCACCGCGAGCATCGTCACCCTGGACGCGGTTGCCTTCCTCCACTGCCGTCGACGTTTCGGGCTGCGACCGCTGCCAGTCCCCGACAAGTTCTTTCTCTGCGTCGCTCCGATGGACCGCGGAGAGCTTGAGCGAACGAATCATCTTCTTCGCCGTGGTGAAAACACCCCGCAGCAAACTGGCCGGGTTCGCGAACAATCGGACCGCCGCCGGGTAAGAGGAAACGGCCGAACGTCATCTGATTGAGGCTGGGGATTTCGAACTCCAGATGGAAGCATCGCTTTTTGAGGATCCGTTGAAAGGTGAACCTGACTACTCCGCCGTGGAGCCATTCGAGGGCGAGGGCTCGGATGTCGCTTCTGATCGCTGACCTGCGAGACACGGCACCGAGGGTGGCAGCGAATGCTTCGCCGAGACCGGAACTTTCGGGTGGCGCGGTGACCCGAGGAGTCCAGTATCTTCCTCGCCGGTCCATGTACGGCTGATAGAAATCGCGGTTCAGGGACCGATACACCGGCGTCAGAGGGCCGAGAATCGTATCCGCACGGTACACAGTGAAGTCCCGAAACATGTTGGAGTACTTGCGCCAATCGAAATCCGGTGGGGCTTCGATCATTGTCCCAGAACCTGAGAAGAACGCGGCAACATGGTATCTCGACCATGTCTTTTCGAGGTCCGGTGTGTAGATGTAGACAGGTCCCAGGTTTATCGGTGCGGCGTGCCGCACGACGTCGATAGCGGTCGAGGGTTGCAGAACAGAATCCGTGACGGCGAAGCTTAGCATTGTGTTTCCGGTGTCAGGAATGAATGTTCCGTCATCGTCGACGCAGTGTCGGTTGACGGTGATCCGGACGGGGTGCCGCCGATTTCTGCCCGATACCCGGGCTGGGGGATTCTGCTTCCGCGCAGAATTGCTTGGATGTCGATACCGTCGTCACCGACTGGTGCTGGCTGGAGTTCACCCATGTCGTGCAGTGTTGGCGAAAGCGAGTTGTGGGCAAGTCCGTTCGGGGTGCTTGGTCACATGTGCTACTCCTGATGACTCCGTCCAGAGACGAAGAGATCAACTTTACAGCTTCCGGATGCGCAGATGCGATCTGCTGGCGGCAGTTGTCGTGAAAGCGCGAGCTTATCTTCCGGACGTGTGTTTTATCTGGCGGGGAGATTCGGCCTCTGCTGTGGGCCACATTTGGATCAGGTAGTCCTCGACAGGATCGCCATCGTGATGCGCATCGAATCGGATATTTTTCCCGCGGGCGTAGATCCGCACGCGATACCGACGTTTCCCCGGTGGTGTTAATCCGAGAATATCGGCTGCTTTTCCGTCTGCGTTCATGTTGTCCCAGAACGAAACGATGTTGACACGGTGGGCAATGGCCTGAGTCAGGTCGCCTTCGACGGAGTCTTCCCATGTGTTGTCGTCATAGAAGGGCGGCGTGTGGTGTACCTCGACGGTGACGTTCACCGGCCCGCTTTTGACGCCTACGTTCACGCGTAAAAGGTCGCCGGCGAACATCGCGAGCGGAAAGTCGGGATTTTGGCCGTGGATCAGCTCTCGCAGTGGGCCTGCTTCGATCATGAACTGGTGATAGTCGGTGTCGATGACTGATTGGTGTCGTTCGATGGTCACTCCGAGCTTCTTCCGACTGGTGTGGTGGGGTTATGTGCAGGTTTCGGTGAGCATGGGCTCGATCGGCATTTCGGACAGTGACGTCACTCCTGCAATTCGGGCCTGTAGGCACACGCCGGCGGACATCCATTGTTCCCAGTCAAGTCCCAGTTCTTCGTCGAGATAGCCCTCAAGACTTGTCTGATCGGACGGATCCGCTATCCGGCCGAGTTCGAACCGACGCTCGACCACACCTTCGCGTGCGAGAACGAATGTGGACAGCATGTTGACATCCCACTGGAAGTGATGCTGGTGCCGAAAGCGGCGGACAGCTGTTCTGGCAGCGGGGGCAGTATGGCGGCGATCGACAGTTCCTCGAGTATCCACGTCCAGTCGCCGACCGAGGCTGCATGGCGCATCGCCAGAGTGTCCTCGCCGGCAAGCGAATCCAACCACTCTTCGGTACCTATCTCGGTTGGTTTGCGTAGCTTCCGAGGATTGGCCGAATCGAATACTTCCAGCACGGCTTCGACATTGGTGGAATGAACAAGTGTGAAGCAGAGTCCGAGATCGAAGCGATCGACCTCCTCGACCCAGACGAACTCATCCTGTAAAAACTGATCACTCTTCATTTGGCAAGCATCTCATCCCGCAATTGACGTTTTAGGCGGGCGCAATGGTGTAGCTGCCGAGCGGATCGTCGACAGTCACGAAATATGTCCGCTTGTCTTCATTGATCGTGTAGACGTTGCAGGAAAACCTGATCCCAGGTTTCGCCGGAACGCACGATTGAAGGCACTGCGCCCGGTCGACAGGGCGCCGGCGTTAAGTCTGCGACCGCTTGTGTATACACCGACCTCTCGACTTCGCGTAAGTCGAGTTCGAGAGTGGCGGTGGAAAGCGGGTAGTCGATTGCATAAGTATTCGGAGTGGGAGGCGGTTCATGGGGATCGTCTTGAGCACCTGGACCTTCGGCTCCGATGACGACGATCTCGCCGGGCGAGAGGCTCTGCTCACTCGATCGTTGGCTCAAGGCAACGACCCCAACTGCGACAAGTGGTGCGGCAACGCAGCCGGCCGATACTGAGCCGGGGACTGTAAGAACAACGGTGTAACTCTGAAAGGAGATACGCCACTATGACTGATGTGATTGATCGTGAGACAGA
>NZ_JAZHFF010000048.1:0-237 GCF_036541985.1 Rhodococcus sp. IEGM 1306
GTGCATCAGGGTGTGGTGGGTTCGGCAGAGCAGGACCAGGTTGTCCATGACGGTTGGTCCTCCTTTGGCCCAGTGTTTGATGTGGTGGGCGTCGGTCCAGGCGGGGACGCAGTCGCAGCCGGGGAAGGCGCATCCTTTGTCTCGGGCGATCAGTGCGGTTCGTTGTGCTGCGGTGACAAGCCTTTTGAGTGGGGTGACGTCGAGTGGGGCACCGTTTCCGTCGAGGAGGACGCTGGA
>NZ_JAZHFF010000021.1:0-25299 GCF_036541985.1 Rhodococcus sp. IEGM 1306
CCGGGGCGGCCGAGCCCGCAAGCACTGGATCGGAGGTTGCTTGAAACTCCCTCATCCACAGGAATTGACAATATCTCACCTCCCCGGCGTCTGACAGCATGAGAGCCAAGCATCTCCATCCGCTCCCGAAGAATCGAACCCGATTCCGACGCTAGACCCATCATCGAACCGCCGACCGCCAACGCACCCAAACCCCACCTTCAGCGAAGCCGCAGAGGTGGTCCGTCAAGCCCCTCCCTGGTCGGGCCGGCGGCGGTCTGTGAGGCGGGCCGCCGCAAAATCCCTCAGAACTCCATGGCAACATCAACCACACGCGACACACCGAACAAGCGCGCCTACCCGTATCAGTTACAGATTGGTTCTAGTCTTTCCTCATGGCACAGCACAACAAGGGACCTCGCGGACACATCGCGACTCGTGCTCCCCTCAAGCAGCACAAGGTGTACGAGGATCGGGCCGCCGAACTCGGAATCCCTGCTGGGGATTACTCCGTGCTCATACTGGCCATCACCCATGGACTGGACATACCGGACTACATCATCGACAAACTGCATCCGGACCAGCTGAGACTGCTTGAGGTCGAGGCCGCTGGATCACTGCGCCGCATCGAGCAGCTTGCGGTCGGCGCATGAACTACCCCTAGACAGCGAACAACCCCCAGGGCTTGGCGGCATCGGGGGCTGTCCGTTTATGCGGTTGTGAGAGCTTCCCAGCTCCCTGACCACCACTAACCCAGTGAAGGAAGAGGCGGTGACCACCACTACCTCGAAAGGAAGAGGCGGTGCTTACTCGATGATATCGCAGAAACGCAATTCCGCCATACTCGCGGACGTATTCGCGGTGTCATTTTTGGCACGTCCAGATCACATTTCGGCTTTCGCGGCGCTCGGATCACACTTCTGCGTCCCGAATGTCCCATCCGAGCAAGCCAGCACCGTACCCACAGTGGTACCGATGTGCGGCCGCCGGATCGAACAGACCTTCCGAACAACCGCGGCCGTGACGCGCGTACAGCGGATCCGCAGACAGGGAGGCCGCCCCTAGCCGACAACGAACGAAGTGCCCGATACCTAACTAAACAGCGCAGACCTCTTGAAAAGCACAAAGGCCCCCGAAGGGGGTGATTGGGAGCGGACCGCATCGCGGCGAAATAAGGACTGGCAGGTCCTTGACGTCGACTGAGAACTGGCAGGTTCTCCGACATCTGTTCTCGAACATTCTCGAGAGGTGAGCTTCGAAAGTTAGCGCTTTCTCTGCTCGTACTGCATCCCCCTGGAAGGGACTTACCTATGGCAGGTATGTCTCAGGGTAGCGCATACCCTGAATACAGCCCAACTCATTCCATATCACCAACCTTCGGCGTGTCGCGCATCGGCACCCAATCCGCTGTTCCTCAATCGACAGAAGTCGACGAATGGCAAGCGGCAGTCGATGATGCTCTCTCACGTATCGCGCGCCTCGAATCCGCTACACGGCAACTCAACGAGTCCACTTACCAGCGTGGACGCTCTTGGTCCCTACCTGTCGAACCAACGGAACAAGCACGCGTTCCAGTGTGGACATCACGCAGGGAATGGCTCCGCCAATTCCGGCATCACACCACCAGCCCGGCCGGCAAGGCGTTGTGCGCGCGCAACCTGATCAAGCCCGACAAGGCTTACGCAGTGGCACAAGCTCACGCACATTTCGCCGAATCCCACACCGGCCGCGGGGTCTCCGCAGCGAAATCAACGATCGCTGCCCGGGCCAAAGTCAGCGAATCCTCTGTCAATCGCGCCAGGCGAGTGCTCATCGCGCTGGGAATGGGCATCGAACACGTCCGGGGACGGAACCTCAAAACCCTGGAATTTCTGGCTGCTGAAGCCCATCACGGGGGTCAACAGCACCGCGCTGCATCGACATGGTCACTGTCATCCCCTCGAACAATCGTGGCAACGACACCTCACCGCAAACTCGCCAAGACGCGACCGTCTCGCGCCTCTGAAAGAGCAACCCGCCACAGAGCTCACAACTCTCTGAGGCCCGACGTCAATCGCGTCTATCAGCCCCACAGCAGTCGACCAGGGCCGATAGGAACTGACACCCTATCTAGTGTTGGTTTTTTATCTTTTGAAGTTCTTCCGTTAGGAAGAACTCACCAACGCGCGCACGCGCGAGCCCAGCTCACAACAAAAAAACGAAGCACTTCTCGGATCACACCGCGGCCTCTGGCACTTCAGAGGACTGCAGCCGAACTCGTCAATCATGCGCCGGCTCTCAGACCGACCGGACATATCGGGGCGATCTGTGATCTTCTCCGCGATGTCAAGATCGATACGACGCGATGGACAGGACGTGACATCGCACAGACGCTTTCCCGAGACACAGCAGACCGGGGGTGGATCTGGCCAACAAGATCAAGCCTGGTCTCACCGTTGGCATACCTCAGACGCAGGCTCGATGGGATCGACTGGACCGGAGAATCGCCCAGTGAACAGCGTAAATCGGCCGACCTGGCGCGAAAGAAGGAACAAGAATTACTTGAAAGCTCACATGTTCAACGTACGAAAATGGCAGCGAACCCGGAGCACCGCGCCAAGATCCTAGCCAGCATTCGGGCACACCTGACATGCAAGCAGCAGCATTGAGGCTTTACTGGCCCCAATCCGGCCAAGCAATACACGTCCGAAAAACACGCCTCACGATGATCGACAAGCGTTGCCGAGAAGTGTGGCGATCCGTGGCACAGCACCCTGATCGCCACAGGTGTAAATACTCATGGCGACGTTGATCGGGACACAAAGAACCCGGAGGACAATGTTTTGATCTAATACGCGGAGCTCCACAGCCATTTTCGGAGAACTGACCCCGCCCGAGCCAGTCAATGGCGGGCTGGCGGTCCGCTTCTCTGCGCTTGAAGAACGTCGCGCTGGTACGGGTTCAACATCCGAGAGGGGTTGAAACGACAGCCGTTTCCTCCAATGCAGACGCGCCCGTAGGTATTCGGATCGTCTATCGGTCTATCCCTCCGAGACATGTACCTGACTGAGCATCTTTATTTGCGCAGGTAAACGGCTTTTTGTGCAGAGGAGCATGGTGCGATCACTGCGTGTGACGCATGCTTTGCGAGGCATCCTGGTCGCGCATGCCATACATGCAATGCGTGCGTTGCAAGGCATGCATTGCATGTATGGCAGCGCTGTTGCGTGAAACGGTGGGCCACCTTGCGTCGTTCGTAGCCGTCGGCACGGCAGCGCCGGCATCGTGCACGGGATACTTGTGGACGGGAAGCTGTCTCCATCCCCTCCCCCGCTCGGTCGAGAAGTGCGTGTGTTTCGGCGTTGCGATTCATGCGTCGCTGTATTCGAAATGTGCCCACCCACCCGAAAGTTCTGCTCGCAAAGCGGCGAAATCAAGCCTGACGGAACTGATTCTTCCCACCCCGTCCCCAAGCCTAATTGCGTCACTGTGACGTAAAGTTAGTGCCTGCTCGGACTCGCTTCGGTCATTCCGTCGCGGCCGAACTTCGACTGATCCGGATCTCCACACGTCCCTTCCCTTACACGTCCGGGTTCACACCGCGACCGACCTTTCGCGCAGAATTTTCGTTTCACCGCGGGCCCCCGCTGTGTCCTGAGATGATTCCGCAATGTTGTTCGTGGGTTAGATGAGCACCCCGACTGGCAGTCAGTCGGCTGTATCTCTCAATAGAATTGGAACCCCCTCCCCTCGGTCAGTGCGGTTGTTCGTCCCACGCATGTCTCAGTTTTTTCACCATCCGTGCGGTTCACGTGAGTCCTTCCTTCTGCCCTGGATGTTCGGACCCCGATGGAATGAAATATGTTCTGGCCTTCAAAGGGGTACAGGGTTCTATTGAAGTGCCCCCGGTGCGAACATCAGAAAGTTTCTGAAGCGGCAGGCTGTCTTGCCCGCCTCGTTGAGGTTGGCGCGTTCCTTCCATCCCCGCAAGGGCGGTGCATTGGCGGATGGCTGGGCAGGACCGCTCGCGACGGTTGAGCAATTTGTGGTCAAGTCCCTGGGAGTGGTGTAGCCCTGCGTGACCCTGTCGGGTTCAGGCGGTGAGTGCGGGAATGTCCTCCTTGTCGATGTCGGCGTCGTTGGTTGCGACGATGGTCAGGCGGGACTTGGCGAGGATTTCGAGGCCGAGATAGCGGCGTCCTTCGGCCCATTCGTCGGTCTGCTCGGCAAGGACTGCGCCGACGAGGCGGATGATCGCGTCGCGGTTGGGGAAGATCCCGACGGAGTCTGTGCGGCGGCGGATCTCGCGATTGAGGCGCTCGTTGGGATTGTTCGACCAGATCTGCTGCCAGAGTCCCTCGGGGAAAGTCGTGAACGCGAGGATGTCGTCACGGGCGGCTGTGAGGTGCTCCGCGACGGCTGGCAGTTTGTCGTCGACGTAGTCGACGAGCCGGTCGAACTGGGCGGCCACCGCTGGTGCGTCGGGCTGGTCGTAGACGCTGTGGAGCATCGCCTTGACCGCCGGCCACATCGACTTCGGGGTCACGCTCATGAGGTTCGCCGCGTAGTGGGTGCGGCACCGTTGCCAGGCGGCGCCGGGCAGGTTTGCAGTGATCGCGTCCTTGAGTCCGGCGTGCGCGTCGCTGGTGACGAGTCGGACGCCGGCCAAACCGCGGGCCACGAGGTCGGCGAAGAACGTGTTCCACGCAGCCCCGGTCTCCGACGTGGCGACCTGCACTCCGAGGACTTCACGTCGTCCGTCGGCGTTGACACCGGTCGCGATCAGAACGACCGAGGCGACGACCCGGCCGCCTTCGCGGACCTTCATCGTGAGCGCGTCAGCAGCGACGAAGGTGAACGGGCCGGCGTCGCCGAGAGGCCGGTGACGGAACTCCGCAACCAACTGGTCGAGGTCGGTGGCCATCCGTGAGACCTGCGACTTCGACAGGCTGTTGATGCCCAATGTCTTGACGAGCTTGTCCATCCGGCGGGTGCTCACGCCGGCGAGGTAGCAATCGGCCACGACGGTGATCAGCGCGGTCTCAGCCCGTTTGCGACGCTCGAGCAGCCATTCCGGAAAGTAGGACCCCGCCCTGAGTTTGGGGACGGCGACGTCGATCGTGCCGACTCGGGTATCCAGGGGTCGATGCCGGTATCCGTTGCGCTGGGCCGTCCGATCAGGTGACGGGCGGCCGTACTCGGCACCGACAACAGCATCGGCATCAGCCGACAGAAGCGCGTTGATCATCGTCTGCAACAGGCTGCGCATCAGATCTGGCGAGGCATCGGCCAGAGCGTCGCCAAGCAGAGCTGCAGGGTCGACAATGTGTGGAGCGGTCATCGTTGTGTCCTCTTCAAGGTGGTTGTGAGAGATCTCTTGAAGAATCACGCGGTGGCCGCGTCCACGTCCAGCATCGGGACGATCTCGGCGACCGCGCTACACCACTATCCGGGACTCAACTCAATTTGTTCTGTGCGCACAGCGGAGATTGCTGAACCCTATATTTCCGCCTTTAGTCAGTTGGCTGCCCAATAGCGTCGCTTCGACTTCCTTGACAATCTGATCGAGACGGACTGTCACACGTTTCGATTCATGTCTGGAACGCCTCGCTATCGGGTGATCGTGGCAGCCAAGCTGCTCTTGGTCGGTCGACCTTTTGCAACGGTGTGTGACACTCACGGCAGATGTTTTTCGATTCGTTCGATGGCAATGAGTGCATTGACCTGCTATTTTGCGCGTCCACGCATGCGTGGTCGGCATGCATTGCATGCAGAACTGAAAGATGTGCGGTGCATGCAATGCATGTCCTGCTAGCAGCGCATGGCATGCGTGCAATCCTTGCATACCGCGTCATGCATGCTCTGCGTGCGCTGCGAGCGTTGTATGGTGTGCATGCAGAGCACCGCGTGCGTGCGGAGGTAGCACCGCTAGCTGTGCGTGCGGAGCACGCCATGCGTTGTATGTGCGCAGTGCTTGGCTAGCGAGGAACGCATTGTGTGCAAAGCATGCGGGGTTTGCTAGCGAGGCATGGATAGCGTGTCGCGCATGACGTGCACGGGTTGCGGTGAACGCGTGACGAGCATTGCACGCGTCGAACGCAAGGGTTGCACTTGATGCGACTCGTGCATGACACGCGCAGAGTGCGAGGCTTGTACGTCACGCATGACATGCGTGTTATGCTACGCGCGCACGTAGTGCACAGTGTGCGTGTGTAGCGAGTGAAGCAGACTTAGCGCGCAATGCATGCAGTGCTTGGATTGCCCGTCACGCACAGTCTGCATGCAGCCCACGTACAGCGTGGATTGCGCACACAGCACGCAATGCACATATTGCATGCAGCGCGTTGTTTACACGCAATGCACGCCTCGCAAATGTCAACGCCCTCGATGAAAGGTCCGCAATGCAGCCACGCAAAATCGCACTCGGCAACCAGAAGGGTGGCGTAGGCAAGACGGCCTCCACTCTCGGGCTTGCCAGCGCCATCACCGCGGTCGGCGGAAAAGTACTTGTCGTCGACATGGACCAACAGGGCAATACGACCGGCGGCCTCGGCGTCACTCTCGAAGAGGGCATGATGACGGCCTACCACCTCATGAACCAGACCAGAGAAGGCATTGCAGCCGAGGCGATCATTGCCACCCCATGGGATGGCGTCGACCTCATTCCCGCAGACGAAGAGCTCGGCAAAATCGAGTCGGATGGGTCGAATGACCTGGTGTTTCGCCTAGACGTTGCGTTCGAAGGGCTCGACCTTTCTCCTTATGACGCCGTGCTTTTCGACTGCCCTCCCAATATGGGCAAGGTGCTGTTCGCGGTTCTTATTGCAGCAGATGGCGTTGTCGCCATCACTGAACCCACAATCGACAGTGTCGGTGGCGTTCAGAAGCTCGAAGAGACAATCGACACCGTTCGTAAACGGGCGAATCCGAAGCTGGAATTCGACAAGATCGTGATCAGTCGTAAACGGTCTACCGGCGAACATGAGTTCAGAGAGAGCGAGCTACGGGAAACCTACGGCTCACTCGTCGCCAAGACATCGATCCCGGAACTCGCGGCCCGCCAGGACGCGCACTCGAATCGCACTCCGATTCACCAGTTCAAGGGTGGGAAAGCATTGACGCTGCAACTTGCCTACAGTGACTTGCTCGCTGAGTTGCCCATCGTGATCGGAGCCCCGGCATGAGCGTGAAGCGGGAACCTGCCATTCGTAAGACACATCCGGCTGAACTCATCCCGGAACGTCCGCCCAGGGGAGACGCGACCCCCGCGGCACCTGCAGCTACGCCACCAACGCCTTCAGCGGATCTCAGTGCCCGCAAAGATGAGGAGGAGAAGCTGTCGATGACCCACAACACGCGCATCAAACCTTCGACGAAGGATCGCCTTCGGCGTGGCGTCGACAAATTGCGGTACGAGACTGGCGATCGCGAAATCAGCGAGGCATCGATGACCGAGGCTGCGCTGGACGAATACTTGAAGGCCAGGGGACTATAAAAGATTCGCGTGCATGGCATGCACTGCGTGCACGCATGATGGATTGTCTTAATTCTTGATTGTGGAGTTCGGCCCCCGGGCGAGGGCATCTTGTGTTTCGGCTGGAAGACCTAATTAGAGGCGCATGGCACGACAGCCGAGTAGGCACATGTGGGGGACATTCCAAGGACCTCGATATTGAGAACGGTTCTCGGGTGCGGGCGGGAGGCGAACCGCCGGGGCGGGAAGTCCTTGCTGCGCGCGCAATGCCATGTCCCTCTCATCTGCTGACTGTCCGTTCTGTAGAACTTGGAAGGCTTGGCAGCGCAAAGCCTGGAGCAAATTGCGTGAACAATCCGTTGCAGTCACGCAATTCTCACGCAAAATTGCAGACCACCCCACGTCACTCTGAGATCAACAGGCACGCAGCTGGAACGACATCCCCGACGTGCTTTGAGTGCGACGCAAAAAACATCAGTCGACTCTCGGATATGTCCGCTAGAAATCGCTGTCGACCCTCACCGCACGCAAAACGGACGAAACGCAGGAGTACGACCAGAAGAAATCTTCCGAAACCAGGAGGAGTCCCGCCGGCGGCAACCAGCGGGACTCCAGACCGAGAACACCCCTTTTAGGAAGGAAAACCCGATCATGGGTGATTTTAGTCTGCGCGCAGCGCGGATCCAGCTTGGAGCACTGATCGCCGCACTTCTCATCGCGATTTTGATCGCAATCGGGATCACCGCAGGCGCATTTGTCCTCTCCTTCGCGGTCCAACGGGACCTCGCGCGCCAAGGAACTATCCCCGAAAACCTCGCATGGATCTTTCCCGTCATCGTTGACAGTGCAATCTTCGGTTCCACCGTCGCCATCGTCATTCTGAGCAAACTGAAGATGCATCGACGCGACAAGTACTTCTACGTTGCTGTTGCTGTTGCGGTGGTCGCGATCAGCATCCTCGGGAACGCCTACCATGCGTTCCACTCCGCAACAGTTGCGCAACAGGCCGTTGCGGCAGGTCAGAGCATCGGCTACACGCCTCTCGACCCGGCCGTTGCTGCCATGATCGCGGTCATTCCGCCGGTGCTCGTACTCGCCTTCACGCACGGTCTGGGAATCCTGATCAAAGCAACGGGTATTGCATATTCCGACTACAAGATCGAGATCGACAATGCTGCCGCAGGTGTGGGTACGGTTGGTACGCAAAGCGTCGTCATGCGCAACGAAACAGCCGTAGGAGCCCAGCCTTCTTTAGGCGTCGTAGAAACGCATGACGCGCCGGAAAGCGCTCCGCGCCCGAGCCCCTCCGAACAAACGGGGTCTTCAGTGGACCCGGAGCCGTCGAACGCAGAGGCGGTGGCGCACGCCGAACTCGAATGGTTCATTGCCACATCGGACCTGCCCGACGCTGTCAAGGACACCGCACGACGCAAGCTTGCAGACCCGACTCTCACCTGGGAGCTGATCGCCCAGACGTCCAACCCTCCGGTTGCAACATCGACCTCGTGGCGCCGATACGAAAAGTTCGATACCGCGGCCCGAGCAGCTGGCTTCGACAATCCGCCGCTCATCGACATGCGAGCCTCCGATGTTCACTTCACCGACCAACTCGTCACTACAACGTGAGTAGCGCCGCAACCTGCCAACGCCAAGGTTCCCGAGCGCCAGGAATTGCATCATCATGGAGGGATTGACCACAGCAGAGTGCCCACAGACTGCAGGTAAGGAACCCGCATTGACCGACCCAGACGACCGACACCACTTGATCGTTCCGCCCGAACCGCGCCAGCGACCCCGACAACAGCGAGCGCACGAGACGAAGGCCAAGATCCTCAAGGCAGCTGCACGCTCATTCTCGATCGATGGGTACGCCGCTACCTCCATGAACGACATCGTTGCGGAGGCTGCCTCCACGAAAGGAGCCGTGTACTTCCACTTCGACTCCAAGGAAACGATCGCGCGAGAACTCATCAACCACTGGTTGACCGCGCTCGGCGGAACCCGGCAATCAACCGACGAATCAGCAATACCAGCGATCGAGAAGTTGGCTGTATTCTTCAACGGTTCAGCGGCGCTTATAGCCGACGATGCCCTGGCCCGAGCCGGCCTCAGGCTCACCATGGAAGCAGGTCTCGATACCGCCCAACCCGCGTTCCGTGAGTGGGTGGAACTCGTCAGCCGATTCGTCGATACTGCGATCGCAGACGGACAGCTTCCCGCCTCTGCCGCCCAGCGCCTGGCCGCGAATCTGTGCGCGGGATTTATCGGCGCAGTTCAAGTCATACAGGTGCTCGGCGACTCTGGAGATTTCACTTCACGCATTGACGACTTAGTGAACGCGTATTTGATTTCAGATGCGTAGTCCGCGCGCTGGCGAGGTCGTGAGTAGGGGAGAGGAACTGGACTCCTCGCGGTGACGTCGCCAACCGTGTGCACGGTGTACTGCTAATTCCTCGACGGTAGCGAGGCAGTTGCGTCGTCGAGAGGAGTGACAAAGTGCCTGACATCGAGAGCCGAATCCCCGGAGTGCTTTGTCTCATAGCGAATATTTCAGCGATCCGAGCCGTACCGATGTGGAGACGTCACCAGCGATGGGACCGTCACTGAGACTGAAGAACACCAGATAGAGATCGACCGATGAAGACAGCGGAAACCGTGTGCGTGGCAAGGTGTGCCGCGTCGGGCCGCTGAGTACTTCATCGGCCCTTGCCTCCCGTTGAAATGATCGGTTGCAGAACTCGCACGCGATGGTGGTACCAAATCGAATCCCACTTCGGTACCATCAGTATATGAGCACGCAGATCGCGGTACGACTACCGGACGAGATCGTGGAATTTCTCGACGACGAAGTCAGGGAACATCGCGCCGCCTCGCGAGCCTCTCTAGTGTTGCGCGCTCTCGAACGGGAGCGTCGCCGTCAGATAGCTGCACGAGACGCGGAGATCCTCTCGGCCGCAACATCCGAACATGATCTGAGCCCCCTCGCTCACCACGCTGTGAATCGACTGCCAACAGGCTCGACCTGATGCGACCAATTCATGAAGCCAACCTCGACTCAGTTCGGCCGGTCCTCGTACTCACCCGAGAGATGGTCCGTCCACACCTCGGGACCGTCACGGTAGCGCCCATCACCGGCGAGATCCGAGGACTGTCCACTGAGGTGTCCGTCAGCGCCGCTAACGGACTATCCGCCGACGCCGTGGTCAGTTGCGACCACATCACGACCATTCCCGTCAGTGCACTCGGCAACATCATCGGTTATCTTCTTCCAGCGCAAGAGGAATCACTGTCCATAGCCGTGCGCGCCGCCTTCGATCTCGAATGATGACGACAGTGAACGGAAAGGATGAAACATGGCGCTGAAGAAAGGGGAGCAGTTCACGCTATTCGAGCTCGAGCCACCCGAATCCGCTACTCGTCCGGACGAAGTTCCCGAACCCGATCAGCCTTCTCTGTTCGACGTTGACGACACCGCTTGTCTCGAAACGGATTCCGGGGTTGCGGAGCACCCCCGGACCGACGACATCGTCGCCCCTCCGGATGAGCGCTCCAACGAAATGGAAACGGAACCCACCCAGGCGTCAGAACTCGACGCAACTGAACCGGCCGCCCTTCCTCCCGCCAGCGAGGCAGCAGACGGCCACGCCGTCATTGTCACAGCAGCCGGCACCTACACACCATCCGGCCACACACTCACCGGCCCAGTCGATTCCATCGAAAAACTCGACAAACTCATCAGATGGGCAACGCTCACCCCGCTGGGCGCACCGGCACAGATCTGGATAGTCGGAATCGAAGCCTGCGAAATGCTCGGATGGATCATCGACCCAGGCAGCGAAGACGATGTCGACGACATGGAAATCCTCCGCACCCGCGCTGCCGAAGAACTCACCGCGATCCTCCACGCCACGCTGACCCCCATGCTGACCGCAGGATGGGAACTCCGCGGAGAACCCGGCCACGTCGTTCACCTCTCCCGCACCACCGGGAACTTCACATCCATGGTCGACATTTTCATCGAACCCTACGTGTGGACCTACTGGAACAAAGACTTCGGATGGGGCAATCGCGTGGGGGACATGGGGATCCTCGGATCACCGGCCGCCGGAACCTACCTCCCCGACGACGACCTCCCCGCTGCCCGCGAACTGGGACGCCGACTCGCCTGGTGCGCACAACACCTCGGCGTGCTACCCGGCCCCACCCCCGCACGCACCGGCGCCGCCATCGTCGACAAGATCAAACGCGACCGCACCCGCAGCGGTAAAGGAATCGTCGTCACTGTCGGTGGACCGGTCCCACCGCTGGACGGCGAACCCCGCGGAGATCTCGAACCTGCCGCCGGATGGACCCGCATCCCGGACCTCGAAGAACTTTCCGACGCAACACAACTGGTATCGATAGACCAACGAGCTGCGTACCTCGCTTCCGCTGGCATGCTCGAATTCGGCTACGGAAAACCTCGACATCTTCGCGGCGAGAACGCGCTCGACGCTGCGCGGCAATCGAAAACCCCGTTCGGACTCTGGCGTGTAACCCTCCCACCGGGTGACATGCTGGCGCTCCCACCCGCTCTACCGTTGCCTCACCCACACATGCTCGCCGACCAACCTGTGCAGACCTGGATCACCACCGTCAGCCTCGACGCACTGCAAACCTCCATCGCCGATGGCGGAATCGGCGCAGAACTCGACGACCTCGACATCGCAGAAGCCTGGGTCTACCCCGAACAGGGTCGAGCCCTCGACAAGTGGGCGAAAATCTTGCGAGAAGCCCGCAAAGTTGCCGTCGACACAGGCGACACAGCAATGAAACGGTTCATCGGCGCCTGCTACAAGGGTTACATCGGCCGAATGGTCAACCCCGACATGTGGACCGCCAAACAAATGCAACACCACCACCAACCGCTCTGGCGAGCAGCGATCATCGCACACTGCCGCTGGCGAGGCCGCCGCGTCGCGATGCGCATCGCACGCGAAACCGGGCGTTGGCCACTGCGCACCGTCACCGACTCCTGGGTCTACCCCCTGCCCCCGGGCATCGACATCGCAGACAACAGTGACGCACTCGGGAAAATGACTCTGGAAAAGAGCGCCCCGCTCACCGAAAACATAACCGTCATGCTGACCGACGCCCGCGACACCCACGAGATCAACCTCGCACTCAAAGCTGCGTTCACCGACGAAGATGAAGGAAACATATAGTGGCCCTGCATCTTCCGAAACCGCGATCAACCAAACCCGCACAAAAGACCGTCGGCTTGGACGGACTCAACGTATCCGTCTCGACAGCAGCGACCAGCGGTGTCGAAAAATCGAAATCGGTCAAAAGTGGGGGATTAGCCGGACTCACCAGCAAAGTCTCCGTACGCCAGATCCGTACCGAAATCGGCAAAGAAGGCCTACGGCAAGCAGCTGTCGACGCCGGAAGAAAGCCCCCCTCGGACCGAACACTGCGCCGCTGGGCGCAGCAAGGACGAATCCCGCACCCCGACGTCACCGAACGCGCCAGGCGGCGAGCCGCCATCGAACGCCTCGGCGGAATCGACGCTGTCGCAAAGAAAATCGGCCGTTCACGATCAGCGGTCTCTCGCTACCGTTCCGGCGAAACGAACGAACTGCGCGCTGACGCGAAAAAGAAACTCAAAAACGTCAAAGCACGCGACATCATGGACCGCGCCGGCGTCCTACGACCCGACGGACAACCCAAAAAGGCCACCATCCGAGTCCGCGGGGGAGTGTCCGTCCGCAACGGTTCCGAAGAAGGCTACGACTACCGAGTGCGTACCCTCGACTTCGCGAACTCCGACAGCCCCTTCAGTCTCGACGAAACACGCGAACTCGCCATGGCTTTGGCCAACGACGATCATGCCCGGGTGGTTGCCATCCTCGAACGTCACGCCACGATGGATTACCCGGAAAACAAGGGATTCGACCAGTACGGCGACACTTTCGGATTTCACTTCGATTCCATCGAATCCGTCCACATCGACTGGACATAGAACTCCCCCTGCTCCTCGACGCACCGGGCGGGACCAGGCATCGCGTTCGCAGACCCTCGTGCGAAACACCGGTAGCGATCTCGGCACCAGAGGATATGTCGGCCAGGTTCGAAAATCGAATGGCGCCTCTCAGCCGGAGTTGTCAGGTTTGACGGGCAGTTGGGAGTCGAGTTCGGAGACAGTGGCTTCCACAGCTGCCGCGATCTCGTCGTCGGTAGGAACGAGATCGCGAACCTGGGAGGGGAGAGTCTCATAGGTGTAGTCGGCTACGGCGAGGGGTGCAGTTGTCCCGGCAAGTGAATACCGGACGACGTTGTCGTTGCGGCCGGCGCAGAGCAAGATTCCCACAGTCGGGGCGTGGATGTCCTTGTTGCGGAGGTTGTCGTCGATCCACGAAACATAGAAGCCGAGCTTCCCGACATACTCCGGCTCAAACCTGCCTACCTTCAACTCGACGACGACGAACCTCGCTTGCACCCAGTTGAAGAACAGCAAGTCGATATAGAAATCCTGATCACCGACCCCAAAATGGTACTGACGTCCAACAAAAGCGAACCCGTGTCCCAGTTCGAGGAGGAACTGCTCCAGCCGACGCATCAGCGCGGACTCCAGCTCCCGCTCCGCGACACGTTCGGTGATGTCGAGAAAATCGAAGACGTACGGGTCACGCACCAATTGCTGAGCGAGATCGGAATCCTCAGCCGGAAGATGGTCCTGAAAATTCGACGGTGCCGCACCGATCCTGCGCCGTAAACCGCTGTTGATCTGATTTTGCAGCACATTGCGCGACCACCCGTGTTCAGCAGCCGTTGATGCATACCAGTCGCGGTCGGACTGGTTATCCAGCTTGTCGAGCAATACCGTCACATGACCCCACGGCAATTGGCCAACAGGTTGTTGGCCAATTGCATCGCGCCCCCAGATGCTCGCCATCTGCCGCATGTACTTCAGATTGGTCCGCGACAACCCACGCATGTCGGGAAAGGCCGATCGAAGATCGACGGCGAGCCTGTCGATCACCTTTGAACCCCAGCCCTCGGCCTCTTGACGCTGCACAATCGCGTGCCCTATATCCCAATACAGACTGAGCAGTTCGGTGTTGACGATTCGGGTGGCGCGAACTCGCGCTTGCCGAACTTGCGACTTGAGATGGTCGAGAAGCTGGGCGTAGTCGGCGGGCAGTTCGGCTGGAGCATTCACCCATCCATCTTTACCCAGCGCTGCTGGGAACGCCCACCGGACATGCCCCCACTGGACACCTCAGCCCGCAGGAACGGCGACTCGGGCGTGCGCGCTAGACGCAGGATCACCCGGCCCTCGCACAGCTCAGTTCTTCACAGGGCGCATTGATCGGAGTGAATACGTCCAGCACCATAGCGGCCCTCACCTGAAATCGGGCGCGTCAGGCCTGTCCGCGCGCGGACAGGTACATCGTGTTTGCTGGTAGAGAAAGGTTCTCATGCCGTTCCTAGGTTCGACCATCCGCCGTCCGGTATGCATGCTGATGACGGCAACAGTCGTCGCAGCCTCCATCGCTTTGATGTCGCCGGGCATTGCGTCCGCCCAATCAAACGGATGCTCGAAGACTTTCAACCTGTTCATCCCCGGAACCTGGGAAACCGCAGAAGACGCCGATCCCTCGATCGCGGTCGGTATGCTCAAACCGATCGCCCACAGCATCGCGGACACGAACGGTAGCGCGGCACAGGTCCACACTCTGCCGTACATGGCCCGAGCCTTCGACAACGGAAAAACCTACGCAGACAGCAAATCTGATGGTTTGACGAGGGCGAAGGACGTGATCGCCGAGATCGCAACGAAATGCTCCGACACCAAATTCACCATCACCGGCTATTCCCAGGGCGCGGACATCGCAGGTGATCTTGCCTCTGAAATCGGCAACGGCTCCGGCCCCCTCAAGGCAGAGCAAGTCCTCGCGGTCGGGCTTCTCGCCGATCCCGGTTCCGGAACGAACGGCGAAGCAGTCATCGGCCCGAAGCCGTCAGGAAAGGGGATCGCCGATCCGCGGCCGCAGGGCATGGGGAAGCTCTCGGGCCGGGTCGCGTCGATCTGCGATCCGAAAGACCTCTACTGCTCGATCCAAAAAGGTTCGAGCCCGCTGCTCGGATCGCTGGGTTCAGTGCTCACCAAAGCTCCGAGTGCTGGAGTTGACGGCCAGGTAGGCGACAATTCACACCTGGCCACCGCGCTGGCGTCGGATTTCTCCCAAGCCGACCTTCCCAGCCTCGCCACAGCCACTGGCAATCTGACCAGTGAACTCTCGAAGACGGACGGCACAGTCGACCTCGAGAAGGTCGCCTCCAGCGCGAGAACGCTGGCGAACACCATCAGTCCGCTCGCGGAACTACTCGGCTCCGGTGCCGCCAATCCTGCGGCGAACGGGCAGCTCGCTGCAGCTCCCGCCGGAACAGCCGAAAATAATGCCGGCCACGTTCTAGACAAGGCCGGAGAATCTGATCTCAGCAGTGCGCTCTCGACAGTGACCGCGATCGCCGACACCGCGAGCACGCTCGCCAGCAAGGGCTCCACGACGCTGCCAGCTTCATCTCCGGACCTGACCTCCCTGTCGACCGCTGCTGGCACCCTCGACCGCCAGATCGCCCCACTCGCCACGACACCGAGTGACGTCCTCGGATCTGCCTCCGGAGTCCTCTCCTTACTCAAACCCACAGTGGTCGTCAACCAAGTCCTGGGCGTCGCCACCGGCTTCACCTCCCTGGATATGCCTGCGATCCTGGCGAACCTGAACCTTCTTCCGCAGAAGGTCGCAGCGCTCGACGCCCACGGTGCCCACAAGGTCGCAGGGGATCTGAACAACCAGTTCTCCCCATTGGTGAAGATGGCCGCCGGCGTCGATCTGAAATGGGTCTCACAGGTCCTGTCGGCAATCCCGGATCCGTCCGGCTACTCACAGGTCGCCGCGCTCGTCGCGTCGATCCTGGGAGGAGTCGACATCATCAACCTGGCAAACCTCGTCGGCCGTGTGCAGGAAACCGCTTGGGCCGCAGTCGAGAAGCTGCTCCCACCGCCAGGACAGCTCCCCGACCCGCTCGGGGCCGGAGCCACCATGACCGGCCTCGTCCCAGTCGGACTCGAACTCGCCACGGTCGCGGTCAACATGCTCGCCGGCAAAGCTACGAAGACTGATCCGACATTGCTCGGCAAGCAGGCCTCGACGGCCGCGACCACCGATTCCGCTCAGACACAGAATCTGGAACTCTCAGCACTGGCTAATTCGTTGACCGCCATGGCCAGTGCACAAGGCGCCAACGACCTTGCATCCTTAACAGGGGAGGGGCTCGACGCAGCGTCCTTCTTCGCCTCCGGGGCACACCAGAACTACAACTCTCTCGTCGTCGACAACGCTGGCCGCAACGCGATCCAGTGGATCTCGGACTGGCTCAATCTGCAGATCGGACGCGCAGCATGAGCCGGTAACCCGCCCTCACTCCGACATTTCGAAGAAAAAAATCTAACGATCGACCCCTCCTGGAGGGGCGGGGCGGGCCCGCGTGGCCAGTCCCCACCGCCGATCGAACCCACCTCCCCAATATGACGAAGTAGCACATGTCCCAGATGGGGGAGATCGCGATACTGCCGAAGCGGGTGAGGTGTAGCGGCGGTGTGTACGAGTGCGATCTAGTCGCGATCTTGCAAACGCCGCCTCGTCAGATCGTGACGCTACCCGTTTGAGTAATCCGGAGCTGGGTAGGTGCTCGTCATGGAGTCTTCGCGAATCGATGCCGAGATCACGTTGATGGTAGACGGCAGCAGCCACACCCTGACGGTCGACACTCGAACCACGCTGCTCGACGCGCTGCGGGATCGCCTCGGCGTGACGTCCCCGAAGAAGGGTTGTGACCACGGGCAGTGCGGATCGTGCACGATCCTCCTCGACGGGCGGCGCGCCGTTACGTGTTTGACGTTCGCCGTGGCACAGGACGGCGCACAGATCACCACGGCAAACGGTTTGGCGGGCCACGACGGTCTGCATGCCGTACAACAAGCCTTTCTCGACCAGGATGCGCTCCAGTGCGGGTACTGCACCCCGGGACAGGTGTGCTCGGCAGTGGGGATGCTCGACGAGGTGAAGGCCGGGCACCCCAGTCATGTCACGGAGGACCTCGATGCTGACCCGGATCTGGACGACGCCGAGATTCGAGAACGCATGAGCGGGAATCTCTGTCGCTGTGCTGCGTACGGCAACATCGTCGCAGCGATTCGACAGGTAGTGCAGTCGTGATGCCGTTCGAGTACCGACGCGCCGAGGATGTCGACGGCGCGTTGGCCCTGGTGACTGAAAACCCCGGCGCCGCCTTTCTCGGAGGCGGTACGAATCTGGTCGACCGTATGAAACTCGGCGTGACCAACCCGCGCATGGTGATCGATGTAAGTCGGCTGCCCCTCGCCGGAGTGGAGATGCTTCCGGATGGAGGAGTCCGCATCGGCGCGACAGTTCGAAACAGCGATCTCGCAGCCCACCCCGTCATCCGCCGCCGATACGCGGTGCTTGCTCGCGCTCTCCTGGCCGGAGCTTCAGGGCAGCTTCGTAATGCCGCGACAACAGCCGGCAATCTGATGCAAGCTACCCGCTGCGTCTACTTCCAGGACGTGACAACTCCGTGCAACAAGCGGGAACCCGGATCTGGTTGCTCCGCCGTCGGCGGCCACGTGCGCTACCACGCAATCCTGGGGGCTTCCGACAAATGCATCGCCGTGCACCCGTCCGACATGGCGGTCGCGCTGGCTGCGTTGGACGCCGTGGTCGTCGTAAGGGACCGCCGTGGCGAGCACAACATTCCTGTCAACGAATTCTACCGTCTCCCTGGAGATTCACCGGAACATGACACAGTTCTGAAACCCGACCAGTTGATCGTTGCAGTGGAGCTGCCCGTGCCTGCACCGGCGGCGCTGTCGACGTACGTCAAGACACGCGATCGCGCCTCCTTCGCTTTCGCTCTGGTTTCGGTTGCCGCTGAGATCGAACTCGAAAACGGTACTGTCGCGGGCGCCCGAATCGCCATCGGAGGCGTGGCGCACCGCCCCTGGCGCGCGTACAAGGCGGAAGAGGTCTTGCTGGGATCCCCGCCTACCGAGGAAGTGTTCGTGCAAGCCGCAGATGCCGAGTTGGCGAACGCGAACCCACAGTCGGGCAATGCTTTCAAGATTCCCCTGACACGCGGCGTCATGGTTTCGGTGCTGAGGTCACTCACCACCGGAGGGCCGACGTGATGAGGATGATCGAACCGGGCTACCTGGGAAATCCGATGGAGCGTCTCGACGGGTCCGCGAAGGTCACGGGGACGGCGCTCTACGCGTTCGAACATCCCGTGGAGAATCCCACCTACCTGCACGCCGTCCAGGCGACGGTTGCGCGTGGCCGCGTCGTCAGCATGAAAACGGAACTGGCAGAGGCACTTCAGGGTGTCGTCGCCGTGATCACCGTTTTCGATGCCCCACGCTTGGCGGATACCGAAGACCGAGAGCTGTCCGTACTCCAGGACCCAGCCGTCCACTTTCGCGGACAATTCATCGGTGCTGTGATTGCCGAAACACCCGAGACAGCCCGTCATGCAGCCGGGTTGGTACAAGTCGAGTACGACGAACTCCCTCATGATTGTGAGCTACGAGCCGATCGCGACGACCTCTACGCCCCGGAGGACGTCAACGGATTCGCGACCGACACGACCGACGGCGATGTCGAGTCGGCATTCGTGGCTGCGGATGTGACGATAGATCAGACCTACACCACTCCACTCGAACACAACAATCCGATGGAACCGCACGCCTGCATTGCAATCTGGGAGGACGACGCCGAGGGTGGGCGGGCGTGCGTCACCCTGTACGACTCTACTCAGGGCGTTCATGTCGTTCGCGAGACCCTGGCGCCCATGTTCGGGCTCGAACTCGAGCAGATGCGAGTCGTGGCGCCACATGTCGGCGGAGGGTTCGGTTCGAAGGGATCACCTCACGCGCACAACGTATTAGCGATTCTTGCTGCCCGCAGGACGGCGGGGCGACCTGTCAAGTTCGCGCTCACGCGGCAGCAGATGTTCGCGATCGTCGGATACCGCACATCCACCATTCAGCACCTGCGCCTCGGTGCGAACTCCCACGGTCTTCTGACGGCGATGTCCCACGACGTAATCGAGCAAACGTCGAAGATCAAGGAATACGCGGAACAGACTGCTGTTGCCACCCGGATCATGTACGCCACACCTAATCGCTCTACCTCGCACCGGGTTGCAGCCCTCGATGTTGCAGTCCCGTTCTGGATGCGTGCCCCCGGCGAGACTCCGGGTATGTATGCGGTCGAGGTAGCGATGGACGAGCTTGCCGTAGCTTGTGGCCTCGACCCGATCGAACTTCGTGTTCGGAACGAACCCGAAGTGGATCCGGAGAGCGGAAAACCTTGGTCAGGGCGGAATTTGATCGACTGCATGTACGCAGGCGCGGAGAGATTCGGGTGGAAAGATCGGAGTCGGCGTGATGGACGACGTCCGGTGCGTGGTGGTCTCAGTCCGGACGGCAACTGGATGGTGGGTACCGGCATGGCAGCGGCAACCTATCCGGCAATGACGAACCCCGGTTCGAAAGCGCGCATCGTCTTCGGAGCCGATCGAATTTACACTGTTCAGATCGGGGCGGCCGACATTGGCACGGGAACCTGGACCGCTCTGACTCAGATCGCCGCCGATGCTCTCGAATGCCACATAGAGGAAGTTCGGCTCCAAATCGGCGACACCACATTCCCTTTCGCCACAGTTGCCGGTGGCTCCGCCGGTATCTCGTCGTGGGGCTCTACTATCGTCGCGGCTGCCCGTCAGTTCCGCGCGGAACACAGCGCCACTCCCCTTGCCGGCGTGGAGACGACAACTGAGACGCCGGAGAATCCGGACGAGGACGTTTACTCCATGCATTCATTCGGTGCTCATTTCGTGGAAGCGCGCGTACATCGCGAGACCGGCGAGATCAGGATCCCCCGGATGCTCGGTGCATTCTCGATCGGACGCGCAATCAATGCAAAAACGCTTCGCTCACAGCTCATCGGAGGAATGACGATGGGATTGTCGATGGCGTTGCACGAGGAAAGCTTCCGGGACAACAGGTTCGGCCACGTGATGACTCACGACTTGGCGAGCTACCACATCAGCACAAACGCGGATGTGCAAGACATCGAAGCCTTCTGGCTCGACGAGACTGACGCACACGTCAACCCGATGGGATCGCGGGGCGCCGGCGAGATCGGGATCGTCGGGGCAGCAGCCGCTGTTGTCAATGCTATCTACGATGCTACCGGTGTGCGGGTACGCGACTTGCCGGTAACAGCGGACAAGGTCCTGTTCAGATGAGTCTTGGGACGACCGTAGAAGGTTAAGGAGCAAGCAATTCTCGAGCATCCCCTCATTCAGCGATGTGAAAGCATAGGCTTGATCACAGCTCTGAAAGGCGCAGTCGCCGTAGTCATCGCGTGGGTGATCGCGAACAGCGTCTTTCATAGCCCTGAAGCATTTCTCGCTCCGTACGCTGCACTCTTCATCATCGGGAACACCGTGCGGAACTCGATGCGGGTGGCCGCCCGCCAGGTCAGTGTGGTCGTCCTCGGAGTTGTTGTGGCCGCCGTCGCGGCGGTGACCCTTCCGACCGTCGCTGCATTGGCCATCGCAACGGGTGCAGGAATACTCGTCGGCCGCATTCCGCGGTTGTCGCCTGACGGGATTTGGGTCGCCGTCACCGCCGTATTGGTCCTTCTGTACGGAACAGCAACCAACCCGTACTTGGTGATGCACCGCATTGGTGACGTAGTGCTCGGAGTATTCGTGGGCATCGCGGTCAATGCCGTGTTGGTGCCGCCGGACTATCTCTCCGACGCCAGAGACCTCTTGGTGGCACGTACGCATGAAGTCGCGGACATTCTCCGACAGATGGCCGCGGACGTGAAAGCCAGTGCTGGAACACAGGGTTCATGGCGTCAACGCGCTCTGTCGGTGAACAAATCCGTTGCCGCGGAGACCGCGGTGATGGACGGTGAAGCCAGCCTGGTCGGAAACTTTCGCAAACGTGGGTGGTTGCGTATAGGAGGATCCGAGTTGTTTCGCCCGGCCGCCGAAGCACTCGATCGAGCAGCGCTACCTCTCATGGGCCTGATCCTTGCCGTCGAGGACGGCGATTTCAACGAGAACGGGAGTTTGCAAAGTGCCGTCTCGGAGTTGCTCGAAGCGATGGCCATAGCCTTTGCCGATGCGGGAAGAGGTCCGGTGCACGACCCTACCGACCATCGTTCCGTCACGACCTTGCCCCTTGCCCGTGAAAGATTGACCGCACTCGAAAAGCTCGTGCAGCAGGGAACAGTCACAACGTCCGTCGCACCTTCGATAGTTCTCTCCAGCCGTGGGTTACTTGCGGCGCTCGCTGTCCTCGATCGAGAGGAGTACGGAAGCTAGGGGAGTCTCGACCGAGTTTCGACACCCGGCTCACTGGGTAGCAACTCGGGCATGGTGACACACACGGTTGATGCGGACGACGCGCGTAAGCCTTCCGATCCGACCGACCTGACGGCGCAGTCGTGGAAGTTCGTAGCACGACGTTCTGCCCGAGAGTTCACTCGCGATCAGTGCACCGATCTGGCGGCGGCTTTGACGTACTACGCTGTGCTGTCACTGTTCCCGGCGCTTCTGGCGCTGGTGTCCCTGCTGGGAGTTGTCGGCCAGGGGCGTGCCAGTGTGGACACGGTGATGGAACTGGTAGCCGCTGTCGGACCGGACTCGGCCGTGGACACGATGCGTGGCACCGTCGAACAACTGGTGGCGGCCCCTACCGCCGGTTTCGCATTGATCATCGGTCTCGCGGGTGCGTTGTGGTCGGCCTCCGGCTATGTCGGCGCATTCGGGCGAGCGATGAATCGTATGTACGAGGTGGAGGAAGGCAGGCCGGTCTGGAAACTTCGTCCTCTGCAACTGGTCGTCACCCTCGCAGGACTTCTGTTGGTTGCCGCGGTGATCTTGATGCTGGTCGTCAGCGGACCTGTCGCCAAGGCGCTAGGTGATCAGCTCGGCATCGGAGACGGCACGGTGACGACGTGGAATATTGCGAAGTGGCCCGTCATTCTGATCTGTGTCGCGTTGGCGGTGGCGGTGCTGTATTACGTGACTCCCAATGTGCAACAGCCGAAATTTCGTTGGATCAGCGTCGGAGCAGCACTCGCTATTGCAGTGTGGATCGTGGCCTCAGTCGGATTCGCTTTCTATGTAAGTCATTTCGGTAGTTACAACAAGACGTACGGATCGTTGGCCGGGGCGGTCATCTTCCTCCTATGGTTGTGGATCACCAATCTTGCGTTGTTGTTCGGAGCAGAAGTTGACGCGGAACTCGAACGCGGCCGGCAGTTACAGGCCGGAATCGAAGCCGAAGAATTCCTGCGGCTGCCTCCTCGGGACACCAGCGTTTCGGAAAAGAACGCTCGTCTGCACGCACACGATATCGCCGCCGGTCGCGAACTTCGCGAAACGCACGGCGGCGAAGACAACGAAGGGACGTCGACCATGACCGAGCGATCCGATAGCCGGGCAACCGTTCCGAGCACCGCGCCGCCGAAAACTGTCGACACAGAGGGCGTAGACCCGCACGCACTGTCGACCGTACAACTCGTCGAGCGCCTCACCGAGCAGGTGTCCGACCTCGTACGGGCCGAAATGTCGCACGCAGTAGCCGAAGTCAAGACGAAGAGCACCCGGTTCGGTGTAGGGGTCGGTATCTCCGGCGCACTGCTGCTGCTGTACGGCGTCGCGGTACTTCTGGCGGCAGCAGTACTCGGATTGGCCACAACCCTCGAACCTTGGCTTGCAGCTCTGATCGTCGCGGCAATCGTGATCGCCATCGGAACAATAACCGCACTCGTGGGAGCCAAACGAGCGAAGTCCGCGGCGCCACCACTTCCGGAAGAGACCGTCGAAAGCGTCAAAGCTGACATCGCTACTGCAAAGAAGGGCGTGAAATGAGCACTACCGCAGACGGACCCGACGACAATGTTCGAGCCCAACGTGACGCTCTAGCCGCAACCGTAGGCGCACTCGCCGAAAAGGCGAACGTACCGGCCCGCGTTAAGGGTGAGGTGTCGCGTGACGTGGAACGGGTAAAGCAGCGGCCTGCAGCCGTCGCGGCGGCGCTCGGTCTCTTAGTGGTGTTCGTACTTGTCCTCCGCCGCAGCAAGCAGCGTTCCCGCCTCACCAAGCACAACTAGCGAGCGCCGTCGACGTTTGCGGCAACGATCGGCACAATGTTTCGGATTCGAATGAGGTTCTAACGATGAAGCCCCCTGCAGTTCTCCCATCCGAAGTTTCGACGAACATCTCCGTCTTCGATAGGTTCGCGACCTACGTCAGTGCACGCACCTCGCAGGCATGGTTCTTCGTAGTGTGCGTGGTGATAGTGGTGCTCTGGGCGCCGTCGTTCTTCCTTCTCGGCACCATCGACACCTGGCAACTGATCATCAACACCGTCACCACTATCGTCACGTTCCTCTTGGTGGCCTTGTTGCAGAACACACAGAAGCGATCCGACGACGCCGTACAGCACAAGTTGAACGCCATCGCCGACGGCCTGGCCGATCTGATGAAACAACTCGCCCAGCAGCACCCCGAACTCGATAAAGATCTGCGCGAACTGCGACTCGCTGTCGGACTGGAAGACCACGAGAGCGCTTCCTGAACGGAAGGAGTACTCATCATCCACAAACGAGTCCTGCGATCTCGACTCTCGGCCTACTGGCCTGGCACGCTGGGATCGGACACAGACCGTCTGGTTCGGCGATATCGCTGAATTTGCTGCCCTCCATGTAGCGACCCAGAGGGCAGCCCCTGGCTTGCCAGGAGGCTCGGTGGTCGAGCGCAGACAATATGTTCTCATCGTCCGAAGGACTCGGACGCAATGCAATAGGAGCTGCAGTCTCACAGGCACGGGTTTGCGCCGCCAGTGCCTATCGTCGGGGCGATCATCACGATTGGGAACACGAGGCACGATGCCCCCATCGCGGCATCGAAAGCTTGTGCGGTCGTGCACCGCGAGGGACCTGGTCATATTTCTGGGTAGCTACGTTCTGACGACGCAAGCTGACAGACACATGCCGTCGTGCATTCGTGCAAATACCAAGTAGCCCAGTTGTAGCGGCCTTTTGCATGGAGAAACTCGGTGAGGCCAACCACTGGTGTGCAGACGGCATCGGGCCAACGCTCATCCTTTGTGCCCACGGCAATGCGCGTAGTGCGACACGCGTCCCAGGCGTTGTTCGTCCTGAATCCGCTGGTTGCACCGCCGTGTCCTGCCGCTTAAGCCTTCCCCGGCGCCGTCGAGCAGTGAACTGATCGCTGATCAGGTCCTTCACCGAACTACGGGACCTCAAGCGGCCGACCCGCTCGGCGTTCTCGGTCAGTCCGCTCTCTCGCGCACGAGACATGAGCGTTGTCGGAACGATCTTCGCGTGTATCAGGCGCGGCACGTTTCTCGAGTATGTGATCTGGGTAACAAGCGGGGGGTGATGGAGGAGATTGCGATGGATGTTGTGGTGTGGACGGAATCCGAAGAACGGGAGAGGTGGTGGCGCGAAATTGTCGGAACTTCAACCATCCGGAACCACTGTGTGCCGCCGGATGGCGGAGAGCTGCCGCGTCCCAACCTCTCGACGACATCGAAAAGGAGCGAGTCGGTTGCTACCCATCTTCGTGCAGTAGCCGCGGCTTGACTGTCAGTTCTGGATCGAAGGGGTGGAGATAGGGCCTTGACCCCGCGGGTTGGACACGCTTGATCCTGGTCTCAGACCAGGGAAAGCGAGAAGATCTAACCCGATGGC
>NZ_JAZHFF010000022.1:0-24673 GCF_036541985.1 Rhodococcus sp. IEGM 1306
TGGAAGGCAGCACTGAATGCCTTCGAGATAACGTTCGACGGACGGCTGTCTGCCGGACGAAAGTAGTTAGAAATCAACCAATTACACCGTTTTCTGGACAGACCCGACATCTGAAGTGGCTGCCCGTGCTCGGAGGTTGTCCGATCCCAGTCCCTCCGGAATGCGATCAGTAATAATCCATTCCACAACAGCATGTGCTACCTCTGTCCGGCTCAAGGCTGCACCTTGGTTCGGTAGAGCCTGTCGCTTGGCTTCCAAGCTCAGCGCGTCCAACAGTTCCGCTGCGCGATCGGCGGTCCGATCTGCGGCGCCGCTTCCGGGCTCGGATGGCCGTAGGGCACCAGGCCAACGGGCAAGTAGCTCGGAGTGAAGGTCGTCAAAGGCCCGTAGTTGCGCTCGTGAGATAAGCGCGGTTCCAATCGCTGTAACCAAGACTCCCGCTGCGACAAAGAGAACGCCGACAACGGCCAGTAAGCGCGAGATAGCAAAGGGTGTCGGGGTCGGATCGATCAGTCCCCACCGTACCGACCCCAGGTAACCAATTCGGAGTGCGGCGTATGCGCTGAGTGCTGCGGCTCCGGGGGAGATGATGATGAGCCCCCAGCCGGTTGCCGTCCGCCGGTCTGCCTGCCGAATAGCGATGATCGTCACCATCAAGCACAACAGAAACGGATAGGCCATGCCCAACATCAGGCCCTCTGCGTAACCCGGAAGAAATGCGTATTGGTTGTCGAAAGTCCGGTTGTCGGGGTTCGATGCCGGCCACGGAGTCTTGAAGAAGAAGTAGAACGAGAGCGCTGCGGTGACAACTGACAGTGAAATATGTAGCCAAAGTAGCTTTTTGAGATGCTGGGAGCTGGTAACGGTTGTGAAGACAATGGCCGTGCCGACGCAGATACCGCAGACCAGCAGCATTTTGGTTGTTCCGGGTATGCTAGCCCCGAGTGTGACTCTGACAGCGCTCTCGACCGTTTTCACGTTGAGCGCCATATGAATCGACATACACAGTAGAACGATGATTGCACCTGCCAGAGTCCATGACCTGGAAAACCACCAACGCTGGATCCGGGTGGCCGCTGCAATGGCGAGTACTGCCGCCGCGAGAGCAGTGATCAACCGAGTGCCTCATCCAGTTGTGAACGAACCGACGGATTCTGCGCGCGCCGTGTGACGTGAAGCCGGCGCAGAAGCAGACTCCCGAATGCTTCAGCCTCGACTTCTTCCGTCGAGATGGTGTCCACACAATCGCGTCGAAGCATCAGAATTCCAAGATCACGCAATGCGGGTGGGAGGAAGTCGGTGGCCAAATCGATGGCTGGCCTACCGGAGTGGTTCAACGCGATATGTCCCAACTCATGAGCAATCGTTCGGTCGCGCGCATGAACCCACCCTGCACAGGACACTTCATCGCGGTCGTGGTGCCGGACCCATTGACCAAATACACCTGGCGGGAGGACCGCGTCGTCCAGCACGGTGAGTGGGCGTCCGCGGTCGCGCGACAATGCTTCGGCCATACCTTCAAGGGTTCGCGCTTCGTCGCCTACGGCAATGCGGAACAGGCGCTCGACTGCTCGAGCGACGGTTTTGTCTGCCACTTCGGGGCACCTCCTTACCGAGTTCCCCTACGGCCCCAACCGAACACCGTAGTCGTTGTAGTTGGTATCGCTCAACTGAGCGCTCAAGACTAGCGCAGTCACGGGCTCGCGCAGTCGCGCACGAGACACGCTAGGGTCGTCCGAATGTCGCCTAACTTGCGCCCCTCACGTCGACACGCTGCCTGCGTGGCTATTGCGGCAGCAGGTTTTCTGCTGACAATGAGTGCGTTGGCGCCAACCTATGCCAAGGGCCAGCTGGTGAAGATTCCGTTGAGCATCGATGCGGCAACAGTGTCGACGGGTACTGCAGTATTGCTGGATGCTGCGGCGTTAGCCAAGGGCAAATTGGTTGTGGACAGCAATGTTCCGATCACGGTCCAGCAGCGCGTCACTGCCGAAGATCCGTCGGGATCCGACGTGGTGACCCTGCAGTCGGCGGTTCAGATGGTGCGGGATGATCGGGTCGGTTCGGCAGCAATTGTGAATGCAAGCATCGATCGTTCCACCGTCGACAGGATCTCGGCGATGCCGGTCGAGGAGCCGATCGGCTCGATCCAGACCGTGATGGACAAACCGGCGGAAGTCGTTGCCCATGAGGGACTTCAATTCAAATTTCCGTTCGACACACAGAAACGAACGTATCCGTATTTCGACTCGACACTGCGGGACAGCTATGACGCGAACTTCATCGCGGAGGGTGAAGTTGAAGGCGTTGACGTCTACAATTTCCGTCAGGAAATCGCACCTGTGGCGATTGGTACGGAGATCACATTGCCCGCCTCCAACTGGGGGAAACCCGGAACGATCCCAGTCACCATGAAACGTTTCTACGGCATCACGCGCGAACTGTCCGTCGAGCCCATTTCCGGCGCCATAATTCAAGTGCAGCAACACTATAGGCAATATTTTGCGACGTCCGCTTCAGCCCCTGAAACCATCACGATCATCGATGTAGCCCCCAAACTCGATTCCCAGACGCAGCACGAACAGATCGAACGAGCAGTCATGTACAGAGACCAAATCCGGTGGGGTACGGACTACGGACCGGCAATCGGGGGCTCGGTCGGACTACTGCTTCTTCTTGGTGGGATATATCTCGGATGGACATCGACGAGACCCGGACCACAATCACTGATAGTCCAAAATGGGAAGTCCGGCGATCTTGTGGCTCTATAGGTGCCGGAACTGATCGCGCCGGACCGCACTTTCGCTGTTATTGAGAGCTGCAATCGACATGCATGGCGAGGTTGACCTTTTCGGCTGATTTGATCACCCAGTGTGGGGGTGTTCGCTCGTTGAGTTGGATTTCTACGTCACCTGTTTGGGGGACGTCCCAGGTCACGCCCGATAGATACTGTTTGTTGCTGCCGAACTTGTTGTTCCATTCGATGTCGTAGTCGAGTGAGCTTTGTGGGGTGGTGAATTCGTGCCCGACGTAGTTCAGTTGGGGGTTTTCGATGGTGACGGTTTGGGATCCGTGGGTGAGGACTGCATGCCAGCCGTTGGGTGCGGTGATGTCGACGGTGAGGTTGTCGCCTTCGCCTATGCACTGTGCTTGGACCTGGTTGGCGGCTGGGAGGGTGATCTTGTCGTGGGCTTGTTGGTCGCCGACTCCGATTACCAGGTCTCCTCGCCACGAGGAGGTTTCAGCTGGTGTGACGATGCCGGCGCGACCGTTGCTTGCGCTGGTGGTGGAGCTGCCGCCGTTGTCGTTGGTGGGTGTCGAGTCCGAGCATGCGGTCAGGATCAGGGGTGCTGCGAGGATCCGGGTGACTGCGATGGCGATGGTGGTGCGCTTCATGTGTGTTCCCCTCCAATGTGGGTTCGCGGGCCTGTTCGGGTCCGTTGTCCCTGAAACCGTGTGTGCCTGTGTCTCGTTCGGCGCCCTGTTGGTTACGAACCTAGTCGATCGGTGCGAATCCTTTGTCGTGCAGTCACGGTGGGAAGTGGTAGTCAGTAGTGGATGGTGTCGAGGAGCCACTGGTCACCACCTTTGGTGAGGGTCACCCAGACCGTGGTATCGGGTGTGACAGTGCTGGTTTCGTTTTCGGTGATGGCGGTTTGGTGGATGCTGGCGACTCGGTGGATGAGGGTGTCGGTGTCGGGTGGGCAGCCGGAGCATCCCAGGGTGACGTCGGCGACCACTTTGGCGTTGTCGGAGGCCCATTGGTTCCACTGTGCTCCTGGTCCTCGTTCGGTGTGCGTGTCGACGAGCAGGGTCTGCGCCAGGGGGTCGGTGAACCATTCCCGGGCGCGTGCGTATCCGTCGGTGGGGCTGCGGTCCGTTGACGGGTACCAGGTGAACGCCACGGAAAGTGCCTGGCGAGCTGTGTTTTCGGCTCTCTCCGTATCCGGATCTTCGGTAACGTCGATTGTTGTCGGGCCCGGCGAAGTCGAGATGGTCAGCGGCGGCGGAGCTGATGTGGTCTGTTGGGCTGTCTCGGTTCCGGTCTCGTTGCTCCGACCGGAGAGGAAGTACACCAGCCCGCCGACGAGGACGACAGCGACGGCAAGCAGAACCAGCTTGCGTGCGTTGCTCACAGAACCCTCCTGGCTTTCATATCGCTCTGCAGTGGAGCTTGTTTGACGACTTCCCCGGTGGTGGGGGCGTGAATCATCTGGCCTCCGCCGATCGCGACGCCGACGTGCCCCGGGCCTGTTCCGGCCCACGAACCGAACACCAGATCCCCGGCTTGTGCTTGGTCGATCGGGATCTCGACGCCGACGGTCCACTGCTGTTCAGACGTCCGGGGCAGGGTGATCTTGTTCCCGCTGCCCTTGTAGATGGCGTAGCTGGTCAGTCCGGAGCAGTCGAATCCACCGCCCGTGGTGCCGTTGATGTTGCCGCCGCCCCACACGTACGGGGTGCCGAGGAATTGACGGGCAGCTTCGACGACCTGCGATCCGGACGCCGAACCGGGCGAGACCACGAGTTCGCCGCTACCACCGGGTGCAGCGAATTCTGCTTCGTATGCAAGGACTTTCGCGACGTAGGGCTGTGTCTGGGTGGTGTAGTCGCCGCCGCTGGGCATTCCGCCCGCATTCTTCACTGCGCCTTCGCCCGCGTTGTAGGAAGCGATGTAGAGCGATTTCGGATCGCCCTTGACCGATCCGTCGGCGATCCATCCGTCGACCTGGGCCGCGATGGCGCAGAAGTATCGGCCCTGAGCCATGATCGCATCCCCGTCGTCCCAGATCGAGATCTTGCCGTTGGCGTCGTCATCCTGGCTGTAAGAAGCAAATGTTCTCGGCATGAACTGCGTGACACCTTGCGCTCCGCTGCCGGAGGTCAGTCCACGGACCAGGCCGGATTCGGCTTTCGCATCTGCCGCCAGTAGCGAGGGCTTGATCTGGGGGCAGATCGATCCGGCTTTGCGAAACCACGGTTCCATTTCCGGAGGAACGGAACCGGCTTTGAGATCACCGCCACCTGCCACGCCGAAGCCTGCGCAGTCGATCGACGATGACGAGGCGGCCAGCTCGATGGCAGGAGCATCACTACCCGCTTCGCCGGCGGGGGAGGGCGCTCCGCCTAGCTTGGTCATCGGATCGACAGCGGTTCCACCCTGCAGCCGCCCCCCGTCCCAGTATTCGAAATGCAAGTGTGCGCCGGTGGATTGGCCGTTGTTTCCGATGTTCGCGATATGGTCGCCGGCCTTGACCTGCTGGCCTTCCGTGACAAGGACACCGTCGTCGAACATGTGGCCGTAGACGGTGCTCACGGGTTTGCCGTCGACGAGTGAGTCGAGCACGATCCAGTTCCCGAACCCGGATGCGGGGCCGGCCTTGACCGCGATGCCGTCGAGTGCCGCGTAGATCGGTGTCCCGACGGGGCCGGCGAAGTCGACGCCTTTGTGTTCGGTTCCCCAGCGAGGCCCGAACGGGGACGTGAACGTCGTCGTTCCGTCCTTGGTTGGCTGGGTGATCGGCCCCGATGCTTTCAGTTCGGTGTTGCCGGTCGCCGAGGTGGCTTTGTCATCTCCTTCGCTCGACGAGTTTCCGCCGCAACGGTTGTGGGGGATCACCGGCTGCTGGGTGCATCCGGAGAGCCCCAGGATCGCGGCGGTGGCAGCGGTGACCATCAGGGCCACCGCTCCACGGCGGCGACTCACAGCGTTCCCGGGAGCGGTGTGTCGAGGTCGGGAATCGGGATGGGGCCGGGGACAGGAACAGGGGCCGGCTCGAGGTCCGCCGAGGGAACAACGACCGAGCTGGTCGCAGTCGGCTTCGTGGTCGAGGTAGTGCTCGGCGAGGTGGTCGATGTCGGAGCCGTGGTGGTTGTGGAAGTTTCCGAGGTCGGTGCGCTCGCGAGGGAAGGTACGCCGAGCTTGCCGATCTCGCTGCGGTCCAGGGTGGGCAGCGGCGTCTGGACCTGCCACGTCGAACCCTTGTCAGTGTCCGACGCTTTCAGGGTGATCCGCAGATTCCCCGCCTGCGTCGGGACGATGACCTGCACGGCGCTCTCACCGTCGGTGCCGGCCACGATCTCACTGCGCGTCGGGCCGGTGATCGCGACCGGTACGAGCGGGCGGGCGTTCACCACCGTCACGCCGGGCGCTTCGACAGTGTGCACGCCCAGCTTGGTCTTCCATTCGCTGTTCGAGAGTGACTGATCGACGTAGACGTGCGCGTAGGCCATCGCTGTCGCCGGTGCGCTCTCGGCTACCGACGCGGTCGACTTGCCGGCAATGGAGGATTCGGTCACTTCGGTCAACTCGTAGCTCAGACCCGGCGCCGCAGATTCTGCGTCCGTCGCAGTCGTCGAGGCGGCGGCCGGGATCTTCGAGGCAGTGTTCGACGGGGTCGGGGACTGGCCGAACACTGCTCCCGCTACGAACAGCACCCCGAACGCGGAGACGATCGTGATCGTCAGATTGGTGCGCGAATACAGCACCCACCGCCGGATCGGTGCGAGTACGGGATTGGCTGTGCTGGAGGACATCAGCTGAACCTGTCGGTCGAATCGGACGAAGTACCTGTAGAGGTCAACGACGGCGTCCACAGTCGTGCCGTCGACCGCGGAGGAGTCGACGAGCTCGAGCGCGTCGCGCCCGAACGGGGTGTCGTCGACCCGGTGGAGTCATCCCGCGAGGTCGGTGTGAACACTTTCATCGGCGCGATACTCGACCGCGGGCCTCCGTCCCATGTCTCACTCACCGACGACGAGCTGCGCGGCGAACCGGCTTCGGTTCCGACCAACTGGCGAGCGAGTGCCTGGCCTCGATTGGCGGCGGCACCTGCGGTTTGTGGCCGATCGGCGACGGGTCGCTTGAGGCCCGTAGAACTCTTCGCGGTACCGGCGAGGCTTCGGCGCCGCACGTCGTTCTTGCGGGAATCCGTCAGACGCTGTTGACGATCCATCGTCTTACGCGCGTCGACGCGCGACTTGTCGACCTCGTGGCGACGTCGCTGATTCAACTCGCGCCCTTCCGGACGCACTGGTGTCACCGAATCCTTGTCGAGGTCACCACCGCGTTTGGTCGCCTTCCGAAGCGCGCCGACACCTTCCTCGACCATCGACGCCGCGGGACCGCCCACGACGGCGCTGCCGGCCTTGAAGAACTTTTGCTTCATCGACGTCTGAGCGTGACGAGCCTTGCGATTGAGTGCGCCCGCCTGGTTCTGGGTGAAGGTCTGAGTCATCCGCTTGAACGGCCGCATGATGAACCAGCACACCGCCGTCAAGATGACCATGAACCACAGCCGCCACGTGCCGTCGACGAGACCGTTGTCGGTGTCGTACAGCTTGACCAGCGCCATCAGATACAGCGCGATGATGACCGCGCCGGCCACGCCCCACATGTAAGCGGTGGCGATCATGCGGCACACGCGCGAAAGGGTGCCGCCATGTGCGGCGGCGATCGGAACCCAGATCGGTGCGAACAGAATTACGAGCCGAATAGCCAGTAGCGCAGTGAGTTTGAGTACGGATGCGCCGGTCCAGAGGATGGAGGGCATGGCGAGTTTGATCATCGCCATGAACCCTGTGCCGGTGCGTCCGGAGTCTTTGCCCTGGAATTGGCCGTACGAGAGGTTCAATCCGTCGAGTTTGTCGATGATCTCGTCGTTGAACTTGGCTGCTTTGTCTTCGGCAAGCTTGCTCGCGGCTTCGTTGTCGCCGGCCACTTCTCGCTGCTCCGCGTACGAAAATGCCAGGGTGTCGCGGAGCTTCGGTCCGAGTTGCAGGTCCTTGTCGTTGAAGTTCGTGCCAAACCATCCTTTGCGCCAGTCCTCGAGGAAGATCTTGTCGATCAGCACATTGCGGGGGTCTCCGGTGTTTCCGGCCACGGACAGCATCTGATCTTGTGTGTCGGTGATGACCGATCCGAAGGTGTCGTCGGCGACCTGGATGGCCTTTTGCGGTGCGCCGACGAACAGTGCTCCGATGGCCATTGCAGCGCCGGCGATCGCGACGGTGCGGGTCACGGCCGCGGCATTCGATTTGAGGGCGTTCCAGATGATGATCGTGGCGACCACCATCAATGCCACACCCAGCCACGTTCCGTAGACACCGAGCATTCCGTTGGAGATCGAGGCGACGATCTGGTCGAACTGCACCATCGCCGGGGCGATCCCGGCCTCTTCGGCGGCTGCTCCGGTCTTCGTCTGGTCGTCGAGCCAGAACGCTGCAGCAGCGAATCCCTTGCCGATTGCGAGGAATGTGTTGCCCAGGGTGGTGTCCGCGACTGCGTCGGGTGCGCGGACCAGGTCGCTGCCGCAGCCGAGGTCGTAGGTGTACCAGCGCAATCCGGCCCACCCGTAGGTTTCGTAGCCGGTGCCGCTCTGTTTCGGTTCGCGGTCTTTGCTCGAGGAATCGAACTCGGCTGCCATGACCGAGTTCGGGAACTCGGGGGAGGGGACGTCTTTGCAGTCGAATCCGCCGGCAGATGCGATCGGCCCACCCGGAGCGACGAGGGGCACCAGCACCAACGCCAGAACGGCGAGAACCCGCGCCAGGTTGACGGTCAGCGCCCGAACGCGCGATCGAGGGGGGATTGCCTCATCCAGCTCTGCTGAGGGCGCTCTGAGCCCTCCGCGGGTGATCATGCGGTACCGCCGAGGGCGTTCTTCGCCGACGAGGAATTCAGCGCCGCGAACACATGCGCGAGATGCACGTAGTGAATCCAGCTCGAACGCACCAGTTCCACGTCGTCGGCCATCCGGATCATCCAGCGCCGCGCTTCGTCCTGATAGGAGGTGTCGGTGTCCTCGTCGAGAGTGTCCTCGCCGCCGCTGCCCAGTTCAGCGAGGAACTGCTCGAACCCTTGCCCGGTGGGAAGTTTGAGCAGTTTCAGGGCGCCTTCGATTGCATGCGGATCACCACCGACGTCACCGACGAACACCTCGTAGGTCAGGGCGGTCTTGTCGTCGCTGCCGTCCAATCCGAGGAAATCATCCGGAAGCTGCGAGCAGACCAGAGCGCGGACCTTGAATTTGCGTGAGTCCCGGGCGATTCGGAGGTTGAGGGTGCGGCCGGCGCCAGTGGATTCGAGATATTTGTTCTCGTCGAGGAAGAGCACCTTGCGCACATGGCGAGGCTTTTCGTAGACGAGTCTGTTCGCCAGCCACGCGGCCATGTGCATCAACGGCGCCGTCATCCGTTGCTGCGGTGTCCACTGCGAGGACGGCGTGCCTTCGGGCGGTAGCTGCAGGCCCGGCATCGTCAAGATCGTCAACCGGATGTCAGCGTCGAATGCATCCGCTCCACTGCCGATCGTGCCCTCCTCCGGGAACAGCACACGCGCCTCGGTGAGCTCCGACATCAAACTGAGCTGCTGGTACAACCCGTTCGCGCACGTTTTGATGGCCTGGTCCGGATCGCTCACTCCGATCGATTGGATCGAGGCCAACACTTCCCGGAGGTTGTGGTTGCTGTCGCCGCCGACCATGTTCGCAGCCATGTGCAGCACGGGTTCGGTGTGCTCGAGATGCAGATGCCGTTCGGTGAGCATCATCTTGAGCACCGAGACGGCGACCTCGACACGCTCGGCAGCAGCTGCACGCATATCCGCCTCGAACTTCGACTGCGCCGCGGCGAACCGATCTGCATCCCGGGCGAACTCGACATTGCGAGCGTCGTACTCGGGATCGTCACGACGCGGATCGGTGATCACGCGGTAGGGGTTCAAGGCGCCAGCGCGTGAATCGCGACCGGTGAGGGCGTAGACGCGGGCGATGTCACGAAACTCCGGTAGACCGGCCAACGCAGCGAGCGGACCGGAGGGGTCGAGGACAACGCCGTACGCGCCGGCTCTCACGGCTTGGTAGACGATCATGCCTGCCAGGAACGTCTTACCCGAACCGGGTACGGCGACGATCGGTGTCAGCCCGGACTTGTGCTTGATCTCGTGCGCGGCGAACAGGTCCCAGATCACCGGGCGCGGCGAGATGGATCCGGTCTCGCCCAGGACGACACCGCGGCGGTCACCGATCCGGTCACTGACGGTCGCCATCCCGGCGGCGACTGCTTCGACATCCATGTGTCGTTTGTTGGCGATGTTGGCTTGCGGCTCGCCGGGTATGAACTCGCGGAGCAATTGGTATTGGCCGTGCTCTTGTTCGAGCGAGATGTGCGGTGAGTACATCTCCTGCAGATCGGAGACTTTCTGCCGCGCATCGTCGGGGTCGGTGCCGACCACCGCGAGGCGGTACCACCCGGTGGTTCGAGTAGAGAGTCCGGAATGGTCTTCTTCGACGTCGGAGATCACGTCCTGCGCGCGGGCGTGCTGCTCCGCCAACTCTTTCGGTGGGACCTGATCGTGTTCGACGGTGTAGTGGTCGAACTGCGATTCGATCTTGCCGGTCAGGGAGCGCATGGTGCGGATTGTTTTCGCTTTGTCGTGCAGCTCGATGCGGTCGGACCATTCGAGAGGTTCACCGGACGGATCGCCGATGATCTGCCACGGCAGCATTCGTTCCGGAATCGGTAGGGGAGCCATGCGGCCGATCGTCAGCACGATCACCACGCCGGTGTACTTGCGGCCGTCGACGACGCCGGAGACGGTCGTGTACCCGTCGCCTGGGGTGAGGGAGAGGTCGGTGAGATCCTCCATGGCGGCGACGTCGGTCTCTTCCCAATCTCCGGCGCCGGCGATCGCACCGCCAGCCTCCAGCGGCAGACCGATGGTCGCTGATCGGCGCAGCAAGTAGTCGATCGCGGCGGGTGTGGCCGGGGTTGCTTTCACTCCTCGGCCAGACATGATGCGTTCGAGTGTGGCGAGGTGGTCGGCAAGGGCCTTCTGCTCGCGTTCGAAGGCGTCGTCGGCCCAGCTGTTCACCCCCGTGCACACCCTGCCCAGCAGCGGCCAGTCAGCGACATACCGCAGCATCCGGGCGGTCCAGTCCAACCCCTGGCCCACTGAGGAACGTTGCGGAAGTTCGATACCCCAGTAGCGGCCTTTGATCGTCGCGTTGGACCACAACATCGCATGCTGCTGCCCGCGCAGGTAGTCCGCCCACGACAATGCGCCAGGAACATCGGGAATCGGGCTTGCCCACTTGTCGTGATCGACCGCCCACTGCGCGACAGGGAACGGGGTGCGCACGAGGCGGCGATGCACCTTGTTGACGCCGGCCTTCTGCAGGTTGGTCAGGATGATCGCTTCGTCCTGGATGAAGCGGCGCTGCTTTCCGGTGGTGCGGAAATTCCACGGGCCCTGGCGTTGGACGAACCATGCGGTGGACGTGGTCGCGGTGCGGGTGATGTTCGCTGATGTGCCGGTCAGTTTCAGGCGTACCGCATTTCGTTCGCGGTCTGCTCGTTTTTTCGCTGCTGTCTTGTCGCGATCTGTTGCCGACTTTGCACGTTTCTTGCCTGTGCGGCGACGCTGACGGCCGAACGCTTTGTCTGCGACGTGGTCCGGATCGGATGCAGGGGAGATGAGGCCGTCGGGGTCGTCCTCGCCGTGGTCGTATTCAGAACCATCCGGAACGTGTGCGTGTTCGGCTTCGGACCACGCACGTACCGGTTGCGGAGCATACGACTGCACTGCTGCCCACGAAGGCGGGAGGGCACCGGGAGGAATAACCGGAAGCGGGTCGTCGAGTTTCGGATCGAACAGAGCCGCAATGTCGTTCTCGGGAGCGGTCATCGGTGATCCTCACCGTCGAGGCGAACAGGTACGACGGCACGTTCTCCTGTAGTCAACCGCTCGGGTAGCGAGATGAACACGGGTGCACCGCGCTTCGGTGGGCGCGGCGCAACGAGGTCGTTGAGGGCGGCCTTGAGAACCGACCGCAGTGGGCGGTCCGGGGTGACGAACTTCGCGATCCGGGTCGTAAGCCACACCGTGATCACGGCCATCACCATCAGCGATTTGAACCCGAGCGGGACGTGCAGAATTCCGCGACCGATCACGAACACCACCACGAAAGCAACCACGCCGACGATGCCGGCTGTGTAGCGGATCCGCACGGGCAGTGGATAACCCGTCGGACCGAGGTAGTGCCGGTCCACGCGGTACATCAGGTCGTCGTTGTCGATCACCGAGCATCCCCTTCGAATGTTCTCTGCGCAGGCATCAGCGGTTAGGTCGAGATACCGAAGAGTCCGAGAATCCAATTGCCGATCCCCGTGGCCGCCGATTCCGATGTCGCGATACCGAGGTAGGCAAGCCCGAACAATCCGAGTCCGCCGACGGTGAAGACCCGCGACAAATTGCCCTTGAGCCCGCCGACGAGAACTACACATGCGAGGGCGATGAGGATGGTGAAGACGATGTTGTCCTTGATCCACGTGCGCAGACCACCGGTATTGATGTCCGTCGACTGCGCGAGGGTCACTGCATTCGCGGTGAGCGGTGGATGCGTCGCCGTGATCGACACGTCGATCACGGCGGAAGCAAGAGAAAACATGAGCACTCTCCAACACAGTGGTGAAACCAGACCCCACGAATGTGGTTGCGCGGAAACGTAGAAGAGTGGTGGCGGGAATTTCAATGCGACCTGTGGATAACTTTTCGACCCCGCGGTTGGCGCGCTGGCCGATCAGCGCGAGCGCGTGTCGTCGTGTCGGGTGCGTTCAGGTGTCGCGATTCATCCGCCGGGGATCTCTCGGCGATCGTGGGAACTAACTCGAATGCAGGGGGAGCGCGGCCACGGAACGGTCTTCGCTGCGGGTGTCCGCGGGAGACTTCCCAGACCTCAACGGGAGGGTTCCTTCAGTGGATTGGCAGACAACTGTGAATGGGCATGGTCGACGGACCCGCCGCAGACCGTGGCGATCGCCACGTGCCTCGCTTGCTGTGCTTCGTGGCCTTCGTCCGCCTCAAGAATTTGGCGCAGAACCATTTTCGGAACGTGTCCGCCAGCTGTGTGGGTGACCCCTGCTGGAACTTGCTCGAGGCACCCGCGGCGGGGACATGGTCTGAGGGTTGACGAACGGTTCTTCGTCACTGCCTGCGTGGTGTGCATGCTTTGCGTGCATAGCGTGGTCAGCACGCATGTGTGGGGGGCTGCGCACCCCGTGCTCGAACAGTCCCGCATTGAGGGTGCCTGCAGAGGTCGCGATCGGAGGTGGAATTCAGGGGTCCGATTCACTCTTCCCCTTCGGGGTCACTCCCCCGGCCCTTCGGGCCTAGGGGGAGTGTACTGCTCAAAATTGCTTCGCGCCAACATATTTCAATCAGCTGCTGGTCAGGGTTCGGTACGGGGTATCGCCGGGTCATTCTGGCGTGGCGCCTGCCGCGGTGTCGTCGACACCGTTCTCGGCTGTTCGTGCACCGGGTTCTGTACCTCACGAAGCGTGACGTTCGAGGGCCTGAAAGGGGTCCGCGAACAGGGGCGCGGGAAGACAAAAACCACGCGAGATGTACATCGTCGTCGGGGCCGTGGCCTAGGTGGTTGAACAAGTCCCCAAACGGTGTATCAGCGATGCCGTCGCGGATCCTGCGATCGGTAATGCGCAGCACCACAACCAGAACCAGCCGCGGGTAGAGGCGATGGGTGTCTATCGCGCCCCGGTATCACCGCTCGGGCAGGTGACGCACGCTCCAGCCACACACCCGCGAAGCAAGTTATCCACAGGCGGGTTGAGATTGCTTCCCGCGCTATGTGACAGTGCACCCCACACGCCCCGGCGACGACTGTCGTGGACTGGATTTGAGTGAGAGGAGTGGACGGTGAGCAGAAGCCAGCAGGACCCGCTCAAAGACTTTCTCGTCGACCTCTTCGGCTCCGACAAGCCTCACGCGCGAACAAGCGGTGTGGGGGAGTCCGCCATCCGCCCCTACAGGGCGTGGGCGCCTTTCGCTGTCATCGCAACGACACTCGCGTTTCTCGCGCCGCAGCTCCTCGAACTCGCCGAACAATTCTCGACCCCTCAACTCGACAGCACAGTCTCCGCAGTCCACCAATATCGGTGGCCGCTCGCCGCCCTCACTGTCTGCCTGCTCGCCTGCGATATCGCACGGTTCCTCACCCACCGTCACCGCGCCGGACTCGACGCCCAAATCCGGCAAAGCACCCGCCACACCCCGGTCAAAATCAGCGTCGGATACCCGCCCGGCATCACCACCCTGCGCAGCGCCACCATCACACTTACGCGCGGCGCCATCATCCGTCCGAAAGAGCTCGGCGAATTCACCACCGCAGTACGGGCTTCCGCGAGCAGGCGCACCAGCAGATGGACCTACACCGTCGTCCACGACGCCCACCGCGACCGAATCCGCATCACCCGCACGCTGACTCAACCCGATCTCCGATCACCGCGGCACAAGGCACTGGCGAACTCCCTCAAAGACGGACCGCTGAAAGAGCCCGCCGTGAGCGTCGCCTCGCTCGACGGCGACGTCGAAACCGCCTTCAAGATCACCTTCACACCCACCCTCTCCAGCGGTGCACGCGGATTCCAGAAGAAGGTCGACGAAGCCCTCGCCGCCCTCGCCGGCGAGCACGAATCCGGCCGCACCTGGGCCACCGACTGGTTTCCCTCCGAGGGCTACCTCCTGATGGGCCTGCGCGCCCCCCTGCCCACCCGCGTCGATCACCCTCTCGAACTCGTCGACGAGAACTTGCGCCACCTGCCCTACGCGACGGCAGCATCGGAGGTAAACATGTTCTGGGACATCTCCACCAAGTCGAACAAACCTCACTGCCTGATCGTCGGACCCACGGGCGGTGGCAAGACATCGGTGATCCGCACCCTGCTCACCGAAGCCTCGCGACGAGGAATCCCGTTCCTGGGCGTCGATCCGAAAATGATCGAACTCGACGGACTCGAGGGCTACCCCGGGTGCGCCGCCATCGTCTACGACGCCGTCCGCTCCGCGATGCTCGTGCGTGCCCTGCACAGCGAAATGATGGCCCGCAACCACTACGTCCACGTGAAGAAGATCGAGCCGTCCCAACTCCCTCTCCTGATCGCTGTGCTCGACGAGTTCTTCATCCTCTCCGGCAAATGGCAGCGCCTCGCCAAAACCGGTGACGACGAAACCCGCGATCTCCTCAAAGAACTCGACCCACTCGGGGCGTGGGCCGATCTCGCCGTCCTCGCACGCTCGGCCGGTATCCGGCTTCTGCTCGGTGTGCAACGACCCGACGCGTCCCTCTTCGGCGGCGCCTCGGGCAACGCGCGCGACAACTTCGGCACCCGCATCTCCCTCGGCAACCTCTCGCAGGACGGCGCGATGATGCTGTGGGGCGACTCGCAGATCGGCCGCGAGATCGACACCTCGATCCCCGGCCGCGGAGTCGCCCTCGGCAACGACGGCGTGCCCGTCGATGCGCAGATGTGGTGGACCCCGAACGTCGACCCGCACCCCAACAAATGGAATCAACTCTCGACCTCGGAGAAGAAGATCATCGAAGGGCTACGGCCCCAGCAGGAACCGCACATCGCGTTCTACTCGACCGAACTGCGCCACTTCATCGAATCCGAACGCTCTGTCGCCGTCGCGGCCCGCGCCTACGGCCGAGCTCCCGAGCCCACCGTCCTCGGCCACCACGACGACACCCCCGCCGCCGACCCAGAGGACGACTTCGCCGACGCGATACCCGCTTCCGCGGTCACCGAAGGAATGACCGTCCTCGTCGACGACGGACACGGCAACGAACACCCCGCGACCGTCGCCGCGGTCACCGTCATCCGCGACAAAGACAGCGGCGCCGTCACCGAAACCACCCTGACCTTCCACGGCACCGGACGGATCAAGAACCACATCACCTACGGACCCCACGAAGTCGTCCTGCTCCCCGAACCCGATACCACCGCACCCGCGCCCTGACACCGCAGCCCCGACGTCGCTGATAAATCTGCACAACCCTCACCCGAAAGGTCCACCCATGAGCCGCCGCATCTCCCAATCGATCACCCCCACCGCCGACGACATCACCGTGCTGCGCAACCCCTTCGCAGCACCCAAAGGCGGCGGCGATCCCGTCATCACCGAACTACGCCGCGTCCTCAAAAACGCCATCCCCACATGGCTACCGAAACTCAGCGAAGACCAGGAACTGACCGCTCCGCGACTCGACGAAATCAAAAGAGCCGTCGCCACCCGCCGCCAGATCATCGAAGTACTCCCCGACGGCAAAGCCCGCGACGACGCTCTGGCCGCCCTCGACAAGGCCGACACCATCGTCCTCGAAATGGACACCGAACTCTCCGGCGTCGGAGCCTTCACCGGAACCACCGCGTGATGTCGACCCTTGCCATCGAAATCACCTCCGAGCGAACCGCACTCGTGAGCGGGGCAGGGGACGAGAAAGTGGAACTGTCCGCCGACAACGGGCAGTCGATCCACGCGGTGATCGCACAGTTCAGCCGACAACACTCCGCCGACGCAGGCTCACCCGTCGAGGTCACCGTGCAGGAAGCAGGCCGCTCCCGCCAACTCACCGTCGCACCGGACGGGAAGGTGGCGCAATCGCTGCCCACCGGACCCATCCCCACGCCCACCGACACACCACAGACGCGGCCGGATCATCATGTCGAGGAACCGGTCACGATGGCGGTGACACCCCTCGGCGATTCACCGCCAGCCGTGGGAGTAGACACTCATACCCGGTCAGTCCCCGGGGCGCGCACACCGACCTCGACATCAGTGCTCGCAGCACCCGAAATTACGGCCGGCTCCCAGGAACCCGCCCGCACCGGACTACGCGGCCGACTCAACACCCTCCTCAACCTTCAAATCGCCCCGAAACCCGGGTCCGCCGAAATTCGTCAACGCGCCGCCATCGCATCCATCACCGGCCCACTCCCGGGGTTCTCGATTGTGACCATCGCCAACCCGAAAGGCGGCGTCGGCAAAACCCCACTCGCGGTAGGGCTGAACGCGATCATCGCCGAACACCGCGGCGCCGCAACCACGGTCTGCGTCGACGTCGCCGATGTCGGCGGCAGCCTCGCCGACCGCGTCAGCACCCCACCCCGCGACGGACACGACCTGCTCGCACTGATCGCCGCCGAGACAGCCCAGCCCGGCAGCATCCGGCCCTCGGCGCTCTCGCAGTACCTCACCCGCCAACCAAGCGGGGACGACATCGTCGCCGGCAACAACGGCGCCCACGGATCCGCTCTCGGCTACGACGACGCCCATGCCGCGGCACAGATCTTGTCCCAGCACCGCGAGATCCTCGTCGCCGACACCGGCAACAACCGCCTCGCCGGCAGCTGGCACTGGGCAACCACCCACGCGGACGTCCTCCTGGTGCCCGTCCCGCTCCGCCGCGACGCCGCCGCAGCCGCGCACCGCATGCTCCTCGACCTCGCCGCCACCGCGGGCCGGGCGATGATGGCTCGCACCATTGTCGTCATCACCGACGGACCGGGCGATGCGCCGATGGTCGAAATCGACGCTGTCGACGCCTTTCTCGACGCCGGCGTCTATTCGGTCGCCCGGATGCCGTTCGAACCACTCTTCGCCTCCGGAGAGCGCATCGCGCCCTCGAAGCTCCGGCGTAGCACCACCGAAGCCCTGACCGTTGTTGCCTCGACCGTCATCGATCTCATTGCCCACGCCGCGGACTGACCTCTTATCAGCCGGCCCCGCACACGAGCATCCCTCCCTGCATCCATCCATACCCTCCTGAACGAAAGGCACCACATGAGCATCGACACCACCTCAGCCCACCGAGCCGCCCGCCGCGCACACCGGCGCGGCCGACACCGCAGCCCCACCCTCGCCCGCCAGAGCGCCATCGCCGTCGTCGCAGCAGTGGCAGCCGGAATCACGCTCGCACCACCGGCGATCGCAGCGCCTGGGCAAGCCGGCATCACCGACGGAGGAGGACAAGCCGGCATCACCGACAGCGGCGTGACCACCGAACCCACCCCGCCGCCGGCCACAGAAGCTCCAGCCCTCACCGAGCCCATCTACTGGATCGACCCACCCGCGCAATACCAGCACATCGACTACCAGCCGCTACCGAACTGGGACTACGACACCGACACCTACACACCACCCACCTACACCGACACCACCCCGACCGACTACACCCAGCTCCATCTCCCCGGCCCCGTCGACGTCGTCGCACCGATCATCGCCCCCCGCGACACCCTCCGCATCGGAACCTTCTACATCGCACAACCGAACTGGGTCTCCGACGTCGACCTCGAACGGACCAACAACACCACCGCCATCATCGAATCCGGAGTCGCCACCGGCTGGAACTCTCTCGGCGTCCCCGTCGACAAAGCCAGCCGCGACGCCGCCACCCAAGTCGGCGGTGCCGCCGCCGGAGCACTCGCCGGAGGAATCGGCCTCGCGACCCCGTTCGCCATCGGAGGAGCGCTGATCGGCGGCACCGTGGGCGGAAACATCGGCCTCGGACTGGGCAACGTCTTCGTCCCCGGAATCGGCTGGGTAGCAGGCGGTCTCGCCGGAACCGCCGTCGGCGCCGGTACGGGCGCACTCATCGCCGGCGCACCAGCATTCGTTCTCGGCAGTCTGGGCGGAGGAATAGCAGGATTCACCGCCGCCGTCGCGTACGGCGCAGGCGAACTCGGCGAACCCGTCGAAATCGAGGTCCCCGACGTCGACCAACCCACCGTCACCAGCCAGACCCAGAACACGCTCACCGACTGGGAGAACTCCGGCCCCATCGGTGAGGCCGTAGCCACCACTGTCCGCGACACCGTCGCGACCGCCCCTGCGATCGATCAGCAGGCCCGCGACTTCGTCGCCGGACAGCCCGGAGGCGAGCAGATCATCGAACACGTCGACACCGCACTCACGGATTTCCTCACCAACGCCACCCCTGGCCTGGCGTCCTCGCTGATCAGCGACGCAGTCGGCGCGGGTATTCCGGCGTAAAACTCGCATCATCAGAGCCGTTCAGGGCGCGGCAACGCGCCGCCCACCCTGAACCTGTCCATGCGCCACTGCAGAACCAGGCGCGAGCACCGAAAGGACGACAGCGATGACGAACACGACAAGGCACCCCGCAGTGATCGACCTACTCGGCGGCACACCCCAGCCCACAAGCGCCGACACGACTACAACCGCGCCCACGCCCCCGCCAGCGTCGAAGCGTCCGCGCAAGAGGGATTCCCGATCGCCCCGCCTTCGTTACGTCGCTTCCCTGATTGTCGTGGTCGCGCTGCTCGGTTGGTTCGTCCCGCGTCTGCTCTCCGGCAACGACGAGAGCGCACAGGAAAGAATCGCCGACGAGACAGACACCTCGGAAACGGCACCAACCCTCGACGCCATCCCACCCGCCCTCGGTGTCGCTGCACCCACGCCTGAACCCGACCCCACCGGATGCCGCACCGACCCCGGCGACCAGAAAAGCGGCCCCGGAGTCATCGCAGCTTTCGAGCACGCCTACTACGTCACCCGCTCCGGAACAGCCGTCCGTGCACTCACTACCCCCGACACCTCCCTGCCGGCGAAAGAGACGATCCAGGCCGGAATCGACACCGTCCCAAAGGGAACCACCCACTGCGTGCGCATCACGCCCATCGCCGCCAGGATCTACGCCGTCGCTCTCACCGAAATACGAACCGACCAAGCGCCAGGTCAGTTGTCGCAAACGATAACAACTAAGGACATCGACGGCCGCTGGTTCGTTGACAGCATCAGCTGACCCGCGACGCCGACGACATTCTTCGAGAGATGAATCCCCAATGAAGCACTCTGCCAACCGAACCCGCCGCGCCGTAACTGTCGCACCAAATGGCGAAGCGACGACAGGAGTGCATTCGCCGGGGTGCCCGTCGTTACCAAGCGAAACGGTCGCCACCGACTCCACCGACGGTCGTCCCACCAGGTCCACATCTATGCCGCCGCCGACGCGCCGGTCGGCTGGAAACCCCCTATTCGTAGCAGGGCACTCCTACTCGTCCTTCCACGTCGACTGCACCTGACCAGAAAAGGAGAGTACGGATTGCGCTCCACAGATACCGAACATACTGCCAGCGTGAATAATTCACGTCCCGAAAGCATGTCGTGGCCTGCTGACAGGATGAACACGCCGAGATCAATAGGGGGAATTCAGTGTCAATTATCTTGACCGTTGTACCGGGCGACGAGGGCTCGCCGGTCATTATCCATGTTCCGCATTCCTCACATCTGATCCCACCTGCGGTCCGCGCCGACCTGATACTCACCGACAAGGAGTTGGCCGACGAGTTGGACGAAGCCACCGACACTGCCACCGACCAGATCGCGCTCACCGCACTCACCCACGTCCGCGTGCGACCCGCGATCGTGATCAACGATCTTTCACGTCTGGTCATCGACCCGGAACGGTTCCCCGACGGCGATCCGGCAGAGGCTTTCGGCCGCGGCGCCGTCTATACCCGGACCTGCTCCGGGGTGAAGTTGCGCGCCGAACCGTATCCACGTCGGGCGGAGCTGATCGCGGCCTATTTCCGTTCCTACGCCGATGCAGTCACCGATGCGGTGGAGAACCGGTTGAACGCTTGCGGGCGGGCGATCGTCATCGATCTGCATTCGTATCCGGAGAAGCCGTCCGCGTTCGAGGACGCTGCCGCGCCGCGGCCACGGTTGTGCATCGGCACCGACCCTCAGCACACCCCGCCGTGGTTGATCGATGCCGCCCGTGGCGCTCTCACGTCCCTCGGTGAGATCTCCGAGAACACCCCTTACAGCGGTACTTACGTGCCGCTGCGGTACTACGGCATCGACGAGCGGGTGACGTCGGTGATGATCGAATTGCGCCGCGACACTTACCTGACCGATCCGCGCACACCGCACCCCGCACGCATCGCGCAGCTCGGCCGCAATCTCGCGACCTTGATCGACGCAGTCAACGATCGAGCCGCCGATGTGTAAACCCAAACCCGGCCCGCGCTGCACCCCGCACATCCGCAAGCGTCTCGACAAAGCCACAGCCAGAATCAATGTTGCCCGAATTGCGCTCGACGAGAACCCCACTCATGCGCGCCTGCAACGACGCGTTGCCGCCGCCGAAGCCGCCTATCACTACACCCGCGCTCTCTACGACTCCACGCCCGGCGGCCAGAACGAACTCCGCGCAGCACTGGCCGTCGAACCCGACCGCCGCGCCGAGCTGACCCGTCGCCTGGCTGCTGGGCAGGAGTTGCGCGCCGGACAAACCGACGCACTGCACCGCGCGCAGGGTGGTGTGGCGGACAATGATAACGAGAGAGGAGAACACGATGGACGAACCGATGACGCAGGAACGCCGCGAGAAGTTCTGGGGGCAGTACGGCTGGAGCCCGGAACTGCCGGAGGCCAAGCGGGTGGAAATCGAGAAGTACTGGTCGGATCCGGAGATCGAGGAAGCCCAAGACCTCGGCTTCTAATCAACGATCGCCAGATCCAACCGGTCACCGACCACACCTTCGCTGCTGATGAACGCGAAGGCTTTGCTGCGCGCGGACTGTCCGCTCCCACGCTCTACGAGCTTGCCCCTACAGACGCTGGGGTCTACCGCGGGCAGATGCGCGAGCTCACCCACAAGAATCCGCACGCCGCGTCGGTCCACGTCTACGACGAAGACGAATACCGGCAGATGCGGCTATTGGTCACCGACGACGGAAAAGCTGGCGTCGCGCTCAAAGACGACGAGATCGTCTCGGCGTACGCGCACAAGGATTGCGCGCACCCGAGGTCGGTGCAATCGATTATCCGCCAGGCCACCCGGCTCGGTGGGCATCGGCTGGATTGCTTCGACACCGTCCTCCCCAAGCTCTACGCGGACGCCGGCTTCGTCCCCGTCGCACGGCTCGGTTGGAACGACGACTACGCCCCCGACGGCTGGGACTACCAACAGTTCAGCAGGTTCAACGGCGGACGGCCCGACGTGGTGTTCATGGCGTATGACCCCGACCGCGTCGGTGGTATGTACACACCGGGGGCGGGGGAGCACGTCGAAGACTACGACGCTGGTATCGCCCTCGCCCAGGCATACCGGGATCTCCCAAACACTCGGCATAGGCAATGAACAATATGCCCGAGGTTAGGGATCATCTTTCAAACTGGATGACCACGGGGCGGCCCGGTGGCGCCGACATGCGCCCGCTGGCAGGACCGTTCTCGGGTCAGGAGTTGTGTTCGCGCGCGAGCAGTAACCGGCACTTCATGGCCGATCGCGTGCGGTAGTGGTGGATCGGCGGCGCACTCGTTGCATGGGTGCTATCGATCTTGATACACGCCTCGTGGATAACCGCCCTCGTCCGCTGCAGTCGCAGCCTGGAATTCAATTGATGGGTTCACAGTCAATTCAAAGTTGGCTTCGTTGATTCTCGTCAACTACGCCGGGTGCCGTGTCCACGACGGAATTTGTCCCTCGATCTGTGAGCCACGCTGACTACCCGTGTACTGGTGGGGATGCGAACGAGCATCTCACCCCTCTGAGGATTCACCGTGTACAAGTGAAGAGAACACCCTTGCCGGGAAACTCTGGGCGAAGTACTCGGGTTGAAGTACCTCCCTCGTGCGACCGCATGTCTCGGCCTGGGTTCGCAGGCGTGTCAGCAGCGTTCGGTGAAATGCTGCTGCCAGCTAACGCTGATGTGCCACTGCATGATTCCTTGTTTGCGTCGTACGCGAAGTGTGGCAGGCGCGGCGGGATCATGCAGAATACTCAGGACACCGGGATCGTGCCCGACCTCGCCTGTGGCGGCTTCCTCCTGGCGAGACGCCCTATTGCCGGTCGGCGTGGACATTCAGGCCCGAGGCGGCGATGTCGTCGATGAGGGCGGCGATCAACCCTGCTCCGTCGCCGCGGGGTGCGCCGTAGAGGTGCGCAATTGGGCACAGTTCGGATTCCAAATGTCCCCGCGAGATCTGATCGGTGCGCAATGCATCCCACACCACGCCCGCAAGGTGTCCACCGTCTGTTCGAGAGGATGCGAGGTCGACGAGCGTCCTTGCGGTCGTCGTGACGGGCAGGCCGTCGAGTAGAGACCAATGCGTGGGATCCAGTGTGGCGACGTGGAAACGGACGCCGTCGCTACGTGTGTTGCGCCGCCGCGGGACGGTGAACTCTGCAGCGTCGGCATTGATGTCACCGAGTTGTCTCAAGTCGGCGGCCGTTCGATGAGAGGCGACCCCGCAGGGATCGGCACTGCCGATGCGCTCTGTCGCCGAGCGTGTCGGGTCGAGTGCAAGCCATTGGGCCCGCACGTGATCGGTGGGGTGAATCGGCGTCCCAGTCAGCCGGTACACGCCATGCCTGATGCGCGTGAGGATGAATCGGTCTGCCAACCGCTTGAGGTGTTGCGCACTTACGCTCGACTCGGCGGCCTGGGCTGAGGTGAACATGCCCCACTGTTCTTGAGCGAGGTCTGCAAGCGCCAGGAAGCGATCATCACCTTTCATGCATCAATAATGCCATCCCAGGTGTAATTATTGGTGACTCAATATGTAGTTTTGGCGAAAAACTCCTGCATCTGACATCGATTGTCGAACGCAGAGAACGCGGCAGGGTGTGTCAATCATTTACCTCCGTCACGCGCGAGGTCAGGTTTCGAGATGAATTGCCCACGCGTGTCACACCGGAAGTCTCGACTGGATCTTCCTACTCGTAGAAGCCCGATTCATGTTCGGCAACCAACCAGAAGCCCCGCGGCCTACCCCGAGTTCGGCGAACGCAGCAGGACTCACTGAGGCGGATCAAATGTCCCTGCTGATGGCAGGCCTGTTTCTCGACAGCACATGATCATGGTCGCAGCGGAATCACACTTGCTGCTCCTTGCGGGCGGGGACTGTCTCTAAATCGGTGTTTCGGCCCGACTAGCTGAGTGAATGCTCGGCGAGGAGGTGCCGAGATGACGACACTGGAAGATGTGACGAAGAAGAGGGCCGAGCCCTCCGCGGAAGCTGCGGCGGCCGCGGAGCTGGTCAGGTTGGCGAAGGAGCAAGGTCTGTCGCTGACCGGTCCGGATGGTTTGCTCAAGCAGTTCACCAAAACCGTCCTGGAAACCGCCTTGAACGAGGAGATGACCGAGCACCTCGGGCACGACAAGAATCAAGCCCAGCCGGAGCGGGAATCGTCCAACATCCGCAACGGAACCAGATCGAAAACGGTGTTGACCGAGGCCAGCGGCCATGTTCCGATCGAGGTCCCTCGTGATCGGGAGGGGACGTTCGAGCCGCAGATCGTCAAGAAACGCCAACGGCGATTGAACGGGGTCGACGAGATCGTGTTGTCGTTGTACGCCAAAGGATTAACGACCGGTGAAATCAGTTCTCACTTCGCCGAAATCTATGGCGCCTCGGTCTCGAAAGAGACTATTTCTCGGATCACCGACAAGGTGCTCGAGGAGATGCAGGACTGGTCTGCCCGTCCGCTCGACGAGGTGTACGCGGCGATCTTCATCGACGCGATAGTCGTCAAAGTCCGGGACGGGCAGGTCGCGAACCGGCCGATTTATGCCGCGATCGGCGTCAGTCTCGACGGACACCGTGATGTGCTCGGATTGTGGGCCGGCACCGGCGGCGAAGGATATGGAACGGGCACATGTTCGTTTGATCGGATTCCTGCTGCTACCTGAGGTTTTCGGGGTTGCGCGATGATCCTCGATCTTGAAAGTATCAGCCCCTGAGTTAAGGTGTTGCCTTGATAATGCAGGTGTGAGGAAGGTGTGCGTGTGGGCGAGAGTCGGCTGCGGATCATCGCGGGTGAAGTTGTCCCGGTCACCGACT
>NZ_JAZHFF010000023.1:0-21001 GCF_036541985.1 Rhodococcus sp. IEGM 1306
CCCACGGACTACGAACAGTCACTGACCGCGACCTCGATGGCCGCGTGACCACTGTCCACTTTTCGGGGTGAACCTCAGACAACTCAGTCACCTCAACCAGATTTCGTCCGACCCACTTAAACCAAACAGTCACACGTCAAGTACGGCGTGCACCTACGAGGATCGTAGTGGGATGATTGCGCCCAACCGCGACCAAAAAGGCTGCAAGGCACGGTTTCTGGCCATTCGACCCGGAGATGCAAGGGGGACTGCCCCCACTTCGGTTGACGCGTGGGGGTGATAGCTTCAAGCCGCGTATACAGCCTGGTTGATTGTCTCAAACTCGATCGGCGTGAGTTTCCCGAGGCGCCGTTGCCGGCGTTTGCGATGGTAGGTTTTTCTCGATCCAGGTCACGATCGCCAGCCGCAGCTGTTCTTGAGTTGACCACCGTTGACGGTCGAGGACGTTCTTCTGCAACAGTGAGAAGAAAGACTCCATCGCCGCATTGTCGCCGCACGCCCCGACCCTACCCATGGAACCTTGTAAACCGTTGTCGGACAATGCATGAATGAATTTTCGTGATCGAAATTGGCTACCCCGATCGGAATGTACGATCGTTCCGGCCGGATCCCGGAGCGCGACGGCATTGGTCAGGGCATTCACAGCCAGCGACGCTTTCATTCGCGAGTCGATCGAATAGCCGACGATCTTGTTCGAGTACACGTCCTTGATCGCACACAGGTACAGCTTTCCGGTGTCGGCTTGGATTCCAGCAATCGTCGCAACACCTACTGAAAGGTGTTGCAATGGCTGGCAAAAAGTACACGGATCAGCAGAAGGAAGAATTCTTCCGATTACTCGACAGAGGTGGCACGGTCCGCGCCGCAGCGCGTGCAGTCGGCGTTCATGAAAACGCCGGCTACAACTGGTTACGGAAAACAGGGCTGACCATGGCGCGGGCCGCGCCGCGCACCTACCCCGCGGAACTCAAAGCTGAGTTCTTGCGGCTCGTTCGCGAGCGAGAAATCATCTCGACCGTCGCTCATGAGCTGGGGATTCACCGGCCAACAGCCTATGCATGGGCGCGGAAAGCAGGAATATCAACCAGCGAGGCACGCAAAGTCAACCCGCGGCGCGAAGAATTCCTACGCCTGCGAGCGGCGGGACTCACGCGCGTAGAGGCCAGAGCTCGCGTCGGGGCCGATGCCCGATCGGCGACCGACTGGGACAAAGGCATCACGATCATCAACCGAGGGCGGGTCTATCCCGACGGCCGGGTGGTGCGGTACCCGGTAAAGAACAATGACGGTGTGCCAGAACGAAGAACCCGCGCGATCGGCGGAAGCGTCGACCTCAACGTCGTCGAGAAGATCATCCATCCCCGATACCTCAGCCTGCTCGAACGCGAACAATTGCAGGACCTACGGCGCGCAGGGTTGTCGATCCGGGCGATCGCGTCAGAAATGCGACGCGCACCGTCGACGATCAGCCGAGAACTCAAGCGCAACACCGTCTCGGTGAGGGGATATATGCCTCATACGGCGCATCGGCTGTCCGTGAAGCATCGGGCCCGGCCGCGGCAGGCGAAGCTGGTTGCCAACACCGAGCTTCGTTCCTACGTCCAGGGGAAACTGGCGAAAAGGTGGTCGCCGCAACAGATCAGTCACCGATTGGTCAAGGACTTCCCAACCGCTCCGGAAATGCGTGCGAGCACCGAGACGATTTATCAAGCGATCTACGTCCACGCCCGAGGCGAACTCACACGGGAACTCGGAAAGCAACTGCGCCGCGGTCGAATTGCACGCAAACCGCACAAGCAGCCCGATGCCCGCCGGCCGCGGTTCGTCGACCCGATGAACTCCATCAGCAATCGGCCGGCGGAGGTCGACTCGCGAAAAGTTCCAGGACATTGGGAAGGTGATCTCATCATCGGCGCGCTGGGTGGATCGGCGATCGCGACACTAGTCGAACGCTCCTCCCGCTTCGTGATGCTCGGCCACCTCGGCCGCGAGCGGACTGCCGAAGCCGTCCGAGACTCCCTCATCACCACCGTCCGTCACCTGCCCACATCACTGCGGGGAACACTGACCTGGGACCAAGGCGCCGAGATGGCCGAACACCGCGCGTTCACCGCCGCGACCAACTTCGACGTCTACTTCGCAGACGCGGGCGCTCCCTGGCAGCGCGGCAGCAACGAGAACACCAACGGTCTACTGCGCCAATACTTCCCGCGCGGAACCGACCTGGCAGTGCACAGCGTCGACAAACTCTTGGCCGTCGCGGAGGAGCTTAACGATCGACCCCGGAAATCACTCGACTGGGACACCCCTGCAGAGCGCCTGAGTGCTTTACTGGAAGTCTCGTAACCACGAGTGTTGCGACGATTGCTGGAATACAAGGCGGAGGAGGGAAGCAACACTTCTTCGGCGGAGAGGATTACCAGCTCTGGATGAAGAAGAACTGCTGCGAACCCCGCGCCGGGTTCAGCACGCCGAGAGAAATTTCTCCGCCTCGCGCTGCGGCTTCGTCAGCGAACTGGTCGAGGTGTCCTCGGACGCCGTCAGTACCTGCGTAAATCGATCCTGGGGCCACGCGCACACCGACCTGACTCGGCGTGGTGACAGATTCGATCGCATCGCCGGCGTTAACCTGACCGAACAACGCGGTCTCGCCCTGGTTCAGCTGAACCCCGATGCGCCCGTTGTCGTTGATCGGAGCGATAGCTGATGCTGTGCCTGCGCCGCTGAGCGCGATGGCTGCAATACCGGCGGGAATCAAAGCGGCTGCGGTAATCGTCTTGCGTAGGCGCGTCATTCAGCTTCTCCTTCATCAGGACCCGTTCCGGATGTAAGCATCCATGGGCCACGTTTGTCTGGTTCTTCCCGTCACAGTCAACGCCATCTCGCAAACATTGAGCAATCTAGTTGTTCGGTTTGAGATGCAACTCACTGTGGCTAAACCGTTGAAGTCTAAATTGTTTCAGCGAAACGGCTGGCCAGACCCTTGGATCTTTTTGGAAGCAACCCTCAGGCCGTTACATCTTCGTTACCTCATGGACAATGCATCTCCGTGGCGAGGAAAGCTCGGTCCTCCTCGGATGCTGATCGCCACTGCAACCCGGCAGGCCGTGATCACCGAGCGCACCAACGACCTGGCTAATCTGATGAATCAGCACAATCACGCTGATCGAACGACAAGTGGGACTGCAAAGAAGAGGCGAAACTCTCTGGTGGATCTATGCCGCCTGCGCGAACCGTGTCAAGGTGAGGATCTCATCCGGATGCGGGGGTGAGACGTTTGAAGGTGCAAGCCGAGCGCAAACACCGGGTCCGCAAGTTGCGGGACCTGGTCATTTTCGCGGTATTCGGGGCAGTCTGTGTAGCGCTTGTCGGTGCGCTGCTCTTTCTCAAGAGTCATGCCCCGGTCGCCGATGAGGACTCGACGTCGTCGCTGCTGTCCGTCGGATCCGGTGCGGCAGCCACCAATACACCGGCCCAGCGGCCGAGTCGGTGCTCGTCTGTACCCGGCAATCTGGCGACGGCCGGGACGGCACCGGAACTGTTCGTCGGCACCTGGCAGGACACCGCAGACTCTCGTTCGCGTATGACCTTCGCTGCTGACGGAACACTCACCACTTGCTATGAGGGAATGGATGCCACAAGATCGGGCACGTGGGAGCTGATTCCGACCGCTGAAGTCCCCGACATCGCCGATGCGGCAGCACAGTCCGCAGAACCAGCGTTGCACACCCAACTGACCTTCGACGGCCAGCACCCACGCGATCAATACTTGGGCATCGGCGAACTCACCACCGACACAATCCGATTGATTCACCTGCCACGTGGCAACACCCTCACCTACACACGTGTGCACTGACGTGTCGAGGACGACGCCACCGCAAGACAGGATTCGGGCCTACGCTGCCGACCCCAACGCCCTCGGTAGGTATACGAGAGGCCGCAAAACCATCACCTTCCACACAACCCGCCGAGGGTAACCATTTCTTCGACCGTGACCGCGGAGCACTGCGATGATCTACACCTGCCCGATCTGCGGCAACCCGAACCTCACCCGCCGCCCGTACAACGACGACGATACCTCGGCTTCCGACGAAATCTGCCCCTGCTGCGGATTCCAATTCGGGTACGACGACCACGCCTCGGGGCGCACGCACGCGGCGTGGCGCCGGCACTGGATCGACAGCGAAATGCCGTGGTTCAGCCGCGGCCGCCGACCCCCACCAGGGTGGGACCCGGCCGCGCAACTGGCCGCGCAGATCGCGACCGAGAACCAGGAAGCGTTCGAACACCGCCCCGCCCACCCTCATCGCGAAATTCCTGCGTCGCCGACGTTCCCGTCGTACTCGGACCGGTTGCCGGAACCGCGGACGGGAGACGAACCGGACCTGCCCGTACAACCACACACCGCCCCGGCAGAGCTCGACCCGATCCGTCAATTTCACGCCGCAGCGTGGGAAGGTTCGCCCGAACAGCATGACAGTCACCACGCGGCGGTCGCCTACTACCGAAAACGGATCGCCCGTCCCGTCGGCTGGATCACCGACACGATCGCCCAACTTGTGACCACCTTCGCAGAGCAACTTCCGCGCACCGATCCTGATGCTGCGATCACGGTCAGCAAAAACGCACCGGACACCGACAGTCCCGCACAATTCACGGTTCACATCGCACCTGCGGGACCGCATGCCGGCAGCGAAGGGGCGTGGACGTGGCACATCGCTGTGAGCTTCGCCGCGATCTACATCAGCGGCGACGACCGGGCGACAAGCCTGATAGCCGCGACCTTCGTGCGGGCCGCCCAAAACCTCGGCCTCGTCTGCTTCGACCCCGGAACCGGACGGATCCTGCCGCTACCGAAGTAATCGTCCTACCTCGAAATCCGACGCCTCACAGAACAATCCACGAACTTGCAGGAGGATCCTTGGCGAAACTCGCACGCAACCTCATGTAGACCAGGCCTCATGCGGCGAGATGACGCATTCTCGGTTCAGTCAGCTGTTGAGTTCGCTGAGGTGGTGAGCGGGGACGCACAGTGCGCCAGCTCATGGATGGGGATCCGGGTGCCCACCATGGAGGGATGCATCGAGATCACCCACCGCTGCGAAACGGGACGGCCCACCTGGGACGCATATGACATCGCGTAGCTTTGACCCCCAGCATCGGAAACTTCGTCGCCGCCGAGCACGACCTCGACGGGAACGGCATGAGGGAATGCCTCTGCCCACCAACGACTTGCCGTCGCTTCCCGCACGAAGGCGACTGCCTCGTCAAATGTCAGCGGCACCTTGTCCCCCCCACGGACTCTTCGGCCGTGTAGACCCGCCAATCGCTCAATCCCTGCTCATACGGCACGAACTCAGACTACCGATGCGCCCCTGTTCGACCGCGACCGACGGACACGATCACGTGGGCAACACGCGTGATCCTCGACGGAATTCCTTGCCCGCGCTGATTCAATCGGATAATGATTACACGAGGCTTGGTCGATGCCGAGCACCACACATTCCTCATCTCCGCGGCCGACACCGATCCCACCGAGACCTACTCAGAGGGGCAGGTGTTCGACGCAGGCAACAACCTGATCTCTGTTCGCACCGGCATCGCTTACGGGCCGGTGCACGTCACCCTCGAACAGCTCTCCGGCGACGACGACATGTTTCTCAACGGTGGCCCCGCGATCGACCTCGACGCCTGGGAAAATATCGAAGAGGTCCACGTAGTGTGCCGCCAACCGATGCTCTTCATCACCTTGGCGAACGAAATCGTCGAGGAGTTCGGGGAACTCACCTCCCCCACCGGCGCGCGTTGCTTCCGTATCGCCACGCGAGGACGTGCCGAGCACTGGGACATGGACGTCGACTCCGCCACCGAGGACTATCTCATCCAGACTTGGCCCGCTGGCAGCCCGTCGATGATCCGCGAGATCAAAGCCTCCGACGGTGTGTGGCCCGTCGAACACTGAACCGGCGCCGGCCGACCACCCTGTCTGGGACGCGCGTTTTGAAGGACTGTTGTGATGTTGGTCGAAAGCAAGCCCTGGCCGAGTTTGCCAGCTCTCGACCTGGAAATTCACGCGCCTCGGCTGGTCACGGGGCAGGAGATTCGTGTCGTGGAAACAGTCATCAGAAGTACCCCTCTTGTCGGAGTTTCCTTCGGCGCAGAAGGTGATTCCCTTGTCATCGATGCCCTTCTATGTGGTGCGCCCAGAATCTTGTTCAACGTGGCGTCGATGCCGTTGGCAGTGGTGTCGAAGGAATCGGACGGACATCCGATCGTCTATGGCGTGGACGGGATGCTCCCCGACGGCGGTATCGACGAAATCCCCCTGCTGCCGGGGCTTCCCGAAGGGCCGATGGCGTTGTACCCGGGCTGGGCTGGTGTTGGGTGCCGACTTCCGCGTCCAGGCCCAGGCTTACCGTGTGGTGGGCGGGATCGTGTACATTTCGCTGCACTGCCGAACCGAGCAGGGGACGTTCATGGACTACGACGTCGCCTCGATCGCAGTCGATCTTCTTCGTAGTCGGGCTGACGGCAAATTCGACATCGACATCCTCGCCGCCTCCGGCGCTCCCTCCGCAGAAGGAAGACCCACGGCACCGCCGGTGGATTGAGGTCGAGGGCCGCGAAGTCGTTCCCGATTGCCGCCCTGGTCGACTGACGATCACATGACAGTGCACCGGCACTAAGTTCTCCCACCCCTGCAACCCATGCGGGGCGCAGCCGGGGTCGTCATATCCTTCTGACGTGAACGCGATGAATCTTCCAGGCGCCGGACAGCGGGTTGCCCGCGCCGAGGTCGGTCACGCCCTACAGTTCGAAACTGACGAGCGCGTTCGATACTTCGTCGAGGAGAATCCCGTGCTCACCCGCCCCGACGACACCGAGATCACCATCGACCTTCCCGCGCCTGCATCCGGGGTAGACATTGCGGCAGAACTGGTCGGCGCGACAATCGAACTCAGCACCTGCCCCGCAGACGGATCACTCGTCGTACTGTTCGACACCGGTGCCGTGTTGTCGGTGCCACCGTCGCCGGACTTCGAAAGCTGGAACGTCTCCGCACCCGGGAACGTGCTCGTCGTCTCGGCCCCTGGCGGGACGATCGCAGCGTGGAACTGGCCGGACCTCAACTGAAGTGACCATCCCCGAGACCAGCATCACCGCCCGGCGTCACGCGCACGGCGACACTTCGGCCGCATGATTAGGCCTTGTCGAACCTTCCTGAACGTCGAACATGAGGACACATCGCGATGACTTCCGATCCCCCGCAAGATTCTTCAGCCGACTCGCCAGATCACTATCCGCTGGTCCTCGAGGTAGCCGACGACTATGTCCACGGCCGAAGATCTCTGCACTCCTTGGTGACCTTCTACGAATCGATCGTCGACAAGTACGAGGAAGAACAGCGCGACCGGCATGAAGTCCTACGCTGGGCGTGGCTGCAGATCGAAATCATGAACGCTCTACGACACGATGATCCCAGTCGCGCACCGCAAGACGAGGCCGAAGTGTGCGAAACCATCGATGAGTTCGTGACCACATTCCGGTCGCTCTATTCCGCGTCAGCCGTCACCGATGATGCTGGCAATCAGCAAGTTTGATCGCTCGGTGAGGGTGGCGCTGACGACAGCGCCCCAACTCGACGGCACATGCCATGATCATGCCTCATGAGTGGCATTCGGATCGCGTGGCTTGCGTTGGCAATCGCGGTGGGGGTATTGGGATCTGCGAGCGCTCAGTGGCCGGTGTACGAAATCACCAGTTGCGAAATCGGTTTCGATTCGTTGAGTTCGGCGGTATGCCTCGGCACAGTTCACGAGTACTTCGGTCGCCAACTGTTCCTGGTGTTGGCTATTCCTGTGGCGCTGTGCATCGTTCCGGCAGTGATCCCGCGGCCTGTGGTGTCTTGGATCGTTGCCGGTGCGATGCTCTCCACTGCTGTGTGGGGCTTCGCCGTCGCGTTCAGCTCCACAAACCCGTCTCTGATAGCGATGGTGGGGAGTGTTCCGGCGGCCTTCCTTGCGTTGGTTCTCGCCGCGACCCATCAGCTGATTGCCGTGAGGGACAGGGCTGCCGCGGGGACTACGCTCCGAGCCCGACGTTGGTCCAGATGTCGAGGTAGGTGGAGTAGTCAACGAAGTACGGGGGCTCGTCTGACGACCACACCACCCCTCGGACGGCGTCCCCGTCGATGTACAGGCAGAGGTATCCGCCGCCGCCGGAGTGGAACGTGGCGACGCAGCGGGTGGGGTCGGGGTACTCGTCGGGGGAGAGACCGTCCAGGATTCCCCACTCGAAGGCGTCGATGCGAAACATCTCGCCCAGCGGCAGAGGCCCGACCGTTCTCCCAGCGATGTCGTACCAGCCGTTGTGAAGGTGAGTGTAGAACCGCGTGAGGCTTGCCGGAAAGTGGTGCCACACTGCCGGGACGTCGTCGTTCTCGGTGACCGGGCGCCCACCGAGGTAGTACATGTCGCCCCCGTCGGCCGCCGTCATCCGGTACAGGAGAAACCACTCACCCTGAGATGTCAGCAAGGCGACGTCGGCGAGACTGGCAGTGATCGTCTTGTAGGTGTCGGACAGCGGGTTGTCCGTACCGAGGTCGGTCACGCCCTACAGTTCGAAACTGACGCGCACGTTCGATACTTCGTCGAGGAGAACCCCGCCCTCACCCTTCATGACGACACCGAAGTCGCCATCAGCCTTCCGGCACCTGCACCCGGGGCAGACATCGCAGCGGAACTGACCGGCGCGACAATCGAACTCAGCACCTGCACCGCAGACGGATCACTCGTCGTACTGTTCGACACCGGGACTGTACTGTCGGTGCCACCGTCGCCGGATTTCGAAAGTTGGAACGTCTCCGCGCCCGGGAACGTGCTCGTCGTCTCGACACCTGGCGGCACGATCGCAGCGTGGAACTGGCCCAGCACCGACGGACATGGCTATCCATGAATACCGGGACCGACGCCCGAGCGATACTCCCGGGACCACAAATTTGTCGCACACTTCATCCCCGCCGGAAACTTCCTGACCGTCAATCGCGAGGACAAGACTCATGACTTCGGACAACCCGCACGATCCTTCACCCGAATCACCAGATCTTCACCCTCTGATCCTCGAGGTAGCCGACGACTACGATCACGGCCGAACTTCCCTGCGCGCCTTGGTAACCGTCTACGAATCGATCGTCGACAAGTACGAGCACGAACAACACGATCGCCACGAAGACCTACGCTGGGCATGGGGGCAGATCGAAATCATGAACGCTCTACGACACGATGACCCGAGCCGCGCACCGCAAGACGAGGCCGAAGCGTACGAAACCATCGATGGGTTCGTGACTACATTCCAGTCGCTCCATTCCGCCTGAGCCGTCGCCGATAGTGCTGCCGATCAGCAGGTTCGATAGACCGGAGGCCCATCGATGATCCGCAAGATTCAAGCCACGGACGGTGTCTGACTCAACGAGGAGTGACCTTTGGACTGCCGTCGACGATGCGTCCGTTGCCGGGCCTACTCGCGTGCAAGGGAACTCGGGGAATGATCTGCACTGACAGTTGCGGGTGCAGCCTGCAGAATGAGCGCAAGACGTCGACGGTGGACCGACTGGATTGTGTATGCGCGCACTCCGCAGGCTGCTTGCGGAACTGTACCCGGAGATGACTGTGTCTAATCTCTGCTGTTCGCAGTGGCAGTCGGCGGCCGAGCGCAGACGGCGACACACTTCGACTCAGGAAGGGCGCGTGGTTCTCGGGTGTTTTCGGTTGGAAACACCTGCAGTTCGCGCCAGCGATGAAAGAGGTGGCGGAATCCACACAGGGCCAGGCCGAAGGGCGTATGTGAGAAACGCTTCCCCTCACACCCGCTTTCGTATCAGTGTTGAATGTCGTGTCGCCTTAAAGGGATCGAATTCAGTGCGCGGCGTCGAAGGCGTCGAGGATCTCCGCGTTGACCCGTCCCCGCGGTGCCACGTCGTAGCCGTTCTTGACTGCCCAGTCCCGCACTGCCTGCAACTGCTCTTTCGAGCGACCTGAACCGGTATCCTTCGCCGTCACATCAGCTTTTCTGCCGCGGCGTGCTTTTCCGACTTTCTCGGCGACCTTCACGAAAGGCTCGAGGGCGGCGTTGAACTTGTCGACGTTCGTCGGCCGCAGATCGATCATGTAGTCCGACCCCTGATACGAGAATTGGACGCGTTCGCCGAATCCGTCGTCGATCGGCTTACCGTCGAGATCGTCGATAAGTTGGCGAATCACTCTCAGCCATGCAGCATCGTCTCCAATTCGATAGGAATCTCTCCAATGACCGGGTAACCCTAGCAACCCTTGTGTCGGTACCGAGACGACGTCTAGCGACAGTATTTCGGCGCAGAGAGATGCTTCTCGCGGGCTCTGCCGCCGAGTCGTCAACTGGTACCGTGCTCTCATGCCCAGCGATTCTTCGGCTAATCGTGACCATGCTCAATCAGTTGCGCGTATCGCCAGGGACGGTGCCCGCGTGCGAGTAAGGGACACCCATCGCTCATTTCAAGAATTCGTCACTCTCGTGGATAGCCGGTACGCATATTCGTTGCCCTATTCTGCGGCACCGAACTTGCGACTTCCTTTCGATACATGGGAGCGCGAGACGAAAACCTTGGTCGACGTCCGGCGATTGTGGGAGTACGCGATCGATCTCGACACCGGCGTACGCCATGAGATGGAGTGGTTCACCCCTGTGTGGCAGAAGATGTGGCCGGGGATCGCACGACACCAACTTGCCTCGATCGACGAGAGGACCAACCGAGAGTCGGTCAACCTGGTGTGGGTCTTGATCGACGAGAAGTCGGCTGAGTTGACGAAGAAATGCCTGGCCGAAGCGTCAATCTCTGGGGTGGACGTCATCTCCATCGAGGAGTGGTTGTCCAGAAAGGGTCGCACGGGCGAAACGGTCCCGGTCATCGGATAGCACCGAACGTCAGAGACCGAACGCACTGTGCAACGCAAGGCAAGTCCTGCAGTCGGTTTGATGGGAGACGTAGTGGATCTGATGCATGTTGCGAGGTTTGTCGCCGCACCGGAGCTGGTCGAGATCGACGACCTCACAATGCCGGGCCGTCGACACCTACCGGAGCACTGGCTGCACGCACTCGCCGGGGACCGTACGTGGCGCGTAGCGGAAGTGTTGAAGCGGTGGAACCACTTCGGGCGACCGATCATGTCCGACACCTACACGACGATCACTGCCAGTCTCGCCGACGTCGCCTTGCTGACATCTCAGGGTGAGTGGTTTCTCCTGTACCGGATGACGGCGGCCGACGGGGGCGACATGTACTACCTCGGTGGGCGCCCGGTCACCGAGAACGACGACGTCCCGGCAGTGTGGCACCACTTTCCGGCAAGCCTCACGCGGTTCTACACTCACCTTCACAACGGCTGGTACGACATCGCTGGGAGAACGGTCGGGCCTCTGCCGCTGGGCGAGATGTTTCGCATCGACGCCTTCGAGTGGGGAATCCTGGACGGTCTCTCCCCCGACGAGTACCCCGACCCCACCCGCTGCGTCGCCACGTTCCACTCCGGCGGCGGCGGATACCTCTGCCTGTACATCGACGGGGACGCCGTCCGAGGGGTGGTGTGGTCGTCAGACGAGCCCCCGTACTTCGTTGACTACTCCACCTACCTCGACATCTGGACCAACGTCGGACTCGGCGCATGAAAACACACCCCTCCCCGCCAAATCTGGGACGCCCGACGGGTAACCATGGCATAACCCAGACGGTGCTCACCTGACCTCGACGGCCTACGCTGGCCGTCGCGCGCTGGAAAATTCTTGAAGAACAAGAACGCTTTCAGTCTTGTGTGATTTCACTCTCGAACCGCGCAAAATGATTGCTGAATATTCACGCAAGAGCGTTGACTGTCGGTAACGAGACCCCGCGGTCCTCAATCGGCTGACCGGGCGATCGCCGACAGAAGGAGCGCGCACATGTCGTGTGAACCCCACGTCCGCATGGCAACAGCCACGTCCGGCGGAGTGACATTCCGGTCGAGTCGTCGTAGCCGAGCGCGGCAACGCTGCACCCCCATCGCACTCCCCCGCGGCCTCTGAATCCCTACGGGTACCGACGACATGGCTCCCTCGCAACCCGGTCGACTGCGGCGCTTCGCAGAACGCGTCCTCGAAACAGTCGTGGACTTCGTCGTCGACGTCATCGGCGGTGTCATCGGGTCGTTGTTCCGTTGACAATGAACATGATTGGACCGCGCTGTGGCCGTGCCCCAACTTGTCCTGCTTACCGCCTTCGGCACCGGATTAGTGTCTTTGGCGCTGCAGGCCACGTCGCTGGCTTTCACGGGACACCGGACGCTCACCGGCGCCGCCACCAGTACCGCAGTGCTCGCGTTCACGCTTCTGACGCTCGGCTTACTGATCTGACCACTACGCGAGAGCGCCCAACAACGTGCCGGCTCTGACTAACAGCCGCGCCGCCGACGACTCCGTGACAGCGAGTCCTCCCCCGGTCCCCCAGCGAACGGAGAAACAGCCGTGCTGATCATCATCGCGGGGACGGTGGCTCTGCTCATCTACCTCGTCCGCAAAGGCTCCCGCGACACGTATCGCCCCTCGATACCTGATCGGTGGCCCGACCTCCCGCCCACGCCGCCTCTCGATCGATCGCATGTGGGCGATACGCAGCTTCCCACTTCGCCTTCAAGCCATGAGGTCCGTACGACGCCAGTGCCGGTGCCGGAGTTCGTTGCGGCCAGAATCCGGGAAGGATCCTTCGAAGGAATTCGGTGCCCGAACTGCAATCAGCGAGATTTGACGGTCGAGTGGATTCCCTTCGATGAACCCCTTTCCACTGCGGACGGGGACATCAGCTATGAGCTGTGGTGTTCGGCCTGTAGGTGGATAGCTCTGGTGCAGGGCCCAGCGTTTCCAAGCGCCCCACAGGCCGAAGAAATGCCCCTACAGGACCGCAACAGTGAGGACTCATCCATGGGTTCCGGTGGCAATCCCAGCGGAAGAACTTCTCTCTCTTTGGGAAGTGGGGCGTTCCAGGTCTACGACGAGTCGATCTCGGATCGGCTTTCTGACTTGCTATCCCAGTACTTCGATCACCCTCGTATGTACTGCTTCGCTCAGGACTGGCGTGGCATCCAGTTCTTCATTCTCGACAAGCTGACTCAGAACGAACCTGAAACAATGGTTTACATTTACGATCCCGCCCGAGGCATCGCAGAGGAACTGCTACCGTACGGGCTTCTTCTGCTGAGAATCGCAGATGGAACCATCTTGAACGGCTGCGCACTGGACCGATTTGCCTTCTGGCTGCAGCGGGCCGGTTTGTCCAGCTTGGACGTCGGACAATGCATCACGCCGCGAGTCTTCGTGTTCTTGGGCGGGAGCGAAGAGGACTACGACACCGATCCGCGATCCGCCCTGCCCTACGTGTATGCATCCTTGAAGATGAAAAAGAAGCTGAGAGATAGTGGACTCAAAGACGCGGACATCCTCACCGAGGAATTCTTCAACGGTCCCAACTGATTTGGATGAACCCGCGTTCGACGAGGATATGTGCCGGTACTTCACGTGTTGAAGTATCGGCACGGCGACAGCGTCAAGTCGCCTCACGCTTCGCCCAGAACTATTCTCTCGATATGCATCTGACATTCGCGGCAACATACGACCCTGACGCCGACGCTTCATACATCTATGTGGCCTCCGACCGGGCGAACGGAGATGCGGTGCGCCAGCAGCACGTCGACTGTGATGGTTCTGACGGCCAGATCGTCCTCGACTTCGACAGAGACGGCAGGCTTCTCGGTATCGAACTACTCGGAGCCTTGTCCCTCCTGCACGCGTCCGCGCTCTCCCCGATCGACTAACCGGAGACCGGCCCCTAGATCTCTGCATCGAAGATGTCGGACCCGCGTACTACTCTGTACCCTGCGACGAGAATCAGGTCGCCACACTGACCAGACCGCAGCGAAAGCTGAGGTCCTGACCTGCAAGATCCTTGCAGGTCGGTCACATGTGGCGACCTGATCTTATGAATTCTGCCGGCTACCTCGCGGCTGGACGATCCGGCATCTTCAGCATGATCAGCTCCGCGCCGTCCTTGTAGCGGTACGCCCACTGGCCGTCCTTCGTCAGCACCGTGCCGGCCTGGCCCTCGTCCGGGGCCGGGCTCCACCCTCGAGTCTCATCCGGTTCTGTAGTCTCGCTCATTTCACTATTGTTTCAACCTCCGAAAATCGGCCGAAACCAGTACAAACCAGCGCACAGTGGAAGGTATGAGCGCCACCACCGGAAAACCAGTGCCGCCGATGCTCGCCACGCTCGGGCAGCCCCCGACAGGGGAGCGTTGGGCCTTCGAATCGAAATGGGATGGCCAAAGAGCCATCACCACAACAGGTTCCGAGTCGCCCGTGCTCTGGTCGCGCAACGATAACAACATCAGCGCATCGTTCCCCGAGATCGTGGACGCGCTCCGCTCTGTGCTCGATCACCGCAAAACCGTCCTCGACGGGGAAATCGTCGCACTCGGACCGGACGGTGTCCCGTCCTTCTCCCTGTTGCAACGACGAATGCACGTCCTGCGGCCCACCGCTCAGCTCCGCAACGAGGTCGCAACCTCGTACTACGTGTTCGACGTCCTCGACATCGACGGCACCTCGTGTGATCCTCGAACGCACCCCACGCGAAGAACCGGACGACGAGCCCCAGCGTCAACTCAGATCTGTCAAATGGGGATTGCTGCCGGCCTGGGCGAAAGACCGGAAGATGGCATCCAAGCTCATCAATGCCCGCAGCGAAACCGTCACCGAGAAAACATCATTCAGAAGCAGTGCATCCAAACGGCGCGCCATCATTCCGGCCAATGGATACTACGAGTGGATGAAAAGTGAAGCAGGGTCGAAGATTCCATACTTTCTCCACGGAGAAAGCGACGTGATCGCAATGGCTGGACTCTACGAGTTGTGGCCCGATCCTGAACTGCCAGAAGACGATCCAAACAAGTGGGTATGGACCTGTACAGTTTTGACTCGACCAGCAACAGATGCCTCGGGACACATACACGACAGATCTCCGCTGATCCTCCCAGAGACATTCTGGGAGCACTGGCTCGACCCGAACCTCACCGACAAAGGTGAGGTCCAGGCCATGATCAACTCGGTTCCGGAGCCGCATCTCGAGCCCTACGAAGTCTCGACTGCGGTGAACAGCCCTCGCAACAACAACCCGTCACTCTTGGAGCCGGTCTGACCACACGTCCATTGGCGCACAACGCGACCGGCAACTGTCGTCTGGCCGCGGTGAGCCGACGGTCACCGCGGAGAGTCGTGGAGCCGAAACAGAGCTGCCGCTTCGAGCCCATCCTGCAGGTACTCGTACTCCCCCACCAGCGCTAAGCACAGAGTCAGCTCGTCGAGGTCCGATCCAGCATTGAGCAACGCGCGGAGGGCCGCGTCATCTCCGCGTACCGGTTGCCCGAGAAGGTCTTCCGAAGCCTGCTCAAGGAAGTCCGCGAGGGAGGAGAGCGCTGAATTCGGCTCCCTGGACGAACCCGGTGCAAGGACGAAAGGCACAACGCGTGTCGGATCATGGCCAACAGCTCTCCACCTCCCGGACTCGTATCCGTAGGCGAAGTTCAGGATTTCATCGTTGCTGGCGGTTTCGAGCCACCAGGGTTCGGCACCGTGATCACACAAGACGGCGCGGCCGCCCTCCACAGCAGGATCAGGGCTGTGCCGGTCGAAACCGCAGATCGCAGCACGACCGCTCGGCAGCGAAATGAAGTCGAAGTGTGATCCGCCGCCGTCACGGTCGGTGACTCGATTGTTTTCGATGGTGAAGGTCGAATGGAGGTCAGAGAAGGAGAAAACTGCCGCGTACGCTGCCGCCCATCCCGCGAGCATCCGATGTGCTGCAGCCGGATCCGGAAGGTCGATTTCAATCGGAGTCATCGTCAGACCGTAACGCTCATCAAGTGCGCTCGGCCCGTCGTGCGCCGCACCACAGGACCACCTGCCAGCGGAAGCGCGCGGTCACTGGAAGCATGAGCACATGCTCACTATTCGGATCACCGACAACGCCGCAGCATTCCTGGGTGTCGGCGTCGGGTTCTCTGCGATCGACCCCACCGACGGCCTCACGCCGCAGCTCAGGGCGAAGTTGAATCGCGGAATAGAACGCCGCGGAAAGCTCCTGGTCTGGGCGGACTCACGTGCCGACGACGAGAGTCCGCCGGCAAACTTCTTCGACTACACCGGGTGGGAATGCAACGACAGTTCATTCCACCTCGAAGACTATGTGCCACTGCGCGCCCCGAATGCCGTCGCGGAAGACTTCCTTCCCTCCGGCCTTCCGGTCGAGTCGATGGGACCGTTCATCACCAGATCCGATCAACGCGCGTTGCTCGAGCAAGGGATCGCGTTCGCCCGCGAATTCGCCCAGCTTGTCTACGATCTGCCCGAACCCGCCCCCGTTCGCTGCATGATCTTCGTCAACAGCAATTGCGGCACCTTCCGGTTTCACCAGATCGAGCCCGGGGTGGAGTGGACCGCACTCGACCTCCTGGAGGACGACTACCCCACCAAGTTCAGCAGCAAGGGCGTTGTCGTCGACATCGTCCCCTCGACTACCAGGACTTTTCGGTGCCAAGTCTGTGGATACCCTGGATTACGCGAGCGGCCTTACGCCCGAGATGGTTCGGGTTCCGGCGAGAGGTGTCCAGCGTGCGCGTTCACGTTCGACGCGGCCCCCGGCGCCGACCAGCACCGCCACAGCAGGCAATCGAGCACGCATGAACAGTGGCGTGAACGCTGGATCTCCGGCGGAATGCGGTGGCAGAGCGCCCCGGACGTGCCCCAACCAGTGATCTGGGAGCCGGTCAACGAACTCGCCGAACTTCTCACCATGCGCAGGCGATCCCTACAGTGATACCTCGCAAGAGGATTCGTTCGGCCGCATATCAGTTACACGGGTTTCGCCACCCGCATTGCCGACACGGTGACCGCGCCGGAATCGATCACGGACGTCGTGAAAACCTGGTGACGTGAACCGCTCGACACCGACACCATTCACGCGCAGGCGTACCCGCGGAGGTCACAGCAGGATCCCACGCTCGGCGTCCGCAATGACCATCGCAGCTGTCCGTGATGCCCATCTGTCGTGGTCGAGCAGACTCCACGTCGGGTCGCGGTTGTCCAAGGGCCTCGCCGCTAAATACACCCGCTGCACAAACTGGCCGACGGCGGCAAAGGACAAAGCGATCCACCGCCACGGTCGATCATCTGCCGCGATACCTAGTCGACCCATCACGGTCGTCGTTATCGCCGAAACATCACTGCCCGCTCCTGCGAACGGTGCCGCTCCGACGTTGAGGACAGCAGTCCACGACTCCACCAGCGACTTCGGCCCCACTCCTTCGCAACGGACAGTCGCATGTCGCCGGTAAGAATTTCCGTCACCCGAAGGACGGGATCTAGGGCCGAGCGATCACGATGTGGAAGTAACCGTAGACAGTGTTTTAGAACTCGTGCCAGTTTTCTTGATTTATCTCAATTGTTCCGACTTAAGTCGTAGTTTCGGCATCTCAACAAGGGGTGCGTTAGCACTTAAGTTCCACAGAAAACGCTCGACAACGACGCCTATCAGTACCGCGCACAAGTGAGATCCCCATTTCCGTTGCGTTCCATTGTCCACGGGTGCAGAGTTCAGAGGCAAACGAGGATCGACGAACAGTGGTTCGATTTCGACACACAGCTCCCCCACCTCACCGCCCAGTGCCATGGCCAGGTTCTTCGGCGAATGGAACTGTCCCCGCCACTAAATTATCGCGAAACTCTCCGCACGTTCGTTTGTCGAGCACCTCTCACGAGTCGACACAATCCGCCAGCGGCACTACAACAGTCACCCAGTATCCACACGGTCGATTACCCACGCTCTCCACGAGCATTCGCGAAGACTCCATGGATCACCTACCCCGCTCAGGATTACTCAACCATCCGGCGCGTGAACGGCAGCATCCGACATGTCCGCGCATCACCCCGCCTCACCGACCGAAGCCGATGAATGCACCCACCGAACGAGAGAAACCTCGCCGACCGATCGGCGGTATGGCAGCATTCGCCACATGACTAGCGAACGGATCGAAGTACAGCGCACCATCCGTGCCGACCCCGCATCGATCTTCGCGGTCCTCTGCGACCCTCAGGGGCACGTCGCCATCGACGGATCCGGAATGCTGATAGGCGCAGATGGCGAACTCGTGACCGCGACCGGCGACGAATTCGTCGTCCACATGGATCGCGAAGCTCTGGGCGACCTACCCATGGGACAGTACGACGTCACAGTGACGATCAAAACTTTTGTTCCCCAACGCGAAATAGCATGGACCATCCTCGGAACTGTCCGGCCTCCGATCGGGCACGTCTACGGATATCGGATCGAGCCGGCCGACGACGGCCACAGTTCCCTCGTGACCTCGTACTACGACTGGTCTGATATCGGCCCCGCCTGGCGGCAAGCAGGAATCTTTCCCGTCATCGCCGAAGGATCTCTCAAAGCCACGCTCGGTATCCTTGCACGCACCGTAGCCAGAGGTTATCCGCGCTGACCCCGCCCGAAAGCCCAGCGCCGGGGCCGTGATGCTCCTCTTCCGCGAGCGCGCAGCCACCACCGTGACAATCGCAGCACTGATCGCCGGTGCCGTCGCAACCTCATGGATCTATCTCAACGGAATCGTCTTCCCCACAACGTCTCCAGTGAGTGCCATGTCCTACGTTGCGCTCACAACCATCACGCCGGCCCTACCGCCTGTTATCTGATGGGGCGCCGAAGCCACGCTGACGCCTCCCAGCCGCCACCTCACCTGAACTCGCGACAAGAGGCTGCCAAAGAGTAGTAGACGAACCTCCACTGCAGCCCAACACGCCCGGCTTCCCCGTCACGAGGCACGGGTCCATCAGTTCATGAAGACCACGCCGCCCGACCTACACTAGAATGCCGAGAAGTTTTCTGCACGTTCACTTTTCGAGCACTGATCACGAATCGACTCGGCCCGCCAGCGACACTACATCAGTCACCCGATATCCACACGGCGAGCGCCTACGATCTCAGGACTACACGCCCCTCCAGGCATGGGCCCGCACGATCCACCACGCCCGCCCTCACCCCCGCGGGATCGCGTACCGCGGCAAATTTCCCGGTGCACTGCGCGGGGCGCTGCTCGAACAAGCAGCAGACCCTTCCCACCCGTCCGGCGCCATCACTGCCACCGTCCCGTATCGAAATCGCACGCCGAATCGACAGCGCTGCAGTCGCACTGGGGTATAACGCCGTCTGACCCGGCAGGGTTGATCGCTACAACATTCTTCGACCTCCACGACAGATCACAGATATCCGGAAGTTTCTTTTGCTCCGGAGACGACTCAGAACGACGGCAGCTTTCACGCAGGAGCCAGAAATCGGGCCCGATTCGCGCTACCGTTCTAGGCTATGGGGACCAGCTTCCACGGACCGAACCCGTGGCCACACATCACTCGCGCGATCCGCACGCGAGGCCCACGCTATGCCGCTGTTCCCTATCTCGGACACCTTGCGCCCGAACTACTTCCACTTCGCAGTGGAGACCTTCTGATCGTCAATGCTTCTACCGCGGCGATCCGCGCCCACGCCACTTCACCTGCCGTTCTTGCGCACTACCTCAGCAAGGGCGTTCGCATCCTGTCGTCGTCAACACTGCACGCCAAGGTCATCGTGACGAACCAACGAGCTGTAATCGGCTCGCCGAATGCTTCCGAAAATTCCACATTCACCCATGAAGCGGTCGTCATTTCCGATGACCCCCAAGTGGTTGCCGACAGTCGCGCGTTCGTCAACAATATCGACGAAACCACTGCTGTAGACCAAATATTCATCGACAACGCCGCGCGCGAATGGGCGATCGGGCGTGCCGTACCCATACCTGGCATCACTGGCCGAATGCAGAACCTTGACAACGACTTTCCTCTTGCTCCGACCAACCGAGTATTTATCAGGCAAGTCAGCGATCACGAAACCCGTCCCTCCGTGCGCATCGCGCCTGTGAAACAGACTTCAACGAAGCATCTTTCGGTCAATCCGAGCGTGAGATACCGACTCGAAACACTCAGACTCGGAAAACCAAGCAGCATGGCACGTGGGGACGTCGTCATCCGCGTCTCCACGGACAACGAATTGTTATTGCCACCCGCTGTCGTGATATCCAACCAGGATCGAATACCGGATTCCCCCAGTCATTTTCAGTTCTTTCTCCGCGTTCGCAACGACCTGCTACCGCTTCCTGTGCCAGACACCGAGAGGTATCTCGTCGAGGTCGGGCACCCCAGCGCACAACTGCGGTCCAACCACTACGTTCGCTCGCTCAGTCTTCGGGCCGAACTGTTGGCGTTGTGGAACCTTTGAGTCCTGAGAAACGAATATTGACGGAATGCGAAGCATTCCTTCGAGTGCGCGAACAGCGCACCGTCAATACGTCGATCCGAGCAATGTACTCACGGAAGCCGAACGACGCACGACCCTAATGTTCGAATCCGGTGAACGAAATCCTCTGCGCAACTGCGATAAAGAGCATTCCGCGTGACAATATATGCGGATCGACCTCCCCCAACCGAAGTCCCTCACGATTCGCAGGCGGACACGAAGGCACAAACCCTCCCCGCTGGAAACCTACGTTCGGCAGCTGACAGGTTAAGGTGCCTTTCCGGATCTTTCAGGTGCTCCTCTCGACACGTGACCCGAGCCATCGAGCTCGCAGACGCACCATCGACTGTCCACAGACCCCCGTCTCCATCCATCTCCAGGACACACGGCAGCAGCCTGCGGAAGCGCCGTCAAACACGCGGGTTACATAACCCCTCCCCCGCGTTCAGTCGCACATGAACCTCCCCGGAGTAATGATCAGAACCTGTGGATCCCGGGAGGACGTACCTTCCCGGATGATGATCTGCAAGGAATCGGAATTCTG